>NC_007651.1:0-1269733 GCF_000012365.1 Burkholderia thailandensis E264
TCACTCGCGCCACCGCAGGCACTGCTGGCGAACCGTTTCGTTCAGCGATTTTTCCTGCTTGAAGATGGTCCTCAGCCACGATGCGTCGTTCACGCGCGCCTTCGCGAGCGCGCCGATCTCGTCGAGCGCCGCGCGCGAGCCGAGCGCCGCCGCATGCGGCGCGATGCGATCGAGCGTGTCGAGGATGTCCTCGGCGATCGTCCTGCGCTCCCCCGTCTGCGGATTCACGCAGGTGCCCTCGAGTCCGAAGCGGCACGCCTCGAAACGGTTGAACGTGTAGACGAGATAGTCGTCCTCCGACAGCTTGAGCGGCCGGTCGATCAGCAGATAGCGCGCGAGCGTCTGGATGTAGCACGCGATCGCGGCCGCGCGATCGACCGACAGCGGCGTGTCCATCACGCGCACCTCGATCGTTCCGTAGCCGGGCTTCGGGCGGATGTCCCAATAAAAATCCTTCATGCTGTTGACGACGCCCGTGTTCACCATCTTCGTGAAGTACTCCTCGAAGCCGCTCCAGGTGAGCACGAACGGCGCGCGGCCCGACAGCGGGAACGCGAACACGGAATTCAGGCGTGCCGAATGAAATCCGGTGTCGACGTTCTGCACGTACGGCGACGACGCCGAAAGCGCGATGAAATGCGGGATGAAGCGCGACATCGAGTGCAGCAGGAACAGCGCGCTGTCGGCGTCCGGGCAGCCGATGTGCACGTGCTGGCCGAACACCGTGAACTGCTTCGCCAGATAGCCGTACAGCTCGGAGATGTACTGGAAGCGCGGCGCGTCGAAGATCTGCCGCTCGCTCCATTGCTGGAACGCGTGCGTGCCGCCGCCGCAGAGCCCGACGTTGAGCTGGTCGGCCGCGTTGACGAGCGTGTCGCGGATCGCGTGCAGTTCGCCCAATGCCTGATCGTGCGTTCTGCATATGCCCGTCGACAGCTCGATCATGCTTTCGGTGATCTCCGGCGTGATGTTGCCGGGAAATTTCGCATCCTTGATGAGCCGCATCAGATCGGACGCCGCTTTGGTCAGATCGTAGTTGTGCGTATTGACGATCTGGATTTCCAGTTCGACGCCGAACGTGAAAGGTTCGGAGTTGACGAAGGTTTCGAGTGCCATGGCGTGGTTCCGGATAACGGGGTGCAAAGCGTCGGGCGCGCGAGTCAACTCGCGTCGCGCCGCTCGCCGACGGCCGACAGGCTGCGATAGACGACAAGCGGCCCGATCAGTTGCAGCACGACGATCGAGCACATGATGACCGCGCGCAGGCGCGGATCGAAATTCGGGTAGAGCTGGTAGGTGTCGTCGACGAGCAGATACGCGAGCGCCGACATCGGCACGAGCGAGAAGCCGAGCGCGACGCCCTGCTTCACGCCGAGGCCGCTCGGCTTCGCGAACGCGAGCACGCCGACGAGCTTCGCGAAAAAGCGCGTCGCAATCAGCGCACCCGCGACGAGGCCGCCCGCGACGACGTCCTGCCATTCGAACGACGTGAGCGTCAGCACGAACAGGATCACGGTGAGAAGCCAGCCGGCCGTGCCGAAATGTTCGGGCCACAATTGCGGGCGGACTTCGAGATTCTTCACGATGATGCCGGCGAGCAACAGCGTGAGCATCGTCGACAGCTTGAGCACCTGCGCGACCGCGATCGCCAGCACGACGAGGCCGAACAGCGCGACGAACGAATGCTCGTCGCGCATCGTCGCGGCGACATGCCTGAACAGATAATTGCATGCGCGAGCGAACAGATACGCGACGATGAACGAGCCGGCGAGCAGGTAAATCGGTTGCAGGATCGTCGCGAACACGTTGCCGTACGCCTCCTGATGCAGCCAGCTCGTGACGAGCTTCGTCAGCACGACCGCATAGACGCTGTTGAGCGCGGACAGCGTGATGAGCCGCTGCGACACCTGCCCTTCCGCGCGCAACTCCGTCTTCAGCTGGATCACCATCGCGGGCGACGTCGAGATGGCGATCGCCGCGAGCACGAGCGCGATCATTCCCGGCACCTTGAGCAGCAGCAGCACCGCGAGCACGAGCACGAACGTGAGCGTCGCCTCCGCGAGACTCGACGCGATGAGCCAAGGATTGCGGCGAATCCAGCGCAAGTCGAGCCGGCTGCCGAGCTCGAACAGCAGCAGCCCGAGCGCGACGTTGATGAGGAGCCGCAACGTGTCGTCGGTGCTCGCGTCGATCACGCCGAAGCCGAACGCGCCGGCGATGAGGCCGATCACCGCGTAGCCCGTCACGCGCGGCAGGCGCCATGCGCGATAGCAGAGCTCGCCGCACAGGCCGGCGGCAAACAGTGCGAAGCCTGCCCAGAAAATCGCATCCGGGGCAAGCGGCCAGTTGGGTAGAAACGAGAACGCTGACTTCATCGTGGTGACTTCTCCTTTGGAAGGCAACCTCCGGCGACGCGAATCGAGCGAGTCGAGCGAATGATGCGCGCTGGATGAGGGGTTGCCCCGTCGTTCGTTGTTCTGTACGACCGTTAGGACATGGGGTAAGCCCGCATCGCTGAAAAGGGTGCGACGATCAGTCGGGCTTGCGGCCGATCTGGGTCGGCCTGGCGTGTGTGAATGGACAGCGCGATCTCAAATCCTCAGATTCGAATCCGAGCCGACCGTTCCGTTGATGCAATCGTGGCGCTGCGCCATGACCTGCGTGAAGGAGATCGATTGTGCCACAGGTATTCCAGTCCGAACCGAAATCGGGCAGACGATGGCCGATCGCCAGAGGCCTGCCTCTTTACCTTGAGGTAAACCTGTATACATACGTAGTAAGAGTTAACAAGACAGCCGATTTTCTGTGGATAACCAGTGTTTACGTCGGCAGATCATGCACTTGCCGCGCGCATAACCGGATGCACAGCCTGTTTGCCCGCACAGAGTTTCGATGAGCAACTTTTCGGGTCTGTGCGGCCGGGCGAAGTTACCCCGTTTACGTCCACATCGGCTGCACAGCGAATGAGCAGGAAGTTCGCGTGGTTATCCACAGGCTTGGGTGGATAACGGGCCGGTGCGTCTGTGATGAATGTCGCGCGAGCTGCTCGCCGCCGGGCGGGCGATTGCTCAGATAGTGAGAGTGGGCCGGCCGCGACGGCTCAGGCGACGCGGCCGCGCCGCAATGCGCGAATGAGGAAGCGGGCCGGGTCGATCGCTTCGGCGAGTTCGCGTTCGAGCGGCCACGGCTCCCCTTCAATTTGCGCGGCGATCAGCTCGGCGCCGAGCGCCGCCCACACGAGCCCGCGCGAGCCGTAGCCGAATGCGCCGTACAGGCCTGCCGCGCGCGGCACGTCGCGCAGCCTTGCGCCCGTCAGCGCGGCTGCATCGCGGGCGGCCGCCGCCTCGTCGCCGAGCTCGCCGACGAGCGGCAATCGGTCGCTCGCAACGCAGCGAAAGCCGACGCGTCCCGCGAGCGCGTGCGCATCGAGCGCGTGCGCGGAAAACGCCGGCAGCAGCCGTTCGAGCCGCTCGAGGTTTTCGCGATGGCCGGCTTCGCGCAGCGTCGTGTCCGCGTCGTCCGGCTCGTAGGTTGCGCCCGTCAGCGTGACGCCGTTCGCGAGCGGCACGACATAGCCGTCTCCGATCGCGGGCAGCGGCACGGCGGGCGCGCTGCCCGGCGGCAGCAGCGTCAACTGGCCGCGCACGCGCTGCGTCGGCGCATGCCGCAGGCCGGCGACGCGCGCGGCATCGGCCGCGTTCGCGACGATGACGACGCTCGCTTGCGCGATCGTCGCACCCGACGCGTCTAGCGCGAGCCAGCGGCCGTCGCCGCCGCGCTCGAGCCGCGCGACTTCGACGCCGGCGATGCGCGAAAGCCTGTCGCCCGCGGCCGCGCACTGCGCGGCCGCGAGTGCGGCGGGGCTGATCGAGCCGCCTTGCGGAAACAGCCAGCCGCCGTGCGCGATATCGGTTCGCAACAGCGCTTGCGCGTCATCGCGCGACAGCGTCCGTGCGAGCTCGGACGGCACGCCGAGCGTGTCGACGCTCTCGCGCATCAGCTCGAATTCGTCGGCCGATGTCGCGAGCTGCACGAGGCCATGCGCGCTGCGCGCGAACGTGTGCCCGGCGTGCTCGAGCGCGCGCCAGCGATTCAGCGCATGCAGGAAGCCGGCGCGCGACAGGCGGGCCGCGAGGTTGTCGTCGCGTGCGATCATCGGGTGGAACACGCCGGCGGGGTTGCCCGACGCCTCGCTCGCGATTCGCTCGCGGCGCTCGATCAGCGTCACGTGCCAACCGCGCGCGGCGAGCCGTTCGACGGCCGCGCATCCGGCGAGCCCCGCGCCGATCACGATCGCATCGCGCGTGCCGACGTCGAGCGCTCGCGGCGGCTCGTGGCGCCGCACTCGCCAGCGCGGCGCGAATTCGCCGACGAGCATTGCGCGCTTGCCGGCGAAGCCCTCGACTTTCCGATACGCGAAACCCGCTTCGTCGAGCGCGCGCTTGACGGCGCCCGAGCTCGTGTAAGTCGCGAACGTCGCGTGCTCGTCGGCGAGCTTCGCGAGCGATTTGAAGATCGCGGGCGACCATAAATCCGCGTTCTTCGACGGAGCGAAGCCGTCGAGATAGAACGCGTCGGCGCGCAGCGCGAGATTCGGCAACACGTCGAGCGCGTCGCCGAACGCGAGCGTGAGCGTGACGCGCCCTTCGTCGAATTCGAGGCGATGCACGCCCGGCGTCAACGCGGGCCATGCGTTCGCGAGCGCGTCGACGAGCGGCTCAATAGTTGTATATGCAACGATATGCGCGGCCGCACGCCGCAGATCGTCGCGCGCGAACGGGTGCTTTTCGACCGACACGAAGTGAAGCCGCTCGCAGTGCGACGGATCCGCGCGCCATGCGGCCCATGTCGCGAGAAAGTTGCAGCCGGTGCCGAAACCCGTCTCGACGATCGTGAAAGTTCGCTTGTGACGCCAGCGTTCGGGCAGGTCGTTGCCGCGAATGAACACGTGATCGGCCTGGGCGAGCGCGCCGGCCGCGCTATGGTAGATGTCGCCGTAGAGGGGCGAGACGACGGTGCCGTCTTCGCGGAAGACGAGCGTCGCCGGTACGATTCGATCGGTCATGCGAAACAAAAAAGAAGGCGGCGAAAATGCGGCGAACCGCCGCGAAAGCCCCGTCCAGCCTGGCGTTGGCAAAATCCAACGAAACCGCGCGCGGGCGTTGGCCGAGCCGCGGCCAAGCCGGCTCGCGCGACTCGAAAGCCGCGCGGAACGCGTCTAACTCGACAAAATTCGCTCGAAAATCTTTGAAACCCTTGTCGTTATTGGGTTTGCGCTGCGCTATCATAGCAAGCGCCGTATCGCGGAGCTGCCAGGAGGCAAACCCGGCGGTGCGTTGCGCGGCGCAATACTTTGCGCCGTGCCGTTGCCACACACTATAGACGGCACGGTTCGCGCACGTATAATCGGCGCGTTCGCGCTGTTCGTGTCAACCTAACCTGGAAAGGAACCTTAATGAACAAACAGGAACTGATCGACGCCGTCGCCGCCCAGACGGGCGCCAGCAAGGCTCAAACCGGCGAAACGCTGGACACGCTCCTCGAAGTGATCAAGAAGGCTGTGTCGAAAGGCGACTCAGTTCAACTGATCGGCTTCGGCAGCTTCGGTTCGGGCAAGCGCGCAGCGCGCACCGGCCGTAACCCCAAGACGGGCGAGACCATCAAGATCCCGGCGGCCAAGACGGTCAAGTTCACGGCTGGCAAGGCGTTCAAGGACGCAGTGAACAAGCGCTGAAACGAGCTGTTCGCGAACAAAAAACCCGCTGGTTTCAGCGGGTTTTTTCTTTTCGGCGCGTTTTTTTTTGCCGCGCCGCATGGCCTTTTTCAATCTTTGACGATCAGTGGCGATGGACGATTTCGGCGTCGTCGCCGTGGTCGTGATCGTCATGATCATGGTCATGATCGTCGACGTCCCACGCCGGGAACGGGTCCGCGTAGTTCGCCCACGCGTCTTTGCCTTGCGCGTATTCCGCGTCGGTGAGCAGGCATGCGTCGAACTTCGCGCGCCACGCCGCCGCGTCGAGCCCGACGCCGATCAGCACGAACTCCTGCCGGCGATCGCCGATCGACGTGTCGGCGAGATCGCCGCGCCAGTCGGCGACGATCTCGTCGTATAGCTCGTCGCCCGCCTCCGGCCATTCGGCGCGATCCTGCGCGGCCCACCAGTGTCCTGCCGGACCGTGCCGGCACACGCCGCCCGCCTGCGACAGCGAGCCCGCGATGTCATTGCGCGTCGCGAGCCAGAAGAAGCCCTTGCTGCGCAGCACGCCCTTCCATTCTTCGTGCAGCAGCGCCCAGAGCCGCTGCGGATGGAACGGCCGGCGCGCGCGATAGACGAAGTGGCCGATGCCGTATTCATCGGCCTCGCTATGCACGTGGCCGTTGCCTCGGTCGGATTCTTCTTCATCGTCGTCATGCCGGTGCTCGAGCGACGCAAGCCAACCGGGCGCGTTCGCGGCCGCGTCGAAATCGAAGCGGCCGGTGTTGAGCACTTCGGCGAGCGGCACGTCGCCGAAGCGGCTCACGATTTGCCGCGCGCGCGGGTTCAGGTTCGCGAGGATACGCTGCAGGCGCGCGAGCGAATCGGCGTCGACGAGATCCGCCTTGTTGATGACGAGCACGTCGCAGAATTCGATCTGCTCGATCAGCAGTTCGACGAGCGTGCGGTCGTCTTCTTCGGTCGCGGCGAGGCCGTGTTCCGCGAGCGCGTCGTCGCGCGCATAATCGCGCAGGAAGTTGAACGCGTCGACGACGGTGACCATCGTGTCGAGGCGCGCGACGTCCTCGAGCGCCGAGCCGTCGTCGTCGACGAACGTGAAGGTTTCGGCGATGGGCATCGGCTCGGCGATGCCGGTCGATTCGATCACGATCGCATCGAAGCGGTTTTCGGCCGCGAGGCGGCGGATCTCGACGAGCAGATCGTCGCGCAGCGTGCAGCAGATGCAGCCGTTCGACATCTCGACGAAGTGCTCTTCGACATGCGACAACTCGGTCGCGCCGCGCACGAACGTCGCGTCGACGTTGGCCGCGGCGAGATCGTTGACGATCACGGCGACCTTCAGGCCCGCGCGATTCGCGAGGATGTGATTGAGCAGCGTGGTCTTGCCGGCGCCGAGGAAGCCGGACAGCACGGTGACGGGCAACGGCTGGTTCATTGCGGTGCGCACCAACGAAAAAAGCGGGAAGCGAGCCGCCGCGCCCCGAAAACGGGGCGGCACCGGCGAGCGGCCGGCGCGAACGGGCGGCGGGAAAGCCGCATTGTGCATCAAATATAGACGGACGGCCGCGCGCGGCGGCAGAACGGCCGCGATTTCATGATGTGTGATTCGATAACGAAACGAACGTGGGTGCTTGCATGCCGTGCGATCGATCGCCGGACTGCCGGCGCGGCATTGCATCGCCTGGTGCGCTCAGGCGGCGGATTCACGCCCGTTCCGCCCGGCCGCGCGCCTGCGTGGCGCCGCGGCGAGCTAGCGCTGCGCGCTTTGCGCGCCCTGCGCGGCGGGCGCGGGCATCAGCTTCCATCGAACGAGAATGTCGGCGATCTTCCGCGCATACTTGTCGCGCAGCGAAGGCGTCTCCGAATGGTACGCGCCGACCGCCTGCCACGTGTTGCCGTACTTGTCCATCTTGCGGCGCAGATGCCAGGCGGCGATATAGACGCTCTTGCACGGCTCCATCAGCGTGTCCTTCGTGATTCCGTAGCGGGACAGCGTCGGCAGATGGATCGAGTTGATCTGCATGAGGCCGTAGTCGGTCGATCCGTTCGTGTTCTTGTTGAGCGCTTCCGGGCGATTATGCGATTCCTGCCACGCAATCGCGCGCAGGATCAGCGGATTCACGTTCTGATACTTCGCGGCTTCGTCGTAACAGTCGGCGCGAGCAGGTGCGCTGGCGAACCATGCGCCGGCGGCAAACATCGCGACAATGACGAACTGCTTCTCCATCTGGAAATGAACCGGTGAATTGTTTTACGCTTCGCAGAAGGCCGGGAAAACCCGCACGCGCTTTTCGCGCGATGCCGCTCCGGCCGCCCGTATCATACCTGCAACCGAACGGTTCGCCACGAGCGGAGGCTATCCGGTTGGTTTGGACTACGGCGTTTGTCAAGCACGTTTATACCGCATTATCGTGCCGGTGCTTGTCGAAACTTCGCATGCGAAAACTTACGTGCGGCATACGCATTCGATTTTTTTTATGGCGTAAGTGAGACAGTTCTCGGTTCAATGTGATATTTCGGACATGAAAAACTGCTAATGTCTGCTTTTTTGATCCTGACCTTACGTAATACCATCGGAAACGGCCGCCGCCGGCATCGATCCATCAATCCATGACAAGAACTCGCTTTGCTTTGCGGCGCGTCGCAACGGCGCTCGTCGTCGCCGGAATTGTCGCCGCGCAGGCCGCTCACGCTCAGGTCACGCTCAATTTCGTCAATGCGGACATCGACCAGGTCGCGAAGGCGATCGGCGCCGCGACGGGCAAGACGATCATCGTCGATCCGCGCGTCAAGGGGCAGTTGAATCTCGTCGCCGAGCGCGCCGTGCCGGAAGATCAGGCATTGAAGACGCTGCAGTCCGCGCTCCGGATGCAAGGTTTCGCGCTCGTCCAGGATCACGGCGTCCTGAAGGTCGTGCCGGAAGCCGACGCGAAGCTGCAGGGCGTGCCGACCTACATCGGCAACACGCCGCAGGCGCATGGCGATCAGGTCGTCACGCAAGTGTTCGAACTGCGCAACGAGTCGGCGAACAACTTGCTTCCGGTGCTGCGCCCGCTGATCTCGCCGAACAACACGATCACCGCGTATCCGGCCAACAACACGATCGTCGTCACCGATTACGCGGACAACGTGCGCCGGATCGCGCGGATCATCGCGGGCGTCGACAACGCGGCAGGCGCGCAGGTTGCCGTCGTGCCGCTGAAGAACGCGAACGCGATCGACATCGCCGCGCAGCTCACGAAGCTGCTCGACCCGGGCGCGATCGGCAACACCGACGCGACGCTGAAAGTCACCGTGCAGGCCGATCCGCGTACCAACGCGCTGCTTTTGCGCGCATCGAACACGCAGCGCCTCGCCGCGGCGAAGAAGATCGCGCAGCAGCTCGACGCGCCAAGCGGCGTGCCGGGCAACATGCATGTCGTGCCGTTGCGCAACGCCGATGCGGTGAAGCTCGCGAAGACGCTGCGCGGGATGCTCGGCAAGGGCGGCGGCGAAAGCGGCTCGTCGGCGAGCTCGAACGACGCGAATGCGTTCAATCAGGGCGGCTCGCAGAGCGGCTCGAATTTCTCGACGGGCACTTCGGGCACGCCGCCGCTGCCGTCGGGGCTGTCGTCCGGCTCGTCGGGCGGCATGGGCGGCACGATGGGAGGCGGCGGGCTCGGTACCGCCGGCCTGCTGGGCGGCGACAAGGACAAGAGCGACGAGAATCAGCCGGGCGGCATGATCCAGGCCGACTCGGCGACGAATTCGCTCATCATCACCGCGTCGGACCCGGTGTACCGGAACCTGCGTGCGGTGATCGACCAGCTCGATGCGCGGCGCGCGCAGGTGTACATCGAGGCGCTTGTCGTCGAGCTGAACTCGACGACGAACGCGAACCTCGGGATTCAGTGGCAGGTCGCCAACAACGCGCTCTATGCAGGCACGAACCTGCCGACGGGAGGCGTGGGCGGCGGCAACAGCATCGTCGACCTGACAACCCGGGCCGCGACGTCGGCCGTCGGTGCGATCAGCACGCTCACGCCGGGGCTCAACATCGGCTGGTTGCACAACATGTTCGGCATCCAGGGGCTCGGCGGGTTGCTGCAGTATTTTTCCGGCGTGAGCGACGCGAACGTGCTGTCGACGCCGAACCTCGTGACGCTCGACAATGAGGAAGCGAAGATCGTCGTCGGCCAGAACGTGCCGATTCCGACCGGCTCGTATTCGAATCTGACGAGCGGCAACACGAACAATGCGTTCAACACATACGACCGGCGCGATGTCGGCCTGACGCTGCACGTGAAACCGCAGATCACCGAAGGCGGGATTCTGAAGCTGCAGCTGTACACGGAGGACTCCTCGGTCGTGAATACCACGGTCAACAACCAGTCCGGCCCGACGTTCAACAAGCGCTCGATCCAGTCGACCGTGCTGGCCGACAACGGCGAGATCATCGTGCTCGGCGGCCTGATGCAGGACAACTATCAGGTTTCGAACAGCAAGGTGCCGCTGCTCGGCGACATTCCGTGGATCGGCCAGTTGTTCCGCTCCGAAGGCAAGACGCGCCAGAAGACGAACCTGATGGTGTTCCTGCGTCCCGTGATCATCACCGATCGCGAGACCGCGCAGGCGGTGACCTCGAACCGCTACGACTACATCCAGGGCGTGACGGGCGCGTACAAGTCGGACAACAACATCATCCGCGACAAGGACGACCCCGTCGTCCCGCCGATGCCGCTCGGCCCGAGCCAGGGCGGCTCGCCCGCGATGAACCTGTTCGACATCGACAAGATGCGGCGCCAGCAGCTCGTTGCGCCCGCGCCCGCCAGCGCGCCCGCGGCGGCGAGCGACGCCGGCGCCGCATCGTCGGGAGCCCGTCCGTGACGCAGGCGCTCGCGCAAGGCGCTCAGGATCAGCCTGCCGCGAGCGCGCCGTCGCCGCTCGCCGCGCGGCTGTTGCCGTACGGCTTCGCGAAGGCCGGCCAGATCCTGATCGCGCATCAGCACGCGGACACGCTCGAAGTGTGGATCAGCGAGCGCACGAGCTCGGCCGCGCTTGCCGAAGTCGCGCGCAACTTCGGCGCGATCTCGTTGCTGCGCCTGCCGGCCGACGAACTCGCGCAGGCGATCAACCACGCGTACGCGCGCCAGGACGGCAGCGCCGCGCAGATCGTCGGCGAGGTCGAGGGCGAAGTCGACCTGTCGCGGCTGATGCAGGACATTCCCGAAGTCGAGGACTTGCTCGAATCGGAAGACGACGCGCCGATCATCCGGATGATCAACGCGCTCTTGACGCAAGCGGCGCGCGAGCAGGCGTCGGACATCCACATCGAGCCGTTCGAGAACGCATCGGTCGTGCGCTTTCGCGTCGACGGCACGCTGCGCGACGTCGTGCGGCCGAAGAAGGCGCTGCACGGCGCGCTGATCTCGCGGATCAAGATCATGGCGCAGCTCGACATCGCGGAGAAGCGCCTGCCGCAGGACGGCCGGATCACGCTGCGCGTGGGCGGGCGGCCCGTCGACGTGCGGGTGTCGACGCTGCCGACCGGGCACGGCGAGCGCGCGGTGCTGCGTCTGCTGGAGAAGGACGCGCAGCGGCTGAACCTCGAAGCGCTCGGCATGGGCCGCGACACGCTCGTGCAGTTCGACAAGCTGATCTCGCGCCCGCACGGCATCGTGCTCGTCACGGGGCCGACCGGCTCGGGCAAGACGACGACGCTGTACGCGTCGATGTCGCGGCTCGAAACCGCGACGACCAACATCATGACGGTCGAGGACCCGATCGAATACGACCTCTCCGGCATCGGCCAGACGCAGGTGAACGAGCGGATCGGGATGACGTTCGCGCGCGCGCTGCGCTCGATCCTGCGTCAGGACCCGGACATCATCATGATCGGCGAAATCCGCGATCTCGAGACCGCGCAGATCGCGGTGCAGGCGTCGCTGACGGGCCACCTGGTGCTCGCGACGCTGCACACGAACGATGCGGCGTCGGCCGTCACGCGTCTGACGGACATGGGCGTCGAGCCGTACCTGCTCGCGTCGTCGCTGCTCGGCGTGCTCGCGCAGCGGCTCGTGCGCCAGCTCTGCCCGGTGTGCAAGGAGGAGCGGCACGAGGACGGCCGCGCGGTCTGGCATCCGGTCGGCTGCGACAAGTGCGGGCATTCGGGTTACACGGGGCGCCGCGGCGTTTATGAGCTGCTCGTCATCGACGATTCGATCCGCTCGCTGATCCACCGCAACGCAGCCGACGCGGAGATTCTCGCGACGGGCCGCGCGAACGGGATGCGCACGCTGCGCGACGATGCCGAACGCTGGCTCGCGGCGGGCGCGACGTCGCTCGAGGAAGTGCTGCGCGTGACGGGAGGCGCGTAGCGTCATGCCGGCCTTCCGTTTCGAAGCGATCGACGCGTCGGGGCGCGCGCAAAAGGGCGTCATCGAGGCCGACAGCGCACGCAACGCGCGCGGCCAGCTGCGCACGCAGGGGCTCACGCCGCTCGTCGTCGAGCCGGCCGCGAGCGCGCAGCGCGGCGCGCGCAGCCAGCGTCTCGCGCTCGGCCGCAAGCTGTCGCAGCGCGAGCAGGCGATCCTGACGCGCCAACTGGCGAGCCTGCTCGTCGCCGGGCTGCCGCTCGACGAGGCGCTCGCCGTGCTGACCGAGCAGGCGGAGCGCGACTACATTCGCGAGCTGATGGCGGCGATCCGCGCCGAAGTGCTCGGCGGCCATTCGCTCGCGAACGCGCTCACCCAGCATCCGCGCGACTTCCCGGAGATCTACCGCGCGCTCGTCGCGGCGGGCGAGCACACCGGTAAGCTCGGCATCGTGCTGTCGCGGCTCGCCGATTACATCGAGGAGCGCAACGCGCTCAAGCAGAAGATCCTGCTCGCGTTCACGTATCCGGCGATCGTCACGGTGATCGCGCTAGGCATCGTCACGTTCCTGCTGAGCTACGTGGTGCCGCAGGTCGTCAACGTGTTCGCGAGCACGAAACAGCAGTTGCCGCTGCTTACGATCGTGATGATGGCGCTGTCCGATTTCGTCAGGCACTGGTGGTGGGCGATCCTGATCGGGATCGCGGCCGTCGTCTACCTGGTGAAGGCGACGCTGTCGCGCGACGGCCCGCGCCTCGCGTTCGATCGCTGGCTGCTGACCGCCCCGCTCGCGGGCAAGCTCGTGCGCGGCTACAACACGGTGCGCTTCGCGAGCACGCTCGGCATCCTGAGCGCGGCGGGCGTGCCGATCCTGCGCGCGCTGCAGGCGGCGGGCGAGACGCTGTCGAACCGCGCGATGCGCGGCAACATCGAGGACGCGATCGTGCGCGTGCGCGAGGGCTCGGCGCTGTCGCGCGCGCTGAACAACGTGAAGACGTTTCCGCCCGTGCTCGTGCACCTGATCCGTTCGGGCGAGGCCACGGGCGACGTGACGACGATGCTCGATCGCGCGGCCGAGGGCGAATCGCGCGAGCTCGAGCGGCGCACGATGTTTCTCACGAGCCTGCTCGAGCCGCTGCTGATTCTCGCGATGGGCGGCATCGTGCTCGTGATCGTGCTCGCGGTGATGCTGCCGATCATCGAGCTCAACAACATGGTGCAGTGACGGAAGGCAAGATGTGCGCGGCCTGCGGCGGCGGGCCGCACCGAAACGAAGCGGCGCGGCGCGCCGCGCGTTCGGCTTCAGCGGACGTAGATCGCGGGCGACGGCGTGTTGGTGGGCAGGAAGATCTCGGAGCGCGCGCCGTTGCGCTCGACGACGATCGAGCGGTCGCGCACTTCGGCGAGCTTCGCGCCTTGCGCGATCTCGCTGCCGAGCGACACGGCGCGCGGGGCGTCGCCGCCGATGCCGACGATCGCCGCCGCGCCGCGCTGCAGCGCGAGGATGCCGAACAGATGGATGTCCTGCACCGGATTGCGGGTGAGCTGGCCGCCGAACAGCGCTGCGGCGTCCTCCGTGCGCACCGGCGTGCGGGCGGCGGCGGCGGGTAGCGGAGCCTGATGCGCGGAGAGCGTGACGACCCAATAGGTGGCCGTCGCGCAGAGCACCGCGAAAAGGGCGAGGGAAAGGAGCCGGATCGATAGCGCGTTCATGCGCGCTATTGTACGGATGAATGTGAAATTTGCGTTGAGTGGAAGCCCGGAGCAAGTCGCGCCTTACAATGCGGCTTCACGCAGCGCACGCCGCGCGGCTTGCGCCGCGCGCGTCATTCACTCACCGCTCATTTTTTTGAAGAAGAGGTAGTCACTCATGCAAACGTGGATCACTCGACGCTCTCAGGCAGCACGCCGTCAACGCGGCTTCACGCTGATCGAGATCATGGTCGTGGTGGCGATTCTCGGCATTCTCGCGGCGCTCATCGTGCCGAAGATCATGAGCCGTCCCGATGAGGCACGCCGGATCGCGGCGAAGCAGGACATCGGCACGATCATGCAGGCGCTCAAGCTGTACCGCCTCGACAACGGCCGCTATCCGACCCAGGATCAGGGCCTGAACGCGTTGATCCAGAAGCCGACCACCGATCCGATCCCGAACAACTGGAAGGACGGCGGCTATCTGGAGCGTCTGCCGAACGATCCGTGGGGCAATTCGTACAAGTACCTGAACCCGGGCGTGCACGGCGAGATCGACGTGTTCAGCTACGGCGCCGACGGCAAGGAAGGCGGCGAAAGCAACGATTCCGACATCGGCTCGTGGCAGTGAGCCGCTGACGCCACGCTCACGCGCGACGCACGCACTTTTCTCGATGTACGCACGACCCGGTATGAATTTCGTTTGCGGCACGCGGCGTCACGCGGGAGTTTTCCGCGGCCCGGCCACGGAGGCCCGCTTCGGGACTTCCGCAGCCGCTTTGTCCGCTCGCCCGACGGGAACCGCCCGCGCGCGTCGCGCGCGCGGCTTCACGCTGCTCGAAATGCTCGTCGTGCTCGTGATCGCGGGCATCCTGGTGTCGGTCGCGTCGCTTACGCTCAGGCGCAACCCGCGCACCGACCTGCGCGAGGAGGCGCAGCGCGTCGCGCTGCTGTTCGAGACGGCGGGCGACGAGGCGCAGGTGCGCGCGCGGCCGATCGCGTGGCGCACCACCGATCATGGTTTTCGCTTCGACATCCGCACGAGTGACGGCTGGCGTCCGTTGCGCGACGACGTGCTGCGCGCGCGCGACTGGGACGGCGGCGTGACGGGCGCCGCGATCGACTATCCCGGCTCGGACACGCATACGGACGCGGTCGTGTTCGGCACCGAAAGCATCGACGTGCCGGTGCGCGTCACGCTGTATTCGGCGGTCGGCAGCGCGACGATCGTCGGCACCGGCAACGGCCGCTACGAGGTGCGGTGACGATGCGCCCGCCCGCCCTGCTCCGCTTGCCCGCGCGTTCGCGCGGCTTCACGATGATCGAGGTGCTCGTCGCGCTCGCGATCATCGCGATCGCGCTCGCGGCGTCGATCCGCGCGGTCGGCTCGATGGCGACGAGCGCATCCGATCTGCATGCGCGCCTGCTCGCCGGCTGGAGCGCGGACAACGCGCTCGCGCAACTGCGGCTTGCGCACGCGTGGCCCGACATCGGCACGCAGACGTTCGACTGCTCGCAGGGCAACGTCGCGCTCACCTGCACGCAGCGCGTGAGGTCGACGCCGAATCCGGTGTTCAGGCGCGTCGAGATCGCGGTGTCGATGAACGGCCGCGCCGGCGTGCTCGCGCAGATGGTTACGGTGGTCGCGAATGAAACCAGCCGTCCGCTCTGAGCGCCGCGCGCCCGGCAGAAAGCGCACCCGGCAGGCGCGCCGCGTCTTCCGGCGAAACGCGCGCCGCGGCGAGCGCGGCTTCACGCTGATCGAGATGATGATCGCGATCACGATTCTCGCGGTGATCGCGATCCTGTCGTGGCGGGGGCTCGACCAGATCATCCGCGGCCGCGAGAAGGTGGCGGCCGCGATGGAGGACGAGCGCGTGTTCGAGCAGATGTTCGACCAGATGCGCATCGACGCGCGGCGCGCCGCGACCGACGACGAAGCGGGCCAGCCCGCGGTGCGCGTCGCGGGCGACACGTTGCAGATCGTGCGCGAGTTCGACGCGCCGGGCGCGGCGCCGCGGCTGCAGGTCGTGCGCTACCGGATCTCGAACGGGCGCGTCGTGCGTTACGCGTCGCCGCCGATCGCCGACGTCAACGCGTTGCGCGACGCGCTGCATGGCGGCGACACCGAAGGCTGGAGCCAGGTGCCGCTGATGCGCGGCGTCGGCATGATCAACGCGCGGCTGTACGTGCCGAAGGTCGGCTGGACGACCAGCATGCCGGACGCCGACAACGCGCTCGAGCAGAACAACAATGCGCTCAAGGTGCCGATGCTCGGCAACGCGCCGCCGCCGCGCGCGGTGACCGGGCTCGAGGTCAGCATCGGCGCGACGTCGCTGCGCGTGCCGATCACGCGCATATTTCTCGTCGGGGAGTGATATGCGCGCTTCCGCCCTCCTCGTTCGCCTCGCTTCGCTTCGCCGCCGGCGCGTGCCGCACGATCAGCATGCGCCGGGCGCGGCGCGTTCGGCGTCGGCGCGTTTGCCGTGCGCGCCGCGCAGCAGCGGCAGCGCCGCCGCCGATTTCCGCGCGGGCCCGCTCGCGCGCCGGCCGCGAGCGCCCGCGCATCGCGAGCGGGGCGTCGCGATCATCAGCGCGCTGCTCGTCGTCGCGCTGTCGGCGATCCTCGTCGCCGGGATGCTCTGGCGCCAGCAGGTGCAGGTGCGCCGGATCGAGAACCAGCGGCTGCTCGCGCAGGCGCAGTGGATTGCGCGCGGCGCGCTCGACTGGACGCGGATGGTGCTGCGCTCCGAAGGCGATACGGCGCCGGGCATCACCTATCTCGGCGGGATCTGGGCGGTGCCGATCGCGAAGACGAAGCTGTCCGACTTTCTCGGCCGCATCGGTGCGGCCGACGCGGCCGAAGGCGCGGATACCTATCTGTCCGGCTCGATCGAGGACGCGCAGGCGAAGTTCAATCTGCGCGATCTCGTGTCGTCGCCCGCGCCGGGCGCGCTGCAATTGAACGCCGCGCAGGTGCAGACGTTTCAGCGGCTGCTCGCGACGCTCGGGCTCGACCAGCAACTCGCGAAGATCGTCGCGCGACGCGTGCGCGCGGGGCTCAGGCAGTCGGCGACGCGTTTCCAGGCGGCCCAGCTGCCGGGCGTCGCGAGCGGCGTGCCCGTTCCGCTGCCGGACGGCGGCACCGAGAGCGGCGGCAATTTCACCGACGAGCCGGGCATCGCGGGCGGCGAAGGCCGTGGGCCCGCGCCGCTGATGATGACGAGCGTCGATTCGCTGCTCGACGTCGAGGGTTTCACGCCGGAGATGGTCGAGCGGCTGCGCCCGTTCGTCACCGTGCTGCCGACGGTGACGCCCGTCAATCTGAACACCGCGCCCGCCGAGGTGATCGCGGCGCTCGTGCCGGGGATGTCCGTTTCGTCCGCGCAGGCGCTCGTGTCGCGGCGCGAGACCGTGTTTTTTCGCAACGTCGGCGACGTGACGCTCGCGCTGCGCGGCGCCGGCGCGCCGAACGTGAACCTCGATTCGAGCCAGATCGACGTCACTTCCAGCTATTTCATCGTGCATGGCCGGATCGAGCACGACCGGGCAGTCGTGGATCGCACGTCGCTCGTGTATCGTGATCCGACCACGCACACGACGCGCATCGTGCGCATTCGCGATCAGCTATAACAACGCCATTCGGGAGAGGAGCTCTTGAGCACGTTGATTGTCCTATTGCCGCCGCGCGAGCCGGCCGTGCCGTTGCAGGAATGGCAATGGCCCGAGCTGCCGTTCGCGCTCGTCGACAAGAGCGGCCACACGCAGCGCGCGGGCCGCGCGGCGCTCGCGCTGCTGCCGCAGGCGGCGACGACGGTGCTCGTCGTCGCCGCGCGCGACCTGCTGATGCTCGAGCAGGCGCTGCCGCCGCTGAAAGGGCCGAAACTGAAGCAGGCGCTGCCGAACATCATCGAGGATCAACTGATCCAGGATCCGCAGGGCTGCCACATCGCGGTCGACCCGGTGGCGCTCGACGGCGGGCGCCGCGTGCTCGCGGTGATCGACCGCGCGTGGTTCAAGTTCATCGTCGACGCGTTCGCCGCGGCGGGGCATCGCCATCTGCGCGCGGTGCCCGTCACACGCTGCCTGCCGCCCGCGACGCGGCGCGATACGGCCGAGGCCGCCGTCGAAGCCGTCGCGATGCACGAAGCGGCGGCCGGCGCGCCGGGCGATGGCCACGCGGCCGCCGAAGGCGCGAGCGCGGACACCGTCGCGCTGCCCGAGCCGATCGTCGCGGTCGCGCTTGGTCTTGCCGCCACGGCGAGCGCGCCGTCGCTCGCCGAGGAATCCGCGGCGCTGCTGCCGGAGACGGCCGCCGCGCCGCGCGTCGAACTCGCGCTCGCGCGCGGCGCGCTCGGCGAAGGTTTCGCCGCGCCGGTGTCGACCGCGGTGCCGACGCTCGAAGCGCTCGCGAACGGCACGCCGCTCGAGCTCTACGAGCTCGGCGAGCCGGGCGCCGAGCCGCAGCTCGCGTCGGTGCGGCCGCTCGACGACAAGCGCCTGCTGCCGGGCGCGGCGATCTGGCCGTTCGACGCGCTCGTGCGCCGCGCGCTCGACGCGCGCTTCGACCTGTGCCAGTTCGAATTCGAGTTCGCGCCGTGGCGCTTCGACCACGCGACGTTCATGCGCCTGCGCGTGCCGCTCGCGCTGGCGGCGGCGACGCTCGTCGTCGCGGTGATCGGCGTGAACGCGCACTGGTGGAAGCTCTCGCGCGAACGCGACGCGCTCGCCGCGCAGATCACCGAGACGCTGCTGACGGCGTTTCCGAAGACGACGACGGTGCTCGATCCGGCCGCGCAGATGACGCGCCAGCTCGACCGGCTGCGGATCGCGGCGGGCGAGTTGTCGCCGAACGATTTCCTGTCGCTCGCGAGCCGCCTCGCGCGCTCGCTCGGCCCGCTGCCGCCGAACGGCATCGCGTCGCTCGACTATCACGATCGCCGGCTCGACGTCGGTTTCAAGCCCGAGACCAAGGTCGATCCCGACTTCGCGCAGCGCCTCGCGCGCAACGGCCTCGCGGGCGAGATCGACAGCAGCACGGGCAAGTGGATCATTCGGAGCCGGTCATGAAAACGACGGAGTTCAACGAAGCGCTGAGCCAGTTCTGGGAGGCCCGCACCGCGCGCGAAAAGCTGCTGCTCGGCTGGGGCGGCGCGGTGCTCGCGGTCGCGATCGCGTATTCGGTGCTGTGGTCGCCCGCGCAGGAAGGACGCGCGCGAATTCAGCGCGAGCTGCCGACGATGCGCCACGAGCTTGCCGAGATGACCGCGCAGGCGAACGAGGCGCGCTCGCTCGCGGGCGCCGCGCAAGGCGTCGCGCCGACGGGCGTCGCGTTGAAGGATGCGCTTGCCGCGTCGCTGTCCGATCACGGGCTCGCGGCGGCGCCGCCGCAGGTTGTCGGCGGCGGCGTGCAGATCCAGTTGAAGAACGCGTCGTTTCCCGCGTGGACGCAGTGGCTGGACGACGTGCGCCGCCAGTTCAAGGCGCAGGTCGTCGAAGCGCACGTGAGCGCGCTCAAGGAAGACGGCCAGGTCGACCTGACGGCCGTGCTGCAGCCGGCGTCGGTCAAGTGAGCGATGTCGATGCGCGATACGGCCGATGGAGCGCGCGAATGCCGATGACCTGGCCGATGCGCATCCGGCGCGGCGCGCCGTGGGTCGTCGTCGGCGGCCTCGCGATCCTCGTCACGCTCGTCGCGCTGCTGCCCGCGGCGTGGGTGACGCCGCAGTTCGCGCGCGCGACGGGCGGCCGCGTCAATCTCGTCGATCCGGAAGGCTCGCTCTGGCGCGGCTCGGCGACGCTGCTGCTCGCGCCCGGCGCGGACCGCAGCGCGTCGACGCTCCTGCCCGGCCGCGTCGAATGGCGCACGCGGTTCTGGCCGCTTTTCGCCGGGCGCGTGCGGATGCGGTTGCGCCAGACCGATGCGATGCCCGACGGCGTCGCGCTCGATGCGACGCTGCGCGGCGCGGTGTTGTCGGCGGGCTCGATGGCGGTGCCGGCGTCGCTGCTCGTGGGCCTCGGCACGCCGTTCAACACGCTCGACCTGCAGGGTAACGTGCGGCTCGACTGGACCGACTGGCGGCTCTTCGGCGCGGATGCGTTCGGCCAGCTCACGGTGACGATCACCGACATGAGCTCGCGCGTGTCGCGCGTGAAGCCGCTCGGATCGTACCGGGCGGTGCTCGAGGCGCGCGGCGCGAATTCGACGCTCGACCTGTCGACGTCGAAAGGGCCGCTGATGCTGTCGGGGCAAGGGAGCTTCGGCGCGACGGGCACGTCGTTTCGCGGCACCGCGAGCGCCGCGCCCGAGCAGCGCGACAACCTGGCGGGCCTGCTGAACCTGCTCGGCCATCCGATCGGCGGCGGCGCGGTGTCGTTGATTTATGGCGACGCGGCGCGCTGACGTCGAAGGCGCGGCGAGCCTCGCGTCGATCGGCCGAGGCCGGCTCGCGCGGCCGGCGCGGCCCACGGCTTGGCCGACTTGGGGCCGGCCGCCGGATGCACGTCGACGTTGATGCCGGCGGTGCCGGCGAATCGCCGGTGCGACGACCGGCAGTTCCCGGCCGGCCCCGTCATTGCGTGGGCGTGGCGGCCGGACGGACGGCCGACGCATTGGCCGAGGCCGTCGCGACCACGGCCGCCGATCGGGCCGCCGGCCCAACGGCCGCGGCGGGCGTGGCCGCCGGCGCAACCGCCGCAGCCGGCCCAGACGCAGGCTGCGGCGCGGCGGGCGCCTGCATGCTGCCCGTCTCGCGCGCGATCTGCGACACGTCCCATCCGCCGCCCAGCGCCTTCACGAGCCCGACCGACGACACCATCCGCTGCCCGGAAATCGTCGAGAGCTTCTGCTGCGCGCTGAATGCGGTCGTCTGCGCGGTCAGCACGTTCAGGTAGGCGACCGTGCCCGCCTTGTACTGGTTGAGCGTGATGTCGAGCGCATGCCGCGCGGATTCGACCGCCTGCCGCTGCACGGCGATTTCCTGCTCGAGGATGCGCTGCGACGCGAGGTTGTCCTCGACGTCCTGAAACGCGGACAGCACGGCGGCCCGGTACGCGGCGACGTCCTGGTCGTAGGTCGCGCGCGCGGCTTCCGTCTGCGCGGCGCGCAGACCGGCGTCGAACAGCGTCGCGGCGAGCTGCGGGCCGACCGACCAGAAGCGCGCGGGCAGCGTGAAGAGCTGCGACCACACCGAGCTCTGGAAGCCGCCCGACGCGGACAGCGTGAGCGTGGGGAAGAACGCGGCGATCGCGACGCCGATCTGCTCGTTCGCGGCGGCCGCGCGCCGCTCGGCGGCGGCGACGTCGGGCCGCCGCTCGAGAATCGCCGACGGCACATCGATCGGCATCGCGGGCGGTTCGGCCGTGAGCGGCATCGGCGGCAGCGAGAACGTCGACGCCGGCTCGCCGACGAGCGTCGCGATCGCGTGCTCGTACTGCGCGCGCGCGATGCCGTTGTCGATCGCGGCGGCCTGCGCCGATTGCAACTGCGTTTGCGCCTGGATCACGTCCGAGCGCGCGGCGACGCCCTGTGCGTACTGGTTCTGCGTGAGCTGCAGCGATTTCTGGTACGACGCGACGGTGTCGTCGAGGAGTTTTTGCGTCGCGTCCGCGGCGCGCAATTGGAAATAGGTCTGCGCGAGCGTTGCCTGCGCGGACAGCCGCGCGTTCGCGAGATCGGCGGCCGCGGCCGCTTCCCCCGCCTTCTGCGCGCCGACCGTGCGGCTCACCTTGCCCCACAGGTCCGGCTCCCACGACGCATCCAGGCCGACGTTGTAGGTGTTGCCGATCGTGCGCGTCGTGGTGCCCGACGACAGCGCGCTCGACGCGCGCGATTCGCTCGCGGTCAGCCCGAGCGTCGGGAAGTACGACGCGCGCGCCTGGGCGACGAGCGCACGCGCCTGCCGGTACGCGGCCGCATATTGCGCGACGGTCTGGTTCGACGCGTTGAGCTTGTCGACGAGCGCGTTCAGTTGCGGATCGTCATAGATCGACCACCACGGGCCGCGGTCCGCACGGTCCGCCGGCTGCGCGACCTTCCAGCCGGGCGGCGCTTCCTTGTATGCGGCGGGAATCGCCGCGTCGGGGCGGTGATAGTCGGGCCCGACCGCGCAGCCGGCGAGCAGCACGGCTGCCGCTGCGGCGACGGCGGCGCTCAGCGCGCGGCGCGCGCGCGGATGTGGGACTTGCGGCATGTTCTGGATTCCTGTCGAGGCGGCCGCCGGTGGACCGGACGAGCGGGCGATGCGGCCGAAACGCTGACGGCGTGGCCGAAATGGTAACTGACGGGTGCGGGAATGCGCAGACGTTAGGTTAAGGCGCGGATGGGGCCGGATGTGTTACCGGCGCGCGGCATCGGTTTACCGCGCGTTACGCGCGCCGGCCGCAGCGGCGCGCGGAAAGGGCTCTCAAGAGCAGCGGACGGACTCGCCATGCGCGGCGGCGAGGCATAGCTGCGGCGCCGAAGACTCCCGAGCGGGCGCGGCTCTGCCGCCGCCATCGCGCGCGGCGCGGTGCCGCCGCTGATCGAACCAAGCGAACCCGAGCGCCGCGAGCGAGCCGCCCGGCACGATCAGCAGCGCGGCGTACAGCGCGATCTTCCAGCCGCGATGCGGACCGGACAGCGTGTGGCGGGCAGTGTCGGACAGGTTGCGGCGCAGCGCGCCGGCGGCATGTTTCAGGAACGGCATGGGGAAATCCTCGGGACGCGCACCGGGCAAGGCGGCGGCGCGTGCAAAGCGGGTCAGAACATTGTCTCTGGCGGCGCATTAAGCGCATAACTCATTGACTGAAATAATATTGACTATGCAATAAATATTCAAGATACTGGCGGCGTTTTTCCTGGAATGCACTGTTGCGGTTCGCGCAATCGACCGGACAGCTTGACGATGAGCGGCCTATACGACCCGGAGCACATCGAGCTCGAATCGAGCCTCGGCTATTACCTGACGAAGGCGCGGCAAGCGCTCGTCGAGCGGCTCGACCGTGCGCTCGGCCCGCTCGAGCTGACCGCGCAGCAAATCAGCGTGATCCTGTTGCTCGCGCGCGGGTATGCGCGCACGCCGTTCGAGCTGTCGCGCAAGCTGTCGTACGACAGCGGATCGATGACGCGCATGCTCGACCGGCTCGAGAAGAAGGGCTTCGTCGCGCGCGCGCGCAGCGAATTGGACCGCCGCGTGATCGAGCTCGCGCTGACCGAGCGCGGCGCGCAGGCCGCGCAGGCGCTGCCCGCGCTGATCGCGACCGAGCTGAATGCGCAGCTCGAGGGCTTCTCGGCCGGCGAACTCGCGCTCCTGACCGACCTGCTGCGGCGCTTCATCGCGAACGCGCCGGGCGCCGCGGATTCCGCATGCGCCGCGTCGATCGCCGAGCCGCCGCCGGGTAAGCGCTGACCGGGAAAGAGCATGGACGACCCTCGGATTGCGGCCCGTTTGCCGCCTATTTATCTGTCTGGGCAGAAGCTGACAAGACACTTACTGTCGGTCGATGTGGATGCACAAAAGGATGACGGGGCAACATTCGCCCCTTAGGAGAGACGCATGGCTGCGACGGCCCCCGCTTCCGCTTCCCTTTCCGCCGAGCCGGCGCCGCTGTCGGGCGGCACGCTCGCGCTGCTGACGGTCGGGCTCGCGCTCGGCACGTTCATGGAGGTGCTCGACACGTCGATCGCGAACGTCGCGGTGCCAACGATCTCCGGCAGCCTCGGCGTCGCGACGAGCGAAGGCACGTGGGTGATCTCGTCGTACTCCGTCGCCTCCGCGATCGCGGTGCCGCTCACCGGCTGGCTCGCGCGGCGGGTGGGCGAGGTGCGGCTCTTCACGCTGTCGGTGCTCGCGTTTACGATCGCGTCGGCGCTTTGCGGCCTCGCTGAGAATTTCGAATCGCTGATCGCGTTCCGGCTGCTGCAGGGCCTCGTGTCCGGCCCGATGGTGCCGCTGTCGCAGACGATCCTGATGCGCAGCTATCCGCCCGCGAAGCGCGGGCTCGCACTCGGCCTGTGGGCGATGACGGTGATCGTCGCGCCGATCTTCGGCCCCGTGATGGGCGGCTGGATCACCGACAACTACACGTGGCCGTGGATCTTCTATATCAACCTGCCGATCGGCATGTTCTCGGCCGCGTGCGCGTTCTTCCTGCTGCGCGGCCGCGAGACGAAGACGACGAAGCAGCGGATCGACGCGATCGGGCTCGCGCTCCTCGTGATCGGCGTGTCGTGCCTGCAGATGATGCTCGATCTCGGCAAGGACCGTGACTGGTTCAATTCGACGTTCATCACGTCGCTCGCGCTGATCGCCGTCGTGTCGCTCGCGTTCATGCTCGTGTGGGAGGCGACCGAGAAGGAGCCGGTCGTCGATCTGTCGCTCTTCAAGGACCGCAACTTCGCGCTCGGCGCGATGATCATCTCGTTCGGCTTCATGGCGTTCTTCGGCTCGGTCGTGATCTTCCCGCTGTGGCTGCAGACCGTGATGGGCTACACGGCGGGCCTGGCCGGCCTCGCGACCGCGCCCGTCGGCTTCCTCGCGCTCGTGCTGTCGCCGCTCATCGGCCGCAACATGCACCGGCTCGATCTGCGGATGGTCGCGAGCTTCGCGTTCGTCGTGTTCGCCGGCGTGTCGATCTGGAACTCGACCTTCACGCTCGACGTGCCGTTCAACCACGTGATCCTGCCGCGGCTCGTGCAGGGGATCGGCGTCGCGTGCTTCTTCGTGCCGATGACGACGATCACGCTCTCCAGCATCTCCGACGAGCGGCTCGCGAGTGCGTCGGGGCTGTCGAACTTCCTGCGCACGCTGTCGGGCGCGATCGGCACCGCGGTCAGCTCGACGTTCTGGGAAAACGATGCGATCTATCACCACGCGCGGCTCGCCGAATCCGTGGACGTCTACGCGCAGAGCACGATCGACTTTCAAGGCGCGCTCGCGCGGCTCGGCATCGTGGGCGACGTGTCGACCGCGCAGATCAACCAGATCGTCACGCAGCAGGGCTTCATGATGGCGACCAACGACTTCTTTCACATTTCGGCGCTCGCGTTCGTCGCGCTCGCGGCGCTCGTGTGGGTGACGAAGCCGAAGAAGGGAGCCGGGCCCGCGATGGGGCATTGAGCGGCGGGCTCCCGCGCGCGCCGTGCGTCATGCGCCGCGCGCCTCGGGCGGTTCGTGTGCGGCAGGATGAGGGCAGGGCGCGCCCGTGCGACGCCGCGCGCCGGAAGCGGCGGCTCGGCTGGCCTGGCCGCGCGATGCGATGGGCGCGCCAGCCTGGATCGTTCCGACCCTTCGGATAACCCGGATCGCCGCGGCGAGCACCCCGTTCGCCGGGGCGCCGCGTTCAGCGCGCGCGCAGGCTGCCGAACGCGAGATCGTCGCCCGGATCGATGGGCTCCGTCTCGCGTGCGACGTCGAGCCACGCGCGCGCCGCGTGCGACAGGTATCCCTTCTTGAGCCAGCCGATCGCGATCGCCCATGTGATTTCCGGCTCGACGATCGGCCGGCACGTGAACTGCGCGGCGTCGAGCCGCCGGCAATACGGTTCGGGCAGCAACGCGATGCCGACGCCCGCGTGCACGAGCGCCGCCATGAAATCCCAGTGACCGCTGCGGCTCACGATCTGCGGCGTGAAGCCGACCTTGCGGCACGCGTCGAGCACCGCGTCGTGCAGCGCGAGGCTTTCCGCATAGAACACGAACGGTTCGTTGGCCAGATCGGCGAGCGGCACCGTCGCGTCGGCGTCCCAGCGCGAGCCGTGCGGCGCGACGAGCCACAGCGGCGCACGCACCATCGGCAGCACGTCGAACACGGCCGGATCGACGGGCTCGAGCACGCCGCCCAGCTCCAGCTCGCCCGCGACAAGCGCTTCCTCGATCTTCCGCGCGCCCTGCTCGAACAACTTCAGCTCGATTCGCGGATAGCGCGCCTTGAACGCGGCGATCGCCGGGGTGAACAGCGAACCGCCGAGCGGCGGAATCCCGACCGTCAGCTCGCCGCGCCCGAGCGTGCCGAGATCGTTCAGCTCGGCCTGGAGCTGCGCCTGCGCGGCGAGCACGTCCTGGCCACGCTGATAGACGATCCGGCCGGCGTCCGTCAGCACCATCTGGCGACCGTCGCGCAACAGGAGCGGCGAGCCGATTTCGTCCTCGAGCGCTTTCACCATCTTGCTGATCGTCGGCTGCGTGACGTGCATCTGCTCGGCCGCGACGGTGAAGCTCTGCTGCCTGACCACCTCGACGAAATAACGCAACGCGCGCAGCTCCATCAGCGCCTCCTGTTCAGTGAGCGAATCGGCAAAGATTCCTAAACGGAATGGTTTTTATAGAACCAAGTCATTTTATTTATGGTCGCGTGAATCCTATACTGCCTCCATTCTGTAAAGCAAGGCATTTCGGGAGCATTCGATGACCAGGATCTCGGCTACGGCAACAGCGGCGACCGCGCGCGCCGGACGCACGGCGCGCATCGCGCTGCAGACGGCCGCGCTCGGCGCGCTGTGGGCGGCGATCGACTGGACGGTGCGCGCGCTCGGCGTGCCGGTGCCGTCCGGCGTGGTCGGCCTCGCGGTGCTGCTTGCGCTGCTGCTGTCCGGCCGCGTCGCGCCCGGCTGGGTGAAGGACGGCGCGAACTGGCTGCTGGCCGACATGCTGCTCTTCTTCATCCCGGCGACCGTCGCGGCGGTTCAGTACGGCGGGCTCTTCAAGGCGGACGGCTGGCGGCTCGCGCTCGTCGTGGTCGCGGGAACCACGTTCGTGATGCTGTCGGTGGCGATCGCGGTGGACATCGCGGCGGGCTTCGAACGGCGGCTCGCGGTGACGCGCGTGCGCGCCGGCCGCCGCCGCGCGCGGGCCTGACGCCGTCCGGTTCCCCTTCTCCCCAATTCACGCCATTCGTTGATGGCAACGGTTCCGCAGGCTGCATCATGACGACGCCCGATCTCTCGTTCCTCACCGCGCCTTCGAGCGCCGCGATTTCCGCCGGCTGCTTCGCGCTCACGATCGCGCTCTATTTCGCGTCGAAGCGGCTCTATGCGTACCGCAAGACGCTGTTCTTCTCGCCGCTCGTGCTCGTGCCGGCCGTGCTCGTCGCGTTCGTCGCGCTGACGGGCATTCCGTACGCGGTCTACTTCCGCGATACGCGCTGGCTGATGTGGCTGCTCGGCCCGGCGACGATCGCGTTCGCCGTGCCGATCTACGAGTACCGCGAGCTGATGAAGCGCCACTGGTTCTCACTCGCGGTGGGCGTCGTCGTCGGGATCGCGGTTGCGATCTGCGGATCGCTGCTGCTGTCGAAGCTGCTGCATCTGTCGCCCGAGCTGCAGCGCAGCCTCGTCACGCGCTCGGTGTCGACGCCGTTCGCGCTCGCCGTGTCCGACCGGATCCACGCGCCGCGCGATCTCACCGCGCTCTTCGTGATCGCGACCGGGATCTGCGGGATGCTCGTCGGCGAATTCGTGCTCGCGCTCGTGCCGCTGCGCTCGCGGCTCGCGCGCGGCGCGTTGTTCGGCGCGGCCGCGCATGCGGTGGGCACCGCGAAGGCGCGCGAGATCGGCAGCGAGGAAGGCGTCGTGTCGAGCCTCACGATGATGATCGCGGGCGTCGCGATGGTGCTGATCGCGCCGCTGCTGACGCTGCTGCCGATCTGATTCTTCGCTCCGGCCGGTCGCGCCGCGTCGCGCGTGCGGCGGCACGCGATCGCCGGCATGCGGCGGCTGCCCGCCGGCGATCGCAAGCCGCCCCGTGACGGGCGCCGGGCCGGCTCTTCCCGGTTGCCGGCGCTGCCCCGCGGGCGTTGCTTCCCCCCTTCTTTCGCAATCGTCGCTCCCGGCGGCGTACGGCGCATCGGCCTCGGCTTTCACGCGCTTTGGGGTTCCGCATCGGCTCGTGCCCTCCGGCTTGTCGCCTGCGCGGCGCTGCCCGGTACGGCTTTCGCCCGATCGCATCGCCCCCTCCCCGTCCTCGGCCGGCCGCGACCGTTCGTCCGGAGTTTCCGGTCGGCCCCGGCCGGTCCGTTCTCACGCCTGCCTCCTTGTTCGCCCGCGCGGCCCGTCCCGGCCGCCGCTCCCGCCAGCCGCATCGCGCGCCGCGGGCCGCGGCCGCCGTGCCCGGTTGCCCTTCGCCGCCCTCGCCCGCCCGACGGACAAACGGCTGAGATAGCCGCAAATCCCCCCTCTATTCCACCCATCGTGTGCGGCCCGGATGCCGAACAATGCAGGCTACTTAGAGTCTTCCCGCAGGCACGCCATGGCTACCACCGCAAACCCGACCGTCGACAAACCGGCCTCGTCCGGCAAGCTCAAGCGCATCGTCCTTTTCCTGCTGATCGGGATCGTCGCCGCCGCCGCCGCCGCGGGCGGCACGTATTTCGTGCTGTTGAAGGAAGGCGCGCGCGGCTCGGCGCCGAGCGCGCCCCCGCCGCTCGCGGTGCCCGCGTTCTTCCCGCTCGAGCCGCTCACCGTGAATCTCCAGTCCGACGACGGCGTTCAGCACTACCTGCGCGTCGGGCTGTCGCTGAAGCTGACCGACCCGAAGGCGCAGGAGTACCTGACCCAGCACATGCCGGAGCTGCGCAGCCGGATCCTGCTCGCGCTGTCGAACAAGCATCCCGAGCAGCTCGCGACGCTCGAAGGCAAGCGCGCGCTCGCCGACGAACTGAAGACGCTGATCGAGCAGCCGACCCAGCCGGGCAATCAGAGCGCACGCGTCGACGACGTGCTGTTCACCGAGTTCGTCGTCCAATAACGCCGCCGGCAAAGGAGCGCGCATGGGCCACGAAGAATTCATGTCCCAGGAGGAGGTGGATGCACTCCTCAAGGGCGTCACGGGCGAAGACGACTCTGCCGACGAACCGGCCGAGTCGTCCGGCATCCGCCCCTACAACATCGCGACGCAGGAGCGGATCGTCCGCGGCCGGATGCCCGGCCTCGAGATCATCAACGATCGTTTCGCGCGCCTGCTGCGGATCGGCATCTTCAACTTCATGCGGCGCACGGCGGAGATCTCCGTGAGCCAGGTGAAGGTGCAGAAGTACAGCGAGTTCACCCGCAACCTGCCGATTCCGACCAATCTGAACCTCGTGCACGTGAAGCCGCTGCGCGGCACGTCGCTGTTCGTGTTCGATCCGAACCTCGTGTTCTTCGTCGTCGACAACCTGTTCGGCGGCGACGGGCGTTTCCACACGCGCGTCGAGGGCCGCGACTTCACGGCGACCGAGCAGCGGATCATCGGCAAGCTGCTCAATCTCGTGTTCGAGCACTACGCGGTTGCATGGAAAAGCGTGCGGCCGCTGCAGTTCGAGTTCGTGCGCTCGGAGATGCACACGCAGTTCGCGAACGTCGCGACGCCCAACGAGATCGTGATCGTCACGCAGTTCTCGATCGAGTTCGGGCCGACGGGCGGCACGCTGCACATCTGCATGCCGTACTCGATGATCGAGCCGATCCGCGATGTGCTTTCCTCGCCGATCCAGGGCGAGGCGCTCGAGGTGGACCGCCGCTGGGTGCGCGTGCTGTCGCAGCAGGTGCAATCGGCGGAAGTGGAACTGGTCGCGGATCTCGCCGAGGTCCCGACGACGTTCGAGAAGATTCTCAACCTGCGCGCGGGCGACGTGCTGCCGCTCGACATCGCGGATTCGATCACCGCGAAGGTCGACGGCGTGCCGGTGATGGAGTGCGGTTACGGCATTTTCAATGGCCAGTACGCGTTGCGCGTGCAGAAAATGATCAGCGCAAGCGACACGATGAAGGAAGGTGGATATGACTGAGTTGAACGCGACCCCCGAGGCCGACGGCATCGATGAACAGGCGTTTGCGGACGCCGCGATGAGCGCCGCCGCGGCCGACGGCGCGGCACCCGCCGCGCCGCAGGAGGAGATGGCGATGGACGACTGGGCGGCCGCGCTCGCCGAGCAGAACCAGCAGCCGATCGAGACGGGCGCGACGGGCGCCGGCGTGTTCCGGCCGCTGTCGAAGGCCGCGGCGAGCTCGACGCACAACGACATCGACATGATCCTCGACATCCCGGTCAAGATGACGGTCGAGCTCGGCCGCACGAAGATCGCGATTCGCAACCTGCTGCAGCTCGCGCAGGGCTCGGTGGTCGAGCTCGACGGGCTCGCCGGCGAGCCGATGGACGTGCTCGTCAACGGCTGCCTGATCGCGCAGGGCGAGGTGGTCGTCGTCAACGACAAGTTCGGCATCCGGCTCACCGACATCATCACGCCGTCCGAACGCATCCGGAAGCTGAACCGATGACACCGCGCATCGCGCCGTCCGTCTCGCCGTCCGTTTCATTGCGCCGGTCGGCCGCGCGCGCGCTCGCGGCGGCGCCGCGCCGCATGCGTCGCGCGCCCGCTTCGCTTGCCGCGCTCGCAATCGGCGCGGCGGCGCTGCCCGCATCGGCCGCCGACATGGACGCGGTGAATCACGCGGCGTCGCTCGCATCGGGCGTCGTCGTCGGCTCGGCCGCGCCGTCGCTCGGCGTCGGCGCGGTGGTGCAGACGCTCGTCGGGCTCGCGGTCGTGATCGGCCTCGTGTTCGGCTGCGCGTGGCTCGCGCGGCGCTTCGGCTTCCAGCCGCAACGCCGCGGCGGCGCGCTGAAGGTCGTCGCGAGCGTCGCGGTGGGCGGCAAGGAGAGCGCGACCGTCGTCGAGATCGGCGACACCTGGCTCGTGCTCGGCGTCGCGCCCGGCAACGTGCGCCTGCTGCACACGCTGCCCGCCGGCTCGGCGGGCGTGATCGGCGCACCCGTCGCACCCGGCGTCGCGCCCGCGGGCGGCGGCCTGCCTCGTGCGCCAGGCGCGCCGGGCGGCACGGCGAGGTCCGGCCCGTTCCCCGAGGGCGCTTCCTTCGGGGCGCGCTTTCGCGACGCGATGCTCGGCGAGGCCGCGAAGCGTTTCAAGCGCGACGGCGGCAAGGATCGCTGACATGCCGCGCCTTCGTTTCGTCGCGCCGCGCGCGGATGCCGCCGCACGCGCCCACTCCGACAGCCGTTCGATGAAAACCGCTTTCCTGCGCGGCGCCGCACGCTGGCTGCCCGCCATCCTGATCGGCCTCGCGCCCGCGCTCGCGTGCGCGCAGGCGGCCGGCCTGCCGGCGTTCAACTCCGCGCCGGGCCCGAACGGCGGCACGACCTACTCGCTGAGCGTGCAGACGATGCTGCTGCTCACGATGCTGTCGTTCCTGCCCGCGATGCTGCTGATGATGACGAGCTTCACGCGGATCATCATCGTGCTGTCGCTGCTGCGGCAGGCGATCGGCACCGCGTCGACGCCGCCGAACCAGGTGCTCGTCGGCCTCGCGCTCTTCCTCACGTTGTTCGTGATGTCGCCCGTGCTCGATAAGGCTTACACCGACGCGTACAAGCCGTTTTCCGAAGGCACGCTGCAGATGGACCAGGCGGTGCAGCGCGGCACCGCGCCCTTCAAGACGTTCATGCTCAAGCAGACGCGCGAGACCGATCTCGCGCTGTTCGCGAAGATCTCGAAGGCCGCGCCGATGCAGGGGCCGGAGGACGTGCCGCTGTCGCTGCTCGTGCCCGCGTTCGTCACGAGCGAGCTGAAGACGGGCTTCCAGATCGGCTTCACGATCTTCATCCCGTTCCTCATCATCGACATGGTCGTCGCGAGCGTGCTGATGTCGATGGGGATGATGATGGTGTCGCCCGCGACGGTGTCGCTGCCGTTCAAGCTGATGCTGTTCGTGCTCGTCGACGGCTGGCAACTGCTGATCGGCTCGCTCGCGCAGAGCTTCACCTAGACCCGGTTGATCGAGGAGAGTCGAGATGACCCCCGAAAACGTCATGACGCTCGCGCATCAGGCGATGTACATCGGCCTGCTGCTCGCCGCGCCGCTGTTGCTCGTCGCGCTCGCGGTCGGGCTCGTCGTCAGCCTGTTCCAGGCGGCGACGCAGATCAACGAGGCGACGCTGTCGTTCATCCCGAAGCTGCTCGCGGTCGCGGCGACGATGGTGATCGCCGGGCCGTGGATGCTGTCGACGATGCTCGACTACCTGCGCGAGATCCTGCTGCGCGTCGCGACGCTCGGCGCGGGCTGACGCCGCTTCTTCGCGCGGCGCGCTCGTCCGTCTCGCCCGCTCCGCTCGATTCGTTCGATCCATCCGATCCGTCGGCCTGCTCCGCCCCCGCCCTCGTCTCCATCTCCGATCGATGTTCTCCGTCACCTACGCGCAACTGAACGGATGGCTCACGGCCTTCCTGTGGCCGTTCGTGCGGATGCTCGCGCTCGTCGCGCTCGCGCCGGTGACAGGCCACCGCGCGACGCCCGTGCGCGTGAAGATCGGGCTCGCGGGCTTCATGGCGCTCGTCGTCGCGCCGACGCTGCCGCCGATGCCCGCAGCCACCGTGTTCTCCGCGCAGGGCGTGTGGATCATCGTCAACCAGTTCCTGATCGGCGCGGCGCTCGGCTTCACGATGCAGATCGTGTTCGCGGCGGTCGAGGCGGCGGGCGACATCATCGGCCTGTCGATGGGGCTCGGCTTCGCGACCTTCTTCGATCCGCATTCGAGCGGCGCGACGCCCGTGATGGGGCGCTTCCTGAATGCGGTCGCGATCCTCGCGTTTCTCGCGTTCGACGGGCATCTGCAGGTGTTCGCCGTGCTCGTCGACTCGTTCAGGCTCGTGCCGATCTCGGCCGACCTGCTGCGCGCGGCCGGCTGGCAGACGCTCGTGGCATTCGGCTCGGCGATTTTCGAGATGGGGCTGTTGCTCGCGCTGCCCGTCGTCGCGGCGCTGCTGATCGCGAACCTCGCGCTCGGCATCCTGAACCGCGCGGCGCCGCAGATCGGGATCTTCCAGGTCGGCTTTCCGGTGACGATGCTCGTCGGCCTGCTGCTCGTCCAGTTGATGGCGCCGAACCTGATTCCGTTCGTCGGGCGGCTGTTCGATACCGGCGTCGATTTCGTCGGGCGCGTTGCGGCCGGCATGCGTTGAGCGGCGGCATGCAGGCGGCCGGCATGCGCGCCGGCTCCGGTATCGGCCGATCGCGCTGCAACGCCCGCCGGCGTTTGCCGTCCGGCGCGGGTCGCGGCCACCCGGCCGTGGCCCGCCGGCGATGCCCGTCGGCCTAACCGCGCGGTAGCGACGGCGGGGCCTTCTTCGCCCGGCGCGCGTCCGATGCGGCACGCAAAATCCGCTGGAACTTCGGGCATTCCATGTGGCTCGGCGCGGTGCACGCGGCCGCGTGCCGCAAGCCGTCGCGCATCGAGATCAGCTTGCGGATCGTTCCGTCGAGCTCGTCCGCCTTCGCGGCGAGCGTCGCACGGTCGATGCTTGGCCGCCCTTGCGCGTCGAACATCGACGTGATCTCGTCGAGCGAAAAGCCCGCCGCGCGCCCGAGCGCGATCAGCGCGAGCCGCTCGAGCACGCGCGCATCGAACGTGCGGCGCAGCCCGCGCCTGCCCGTCGACGCGATCAGCCCCTTCTCCTCGTAGTACCGCAGCGCCGACGCGGGCACGCCGGAGCGCCGCGCGACCTCGGCAATATCCAGGTTTCCCACGCGCTTGACCTCAAGTGGACTTGAATTGGCACAGTGTAGCTCCGGCCTCTCGAAGGCATGCACTGGAGAATGGCGATGAACGTCACGGATCGCAACGACGACGTGGACAACACAGACAGCGGACAAGCGGCGCACTGGAACGGCCGAGCGGGGCGCGCGTGGGTCGACGCGCAGCAGGTGCTCGACCGGATGTTCGAGCCGTTCGCGCAACGGCTCGTGGAGGCGGCCCGCGCGGGCGGCGGGCGGCACGTGCTCGACGTCGGCTGCGGCGCGGGCGCGACGACGCTCGCCGCCGCGCGCATGCTGGGCGAGCGCGGCCGCTGCGTCGGCGTCGATGTGTCGCGGCCGCTGATCGCCGCCGCGCGCGGCCGCGCCGAGCGCGAACGCGTGCCGGCGCGCTTCGTGCGCGCCGATGCGCAGACGCACGCGTTCGTGCCGGCGAGCTTCGATACCATCATCTCGCGCTTCGGCGTGATGTTCTTCGAAAACGCCGTCGACGCGTTCGCGAACCTGCTGCGCGCCGCGACGTCCGATGCGTCGCTCGCGTTCGTCGCCTGGCGCGGCGCGGCGGAAAACCCGTTCATGACGACGGCCGAGCGCGCGGCCGCGCCGCTGCTGCCGAATTTGCCCGCCCGGCAGCCGGACGCACCCGGGCAATTCTTCTTCGGCGACAGGCGGCGAATCGAAACCGTCCTCGCCCAGAGCGGCTGGTGCGGCGTCGACGTGCGGCCGATCGATGTCGAATGCACGCTGCCCGAGCGCGAGCTGATCGGCCATTTCAGCCGGCTCGGCCCGGTCGGGCAGATGTTCGCGGACCTCGACGAGCCGACCCGCGCGCGGCTCGTCGATACGGTGCGCGCCGCGTTCGATCCGTACGTGCGCGGCGACGACGTGCGCTTCACGGCCGCGTGCTGGCTCGTCAACGCGCGATCGCCGGTGAAGTGGTCGGCGCGCAAGGAGGCCGTCGGCGTCTGACGCGCTCGCGGCTGCCGCCTGAGCGCCCGTGATCGGCACGGGCGCGAAGCGGCGCATCTGCCGCGGGGCTTTCGCGTTGCTGGAAAACCCCTAATAGAATGCCGCGCCCGCGAAAGGTTGCGGAAGGTTTCGTCTCCCTATACTCGTCTCGACGATGCATCTAGCATCGCTTCATACAGACAATATTGGAGACTCCCGATGCGTACCACTCTTCGCGCGCTCAGCCTGGCTGCGGTCGCGGCCGGCCTGTCCTTCGGCTTCGCTGCGCAGCCCGCTTTCGCCGACGACGGCGGCAAGATCACGATCATGGTGGGCGGCATCACGAAGCTCATCTACCTGCCCGCACGCCTCACGCAGGAGCTCGGCTACTTCAAGGCCGAAGGCCTCGATGTCGAGCTGCAATCGCAGCCGGCGGGCGTCGACGCGGAAAACGAACTGCTCGCGGGCGCGGTGCAGGGCGTAGTCGGCTTCTATGATCATACGATCGACCTGCAGAGCAAGGGCAAGGACGTGAAGGCGATCGCCGTGCTCGGCCAGGTGCCGGGCGAGGTCGAGATGGTGTCGACGAAGGCCGCGGGCGCGATCAAGTCGATGGCCGACGTGAAGGGCAAGACGCTCGGCGTGACGGGCCTCGGTTCGTCGACGAGCTTCCTCACGCAGTACCTCGCGCAGCAGCACGGGATCTCGGCGAGCCAGTACACGATGCTGCCCGTCGGCGCCGATGCGAGCTTCATCGCGGCCGTCAAGCAAGGCCGCATCGATGCGGGGATGACGACCGAGCCCACCGTGTCGGTGCTCGAGAAGAACGGCGACGCGAAGGCGCTCGTCGATCTGCGCACGCTCGACGGCACGCGCGCCGCGCTCGGCGGCACGTATCCGGCGGCGAGCCTGTACGTGCAATCCGCATGGGCCGACACGCACAAGGCGCAGGCGACGAAGCTCGCGCATGCGTTCGCCCGCACGATGCAGTTCATCCACACGCACAGCGCGGAAGAGATCGCCGCGAAGATGCCGGCCGATTACCAGAAGGACAAGGCGCTCTACGTGAGGGCGCTGAAGGCGTCCCTGCCGATGTATACGCCCGACGGCAAGATGCCCGCCGACGGCCCGGCGACGGTGCTCAAGGTGCTGTCCGCGTTCAATCCGTCGGTGAAGGGCAAGCACATCGATCTGTCGAAGACCTATACGAACGATTTCGTGAACGCGAAATGAACGCGAATTGAGCCCCGCGAACGCCGCGCGGCCAGTTTTGAACCAGGCTCTCGAGGGCCGCCGGCGCCGCACGGGCGGCGCCGGTTCCGATGCAGGACTTCTAGCGATGAATCAACATGTTCCGGCCCATGCGCCCGCGATCGAGTTTCGCAACGTGTCGTGCCGCTTCATCTCGCCGGACGGCCGTGCAACCGTCGCGCTGCACGACTTCACGATGTCGGTTGCGCGCGGCGAGTTCGTCGCGGTCGTCGGCCCGACGGGCTGCGGCAAATCGACGACGCTCAATCTGATCACGGGGCTGCTCAAGCCCGTGTCGGGCGAGGTGCGCGTGATGGGCAAGCCCGTCGACGGCATCGATCCGCGGATCGGCTTCGTGTTCCAGGCCGACGCGGTGTTTCCGTGGCGCACGGTGATCGACAACGTCGCGGCGGGGCCGCTCTTTCGCGGCCGCTCGAAGGAGTCCGCGTACGCGCAGGCGGAGGAATGGATTCGCCGCGTCGGGCTCGCGAAATTCGCGAAGCATTACCCGCATCAGTTGTCGGGCGGGATGCGAAAGCGCGTCGCGCTCGCGCAGACGTTCATCAACCAGCCCGAGATCCTGCTGATGGACGAGCCGTTTTCCGCGCTCGACATGCAGACGCGCACGCTGATGCAGGACGAGCTGCTGCAGCTCTGGTCGGCGAACAAGGGCTCCGTCGTGTTCGTCACGCACGATCTCGAGGAGGCGATCGCGCTCGCGGACCGCGTGTTCGTGCTGACGTCGCGCCCGGCGACGCTCAAGCGCGTGTACGAGATCGACCTGCCGCGCCCGCGCGTCACGTCCGAAGTGCGCTATGAGCACCGCTTCATCGAAATCTCGAAGGACATTTGGCACGACCTGCGCGAAGAAGTGCAGATCGGATAAACAGAAAAGAAGGATTGGAGCATGACTGACATGACGCTTCCGACGCCGCTTGGCACCACCCCCTCGCTCGAAGACGACGAGCGCGCCGCGCAGAGCCGTTTGCGGCGGCGCCGGCAACTGATCGTCGGGTTGCGCATCGCGGTGCTCGTCGTCGCGCTGGGCGGCTGGGAGATCGCCGCGCGCTTCAAGTGGATCGACCCGTTCTTCTTCTCGATGCCGTCGCTGATCGCCGCGCAGATCCAGGACTGGTTCGTCAACGGCACGTCGCAGGGCCCGCTGCTGCTGCAGGTGTGGGTGACGCTCGAGGAGACGATCGCGGGCTTTCTGATCGGCTCGGTCGCGGGCATCTTCTGCGGGATCGTGCTCGGGCGCAACAAGCTGCTCGCCGACGTGTTCGGGCTCTACATCCAGATCGCGAACTCGATTCCGCGCGTCGTGCTCGGCTCGATATTCGTGATCGCGCTCGGCCTCGGGATGGCGTCGAAGATCGCGCTCGCCGTCGTGATGGTGTTCTTCGTCGTGTTCGGCAACGCGTTTCAGGGCGTGCGCGAAGCGGACCGCTACCTGATCGCGAATGCGCAGATCCTCGGCGCGTCGCGCCGGCAGATCACGACCTCCGTCGTGATTCCGTCCGCGCTCAGCTGGATTCTCGCGAGCCTGCACGTGAGCTTCGGCTTCGCGCTCGTCGGCGCGGTCGTCGGGGAATTTCTGGGTTCCAAGCAGGGCATCGGCCTGCTAATCTCGACCGCACAGGGCGCGTTCAACGCGAGCGGCGTGTTCGCCGCGATGATCGTGCTCGCCGTCGTGGCGCTCGCCGCCGACTTCCTGCTGACCCGGCTCGAGAAGCGGCTGCTGAAGTGGCGGCCCGCCGCGTTCTGAAGACGATGCATCAACGAAACGGCGCATCTTCGGTGCGCCGTTTCGTTTTCGGGCCGGAGTTTGGAGGGATAACGGCATGTCGCACAGCCTGCGCGGCCGATTGCTTTGGTGGCTGCTGCTGCCGCTTGCCGTGTTCGTCGCGATCGCGGGCGCGATGTCGTACGACACCGCGCGCAAGACGGCCGACCTCGTGCAGGACGGCGCGCTCGTCGCGTCCGCGCGCGCGATCGCGGAGGATGTCAACTGGGAAAACGGCGCGCTCGTCGCGAACGTGCCGCCCGCGGCGCTCGAACTGTTCGAATCGCCCGCGCGGGATCAGGTGTACTACATGGTTCGCACGGGCGGCGGCCGGCTGCTGGCCGGCAACCCCGATCTCGGCGGCCCGGGCGCACCGGCCGCGCCCGGCGCGCAACCGGTGCTGTTCGACACGGCGCTCAATGGGCTGGCGATTCGCGCGGTCGCTTACACGCGCGAGCTCTACAACGCGGGCGACACCGAAACGGTGACGGTCGTCGTCGGCAAGACGCAGACCTCGCGGCAGATGATGATCGCGGCGATCTGGCATCCTCAGCTCTGGCGGCTCGCGCTGATGCTCGCGCTCGCGATGGCGCTCGTCTATCTCGGGCTCACGTTCGAATTGCGGCCGCTGATGAAGCTGAAGGACGATGTCGCGGACCGCGGGCCGATGGAGCTCGAGCCGATCCGCACCGAGCGGCTGCATTTCGAGCTGCGGCCGATCGTCGACGCGATCAACCAGTGCATCGCGCGGCTGAACCTGCACGCGGCGACGCAGCGCCGCTTCATCGCCGACGCCGCGCATCAGTTGCGCACGCCGATCGCGGTGATCGACACGCAGATCCAGTGCGCGCGGCAGCGCGAGGACGGCGACGCGGCGCTCGCCGCGCTGCTCGCGTCGATGCAGCGCAGCAGCCGCAGGATGGCGGACGTCACCGACAAGCTGCTGCTGCTCGCGCATGCGGAAGCGGCGTCGCCCGCGCGGCTCGCCGCGCGCGTCGACGTCGCGGCCGTCGTGTCGGGCGTGCTCGAGGAGGCGATCGTGCTTGCCGAGCGGCGGCGCATCGATCTCGGCGCGGAGCTCGACGACGATCTGCAGGTGGCGGGCAGCGAAAGCCTGCTCTCGGCGCTCCTGATGAACCTCGTCGACAACGCGGTACGCTATACGCACGAAGGCGGCTGCGTGACGGTGAGCGCGCGGCGCGACGGCGAAGCGGTCGTGCTCGACGTCGTCGACGACGGCCCCGGCATTCCGGCCGAAGCGCGGCCGCACGTGTTCAAGCGCTTTTATCGCGTCGCGAAGGACGAGGAAGGCACGGGCCTCGGGCTCGCGATCGTCGAGGAGATCGCGCAGTCGCACGGCGGCACGGTCACGCTCGGGACAGGCCCCGGCAACCGGGGCGTGAGGATGACCGTGCGGCTGCCCGCCTATCGCAATTGAGAGAGCCCCGATGAAACTGCTGCTCGTGGAAGACAACGCGGAACTCGCGCACTGGATCGTCGATCTGCTGCGCGGGGAAGGCTTCGGCGTCGATTCGGCGCCCGACGGCGAGAGCGCGGACACCGTGCTGAAGGCGCAGCGCTACGACGCGCTGCTGCTCGACATGCGGCTGCCCGGCATGAGCGGCAAGGAGCTGCTCGCGCGGCTGCGCCGCCGAGGCGACAACGTGCCCGTGCTGATGCTGACCGCGCACGGCTCGGTCGATGACAAGGTCGACTGCTTCAGCGCGGGCGCCGACGACTACGTCGTGAAGCCGTTCGAATCGCGCGAGCTCGTCGCGCGGATTCGCGCATTGATCCGGCGGCAGTGCGGCGTCGGCGCGACGCAGCTCGCATGCGGCGATCTCGTCTATCTGTTCGCGACGCGCGAATTCCAGTGCGGCAGCGTGCCGCTCGCGCTGCGCCGCCGCGAGCACGCGATTCTCGAAACGCTGATGCTCCAGCAGGGCAAGACGGTATCGAAGGCGCGCCTCATGGACAGCGTGTACGGCCTCGACGACGAGCCGAGCGCCGATGCGATCGACATCTACATCCACCGCCTGCGCAAGCACCTGTCCGGCTCGCTCGCGCAGATCATCACGCTGCGCGGGCTCGGCTACATTCTTCGAACGAAGGACGCGGCCGAATAAGCCGCGCGCAACGCACGCGGCCCCGGCGCATGCGACGCAAGCGTCGCCCGCGCGCATCCGTTTATTTCGGCATGCTTTGCAATTGTCCTGATGTTTCGCGAAGCCGTGCTGCGGCGCGCCGCGCGCGCGCCTGATCCAGCCTAAAAACGAGCACCACCCCGGACTTATCCCGAGACTTGCGTGGCCGGCACGAAAGCGCCGCGAAGGATTGCGCCCACTACGATGGCGTGGCCGTTCGACGCGCATCGCGCAGCGTCTGCGCGGCATGCGATTCGTACTGCGAAAGAATGGCGATCAACACGATATCGGAGGGGACGATCTTGAAACGACAATACCTGGCACTTTCCATCGCGACGGCCGCCTGCGCGGCGCCGCAAGCGCACGCGCAGTCGAGCGTCCAGCTCTACGGGCTCATCGACCTGAGCTTTCCGACCTATCAGTCGCACGCGAACGCGAAGGGCGATCACGTGATCGGCATGGGGCTCGGCGGCGAGCCGTGGTTCAGCGGCAGCCGCTGGGGGCTGAAGGGCGCGGAGGACATCGGCGGCGGCACGAAGGTGATCTTCCGGCTCGAAAGCGAATACACGGTTGCCGATGGCAACATGGAGGACCCGGGCCAGATCTTCGACCGCGATGCGTGGGTCGGCGTCGAAAACGACACGTTCGGCAAGCTCACCGCGGGCTTCCAGAACACGATCGCGCGCGACGCGGGGGCGATCTACGGCGACCCGTACGGCTCGGCGAAGCTCACGACCGAGGAAGGCGGCTGGACGAACGCGAACAACTTCAAGCAGATGATCTTCTACGCGGCGGGCGCGACGGGTACGCGCTACAACAACGGCCTTGCGTGGAAGAAGCTGTTCGGCAACGGCATCTTCGCGAGCGCGGGCTACGCGTTCAGCAATTCGACGAGCTTCGGGCAGAACTCGACCTATCAGGTCGCGCTCGGCTACAACGGCGGCCCGTTCAACGTGTCGGGCTTCTTCAGCCACGTGAACCACGCGGGCTACGCGAACAAGTCGTTCTCGGTCGGCGGCAACTACACGTTCGACATCTTCCGCGTGAACGCCGGCTACTTCCGCTACCTGGGCGATCAGGGCGCGCTCGGCCAGCGCCAGGACAACGCGTGGACGGTGTCGTTCAAGGTCGCCCCGAAGGGCGCGCTCGACTACGAGCTCGGCTATCAGCAGATGCGCGTGCACAACGCCGCGTACAACAGCGACGGCAACGTGCCGAACGCGAACATCGGCGACTTCAGCCTCACGTCGGGTGTCGGCAACGGCTTCAAGGAAACGCTGTACGGCTCGGTGTTCTACCACCTGTCGAAGCGCACCGAGCTGTACCTCGCCGGCGACTACATGCGCCTGCACGGCGGCTACACGGTCGCGTCCACGCACGGCGCGACCAACCAGCTCGAGCTGACGACCGGCATCCGCACGCGGTTCTGATCCGCCGCGCGGGGCGGCCGGCCGACGCGCCGTGCCGTGCCGCCCCTCGCGCTCCCCGCCCCGCCCGTCTTTCCGTCTTTCCCGCCTTTGCGCCGCGCCCGCCCGATCTCCCGTGCGCCGCTGCGGCATTCCACGGCCCGGCTCATGCCGGGCCTTTTGTCTGCCGCGTCCTTTGGTCGACGGACCTCGCCGGGCGCCATCGAACATCGCCGCGCGGCGGCCATGCGCGCGTCGTGAAAGCCCGCGCCGGCGGACGACCGCCGAACCTGTGGTAAACATCTGCGTCGCCGAACGCATGCCGATGCCCGGCGCCGATGCCGTCTTCGCCGCCTGCGGACCGGCCGGCGCGCCCGCCGGCCGCCGCAAGTCCTTGACCTGCGCGTGACGGATCGCTAGCGTTTCGCCTTTGCCGCGCCGCGCGGCCCGGAAATCGGGTCCGCATGCCGGCGCGATGACATGCAATTGATGGGAAGGATGATGCAAAAACTCGATGCGGCGAGCCCGGAAGCGCAATCCGCGGATCTCGTGTCCGCGAACGTCGAGCGCCTGAGGGCGCTCTTTCCGGACGTGGTGACCGAAGGACCGGACGGCGCGTCGGTGAATCTCGACGCGCTCGCGGCGATGGTCGGCGCGAGCGCCGCCGCCGTTGCCGACGCCGATGAGAAATACGGCCTGAACTGGCATGGCAAGCGCCGCGCGCGCCGGCTCGCGCTCACGCCTTCGACGGGCACGCTGCGCCCGTGCCCGCGCGAGAGCGTCGGCTGGGCGTCGACGCGCAATCTGATGATCGAGGGCGAGAACCTCGAGGTGCTGAAGCTGCTGCAAAAGAGCTACGCGGGGCGCGCGAAGCTCGTCTACATCGATCCGCCGTACAACACCGGCAAGGATTTCGTCTATTCGGACAATTTCACCGACAGCCTGCGCCACTACCTCGAGCTGACCGGCCAGACGACGGACGGCAAGCGAATCAGCAGCCACACGGACGCGAGCGGCCGCTTCCACACGGACTGGCTGAACATGATCTATCCGCGCCTGAAGCTCGCGCGCGATCTGCTCGCCGACGACGGCGTGATCGCCGTGCACATCGACGAGCACGAGCAGCACGCGCTCGTGCTCGTGATGCGCGAGATCTTCGGCGAGGACAACGAGCTCGGCGTCGCGGTGTGGGACAAGCGCAATCCGAAGGGCGACGCGCGCGGGATCGCATACCAGCACGAATCGATCGTGCTGTTCGCGCGCGACGCGCAGTTGCTGTTCGAGCGCGCGCCGCTCAAGCGCCCGAAACGCAACGCCCAACGCATGCTCGACGCGGCGCGCGGCGCGATCGCGGGCGCGGCGACGATCGCGGACGCGAACGCCGCGTACCGCGCCTGGGTGAAGTCGCAGACGACGCTGTCGGGCGGCGAGGCGATGTACGACCGGATTTCGGCCGACGGCCGCGTGTACCGTCTCGTGTCGATGGCGTGGCCGAACAAGAAGAAGGCGCCCGACGATTACTTCGTGCCGCTCGTGCATCCGGTGACGGGCAAGCCGTGCCCGGTGCCCGAGCGCGGCTGGCGCAATCCGCCCGCGACGATGCAGGCGCTCATCGACAAGGGGCTCGTCGAGTTCGGCGCGGACGAGACCACGCAGCCGCAGCGGATCTACTTCCTCGACGAGAACATGTACGAGAACGTGCCGTCGGTGCTGCCGTTCGGCGGCTCGGACGACGCGCTGATGAAGTCGCTCGGCATTCCGTTCGATCAGCCGAAGCCGGTGGAATTCGCCGCGTCGATCATCGGCTGGTGCACGGACGGCGACGATCTGATCGTCGACTTCTTCGGCGGCTCGGGCACGACCGGGCATGCGGTGATGGCGCTCAACGCCGCCGACGGCGGCAATCGCCGCTATGTGCTCGTGCAGTTGCCCGAGCCGCTCGACGCGGGCAGCAAGGATCAGAAAGCCGCCGCCGACTTCTGCGCGGCGCAGCGCGTGCCGCTCAATCTCGCCGAGCTGACGAAGGAGCGGCTGCGGCGCGCGGCGGCGCGGGTCGCGGCCGAGCATCCGGGCACGCGCGCCGACCTCGGTTTTCGCGTGTTCAGGCTCGACTCGACGAACGTCTCCGAGTGGGACCCGCGCGGCGACGACATCCAGCAATCGCTGTTCGCGGCCGTCGAGCACATCAAGCCGAACCGCTCCGAGGAAGATCTGTTGTACGAACTAATGCTCAAGCTCGGCCTCGATCTGTGCGCGCCGATCGACGCGCGCACGATCGCCGGCAAGGCCGTCTACGTGATCGACGGCGCGATCGTCGCGTGCTTCGACGCGCACATCGACCGCGCGTCGACCGATGCGCTCGGCGAGGGCATCGTCGAGCTGATCGCCGAAGCGGCCGCGGCGGGCGCGGCCCACGCGCGCGACGTGACCTGCGTGTTTCGCGACAGCGGCTTCGCGGATGACGTCGCGAAGGTGAACCTGTCGGCGATCCTCGAGCAGCACGGCGTGAAGCGCATCCGGAGCCTCTGATGCGCGCACGCGAGCCACACGCAGACAAGGAAGATTGAGCATGCAGTTGCATTTCGAGTCGGATCTCGACTATCAGCTCGAAGCGATCGAGGCGGTATGCGGTCTGTTTCGCGGCCAGGAGGCGTGCCGCGCCGAATTCAGCGTGACCGCGCAGGCCGCGCGGCGGCGCGCGAGCCCGCAGATTTCGCTCGGGATGGCCGAATCGGGGCTCGGCGTCGGCAATCGCCTGACGCTCGACGCGCACACGTTCGCCGAGAATCTCGCGCGCGTGCAGGTGCGCAACGGGCTGCCGCCGTCCGGCGCGCCGCGCTCGAACGATTTCACCGTCGAGATGGAAACGGGCACGGGCAAGACTTACGTATACCTGCGCACGATCTTCGAGCTGCACCGCCGCTTCGACTTCACGAAGTTCGTGATCGTCGTGCCGTCGGTCGCGATCAAGGAAGGCGTGTACAAGACGCTGCAGATCACCGAGCGGCATTTCCGGCGCCTGTACGCGGGCGTGCCGTTCGACTATTTCGTCTACGATTCGGCGAAGCTCGGCGAGGTGCGCAGCTTCGCGTCGAAATCGACCGTGCAGATCATGATCGTCACGGTCGCGGCGATCAACAAGAAGGACGTCAACACGCTCTACAAGGACAGCGAACAGACGGGCGGCGAAAAGCCGATCGACCTGATTCGCGCGGCGCATCCGATCGTGATCGTCGACGAGCCGCAGAGCGTGGACGGCGGGCTCGACGGGCGCGGCAAGGAAGCGCTCGACGCGATGCACCCGCTCTGCACGCTGCGCTATTCGGCGACGCACGCGGACAAGTATCAGATGCTGTACCGGCTCGACGCGATCGACGCGTACGAGCGCAAGCTCGTCAAGCAGGTCGAGATCGCGTCGGCGACGGTCGAGGATGCGCACAACAAGCCGTTCATGCGCGTGATGTCGATCGGCAGCCGGCGCGGGGCGATCGCCGCGCGCGTCGAGCTCGACGTCGCGACGGCCGCGGGCGACGTCGAGCGGCAGACGGTTTCCGTCTCCGACGGCGACGATCTCGAGCGCATCGCGCGCCGCGCCGTCTACGCGAACTTCAGGATCGGCGAGATTCACGCGGCGCGCGGCGCCGAGTATCTGGTGCTGCGCTATCCGGGCGGCGATGCGTTCCTGTCGATCGGCGACACATATGGCGACGTCGATACGCTCGCGATCCAGCGCGAGATGATCCGCCGCACGATCCGCGAGCATCTCGACAAGGAACTGCGGCTCACGCCGCTCGGCGTGAAGGTGCTGTCGCTCTTCTTCGTCGATGCGGTCGACAAGTATCGCAAGTACGACCGCCACGGCCAGCCGTTCAAGGGCGATTACGCGCGGCTGTTCGAAGAAGAATACCGGCGCGCGGCGAAGCTGCCGGAATATCGCGCGCTGTTTGCCGGCGTCGATTGCGCGATCGCGGCCGAGGCCGTGCACGACGGCTATTTCTCGATCGACAGGAAAGGCGGCTGGACCGACACGAGCGACAAGAGCGCGGGCAGCCGAGAGAACGCGGAGCGCGCGTACGGCCTCATCATGAAGGACAAGGAGCGGCTGTTGTCGTTCGACACGCCGCTCAAGTTCATCTTCTCGCATTCGGCGCTGAAGGAAGGCTGGGACAATCCGAACGTGTTCCAGATCTGCACGCTGCGCGACATCCGCAGCGAGCGCGAGCGGCGCCAGACGATCGGCCGCGGGCTGCGTCTCGCCGTCAACCAGCGCGGCGAGCGCGTGCGCGGCTTCGACGTCAACACGCTGACGGTGATCGCGGGCGAGAGCTACGAGCAGTTCGCCGAGAACCTGCAGAAGGAAATCGAAGCCGATACGGGCATCCGCTTCGGCATCGTCGAAACGCATCAGTTCGCCGCGCTGCCCGTGCCGGCGGGCGACGGCAGCGTGCAGCCGCTCGGCGTCGAACGGTCCACCGCGCTATGGACGTATCTGCGCGACGCCGGCTATCTCGATGCGCGCGGCCGCGTGCAGGACACGCTGCGCGCGGCGCTCAAGCTGCGCGCGCTGCCGGTGCCCGATGAATTCGGCTCGCAGCGCGCGCTGATCGTCGACATGCTGCGCAAGCTCGCGGGGCGGCTCGACGTGCGCAACGCGGACGAGCGCCGCCACATCGCGCTGCGGCCCGACGCGCATGGCAAGGCGGTGTACCTGGGCGACGAATTCCGCGCGCTGTGGGAGCGCATCCAGTACCGGACGACCTACCGCGTGAACTTCGACAACGCACGCCTGATCGAGCGCTGCGTCGCCGCGCTGAAGGCCGCGCCCGCCGTCGCGCGCGCGCGGCTGCAGTGGCGCAAGGCCGAAATCGCGATCGACGCGGCGGGCGTCGAGGCGATCGAAACCGAGGCGGCGGGCGCGATCGCGATCGACGAAGGCGAAATCGACCTGCCGGATCTGCTGACCGAGCTGCAGGACCGCACGCAGCTCACGCGGCGCACGATCGCGACCGTGCTGATCGAAAGCGGCAGGCTCGACGAGTTCCCGCGCAATCCGCAGCGCTTCATCGCGCTCGTCGCTGCGGCGCTCGAGCGCTGCAAGCGCGACGCGCTCGTCGACGGGATCGAATACAAGTTGCTCGGCAAGGAGCACGTGCATGCGCTGTCGCTGTTCGAGGACGAGCCGCTTACCGGCTATCTGTCGAGCATGCGGCGCGGCGCGGCGAAATCGATCCATGAGGACGTGCCGTGCGAAACGCCTGCCGAGCGCGTGTTCGTCGAATCGCTCGAACGGGACGACGCGGTCAGGCTGTACGCGAAGCTGCCCGGCTGGTTCAAGATCCCGACGCCGCTCGGCAGCTACAGCCCCGACTGGGCGGTGCTGATCGCCGAGGGCGACGGGCCGCGCCTCTATTTCGTCGTCGAATCGAAGAGCGGCATCGCCGACAGCGATCTGCACGCTCACGAGCGGCGCAGGATTCAGTGCGGCGCGGCGCATTTCCGCGCGCTCGAGGCGGCCTCGGTCAATCCTGCGCGCTATGTGCGCGCGCGTTGCGCCGACGATCTGCCGACGGCCCCCGCCAACGCGCGCGACGCGGCCTGAGCGCCGTCGCCGCTTCGTCGCTTCGCCGCTGCGCGGCGTTTCGGCATGTTCCGCTGCGTCGCCACATCGCCATGCGTTTCCGGCGAGCGGCGCGCAGCGGCTTCTCACGGCGTTCCGTCTCACGCCCTTTCCCCGCTTCGTTTCGCCGCGCTCGGCAAATCCGGCGGCGCGCGCGCTGCATCGCGCAACCCCGCGCATTTCATTTCGACCTCCGTAACGTCTGACGATCGCCGAGTGCATCGTCGAGCTAGTGTTTGTGCGCCGTCGGGAAAGATGCGCGACGCACGCTGCTCCACACTCCGAGCCGGAGATCGACGGCGGCGCCCCGAGCGTCGCCGCGCATAACGACAACCCCAACGGAGACGACGATGAAGAAGTTTGCGGTAGCGGCGGCGGGCCTCGCCGTCGCGACGGGCGCGCATGCGTCCGACGGCAGCGTCACGCTGTTCGGCCTGGTCGATGCAGGCGTGTCGTACGTGTCGAACGAAGGCGGCAGGCACAATGTGTATTTCGACGACGGCATCGCGGTGCCGAATCTATGGGGGCTCAGGGGCACCGAGGATCTCGGCGGCGGCGCGAAGGCGATCTTCGAGCTGACGTCGCAATACGCGCTCGGCAACGGCGCCGCGCTGCCGACGCCAGGCTCGATGTTCTCGCGCACCGCGCTCGTCGGCCTCTGGAGCGAGCGGCTCGGCAGCGTGACGCTTGGCCAGCAATACGACTTCATGACCGATTCGCTGACGTTCGGCTCGTTCGACGGCGCGTTCCGCTACGGCGGCCTGTACAACTTCCGACAGGGGCCGTTCTCGAAGCTCGGGATTCCCGACAATCCCACCGGTTCGTTCGACTTCGACCGGATGGCGGGCTCGAGCCGCGTGCCGAACGCGGTCAAGTACACGAGCGCGAACCTGAACGGGCTCGTGTTCGGCCTGATGTACGGCTTCGGCAATCAGGCGGGCGGCGGGCTCTCGGCGAACAGCACGGTCAGCGCCGGCCTCAAGTACGAGGCGGGCAGCTTCGCGCTCGGCGCCGCATACGTCGAGGTCAAGTATCCGCAAATGAACAACGGGCACGATGGGCTGCGCAACTGGGGGCTCGGCGCGCGCTATGCGCTTTCCGCGTTCGACCTGAACCTGCTGTACACGAACACGCGCAATACGCTGACGGGCGCGGCGATCGACGTGATTCAGGCGGGCGCGCGCTACGTCGGCGCGCCATGGACGATCGGCGCGAATTACGAGTACATGAAGGGCAACGCGCAGCTCGATCGGAACTACGCGCATCAGGTCACGGCGGCCGTGCAGTATGCGCTGTCCAAGCGCACGTCCGCGTACGTCGAGACCGTGTATCAGTACGCGGGCGGCAGCGCCGGCGCGCACGCCTGGATCAACGGCGTGATGGGGCCCGATGCGCAATCTAGCTCGCGCTCGCAGTTTCTCGCGCGCATCGGAATGCTGACCCGCTTCTGATCGTCTTCCGCCCCGCCCGGCGGCTGTCTCGCGTCGGCGCGGCGGCGCGGCGCCCGGCGCGAGTGCCGGGCGCCGCGCCGTTCATTCGGCCCATCCGGTCCATGCGGCCGATCCGGCGCGAACGGCGCCGCCGCATGCGTGCGCGCCCTTCGCGCGATGGCCGCGCACGCCGGCATCGCGGGCCGCGCGGACTCTTATGTGCGATAGCGCACGCAACTCGGATGCGATTGCGTCCAAATCGCTGCCCGGGCAACCCATTTTTGCGTTCCGGAGTAAACCGGATTCAGTTCGCGCCAAATATTTAATATGCTAACTATATCCGGCGGGCCGAATGCCTCGGCATGGTCCGGCTGGGCGTGTACTCGCAAGGAGCGCATGGTGAACGGCAGATTCTTCACGACGGCGGGCGAATCGCCCGCGTTTCGCGGCCACGCATGGGGCCGCGTCGTCACGCAATACTTCGGCGGACTCGACGCGTGCTGCGACAGCGACGACGTGTTCGACGCGCAGCTCAGCCAGTACGAGATCGGCCCGATGCGCGTGTTCACGATCGCCGCGCCCGCACACCGGATCGTGCGGCCCGTCGCGGCGCTGCACGATCACGGCTCCGATTTCTTCAAGCTGATCCTGCAACTGAGCGGCGTGAGCGAGATCGAGCAGCGCGGCAAGGTGTTCCGGCTGCGCACCGGCGACTGGAGCCTGTACGACCCGCGCGTGCCGTACAGCATCGCGAACCTGACGCGCGTCGAGCAACTGGCGATCCAGATTCCGCGCAGGCAGCTCGGCGGCTTCGCGGTGCCGGACCTGCACACGTCCGACGTCCGCGAGTTCGAGCTCAAGGGGCTGTTCTCGCTGCTGTCGTCGTTTCTCATGTCGTTATCCGAACAATTGCCGTCGCTGCCCGGCACGACGGGCGCCGCGCTGTCTGAGACGATTCTGGGCCTCATCGTATCGACGCTGACCGCGCAGCGCGACGCGCAAGGCGCGCACGTCGCGCTGCCCGCCGTGCTGCGGATGCGCGTGAAGCAATACATCCGCGGCCATCTCGCCGACGCCGACCTGTCGATCGACCGGATCGCGCGCGAGCTGCGCTGCTCGAAGCGCTATCTGCACCGGATCTTCGAGGAGGAAGGCGTGACGATCGACCGCTACATCTGGTCGAGCCGGCTCGAGCGCTGCAAGGATGCGCTCGACAACGCGCGCGCGGCGAAGCCCGCGATTTCCGAGATCGCGTTCAGTTGGGGATTCAGCAGCAGCGCGCATTTCTGCCGCAGCTTCAAGCAGCGCTACGGCATGACGCCGCGCGAGTTCGTGCGGCGGCGCACCTCGGCCTGAGTTCCGGGGCGCGAGTCCCGGGGCCTGACGGGTTCCGGGGCCTGGCCTGAACGGCGCGCGTGCGCGAGCGGCGGCCGGCTTGCCTGCGTCGCGCCGCTCGCCCCGTCGTTCGCCGGCGTCACGCCGCGTTTGCGCCGCCGCCCTTCGACGCGAGATAACTGCCGTGCAAGATCTCCGGCCGCTCGCGCAGCATCTGCGCGGTGCCCGCGAACGCTACGCGCCCGCGTTCGAGCACATACGCGTTCGTCGCGAGCGCGAGCGCGATCGTCGTGAACTGCTCGATCAGCAGCACCGCGACGCCGTCGTTCGCGATCCGCGCGACGGTCTGCGCGAGACGCTTCGTCACCGCGGGCGCCAGGCCGAGCGACAGCTCGTCGATGAGCAGCGTGTGCGGCTCGCCGATCAGCGCCTGCGACACGCATACCATCTGCTTCTGCCCGCCCGACAGATCGTTGCCGCGCGCATCGAGCTTCGCCTCGAGTTCCGGGAAAATCGCGAGCGCGCGGTCGATCGCGTCATTGAGCCGCCGCGCCGACAGGAACGCGCCCGCGGCGCGCAGGTTGTCGCGCACCGACAGGTCGCCGAGCACGCGATGCCCTTCCGGCACGACCGCGATGCCGCGGCGGCGCACCGCCTCGGGGCGCAGCGCGCCGAGCGGCGCGCCGTCGAGCAGCACGGCGCCCGACGTCGCGGGCAGCGTGCCGGCAATGCTCATCACGAGCGTCGATTTGCCGGCGCCGTTCGCGCCGACGAGCGCCGTCACCCGGCCGGGCGCGACCGCGAGCGACACGCCGTGCAGCACGGGCTTGTTCGCGCGATGAACGACGAGGTCTTTCACTTCGAGCCGCATGATCGTCGGACTCCTTGTCGAATGGAATGCGGCGCGCATGCCGCGCCGCGTGCGTCAGGCCGCATGCTCGTCGAACGCCTGGCCGAGATACGCGCTGCGCACGAGCGGATCGTCGAGCACCGCGCGTGTCGGACCGAGCGCGAGCCGCTTGCCGAAATCGAGCACGAGCGTCGCCTCGCACACGGCGTCGATCAGGTCGACGTCGTGATCGATCAGCAGCACCTGCGCGCCGACACATTCCGGAATGCGAACGATCACGTCGGCGAGCCGCGCGGCTTCCGTCTCGTTCAGGCCGGCGCCCGGCTCGTCGAGCAGCAGCAGGCGCGGCGCGCCGACGAGCGCCTTGCCGAGCTCCAGCATCCGGCGCTGATACAGGTTGAGGGCCGCGCCGCGCATGTGCGCGACATCCGCGAGGCCGACAAGCTCGAGCGCGCGCCGCGTGTCCTCGCGCGCGGCGAAGGCCGGCATCACGTGCTCGGCAAGCGCGAGCACGTTGTCGTGAACGCTCAGATCCTCGACGATCTGTTCGGTCTGGAACGTGCGCCGCACGCCGGCGCGCACGCGCTCGGCGACGGAGAGCGCGAGCAGCGCGCGGCCGTCGAGCGCGACGCTGCCCGCGCGCGGCCGCAGAAAGCCGCTCAGCACGTTCAGGAGCGTCGTCTTGCCCGCGCCGTTCGGGCCGATCAGCCCGCATATCGGCGCGGCGAGCTTCGCGTCGAGCGCATCGAGCACGCGCGTGCCGCCGAACTGCACGGTCAGGTTCGAGATCTCGATCATCGTGCGCCTCCGTCGCGGGCGCGAAACGCGCGCGCGATCCGCGACGCGAGCGCCGCAAGCTGCCCGGCGATGCCGGCGGGCGCCGTGATCAGCGCATGCAGCAGCGCCGCGCCGAAGAAGATCATCGCGAGATAGCCGTTCACGCCGAAGTCGGTCAGCAGCGCGGGCACCGCGCGCAGCAGCAGCCCGGTGATCAGCGCGCCGAACCAGTGATAGACGCCGCCGACGACCGACAGCGCGAACAGCAGCACCGATTCGGACGCGGCGAACGCGCGCCCGTCGAGCTGGCCGACGGAGCCCGCCAGCAGGCCGCCCGACAGCCCGGCAAGCAAGCCCGCGAGGCCGAACGCCCAGGTCTGGTAGAAGACGACGTTGACGCCCGCCGCAAGCGCCGGCATCTCGCCGCGCCGGATCAGCGCCCACGAGCGCCCCGCTTTGGAGCGGCGATGCAGCTCGATCAGCGCGAACGCGAGCGCGGCCCACGCGGCGACATAGCGGAAATACGCGGCGTCGCTCTGGCCGGCGAGCGGCCGCGCCATCATCTGCCGCGCGCCGAACGACAGATGGCCGGTGAAGCCGCCGCCGCCGTCCGGAAAACCGATCGCGGACACGACGACCTGAAACCCGCCCGCCATCATCAGCGTGACGAGCGCGAGATAGAGGCCGCGCAGGCGCAGCGCGGGAAGCCCCGCGATCATCCCGACCGCGCTACCGCCCGCCGCGCCCGCGATCACGCAGAGCTCGAACGGCGCGCCGAGATGCGCGAGCCTGAGCGCGATCCAGCCGCCGACGCCGAGCAGCGCGTGCTGCGACAGGCACACGAGCCCGAGCTGCCGGTATAGCAGCGCGACGCCGGCGGCGGCGATGCTGACCGTCAGCGCGGACGTCAGCGTCTTGATCCAGTATGCGTCGGCGACGGCGGGCACGACGAGCGCGATCGCGGCGAGCGTGCCGAGCGTCGCGACGAGTGGCAGGCGCGCGCCGGACGGCGTGGCGCGTGCGGCCGCATCGCGCGGCGGCGCGGCGAAGGCGAGAGGCGTTTTCATGATTCGTTCGCGGCGTGGCCGCTCGATTGGGAGCCGATGAAGAGCATCGCGACGAGCGCGATCAGGAACGGCGTCGCGCTGCGGTACGGCGCGAAGCCGGGCACGGTGATCGCGAGCGCCTCGGCAAGGCCGATCGCGACGCCGGCCGCGACCGTCGCGGGCAACGACGCGAGCCGGCCGACGATCGCCGCGGCGAACGCCGGGATCACGAGGAACGTGAGCACGGCCGCCTGCAGGCGCACGAGGTTCCCGAGCAGCAGCCCGGTGATGCCCGCGAACACGCCGGAGATCGCCCATGCGGCGACGTCGACGCGCAGCACGCGAATGCCGAGCAGGCCGCTCAAGTGCCGGTCGTTCGACAGCGCGCGCATTTGCAGTCCCAGCCGCGTGCGCGCGAGCACGACGCCGATCGCCGCCATCATCGCGAACGCGAGCGCGAGGCCGACGATTCGCGTGTACGTGAAGCGCACGTCGCCGAAGTCGAGCGCTTCGCTGTCGGTCGGCAGCACGAGGCGGCGCGGCGTGTCGCCCCAGTACCATTCGCAGAAGCCGAGCAGCACGAGCGCGAAGCCGAGCGTCGCGATGCTGCGCACCACGCGGTCGCGCGCGGCGAGCCGCGGCGCGAGCGCGAGGCCGTAGACGAGCGACGCCGCGGTGGACGCGGCGATCGCCGCGCCCCACGCGAGCGCCTGCGGATAGCCGGCGTCGAGGCATGCGGCCGCGACGTATGCGCCGAGCGCGCCCGTCGCGCCGAACGCGAAGTTCAGCACGCCGGACGCGCGATACAGCACGACGAGGCCGACGCCCGACAGCGCGTAGACCGCGCCGACGCCGAGCCCGGAGATCAGGTAAGGAACGAAGTCGATCGCGTTCATGGCGTCAGTGCATCTTCTTTTCGGCCGCGCGGATGTCGACGAGTTGCGGATCGTCGACCGCCTGGCACGTCGACACGGTTTTCCAGCCCGCGCCCGTCGATTGCGCCATCCGGCCCGCGTTGTTCGCGTTGTGCCGCTCGCCCGCGCCGACGTAGAACGGACCGCACAGGATGTCGCTGCGGAAGTCCTTCACCTCGCGCAGCGCGGCCGTCACGTGCGCGCGGTCGAGCTGGTTCGCGGGCAGTTTCAGCAGCGTATCGGTCACGAGCCGCGCGGCGAGATAGCCGGCCTGCGAGAACGTGTCGCGGGGGTCTTTCTTCTCGCCGTATTTGTTCATGACCGCGAGCCAGTTCTGGTTGTCCGGCGTCGGCGCGTCGAGCGGCTGGAATTCGAGATTCACGTCGAAGTTGCCCTTCCAGTACGGGCCGATCGCCTTCGGTACGCCGAGGTCGTAGCCGGACGCCGCCGAGACGAAGTGAATCCGCCGGCCGAGGTTCTGCTGCTCGGCGGCCGACAGGATCGGCACCATCAGCCCCTTCGGCAGCCCGAGCAGGATCGCCTGAGGATTTTTCGACGCCGCCTGCAGCACGACCGACGTCGGATCGGCGGAATCGGGGTCCATCACGATCGTATCGACGCTCACGCCGTTGCGCTTGCCCCACAGCACCGGCCCCTCGCACGACCACGCGCCGAGGCTCGGGATGTTCGGCGCGATGCAGACCATTCGCGTCGCCTTGTACTGCTGCTTCGCGTACAGCGCGGCTTGCGTCATCGACAGACGCGGCCCCATGTTGAGCGGCACGTAGTTGCGCGCGAAATAGCATTCGCGCGGCACGCCGACGCCCGCTATCGCGATCACGTTCTCCTGCTCGTAGAACTTCGCGTTCGCGCCGCATTCGACGAAGCTCGCGTTGCCCGCGAGCGCGAGCACCTTGCGGTCGCGCACGAGCTTCGAGGCGACCTGCGACGCCGTTTCCGGATTCCATTGATCGTCTTCGACGAGATACTGGACCGGCCGGCCGTTGATGCCGCCGTTCGCGTTCACGCATTTGAAGTACGCGGCGGCCGCGCGCGTCGACGAGCTGAAATCGTCGGGGCCGGTCTTGCCGACGATCGCGCCGATCGGAATCGGCGCGCCGGTCGCGGGCTTGCCGTTCGCGAGCCCGCAGCTCTGCGCGAACGCCGCATGCTGTGCGAGAAATCCCGCGGCGCCGATGCACGCGCCGGCGAGCGTGCGCTTCATGTTGGGGGAAAGCGGCTTCATCGTGTCTCCTGGTGTTTTCGTGGGGCGCGGCGCTTGCGGGCCGCGCCCTCGGGTGCTGCGTGGATGCTTCGGTGTCGCTGCGGTTCGCCGGTTCTCGCGCGTCCCGGTGATTCAGTACTTCGAAATTTCTGCGCTTCGCCGTTCCATCGATGCGCGGCCGGCGCGCGGCGCGCGCCGACGCACGCCGGCTCGCCGCTCAATGCGCGATGCAGACGGACTTGAGCTCGGTGAACTGTTCGAGCGCCGCGCGGCCGAGCTCGCGGCCGTAGCCCGATTGCTTGACGCCGCCAAACGGCAGATTGTTGTCGAGCATGTTGTGCGTGTTGACCCAGACGATGCCCGCCTTCAGCCGCGGCACGACGCGATGCACGCGCGACAGGTTCTGCGACCACACGCTCGCCGCGAGCCCGAAGTCGCTGTCGTTCGCGAGCCGCACCGCGTCGTCCACCGTGTCGAACGGCGTGACCGTGACGACCGGGCCGAACACCTCTTCGCGCACGATCCGCATCGAGGGGGCGGCGTCGACGAATACCGTCGGCTTCACGAAATAGCCGCCGTCGAGCGCGCGCGTGCCGCCCGTGACGAGCGTCGCGCCCTCTTCCTTCGCGGCGTCGATGTGGCCGAGCACGCGCTCGAAGTGCCGCTTCGACACGAGCGGGCCGATCTGCGTGTTCGGATCGAAACCCGAGCCGATCTTCATCGATTCGGCGGCCGCCGCGATGCCGGCGACGACCCGCTCGAACAGGCTCTTGTGCACGTACACGCGCGAGCCTGCCGTGCAAACCTGCCCCTGATTGAAGAAGATGCCTTGCGCCGCGCCGCGCGCGGCGACGTCGGGATCGGCGTCGTCGAAGACGATCAGCGGCGATTTGCCGCCGAGCTCGAGCGTGAAGCGCGCCATCCGGTCGACGGCCGCATGTCCAATGGCCTTGCCCACGCCGACCGAGCCCGTGAACGTGATCTTGTCGACGCCCGGATGCGCGACGAGCGCCGCGCCGGTATCCGCGCCCGTGCCCGTCACCACGTTCAGCACGCCGTCGGGCAGCCCTGCTTCCTGCGCGAGTTCGCCGAGGCGCAATGCGGTGAGCGGCGTTTCCTCCGACGGCTTCAGCACGACCGTGCAGCCGCACGCGAGCGCGGTGGCGACCTTCCACAACGCGATCGCGAGCGGAAAATTCCACGGCACGATCGCGCCGACGACGCCCACCGCCTCGCGGCGCGTGTACGCGAAATACTCCGTGCCGGCGGGCACGGCGATCGACGTGTCGAGTGTCGAGCCTTCGAGCTTCGTCGCCCAGCCGGCCATGTAGCGCACGTATTCGGCGCCGCCCAGCACGTCGATCGCGCGCGCGAGCCCGACGAGCTTGCCGGTTTCGAGCGTTTCGAGCGCGGCGAGCTCGTCCGCGTAGCGCTCGATCCGGTCGGCGAGCTGATGCAGCAGCTTCTCGCGGCTCGCGGGCCGCATTCGCGGCCAGTCGCCCGAATCGAAGGCGCGGCGCGCGGCGGCGACGGCCGCATCGACGTCGCGCGCGTCGCTCGCGGCGACTTCGGCGATCGTCATCTCGGTCGCGGGATCGACGACGGGCAGATAGCGGCCCGAGCGCGGCTCGGCGGCGGCGCCGTCGATCCAGTTGCCGAACTGGCGGCGGGCGAGAAAGCCGGATTGGCGTTGATGCTGGGTCGAGAGAGCGGCCAGATTCATGAATATCTCGTGCGGAACGGAAAACGGAACGGTGGAGCGAACGCGCGAGCGCGCTTACGGCTGCATCGCCTGCGCGACGAGCAGCGTGTCGGTGAACTGCTCGAAGTGCACGATCTTGCCTGCGTCGACGCGCCATACGTGCGCGACGCGGCACTCGAACGACTTGCCGGTTCGCCTGTAGGTGCCCGAGTAGCGGCCGACGCCGATCACCGTGTCGCCCGCGTCGTGCAGCGCGTCGAGCTTGAACGTGTAGCCGTCCCACTCTTCGCCGAGACGCCGGAACACGTTGCGAACGATCTCGTCCGCGCTGCGGTACGTGCCCGCGCACGGAAAGCCCGCCATCTCGGTCCATTCGATCGCGGGCGCGATATCGGCCATCATCGCGGCGGGGTCATGCCTGTCGGATGCCGCGTAGTGATCGGCGACGATTTGATAAGGGGTGCGCATCATGTGATCCTCAGACGGGTTGCGCATCGGCCGGATAGACGGCCTGCGACAGTTTGCGGATGAAGGAGCCGGCCGGACGGTTCGCGATCGCGCCGTCGCCCGTTTCGCCGAGGAACTTGCCCGTCGAGCGGCCGGCCGCGAAGTTGAACACGAACACCGACGCAACCGGAATCAGGAATTCGCGGAACGTGAACACGTAGAGATCGTCGGCGAACTTGTAGGTCGTCGCGAGATCGACGTCGCCGTGGCCGCGCTGCTCGCCGACGAGGCATTGCCAGCAGTAGCGCGTCGAGCTCAGGTATGTGTGCTCGTACGTGTGGTTCGGGCTGTAGACGTTCAGCGTGCGTGTGCCGATCAGGTCGCGCGTTTCCGCCGGCACGGCCCCCGAAGCGCCCTCGCCGGCATCGCCGCTCGCGAGCGTGCCGACCAGAAATTCCTGCGCGACGCGCGGCGCGGCGCCCGCCTCTTCGCGGCTGCGAATCCGCGACAGGATGCCGAGCACGCGCCGCGTCGCGGTATTGAACACGAGCGTCAGCGCTTCGGCCGGCCGGCTTATGAACGTGACGTCGACGAAGAACGTATCGGGCGCGACTTCGATCGCCTCGTACCAGTCGGTGTCGCCTGCGTCGCCGCGACGCCACGCGAGCGTGTGGCCGTCGACGAAGTGCGCGGCGAACGCGCCGCTCGGCAGTTCGAACGTCAACGCGCGGCCGGCGAGCGCGCCGGTCGCGGGCAGCCGGTTCGTGTCGATGCCGGCCGCGAAGTCTTCGTAGTTTTTCCAGTCCTGCGGTTTGTCGTTCATCGGTGAATCCTCGGAAAGTGTTGTCGGGCGCGGCCGCGTTCAGCGCGCGAATTCGATCGTCGGCAGATCGACGGCCGATGCGCCGCCGTCGACGAGCAGCGACGTGCCCGTGATCATCGACGCATGCGGCGACGCGAGATACAGCACCGTGTCGGCCACCTCGTCGGGCTCCGCCGGGCGGCCGAGCGGCACGTCGCGCGTGACGAGCCGGTATGCGTCCTCGCGCGTCGCGAGCCCGTGCGCGTCGCGCAGCGCATCCATCTGCTCGTCGGCCATCGCGGTGCGCACCCAGCCCGGACACACCGCGTTCACGCGCACGCCGCAGCGGCCGTAATCGCGCGCGAGCGAGCGCGTGAGGCCGATCAGCGCGTGCTTCGTCGTCACGTAGCCGACGACGTTCGGGCCTGCGAAATGTCCGGCGAGCGACGACAGGATCACGATGCTGCCGCGCCGCTCGATCAGCTCGGGCAGCAACTCGCGCGCGCAGACGAACGCGGTGTCGAGGTTCACGCGCGTCGATTGCGCCCACGACGCGTCGTCGGTGTCGAGCGCGCTGCCGACGCCGTGGCCGCCCGCGTTCGCGACCAGCACGTCGACGCTGCCGAACGCCGCGCGCGCGTCATCGAGCGCGCGCCGCACGTCGTGCGCGTCGGCCGCATCGCCCGCGACGGCGATCGCGGCGGCGCCGAGCGGCTTCGCGACCGCGTCGAGCGGCTCGCGGCGGCGGCCGAGCAGCACGACCCTGCCGCCCGCTTCGACGAACTTGCGCGCGACGGCCGCGCCGATGCCCGTGCCGCCGCCCGTGATCAACGCGACCTTGCCGTTGAACGTGTGCATGACTGACGTCTCCTTCGAATGAACGTGAAAGCGCGATCGTGACGATTTGCCCGACGGCGCGACGAAACGACGAACGCGGGACACTCAGCGCGCATGGCCCGCGTCCAGCGGTGCGGCCCGCGGCGCGCTCGCGCCGGCGCGCGCGTTCGGCGCGAGCGCGGGCGACAGCATGAATTCGGCGCAGCGCTCGGCGATCATGATCGTCGGCGCATTCGTGTTGCCGGACACGAGCGACGGCATCACCGACGCATCGCAGATCCTCAGCCCGCCGACGCCGCGCACGCGCAGCTGCGAATCGACGACCGAGCCCGGATCGCCGCCCATCCGGCACGTGCCCGACGGGTGATAGACGGTCTTCGCGTGCGAGCGCACGTATGCGTCGAGATCGACGCGGCCGCCGTCGGTCGGCAGCATCTCGCCCGCGATCGCCTTCGACATCGACGGCATGCGCATGATCTCGCGCGCGAGCGAAAGCCCGCGCACGAGCGTCGCGAAATCGTCCGGATGACTGAGGAAATTGCCGTCGAACAGAATCGGCGCGAGCGGATCGGCGTTGCGCAGGCGCACCGTGCCGCGCGACTTCGGCCGCAGGAAGCACGGGTTGATCGAGATCCCGTGCCCTTCGAGCGGCTCGCGGCCGACGTCGCCGACGAGCACGGGCAGCACGTGGAACTGCACGTCGGGGCGGCCGCCGTTCGCGGTATCGACGAAGCCGCCGCTCTCGACGACGTTCGACGTGAGGAGCCCCGTGTGGAACAGCGTGTACTGGATGCCGTGGCGCAGCGCGTTGAGCCCGCGGTCCTGGCCCGCGAGGCTGATCGGCGCGCGCGCGCGGCCATACAGCGACACTTCGAGATGGTCCTGGAAGTTGAGTCCGACCTCGGGCGAATCGTGCACGACCGCGATGCCGTGCTGCCGGAGCTGATCCGCCGGGCCGATGCCCGACAGCATCAGGAGCTTCGGGCTCGCGAGCGCGCCCGCGCAAAGCACGATCTCCGCGCGTGCGCGCACGAGCCGCTCCTCGCCGCCGCGCGCACGGTAGCGCACGCCGACCGCCGCGCCGTTCTCGAACACGATGCGCGTGACGAACGCGTCGGTCTCGATCGTCAGCAGCGGATCGCGCTTGACGGCGGCGAGATACGTCGCGGCGGTGCTGCCGCGCCGGCCTTCGAACGTCGTCGTCTGATAGAAGCCGACGCCCGCCTGCGACGCGCCGTTGAAGTCGTCGTTGTACGGCAGCCCGAACTCCTGCGCGCCCTGCACGAACGCGTCGCTCAGCGGATGACGAAAGCGCGCGTCGCTCACGTGCAGCGGCCCGTCGGCGCCGTGCAGCGGCCCCGCGAGCCGGTGGTTGCGCTCGGCGCGCCGGAAAAACGGCAGCACGTCGTCCCAGCCCCAGCCGTCGCAGCCGGCGTCGCGCCAGCCGTCGTAATCGGCGGGCGTGCCGCGGATGTAGACCATCGCGTTCACCGAACTGCCGCCGCCGAGCGTGCGGCCCTGCGGCACGTACATGCGCCGGCCGGCCGCGTGCGCCTGCGGCTCCGTCTCGTAGACCCAGGTCCGCTTCGTGCCGATCACGCGCACGAACGTCGCGGGCGTGTGGACGAAGAACGAATTGTCGGGCGGGCCGGCTTCGAGCAGCAGCACGCGATGCCCGGCATTGACGAGCCGGTGCGTGGCGACGCAGCCGGCCGAGCCGCCGCCGATCACGATGTAGTCGAATTCCGTCGAGCCTTTGGGGGTTGCCGCGGACATATGTCGCTTCTCGCTGGGTCGGATGGATGGACAGGTTGCCACTATCGGCGAAATCGGCCGGCGTGCGCGCGGTGTGCGCTATCGATCAATTCAAACTGCGTTCTGAGCGGAGGACGGGGACGGCGTGCGCGATGCGCGGCCTTGCGCACACATCGCGGGCGCGGTCCGTCCCTATTGTCGTTGGATTGCCGTTTCGAGGCATCCATCGTGCATAAAACAGTACCTTGCATTAGATGATACCTGTTGCTATAGTCCGCCCATGTTCGCGGCGGGCCGCACGACGGGCCGCGGCAGAACATGACACGGTATCTTGCAACGCACACTACGCCGGCGGAACGGAATGAAGACCCAGTTGAAGAAAGGCGCGCTCGACATGTGCGTGCTCGCCGTGCTGGCGCGGCGGGACAGCTACGCGTACGAGCTCGTGTCGACGCTTGCCGAAACGATGGAAATCAGCGAAGGCACGATCTATCCGCTGATGCGGCGCCTGCAGGCGGAGGCCTGGGTGACGACCTACCTCGTCGAGTCGACGTCGGGGCCGCCGCGCAAGTACTACTCGATCACCGACGCCGGGCGCGCGAGCCTGCGGCAGATGGAAAACGAGTGGCGGAGTTTCGTCGACGAAGTCAACGGCGTGCTGGCGCTGCACCGCACGCAAGCGGACGGAGAGGAACGGCAATGAAGCAGGACGCATTCATCCAGCGGTTGCGGCAGGCGCTCGGCAGCCTGCCGAAGCGGGACGTCGACGAGATCGTCGCCGACTACCGCGAGTACATCGGCGACGCGCTCTCGGCCGGGCGCGCGGAGGAAGACGTGATCGCCGCGCTCGGCGATCCGGAGAAGCTCGCGCGCGAGCTGAAGGCGCAGGCGAATTTCCGGCAATGGGAGGAGCGGCGCTCGTTCGGCAATCTGATGCGCGTCGTCGGCTCGATCGCGGGCCTCGGGCTGCTGCACCTGATCCTGCTCGTGCCGTTTCTGCTGTACATGCTCGTGCTGACGACCGGCTACGTGTTCTTCGGCGCGCTGACGGTGGCCGGGCTCGTCACGCTCGTCGCATTCGGCAGCCATTACGTGTTCGGCACGCCGGTGCCGGGCGTCCTGCCGTTCGGCGGCGGCGCGGCGCAGGTCGGCGTGGCCGGCGCGGCGGACGGCAAGGGCGCGGCGGCGGGCAAGGACGCGCAGGGCGGCAAGGACGCGAAGAATTCGAAGAGCGCGAGCGCCGCGGCCGCCGATGCGCTGAACGACGCGAAGGAACTGCGCGTCGACGGCGAGCGCTACGTGCTCGACCTGCACGACGGCAGCCGGGTGTCGATCGTCACGCGCAAGGGCGTGATCGATGCGCGCAAGCAGGACGGCAAGCTTTCGGTCGACGCGACCGGCGACGGCGCGCGCGCGCTGCTCGCGACGGGCAGCGACGGCACGTTCAACATCGCGCGCGCCGACGTGATCGCGCTCGATCTGAAGAGCGCGAGCGGCGATCAGATGACGGTCGCGAACACGGGCGCGTCGATGCCGGGCGTGAACGTGCCAGGCATCGCAGGCGGCAACGTGCAGATGACGCCGGACGGCCGCGGCGGCATGAACCTGTCGGTGACGAATGGCGAGAACGCGGTATCGATCGTCGGCGGCCGGATCACCGTCGACAACGGCAAGCAGCACGTGAGCGTCGCCGCGCCGACCGGGTTCGCGCTCGGCGGCATCGCGTTCGGCTACGGGCTTGCGATGCTGCCGATCGGGATCGTCGGGCTGCTCGTGTGCATCTGGTTGACGCGCGTTACGTGGCGCGCGCTCGTGCGGTATGTGCGGCGGCGGATCGATGCGGTGTCGGCGAAGCTCGAGCGGGAACGGGGGAGCTGAGATTCGGCGGTTCCGTCGAGCTTGGGTTTGGGGAGATTCAAAAGCGCTCGGGCGATTCCGGGCGCTTTTTTTCTGTGAGGAAAGCGCGGCCAGAAGGACCCCGCGCGGCTGTGCAAAAGCATCGCTTGCAGGCAGGCTCGACGGCTGTGCGACGGGCTGCCGAGCGTTCAATGGCGATTCAAGCATGCGAAAGTTCGGCGACAATCCGCGTTTCGGATAAGTCTCTGACGGCGGACATCCTTTTCTGTGCCGCGGAGCATGCAAGTCACTGTCTATGTTTTGTATTTTGTTTGTATATAAACATAGTAATAGTCAATAAAGGCAGCGGCTTTCTGTGGATAAGCGCCAAGATGCCTTTCGCTTCAATGTCCTGTCGATCTCGCAACCTTCTGTACAGACGATGAATTGTCCCGGGCTGTGAAGAACAACTTTCGAGGCGCACAGTTCGGGTGGTGATTTATCCCCAAATTGTCCACTGGTTGTAAGCGGATTGCCGCGCGCACGCCGAGGCGGTGTTGGCGGGAATTCGGATAACGTGGGCTTCGCATCGCATCAACGTCTCTTCTCCAGACGCGAAACCGGCGGGCGGCAATCGATCGTGCGCAAACAGCCGATCGCGCGACGGCGGCACTCGATGCGCCTGAGCGCGCCGGCCGCTCGCAGCCGACGCGGGGAGGCTGGAAGCATTCATGCCGCCGCCGTCTTCCCGCTGACGGTCTTCAGCACCTGCCAGTACGATGGCGGGCGCGCGACGCAGCCGCGCTCGCGCAGCATGCGGTGCATCTTCGGCAGCCTGAAGTACGGCACCGACGCCATCAGGTGATGCTCGACATGGTAGTTCACGCGGATCGGCGCGACGGTCGCGCGCGCGAGCCAGCCGGCGTGCGTGGTGCGCGTGTTGCGCAGCGGATCGTCGCTCGTTTCGCGGCACGCATGCTCGGCCATCGAGCGGATGCGGATGAAAAGCGGAAACGGCGTCACGTACGCGAGCACCCACACGCCGTACAGCCACGGATGGCCGCTCGCCCACAGTGCGCCGAACAGGATGGCGTTCGTGATCAGCATGCCGGCCGCGGTGCGCAAGAACGCGACCGGATAGTCCCGCCAGCGGCGGCCCGTCTGCGGCAGGCGCTGGATGTCGTTCGTCAGTGACCACTTGAGCACGCCCGCGTCCATCAGCGCGCGGCCGATCAGGAACTTGACGCCCGTGACACCCGAAAGGTCGCGCAGGCACTTGCGCGCGAGCGATGCGCGCGTCGTCGGCAGGCCCGCGACGAGCGACAGGTCGGGATCGGCGCTCGACGACGTCGTCGCATGGTGCGTCAGGTGGTACGGGCGGTACTTGTGCAGCTCGTTCCAGATCGGGCGCGCGCACAGCCAGTCGACGAGCACGTCGTTCGCCCAGCGCGTGCGGAACAGCGTGCCGTGCGCGGCGTCGTGCTGAAGAATGCCGAGACAGAGCTGGCGTCCGGCGATGATCGTCATGCCGGCCGCGAGCGCGAGCGCGAAGCCCCAGGCCGGAAAATGCGCGCGTGCATACGCGAGACCCGCGAACGCGAGCGCGATCACCGCCCATGTCGAGCCGACCGCCCACGCGCCGCGCCAATTCGAGCGCGCGGTCAGCGCGCGGATCTCGTCGCGGGTGAAGAGATCGCGGATGCGGATTCTGTCGGTCATGTCGATGTCTCCTCCGGCTGTCTCCCGTGCTAGTGCAGGTGGCCCGCGACGGCGGCGCGCGCCGCGCCCGGCGCGGACGGATGCTCGCTGTCGAGGAGGGCGCGCCAGATCCGGTGGCCCGCGCCGACGTAGCGCCGCGCGCATTCGATGAACACCGCGCGTGCGGCGACGTCGACAAACGGCTCCGGCAGCAGCGGATCGAACACGACCTGCCGGATCGCCTTGCCGCCGAGCAGGAACGCCTCTCGCGCGGCGACGTCGAGATCGAGCTCCGGCGCACGCGCGAGCCAGTCTTCAAGCTGCGCGCCGAGCGTGCGATACGTGTCCGACAGCGCGTCGCCGTCCCACAGCGCGCGGATGCGCGCTTCCTGCGCGGCGTCGAAGCCCATCGCGACGAACACGGCCGCGGCCGGCTCGACGCCGAGGTTCGTCAGCCGCCGGCGCACCGAATCGACGTTGCCCGCGATGTTGTCCGGGCGCACGTACAGGCTCTTGTCCCATTCGCGGAAGCCGAGCATCTCGAGCGCGCGCTCGCGGCGGGCGAGGGCGGTGCGGTCGACGCGGCCGAGCGAGATGCACGACACCATCAGATACGCGCCGCTCCAGCGGCGCAGCCGCGATTCGACCGTGCGCCAGGCGGTCAGCTCCTCGGACAGCTCGACGGCCGACGGCCCGAGCCGGTAGCTGCCGCGCTCCGCGCCCTCGACGAGCGATTCGGCCGCAAGCCGCGCGAGCGCGACGCGCACGCTGTTCTCGGTGAGGCCGAACAGCCGGCACGCGATGATCGCTTCGCGTACCTGCAACGGCTCGCCGTCCTTGGCGACCAGCAAATCGAGGATCAGATGTTTCGCGGTGGGTTGCGTCATGGAGAGGTTTCGCGGCGGGAGAACGAAAGGTGATTACTCATAATTAATTTATATAGAATTTTGTGTAATATTTCAAGTGGCTTGAGAGGGGAAATGGCGACGCACGAAGCAGCCGGCATCGCGGTCGCGGGTGTGCCGGTCGAGGTGGGCGAACCCGCCCTAGCCTTGTTGGGCGGGCCGGAGCGGCGATCGTGCGGCGCGCGAAGCATGGCGCGGCGACGTGGTTTGCGCGCCGCGACCGCCGTGAAAGGTGAGGGGCTGACAGGCGAAGGCGGGCGCGCCGACGGTCTATGGCGCCGCGGGCCGCCCGATCACTTTCCGGCCTGCTCGCCCGCGCTTGCCCCGCCCGTTCCCGAAATCGCCGCCGTGCCGCCCGCGCTGCCGTTTTGCGCCGCATCGCGCCGCGCGTCGGGCCGATGCCGGTTCCGATACTGAACCGGGCTGCATCCTTGCCCCGCGAGGAACGCATGGCTCAGCGCGCTCGCGCTCGCGAAGCCGCATTCGTCGGCGATATGGTCGAGCGTCATCCGGCTCGTGCGCAGCAGGAACGCGGCGAGCTCGACGCGCAGCGCGGCGACGTAGCGCCGCAGCGTGAGCCCGGTCGCGGCCGCGAAGCGGCGCGACAGCGTGCGCTCGCTCATCGCCGCGCGCGCGGCGAGCTCGGCGAGTGTCGGCGGGTGCGCGAGCGCGCGCTCGACGCCGTCCTGCACCGCGAGCACCGGCGCATCGCCGTGCCGCTTGTACTGCGCGGCCCACACGGCCATGTGCTCGTACGACGGCAGCGATTGCGTGAGCGCGACCCGCAGCAGCCGCTGCGACACGCCCGCGCCGAAGCAGTAGTCGATCACGTACGCGCATGCGTCGACGGCCGGATTGATGCCGCTCACCGTGATGAGCCGCCCGTCGACGACGAGCGGCTTCGACGGCGTATAGCGCACCGCCGGGAAATGCCGTGCGAACAGCGTGCGCTCGCTCGGCAGTCCGGTCGCGCCGCGGCCGTCGAGCAAGCCGGCCTTCGCGATCAGCGGCGCCGCGTTGAGCCCGACGACGAGCGCGCCCGCCGCATAGCGGCGCTTCAGCCAATCGATGAACACGCGCTCGACCGCGCCGATCTGCTCGTCCGGCATGAACTGAGCGGGGACGATCACGACTTCGTGCGCGTCCGTGTCGCGCAGCGCGGCCGTCGCCGGCACGTCGACGCCGCCGATGGTCGGCACCGGCCGGCCGTCGTGCGACAGCATCGCGATGTCGAACAGCCGGCTGTTCACGACGTCGAGGCTGCGCGCCTTCATCGTGCCGGCGAGCAGCAGCATCTCCTGCGTGAGGAACACGTAGCCGCCCAAGAGGCGCGGCGGCAGAAGGATCGCGACCCCGGGCCGGCCGGCGCCGCGCGGCGGTTTTTTCATATCAAGAAAATGGCGTTTCGGATCAACGCAGATTGTCCCGGACTTGCTCAAATACCGCAAACAGCTTGCCGCCGGCGCCGACGCCGGCGCGCCGCGCGATTCCCACACTGGAGACGCCATGATTCCCCGCACCATCTTCGCCGAAGAGCACGAGCAGTTCCGCGAGTCCGTCCGCCGTTTCATCGAATCCGAGGTGATGCCGTACCACGAGCGCTGGGAGGAACAGGGCTACGTCGATCGCGGCGTGTGGACGAAGGCGGCCGAGGCGGGCTACCACTGCGCGAGCATGCCCGAAGCGTACGGCGGCGCGGGCGCGGACATCCGCTACAGCATCGTGCTGTTCGAGGAGATCGCGCGCGCGGGCGCGTCGGGGCTAGGCTTCGGGCTGCATTCGGAGATCGTCGCGCCGTACATCCTCCATTACGGCGACGATGCGCTCAAGGCGCGCTACCTGCCGAAGCTCGCGAGCGCCGAGATGATCGGCGCGATCGCGATGACCGAGCCCGGCGCGGGCTCCGACCTGCAAGGCGTGCGCACGAGCGCGGTGCGCGACGGCGATCACTACGTGCTCAACGGCTCGAAGATCTTCATCACGAACGGCTGGCACGCGGACGTCGTGATCGTCGTCGCGCGCACGACGCCCGAAGGCGGCTCGAAGGGCACGAGCCTGTTCGTCGTCGATACGGGCATGGCGGGCTTCAGCAAGGGCAAGCGGCTGAAAAAGGTGGGCATGAAGGCGCAGGACACGTCGGAGCTCTTTTTCGACGGCGTGCGCGTGCCCGCTGGCAATCTGCTCGGCGAGGAGAACCGCGGCTTCGTCTATCTGATGCAGGAGCTGCCGTGGGAGCGGCTGCAGATCGCGATCAGCGCGATCGCGTCGGCCGAGGCGGCGCTTGCGTGGACGCTCGACTACACGCGCGACCGGCGCGCGTTCGGCCGTGCGGTGATCGACTTCCAGACGAGCCGCCACGCGCTCGCCGAGCTGAAGAGCGAGATCCAGATCGGCCGCGTGTTCGTCGACAAATGCATCGAGCTGCAGCTCGCGGGCAAGCTCGATGCGGCCACGGCCTCGATGGCGAAGTACTGGACGACCGAGCTGCAGTTCAAGGTGATCGATCGCTGCGTGCAGCTGCACGGCGGCTACGGCTACATGTGGGAATACCCGATCGCGCGCGCGTGGGCCGATTCGCGCGTGCAGCAGATCTACGGCGGCACCAATGAAATCATGAAGGAGCTGATCGCGCGCACGCTGTGACGGCGTGGCCGTGACGCGCCGGCGGTGCGGCCCGGCTCGGCCGCGCGTCACGGTTCGAGCGCGGGCGGCATGCGCGCGCGGCGGTGTAGATCGATGCGAGCGATCCGCATGCGTGCCGCACGGCGCTTGCGCCGGACGCGCTTCGCTTGCTTGAGGTCGGATCGATTTTTCGCGCCGCACGCGAATCGGCTCGCCGAGCGGGCCGCCGTGCCTCGCCGAGCCGACGCCAACGCCGACGCCAACGCCGAACGGCTTGCCGAGCCGCGTCCGCGATCGAAATCGGCCGCGCCGATCGAAGATCGCACCGGGCGAACGCGCGGCCCGCCTCGCGGCCGATGAGCGCTTCGGCAAGCGGCGTCTCGCCGGCGGGCGAGAAGAGAAGACGCGTGGGCAGCACGCAGGAACGCGCCGATCGGCCCACCCAAGCGGCGGAACCGGCGGAACCCGACGAGCGCCGGGCCGGCCGGCGGGGCGACGCGGCCGGCCCGATCGGCGGCCGCCGCATCCGGCCGTCCCGACCGGCCATCTCCATCAACCGAAGGAACGATTCATGGAAGCCTACATTTTCGACGCCGTGCGCACGCCGCGCGGCAAAGGCAAGAAGGACGGCAGCCTGCACGGCGTCACGCCGCTCGCGCTCGCCGCAACCGCGCTGCGCGCGATTCGCGATCGCAACGGCCTCGACACGAGCGCCGTCGACGACGTCGTGCTCGGCTGCGTCGAGCCCGTCGGCGAGCAGGGCGCGTGCATCGGCCGCATCGCGGTGCTCGCGGCCGGCTACGCGGAAACCACGGCCGGCGTGCAGATCAACCGCTTCTGCGCGTCGGGCCTCGAGGCGTGCAACATGGCCGCCGCGCAGGTGATGTCCGGCCAGTCGGACATGGCGATCGGCGGCGGCGTCGAGAGCATGTCGCGCGTGCCGATGGGCGCGAGCGGCGGCGCGTGGCCCGTCGATCCGGCGATCGCGATTCCGAGCTACTTCGTGCCGCAGGGCGTGTCGGCCGACACGATCGCGACGAAGTGGGGCTACAGCCGAGCCGACGTCGACGCGTACGCAGCCGAGAGCCACCGCCGCGCGCACGCGGCGACGCAGGCCGGCTGGTTCGCGCGCTCGATCGTGCCGGTGCGCGACGCGAACGGCCTGACGATCCTCGATCGCGACGAAACGATCCGCCCGCAGACGACACCCGAGACGCTCGCGACGCTCAAGCCGTCGTTCGCCGAACTGGGCGAGATGTACGGCTTCGACGCGGTGATCCGCCAGCGCTATCCGGAGCTCGAGCGCATCGAGCACGTGCATCACGCGGGCAACAGCTCGGGGATCGTCGACGGCGCGGCGGCCGTGCTGATCGGCTCGCTCGAGGCAGGCAAGCGCGCGGGCCTCGCGCCGCGCGCGCGGGTCCGCTCGTTCGCGAGCGTCGGCTCGGAGCCGTCGATGATGCTGACGGGGCCGGCCTACGCGGCCGAGAAGGCATTGAAGCGTGCCGGCATGCGCGCGGCCGACATCGATCTGTACGAGCTGAACGAAGCGTTCGCATCGGTCGTGCTGCGCTTCATGGACGCGATGGCGATTGCGCACGACAGGATCAACGTGAACGGCGGCGCGATCGCGATGGGCCACCCGCTCGGCGCGACGGGCGCGATGATCCTCGGCACGCTGCTCGACGAACTCGAGCGGCGCGGCGCGGCCACGGGCCTCGCAACGCTGTGCGTCGGCGCCGGCATGGGCACGGCGACCATCATCGAACGGATTTGACGGGGGACGACCATGATCGATTACACGCTCGATGACGACGGCATCGCGGCCTTGAGCTGGAATCTGCCCGGGCGCAGCCAGAACGTGCTGAACGGCGAGAGCTGCGCGGCGTTCTTCGCGGCGGCGTCGCGCGCGCTTCAGGATGCGGCGGTGAAGGGGATACTCGTCACGTCGGCGAAGCCCGACTTCATCGCGGGCGGCGACCTCGAATGGCTGCAGGCGAGCGACGACGCCGAGACGCTCTTCGCGCGCACGTGCGAGCTGCACCGTGCGCTGCGCGCGCTCGAAACAGGCGGCAAGCCGGTGGCGATCGCGATGCCGGGCTCGGCGCTCGGCGGCGGGCTCGAGATCGCGCTCGCGGGTCACTACCGGGTTGCGGCCGACAATCCGAAGGCGCGCTTCGGCCTGCCCGAAGTGACGCTCGGCCTGCTGCCGGGCGGCGGCGGCACGCAGCGCCTGCCGCGCCTCGTCGGCATTCAGGCGTCGCTGCCGCTGTTGCTCGAAGGCAAGCGGCTGAAGGCGGCCGACGCGCTGGCCGCCGGCATCCTGCACGCGGTCGTGCCGGCGGGCGAGGAGATCGCGGCCGCGCGCGCGTGGCTGCTCGACGCGAGCCGCCGCACCGCGACGCAGCCGTGGGACGTGAAGGGCTTCCGGATTCCGGGCGGCGCGCTCACGCATCCGTCCGTCCAGCAGGTGTTCATGGCGGCGAACGCGCTCGCGCGACAGAAGACGTACGGCAACTATCCGGCCGTCGCGAGCATCCTGTCGTGCGTGTACGAAGGGCTGCTGACCGATCTCGACACGGGCCTGAAGACCGAGGCGCGCTATTTCGTGAAGGCGGTGCTGTCGCCGCAAGCGAAGGCGATGATCCGCACGCTGTTCTTCGGGATGAACGAAGCGAACAAGCTCGCCGCGCGGCCGGCCGGCGTGCCGACGCAGCGCTACCGGAAGATCGGCGTGCTCGGCGCGGGGATGATGGGCGCGGGCATCGCGTACGTGAGCGCGAAGGCGGGGCTCGACGTCGTGCTGATCGACACGAGCGAAGAGGCGGCCGCGCGCGGCAAGGACTACTCGCGCAAGCTCGTCGACAAACAGGTGCAGCGCGGCCGGCTCACGCGGGAAAAGGCCGATGCATTGCTTGCGAAGATCGTGCCGACGACCGATTACGCGCGGCTCGACGGCGCGGAGCTCGTGATCGAGGCGGTGTTCGAGGATCGCGCGATCAAGGCCGACGTCACGCGCAGGAGCGAAACGGTGCTCGCGCCCGACGCGCTCTTCGCGTCGAACACGTCGACGCTGCCGATCACGGGCCTCGCGCAGGCGAGCGCGCGGCCGGCGAACTTCATCGGCCTGCATTTCTTCTCGCCCGTCGACAAGATGCCGCTCGTCGAAGTGATCGTCGGCCGCGACACGAGCGAGGCGACGCTCGCGCGCGCGCTCGACTACGTGAAGACGATCGGCATGACGCCGATCGTCGTCAACGATTCGCGCGGCTTCTACACGAGCCGCGTGTTCTCGACTTACGTGCTCGAAGGGCTCGCGATGCTTGCCGAGGGCGTCGCGCCCGCGCTGATCGAGAACGCCGGGCTGCTCGCCGGGATGCCGGTGGGCCCGCTCGCGCTGACCGACGAGGTGTCGAGCGAGTTGATCCACAAGATCACGAAGCAGACGCGCGCCGATCTCGGCGACGCGTACGTCGCGCGCCCCGGCGAGGACGTGGCCGCGCGCATGGTCGAGCTCGGCCGGCTCGGCCGCAAGGCGGGGCTCGGCTATTACGACTATCCGGCGAACGGCGGCAAGAAGGCGCTGTGGCCGGGGCTCGCGCAAGCGTTTCCCGTCGCGGCCGAGCAGCCGGACGTGGCGGCGCTGATCGAGCGGCTCGTGACGGTGCAGGCGGTCGAGACCGCGCGCTGCCTCGAAGAGCGCGTGCTGACGACGGCGCGCGACGCGGACGTCGGCGCGATTCTCGGCTGGGGCTTCCCGGCGTTCCGCGGCGGGCCGGTGTCGTACATTCACGGCGTCGGGGTGGACGCGTTCGTCGCGACGTGCGATCGTCTTGCCGCGCGGTACGGCGCGCGCTTCGCCGCGCCGGGGCTGCTGCGCGAGATGGCCGCGCAGGGGCGAAGCTTCTACTGAGCGCGAAGCGTGTCGAGGCGCGCGGCGATTGCGGCGCGGCGCGCGTCGGGCCGCGCGCGCAAACGCATCGCGTGCCGCGCGTGAGGCCGTGTGTCGTATCGCATGGCGTTGTACTGTGTTGCACGCACGTATGCAGGCGTCAAGTTATGTCGCCCTACGTCGTGCCGTGCCGCATGCGTTGCGTCACGACCCGCCGCATTGCGCCGCGCTGCGTCATGCCGTGCCGAAGCGGGACGGGCGACGTGACGCTGCCCGACATCGCCGGGCCGCGATCGTCGCGGCCGCGCGGCGCGACTCGGCATCGCGCCGAACCGAACGCATCGAACCTCACGGGAGCGGGCAATGGGCCCTTTGCACGGAATCCGAATCGTCGAAATCGCCGGAATCGGCCCCGCGCCGTTCTGCGGGATGCTGCTCGCCGACATGGGCGCGGACGTGATCCTCGTCGAACGCACGGCCGGTCGCGCAGGCGATCCGCTCGACCTCGGCCGCCGCGCGATCTTCAATCGCGGCAAGCGCTCGCTCGCGCTCGACCTGAAGCAGCCGGAGGCGGTGGACGCGGTGCTGCGGCTCGTCGAGCATGCCGACGCGCTGATCGAAGGCATGCGCCCGGGCGTGATGGAGCGGCTCGGGCTCGGCCCCGATGCGTGTTTCGCGCGCAATCCGAAACTCGTCTACGGGCGGATGACGGGCTGGGGGCAGGACGGCCCGCTCGCGCACGCGGCGGGGCACGACATCAACTACATCGGGCTGTCCGGCGCACTGTGGTACGCGGGGCAGCCGGGCGACGCGCCGTTCGCGCCGCCGACGCTCGTCGGCGATCTCGGCGGCGGCGCGCTGTATCTCGCGATGGGCGTGCTCGCGGGCATCGTCGATGCGCGCCTGCGCGGCAAGGGGCAAGTCGTCGATGCGGCGATCGTCGACGGCAGCGCGAACCTGATGAACCTGCTGCTGTCGATTCACGCGGCGGGCTTCATGCCGATGGCGCGCGGCCAGGGGCTGCTCGACGGCCCGCACTGGTACGGCAGCTATCGCTGCGCGTGCGGCGGCTACGTCAGCGTCGGCGCGCTCGAGCCGCCGTTCTACGCGCTGCTCGTCGACAAGCTCGGCCTCGCCGACGACGACGATTTCCGGAACCCGTACGACGCGAGCCGCTGGCCCCGGCTGCGCGAGCGGCTCGCGGAGATTTTCGCGAGCCGGCCGCGCGCGCATTGGGTCGAGCTGATGGAGGGCACCGACGTCTGTTTCGCGCCGGTGCTGAGTCCGGCCGAAGCGAAGTCGCATCCGCATCTGGCGGCGCGCGGCGTTTATGCGGAGCGCGACGGCGTGCTGCAGGCGGCGCCGGCGCCGCGGTTTTCCGGCTCGCCGAACGCGCAGCCCGGCGCGGTGCCGAAGCGCGGCGCGGACAGCGCGGCGATCCTGCGCGAAGCGGGGTTCGCGCCAGACGAGATCGCGGCGCTCGTCGCGAAAGCGTGAGCGGCCGGGCGCGCGAAGCCGCCTCGCCCGATCGATCCGCCGCGCTCGGCGCGTTGCGTCACGGCGCCCGCCCGCTCATTTCCCGCCGACGGTCGGCAGCGGATTCCATTGCTTGAGCGCGCGCTCCTTCGCCGGCCCGTTCTTCTCGATCCACGCGCTCACTTCGTTGCCGACCGCGCGCCCGTATTCGCGATGCGAGTAGATCGCGGCCGCGCCCGCGCCGTCGACGAGCGCGACGCGCGTGAACACCGCTTCGATGAAATCGCGCGTGGGGAACGCAACCGAGATGAAGTACTCGGCCGGCTTGCCGTGCGCGGCCGGCACCGCGTCGACCTTCAGGATCAACGCACCGTTCTGCTTGTAAAGACGGAGCACGGAATCCGTGATCGACGCGAGCCCGTCCGGCGTCGTCGCTTCCGGGTAGCGCACGAGCGTGATCATCGTTTGCCATGTCGACAGATCGTCCTCGCCCTTCGGCGTGTATTCGAGCCGGTTGCCGGCGGCGTCGCGCTGGAAGAATGCTACGCCGTCGAACGTCAGCGTCTTGCCGGCGGGCGCGGCGTGCGCGGCAGGCGCGGCGAAAAGGAGGCAAGCGATGGACGCAACGAACGTCAGGGCGAGCCAGGCCCGGATGATGCGCATGGAGTGGTCCTCGTGGTTGGGGTACAGCGTCGGTGGCCGTCTTCGGTGCGGCCGCACCTCGGACTGTAGCCGAATCGCGTCGATCGTGACATGTAACGTGTCGCTCCGCGAGGATGCGGCGCTGGGAAACGCGGCGCGTTCATCGCCTGCGAGTTTGCCGCAAGGGTGCGTTCGCGAACCGGCGGATGGTTGCCGTCGCCATGCGATTGCCATCGCCGCCGCCCGATTCGGCCGCGCCGAGGCAACGCGTCGGGCCATGCCGGATGCAATGCGCGATGCGCCGGACGCGCCGGCTGGTGGTCGGTGTGTGGGTCGGTTGGCTTGGGCTAGTGTCGCGTCTTTCCTCCCCATCCGCTCATGCCGCCGCCGTGCGGCGGCCCGCGATGAAAGCCTCCGCCCGCCGGCGGGCCGATATGGCCCGGCGTCATCGGATGAAAGTGATGGAACCGATGGAAGTGGTGGAAGCGGTCGACGAAGATGAAGGTCGTGCCCGCGCCGATGACGAACGGCGCGCCCCAGTACCACAGATCGGGGTACGGATACGCGGCGAGCGGATACCACAGCACGCTGCCGTCCGGGTTCTGAACGAGCCGCCACGTGCCGTCGCTTTGCAGGCATGCGCGGCCGACAACCTGCTGCATCGTGCCGTCGATGTCCGCTTGCCCGGCGATCGCCCGGCAGTTGGATGTGTCGATCGGCGCGGCCGTTCCGTCATAGGTTTGCGCGCATGCACACACGAATGAACTTGAGCCGATCAGCGCGGTGGCGCAACGGATCAACCTGTTCATGATAAGGCTCTGAATGGACGCCCTGAAATGTCGACGCGCGGTCGGCCCGCCTGCGTCGCGCCGCCTGCCACGATCGACGAGGGCGGGCGCGTGGCGCGCGATGCCTCGCGTTTGCGAACGCGCCGGCGCTCAACGGGTAAACGAACGAGCGCGCGGCGGTATTCCCAGTGCGCTATTCCGTGCGCGACGGCGGCGATAAGAAACGCGCGGCGCACGCGGTGAGCGACCGGCGCGCCGGGCAAGCCGCGGGTACGCAAACGGCGTTCGTCTCGCGCGCCTTCGGTGTTTTTCGCGTTTGCGTTCGTGCCCGCGATCGGCTTGTGTGCGCATCGAGTGCGGATGTCGTTGCCGTCGCGCGGCGCGTCGGCCGTCACGGCGTATGCATGGCGCACGCCGTGACGGCCGACGGATACGCGGCGCGCAAACTGCACTCCGGCGCAAGATTTGTGTTGAATTGTCGCGGCGGTTGATCGTTTCCCGCATCTGCCGGACAATCCGGTTCGCTTGGCTGGTTGCGGCAATCCGAATTCCGCTTATAAAAACCGAGGGAACCATGCCTTACGTGTCGACTCATTACTCGAACAACGCCGGCGCGCCGGTCGGCCGCTGGACCTGCGCGCCGACTTCGAAGCTCGCGCCTTTCGACAAGGCGCCGACGGGCAGCGTCACGTCCGGCGTCGATCTGTGCGGCCAATGCGTGTCCTACGTGAAACGGGTCTGCCCGACGCTGCCGCTCACCGGGCAATGGCGCAAGGGCGCGCCGGTGAAAGGCAACGCGACGATCGTCGCGGGCACCGTGATCGCGACGTTCAACGCCGCCGGCAAGTACGACGGCCATGCGGCGATCTACGTCAGCCAGACGAAGGACGGCGGCATCCTGGTGTACGACCAGTTCGTGACGCCGCCGACGCCGCAGCCGGTGCAGCAACGGCGCCTGCGCTGGGGCGCGCATGGCCGGTCGAACAATGGGGACAACTTCTATGTCGTGGAGTAAGGCCGCCTGCGCACTCGCCGCCGCGTCGTTCTTCGGATGCGCGGGCGCGTCGGGCACGGCGGACGCGACCGGTGCGACCGGTGCGGCCGGCGCAGCCCGTGCGGGCACGGCAGTCTGCCCGGTGCGGGCGCAAAGCCCGCTGCAATACGTCGACGTATTCGACGGCGCGCCGAGCGATCTCGCGACGCTGATTCCCGACGACGCCGGCGAGCGCAAGGGGCATTGGGAGCTGGGCTACGTGTACGACGCGGGACGCTACGTGACGATCCGCTGCAAGTACGCGGACGGCCAGACGAAGGACGTCAGGCTCGCCGAGCGCGTGAATCGCTGCGATTACCGGATCGACGGCAAGAAGACGCTGAAGGTGACGTGCAGGAAATGACCGCCGCGTGACGCGCGATGGAGGCGGCGCGCTCGCCGCGTTTTCGCATGCGACGCGCGCGACGCGGCGCGGCGCGGGGCGAGCGCGTCGCGCCGCAATCGGTTCTTCGAGCGGCGCGGCCTGTGCTTTCCGCGTGCTTCATCCGCCCGAGCGACCGACCGCATGGCGTCGCTCGGCGGCGGCGTGGGCGCGCGGATGCGCCGCGCACTCGCCTTCGCGCGCATCGAACGAAACGCCCGTCAGATCTGCGCGTCGAGCGCGCGCGCGACGGCCGCCTCGCCGACACTGTCCGCGCGCCCGACAACCGCATAGTTGAACCCGCGCACCGAGCCGTAGCGCGCGAGCAGCGCGCCGTCGGCGCGCTCGCCCGCCGCGAGCAGGCGATTTGCCGACTCGGGTGGCCGAATGTAGAAACTCAGCGTGCGCCCGGCCGCATCCTCGTACAGCACCATCGCGGCCGCGCCGCGTTCGGTCGCGAAGAGCCGCCCGCCGACGGGCGCGAAGCCCGCGCCGCTCAGATCCGGCAGCCGCACCGGCGCGCCGATCTCGCGCGCGACCCACGCCTGCAATTCGCCCGGCTGCTTCTGGACGACGTCGACGCGCGCGCTGCGATCGACCACCATCAGCTTGTACGCGGCGACGGCATCGCTCATCGGCGCGGCGGGCGCGCTGCTCCAGCCGTGCGCCTGCCAGCCGCCCATCGCGCCCAGCGCGACGCACAGCACGAACGACGCGGCCACCGCGAGCCGCGCGCGCGCGCGTTCGGCGCGGCGCGCGCGCAGCGCGGCGGGATCGAGCGTCGCCGTCGCGGCGGGCATCGCGGCCGAATCGAGCGCCGCGCGCAGCTGCTGCGCATCCTGCCGCCAGCGCCGCACCTGCTCCGCGCGCGCCGGATGCAGCGCGAGCCAGCGTTCGACGGCCACGCGCGCATCGGCGTCGAGCCGGCCGTCGACGTAAGCGTGGAGATCCTGTTCGTCGGGCGGAATGTTCATTTCATCAAACGCAGCGAAGGAGCGGAAATCTCGCCGTCGCCGAGCGCGCGCAGCGCCTGACGCGCGCGCGACAGCCGCGACATCACGGTGCCGATCGGGATGTCGAGCAGCTCGGCGACTTCCTGATAGCTGAACCCCTCGACGGCGACGAGCAGCAGCAGGCTGCGCTGTTCCGTCGACAGCCGGCCGAACGCGTCGAGCATCGATCGCGCGAGCGCGTGATCCTCGGCGGACGGCCATTGCGGCTCGTCGTCGTCCTTGATCCGGCCGAGCAGCCACGCGTAGCGCTTGGCCCGCCGCGTCGTATCGACGAACTGCCGGTACAGGATCGTGAAGAGCCAGCTGCGCAGCGCCGAAGCGTCACGGCGCGTCGACCAGCGCGACAGCGCGCGCTCGAGCGTCGACTGCACGAGATCGTCGGCGCTGTGCACGTCGCGGGTTAGCCAGAGCGCGAAGCGGCGCAGTCGCGGCAGCAACTCGCGTAGTGGGTCGTCGAGATCGGCGGAGGGCATGGGCGGATCGGAGGCCGTCGTGGGCGTGGGTTCAATGCGTGAGACGTTCGCCGCCGACGGTTATTCCATGCGTTCGAAAATAAATTTCGATGGAATAAACCGGGCGGCGGGCCGTCATACGCGCGTTCGACACAGGACCTGACGGTCGGGAGCGTACACGATGGAACACCCTTCAACACCACCGGGCGCCGGGCCGGCGCGCGGCCTCTGGCGATGGGCGCTGATCGGCGGCGCGGTGACGGCGGTCGCGGCGACGTTCGGCTACGTCGGCGGCTGGCTCGCGCCGCATCGGCTGACGCCGCAGCGGCTCGTTGACGCGTTGCAGCGCAATAGCGGTCTGCATCCGGGCTACCGGCGCAATCACGCGAAAGGCGTGTGCGTGACGGGCTATTTCGAAGGCAACGGCGCGGCGAGCGCGTATTCGACCGCGCCCTTTTTCGCGGCGGTGCGCACGCCGGTGGTCGGGCGCTTCGCGATGCCGGGCGGCAATCCGTACGCGCCGGATAGCAGCGTGCCGATCCGCAGCCTCGCGCTGCGCCTGAGCGCGCCGGATGGCGAGCAATGGCGCACGGGGATGAACAGCATGCCGGTGTTTCCGGTGGCGACGCCGCGCGCGTTCTACGAGCAGACGGTGGCGGGCCGGCCCGACCCGAGGACGGGCAAGCCCGATCCGGCGAAGCTGAAGGCGTTCTTCGACGCGCATCCGGAGACGGCCGCGTTTCGCGCATGGGCGAAGACGGCGAAGCCGAGCGCGAGCTACGTCACCGAGACGTATTACAGCCTGAACGCGTTCTATCTCGTCGATGCGGCGGGAAGGCGGCAGGCGGTGCGCTGGCGCGTCGCGCCGGAGCGGACGGCCGAGGCGGGTGAAGTCGCGAAAGCCGGAGACCCGAACGTGTTGCAAGAGGACCTGACGCGGCGCATCGGTTCGGGGCCGCAGCGCTGGCATTTGCTGCTCACGCTGGCGGAGCCGGGCGACCCCGTCGACGACGCGACGCGCGTGTGGCCCGCGAATCGCACGACGATCGACGCGGGCACGCTGGTGCTCGATCGCGTGGAGGCGCAGGACAGCGGGCCGTGCCGCGACGTCAACTACGACCCGACGATCCTGCCCGACGGCATCCGCGTGTCGGGCGACCCGCTGCTCGCCGCGCGCTCGGCCGCGTATGCGGATTCGTATCTGCGGCGCACGAGCGAAGAGGCCGGGATTCCCGGCGCGGCGCATCCGCTTTCGGAGAAACGATGATGAAGACGACGTTCAATCCGCTCGCGCGGCTGCTGCATTGGGTGATGGCGGCGATGATCGTGTCGATGCTGTTTGTCGGCGCGGGGATGGTGGCGACGGTGTCGGGGCGGCATGCCGTGCTGGTTGCGATTCATAAGCCGCTTGGGGTGGCGGTGCTGGTGCTGGCTTGCGTGCGGGTGGTGGTGCGATTGAGTTCGCGGCCGCCGGCGTTGCCTTCTGATTTGCCGGGGTGGCAGAAATTCGCGGCGCACGGGTCGCATCTCGTGCTGTATGCGTTGATGATCGCGATGCCGTTGGTCGGGTGGGCGATGCTGTCGGCGGGCGGGTATCCGGTGACGTTGGGCGGCGGCGTGCAATTGCCACCGATTGTGCCTGCCGATGCGGTTTGGTTTGCGTGGCTGCGGCATGCGCATCGGTGGTTGGCTTATCTGTTCTTCGCGACGTTTCTCGCGCACTTCGCCGCCGCGCTTTATCACGGGTTGATTCGGCGGGATGGGGTGCTGAGGGCGATGGTGGGGAGGTGAGGGCGTTGATGGCGTATGGCCTATTTGCTCGACTGGGATCATGGCATGTCATAACGCTTGCCTTCCAGTCGGGCAGAAACGTAATGTAGTTGTTGTCGCCGTACATTTGAAGACGGCGCCGATTCCGTCGTCGGAATGAACTGCGGCTACATTGCTAGACGCGTGAAATCGAATGTCGAAATTTATTGAATATGTGAGAATAAATATCCGCGTGATTTTTAGAATGAGCTGGCTATATAACTTAAAGGAACCGCTGAAGTGGACTGTCGGGGCTCAATAGATTTTGAATTTCCTTGAAAGTGATGGGGACTTCAAGGTCACCCGATGCGCCTGGGGCAATGCTGTACTTCGGAAATACAAGAACCAAAGATGTATCTGTAAGATAATACTGGCTGTCATCCGTGACGGAGCTGAAGCAGGTATCGGATGAATGCCTGAGAATCTCTTTGAGAATCCCATGGATTGCGACTTCTGCTCGTTGTTCTTTGCTGTCGGAGGTTTTTTTATTTTCGCACGGAAAATACTGATCTTGTCTAATCAGATTTTCTCGAACAAGTTCGTTGATTCGTCGCCGATATCCGGTGCGGAGTATGTTTTTTAGTTTGAGTTCGTGGCCCGTTTCAAGATTTATGGTAATTGCGTTTGTTGTGGTTTGAGGGTGTGTGGCTCCATCATTCCAGATGAAGATGTTGTAATTGATTCCGATGAGATTGAATTCCTTCAGTCCTATTTTGTAGGTTATGCGGACTTCGTTCATGTCGGAATAATATTCGTATTCGGTCAGTGCAGATCGCTTTAAAAGATGATTGGTAAGTGCGAGGGTGTCAGAGGGGATGGTGCCGGAAATTTGTGGATAGTGAACTTCGTGGCGGCTGTTCCCCTCGATTTTGAGCGCTTGATCAGAAATTTTGAATTCGAAGAATCTTGGTGCTTTGCGTGTTTCGAAGGAGCCTTCTTGTTGCGGCGCTACGATGGTATTGCCGCTTCCTTGAACAATGATGGCGCGATCACCCGTGTTGGCTGCACTGGGTGATGAAGTTTGAGGTGACGCATCGTGAGGGAAAAAATATGTCAAAATCGACCATGCGAATGCGGCGCCGCCGATTATCGTGCCGATAACGCCGGCGATCCAGCTTTTTCGTTCAAGAGATTGACGCATGGAGTGCCTGTCTGGGCCGCGGGACGTTGAGATGTGAGAATTTTATAACGAAATTCATGCTGCGACATATTCTTAATTTTGACTTATAAAGTGCGGAAAAATGATGGCCGGCAATAGGAATTTCGGGGAAATAAAAAAGGCTCCGATTGGAGCCTTTTAATAAAGCGCATCGGGGGTATCCGGAATTTCGTGTGTGAGGCGGGTTGAGATTCAGACTCCAATGTTGAATCGTTCCGGGTAAAGCAGTGCGAACTGAGTCATGGCACTCTTCCAATCGTGCCGGGAGCCGGTCCACTTGGCAACGACGTTGCGCAGCGCCAGCCAGATCAGTTTGAGCGCGGCCTCGTCCGACGGGAAGTGGCCGCGCGCCTTGATGATCTTCCGAAGCTGCCCGATCCAGCGTTCCGGGTACCAGTTGCTTGATCAGTTCCGGGTCCAGGTTCAAGCCCTTGCCCGGTTCAATCGTCACTTCTTCCTTGCGTTTGCGTGGCATAAAGTGGCTCCTTGGCCATCAGTTTATGCCTCACACACAAACATTCGGATAGGCTCAGCGCATCAAGCTGGCTTTGTGCTAACTGGCACGAGTCTTGTTTTGTGATTGCAGAAGTGCAACCTGTAGACAGACTCATAACCCGAGAAAATGCGCCTTACGGGATAAGGGCTTCCAGCTGAGGGTGGACCCATAAGGCGAGAAAATGGACGCATAAGTCGAGACGAACCGTCCAGACCACCTCGGACTCGAGCCTGGGCTTGTGACAGGACGGGTCCTATCCCACCAGCATCGCTCTCTCAGCTTTGTACAAGCTACCGCAAAAAACTGCGCGTCCGGCAAGGCAATTTAAGCGATTTGTGCTGGTGGACGAACCCCCTCCTTGCACGCCGGCGGTCAAGAAATGTCCAAGTTTCGGAGACCGGCCTACAAACGCGCCAAGCAAATCGCGCTGGGCGATTAACGAAGCAGCTACTGAATAAGCCCCTCTCTATCTCGTCCCACGCCATTGCCGTCGGTGGCTGGTCGAGGCGCCGGCGTCCGCTCGTCGCAACCTGGCCTGGAGGGCACTCATGAAATCCCCACGCCTCTGTCTCGCCTGTGGCACCGCGTTCGTGCCGCTGCCGCACGTTCCCCGTCAGCGCTATTGCTCATCGGAATCTTGCCAGCGAGCTCGTCGACGTCACTGGCAGAACCACCGGCTCCGTATCGACAGCGACTATCGCGACAACCAGGCACGGGCGCAGGCCAGATGGTGCGCGGGGCACTCGGGCTACTGGCGCGAATATCGAGCCTCGCATTCGGCGTATCGCGAGCGCAACAGCAGCATGCAGCAGACGCGCAACGAACGGCGGAATTTCAGGGCGGTTGCAAAGATGGACGTGTCAGGGCGTCCGCAGTCCCTAGGCTCGGGCTTCTACGTCCTGTGCCATGCGGATGACGCCAACGTTGCAAAGATGGACGCGTGGACCGTTCATATAACCGTGCTGTCTGCGCCGCCGGCGCCGCCGGTCTGATTGCAAAGAGATGACGTGTTACGCGTAGGCGTCCGGCCTGCTACCTTTGCCTTGTCACCGTTCGCTTTAGAGCGCCACGCCCCGATTTGAGGACGCGGCGTTCGCATTCGGGCTTCTCCCTGCGCATGGTGCCTGCTGCGTGTCTGTGTCTGAGTTGTGGAGCGGAGAATGTCATTCAACAGCGCAGGTGCACCAAGCGTAGCCAGCTCCCTGGCAGGACGGGCAGCTGAGTACGTCCGCATGTCCACGGAACACCAGCAGTATTCGACTGAGAATCAGCGCGACCGGATTCGAGACTACGCAACCCGTCGCGGATTCGACATCGTGCGCACATATGCCGATGAAGGGAAAAGCGGTCTTCGAATCGACGGTCGCCAAGCACTTCAGAATCTCATTTCCGATGTGACGAATGGAAAGGCTGATTTCTGCATCATCCTCGTCTATGACGTGAGTCGTTGGGGCAGATTCCAGGATGCCGACGAGAGCGCGTACTACGAATACATTTGCCGCCGTGCAGGAATTCAGGTTGCGTACTGCGCCGAGCAGTTCGAGAACGACGGGTCGCCAGTCTCGACCATTGTGAAGGGGGTGAAGCGCGCAATGGCCGGCGAGTACAGCCGAGAACTGTCTGCGAAGGTGTTTGCCGGCCAGTGTCGTTTGATTGAAATGGGTTTCCGACAAGGAGGCCCAGCAGGCTATGGGTTGCGCCGAGTATTGGTCGACGAGCACGGTCTCATGAAAGCGGAGCTGCATCGAGGCGAACATAAAAGCCTACAGACGGACAGGGTTGTCCTGATGCCGGGGCCGGAAAGCGAGGTGCGAATCGTCAATTTAATCTATAACTGGTTTATCGACGAATCGCTCGACGAATACGAGATTGCAGCTCGCCTTAACGGCATGAATGTGCGCACTGACCTTGGCCGTGAGTGGACGCGGGCGACGGTACGGGAGGTATTGACCAACGAAAAATACATTGGCAATAACGTATACAATCGGGTGTCATTCAAGCTGAAAAAGATGCGGGTGATGAACACCCCCGATATGTGGATTCGAAAGGAGGGAGCATTTCAGGCAATTGTCCCGAGTGAGACGTTCTACACCGCTCAAGGCATTATGAGGGCGAGAGCGCGTCACTACTCGAACGAAGAGTTAATTGAGCGATTGCGTAATCTGTACCGCGCCCGCGGATTTCTGTCTGGCGTGGTAATTGACGAAACAGATGGCATGCCTTCTACGTCCGTCTATGTTTATCGATTTGGCAGTTTAATTCGAGCCTATCAGACTGTCGGCTTCACTCCTGGTCGCGACTATCGTTACATAGAGACCAATCGCTTTTTGCGAAAACTGCATCCCGAAATCGTCGCCCAGACGGAAAAGAAAATCGCGGATTTGGGCGGCACGATGATACGCGACACCGCAACCGACCTGCTGACGGTGAACGATGAGTTCACAGTATGCATTGTCCTCGCACGGTGTCAGGCGCATGGCAACGGCCGAAATCATTGGAAGGTGCGCTTCGATACGAGTCTTCTGCCGGACATCACTGTTGCGGTTCGGCTCGACCAGGCGAACGCATCGACACTCGACTACTACCTCTTACCACGTCTCGATTTTGGGCAACCCCGTATTCATCTCGCCGACCAAAATCCAATTGAGTTTGAGAGCTATCGATTTGACACGCTGGACTACTTGTATGGAATGGCCGAGCGCGCTCGTCTCAGGAGAGTAGCGTGAACTCGCGACAGCAGCCCGGAGAAATTCGGATGATTCCGGTCTCTCAGATTGAGGTCATTAATCCGAGAGAGCGCAATGGTCGGGTATTCAATGAAATCGTCGACAACATCAAGGCCATCGGCTTAAAGAAACCTATCCTGGTCACTCCGCGCGTGACGACTGGAGGGATAGAAAAATATCTTCTCGTATGTGGCGAGGGGCGATTGAAGGCGTTTCGTACGCTTGGGGAAGCGACCATACCTGCACTCGTGGTGCATGTGAGCGACGAGGATGCGTACGTAATGAGCCTGACGGAAAACATCGCGCGCCGACAGTGTAGGCCCATCGAACGGCTCGCGGGCATTCGGCAGCTGCAGGAGCAGGGCTATCCTCCGAAAGTCATTGCAGAAAAAACGGGTCTCACATCGACCTACGTGCACGGCATCCTCACGCTGCTGCACCAGGGGGAAGAGCGACTGGTGGTTGCGGTGGAGAAGGGTCTCGTTCCTCTCAATGCAGCTCTAATGATTGTCGGCGCCGGCGACGACGACGCTGAAATTCAAGCGGCGCTCCAAGAGGCCTATGAGTCCGGAAAATTGCGAGGCAAGCAACTGATGACTGCTCGCCGCATCATCGAGCGCAGAAAGGCACTTGGAAGTAAGCGAGTCGCCGGTACCGTCTCGACGGTGTGAATGAATGTTGCCAGAGTAGGCCCCACCACGGCGAGTAGCGGGGACCACAGTGTCAACAGAAGCACCGAAGAGAACTTCACGCAAAGGCATTCCTAATCACCCCGTCGAATTTCGACGGAAACTCGCCAAGCTGGCCTGCGAACCGGGCGTATCCGTAGCGCGGCTGGCGATGGAACACGGGGTGAACACGAACTTGTTATTCAAATGGCGTCGCGCGTCTTTGTGCGGCTGGGCAGCCCGATCATGCTGCCGATTCCGGTGTGTTGCGCAACATGCGCAGCACCAGCCGCAACGTGCCCTCGTTGGGCGAGCCCTCGATCCGCACACGAGTGTTACCGACGTTGATCTCTATGGCGCCCATCGCGGCAGCGCCGATCACCGGCGTCGGCGCCACGGTCGCAGTCGGTCGCTCGATCTGTGGCGCTGGCGCTTCCAATGTGACCGGCAAAAATCCCACAGAATCGTATTCGCCGGCACGCAACGCGCGACGCCATTTGAATAACAAGTTCGTGTTCACCCCGTGTTCCATCGCCAGCCGCGCTACGGATACGCCCGGTTCGCAGGCCAGCTTGGCGAGTTTCCGTCGAAATTCGACGGGGTGATTAGGAATGCCTTTGCGTGAAGTTCTCTTCGGTGCTTCTGTTGACACTGTGGTCCCCGCTACTCGCCGTGGTGGGGCCTACTCTGGCAACATTCATTCACACCGTCGAGACGGTACCGGCGACTCGCTTACGGTCGACCCGCAGATACTCATTCAATCTCAGAGAGCCTGGTTGCAGGAGCGCACCGCGTGTGGCGCGGATCTGGATTGCCTTCGGCGTGGTTACGGCGCCCGGATCGGTCAGATGCGTGACATGCAGCCGTGAATGGTTGGTTGAGCGATGGGGCGGCGAGATTTGTCGGCTCCCGTGTTTCACCTTGGGTCTGCGCAGCTTTGATCTCGATTTCTCTTGACCGAAGGGGCTGGTGGGCTAACCGGCGTTGGCTGCCGTTTCGAGCGCCATTTGTGCATACGGAAATGGTTCGATGTGCACGGGCAGTCGAAATGAAATATTTAACGATGTTTCACTTTTGCTGCGACTAATTCGCCATCTCCGAGCGCGCCCCTATACCTTGCGGAGTTTCCCTAACTTCCCGCTTCCCCTCATGCCGTCAAGCGAATCCCGGGCGCTTTGAAACACAAGATGCAAAAGTTACGGCTGGTTGCAAAAGCGTAAGAGACTGACATCGATCTGCTGCGTATCCTTCGCTCACCAAGACCAATAGTTGGGGGGGGGTCATGAAAACAATCTGGAAGATCCTTGGCCTCGCGGCCGCTGCGTCGATCTCGCTTGCCGGTTGCGGCGGCGGCGACGGGGGCGGCAGCGCGCAAACCGGCACGCTGCACGTCGCGATGACCGACGCGCCGTCGTGCGGCTTCGACCATATCTATGTGACCGTCTCGAAGGTGCGCGTCAACATGAGCGCGCAGGCAGGCGACAACGACGCGGGCTGGACCGACGTCGCCCTCGCGACGCCGGAAAAGGTCGACTTGCTGTCGCTGACCAACGGCGTGCTCGCCGACCTCGGCCAGAACGCGCTGCCGGCCGGCCAGTATCAGCAAGTGCGTCTCGTGCTCGCGCAGAACCAGGGCAACACGCTTGCGAACTCGGTCGTGCCGACGGGCGGCACCGAGCAGCCGCTCGCGACGCCGAGCGCCACGCAAAGCGGCTACAAGATCATCACGCCGTTCACGGTGCAGCCGAACACGCTCGTCGATCTCGTCCTCGACTTCAACGCGTGCAAATCGATCGTTCAGCGCGGCAACGGCGCGTATGCGCTCAAGCCTGTCGTGACCGCCACGCCGACGGTCGTCAGCGGCGCGATCGACGGTTATGTCGCGCCGACCGAAGCGGGCGCGACGGTCTACGCGGAGCAGAACGGCCACGTGATCAAGGGCACGCTCGCCGACAGCGCCGGCCACTTCGTGCTGACGCCGCTCGTGCAGAGCTCGACCAACGGCAACTACGACATTGTGATCGCGCAGAACAACGTTGCGACCGGGATCGTGCGTTCGGTGCCCGTTGTCGTGAACACGACGACGTCGGTGTCGACCTCGTCCGTGCCGATCACGCTGCCTGCATCGACGATGAACATGGTGAGCGGCACGGCCACGGCGAGCGCGGACGCGATCCTGCGCGCGCTGCAGATGGTGAACTCGCTGCCGTATGAGATTGCGTCGGCGAACGCGAATCTCGACACGGGCGCCTATGCGTTGACGTTGCCGACCGCGGCGCCGATCGTCGGCACGTATTCGGGTGCGCTGCCGGTCGCGATGAGCGCGGTGCCGACCGCCGCGGGCCAGTACACGATCGAGGCCGATGCGGCCAACGGCGCGACGCAGCAGCAGCCGGCGAACATTACGGCGGGCTCGGTCTCGAACGTCAATTTCGGGTTCTGATTGTCTGCAATACGAACGGAAGGGGCGCGGCCCCTTCCCCCTCTACCACTCACGGGGAAACAACATGAAGAAGATCATCATCGCATTGGCGGTTTCCGCTGGCGTCCTGAGCGGCTGCGCCGTCTACGTTCCGGATCAGCCGGGCGTCATCATGGCGCCGCAGGGAGGCCCAGGCAACGGCTTCTGCCCGCCGGGACAAGCGAAGAAAGGAAACTGCTGATTTCCGCGATCGTTGCGGACCCAAGGGCGCCTTCGGGCGCCTTTTTTTGTGCCGGAGTTTGCGTGCCGGAACACGAGTGTGGCGATTGTCGGGAGCGGGGGCGTCGCATCGGCGCGCACCGACGCGGCGCGCGATGCAGGACGTGCGGGAAAAAGCAAATGCCGGACCCGATTGCAACTGGGCCGGCGCGATGGTCGATCGGTCAATCGGTCGATCGGCCGACTCGTCCGGATGGCGCGTATGGGCCGCCGCGGCGCGCGCCTGCCGCGCGCATGCCCGGCGGACGCCTCCTCCCTCGTATGCGGCAAATCCGCGCGGCCGGTGCGCGGCCGACTCGACGCCGTCAGTGCCCTCGCCGCAGGATTCGCCACGGATGGCGCCAATCGATATGTGGCGTGTGCTCGTCGCGCGGATGCTGCAGGCGGTGCTCCTGCCAGAGTTCGTCGGAGTACAGCACCGCGACGATGAGAAGCGGCAGTACGAGAAAAACGCCCAGTATCACTTGCTCGATCACGATAGCCTCCATCGCGGGGCGGGAACCCTCAGTTCATTTTAGGCTCTGTATCAAAGCCCGCAGTCATTTTCCGCCGATGCTTGCCTCGATGCACTCCGCGCTTGCACGGGTGTCCATACCGCCCGCCGCCCCCGAATGACTCAAGGACCATCACACACCATGCAAACCCAGAAAGAACAACACATGCTCGCGCTAAGGCCGCTCGAGCGCCAGGACCTGCGTTTCGTCCACGAACTGAACAACGACGCGAAGATCATGCGTTACTGGTTCGAGGAGCCGTACGAAACCTTCACCGAGCTGTCGCAACTGTACGACCAGCACGTGCACGACCAGCGTGAGCGCCGCTTCGTCGTGTTCGATCCCGATGGCGAACTCGTCGGTCTCGTCGAGCTGATCGAGCTCGACTACATCCACCGCCGCGGTGAGTTCCAGATCATCATCGCGCCGAACCGGCAGGGGCGCGGCTACGCGACGCGCGCGACCCGGCTCGCGGTCGAATATGCATTCAAGGTGTTGAACCTGCGCAAGCTGTATTTGATCGTCGATAAATCGAATGCCGCCGCGATCCGGGTTTACGAGAAATGCGGATTCACGCACGAGGCCGAACTGATCGAAGAGTTTTTCGGCAATGGCCAGTATCACAATGCATTGAGAATGTGCATTTTTCAGCGCGATTATTTTGCCGCGCATCAAGGCGCGGAATTGCACGGACGCGAATAAAGCCGGCCGGCATGCATGCCGGAGCGCCGCGCAAGCCGGGGCGCTGGCCGTATCGCGACAGGACGGATGCCGGGTGCGAATGCGCCTGGCATTTTTTTGTATTCGGCAGATCAAGAGATTTTCATGCGGCCACGCGAGATTTCCTGATGACTTTATGTGCGGTGCATCAAACTGATCGCCGACCGCACTCGAATTATCCATCTCGTTCATCGTGGAAAAACGCGGGCAATCGAAAGGCTTGCGGGGCAAGACTTTTGGGCATCCGAAAAATCGGCATGACGCATTTGCTTCGTGGCGCCGCGCGGCCGCGGCCACCGCGAGCAGGGTTGTGCAGGCAGTGCGGCAATTCGTCGCTATTGCGGTCGCACAACGAATGTGCTTGCGATTGCCTTCGCTTTTCCTAGCATGAGAAGACGCGGGTCGACGCAAGCCTTTAAATACATAGCTAACCCGAGCTCATGACCCGAGCGAATGGGAGACACGACATGATGAAGCGGACCGGTCTTTTTCTGGTACTGACGAGCGGCATCGTTGCATTTTCGGTGGCGCAGGCGGCGGGCGACGCATCGCTCAAGCCGCAGCAGGAGATCCAGCTGACGAAGGACGCGTGGGGATGCCTGTCGAAAGACAATCTGGACTCCGTACTGAACCACGAGCGCGACGGCAAGTCGCAGGCGAAGCAGCAGTACTTCGACGACTACCGGTGCCTGTCGGTGCCCGAGGGCCAGCGCTTCCGGGTCGTCAGTGTCGACCAGGGCGACGTGCAGTTCGTGAGCGCCGAGAACAGCGACCAGCAAGGCCTCTGGACCGACGCACGCTTCATCAAGCAGTAACCGCGATCCCGTTTCCCGTTTGCGGCCGGCATCGCGCCCGAGCCAACGCACGGGCGCAGCGGATTCGAGCGGCCCGGCGTGCGTCGGGCCGTCTTGCGTTTACGGCTGCCGGTCGTGGCCGTTGCCGGCGGCGATTTCGAGCGACGTCGCACTCGCAGCGCGCATTCGGTATCATCACGCCCCGAACCGAATCAACGGCCCTCGCGGGCTCCGATGCCGAATGGCGCTCAAATCGACGATCTACAAGGCGGAACTGCAAATCGCCGACATGGATCGGCACTACTATGCCGATCACTCGCTCACCGTCGCCCGCCACCCGTCCGAGACGGACGAGCGGATGATGGTGCGCATTGCCGCGTTCGCGCTGTTCGCGCACGAGCGGCTCGAGTTCTGCAAGGGGCTGTCGGATATCGACGAGCCCGATCTTTGGCAAAAGGACCTGACGGGGGCGATCGAGGCATGGATCGACGTCGGGCAGCCCGACGAGCGCCGCATTGCGAAGGCGAGCGGTCGCGCCGATCGCGTGAACGTGATTGCCTACGGCGGACGCACGTCCGACATCTGGTGGCAAGGCGTGCGCGGCAAGGTCGAGCGGCTGCGCAACGTGCAGGTGACGTCGCTTGCGGAGGGCGTCGCGGCGGCGCTGGGCGGCATCGCCGAGCGCACGATGCGCCTGCAGTGCACGATCCAGGACGGCGGCGCATGGCTGTCGAGCGAGACGCACGATCCGGTCGCGATCGAGTGGACGACGCTGAAGGCGCGCGAGGACGCCTGAGCGGGCGAGACGCCGCGAGGCGCGCTCGGCGGCGAGATCGCGGTTCGCTTGCCGGAGCGGTCTGATCGTCTCCGCCCCGGGCTTGGGCCGCCGGAACTTGCCGTGCCGCCGGCTCATGCATGTGTCCTCAGGGCGCGATGGCCTCCGGCGGGCCCTTCAGCTCGACCATGTTGCCTTCCGGGTCGAACAGATAGATCGACGGCCCGTAGCCGTCCGCCCCATAGCGCCGCGCTTCGTCACCCGGCCGCGCGCCGTGTTCGGCGAGGTGCGCGTGCAGCGCGGCCGCGTCGAACGGTTCGATGCGCAGGCACAGGTGATCCATGTTCCGGCCCTTTCCGGGGGCACCGCTATCCGCCCGATCGATCGGCGCGCCGGCTGCGAGCAGATCGATCAGCGAGCGCCCGGCGCGCAATTGAACGAGCCCCAATTCCCGCTGTTCCTTTTCGACGTGGCAGCCGAGCACGTCGCAATAGAAGCGGGTCATCGCCGCCAGATCGGCGGCGCGCAGCACCACGTGATCAATCTCGTGGATGTGGAATTTCATCGGGGACGTCTCCTTCGAGAGGAACGTCCTACCGAGTGTAGACGGTCCGTGCGATGCGCGGACGGACGGTGCAAAATCGATGGACGAAAAAAAGCCCGTTCACATTCGAACGGGCTTAATCCATATCAGGAGGAGACATGGAGGAGACAGTTCGAACTATACACATCTGGATGGTGCGACGCAATATTCTTTGTGTAAAAAAACGTCAGGACGGCAATCTGTCGCATTCGCACTGCAGCAAAATGGGGCCGATGCGGCGCTCATGCTTCGATTGCGGCAACGAACCGGACGATTGTGTCGCTCGCGTGACGGAAGTTCGAATGAGAGCGCAAGAAACAGCGCGTGCGCGAGCCGGGTGACGCCTACATTGACAGGCATCCGTTCCGCTTTTGCGAGGTCATCATGAAGCAGCCAGCCTATCCGACCGACGATGCACGCTGGGCCGCGCTCGTCGCGCGCGACGCCGACGCCGACGGTGCGTTCTGCTACGCGGTCAAGACGACGGGCGTGTTCTGCCGGCCGTCGTGCGCGTCGCGGCTGCCGAGGCGCGAGAACGTGTCGTTCTTCGCCGACACGGACGCCGCGCGCGCGGCCGGCTATCGTCCGTGCAAGCGCTGTCGGCCCGAGGGGTTGCCGCGTGAGCTCGAGATCGTCAATCGTGCGTGCGTGGTGCTTGACGCGCATCGTCAGGACCGCTTCACGCTCGCGCAATTGAGCGACGCGGTTCACGTGAGCCCGTTCCATCTTCAACGGCTGTTCAAGCGCGTCGTCGGCGTGTCGCCGCGGCAATACCAGGCCGCGCAGCGCGGCGCCGCGTTGCGCGACGCGTTGCAAGGCGGCGCCGCGGTCACGCGCGCGGCCGTCGACGCGGGCTTCAATTCGCCGTCGCGGCTCTACGAATCGGTTCCGCGCGAGCTCGGCATGTCGCCGTCGGCGTTCCGCCGCAAGGGCGCAGGGCTGACGATCGATTACGCGACGGCCGATACGCGGCTTGGCGTCGTGCTCGTCGCGGCGACGAGCAAGGGCATCTGCAAGATCGCGTTCGGCGATGCCGCAACGCCGCTCGTCGACGAGCTCCGAACGGCGTTCGCGAACGCGCAGATCGTCGAGTCGCCCGCGCGGATCGCGCCGTTCATCGCGCAGGTCGATGCGTATCTGAACGGCACGCGCCGGCGCTTCGAGCTGCCGCTCGATCTTGCCGCGACCGAATTCCAGCAGCGCGTGTGGGATGCGTTGCGTCGGATTCCTTACGGCGAGACGCGCAGCTACACGCAGATCGCCGAGACGCTCGGCGCACCGCGCTCGGTGCGGGCGGTCGCGAGCGCGTGCGCGTCGAATCCGGTGGCGCTCGCGATCCCGTGCCACCGCGTCGTGCAGAAGGGCGGCTCGCTTGCCGGCTACCGTTGGGGCTTGCCGCGCAAGGCGGCGCTCCTCGATGCCGAAGCGCAGCGCGCGGCGCGCGAATCCGTCGAGCCCGCCGTGGACGACGCCGCTTGAGCGCCGCCGTCGAATCGGCCGTCGTGCCGTCCGGCAGCGTCGTGTTCGAGCTGCCGTTCAAACCTCCATATGATTGGCCGCGCGTGCTGCGCTTCTTCGCGGGGCGCGCGATCCCGGGCGTCGAGGCGGTCGAGGGCGGCGCGTACCGGCGCACGGTCGACTATCGCGGCGCGGTCGGGGCGTTGACGGTGCGCAAGCATCCGCGCAAGCGCTGTCTCGTCGCCACCGTCGAAGGCGACGCAGCGCGGCACGCGGACGCAGCATTCGCCGCGCGGCTTGCGACGATGTTCGATCTGCATGCCGATCCCGCCGCGATCGGCGCGCATCTCGCGCGCGACGCATGGCTCGCGCCGCTCGTCGACGCCGCGCCTGGCCTGCGCGTGCCGGGCGCGTGGTCGAGCTTCGAGCTGATCGTGCGCGCGATCGTCGGCCAGCAGGTGAGCGTGAAGGCCGCGACGACGATCGTCGGGCGGCTTGTCGAGCGCGCGGGCGAGCGGCTTGTCGGGCACGCACCGGGCGCGACCGGCTGGCGGTTTCCCGAGCCTGCCGCGCTTGCCGCGTGCGACTTGTCGCGAATCGGGATGCCGGGCAAGCGCGCCGCGGCGCTGCAGGGCGTTGCGCGCGCGGTCGCCGCGGGCGACGTGCCGCTCGATGCGTACGCGACCGATCCGGCCGGCGTGCGCGCCGCGCTGCTCGCGCTGCCGGGAATCGGCCCGTGGACCGTCGAATATGTCGCGATGCGCGCATGGCGCGATGCCGACGCTTGGCCCGCGACCGATCTCGTGCTGATGCAGGCGATCGTCGCGCGCGACCCGGCGCTCGACCGGCCGGCGAGCCAGCGTCTGCGCGCCGATGCGTGGCGGCCGTGGCGCGCGTATGCGGCGATGCATCTGTGGAACGAGATCGCCGATCGCGCCGGTTCGGCGCGCGGCGGATAGGCGCGCCCGCGCGCCTCGCGCGAGTCCCCGCGCGCCTCGCGCGAGTCGTCAGGCAGCGCCGAAGGGCAGGTCAAGCGAGCCTTTCGGCGAGATGTTAAAGTGCCCGCTACTGTCAAATCCCGCCAGGTGATCCGCGCATGCCGCGGATCGCCGAGCCCGCACTTGCATCAATGCCGAACAACATGACTTCCCGCCAGACAGACTTGTTGCAGCAACGCCTTGCCGTGTTGAGCACGAGCCCGACGCGCGAGCAGCTGCCTGACGGCCTGCGCGGCATCGAGAAGGAAAGCCTGCGCGTGACGCGCGACGGGATGATCGCGTTCACGCCGCACCCGCGCGCGCTCGGCTCGGCGCTCACGCATCCGTCGCTCACGACCGATTATTCGGAGGCGCTCGTCGAGCTGATCACGCCTGCGGAGCGCGACGCCGCGACGACGCTCGAGCGGCTCGACGAACTGCATCGCTTCGTCTACGCGTCGATCGGCGACGAGATGCTGTGGACGGATTCGATGCCGGGCCTGCTGCCGGCCGACGACGAAATTCCGATCGCCGACTACGGCACGTCGAACATCGGGCGGCTGAAGACCGTTTACCGGCGCGGCCTCGCGTATCGCTACGGGCGCACGATGCAGTGCATCGCGGGGATTCACTACAACTATTCGCTGAGCGAGGAAGTGTGGCGGCGGCTGCACGCGGAGGAGGGTTCGACCGCGAGCATCGTCGATTACCAGTCGGAGCGCTATCTCGCGCTGATCCGCAATTTCCGTCGCACGAGCTGGCTGCTGATGTACCTGTTCGGCGCGTCGCCCGCGCTCGATCTGGGTTTCCTGCGCGGCCGGGCGCACAAGCTCGACACGTTCGACGCCGCGACGCTGTATCGCCCGCACGCGACGAGCCTGCGGATGAGCGACCTCGGCTACTCGAACACGACTGCGCAGGCCGCGCTGCAGGCCGACTACAACACGCTGTCCGGCTATCTCGACGCGCTGTCGAAGGCGGTCAGCGAGCCGTATCCGCCGTACGAGGCGATCGGCACGCACCGCGACGGCGAGTGGATTCAGATCAACACGAACGTGCTGCAGATCGAGAACGAGTTCTACTCGACGATCCGGCCGAAGCGCGTCACGTATTCGGGCGAGCGGCCGCTTCACGCGCTTGCGTCGCGCGGCGTCCAGTACATCGAGGTGCGCTGTCTCGACATCGATCCGTTCGAGCCGACGGGCATCGCGCTCGACACCGCGCGCTTTCTCGACGCGTACCTGCTCGTCTGCGCGCTCGACGAGAGCGCGCCGCTCACGTGCGACGCGTATCGCGAGTCGAATGCGAACTTCGGCCGCGTGACGATGGAGGGGCGCAAGCCGGGGCTCGAGCTCGCGCGCAACGGCGCGGCCGTGCCGATGCGCACATGGGCCGACGAGATCTTCGCGCAGATCGAAGCCGCGGGCCGCGTGCTCGACGACATCCGCGGCGGCGACGCGCATGCGCGCGCGATCGCCGCGCAGCGCGCGAAGCTCGACGATCCGGAGCTCACGTCTTCCGCGCGCGTGCTGCGCGCGATGCGCGAGAACGGGCAGTCGTTCCTCGAGTTCGCACGCGCGCAAAGCGCCGCGCATGCGGCGTACTTCCGCGGCCGCCCGCTCGACGAGGCCGCGACGCGCGATGCGCAGGCGCTCGCCGAGCGTTCGCTCGCCGAGCAGGCCGAGCTCGAAGGCAAGAACGCCGGATCGTTCGACGCGTTCGTCGCCGCGTATCGCGCATATACGTTGAACCGCTTCAGCGTGTGACGAGCGGCGCGGGCGTTACGGCTGCGCGTCGAGGAAGTCGCGCGCGTTGCATGCGTCGGCGGTGATGCGCAGCGTTTGCAGCGCGCGTTTCTCGATGCGGCGAATCTGCTCGCGCGACACGCCCGCCTGTGCCGCGATCTGCTCATAGCTCCACGGCTCGTCGCCGCCGATGCCGAAGCGCCGGCGCAGGATGTCGGCTTCCTGCGCGGACATCGTCTTCAGCAGCGACGTGACGACGTCGCACATTTGCCCTTGAGCGAGCGCATCGAACAGGCTCGGCGTCGACGCATCCTCGACGATGTCGCCGAATTCGGCCTGGTCGTCATCGCCGAGCGGCGCGTTCAGCGAGCGCGGCTCGCGAGGCAGCATCAGCACCGCGCGCAGCCGCTCGGCCGACAGCCCGGTCGCCTCCGACAGTTCGGCAAGCGATGCGCGCGCGCCGCTGCGCCGCTCGATCCGATCGGCGACCTTGCGCACGCGGCGCGCTTCGTCGCCGACGTGAACCGGTACGCGGATCGTGCGAGCGCGATCCGCGATCGCGCGCGAAATCGCCTGACGAATCCACCACGTCGCATACGTCGAGAACTTGAAGCCGCGCCGATATTCGAATTTCTCGATCGCACGCAGCAGGCCGAGGTTGCCCTCCTGCAGCAGATCGGCGAGATCCAGGCCGCGCGACGCATATTTGCGCGCGATCGACAGCACGAGCCGCAGGTTCGCTTCCGCCATTCTCGCGGTTGCGGCGGAGATTCGCGCCTCGCCGTCCGCGAACGCCGGCAGCGCGCCCGCATCGCCTTGTTCCGGCGGCGTCGGCAGCCGGCGCATTGCACGCCGCATCGCATCGATTTCCGCCGACGGCCAACCATGAGCGGCGAGCGCCGCATACGCCGCTTTGCGCGCGCGGGCGAACGCGCGCGCCCCTTCGTCGCCGCGGGCGCGTGCGCGTTGCAACGCGGCGCGCGCGCGGCCGAGCGCCGGATCGTCCGGCAGCGACGCGAGTTCGAGAAGATCGAGCGTCTCGGCGAGCGCTTGCAACACCTGCTCGCGTCCCGCCTCGATTTCGGTGGCGAGCGCGATTTCCTGGGCGTGCGTCAGCAGCGGCACCGCGTGCATCCGGCGCACGAAGAGCGCGAGCGGATCGGTCGAGACCGCGGTGTCGTCCGGCGTGGCGTCGCTGGGTTCGGACGACTGAGCATCGACGACGTCGCCGTCGTGCCAATCGGCATCGGCGTGAGCGGCTCGCGTCGGCTTGTCGCCGAACGAACCGGTGCCGGCGCTTTCGTCGGATGCGTGGCGATCGAGGAACTCGGGCTCGCCGAGGTCGTGCGCGTGAGCGTGTGTGTCGGACGGCGCGCTCGCGAACTCGTCGGCGAGCTCGGCATATTCCGTGTCGTCGCGGGCGCAGGCAAGTTCGAGCAATCGGTCGATGCCCTGTTCGTAGCGCACTTCGCGCTCTGAGACTTTCATGGCAAACGCGGATCGGGCCGCGGTACGTCATGACGGAGCAAATCCGTCGGCCAGGCCCGTCGGCTCGTCGCGGACGCCCGTCCGCGCCGATGGGCCTTACAGACGTGCATCTGGCGGCGAATCGCGAAATTTCAATGGCGAACGACGGCGCGCGCAAGCCGCGTGCCGGTGCGCGCGTGCGTCAAAACAGGTTCGGAAGCCTTAACGATCCGGCAGCGAGCGACGGCGTTTCCACTCGCGCGTTATTCGTATGATTCGCGGCGGATGGGCGCGGCGTCCGGAGCCGCGCTTTCGACGCTCGCGGCCGCGCGTTCGCGCAAGCGGCCATCGTCATCGTCTTCATCGTTGCGCTCGATGGGGCCGTCGCCGGCTTCGACGTCGCGCTCGCCGGCGAGTTCGAGCTCGGCCTCGTGCGGCTCGGCGGTGTACCAGCGCGCTGTGTCGAAGCCGGGCGCGGCGTCGCGCAATGTCGACGCATACGCTTTCCAGCCGGCATCGTTGCCCGTGAACAGATGCCTGCGAACGGGCAGCGCGAGCGCGCCGTAGTCGAGCGGATCTTCGAGCAGCAATTGCGGCCACAGGCAGAACGCGCGTAGCGCGCGGGATGCGAATTCGCGCACGGTCATGTCCTGCACGACGTACTCGACGAGGGGCACGTCGGCGAGCATGCCGTTCGTCGCGAGCAGCGCTTCGATCGACTGGTTGTCGGGCTTCTCCTCGAGGCGACTCAGGATTTGAAGCACGCTGCCGAGGTGCAGCAGCAGCGCGCGCCGTGCGTAAGCTTCTTCCATGACGATGTCTCCGGTCGGATCGCCGGCCGCATGCGGTCGAGCGGCGGCGGGCTGGCGTTCCGCGGCGGGCCGGACGGGGCCGAAACGCCGCAGGCGCGACGCCGCTCGTTTCCGTCGTGCCGCTCGCGGTTGCGGTGCCTTCCAGCGTAGCCAATCTGCACGCAGGTTGCAGATGCGGATTGACGCACGTCAACGAGCGCGCGCGAATGCGTTCTCGGCGCGCCGAACCGTTCGGTCGCGCCGCTCAAGCTCGCATGCCGGTCGGCCGATGAGCCGGCGTCGAGAGCGATAAGGGGGACACATTCGTCCTGGCCAAACCGACTACTCTTTCCTTCATCGCCGCCGCGCCGCTCGCGCTCGGCGCCTGCGCGCCGGCGATACCGGGGCGCGACGCGCAGTTCACGCCGACCGCCTCGGCGGCTTCACCCGAGCGGGGCCGAGTGAAGCCGCCCGTCGCGATCAAGCTGAACGGCGACGAGGCGGGTAAGTCTTAGCCGGGCGGATTCTGCTTCGTCGACAGGCCGGGAAGTATGTCGTGTCGACGTCGGTCGACGGAAACGGAGAAGACGCTATCGTTCCAGCTCGATTCGGGCGAGACGAAAGACGTGAGGACGAGCGCCGGCCTGGAGCTCCTCATCGGGCGATCATTCCGACGCTCGAATCCGAAGCTAACGCGCAGAAGAGCCTCGACGGGCCGCACGACACCGGCACGCAAGCCATCGCGATGCGCCGACGACGAACCGGCGCGTCAGCTTCCGGCCGGCGGCGACGCGCCCCGGCCACTCCACGCGACTACCAGCCCATGTCGTTCGCTTGCTTCTCGTACGCGCGCAGCTTGTCCAACTGCTTGCTCGTCAGCACCGCTTCCATCTTCTTGTGCGCGTCCACCGAGGAATCGATCATCTTCTGCCGCAGCGAGCCGATCGCCTTCGATGTTTCGTCGATCGCCGCGCTATCGTGCTTCGGCGCGTCGTACAGATCGCGCAGCTTCGCCTGCTGATCCATCATGTTGCCCATCAGCGCCCAGTGCGTCTTGCGCGTCTCGTCCTGAATCCGATTGATCTTCGCGCGCTGCTCGGTCGTCAGATCAAGGTCGCCTGGCCAGCCGCCGAAGCCCATCATCATGCCCGGGCCATAGCCGCGCATCATGCCGGGCCCCATCCCGTAGCCGCCCATCATCCCGCGCCTGTAGCCGCCGCCCATCATGCCCGGGCCCATTCCGTAGCCGTAGCCGCGGCCGCACGGCGTCTGCGCCGACGCGTCGGGCGCGGACGCCGGCGCGGCCGGTGCGGACGGCATGCCGAGCGACCAGAGTGCGGCCGTCAGCGAAATGACTGTCAGCCCCTTCGAGTATCGTTCGATCTTCATCACGCTCTCCTTGACCTGGCATTGACGAGCGCGCCGCACTCGCGCGTGCGCGCCTTGCTCGTCGAATGTAGGGAACGTGGAAAACGGACGGTTGACCCTCGTCAACGAAGAATCAGATCGGGGGGAATGCTCCGACGTTTCGGCCGCACCGCTGGCTGTCGCGGTACGCGTTCGAGCGCTGGGCGCTCGATTGCCTGACGTTCGGCAACGGCTGTTTGGCGCGTCGCCGGACCATGGTCAGCGGCACGCTGCGGCTTGAGCCCGCGCTCGCGAAGTACGTGCGGCGCAAGGCGGATTTCAGCGGCTTCGTGTACGTGAACGGTTGGCAGGATCGGCACGCGTTCGAGCCCGGCAGCGTGTTCCAGCTCGTGCGGTCGGACGGACATCAATCAGGCGGTGTACGGCCTGCCCGAGTACAGGCCCGCTGCGCCGAGCTGAACGACTGGCGCGGCGAGGAAGTCGTGGTGTTCGACGATTACGAGATTCCGCCGACGCCGGTCGCGGCGTAGCGCAACGGCGCTTCCCTTTCATTCAGCGGGGCCGCGCATCGGGCAACCAGACGAGGCCCTTTTCGTGAGCTTCACGCTTCGCGATTGTTTGATTGCCGAAGGCGTCCGACCAAGCCGAAGAGGGCGAATGACAGAACGATCGCGCGAAACACCGGCGACAGTGCGTTCCAGCCTTCGCCGCCATTGGCAAACCAATGCACCAGCAACGGCGATGACGAGATGTCCATCAGGAGGGGCCAGGTAAGCACCAGCGCGAGCAATATGCGACTGATCGTCTTCATCTAATCGTCACCCTCCCGTACGCTCTGAATGAGGTTCCCGGAACCTGCGTAGTCGGTTGCGCTTTCAGGAAAGCTCACAGCTTTTCGAACTGCCCGCGGCTCGTCAGCGTAATGCACCCGTCGCTTTCGCCCGGGCGGCCGACCGGATGCAAGCGGAAATGACCGCGGCGGATGTCTGGGCGTTCAAGGTGCAGGAATCGGAGCTTACCTATCTGGTGCCGCAGCAGATCCGGGGCTTACTTACGGCACTCGCGGAGGGTAGAAACATCCATGTGCTGCTGATTTCGAAGGTGTGTCTTGCGACCGGGGCGCGGTGGGGTGAGGCGGAAGGGCTGCGCCGGACTCAGATCAAGGGCGGCCAGATTCAGTTTGTGAAAACGAAGTCGAGTAAGGCCCGGTCGGTGCCGATCACGGACGTTCTTGAGCGTGAGCTGATAGCTCACTTCGGGAATTACGGTGACTCGGATACGGGGCGTCTGTTCGAAGCGTCTTCGTCGGCGTTTCGTGAGGCGGTCGAACGTGCGGGGGTGGTGTTGCCGGACGGCCAGTTGACGCATGTTTTGCGTCACACGTTTGCCAGTCACTTCATGATGAACGGTGGGAACATTCTGGCGTTACAGCGGGCGTTGGGACACCACAGCCTGACGATGACGATGCGCTACGCTCATTTGTCGCCGGAGCACCTTGCGGAAACGCGTAGGCTCAATCCTATTGCGTGTCTTGAAAATGATGGGGCGGCCGTGGCGGCCATGACTGATAAATAGCGCTCGGGCATGCGAGGTGTGGACGCGAGATGTGTTTTATTGGACGTTGACACGTCCAAATTGGACGTTATAATGTCGACAACACTCTCGGAGAAATCTAATGCGCTACGCGTTCTGGAACAACAAGGGCGGCACCGGTAAAACGAGTCTTGCCTTCCAATCGATCTGTCGGTTTGCTGAATTGAACCCGCATGCAAGGATCCTTGCGATTGACGTTTGCCCCCAAGCGAACTTGTCGGAACTCATGCTCGGTGGGTTGACCAATCAGGGCAGTGCGCGGCTCATGCAACGGCAAGGTCAGGTACCGCGTTGTAGTATCGGCGGGTATTTCCAGTTGCGCTTGCCTGCCCCGTACACGCGTCCTGCGTTCACGGCGAGCGACTTTATCACCACGCCGAATCAATATAATCCGCTTATCCCGGGCAACATTGATTTGGTGTGCGGCGACCCGTTGCTTGAGTTGCAAGCTAACGCTGTGAATACGTTGGCTAACGCGCAGATTCCCGGAACGAACACGTGGATTGCTGTCATCGATTGGATCAGCGACTTCTTGGAGTCGGCGGAGGGCTATGACTACGTGTTCTTCGATGCTAACCCTAGCTTTTCGATCTACACGCAAATTGCACTTTCGGCGACGAATAGGGTCATTCTTCCCGTCATGGCAGACGATTCGTCGAGGCGAGCGATCCAGAATGCTTTCTCGTTGATTTATGGCCTGCGGTTACCGTCTCCGATCTACGCAACATATAACTTTGCGACCAAGCTGCGTGAGGCGGAGCGTCCGCTGCCGCAAGTGCATTTGATCCCGAAGAATCGTCTTACGCAGTATATGGGGCCGGCGTCGGCATTTTATGCGGTGCTTGCTGCGATCGACCAGGACGTTGCGGGCCTTCTGGTGCAGCGGCCTGATCTGTTCACGTTCGCGGACGTGGCGGATGGAGTTGTCGACGTGCGCGATTTTCAAACGACGGGGGTTGTCTCGTACGCGAAGGGTGCCCCGTTCTCGCAATTGCGGACTGGACGACTTGATATCGGTGGTCACCGGGTACGGGTTGACGCGGATATGCGCCAGAACTGTATCGATGCGATTGATGGTCTGGTCGATCGAATCGAATAGCGTTTCGGGGGTGGGGTAGTCTGCGGAAGTGCCTCGATTCTTGAGGCACTTGGAATTTGCCCGTTGAACTTTCGTTGACCTTCGCAAATGAAAAAGGACCTAGCATCGCTGCTAAGTCCTTGAAATTCCTGGTGGGGCGTGAGTGACTCGAACACTCGACCTACGGATTAAGAGTCCGAGTGTTGCGACATCCTTTGATGTGGATTGATGTCCGTGTAGGCAGGTGAGCCCCTTGTTGGGAAAGGATTTTAGGCCGAATCCACGGATTTTCATGTTGACCGATATGGTCCAATTTCCCTAGTATTTGCCTACATGGTGCCTACACGGGGAAATGGTGAGCAAGCAGAACTTCACGGCGGCGCGGGTCGACGCATTCCAATGCGAGCCAGGCAAGCAGCAGACGATCTACTGGGACGCAAAGACACCTGGCTTCGGGTTGCGCGTTACGGCGGCGGGTGCAAGAGCCTTCATATTTGAATCCAGACTCTTCGGCAAGACGGTTAGGTTGACCATCGGAGACGTTCGGGCGTGGGACCTGGGCCGAGCGCGCACCGAGGCTGCGAGGCTCAAGACGCTGATTGACGACGGCAAGGATCCGCGGGAGGTGCGAGCAGAGCAGCAGGCCGAACATGAGGCACGCCGCGCGGAAGCTCGGCGGCAGGACGCGTTGTTTGGTGTCGTATGGGACGAGTACACGGAGAGCCGGAAGGCGTTCTGGGGTGAGCGCCACTATCGCGATCACTTGCAGCATGCAGACGAAGGAGGGCAGCCAAAGAAGCGCGGCAAGGGCGTAACGCAGCCCGGTCCGTTGGCGGCACTTCGTCCTCTGAAGCTGTCTGAATTGACCAGTGAGCGGATCGCCGACTGGCTCACCGCCGAGTCGCGAGAGCGGCCGACGATGTCGGCGCTGTCATTTCGCCTGCTGCGCGGATTCATCCGCTGGGCCGATGACACATCGGCTTACAAGGGCATTGTTCCGATAGATGCCTACAAGGCCCGCGACGTTCGCGATGTGGTCCCGCGCGTAAAGGCCAAGGATGGCGATTCATTGCAGCGGGAGCAATTAGGAGTGTGGTTCCGCGAGGTCCGCAAGATTGCGAATCCGGTCCAAAGCGCGTATCTGCAGGGGCTGTTGCTTACCGGTGCGCGTCGTGAGGAGTGGGCGGGACTGCGGTGGGAGGATATTGATTTCCGCTGGCGAAGCGTCGTGCTCGATGACAAGGTCGAGGGGACTGGTGGCCGGACAATTCCTCTTACTCCATACCTCGCGACGCTGCTGATGAACTTGAAGCGCCTGAACGAGACGCCGCCGGACCGGCGACAACTCGCGCGCCTCGCCGAGCGTAGAGAGACCTGGGTGCCATCCGAATGGGTGTTCGCGAGCAAGACCTCGGAAGACGGGAAGATCGCTGAACCCCGGATTGCGCACAACAAGGCGCTGGCGGCGGCCGAACTCCCGCACGTCACATTGCATGGTCTTCGTCGCTCTTTCGGCACGCTGTCGGAATGGGTTGAAGTACCCGTGGGCGTGGTAGCGCAAATTCAGGGGCACAAGCCGTCGGCGATCGCCGAGAAACACTATCGTCGTCGTCCCCTTGATCTGCTACGAATGTGGCACGACAAAGTCGAGTCTTGGATGTTGGAGCAAGCGGGAGTCCAGTTTCAGGTTGATCCGGCTTGAAATACGAGGGGGCGATCAGCCGCTCCGCTTTCCGTTTCTAGTTCGCTCCACGCTAGAATCTTCAGTCGATGGCGACAATTGATCGCCGCAGATTGTCACAGCGCAGCGACGGGGTTATGACGAACGACCAAACACCACAAGAACGCATTGCTGCCGGTAGGCAGCTTTATGCCGTGTTAAAGGACCACCTCGAGCGCCGGGCCTGGACGCCGGTCGAAGGAGCGCTGCTTCTGTCGGGTATCCAACCGCCGGCTGGCTGTACCCAAATTCCGATTGGCGGAACCGGTCTCGACGGGAGGGAGTTTGCGAGTGCCGCGAACGACCGCTTCCATTCAGCCGTCCGGATAATGGACTTGTGGCAAGTCCGCTGCGACGATGATGAAGAAAATGGCGAAATCACGCCAACTGAGCTCACGCCCTACGAGTTCATTGCCTGGTGTCAGGAGATGAGCATCGAAACCGACTGGATGCGGCTTTTCTTCGAGGTCGCGGACGGTTCGTCACGATCCGATCGTCCCGACCTGATTCCGGCTGCGGTAGCCGAGTACGCGGCGAGGGCTGCTGAAACCATCGGCGCCATTCAGGCGGCTCTCACTGGTGGCCCGTCCGGGAGCGCACCTGCGGCAGCGCCCCTTCCAGCCGAGGGGGAGCCGGCGGCGCGTCGCGGTCCCATACCGATCCCTGAAAACCGAGAGCACGTGTCGACCGACGAACTAGCGGCCATTCTCGCTGTCGACGCGCAGTCCATTCGCAAGCGCTACTCTCAGACCGGCAGCTATCACGGCGTCAGACCAACGAAGCTGCCGAGTCGCCGGCTGCTATGGCCCGTCGAGGCCATCAAGGCGCTACTCCGTCGGGTCTGAAGTCGTGTGCGGGCTGGATGCGTCGAAACCGCTCTCTGTGCTGGGCGTGTTCGCTTCGGCATTGTTCGGCGCCTTTTTCATCGCCGTACTGCTCCTGGTAAGGGGCGATGCCCTCCGGACCTCAACCTGTATGGTCCGGAGTCTCCCGTGCTTGTCGCGCTCCTGTTTTTCCGAAGTCCTGCGGCGAGTCTTTGGTCCGGCATTGGTTGCGGGCCCGGACGTTGCGGCTGTCGCGCCTTCAGTCTCGCCGAGACCGGGTGCAGGGGTGATTACACCAGGCTGTTCGTCGAAAATGCGCGGTTCGGTAAGCGACCCTGCTGCAACTCCCCGATCCGAGCTCGCCGCAGCCATTTCCGGTGCGTTGGGCGTGATGCCTGCCGCCGGCGAACAGGGCGCCAGGTTGTCGGCGTGGCGCGGCGTTGCGCTAGCTGACGGGAGGACCGTGCGTCGGCGTGAATGTCGGCGCAACGCCTGAGCGACGTCAATTACCTCGGCCGCCTCTACATCGATGATCTCATCGTCGTACATGATGCGGCTCTTGCACGCCTCAAAACGAGCGCTTTGCCAGGCGCGCTCCTGCTCCGCTGTCTTCCGGTTCTTCGCGCGCGTGCGAGCTCCCTTCTTGTGGCTCGCGGAACGTCGTGCCTGCTCTTTCTCCCGCGCCTGGCGCCAGCGCAGCTCCTTCTGAACGCCGTTATCTTCTATTTCTTCCTCCCGGAGCGCTTCAAGCAGCGGATCTACGGTGTGGGACTGGTCTGCGGTCGGCCGGTACGAACCGGCTTTGCCTCTGCGGCGCGCCGCGCGCAGGTTCACCGGGAACTGGGTGCACCAGAAGTGACGGAGCTTTTTCGGCGCACCACTGAGACGGGCTGGGCGGACGTAGAAATCCGGTTCTGTCACGAGCGTCATCCTGTCCAGCGTCTCCTTTACAAGCTTGTCGGGGGGCAATACGCGGGTCACACAGGCTGTGGATTTTGGCGCGAACGCTTCCCACCATTCCGTCAGATCTCGCGCAATGTCTGCCGCGGGCTTGAGAAATGAATCACTCAGGAAAACAAAAGCATCGAGGCAATAGCCGACGTCTGAAAACCTTCTGAGAAAAGAGCAGTGACCGAGATGCGAGCGTTTGGGGCTTGGCTCGTCCAGATAATCGCTCAGCATTTGCCGGCATGCGCGTATTTCATCCTGCGACACTGGGTTGCCGTAGAGATCGAGATGCCGACGGATTGTGACGTGAACGATGCGCGTTCTAGGTGCGCGGTCAATTAGCTGGGCCGCGTACCGCATTGCGTGCTGGCGGTTGTCCGAAGGCGTGCGCTCAAATGCCTTGGCGGCCGCCCGGGATTTTTTGTCTAGTCGTTTTCCAAGCCGGACAAAAAAATCGTTCAAGGTAGCGCAGTACAGTGCCACTTTGGGGTGATTGCTGAAACTTGCCCCGTCGAATTCATCGTATTCGAGTGTACGCATTTCACCGGTCGCGTCTTCATAGCGCAGCCCAATTTCGGCCACTTCGAGAAACGCTTCGAAATACGGGTGAAATTCATGCACCTCACCGGCGCGGGCCTTGATCTGTCTGGCCGGTTCACGCAGTCCTAGCAGTGCAAGGATGGGGCTAGCGTGAGCTCCTAACTGAATACGGGGCACAGGCCGTTGTACGAGCGTGAAGGGTGGGCGATAACGGCTCATTGCCGCCATTTCCTTCATCTGTGTGACGACATTGCGCACTGTGATGAGGTCTGCGATGTGATGCGGCGCGTACCGTTGTTCGGCCACGACTCTCTCCATGGCGAGCCATGCACGCAGGCTTACATTTTCGTGGGGTTTCCCGCCGTGTAGTTGCAGCGCATGCGGGAGAAGCTCTTTTTTCTTCGAAGCCATGGCGATCAGTGCGGCGAGCGACTGGAAATGACAGTCCGGAGCTTAGCACGCACCTGTCAAGTTAGCGTTCTATCTGTTTCGAAGTTAGCGTTCTACAGGTCATAGACGGGAGGTTCCGGGGCGTACCGGCCCGAAGAGATACGGTCCGATCGATTGCCACGCACCAGTATCTTGGCTTCCCGCTGCCGATTGCCATCCACGCGGGGAAGGCATGGGAGCGGTGACGATGAGACTCCACGGGTGAGAATTGTTGTGATGCCGCGTGGATGGAAGCGTGGGACAGGTCGGAACGGCGGGTCGCCGGTGCTGTCCCCGGAGAAAACCTCGCCAGAAGCCACCCTTGGGGCCGCCCAAATGGGACGAACATCCGCTCTCCGTTGCGCGCGACAAAATATTTGCCTGCGATCCAATAGCGCTCCGTTGGCTCACCTTTGATCACAGCCTTGCGTTACGCCATTTCAGGCCTTAGTTCGCTGGTATTTGTCTCTTGCTTCCTATCCTATGTGTCGGGATAAATGTTAATTTTAGAGATAATGATGAGAGCGCCAGTATCAGGAGATTTATCGTGAGAATAATCACCTCATACGCGTGTGCGACAGGGGGGTGCGAGGATTAATCGCATGGGACTGGTTAGACTTCTATATTAAGATTGACATTGAGTATTGTCAGATTGATTTCGATTATTGTCGGATTGTCTACGGGTATTTCTAGGGCTGGTTATCGCTAATGCCAGCACGGGTATCATCTGATACCACCATTTGACGTCAAATGGTGTATCCTGAAATCCGCCATGAATGACGCGATACTCAGGGATTGGATAACTGTACCTCCTGTTGATCGGTTAAACCTTCTCCCTTTCCTTAGTCTCTCTTGCTTTACTCCCTATCTCCCGACCACGGTACGCCATATCCAGCAGCCAGTACCGTTCTGCTATTTCACCCGGAGAGCAAATGACATGTCAGCTACGTACTCCGGTACGTGGCGCTGACTCGAATTGCCTCTGGTGCAGTCGCATGAGCGCGGCGTATTGCGCAGCACGGATATGACGTCTTCGAACCCAAATAAACCGATGCAAAGGGGTAGTGATGAACGCATGCATAACGCCGGGTTTCTCGTCGGCAGATACCTGTCCTGCTTACGGGAGCAATATCGGTACACGCTTCTGGGAGGTGGGAGAATATTCCGCGCTATACCGCTCACTGCTTCGCTTTATAACCGAAGTGCTTGATACCGATGAAATGCCTTTCAACTGTCTGGGCGAACGGGTCACAGAGCCGGTGCAGCTTCGTACGGGCAACGGAGTGCTTGCGTCGGCAATGGGACAATGCCGGTCGTTCATGGACCTGTACGATCCGGATCCGCGGAGGTCGTACACGGCAGACCTGAAGCTCTTTTTTGACGGCTATCGTGAGCATCCATTCGGTCTCGTTGAGCCGGGTATGGGCGCATTCGAACAGTACAATGAATACGCGCTGGTCGGTGAGGCTTATAACGACTTTATCGCCTTCCTGCGCAAGGAGGCGGTGAGGCGGCGGGTGAGGAAACAGCTGGCCGACTGGAAGGCGGGCATCCTGCTTCAGAAGCAGACGATTCACGAATACCTCGCCGAGCTGTACGCCTTGTACCGCTGGTTGCTGGTCGTGCGCATCGACCACTTCTACAGCGCAGATGCTGTTGACGAGCGCGATCTGCTGCGGCGCATGAGCTGGCGTCCGTGTTACACGGGACGCTGGTCGCAGGTGCCCTCTGACGCGCCGTCTTCCCCTGAGCCTGTGGGCGAGACGCGGGCGCGCATTGATACGGGGCTGGCGATGGCGCATCGCAACCGCTTTTTCAGGAACCAGCATGGCGCCGACGGGTGGCTGTTCGAACACATGGCCGGCAGCATCTGGAAGATGGAGGCCGGTGGCCGGAGCAGTGCAAACCACTTCCACGGGCTCTACCTGTTCGATGGCACGCGGTGGAACCTCTCCGACCTTCCCCGCCTGATCAACGGGCTGATTCACCGCTGGTCCTCGGTGACAGGGGGCCTCGGGCAGTCGTACAGCTGCCACGACAGCCCCGGCCGGCAGCAGATGATCGGCAAGGGCAGGTGGGTTCTGGGCGAGCTTGACTGCAAAAATCGCGAGCATGGGGAAAGGCTCGACACGTATGTGGGCTACTTCGTCAAGACGGATTTCGAGAAGGAAGACGCGCAGGCCGTGCGCATCAAGCCGAAGGCCAGGGCCAACACGCTGACTACCAAGCTCGGGCGGCGACGGTAGTAGCGAGTGGCGAGGGAGCGCGTTCGCCCGCGGCGATGGAATCCGGGCGAGGCGGAGCGGCGCGCGGAGCCGGTGACGGTTGCGCTGTGCGAGAAACTCACCACTGCGGAAGATGTCGGCGAGGAGAATAGCCCGGCCATGGATTAAACGGAGCCGTTACAGCTTCCCGTCCCCCGTCCATGGGCTGGTGCGGGAGAGATGCGGCGAAGCCCTTGGAAGGCCTACCGTGTTATCGGTCGGTTGTCGAACACGCGGCAATACGCTTTCCTCACCGGCGCCATCGTTTTCATTGCGACTTATTGATCGACCAAGGAGGACTCTCGTATGCGGACATCCAGCCGATAAGGTTTGGCCTGTGATCGCTGGTTCGGTGTGGCCGGGGGACAGGCATCGTGTTCAACTGTTACGGCAGGCACGACTGCGGCAGTATCGCGTGTCGCGACTCGACGTCCATTGACTGGCCCGATTGCAGTGATGCCGTCAGGCCAACAAAGCCTATTGAGTACATCGTCTGCTCCTTCGCCAGATACGGCGGCTAGACGGCGCGAATCAGACCGACGCCGAAGGCGCAGACGTCGACGATGGCGCTCTAGTTGCCGTCGCATGCGGCGTGGGGAGCGCACTGATTACGGAGCGCAGGTGCTGCATGGCCAGATGGGATAATGCGTTTTTTCTCGTTGTCGTGCACCATAGGTGACCGATGCCATGGACGCGCCGGGGCCTAACAGGCAGGCCTGCGCGAACGACACGTCACGACCGAACAGGATGATGGTGGACTCTTGACATGACTACAGTCAATTTCACGCGAGGTGCCAACGGGAAGCCCGTCGCAACGCAAGCGCTTCAGGAATCGCTATCTCGAATCGGCGGTGTTTCAGGCGAGTGCTTCTTCGGGTATCCGCTGATCGCGACGCCCGAGGGAAAATATTTTCTTGATGGGACGCTCGTGAGCCCGGAAAAGGGAATCGTGCTGTTCGATCTGGTCGAGGGTACAGATGTCGGCGACTATGCTGCGCGTCAGGATGATCTGGCCAACAAGATCGAAGCGAAGCTGAAACTTCACAAGGAGTTGGTCAAAGGGCGAAAGCTAATTCCTGGTTTGCAGGTCATTACGTTCGCACCGGCGGTTGAAGGGGTCGAGCGCCTCGCGGTGGAAGGCTATCCGATCGCCAATGAGAAGGGCCTTGCGCACATTTTGGGTGAGTTCGCCTGGGGGGAGACTGCAAGCGACGAACTCTATCGCCTCACGCTTTCCGCCGTGGAAAGCCTGTCGTCCATACGCAAGAGTCGCTCGAAGCGCGAGGTCACCAAACATGATTCGCGTGGTGCCAAACTCAAGCGCCTAGAGGACTCGATCGCCACTCTCGATCATCGGCAGAATCGGGCGGTCATCGAAACGATTGACGGCGTGCAACGCATGCGGGGGCTCGCTGGCTCCGGCAAGACGATCGTGCTGGCGTTGAAGGCCGCTTACCTGCATACGCAGCATCCCGAGTGGCGCATCGCTGTTACGTTCAATACGAGATCACTGAAAGGCCAGTTCAAACGACTCATCAACAACTTCTGTATCGAGCAAAGCGGTGAGGAGCCAGACTGGACAAAGTTGCGGGTCCTCAATGCTTGGGGTGCGCCTGGAGGCGACGAGCGGGATGGAATGTACTACGAGTTTTGTCGTGCCACCGGGCAGGAGTTCAGCGATTTTGGTGCTGCAAGTACACGCTTTGGCGGAGCTGATAAAGCGTTCGATGGGGTCTGTCAAGCTGCACTGAGTGGGCTCACCTCGGAGGTTCCGCTTTATGACGCGGTACTTGTGGATGAGGCGCAGGATTTCGCGCCGAGTTTCCTGCGGCTTTGCTATTCGATGCTCAGGCAGCCGAAGCGTCTTGTATACGCGTACGATGAACTGCAAAATCTCTCCGGCACCTCGCTGCCGTCTCCGGAAGAAATCTTTGGTGTAGGTGCCGATGGGCTGCCGCTCGTATCGCTGGGCGAAGATCCGAGTCGGGACGTAATTCTGCAGAAGTGCTACCGGAATTCAGGCCCTGTCCTGGTGAGTGCGCACGCGCTGGGTTTTGGCATTTATCGCGATGCGCCAGCTGGTACCGAGACGGGTATCGTGCAGATGTTCGATCAACCCGCACTTTGGGAGGAAATTGGCTATAGCGTTCAGCAAGGCTCGCTTGGCAAGGGGCAACACGTCACGCTTGCACGGACGAACGAGTCGAGTCCGGAGTTCCTCTCCAGTCACTCGCCGATCGACGACCTTGTGGTGTTTCAGCCGTTTCACGACGAGGCTGCACAGAACGCTTGGCTTGTCGACGAAATACAGCGCAATATCACGCAAGACGAATTGCGTCACGACGACATCATCGTCATTCATCCCGACCCGATTTCGGCACGCAACCGCTTGGGCCCGATTCGTCGGATGCTTTTTGAGAGAGGCATTCAAAGCCATCTGGCAGGCGTTGACACGTTGGCCGATGTGTTTTTTAAGGCAGAAACACCCTCGGTGACGTTCACAGGAATCTATCGGGCGAAGGGCAACGAAGCCGGTATGGTCTATGTCGTCAATGCCCAGTCGTGTGACACGACCGGACCGGGCCTCGCCAATCTCCGCAATCGCATCTTTACCGCCATTACGCGAAGCAAGGCGTGGGTAAGGGTTTTGGGATATGGGCCGGGTATGGCGCAGCTACAGCGGGAATTTGCGCGGCTCAGGCAGCAGAATTTCCGGCTCGATTTCACTTACCCGACTGATGGCGTACTTAGCCAGTTGAGGATCGCGTATCGCGACCTATCTCCCCATGAGAAGAGGCGTCTGGAAAAGGGAAAAGGTCGAGCTGCGGAGCTGGCGGCATCTTTTGCTCGGGGTGAAATTCTGCCGGAAGACCTGGACCCGGAGACGAAGGAAGAACTGCTTCGATGGCTTGGAGGAAAAGCATGACAACACCTCGCATGCCGCGCACTGTCAAGGATGACCTTACGGCAATCCTCGGTACGTTGATCGAGCGGGGTATTGTGGACGATCAAAACTTCCCCGTTTTGCGCCAGTTGTCGGGGACGCATTGGGAGGTATCGTTCGACGGTGCCGAGCATGTGTCGTTGGCGATGGGGGGGATTGACTATCAGGATGTCCACAAGGAACTGTCGGAAAAGCGCTCCTATAACGCCCGGCTGATAGACGGCGGAATCTTGCAGATGATGTATCGGTTCGAGGGCGAAAACCTTATCAAGCACCGTCTGGCGTATTACCCGTCACCGGCGTTGCGTTCATTTCGCGAAGATCCAGATGCGTATCTGCGCGACGAACTGTTCCTTGAGATCGTTTCGCGACACATCGTCGCGTTTCCGTTGCGGTTTGACTTTGACATGGAAGCGGCAACGGACGTTGCTCACCCGTGCTCGCATCTTACGTTAGGCGACGTGGAGGGTTGTCGTATTCCGGTCAGTGGTGGCCTCACGCCGCGCTGGTTCACCGAATTCGTGCTGCGCAATTTTTATCAAACGGCAAGGCACGACTTTCTGAACGGCTTGCCGGAACACCGGTTTGAGTTCGATTCCACGATCACCGGTAACGAGCGCCGATTGATTCATGTGATGGTGCCGGCCCATTAGCCCGCCGGATGTAGCGTGCCGGCCTCATTCGTGAACAGTTTTTTTTCGGATAGTCGATCGGCCGCCTCGAGGCTGTCGATGCGTGGTTCCGGGCCACCTCTCGTATCCGTTTCTCGGCATTTACCAGTTCGACGCCAGCGCCTATTCCTCCAGCTCAATATCGACGAACTTCAATTTCCCCTTGGGCAGCTTGAGGACATGCACGACCACCTGCTTGTTCATCATGGGTCCAATGATGTCGTCGATGGAATCCTTGACGCCGTCGATGTGAATAGACTTTCCGCTCATGTTGAGATCCAGCCAGTCCTTATCCAGGTGAACCGCGCGCAGAGTACCAACGACCGTCGTCGCCTCTCCTCTGGATGAGACGGGCGGCGTCTGTTCGCGTAAGGACTGGTTGATTAGGACTCGGTTTTCTGGTGCGAGAACCACCCCGCCCGATTCGCCTGCGGCCTTGATTTCGAGACGCTCAAACGATTTTCCGGTGGGGGCTAGGTTGCGTATCAATTTGAGGAAAGTGGATCGATATTCTCGATCCGGGATGAGTTTTTCAAGCGCCTCACGTTCGTCCAAAGACGATGCCTTGAGAAGCGCAAGGAAATGAAGAGCGACCTCATCAGGCCTTATGGACTCGTCGAAAAAGTCCTTCTGGGCAGGCTCCTGAATGGCGACCGAAAATTGGTAGCTTCCAGGGGGGGCTTGAAATAGCCAGGGCCGACAGGCATCCTGAATTGATCGTTGCGGTCCGCCGCGGGAGCGGTGAGGCATGTTCTTCAAGAATTCAATGGTTCGATAGAAAATCGATTGAACCGTCTGCACCTTGTCAACAATCAGATCTAGTGGTGCTCCGCCGGTAACGACCTCCCCTCCCTTGACAGAGACCATCACCTGCCCAGGAAGAAATGCAACGCCGGCTTGTAATTTCGACTGCTCGGTCCAGATCGCCTGAATCAGCAGTCGCAGGTTATCAGCCGCGAATTCGGGCAACGCTTTATTGCCGAGCATTAGACAGGCGAGTTGTTCCGCCTGACGGTAGACTCGAGCCTTGAACCAGAGGGACACCGCGCTTACGGCGGTAATTCCCAGGGTGCGAGGCTTGCCGGACTCAATGACATATAGCGCTGCCTCCTCCAACTCTGCGGCTTTTGCGTACAGAGCTTCGGCGGAGCTAGCGTTCCCCTGTCTTAACGCGATGAATGCCTCTGAGGCCAATACTTCGCTTTGTGCATGAAGCTCGGCCCAGCTCATTGGTCGTCCCCGAGCTTTGCCATAATGATCGCGCGAGCCTGAAAGCCGACAACGGAGGCGATGGCCGGCAAGTTGCTGGCGCCAGCAGCAGCTTGTTTGAGTTTGCTTTTAAGACGTTGTTCGATGACCTTTTCATCTCCCCGATCGGTTCCTGAAACTTCGAGTCGTATGCATGCTTCGAGATCTGAAGCATCGCTGCCTGCTGGGGCGATGTAATAATCTGCGCCGGTAAGCGTTTCCGCGCGGCGAACGGCCACCAATCCTTGCTCAAGTTCTACCGCAGCAAGGGTGAGCCCGTAAGCCCCGGCTTCAGTTGTATCGATTTCGTTAGCCCATGCACGAAGCGTTCGGTCATCGGGTGGGTTCCAATCGGCACGACACTCTGACGCCTTCTCATCAACGTCGACTGACACCATCGTGGGCGGCTCGTGATGACGGCTCAGGCAAACTGCAGCGGCTTCCGCATATCCGTCGCCAACCGCTCGCGTAAGTCCGGGGTGACGCTCGGAAAGGCTATCCAGCGACAAGTTGCGGATCTTTTTCTCTTCTAGGGTATTGGTCGACATCGTTTTAGCCCTCTTCCCCGATCGATGTTAGCGAACCGCAATAGCACGACGATTATTTTGCCTGCCCTGCGCAGGACGCTGCCCTTGCGCAATTTCAACTTCGCGCCGCGCAGGCATATCGAGCGGCACGCGGCGACGCCTGGCTTCTCACGAAGCTGGGCAGTCGGAGCCCAGGGCGGAAGCCTATTTAACCCGAGGAATGGTACTAAAGTTTTTGCACCTGTTGCCGTACAACATGCATCGATATGCGTGAATGCGAAAGCGGGCGACAGCTAACTGAAAGTATTCTGAAGCGGCTGGCGCCTCTATCGGTCTGTCTTGGTCAACCGATACCAAAAAATCGTCGAAACGGGTCATGCATCAACCGGCCGGAGAGCTGCAATATCTAGTAAATCGCGGTGACAGGAGGCGCGTTGAGCAGCATTGGATGGATTGATTTCTCTTCGACAGATCGCGAACGCGTAGCCGGCGTCCTTGCGTTGCTGAGTGAAGCCGGTACGCTCGACGAGTTAGGTATCGGGCAGTTACGTGACGCGTTCGCCGATAGCCTTTTCCCTGGCTTCTCTACCGTTCAGACGCGGGCGAAATACTTCGCCACGGTTCCGCAGATTTTCGACGACTATTGGGCGTTGCCGCCGAGGGAGCGGAGGCGCCGGTCGCTCGAGGCGTATCTGAAAGAATCGGAAGACTATGTGGCCGAACGGTTGGTCCACAACCATGAAGCAGATCACAGGGAACTCCGCGAACCATTTCCGAACGGCATTATCGGTAAGGAGCGTGTTGGAAAAGGCGGTGCGTCTCGGCGGCCCTCATCTGCGTATTGGACAGGTCTGCGCAAGTTCGGTTTAGTCGGTACTGAACTGTCGATCGCGGAATTCTGCCGCAGTGCGAGCGAGCAGCAACCAGTCGAGAGCCTGCTGCGCGATGGCGCCGAGGTCGACAGCCAAGAGGACGACGATCTGATGAAACGTCGGCGACTCGTCGCGACGATACCGCGCCGGAGTGGCGACTGGCGCGAAGACATTCGCATCACACTTACCCGCCCGGAGGCCGAACTCCTGTACAACAAGATTCGTTACGCCGGGGCGCTGAAGGACAGTATCCCAGCACAGCTGATCAACACGGATCTGTTTAACGAAGGCACGCTGCTCGGCGCGGAAAATTTCGAGGCGCTGAGTAGCGCCCTTCAAGAGTTGCCGCAGGTGTCTGAAAGTTGCCGCACTGCTGCGCGCAATGCCGCTCGATTTAGTAAGGCGTTCCTTGGCGCGCACCTGCGTTTCAACTATTTGATTGCCGAGAAGCTCGAGCAGACGAAACGTGCGGGCGAGCTGAGTCAGGAGTTTGCCGCCTGGCGGGCTGCTGCGGCGGACGAGGGTCTTTTCAATGCCACGGCCGTCGACGAGTGGTTGTCGCCTTCCGTCGCATTGCAGGTTGGACTCAAAGCCAACACGCGTCGGTTCATTCGACGCTGGCACGAAGCCATGACTGCGTATAACACGCCAATCGAGCGGCTCGACACTCTAGTGCGAGAACAAGCGGAAGCCAACAAGGGCAACCGCTCGCTGTTAAAGCGCTCGTTACCTGCTGACACCGGCTGGGTGGGGATCTACACGTTGCAATATCGCTGGCCGCAGGCAAGTCAGATCCTGACGGACATTCGCGAGGGGCTCGCATGCTGAATCCTGCATCCAGCCGCTGTGACTACGGTCAACTGCTGCGGCCTCCGGCGCTCGAGGAAACTGACGGCATTGCTTATGAGCTCGACGCGGCAATTGCGACCACCTACACGCTCGACCTCAATGCGTTGTTGGTGCTGCCTGTTTCGCTGGTGCTCGGCAACACGCTCGAAGGCGATCTTGGTGGCGAGAAAATCGCGTTGCTCGAGGCGGTCGACCGACTGAGTGGCAAACTGAAGGTGTTTTATCAGTGCGGCAACATTCACGTGCCGCCTGAATTTAACCGGCTCTTCGGCTTGCTCGAGCCGATGCTCGTGCCCATCGTGCCGTCCGGGCAGGACGACGAGCGCAGCGCGGCGTTCTCATCTTTTCATCCGAAGCTGTGGCTGTTGCGCTATGTGCGGACTGGCCGACACGCGTCGGGCACGCCTGATCCGAAGCGTAGATACCGGCTGCTCGTGATGAGCCGCAACCTGACGTTCGACCGGAGCTGGGACTTGACGGTGAGCCTCGACGGTGAACCGTCGGCGGAGTCGGCACGCAGTGATGACCGGCTTGCGTCGTTCGTCGAATCGCTGGAACCACATGCGCCCGGCTTCGGGCCATTGAAGTCCATGATCCGCGATTTGCGACGCATGCTGTGGCAGCCACCGCAGCCGTTCCGCGACCCGCGCATGCTACCGGGCGGCGGTGCGCACATCGCAACGCCCGATGATCGGTTCGGTAGCCCGCTGAATTTCGGCGATGCCAAAGACGATCTGCTCGTCGTGTCGCCGTTTCTCGATGCATCGGAGAAAAAGGCGCTTGACTGGCTCGGTAACGATGTGAAAGGGAAGCGCACGCTGCTGAGCCGCAGTGACTCGCTAGATGCGCTCGGGTCGGAAGCGCTCGCGGGCTGGGACTGCTACGCGCTGAACGATCGCATCGTCGACGGCGAGGAGCAGCGCGAGGAAGAGAATGCCCGCAGCCAGAATCTGCACGCGAAGCTGATCGTCAGTCGCAGCGGACAGACTGCGCACTGGCACCTTGGTTCGGCGAACGCGACGATCGCCGCGCTGGGAGAGTCGCTATGGGCCACGCCGCGCAACACCGAGTTCATGTTGCGGTTGAGCGGCGCGGACGCGAAGGTCGGCATCGACGTGCTGTTGGGGCAATGGATCGGCGATGACGGGAATCACTTTGCTGTGCCGCATACGTTTTCGCCGCTCGACGTCAGTGACCAGGAGTCGGACCGGCAAAAGCTTCGCCTACTGATGCACCGGCTGGTCGCATCCAACTGGAAGCTCGACGCACGCGCGGACGAAACCGGCAGATACCGGCTCTTGCTGTCGACAAACTTCGCGTTGTCTTCCGTCCCCGACGGGTTGCAGGTCAATGTCGGCCTGCTGAGCCGGCTAGGCGTCTGGAAGCCGCTGTTGGGCAGCGTCGAATGGACGGACCTCGCGCTGACGCAGTTGAGCGCACTCGTGCCGCTGCAGGTTTGTGGTCCGGACGGTGAGGTCAAGGAATCGCTCATCATTCAGGCGCGTCTCCTCTTGCCACCTGGCGTCAATCGCATGGATGCCGTGGTGCGCGAACTCGTGGACACGCCCGACAAGTTTTTGAATTACGTGCGAATGCTCCTGGACCCGTCGCCCGATAAGCGCAGGCTGCTGCGGTCCGATCGTCACGGCAACGAGGTTACTGACCTTTTCGGCTTCGATGGCAATGACGCGCTTTTCGAGCAGTTGATGGGGGCGGCCGCGCGCAATCCAGATCACCTCGGGCGCGTCGGCCAGCTCGTCAAGCGGTTGGACAAGCTGAACGTGGTCGTGCCGCAGGCCTTTTCTGATTTGTGGCGCCACTTTGCGCCCCTTGCGAAGGATCGCCGATGAGCCGCATACAGGAATTGATTGCCGCGTCTCTGGCAAAGCTGACTGACTTTCAGCGAGCAACGGTCAACGCGGTGATGCAACGTTTCGACGACGCACAGCAGAATCGAATCTTGGTGGCTGACGAAGTCGGACTCGGCAAGACGGTGGTCGCGCGTGGCGTAATAGCTAGGATGCTGCTGCGCCACCTGAAGATACATGGCGACGAGCCCGCTAGGCCGCTGCGCGTGACTTACATTTGCTCGAATCAGTCGCTCGCAGACGAAAACCGTCGCAAGTTGGCAATCTTCACGGAAAAGGATGCCGAAACCTATGTGCAGGCGCCGACTTTTTGGCGGCTTGCCGAGCTCGGCGTCGCGCGGGATCACGGCGCTCACGGTAAGCTGATTGAGGTCTGCACGTTGACGCCCGCGACATCGTTCGGAGTGAAGCGCCGAGGCAAGGGCAACGCGAAGGAACGCTACATTATCTTTCGCGCGTTGGCGGAGCATCCGCGGCTTTGCGGATCAAATCTCGCTGGACTGGAGAATTTCTTCAGGCAGGACGTGGGCGCTTCGTGGAGGCCCGAGGATGATGGTTGGCCACGCGCTGGCGGCATTGTGCCCAGCGTCCGCGATGCGTTCCATGCGTCGCTGAGCCGTGCAGCGCCTCTAACACGCGAGGAGATGGCCGAGCTTGATGAAGCGAACGTGCCGCACGGCGACTGGTTCGAGCTGTTGCTTGGTGGCGCTGCCGTGTATTCGCGCGACAACAAGGCTTGTCCGTACGCGTTTAGCCGCATCCTCACCGAGTTGCGCCTGCGGTTCATGCACGCATGCGCGGGCAATCTCGAAGCCGACCTGTTTATCCTCGACGAATTCCAGCGCTTCAAGGAATTGCTCGGGCGTAACGATGACAGTGAAGATGGGATCATAGCCCACAAGGTGTTCCAGGAGACGCGCGAGGATGGAGGCAAGGTCCTACTGTTGTCGGCGACGCCGTATAAGGCGCTCACTCATATTGACGATGAAGAAGATGCTCATTCCGAGCAGCTGAAATATCTGCTGCGCTTCATCGTGAACGGTGAAGGCGGGCCATGGCACAAGTATGCACAGGCGCGCGAAGTGCTTTTGGCGGAGATACTGCGCCTGCGCGATCCGGTGGTGCGGCCCTTGGACCTTGATGAACAGCCGAAGAAGGACGTAGAGGCGGCGCTTCGCCCTTACATTTGCCGGACCGAGCGCGCATCTATCGGTAGCGGCGTCGAGAACGTGACGCACGCTAGCCATCTGGCATGCACAACGACGTTTAGCCGCGCCGAGATCGACGCATTCGTCGCGTTTGACAAGGTTGGCCAAGTGCTGCACGACGTGCAGCCGTCCATTCACCATCTGCCGTTGATGGATTTCTATAAATCGGCGCCGTGGCCACTGTCGTTCCTCGGCGACTATAAGCTCCGTGCGCACATCGAATCGAACAAAGACGTCCCCGAAGTGAAGGCTGCGTTGAGTCGGGCCAACACAGCATGGATCCCGCGCGACGACCTAGACAATTACGCAGTCAGGCTTGGCACACATGCCCCTCATGCCAAATTGCGCGAGGTGACGAACGCGGTGTTCGAGCGCGGTGCTGAAATGCTGCTCTGGGTTCCACCGAGCCGCCCTTACTACAACCAGGAAGGGCCGTTCGCTGCCAACGCACAGTTCACCAAGACCCTTCTGTTTTCCAGCCTGCTGCTTGCTCCGCGTGCGTTGAGCGGTCTAATATCGTACGAGGCTGAAAGGCGATTGTTGCGGGCGGCAGGAGACAGCGCAAAGTATTTTGAGGAGCGGTCCACCAGTGACATCGTCCGCTTCGACAACCTGAAAACGCTCGCGCCGTGGGGGCTCGTATATCCGTCGAGGACACTTTGTAACCTGGCGTCGGTGCGTGACCAAGCGTTCGGCCAAAGTTCTGGAGCGCTCGTCGTCGAAATGAAACGGCGATTGGCGGGCGATATTCAGCGGCTGCGACGCTTTGCCGGATCAGGCCCCCGGCATGCCGATCTCTGGTACGCACTCGCGCCGCTCCTGCTCGACTGGACCGACAACACTGGGGAAGACGCCACACGCAACATACCGTCTCCGCGCGACGCCTGCCGACAGTGGCTCGTCGACTTCCGGCGCGATCCTGGCCAGTCGACGGACGCGTCCGGTCGGCGCGGCGTGATCGACGTCATGTGCGAGCGACTCGAGGATCGGACGCTCGATCTTGGCCCTATGCCGGACGACCTGGCTACGTTTCTCGCGAAGCTGGCGATCGCGGGACCGGCCGTGGGCCTGCTAACGAGCCTCGAGCGTATATGGGGCAAGGGCTCAACGGGCTTGGCTCGGCTGGCGGGCGTTGGAGCGATCGATTTTATCCAGGTGTTCAACAACCCGGAAGGGCGGCGCATTCTGAAAGCAAGCCGACGCGATCGGCAGATTCCGTTTTGGATGGCCGCGTTGGATTACTGCATCGCCGGTAATCTTCAGGCGATGTTCGACGAATACTTGCATCTGCTGCACTCGAATGGTCTCTCGGCCATCGACGCGATGGCTCGGCTCAACGAAACGGCCCGTTTGCGCGGGGGCAGTGTGACTGCGCAGGTGCGGCGTGCCAATGGCACCGCGGTGCGGTTCCGTTGCCACTACGCCGTATCGATCAGCAACCAGCGCAGCACCGACCAGCAGGCTGTTGAGCGGATCGGAAATGTGCGCGATGCGTTTAACTCGCCGTTTTGGCCGTTCATGCTGAACTCCACTTCCATCGGCCAGGAAGGACTTGATTTCCACTGGTATTGTTCGCGCGTCGTCCACTGGAATTTGCCGCCGAATCCGATCGACTTGGAGCAGCGCGAAGGACGAGTGAACCGCTACAAGTCCCTAGTGGTGCGTCGGCGTGTCGCCGAATACTGCGCCGGCACATCGGTCAACTCGGACGGTGGTGACGTGTGGGCCGCTTGGTTCGAGTACGCAAAGTCTGCGCGCAAACACGTGGGTGACTCACGCGCGAGCGACCTAGTTCCGTATTGGCACATGCCGTCTGGACAGGCGTGCATCGAGCGTTTCGTGCCCTTCTTGCCGATGAGCCGCGAAGCCACGCGACTCGATGAGCTGTTGAGAATCCTGTCCCTATACCGGCTCGCCTTCGGACAGCCGCGCCAGCAGGAATTGCTCGAAAACCTTCTGCACAGGGAATTCGATGCCGCAGAAATTGCTGAGATAAAGCGCAAGCTAATGATCGACCTTGCGCCGCTGAACTATCTTCGTCAGGCACCCGATTCAATCGAGATTTCCAACGATGACAGCGCGATCGTGGTCACCAAGCCGCTACCGGCTTCCAAGGATGATACGGACGCGCCGTTCGACATCAATCGGCCTTCGTCGCACAACGAACAACCGCCTGGAGCGGAGATGTGATGCGCGATCTGAGTCCGTCGACGCGGCGTGTGCAGAGGGTGGTTGGCAACTTAAAAACGGGGAGAAGCGATGGATCGTGCTACCGAGGAAAGGTTCACTCAGTTCCTGCTAACAAAAGCCGTGGAGGCAGAAGAGCAGGCCGGGATTGACTACAGGAAGTTCGAGCGGTTGTTGAGTTCACAGGGCAGTAAGGAAGCTGTCGGTAGATTGATCAGCCGGGCTGACTACTCTAGCGGCTTTCTAAAATTATTGGACGCCGGGCGGATTGACCTGACGGTCGAAGCTCTTGTAATTGAATCGGAGTGGAACACTCATTTCTCGTCATCTTTGCGCGAGCATGCTCGAAAAAAGCTTCTGAAGGTGGGCTATGCTCCCAAGGAATGCCCTGCATCGACGGCGGCACCCTCGTTGGAATTTGACAGTGATCAGCTTCCTGTCGATGTGCTCCAACGCGCAACGCCCATGTACATCTATGCAGCTGTGCAATTGTTCGAGAGTGGCGACGCCCATCACACTTTCGGTCCATCCACAGACTTTGATCTGATCTCGGAGTGCGGCAATCGGTTCCCGCCTATGGCTGTTTTCGGTGTCGCGCTGTCATCTGCGCTTGAAGGCAAATTCATAGGGCCTAAGCATTTCTCGGGCGGTGAGTCGTCGCCGTGCTTCCAATTGCTGCGCGCGGCAGGCTACCAGGTGATCGCGAAAGACGCCACCCCTGACGATGAACCAAGCTGGCCTCCCGAAGAAGGTTGGGAGGAGGGAGGGGAGGTGTGGAGGTTACACCGAACGCGAGAGCGTGCGCCTGTATCAAGGGCCAAAAAAGATCGTTACCGCCGCCAGCATGGCAAGCTCGAATGTGAGAAATGCGGATTCGATCCAGTCAAAGAATACGGAACCGCAGATGCGGAGGCGTGCATCGAAGTGCATCATGCCGGGACGCTGGTAAGCGACATGAAGCCGGGGCATAAAACCGTTTTGGACGACCTTCAATGTCTCTGCGCCAACTGCCACCGGTTCGTGCATCGCTTGCTCGCGCTCGAGCGGAAACAACGCATTGCCTAATCCTGGTTGCTCAGGTCCAGTTGCTATGACACCGGGGTCGGGCTCACATAGTGAGCGATAGCAGCCCGATACCAAAGGCGAGAAAAACCACGTCTTGCCCGCAGTCGTGGGTCGTGAGAAATCGGTTGACAGTCAGCTCCAGGTCGCTCCGTTGGCATTCGTGCGGAGTACGGAATCCGATATAGACTATCTGCTTTGACTGGAAGACAAGAGAGCGATGAGTACCGGGGAACTCGAACGAGATGGAAAGGCGGATGTATGGAATAAGGTACTGCGCTCCGCCTTGGCTCTACCTGGCGCGCGGATCGACCGCACGAGCTATCTTAAAAGGGAATTAGAGAAACGTGTCGCACCGGAACTGGTTGAATTAGCGATTGCGTCCAGCCCAGCAAGGGCTGGTATCTCCTCCTCGGAAGTAGAGAAGATTGCAAGCTCGTCGATCGCTTGGCATCGGACTGGCGTCACTGGTACTTCGATTGCGGCAGGGTTGCCGGGAGGATGGTGGATGGCAGGTACGATCCCCGCTGACCTAACGCAGTTTTTTTGGCACGTGGTCGTTATCACGCAGAAGCTAGCCTACCTGCATGGCTGGCCGGACCTCTATGCGGATGGCGAGGAGCTAGATGACGAGACACTTCATATTTTCACGATCTTCATCGGCGTCATGTTTGGAGCGGCAGGTGCAGGCGCCTTGCTTACTAAGCTAAGCGAGAACGTAGCGAAAGAGGTGGCTACCCGCCTGCCCAGGATGCCGCTGACCAAGTGGGGCTTATACACCTTGGCGAAGCAAATCGCCAAATGGATCGGGGTCAAGCTTACAAAGCAAACATTCGCTCGAATTGCATCAAAGGCGGTGCCGGTACTTGGCGGCCTTGCATCCGGAGCGATCACTTGGATTAGCTTTTCGCAGATGAGTTCGCGTCTCCTATCACATCTCTCGGGACTTCATCCTCATACTTGGCGCTGAGTTTGTGACGGATCTGCGGCCTGTGTGACGAGCGACTGTTGCACGTGCAAGGCGGTCGTCGCGTTTTCGCGACCTGTCGGCTTCGAGCACTGCTTTTCGCGGAAACCATCATCGACGGAATTTCGCTGCAGTCGATGAGGGTGGCGAGCGGGGTCGCAAAAAAGAAAAATTAGTCTGCGCTAGACGATGCGCCTCAAAGGCGCATCGTCTTATGCCGTATCCACATTGAAATGTTAGCTAGGCCGCTTGGCCGCCTTGCACCGCGACTGCCACTCGCCGAGCTGATCGGCTGTGACGATCGCATCAACACCGTTTTCGTGCCGGTACGCTGCGGTCCAAGCTTCGACGCAACTGTCCGGCGCAGGCTTCTCGCCGGAAACGGCTGCGCCTGGTAATCCGGAGTCGGATGCTGACGGATGCTTGCCGGCGCGGCATGAGATTTTCCATTGCAACTGTAGCTCGGCCGGCGGAAAAGCTGGGCGGCCCGGCACAACTCGATATGCGTCGTCCCATTCGTTCACGCACGCTCCGACATCCGAACCGTCAGCGCCGACTTCAACACCACTCGAGTAGGTCTTGTCCGCGATGAGCGAGCCGCCCGCGTCCCACTCCTTGTAAGGTCCGTTGAGCTTACCGTTTACGTAGGTTGCCCTGAGGGTGACCTGCTTGCCGTCAGGGGCGTAGTGGACGACTTCGCCTTCATATTTCCCGTCGACGAACGTTGCGCGCTTAACGACCGCACCGGTATTCGGATCGAACGCTTCCTCGGTGCCGGAGGCGACGCCATTGTTCCACGGGAAGGTGTGGATGAGTTTGTGGTCGGTCCAGCTGTACACCTTTTCGGTACCGTCCAGCTGGCCGTTGTTGAATGTCGCCTCGAGCAGCGGACCCTCATTTTGACCACCGGAGAGCTTGAGTGGACCGTTGAGAGCGCCATGCTTAAACGATGTTTCGATGCGCACGAGGTCCGACTGCGGCGCTTTGCACACCGCCGAGCCGTCCGGTACGCCGCCCTCGATCTGGACATCACATACTGCCCCGGAGAGTAGAATTTCGGCGCCCGACCTGCCGAGGAACGACTGCGCGTTGCGTTCACTAGCGGGCAGGCTATCGACGAGGGCAATGCTTGCGAGTTTGCCGGCAAGCTGAAGTCCCGCTTGCTCAATCAGCAGCGAGCGATCCGGCACGTTCGTCAGCTTCCCGGAAAACGGCTCATTGGCGCTTCCGTCATAGACTTTGCCGTTCACCATCTGAGCATTGCGATAGTCGAGTACTTCGCCTTTACAGCCGGCGAGAAGAACAGCCGCAATCGCGACAGCGACGAGCGCCGCGCCCCGGCCTGGAACATGGGTACGTTTCATGGGCTTTGAAGGAGGATCGAATAGCAGCGGTGCATGTCGATGCACGCGAGGTGACAGTCAACCGCTGGAAAAAGACCGACCGGCGAACCGGTCGGCGAAAGGGTCCTGGCGATCCGAGGGTGAAAATGTATTGCCAGGACCGAGGCTGTCGAAGATGTGGGCCGCGACATACATCGGCAGCGCTATCGACACGTTCAGGATTTGCTACTGCTGTCTTACGGGTTTTGTGTGATGCCGAGCTTCGCGGCAGCCGCGCGCATCGATGTCGCAATGGTGTCGGTCACAGACGATGGAAATTGCGCGACAGTGGCCGACGCACTGGCGGGTAGCATAAATCCCCCCATCAGCTTGCCTTTCATCAGCCCTACCACGAGGGAGCCACCGGCGTTGATCGTGTTCTTGATCGCGTCGTCGATGGGCACCGTGGGCGCACCGATCGATTTCGGCAGGCTGATCGTGATGACGTTGGCGTTACGCGAATAAGGCGACCAGCTACCCGTCAGGGGAAACGAGATCGGCTCATTACTGTAGTTGCAGCCCGACTTGCCGCTCTCGATCACTTGCGCGATCCCGCCCGACTGAATGCTCAGCAGCAGGCAGCCGCCGCCGATGTCGGTTTGCGTCCCTACGGCCTGTTGTACTGACGTGTATGTCGTATTCGGATCGCCGAGGCTGTACAGCACCGACCCGTTGACGATCGTCGACGAGTTCGCATCCGCGCCATTGACCCAAGGCTGACCGAGCCCTTGATTCACCAGCAGCAGGCGGTCATTGGCATAGGTGGTGGTCGCGAGGTAAGCGGTCGTGCCCGAGGAGAAACTGCCCGTCATGGCGCCCCGGATCGGATTGCGATAGTCGATCTGCAATGCCGAAGACAACGGCTGACCGCTGACGTCGGTTTTCCGGTACGAGACGGTAACCGTGTCGCCCGTGTTCGGATCGATGCCGACTAGGTTCGCGCCGGCCGCCGACAGGCTGTACGACGGATGCAGTTGTGCCGCCGTGAGCCAACTCGTCCAGGAGCCATCGGCCTTCATCTCGTATGCGCCCACCCCACCATCCAGAGAAATCCAGGAGCCGCTGAAGCCGGCATCGTAGCTACCGACGGGCGACGCCGAGGACCAACTTCCGTCCGATTGGATTTCCTGGGTAACCGACAACGTCGAACCATTGAGCGTGTAGTTCTCGCGAACGGGCGAGAGCGCCACCGAAACGCTGCTGCCGACGATGAATTGCGTCAGGTCTCCGTCGACCGTATGGAGCGGATTGGCGAGTGCCGACGCGGCGTCGACTGCAGTGCTGAATTTTGGGTTGGTCAGCTGCGCATCGACGTCGGACTGCTGGACGCCGTTGACGTTTCCCTTGGCCGCGTAGGCGTTCATCGTGGCTTGCACCTGTGACCAGGAAATCGCGCCTTGGCCGGCGAGTGCCGTCAAGTGGCTGACCATGCTTGCAGCAACCGACGCCGTGCTGCTGTCGCCGTTGGAAAGATAGTCTGCGTTGGGATCGACGCTGCTGCCGACGAGGGCTTGCACAGCTTGTGTGGCTTGGTCCTGGGTACGCCCTGCGTTCATTTGCGACACGACCATGGTGGTCAGTGGCGTCACGTTCTGCGTGTTCCCGGTCACGATTGCCGAAAGCGTGAACGTCGATGTGAATGGCGTTGTCGGGTTCGACAGGTCGGTTGTGCTCGGGGTGACGATGACGTCGATCTGCTTGCCGGTGACGCTGCCGCTGACGTTGAGGGTGTAGTTGCCACTCGCATCGGTAGTCGTCGAGGGCAGCGACGTGTCGCAAGCGCCTGCGCCGTTATCGAAGCAGACTGTGGCGCCCGACAAATAGCCGTCGATTGCTTTGCCGGATAGCAGGGAAGTCCCCGTGGGCGTCGACGTGGTCCCTGTCGACGAACCGCCACCGCCCCCGCCGCACGCAGCAAGCAGGGTTAGGGAGCCGAGGGACGCGCCCAGCGCGATTCGAATTCCTCGATTAGGACGATCGTTGTTCATTTATTTCATTTTCCTTTCAAAAAGGTTGTTGTCGTGTTTACTCGACAAAGGGGAGCGTGAGCCGGCGTGAGCTGCACGCCCTCAGACCGCTATATCGGCGTGTGTCGGCAGAAATGAAGAGTAAACTCTGCGTTGATTGTAGAGTTTATAGCGTCGAGAATCAGTCGACGGGCGGGCATCCTGCACGACATGACTGTCAAGCGCTCTCCCTCGCCCCCGGGCCGGCCGGCCCCGATCTCCATTGCCCTTGGCAAGCGCATCAAGCAATGCCGGCATGAAGCCGAGAAATCGCAGGAAACGCTCGCTTTCGAGGCGCACATTGATCGCACCTACATCTCGTCCATCGAGCGCGGGATTGCCAATCCGTCGGTCGAGACCCTCGCGAACATCTGCTACTCGTTGAACATCACGCTCGCCGAGCTTTTTGCGCCTTTGGACGGCGTGTCGCTGAAACCCACTGGCGAGCGCCGCGCCAACGCCGCGACGCCGCCGGAGATCAAGCGCAGCCGTCTGAGATAAGAGCTGGCGGCCGTCCGGTGATCCGCCGAATGGAGATCGCGGTGTCGATCGTGACCGGATAGGCGCGGGTCTCCGTCACGTACGATGCACGCTTGCGATCGAAGATCAATCGCGCGTTGCAGGCGGCGAGCCTCGGTTCGACTGCGGCCGGATCGAGCAGCAGTAGGGCGCTGGGTTCGAAAGCTCGCCTGTGTTGCCGCCCCTCGATGCCGATGACAAGCGCGGCGTGTGCATCGCGAACGAGCCTGCGACGCCAACCGACGATAACAGGCCACCCCCGCTTCAGTTCGCGTTCACAAAAGTTAAGTATTGAGCCCCGACCATCGCGTAAGGCGACTGGCCGCACGCCGAGGTTCAGCTCCCAGACGAAGCTTTCCAGTTCCGAACGTGTGAGACCGTGCAAGTAGTGCGGCCATGCGCGATCCCAAAACGCCGTTTCCGGGCCCCCACCGCTTCGAGAGAGAGCGACGGGATCGGTCAGCTTGCCCAGCAGAGCCAGCGCCATAGCGACGCAATGCAGGGCACTGCCGCTGTCCCAATCCCCTTGACGGCTGAAGAGCGGGTTACCGGAATCGGCGAGAACCAACTGCTGGCCTGGTTTCAGTGCCGGACGCAATTTCTGAATCAGCATCTCAGTACTCACCGGGCAGCAGGCAAGTGGTCGCGCAGCGATCTGCTTCCGTAATGAGCCAAACAGTACGACCACCGGGCAGCGCGTAGTTAGACAAGATGCGCTGGCCCGTCGTGACCGCCAGCTCGTTTTGTTGGCGATCGGAATCGGACAGCTCGCCCCAGTCGCCGCGCATGTGGCGGATTAGCAGGTCGATGATCGAGACGCGTGCGTCGGCGATGATTTTTAGCGCCGCGGGCGTAGCGAGAATCCGCCCGAGCTTGAAGCGCGGGCCAGTATGATGAGTCGAAGGGAGATTCAAGATAACTTCTCCTGGAAACGGTCGAGTTCAAGCCTCCGGTCCTGCCGGATGTGGTGTACAAAGAGAAAGCCGGGCGCGAGGCCCCGCGTCTATGCCGCTGTGTGGTGCGCGGCGAGTTGGCGGCGCAACGTTGTTGCCCTTGCCTGTGAGCATCCGAGGTGACGGCGTATGTCGGCGACGGTGGGGCGCACGTGACCTGCGGCAATGTCCTCGACGAGTCGAGCTAGGTCGTCTTCGGACGACCCAGCGTCCGATGACCGCGTGAGCGGATCGTCGCGTGGGGCGCGAGTGTGAGTCGTACCGCCGTGACCGTGCGACGGGCGTTCGAAAGTCACAGTCGCGTCGGCGTGACTTTCCTCCTCTGCTGCGACCTTTGATGCAGTTACGGCAGTCACGGAGGCGGCCGGCATGACTGCGGCGGGGGCAGCCTTGCTAACGACAGGTGTCGGTCCTGGTAACTGCGACGACCCGAACGTGAGCACCCACAGCAGGCAGGCAACTCCTTCCAGAACTGCGGCGAACATCAGTCCCGACAGCAGATCGACTCGCGAGACAGTCGTCCCGAGTGACGCCGCTAGTCGTGACGTGACGGGGTCGGCGAGTAGTGCGTCACGCTGGGCCGTGACTCGATCGTCCAATGCCTCCCGACGGCGGATGTCGCCGGCTTCGGCGTCCAGTGCATCGAGCCGTGCAGCGAGCGACGCGCGCCGCACGCGCAGGCTGGGGCAGTCACGTGTGCAACGCTGGGTGTTCGCCGCGGCTGCTTGCGTCGCCACGATGGCTCGCTCGGTCATGATGGCGGTGAGGCTGCGACCGGAAGGCATCGACGGTGATGCCACCGACGCCGCGCGTCGCTCGCCAGCATGCACTTGTGCGAAGAGGAAGAACGTCGTGTGTCCGTAGACGGACGCCCCCATGCAGCCAAGCCACAGCGCGGCAGCGACGAACTGCACGCGAAGGTTGGACGAGCGCGCGAGCGCCGGTAACAGGTGCGCAGTCACGACCAGCACGACGCCGATCGCGACCCACACAAGTCGCTCGGGCAACGTGCCGCCGCGCTGCCACCCGGAGAGGATGGACAGCGTGACGGCCGTACCCGTGGCGGTGACCGCTAAGGAAAACGCCCAGCGCTGCGTCGTCATGCCGCCGCTCCGCCGAGCAGCACCGTCTGACGCTCCAGCCTTTCGCGCAGCGTGGGTTTCTCGTTCGCGCCGCCCGCACTGGCTGGAGGCTCGCCGTTCGGCTTCGCCGGCTCCGGTGGCGGATAGAACTCTTCGGCTACCGCTGCGCGCTCCTCGGGACTGTCCTCGAACGCTCCGTTGGCAAATCCAAGACGAGCGGCTGCATCGAGCGCAGTCTGATCAAACCCGGCAGACTTGCGCCGAGCATCGAGTTCGCGCGCATGCGTAAGTGCTTCCTCGAGTGTGCTGCCCGCGCGCACCGACAGGTCGACGTAGTAGATCGGTGCCCTATAGCTTTGTGTCGTGCTTTTCCCGCGCAGCTTCAATTCGAGCGGCAGGCACGCGAGAAGGTTGCCCGACACCGCTGCAAAGTAGTGAAGGCGCGCAGCGAGAGTGCGGATGGAATTAAATGATGTCGTGCGGAAGATGAACGACCCCATCTCGTCCTCGTCGCCGATCAGCACGTTCAGCCTCGCATACGGCTTGCAACCGCCGTGCTGGCCGAAGGCACAGCCATCGGGCGAAGCACAGGTCAGCGTCTCGACGCCGTTGTCGGTGGCACGCTTGCACGTTTGGCCATCCCCGACGCACACCGGACGGCCGGTATCGCGATCGAATAGGCTGTAGTCGGCACGTAGATTCAGGTCCGGGTCGTTGAACAACACGCGAACCGGAATTGCGCGCAGTTTGCCGGGTGACGCTTTGCGTAGACTTTCGTTGAGTGGATGCAACATCCACTCGCCGCGGCTTTGCACTTGCGTTGTCAGTGTGAACTGGTCGTCTTTTTCGGGCAGACGCTTGCCTGCACGTTCGACGATGCGCCCAATCGAAATCCGCCCGACAACAGGCGGCGTGATGGAAAGACCCTTGAGCATGGTGGTCCTCGGAAATGAAAGTGGGGAACGGAATCAAGCGGAGATCAGGAAGCGCCGGGTACCGGGTTTCGATCCGGCGTATTGCTGTTCCAACTCAGGGTGGTCGGCGAGCAGCCGCGCCAGATCGACCGTTGACGAATCTCGGCTGCGTTTGAACGAAACTGCTCCGGTTTCGAAAACGGCGCGCGTTGCTTCGCCCATAGCCTGCTGGATTGCCTGTTTCAACTGGGCTTCGATCGCCTGGTGCGTCTCAATCTGCGCGCGTACGGCAACGAGATCGGCGAACACCGATGAGAGCTGCCGATCGTCCGTGAAGTCGACCGTGCCGCCGTTGCCGGGATAGAGGTGGCGCAGCGCTCGATCGGCTGACTCTGACCCGTCCGCAGGTGGAGGTGTATCGGATTCGACGTACCGCCAGAAGCGCGCTTCGAGTTCGACGAGCCGGCCGATCAGTGCGTCGTCTCGTTCGATCCGATAGACCTCCAACGCCTGTCCGCACAGCAGCACGGCAACGTGTGCTGCCTGCTTGCCCGTGACGGCGAGCTGGTGCTGTACCTGCAATTCGACATATTCGGGCACGCCCGCTCGCCAAAGCCGTGCGCCGTACTCGCCAGCGGTCTTGCATTCGAGCAATTGCACCTCCCGGCATCCCACGACCTCCCGATCGATGTTGGCGAGCATGAACGGGATAGTCGGGTGACGCAGGACCGCATTGATGCGCCGGACACGATTGCCGGTTTGCTTGGTGTAGGACGCAGCGACGATGGGCTCGAGCAGCGTGCCCCAGTATGTAGGAGAAGTCGTGTCGTTCGGATCGGGTCCGGCCAGGCCCTCCGCACGTCCCGTCTTATCCATCCAGAGCTCCAAGGTGCTCATGTACGGATTGAGACCCGCTGCCGCTGCGGCATCCGATCCACCAATGCCAGTGCGGCGCACGGCGAGCCAATCGTCACGGCTCAGTTCTTGTGTCTTGACGAGCTTAAGCGCCGGCCGGCGTGTATCCGGCCCATCGGGTTGCACTGCACTCATAGTGCCTCTCAAAACAATGCGGCCCGACAGGCGAACCTGACCGGGCCGAGGGTGAGAAAAAACGGGAGAAACGTGACTCACACAACGAGCTTGAGCGCTTCATCCCACGCACGCTGCTTGATGGTCGCGCCCTGTCCGAACCACGCAGCATCGCGCCGGTGGTCATCGCTGCGCGCACGGCGGTGGTGATCGACGTATTCAGTGACCGCGTTGACCAGTCCCCACGCGGTACCGGAGGCCGACGCGAGATCGGCGCCCTTGCCGCGGCCTGCGTACAGTTGGCCCACGGCCTTGATCGCGCGTTCGTTGACGGCGAGCCCGTCGTGGTCGGCGACGTTAGGAGTTGAGTAGGTGAGGACGCGTCGCAAGAACGTCTCGACCGCCGAGTCGGATACCTTCCGTTCAGCGAGTGCTTTTGTTCTCGCCAGAAAAGCATCCCACGAAGAGATCGCGATGCCGAGCTGGCGCTTGACTGCCTGGGCGTCGAACTGCGAGCGGTGCGCGACCTTGACCGCGCTGGCGCTGTCGCCAAGCGCAATTTGTAGGGTGTTGTTGCAGACGACGCGGACCGATGTGAACTGGGCCGTGGTGGCGAGCGTGCCATCGCAGGCCGTCGCCAACAGCAAATAGCCGTTCACCTCGTCCTTACCCTTGAGGGTGGCGCTCTGGCCGGTGCGCGCGAGTGCCCACAGCTTGCGGCCTTCCTTGAGCACGCCGGCGGTTTCGAGCTGAAAACCACCTACCTCGGTGAGGTCGCGATAAAACTCCAATATCTCTGAGGGCTGCACGACCTGATAGCGAGCGGAGACGACGGAGAGCGGAGCCTTGGTGTCGGAGCGATAGAGAACCTTCTGCTCCGGAAAGGCGTGGATCGAACCGAGGCTCCGATTGCCGGCCGCGACGAAACGTACTTCGGCTTCTTCAATGCGCCAGTTCATGCCGGCGCGTTCGGCCCACAGTTCTATTGGCTGATTAGGGGCGAGCTTGTTGCCGAGGCCGTGCCACGGTTCGGCGCCGGCATAGGCCATCGTTTGAACGAGATGCATAAAGCCTCCTGAAAATGTACGCGTGCATAAAGCCTGGCGATTGCCAGGCAGATGTGAAATGGAAACGGGAAGAAATGGAGCTGGGTCGCCAACGGCGTGGTATCGAGAGGATTCAGACGGCTTGCTTGACGCTGAATGCGTGACCGCATCCCAGACACTGGTAGTTGTCGAGCACGTTGTCGTCGATTGCGCCACCAACCGCAGAGCCCGCTGCGCAGCCCGCGGCGCTGCCGACAAGCCCGGCGATCACAGCGCCGGCAAGGCCGCCGAAGACGGTACCGATTGGTCCTGCAATCGAACCGACGACCGCGCCGGTCTCCGCGCCGGCAAGTGCTGCCGCCATGCCCCCCGTGGCACCTGCGACGCTGCCGATGGTGCTGCCCGCCTTGCGGGCACGGTTGCGCGTATCGATACGCGACGAGAGGCAACTTGGACAACGGAGCGGTGGCTCCGATGATGACGATGCTGTAGCGGCGGAGGCTCGCATCGGTGCGGACTCCGGCTTGGCCGCTTCGCTCAGCAGTGGGTCGATCGAGACTTGCTGATCGTGACTGCCGTCGGGTGTGTCTACATCACCGGCGGGGGCTTCGTGGCGGCCGAAGGGTGGGTTGATGTCGAGCGGTTCGGCTCCGCTCTCATGTATGGCATGCAGGACGTGGTCGGGGGGCGGTGCGTACGCTTCCCATTCGCGTAGCTGGTCGAAATCGGATGCAGGATGCTTGGCGGTGACACCGTGAACGGACCGGGGATCGATCGGTGAATGGACAACTGCCGATCGCCTCTTCACGGTGAACCAGTAGGAAGCCAGCGCAAACACAGCAACGAGCGTGAGCGTCAAGCCGAACAGCAGTGCGGGATGAAGAGAGAAATTCACGAAAACTCCTGAGCGATATGCGCAGCCGCGGGACCGCAGCGGCGGAGCGGCCGTTGCTGGCCGGGCTCGGGTTGGTTATATGTGTCTGAAAGGTTTTTGAATGCTTGCGACTGGCTATCGAAAGGGCTCGATCGCCGCGTTGATTCTCTTCTGACCGATGTCGGTACTAATCAAAATGCGATGGATGAAGGCGGCGCCATGAGTTAATATGCGCATCCAAAAGTAAACCGTTCTTACGCAACGATCCGTAGGCGGTCACGAACCAACTGGAACGAGCCACGACGGATGTCGATCGAACAGCTTGCAGATCTAACGCAGCCACAACGGGACCGACTCGCGTTTGTGGAGTTGCGGGTGCGCTTCATTGGGGAAATACGCCGTCAGGACTTGGTATCGCGGTTTGGTATCCAGTCCGCTGCCGCTTCAAGAGACTTGGCTCTGTACAAGGAGCTGGTTCCGGGCAACATCGACTATGACTCTAAGGGCAAGTCCTACGTCTTGGGCCCTGATTTCCGCCCGCTCTTCGAGTTTCCTCCTGAGCGGGTGCTGTCTTGGCTGACCCAGGGTTTTGGCGACGGAGAGCCCATGCAGCTCAAAGCATGGGTTGCAAGCGAGAGCCCTTCACGGTTGGCGCGCCCGGATCTGACTGTGCTGGCGAGCGTCACCCGCGCGATTCATCAAGGATGCCCGCTTGCGGTTGAGTACCACTCCATTTCGAGCGGCAAGGCTAACCGGCAGATCGTGCCGTTCGCGCTGATCGATGATGGTCAGCGATGGCTCGTTCGTGCCTTCGACCGGGAATCGCAGCAGTTCCGCGACTTCGTGATCACGCGCATCAGAAATCCGCAGGTATTGAAGGGCGAGAATCCGGCGCCCCACGAGGCCAGCGACCAAGACATACAGTGGACCCGGATACTGGAATTAGATCTTGTCCCGCATCCAAATCGACCACATCCCGAAATCTCTGAAATGGACTACAGCATGGAGCGCGGCGTTTGGAAGATGAAGTTGCGTGCTGCGATGGCCGGCTACATTCTCTGCAAGCTGCGCGTGGATTGTTCTCCGACGCACAAATTGAATGGCTCTGAGCACAGGCTCTGGCTCAGAAATCACTTGGCGCTGTACGGCGTTCGAAGCGCCGTATTGGCTCCCGGCTATGAAAGCCCGGAACCCGTCGGACAGGAACAAGATGGCGATTGACCGGCCCGTCTGCCAAACAACAAAGGAAGGCTCAGTACGACTCTTCTACGTCGTCTAGCTATGGCCTCCAGCGTAGTAGGAGTTTATCGATGAGTGGGCGTTGGAAGGCGATTTCGCCGTCTCAGTTTCCGTGGGAACAGGATGCGCTGGACTTTGTTCAGCGCGCGCTACCGAACCGCGAGCCGTTTCGCGCGTACAGTAACTTCGAGTTTGTCGCCGACGACGGGAGCATCAACGAAGTTGATCTGCTAGTTATCTCGCGCTACAGCATCTTTCTTGTCGAGATAAAGAGTCGACCTGGCGAAGTCGGCGGCGATTCGCACACCTGGATCTGGCGGGACGGTGGGAGAGAGTACTTCGACGATAACCCCTTGCTGTTGACCAACCGCAAGGCGAAGAAGCTCGCGTCGCTCCTTCGCAAGCAACTGACTCTCCAGAAGCGCCGCACACCCTACATCCAGTCCCTGGTCTTTTTGTCGGACCCTGCACAGCGCTGCAAGCTTACGGGTCCCGCGCGTGAAAACGTGCAATTGCGTGCGGATATTGTCGGCAAACTATTCGATGAGACAGCCCCTGTCACCAGTGCGCAGCCCATCGACCGGGATTTGGCGACGTCCATCAACCGGGCTCTGGAAATCGTTGGCATTCGCCCGCCTCAGCAGAGCCGGCGTGTGGGTGACTACCAGCTCGAACAGGTCCTTGCCGAGACCGACTTTCACCAGGACTGGCTGGCCAAGCACGTATCACTGAATAACCTTTGGCGACGAGTCCGACTTTACACCGCCAAGCGGACGCTCAGTGCTGCGCAACGCGCGGTGCTGGTCGACGCGGCTCGCCGAGAGTTTCAATTGCTTGAGGGTATACGCCATCCGGGCATCCTGCGCGCATTGGATTTCATTGACAGTGAGCATGGGCCTGCCCTGATCTTTGAGTACGAGGAAGGACTCCAACGGCTCGACCACTTCATTCGGGCTCAAGGCGATCAACTTGATCTCTGGCAACGGCTGAAGCTCGTGCGCGCGATTGCCGAAGCACTGGATGCGGCGCACCGCTATCGGCTCTACCACCGTGGCCTGTCACCCCACACGATCATGGTCAGGACCGTCGGTACCAATTCCTTCGATGTCACCCTCTTCGATTGGCAGATCGCTACCCGTCAGTTGCAAGAGGCCGAGAGCGAAACGACGGGCACGCTCCATGTGGAAATGCTCTCAGACCGTGTGGCGCAAGAGATCTATCTCGCTCCCGAAGCACGCAACGCGCCCCGGCCAGATGCCATTAAGCTGGATGTGTTCTCGCTTGGTGCCATCTCGTATTTCGTCCTCGCCGGCGAGCCGCCGGCCGTTAGCGGCGATGAGTTGGTCATCAAGTGCGAACAGGGCCCCGGGCTCACCTTGTCGGCGATGGTCAATGGGTGCTTGGCCGAAATCGAGGATCTAATCCAGTTTGCTACCTGGCCGTCGCCCGATGATCGATTCAGCTCTACCAACGAATTCCTGAGTGCGCTCGACAAGGCTGAAGAGGCGCTTGAAGACGCTCTGACCGCACCGGCATCACCTTTGGCGTCACCCCTTGATGCGAACACGGGCAATGAGCTCAACGGCTTTGAAGTCTTGCGTCGACTGGGCAAGGGCGGTACCAGCCTGGCCCTCGAGGTACGGCGGAAAAGCGCGGGACAACCACGCCAGGGAGTCTTTAAAATTGCGTTGGAGCCGGAGTACAACAATCGACTCAAGCAGGAAGCCGAGACGCTGGTCAGACTTCAGCCCCATCAGAATATCGTCCAGTGCTTTGAGCGCTTCGAAATTGCTGGTCTGGCGACCTTGTTCCTGTCCTCGGCAGGAGAGGAAACGCTGGGTGAACGCTTGCGTCAAGAAGGACGCTTGGGTTTGGACCTGCTGCAGAGGTTTGGCGAAGAGCTGATTTCCGTTGTGGAGTACCTGGAGCGCGAGGGCGTCCCGCACCGCGACATCAAGCCAGACAACATCGGTATTCGCCCGGGAGCCGGAAAACGACTTACCCTGACGCTGTTTGACTTCTCGCTGGCGGGTGTGCCCGCTACCGACCTGAACGCGGGCACACGGGTCTACATGGACCCGTTCCTGCGCAAACGCGGAATGTGGGATGGCTATGCCGAGCGCTACTCCTGTGCGCTCACTTTGCACGAGATGGCTACCGGCACACTACCCGAATGGGGCGATGGCAGCGCCGATCCGGTTACGCTGAAGTCGGAAATCGTTCTGGACTCGGAGCGCTTTGACGCGTCGATTCGAAAGCAGGCACTCGACTTCTTCAGCCGGGCGCTGGCGCGCGATCACCGCAAGCGTTTTGACAACGCCGAGCAGATGTTGCGTCAATGGCGCAGGGTTTTCGAGAACGTCTCGCGTCCTGTCACGACGCACACGACGCAACTTCCGCAAAGTCAACTACCCCTCGGCGAAGAATCACCTGCAGGGGGAATCACGCCCGGCACGCCTCTTGAGTCGTTGGAGCTGGACTCGCGTCACCTCGAACTGCTCGACCGGATCGGTCGCGATGAGCTGGCTACTGCCGGGGATCTGGCCGATTTACCGCGTAATCGGCTCTACAGGCACCGGGGCATTGCGCTGGCTGTAGCACGTGAACTGCATCAAATTGCCGACCGGCTGCGTCACCAGTTCAGCGGTGGCGCCGCTAAGGATGACGAGCCCGCAGATACTACTGTAGCCAAACTATCGGTGGATGCCGCAGCCGCATTGCTCATACCCAAGAAAGGCGATGAAAGCCAACTCGAGGTATTGGAGAAATGGCTCGGGCTGAGCGCGCAGCCGGGCACGTCACTTCTGCAGGAAGACGTGTTGCAATCGATGGTTGAGCGGATGTCGCGGCAGCCAGAGATCACCCACCTGCGCGACGACGTGGCCCTAGTGCTGGCCGGTCTGGGCGGCATTGCGACCGTTGGTGAAATTGCCGCCGCATTGCTGGCCCGACGTGGGAGCGTGCAAACAGGTGCGGCCCGACGCAGCGAGGCCGAAGCCGTGACACGGGCCGTCATTACCGTCGAGCGCACCAAGCAAGCAGCCCGCTGGCAACTTGTGAAGCGCGCCGCCAACGTTCGCCCTCTAGTGGAACCACCGCAAGTTGACGATCTGGTGGTCGCGACCTTGGCCAGCAGCGGTGCGGCCGGGCTATTCCCTTCTGCTCCCGAGGTTCGAGCCAGCTACGCCGTGGCTTTGGGCGAAGCAGCGGACCGGCTGGCCCAACAAGACCCTCTGCCGTCGTCGCAACAGGTGGCGGACACCTTGGCCCGCATACCGCCGCCGGCTGGCGACTTGGGGTTGAGCTCGGAGCGACTGATTCGTCTGGCTGCCGCTTGTGCCCAACAGGCGGCTTTGTCCTCGCGTTTGGAGTTTTACCCAGTCCAGCTGTCTGCTGCGCGTGCCGTCAAATTGGCCACGAACTCATTGCTCGGTTTGCGTCAGTTCGACCTGCAGACAATCGGGCGCCGGATCTTCGCTCGGTATCCTGAGGCCGCGCCGCTGCCCGGCCCCACAGAACTGGAGCAACTGCTCGAGGACGCTGGATTGGAGGTGAAGTGGGACGGTGCCAAGTGCGCCTTCGTCACGCACTATTCTGCGGGCATCATTTCGAGCACCACGCAGATCGGCCGCTTTGGCACCAATAACCGCCCGCGCACGGCGACCGCACCGGATGTGCAGGCGGCTCAGCAGATCGACGAGCGCATCAAGCACGCCTTGAGCAGCGGCAAATTGCTTACCTTGTCCGTCGATCCCAAGGGCCTCGCGATCGCGCAGCATGAGCTGGCGCAGCGTTTTGGACTGAAAGTCATCGATTTCGACGACCTCGTGCTCACACAGTTTGAGGCGCAAGCCAAGGAATGGGACATAGACTGGAATACCCTGCTAGCTGCCGATGCCGCTCCCGCAGGTTCGGTCGATTCTCATAACTTTGCCACCGTTCTTGGCGAAGTTTGGCCCAAGGTTGAAGCACAGTTACTCCAAGACGACCAACCAGGCTTGTTGGTGAACCTCGGTTTAGCGGCGCGCTGGCAGAAGATGCCCTTGTTCGCCAAGCTTGCCGATGCCTGCATGTTCGGCAAGCGCCCTCCGCTGATTGCCTTGCTTGCGAGCCCGCTAACGCCCGATAACAGACCGGTGCTGGACGGCGAAGCAGTTCCAGTCACCATCAACACTACGGATTACGGTCGCATCCCCCGAGCTTGGCTTGAAAACGCCCATCGCAAACACGACATCACGGCCTCTACGACCAGCACGAAGTCAAAACTAATATGATCGATCGCGCAAAACTGCTGGCGGACCTTAAGCTCCAGGTTCGAGCCTTGGAGGCTGACCTCCGGCAACGCTTTGTTAGCAACGCTAGTGAATACAAATCGCGGCTCACCGCCGAATGGCAAGCCGCGCGTGACGCCGGGCGCACATCAGAGGACGTGGCCATTTGGGCTGAAGCGCAATTCACGCAATCGGCGGTGGCGTGGGTGCTTGCTTGTGTGTTCGTGCGCTTCTGCGAAGACAATGATCTGCTCGACGCCCCGTTGATTTCGGGCACCGACGGTCGGGGACAATCCGCCGTGTCACGGCAGGAGGCCTTTTACCTGCAAAGTCCTACCGCATCCGACAACGATTACCTTCGTGAGGTATTCGCCGTGGCAGGGCGTCTGCCCGGGCTGTCGGACGTCCTCAAAGTTCAAAGCAGCCTGCTGCTTGCGCCGGTGTCGGCCGACATGGGCAAGCAGCTGGTGCGCTTCTTTCGTGCCACAAACGCGGACAGTGGCTCGTTGGTGCATGATTTTGCCGACCCAGAGTGGAACACGCGCTTTTTGGGCGACCTTTACCAGGACTTGTCTGAGGCTGCTCGCGAACGCTATGCGCTGCTGCAGACGCCAGAATTCGTCGAGTCGTTCATCCTCGATCGCACCCTTACCCCGGCGCTCGACGTCTATACCCTGGAAGAAGTCGATCTGATCGACCCTACTTGTGGTTCCGGGCACTTCTTGCTCGGCGCATTCGAGCGCTTAGCTCCGCGCTGGCTGCGCAAGCGGCCAGAAAATGTCAATCTAGCCCTCCAGGAGGCGCTGGGACGCATTGCGGGCATTGACCTCAACCCTTACGCAGTGGCGATTGCGCGTTTCCGCCTGCTGATCGCTGCACTAAAGATGGCGAGCGTCAAAAAATTACGGCTCGCTCCGGACTTTCATTTGCACGTCGAAACGGGTGATAGTCTGCTGCACGGCTTCGACCAGCGGGACTACGCGGGGGCACAGGTTTCTCTCGCATTGGACACCCCGCAGGAGAACTTGGCCGCGGTCGCTGACCACTTGTATCGGCACGCCTTCGCGGCTGAGGACCTGACGGCCACGAATCGGATTCTGGCCCGAAAATACGCGGCGGTTGTCGGCAATCCACCTTACATTGCAGTCAAGGATCGCGCTGTCTCGGCCCTGTATCGAGAGCGATTCTCCAGCTGCCACGGAAAGTACGCCCTCGTTGCGCCATTTTGCGAGCGATTCTGGGCATTGGCCAAGCCGCTCGATAACGCTCAACGTGCAGGGTACGTGGGATTAATTGTCGGCAACGCCTTCATGAAACGTGAATTCGGAAAAAAGCTTGTCGAAGAATTCTTCCCTTCAGTGGATCTCACGCACGTAATCGATACTGCTGGCGCGTACATCCCGGGACATGGAACTCCCACAGTCATCCTCGCGGGGCGCAACCGCCTTCCAGCGAGCCCGGTCATTCGCGCTGCGATGGGGATTGAAGGGGAGCCAAGCAAACCTGACGACCCTTCGCAAGGAATCGTTTGGAGGGCGATTGTTGACCAGATCGACCAGCGTGATTCAGAGTCCAAATGGATCAGCGTCTCGGATATTGATAGGAGCACACTTGCGAAGCATCCCTGGAGTATGGGAGGCGGAGGCGCATCGAGCCTGAAAGAAGCTATTGAAGACAGCGCGGAAAAAATTCTGGCTGATTTCGCTGATTCGATTGGTATTACGTCTTTTACTCTAGAGGATAACGCATATATTCACGACTCGCAGACGTTTCGGCGTCAAGGAGTTGAAGTTCAATTGCTTCGCGACATGGTTGTCGGGGACGAAGTGCGGGATTGGTTCAATGATTGCGAATCGACTGCACTATTTCCCTACGACGCTAACTATTCGCCAATAAGGCTTGCCGCATTTCGCAAGGCTTTCGCTTTTCTCTGGCCGTATCGGACGTGCCTTTCAAATAGTAAGATGTTCGGTGGGCAAACAAAGGTAGAAGCAGGCCTGAATTGGTTTGAGTATGGTCGACTGACAGCAGGGAAACTGGTCACTCCGCTATCAATCACGTTCGCGTTCGTCGCGACGCACAACCATTTTGTTCTTGATCGGGGCGGAAAGATATTCAATCGCAGCTCTCCGGTAATTAAGCTTCCGGCGGGCACTGGAGAGGACGAACACTTAGGGCTGGTTGGTCTGCTAAATTCATCTACGGCTTGCTTTTGGCTGAAACAGATGTTTCACAACAAAGGCAGCACGGTAGATCAGCATGGAGCTCGTCAGCGCACAAGTGCGTTTGAAGATTTTTACGAATACACGGGTACCGGAGTTGGAAAATTTCCCGTGCCCAATGTGAGGCCAGTTCAAATTGCACGGCAGATCAGTGATCTAGCCATCGAATGCTCTCGACATCTCCCTGCTGCACTGATTGCGAGGGGGGCGATTAGCCGGAAGGAACTCGATGCATCGCGCGCGGAATCAGCGCGTATCCGGTCGAAGATGATTGCTTGGCAGGAAGAGCTTGACTGGAAGACCTACTCACTTTTTGACGTGACCGACGAGGAGCTTTGTTTCGATAAAGATCCGCCGGAGGTCAAACTCGGGGAACGCGCGTTTGAAATTGCGCTGGCTCAGGACTGTACTGCAGGAATAGCCGCGACGACTTGGTTCGATAGGCACCGCTCGCAACCAATCACGTCGGTGCCCACGCATTGGCCATCTGACTATCGAGCATTAGTGGAAAAACGGATTGCAGCTATCCGTAAGTCGCGCGACCTGGCATTGATCGAGCGTCCAGAGTGCAAGCGTCGTTGGGTGTCTGATGAATGGGATGCGCTGGAAAAGGCTGCCCTCGAACAATGGTTGTTGAACCGTTTGGAAGCTGCGGACCTGTGGCCGCACGATGCACTCCCTGCACCCAAACTGCGTTCGGTCCGCGAGCTTGTCGATGCTTTATCTGGTGACGAAGAATTCCGGCGAGCTTTGGACCTCTATGCAGGCAGCGGCAGCGACGCTCACGTAACCGTTGTCGCACTGGTGCAGCAGGCCAGCGTACCTTTTTTGGATGCGCTGCGTTACAGCGAGAGCGGTTTGCGGAAGCGCGCGGTGTGGCGTAACACATGGCTGATGCAACGGCGCGAGGATGCGCTCGATGCGGAGGTGGCTCGCCAACTGACTGATGAGCCGATCGAGGCGATTAAGGAGGAGCAGGCAAAACGTAAAGCCGCGGAAGTGGGCGTTGTTCCTGTCCCACCGAAATACAAGCAAGTGGATTACCGCGAAGGTGTGTATTGGAAGTTGCGCGGTGCCCTTGATGTGCCCAAGGAGCGTTTTGTTTGTTTTCCGGGCTTGGAGCGTAGCAACGACGCCGGAAGCCCGATGCTGCTGTGGGCTGGCTACGATGCCAAGGCCCGCGCTTTAGCCCTGACAGGCTACCTGTATGAGATGCTTCAACGTGAAGGCGCTGATGTGGCGCGTTTGACGCCTGCGTTGGCGGGGCTAGACGAGCTACTCCCATGGGTGCATCAATGGCATCCGGAGGCCGATGACGACCTGGGCATGAGCACTGGCGACTACTTGCAGGGCCTGCTCGATGCGCAGTTGGCGCAGCACGGGCTGACGCTGAGCGCACTGCGCGCTTGGCAACCCGAAGCTCCGGTTCGCCGCAAACGCGGCAAGCGGGGCCAGCACGTAGCACAAGCCTAATCTGATACACGAGATTCGAGAGATACATTAACGTGCCAAAACTACGCGAGATATTTGACCTGCCAGAGCAGGTTCACCAGGGCGACTTTGTTCTCCGCCTAACGGATGGCTTGAGTGCCCCTGCGGAAACCGTGCGCGACTATATCGCCACGCCCCAGTTGGTGAAGTGCTTCGACCAGGCGCTTGGGGTAGTCAAGGGCGCGATCGATAGCCGAATGAGCAAGGGCGCGTACCTGCACGGCAGCTTCGGTTCCGGTAAGAGCCACTTCATGGCCATCTTGTCACTGGTGTTGCGCGGCGACGCCGCGGCCCGTGGTAAGCCCGAGTTGGCCCCGGTTGTGTCCAAGCACAACGGCTGGACGCAGGGCAAAAAGTTCTTGGTAGTGCCATTCCACATGATCAATGCCGAGACGTTGGAGTCAGCGCTCTTCTCGGGCTATGCGGAGCTCACCGCTCGTTTGCACCCGGACGCGCCAAGCCCTGGTTTCTATCAGAGCGAAGGCATGCTCAACGATGCGCAGAAGTTGCGCACCCAGATGGGTGACGAGGTCTTCTTTCGCACTCTGAATGGCGCAGCCGGCGCGGCCTCTGGCGGCGGCTGGGGGCGCGTCACGCAGACCTGGGCCGCCGCTCGCTTCGAGGCCGCCCTGAAGGTACCGCCCGGAAGCCCTGAGCGGTTCAAACTCGTCGGTGCCTTGACACGCGCGTTCTATGGCAGCGTAAGCCATTTGTCCGCCTCGCAGCGCGAGATGTACACCTCGCTGGACGAGGGCTTGTCGGCAATGTCACATCATGCAAAGGATCTGGGCTACGACGGCATTATCCTGTTCTTGGACGAGTTCATCCTGTGGTTGGCAAGCCGTGCGGCGGATGTGGCTTGGATCGCCCGTGAAGGGCAAAAGGTCGCGAAGTTGGTCGAGTCGAGCAACGCTGACCGCCCGACGCCCATCATCAGCTTCATGGCCCGCCAGCGTGATTTGCGCGAACTGGTCGGTGAGCACATGCCTGGTGCCGAGCAGTTGTCGTTTGCCGATACGCTGCAGTATTGGGAGGCCCGTTTCGACAAGGTGAACCTGGAAGACAGGAACCTTCCAGAGATTGCTAAGAAGCGACTGCTGCGCACGCGCGGGCCTGCAGAGGATGCGCTGCTCAAGGGAGCGATCAACAAGCTTTTGGGTAGCCAGCCCGAAGTGCTGCAAACCCTGTTGACCCGCGACGGCGATCAGCAGATGCTTCAGGACCTGTACCCCTTTACGCCTGCACTGATCCAAACCCTGATCGCTGTGTCGTCGATGCTGCAGCGTGAGCGGACGGCGCTTAAGCTGATGCAGCAGATGCTAGTCGACAAGGCCGACGCGCTGGAGATTGGTGACGTGATCCCGGTCGGCGATCTTTTTGACGTAATTGCCGATGGGGATGAGCCGTTCACCCATGGCATCAAGCTCTTTTTCGAGCAAGCAAAGCAGCTCTGGCGGCGGCGGTTGTTGCCTATTCTGGAGACCCAGCACGGCGTGGCTTGGGAAGACATCGAATCTGGAAAGGCCGACTTCAAGAAAGCGGCGGCCTTGCAGAACGATGCGCGGTTGCTCAAGACTCTGGTGTTGGCGGCACTGGTGCCCGAAGTCGAAGCCCTGAAAAACTTAACCCCGACAAAGCTAGCTGCGCTGAACCACGGCACGATTCGCACGCCGGTGCCCGGGAGTGAGGGCATCACCGTGCTGACTAAGCTCAAGCGCTGGGCGGGTCAGGCCGGTGAAATCAAAATCGCGGACGATTCGCCGAATCCGATCGTGTCCGTTGAGGTGGCCAAGGTCGACACTGACGCCATTTTGGCCAACGCGATGGTGTTTGACACGCAGGGAAACCGGCAGGCGGAAGTCAGGCAATTGATTACCGACGGCTTAGGATTGGCCGATGCAGGCTCCAGCCTGCTGCCGCCCGAGATGGAGATCAGTTGGCGCGGCTCGAGGCGCGCGGCGGAGATTCTGTTTGGCAATGTTCGTGAGCAATCCTTCGACACCCTCAAGGGGCGAGAAGGAACGTGGCGCATCCTGGTCGATTTCCCGTTTGACCACCAACCCGAGCACGGCCCACAAGACGACGTGGCCAAAATCAACGGATTCCTCAACGAAGGGAGGGTTGGCCGCTCGATGGTGTGGCTGCCGTCTTTCCTTTCCCCGAATACGCAGGACCAGTTGGGCCGTTTGGTGGTCATCAATTTCGTCTTGCGTGGCAACAACTTGGACCAATACGCCAGCCAGCTGTCGCAAACGGATCGCGAGCAAGCGCGCGTGCTGCTCACTAACCAGCGTGATCAACTTCGTCAGTTCATTCGCAACTGCCTGTACACGGCGTACGGGCTCAACAGCGTCGCCCAGGAAGCACTGGACCCCGCGCAAACCGTCGACGAGCATTACTTTAGCCTGGACCCCTCCTTGGTTCTGCGGCCACCCGTGGCGGCCAACTTCAAAGACGCGTTCGAGAAACTCGCGGAACAAGCGCTGGACTACGAATTTCCAGCCCACCCGCACTTTGACGCCGAACCACGCCCGATTGCTGTCAAGCGCCTCGCTGATCTGATGGTGCTGGCGGCTCAGAAGCCCGCCCATCGTGTTGAACTCGAAGCCTCGCTTCGCGACGACGCAAAGCGCATTGCACCCAGGCTCGATCTGGCTGAGGTCGGCGAGGCTGCGCTGCAGCTTCGTGACGACTGGTCGCAGCATTTTGCTAGACAGATTGCGCAGCAGGCAGGACGCGAGCCCACGGTGACCGATCTCCGCCGCTGGCTGGATTTGCCCGATCGACGCGGTCTCCGCGAAGACCTGCAGGACCTTGTAATCTTGACCTGGCTGGCCAAGAGCAATCGCTCCTTGTACCGCTTCGGGCAACCGTTCAAAGGCGAAATCGGCAACGTGCCGAACGAATGCGAGGTGCGTGAGCAACCCTTGCCGACGGTGGTCGAATGGGACAAGGCGACCAAACTCGCAGGCGAAATGCTGGACCCGGCGATGTCCACACTTTATCGGTCAGCACCTGGGCTAGTCGAGTTTTCGCGTGCCGCGCGCAAGCGCGTGGCCGATACGGCAGCCCACCTGCTGAACTATCTGCGGGTGGTCGACCAGTTGATGACTTTAGTGCAGACGGATGTCGTGGCCACGGGAGAACCTGCCCTGCGCAAGCTCGGCGCCACGCGGCTCCGAGATTGGTTCGCTGCAATGGAGTCCTGCAGCTCGGAGATCGACCTCGTCAATATGGTGTCCCGGCTGGACTTCAGTGCTGAGGAAATCGCCGAAGCCAAGGCCGTTCTGGGTGGCGTCCAGACGCTGGCGCGGGTCGAGGCCAAACACTATCTGGTCAACAGTGTGCGCTCGATTGCGGGCGGCAGCAGCGAGTTTGCGCCACGGGCCAACCAGATTCTGGAAAGCCTCGCTCATGCCGTGCTCCGTTACGAATACGTCGACGGCCTGCAAGTTGCCGTTGTGCAGTTTGAGCGCGATGCAGGAACCCTGATGGCCGATGTCGCCAATCGGGCTACGCCGCCGAGCCCGCAGCCTCAACCCGCTTCGGAGCCAGGCATGAAGGCTCCTCAGAAAATTGAGTACACCCGATTGACGAAGACCGACGCCCTCAAGACACTGGCCGACGCGCGGATGCTGCTTGAGGAGCTTGGCGAGATCAGTGTGGATATTCAGATCGTGATCCGGGAACAGGAATGAAGGTCCCTGCACATCAGATCAGTTTTCAGGCGAAGCAGGCGCACGAGGCGGACCCGCTAGCAAGGTTCATCCTTTTGCGGCTGCCCTTGGATGCCTTCGATGGCACGGCGGTGGATGTAAACGCGGCGAGCTGGCCGGTCTCTACCTGCAGTTCCCCTTTAGCCGTTCGCGACGCTATGCGCCGCTATGCCGCTAGCACGACACCAGTTGTTTTGCTGTTTGCAGGGGACGAGAGTGAGTTAGGTTCCGACGTACTGGCACGCTGCACCAAGCGACGCGCCATCACGCACGACCTCTGGCAAACCGTGCTGGCTCTCTTCAGGGCGGCGCACATTGATCCTCGCTTGGCTCGACATCGCTGGCTGGCTGAACTGCTCGTGCGCTACATGCCAGCAGAGGGCTACGCCCCTGTTCGCTCACTCGTTTTGGACCAGGATCGCGCTTGGAAGGAGCTGTTCAAGGTTGTGTTAGGCTTCGAGTCCTATCCACCGACTGAACTTGACTTGTTGAGGTGGGCTGGCGATGCTCAACGGCGTGAGCAAATCAAAACTTTGGAAGACCCCGCGCGTCAAGAAACGGTCCAATGCCTTCGGGAAACTCTCGGCGATTTGGTGGACTTCATTTTCGCTGCCATCGATACAGGGAGCGCCGATGAGCTGGTTGCTATTGCAATGCTTTGCGAAGCATTGGAAGACAAGGCCATTGGCTCAGAGTCCAACAGGGCCAAAGTCGCAGCCCGGCTGGAAGTCTTGTTCGATGGACTGACGATCTCGTCGCACACCATTCATCAGCTGGCCGGAGCAGCCGATGCTTGGTTCGATCGAGCCTCTGAAGTCGCCAAACAGCAGCAGGTTGCGCGCTATGAATCGTTGGTGACGCAGCTCAAGGCCGAGCCACTGGCGGCGCAGGCAAGGTATGGAATTACTGCACTGCGCGAGAAGACTAAGGCGTTTGCTGCCGCGCTGAACGACATCAATTTACCGGAGGCTATTTCCCGGTTCGGGCGCTTGATGGCGCATCGAGGCCCGGTCCTGAGCAGTCACTCCGAGCTTAGGTGCAAGATGGCTCTGCGCTTGGTGAGCTGGCTGAGGAAAACTGTCAGTACTTTTCCATCGTCGTTGAACGCGCTGTCTGAACGGTATCGGAACGAGATCGGCTGGGTTGACTGGGCGCAAACCGTGCTGCTGGAAGGTGACGACTCTCCAGACTTGGCGAACGCCTATGGCCTGCTTCGAGAGAAAACTCGGATTCAGAGAGACTTGTTCGACCAGCGTTTCGCTGAGTCGCTGGCGGCTGATAAGCCTGATGGCACCACCTTGATTGCGATCGAGGATGCGCTCGATAAATGCGTCGCACCGGTTGTGGTGGCCGGGCGTTGCTTGCTCATCGTTGTGGACGGAATGAGTGTCCCCGTATTTCTGGAACTGCACCACAGTTTAAAGGAGCACGGTTGGGTCCAGTTCGAACGCTCAGAAGGGGCCTGTTCGACTTTGCTGACCATGTTGCCGTCGACAACAGAAGCATCCAGGACGTCGCTGCTTTGTGGCATCGCTTGCGCAGGATCGGCATCAACGGAACGCGCGGCGTTCAGCGCCTATCCGGCTCTTGTTGCCCCGTCTGTCGCAGGCAAGCCGCCAGCGATATTTCACAAGAGAGATCTGCTCGACGCTTCTGGCGTCGCCCTTTCAGACGATCTCAGAACTGCTCTGAGCGACACCCGGCAACGAGTCGTTGCCGTTGTGATCAACGCAGTGGACGATCATTTGATGAAGTCTGACCAGCTGCGGTTGCGCTGGGACATTGCGCAGTTCAAGGGTTTAGATGCACTGCTGGCAGAAGCGCGTTCCTCCGAACGTGCTGTAGTTTTCACAAGTGATCACGGCCACGTGCTCGACCAAGATACGGTCATGCTGGGGGCAAGCCCTAATGCCCGATGGCGCGAGCCGAGCTTGGAGTCCTACCCGGGGGAGATTGCTTTAACGGGTAATCGAGTCAAAGCCGCCAGCGGCATGGACGAAGTCGTCCTTGCATGGAACAGCAAGTTGCGATACGCGACCAAACGGAACGGCTACCACGGTGGCTGCGCGCCGGCTGAAGCGCTAGTTCCGATTGCTACCTACCGCTATGGAGCCAAAGCATTTGATGGTTGGAGCATTCGCGACGAAGTGGCTCCCGACTGGTGGCAGGTTGATCGAGGCGGATTTAGGGAATGAGGACGGCAAGCATGGCACGGTAGCGCAAACGGGAGGTGCGGGGGGACACGGTCGCCGCCATGTTCCAAGCGACCTTAAACATTTTGTTGTGCAAGGACTCGGCGTAGTCGCTGGCAAACGACTAATTGTACAGGGTACTCATGCCAGGATTACCCATTGCACACTGATGCGAGGGCTGAGCGGGCGCAGCACCAACTCACCAGTCAATGCACAGACGATAGGCTCGGAGCCGACGACACGCATATGACGGCGGGACCCCGCGGCCCCGTTCCTGTGTCGCTCTAAACGTTCGTTAGCGCGGCGAGCCACCGTCGTATCCGAACCCGTTCGACGACACGGGCTCCGGCAGTCCCATGGCCTTCCGAAGCCGCAACAGGTTGGCAGCGACCGCCGCTTTGCTGCTATCGACCGTCGGCGTTTTGTGCAACTCGCGCCACTGCTCGGTCATCTGGTCGGGCGGTACATCAAAGCGCTTCAGCCAGGCTTCGGTCGCGATGGTCGTGTTGAGCATCGGCGCAGTGCTGTCGAGCGTACCGCTCTGCAAGATGTCCATCTTCTCGGCGATGATGGGACGTAGCGCCGCGTCGAGCAGCACGTACGCCGGCGGGGGCAGAGGAGGCTTTCCTGGCCCGGCGGACACACTGGCTTGCGGTGCAACGCCCGCTTGCACGATCAAGCCACCGTCGCGCAACGCCTGGCGCACGTACCAGTCCGGCGGCAGTGTGAGCGAGTCGGCTCCGCCGGCGGCGCGCACGAGGTTCGCGTCCAGCGCGACGATCCAGTCCACCGTCTTGATCGCCCCTTCCAGCATAACGGTGCTGTAACCCATGGGGTCGCCGACGTCGATGCCCGGCCCGTAGCGACGGGCGTAAAAGTACTCGCTCGCCTCGTTCGCGTTAAGCTCCATTGGCGGAAGATTCACGCCGTAGCCGGCGTGCCCATGAACGATGGGCAGTGCTTCGCACATCGCTACGAACAATGCCTGAAATTTGCCCGGCCGTTGTTCCAGGAACGCTCGAGGAACGGTGAAAACGAGGGTATCGAGCCCGCGGTTATGCGTCGCTTTCCATTCGCCTAGCGCAAACACGGAAAACTCGTAAAACCCGGTTGCGAGTTTGTGGTCGGCGCTGGTCATCGTCGCTACAAGCGATGCATCCCCTGGCGTTGATGTCGCTAGACGCTCGAACGCCGGGGCCTTCTCGTATGCCATCGGCTGCTTGCCCTCCGTGTAAAACCATCGGAGGGGACCTTCTTTCGAGGGCTTTTGACCCGCCGCGACTTCAAGGGCATGGTGATACTCGTCCACCATCGCGGCGTACTGCTCAAAGCATTGCACCAACGCTTTCCGGACCGTCGGTGTGTACCCGTTCCGGAAATACAGGACCCCGCGCACGACGAGCGCGGCGCCTGTGATGCCCTTTCTGTACGCAGGCTCAAACAGCCCGAAAGGGAGTGTGTCCGCGCGGCGAGGATCTTTCGCCCATGCTGCGATTTCTTCATCCGTCATGACAACGTGCTCACGGGAAAACGGGAAGGGGAGGCATCGGCGGAAGCGGCGGCGGACCGCCGCCCATCAACGGACTGCTGCCACCGCCAAAAAGACCTTCGAGATCGGATTGTTTCGAGGCTTTCGACTGCGAGGATTTCGAGGTCTCAGTGTCCTCCTTTTCCTCCCCGCACTTACATTCCGCCGGACCAATCCGCTCAAACTTGTTCGGCCCGCCTGCGATCCGAATGTAGTCCGCCCGCTGCTCACGACTAAAATCGTCGGGTGGAAACTTCATTTCCGCGCACATTTTAATGTTCGACTGCACGGGTGGCTGATCGGGGTCGTTGACGACGATAACGTCTGGCCGACGAATCAAGCCTTGCCCAGCCAACTTCTTGTACTCGGCGTAGCCGCCGGGCCAATACTTGTTGAGCCAGTTGGGAATGAAGGGATGCGGCTGGAGCGGGTCTTGGGAACTCATGATCGGCGTTGGCACGTCGGGACGCATGTCGTAGGCGACTTCTGGACGGTATACCGTTCGCTGGCCGGTGGTGACCTGCGAAACCATGTCTTGGTAGTTCAGCCGTTGCATGACGCATCGCTGGCGCTGAATCTTGCCATCGACCGAGGCCACGCCGATCCGTTTGCAGTTGCAAACGGTATCGCACAAGATTGCCCGGTCTTTTGGCGACAACCCGCTCTGCAGACCGACTTGCGTGGTCCGACCTTCACCGGAGGCGGTCCCACCCGTCGAGTAGCCGGAGCCGTAACCACTCATTCTGCGCTCTCGCGTCCCGGGTGGCTGAACATCAGCGACGAACCCTCGTCTCCCTCGAGCCATTCGGTGAACCCGTTTGCGTCCGTCTTCCCCTGTACGGTCCGTCCGTCCGACGATTTGATGGTGTACGGGTGGCCGGCGACCGGCTGGCGGGTGACGTCGTCGAGCACCTGGAATCTGCCGCGGTGGGGCGTTTGCGCGTTGGTATCCGACACAACGCTCTTTCCACGGCCGACAGCGCCACCCGGACCGGACGTCGGCTCGGCGGTCGTGTTGTTCTGTGATGCGATGAGCGTGGCGCCGCAAGCGGTCGTGTCCCCTTCGGACGCGACGGGGCGACCGTCGAACGTCACGCCGAGATTTTTGACTCCGACGATCGGGTAAATCCCGCCGCACTTAGGGCATGACACCTTGTCGCCCAGGAGCGCGAGGGGGATGCCGTCCGACTTGTTCTCTGGCGAACAGGCCAGCACGCGACCGCCGTGGGAAGTCGTATCGCCTTCGCGGATGAATGCAAAACCCATAAATCTGTGCCCTCTCTTTTTTGTCGGAGGAATTTAGCACAGGGGGTTTTCCCGGGACTACTCTGTCGAGGTTGACAGAGCTTTCGCATATCACACCCGCTAGCAGCGCTTTGGCTTAGCGGATTCGCGGTGGATCTGTGCGTCCGTTGGCGGCGCGTGCGACGCGAACGCCGAAGGTCTGCGAATTCGGCACTCATGGACCCCAGGTATGCGTATCGCAGCGACGGTGAGGCTGGTCGATATGTATCGGCGTGGATTGATGTAGACCCAAAATGCCTACATGGTGCCTACACGAAACCCAGAAAGCAAAAAGCCCAGCCGTGTAGGCTGGGCTAAGTGCTTGAATTTATTGGTGGGGCGTGAGTGACTCGAACACTCGACCTACGGATTAAGAGTCCGCTGCTCTACCAACTGAGCTAACGCCCCCAACAGAAGCAAAATTATGCACGGGCTTTTCAGCCTTGTCTAGCCTTTTTTGCATTTTTTCCGAAGCGCTTCCGCTCGCCCCGCATTGCTGTTCCGAACGCGCACGATCCGTCGCATCGTACGCGCTCCCGGTATGATGTCGCCCAAACCCTGTCGCGCGGCGGGCGCGCGGCTCTTTCTGGGCGTACGACAATGGACGAAAACACTGTCCGTGATTTGCTGGATCGGCTCCTTGCTCCGTGGGTCCGTTCTCTTTCCCTCACTCCCGTATCCGTTTCCGAGGAGAGCGTCACCCTCCGGTTGCCGTTTTCCGGCGAGCTTCGCCATTCGGGCGGCGTGATCTGCGGGCAGGTGTTCATGGCGGCCGCCGACACGGCGATGGTCGTCGCGATCTCCGCTGCGCTCGGCGAATTCCGGCCAATGACGACCGTCGCTCTCAATACCCACTTCATGCGCCCGGTCCGCAAGGGCGACGTGCTCGTCACCGCTCGCGTGCTGCGGATGGGCCGCAATCTCGTGTTCGGCGAAATCGAGCTGTTCGACGAGGACGGCAAGATGGCCGTTCACGCGACGTCGACGTACGCGCTCGTCTCCTGAGCGCGGGCAGCGGCAGGCTGGAACGAGGAGCGCATCCGATGTTCGACCAGGTGGTATTCGCGGGCGGCGGCAACCGCTGCTGGTGGCAGGCGGGATTCTGGGACGTCGTGCGGCCGGCGCTCGACCTGCGGCCACGCGTGATCGCCGGCATCTCGGCGGGGGCGGCGACCGCCTGCATGCTGTACACGCGCGACTCGCGCTGGGTGATGCGCTATTACGAAGAGGCGCTCAGGCACAACCGCAGGAACGTTCATTGGGGCAATCTGCTGCGCGCCGAGCCGGTCTTCCCGCATTACCGGATCTACCGGCAGGCACTCCTCGACATCTATGGCGAGCCGTTCGCGAAGCTCACCGGCGCGCCGGACATCCGCATCGGCGTGTCGCACGTGCCGCGCTGGCTCGGCGCGCGCAGCGCGGTCGCGGCGGGGCTCGTCGCGTACAACATCGAGAAGTACGTCCGCAAGACGCTGCATCCGACGCTCGGCCGCTCGCTCGGCTTTCGTCCGGAGTTCGTCCGCGCGCAGGATTGCGCGCGCGTCGACGAGCTCGCGGATCTCGTGCTCCAGTCGTCGTGCACGCCGCCGTTTACGCCCGTCCTGCGTCGCAACGGCCGGCCGGTGCTCGATGGCGGGATGGTCGACAACGTGCCGGTCGGCGCGCTCGACGCGTCGCCCGGGCTCGTGCTCGTGATGGTGACGCGGCGCTACCCGCGTCCGCAGACGTTCGTCGTCGACCACGGCGGTCAGCGGCGGCTCTACGTGCAGCCTTCGAGCAAGGTGCCGATTTCGAGCTGGGATTACACGAGCCCGCATCAGATGCGGCACGCGTACGATCTCGGCCGGCGCGACGGCGAGCGCTTTCTGAGCGCCGCGCCGCAGTGTCTGGACGACGGCGGCGCGGCGCGTTGACGCCGCGAGCACCGGGGCTTCGCGAGAAGTGGGGGCGGCGGATCGTCGTGCTCAGGCGCTTGGTGCGTGAGGCGCGGCAGGCGGCAAGGGGCCGCTCGCGCGCCGCGCTCGCTGCCGCCGTTCAGCGGCGAACCCGCCCCTGATTGAGCGCCTCGGGATTCGCGACGCTCGACAGATCGCCCGCATCGAATGCGAGTATGTTCTTGAACGCCGCGCCGAAGTAGAGCTCGTAGCTTTCACGCTCGACATAGCCGATGTGCGGCGTGCAGATCACGTTCTCCATTCGCAGCAGGCTGTAGCCCTGCAGGATCGGTTCGCTTTCATAGACGTCGATCGCGACCATCCCTGGCCGGTTGCGCGCCAGTGCGGAAACGAGCGCGTTTTCTTCGAGCAGTTCCGCGCGACTCGTGTTGACGAGGAGCGACGTCGGCTTCATTCGCAGCAGGTCGTCGAGCTTGACGATGCCGCGCGTGTCGTCGTGCAGGCGCAGGTGTAGCGACAGCACGTCGGCCTGCTCGAAGAACGCCTCGCGGCTCTCGGCGGTCGCGTGGCCGTCGGCGCGCGCCGCTTCGAGCGAGTGCTCGCGCCCCCAGACCAGCACGTTCATCCCGAATGCCTTGCCGTAGCCGGCGACGAGCCGGCCGATCTTGCCGTAGCCCCAGATGCCGAGCGTCTGCCCGCGCAGCACCTGGCCGAGCCCGAAATTCGGCGGCATCGCCGACGTCTTGAGGCCCGACTGCTGCCACGCGCCCTGCTTCAGGTTCGCAACGTACTGCGGGATGCGGCGCTGCGCGGCCATGATGAGCGCCCAGGTCAGCTCGGCAGGGGCGATCGGCGAGCCCGCGCCCTCGAGCACGGCGATGCCGCGCTCCGTGCACGCGTCGAGATCGATATGAGTCGACACGCGGCCCGTCTGGCTGATCATGCGCAGATGCGGAAGCTTGCCGAGCAACTGCGACGTGATGTGGGTGCGCTCGCGAATCAGCACGAGCGCTTCGACTTCCGCCAGGCGGCTCGCGAGCTGCCCGAGGCCGCGCACCGTGTTGTTGAAGATCTTCACTTCATGGTCGGCAAGCATCTCGAAGCAGTTGAGCTTGCGGACGGCGTCCTGGTAGTCGTCGAGAATGGCAATTTTCATGGCGTGTTTCGGGATTCGCGCGGGATGAGCGATGTGAGGTGGTGGCCGCCGCGCGGCGTCGCGCGCCGGTCCGGCCCGGTTTGAGGGCCGTAATGATCCTATGACGGCGCGGCAACAGGTGTATCTCTTTTTAACAGCTTGTTACGCGGTGCGGCAAGCGCCGAGGCCGGCGGTGGATCGCGCTGATCGGACCCCGCGTGATGTCGGGCTGGCGGCAGTTCCGACGTTTCTCGATTGGGCAATTTAAGGAGGGAGATTGCTCAATTATTTCTTTTTTCAGAACAATTGGTCTATCTAGCTAGGCAGGCTGAGCAAGTTTGAAGGTTTTTATCGAGATTTCGCGGGAAGTTGAGCAACTCTGCATCTTTTTCGCTGTCGTAGGAAAATTACCCATTTGCTTCATATTTTTGAAGCGGTAACAGCGGTAGGAGTGGAGTATGGATCATTTGCAGTCGATGCGAGTGTTCGTCAAGGTCGCGGATCTCGGCAGTTTTGCCCGGGCGGCGAGCGCGATGGACATCTCGAATGCGGTCGCGACGCGCCACGTCGCCGACCTCGAAGGCCGGCTCGGCACCCGCCTTCTGAATCGCACCACCCGTAGCCTGTCGCTGACCGAATCCGGCCAAGTCTATCTGGAGCGAGCCCGCCAGATCCTCGACGAGCTCGAAGACGTCGAGCAGATGGTCGTCGCGCGCAACCACGAGCCCGTCGGCACGCTGCGGATCGTCGCGCCCGTCGTGTTCGGGCTGCACAACCTCGCGCCCGTGCTGCAGACGTACACGCAGCGTTTCCCGAAGGTCATTCCCGATCTGACCCTCGTCGATCGTCAGGTGGATCTCGTCGAAGAGGGATTCGACGTCGGCATCGTGATCACGCGGCAGATGCGCAGCGCGAGCATCGTCACGCGCCGGCTGACGACGGGCTGCATGGTGGTCTGCGCGACGCCGAGCTATCTGGAGAAGCACGGCACGCCGACGCATCCGGAGCAACTCGTCGAGCATCCCTGTCTGAGCCTGCCGTCCGAATATTGGGGCGACGAGCGCGTGTTCACCGGTCCGGACGGCGAAGTGCGCGTGCGGCCTTCGAACGTCGTCGTCGCGAACAACACTGAGATGCTGCGCCAGTTCGCGATGCTCGGCATGGGCGTCGCGATCCTGCCGAGCTATCTGATCGGCAGCGACATCGCGCGCGGCAAGCTCGTGCGGCTGCTGAGCGACTACCGGCTGCCGCAGGTCGAGATCAACATCGCGTATCCGAGCCGCCGCCACCTGCCGGCGAAGGTGCGCACGTTCATCGACCATCTCGTCGAGCACTTCAGCCAATCGCCGGACACGATGCTCGGCGAGCAGTGGGCCACGCAGGGCGTGGCCGGCCAGCCGCTCGACGCGTTGCCTGCCGATGCGCTCGCCGAGCGCTCGAGTGCCGATCCGGCGTTGTCGCCGCGCCTGCCGCGCGCGCCGCGGGCGCGCGCCGTCGTACCGTCTCCGCTGTAGCGCCGCACGGCGTCGCGCGCATCGTCCGGCGTGCGCGCACGCCGTCGCGCGGCGAATCTCCTCCGCCAAAAGCAAAAGCGCGGGCTCGTCGAGAGCCCGCGCTTTTGCTTGGGGTGGTGCATTGCAGTGTAGTGCCGGCGGCCGCCGGGCCCGGGCTGCGCGGCATCGCGGACGCCGCTCGGCGAAGCGCCGGCACGCCGCGCATTCGCGGGGCCGGCATTGCGCCCGTCAAGAGCCCGTCTTGCGTGCCGGCGTCTTGCGCGCGGCCGTCTTGCGGGCGGGCGCTGTCTTCTTTTCAGCCTTGTCGTCGCTGTCGGCAGCGGCATCGGCGGCCGCAGCCGTCGATTTGGACGCCGTCTTCTTCGCGGCCGCGGGCTTCGGCTCCTTCTTCTCGAACTCGAAGCCGATCTTGCCGTCCGCCTGCTTGACGAGATACGCCTTGAAGTTGCGCCCGGTGCGCGACGACTTGAAGTTCGGCAGCAGATCGGTGCGGCCGTTCTCGAGGAGCTTCGCCATCTGCTCGCGGGTGATCTCCTGCTGCAGGATCACCTTGCCGGAGCGGAAGTCGCAGGTCTTCGGGTTCGCGACCGCATGCTCGCAGACGTAGCTCATGCCGTGCTCGAACACGCGGCCCTTGCACTTCGGGCACGCGCCGACCGGCTCTTGCGCGGAGAAGTCGGGCGCCTCGCCTTCTTCGCCGCCTTGCTCCTGGCCGAAGTCGAATTCGAGCTTGTAGTTCTTCGTCTCGTCGTCGAACGTGAGCTTGAGGATCGCGGAGAACGGCCGGCCCATCTTGCTGCGAAAGCCCGACAGCGGCCCGATTTCCTTCTTCTGCAACAGTTCCTCGACTTCGGCGATCTCGAATTGCCGGCTGCCCGGGATCTTCGAGATCGAGAAGTCGCACTTCGTGCACGCGAAGCGCCGGTAGTTCTCCTTCACCTGGCCGCCGCAGTTCGGGCACGGCGTTTCGAGCGTCGCGTAGTCGCCCGGGATCGTGTCGGAATCGTATTCCTTCGCGCGCTTGACGATCGTCTGCGTCATCCGCGCGATTTCCTGCATGAACGCGTCGCGCTGCAGGTTGCCGCGCTCCATCTGCGACAGCTTGTATTCCCATTCGCCCGTCAACTCGGGCGCGGTCAGCTCCTTCACGCCGAGGCCGCGCAACAGCGTCATCAGCTGGAACGCCTTCGCGGTCGGAATCAGCTCGCGGCCTTCGCGCAGGAGGTACTTCTCGCCAAGCAGGCCTTCGATGATCGCCGCGCGCGTGGCCGGCGTGCCGAGGCCCTTCGCGGCCATCGCTTCGCGCAGCTCGTCGTCTTCGACGAGCTTGCCCGCGCCTTCCATCGCCGAGAGCAGCGTCGCTTCCGAATAGCGCGCGGGCGGCTTCGTCGTCAGGCCGTGTGCGGCGATCTTGTCGGTCTTGACCTTCTCGTCCTTCTGCACCGGCACGAGATTCGCGTCGGCGCCCTCCGCGTCCCGGCCGTAGACCTGCAGCCAGCCCGGTTCGACGAGCACCTTGCCTTCCGTCTTGAAGTGATGGCCCGCGACCTCGGTGATCCGGGTCGTCACCTTGAATTCGGCGGCCGGGAAGAACACGGCGAGGAAGCGCTTGACGACGAGGTCGTAGAGCTTCTGCTCCGGCTCGGACAGCGATTTCGGCGCCTGCAGCGTCGGGATGATCGCGAAGTGATCGCTGATCTTCGAGTTGTCGAAGATCCGCTTGTTCGGCTTCACCCAGTTCTTGTCGAGCACCTGCTTCGCGTGCGGCAGGTAGTTGTTGCTCTCCTTGAGCATCTCGAGCGTCGACTTCACCGTGCCGAGGTAGTCCTCCGGCAAGGCGCGAGCGTCGGTACGCGGGTAGGTGAGCACCTTGTGCTTTTCGTACAGCGCCTGCGCCAGGCCGAGCGTGTTCTTCGCGGAGAAGCCGAAGCGGCTGTTCGCCTCGCGCTGCAGGCTCGTCAGGTCGTACAGCAGCGGCGAGAGCTGCGTCGACGGCTTCGATTCCTCGGTGACGGTGCCGAGCTGGTCACGACACGCGGCGACGATCGTCTCCGCCGCGGGCAGGCTCCAGAGGCGTGAATCGCGCTTTTCGGGGTCGAACTCGTCCTTCTTGAATTTCGGATCGAACCAGCGGCCTTCGTAGAAGCCGCCCGCGCAGACGAATTCCGCGCGCACTTCCCAGTAGTCGCGCGGCACGAAGCGGCGAATCTTCTCCTCGCGCTCGACGACGATCGACAGCGTCGGCGTCTGCACGCGGCCGACGGTCGTCAGGAAGAAGCCGCCGCCCTTGCTGTTGAACGCCGTCATCGCGCGCGTGCCGTTGATGCCGACGAGCCAGTCGGCTTCCGAGCGGCAACGCGCGGCATCGGCGAGCGGCTGCATGTCCACGTCGGTGCGCAGGTGCGCGAAGCCGTCGCGGATCGCGGCGGGCGTCATCGACTGCAGCCACAGGCGCTGGACCGGCTGCTTCGCCTTCGCGTGCTGCGCGATCAGGCGGAAGATCAACTCGCCCTCGCGCCCCGCGTCGCATGCGTTGATCAGGCGGTCGACGTCCTTGCGCTTGATCAGCTTCGTCAGCACCTTTAGGCGCGACTCGCTTTTCGCGATCGGATTCAGATCGAAATGGGGGGGAATGACGGGCAGATGCGCGAAGCTCCACTTGCCGCGCTTGACCTCGTATTCCTCCGGCGCGGCGATTTCGAGCAGGTGGCCGACCGCCGACGACAGTACGTATTCGTCGCTCTCGTAGTATTCGTCATGCTTGGTAAAGCCGCCCAAAGCACGCGCGATGTCGTTCGCGACAGAAGGCTTTTCCGCAATGATGAGTGCTTTCGACATGACAGTGTGTATTGATGGACCGGGCGAGCCCGATGCGGGCCCTTTTACGACGGCTTTATAGCACACGGCGCCCAAACGGCGGCCGGCGCGAGCAAAAAGCGGGTCATCATAAGTGTGGGCAAGGGCGGCGGCAAGCCTGTCGCACGCCCTCTCGCGTAAACGAGCGGTAAAGTTGCATTCTGCGGCCGATATTTCGGGGCCAGACGATTTTAGTCGAACAAATTGCGTAATTTCGGTGCATGCGGCGCGCCCGGCAGCGCGGTCAGGTCGGCCAGCATTCGTTCGACGATTGCGGCATGCGGCAGCACCGTGCCGAAGAAGCGGACCGAGCTTGCGTCCTCGACGAGGAGCGTCGGAAAGTTCTCGACGTCGAGATCGTCGAGCCGGTCGGCGTGCGTTTCGACGTCGATCCATGCGAAGCAGGCGCCGGGGTGGGCGTCGGCAAGCCGGTCGAACGCCGCGCGGTATTCGCGGCAGGTGCCGCACCACTCGGCGCACAGGCAGGCAACGAGCAGCGTGCCGGGATTCCGGAGGCGCTCGGCGATCCGATCTTCGTCGGTGTCGAGATTCAGCGCGGGCATTGGCGGTTTTCCTTGCATCGTAAGATGGCGGCGGCTCGAGCGAACGCCCGGGCGGGACGCCTATGCGCCGGAATTTAGCACGGCGCTCGTCCCGCGCGCTTGAGCGGGCTCTGCCTGCGCGCCATCGATGCGGGTGTAGCGGCCGCCCGGCAGCGTCGCGATGCGGCCGGCCAGTTCCAGTTGCAACAGCAGCCGGTGCAGCGTGCCGCCCGAAAGCGACGTGCGCTGCGCGAGCAGTTCGGGCGGCACGGGGCCGTAACCGATCGCGTCGAGCAGCCGGCGCGCGTCGTCGTCGAGATCGGCATCGGCCGCGGCGGCGGGGGCGTCGCGCGCCGGGCCCGCAGGGCGGGCGGGCTCGAGGCCGAATTCGTCGAGCACGTCGGCCGCGGTCTCGACGAGCTTCGCGCCGTCGCGAATCAGCGCGTGGCAGCCTTGCGACAAGGGTGCGTGGATCGAGCCGGGAATCGCGAACACGTCGCGTCCCATTTCGTTTGCGAGCCGCGCGGTGATCAGCGAGCCGGATCGCAGCGCCGCCTCGACGATCAGCACGCCGCCGGACAGCGCGGCGATCAGCCGGTTGCGCTGCGGAAAATGGGCGGACCGTGCGGGCGTGCCGAGCGGCCACTCGGAGACGAGCGCGCCGCGCTCGGCGATCTCGTGGGCGAGCGCATGGTGGCAAGCCGGGTAGACGAGGTTTGCGCCGGTGCCGATCACGGCAACGGTGGCGTTTGCGCCGTCGAGCCCGCCGCGGTGCGCGGCGCCGTCGATGCCGCGCGCGAGGCCCGAGACGATCGCAAGGCCCGCGTCCGACAACTCGCGCGCGAAGCGCGTTGCGTCGGCGAGCCCCTGCGGCGTCGCTCCGCGGCTGCCGACGATCGCGACGGCCCGCGCATGGAGCAGCGCGACGCGGCCCTTTATATATAGCAGCGGCGGCGGATCGTAGAGCTCGGCGAGCCGCTCCGGATACGCGGGATCGTGCCGGGTCACGAGTGCGTTGCCGGGCTCGTCCAGCCAGGCGAGCGTCGCATCGACGCGCTGCGCGAAATCGTCTGCGGGCGGCGCGAGCACCGCCCGGGCCGCGGCGTCGCCGACGAGCGCCGCCAGTTCCGCATGCGACGCCGCAAAAAGCGCTTCGGGCGACGCGAACGCGCCAAGGAGTGCGGCGCACGCGGCGGCCGGTACGCCGGACGCGGCGGCCAGCCGCAGCCAGCCGGCGAGCTCGTCGCGCGTCAGCGATCGCGGCGACATGACGAAATCCTCGAGAAGCGCGGCCTGCGGGCTGCGTAGTGCCGTGATAAAATTTTCATCATCCGAAATAGAACGAATGCCGCGCGCGCAAGCCCACGGCGATTGGCCGGTCATTGCGACGCGCGGCGGATTCCGCGCGTCGTCGAATCCATCTTGAGGCCGGCGCGCGCGTCGCGGGAGTCGGCCGAACGGCCGATGCGCGCGGGTCGTTCGTCTCTCAACACTGAAATCATGGCTTTGCTGAACATCCTTCATTACCCCGACAAACGGCTGCACAAGGTGGCCAAGCCGGTCGACAAGGTGGACGACCGTATTCGCAGGCTCGTCGCCGACATGGCCGAGACGATGTACGCGGCGCCCGGCATCGGGCTCGCGGCGACGCAGGTCGACGTGCACGAGCGCGTGATCGTGATCGACGTGTCCGAGGACAAGAACGAGCTGCGCGTTTTCATCAATCCGGAGATCGTCTGGACGAGCGACGGCAAGCAGGTCTACGAGGAAGGCTGTCTGTCGGTGCCGGGCGTCTATGACGAAGTCGAGCGGCCTGACCGCGTGCGCGTGCGCGCGCTCGACGAGCAAGGCGAGCCGTTCGAGCTCGATTGCGAAGGGCTGCTCGCGGTGTGCATCCAGCACGAGATGGATCACCTGATGGGCCGCGTGTTCGTCCAGTATCTGTCGCCGCTCAAGCAGACCCGGATCAAGACGAAGATGAAGAAACTCGAACGCGCAATGTGATGCGCATGGCTGCCCCTAGATTCATTCGTACATGACACATTCACTGCGCGTCATTTTTGCCGGCACGCCGGAATTCGCCGCGGCGGCGCTCGCCGCGATTCATGAGGCCGGTTTCCCGGTGCCGCTCGTGCTGACGCAGCCCGATCGTCCCGCCGGGCGCGGGATGAAGCTGCAGGCGAGCGCCGTGAAGCGCTATGCGCTCGAGCACGGCATCACGGTCGCGCAACCGCCTTCGCTGCGACGCGCGGGAAAGCACCCGGCCGAAGCCGCCGCCGCGCTCGATTTGCTGCACGCGACGCCGCACGACGTGATGGTCGTCGCCGCATATGGCCTGCTTCTGCCGCAAGAAGTGCTCGACCTGCCGCGATACGGCTGCATCAATATCCACGCGTCGCTGCTGCCGCGCTGGCGCGGCGCCGCGCCGATCCATCGCGCGATCGAGGCGGGCGATGCCGAGACGGGCGTCACGCTGATGCAGATGGACGCCGGGCTCGACACGGGCGCGATGCTGCACGACGCGCGCGTCGCGATCGCGCCCGACGATACGACGGCGACGCTGCACGACAAGCTCGCGGCGGCCGGCGCGACTCTCATCGTCGACGCGCTCGTCGAGCTCGAGCGAGCGGGCGCGCTTGCCGCGACGCCGCAGCCCGACGACGGCATCACCTATGCCGAGAAGATCGGCAAGCACGAGGCGGCACTCGACTGGCGCAAGCCGGCCACCGTGCTCGCGCGGCAGGTGCGCGCGTTCGACCCGTTTCCGGGCGGCGCGGGCACGCTCGACGGCGTGACGCTCAAGCTGTGGGCGGCCGACGCGATGCCGGCGCGCGGCGACGCAGCGCCCGGCACGATCGTCGATGCCGGCGCGGACGGCGTCGTGATCGCCTGCGGCGAAGGTGCGCTGCGCGTCACGCAATTGCAGAAGCCGGGCGGCAAGCGTCTGCCGGCGCGCGAGTTTCTCGCGGGGGCGCCGCTTGCGGTCGGCCAACGTTTCTCGCCGCCCGACACCGCCGCGTAATTGCGTCGTCTGCCTACAGTTCATCGAAATCGCGCGCGCCGCGCAATCGGCCGAACGGCCAGGTCGCGGCGCGCAGGGCGCGCGCGTAGAATTCTCTGACACCAGCATCGAGGGATCGGCATGTTCGGCATCATCCATCTGGGTTTGTTCGTCGCGGCGGTTTTCCTGTTGAACATCACGCCGGGGCCCGACACCGCATACATCGTTGGCCGCAGCGTCGCGCAGGGGCGCGGCGCGGGCCTCATGTCCGCGCTAGGCATCTCGGCCGGCTGCTGTGTGCACGTGCTCGCGTGCGCGTTCGGCCTAACGGCGGTGCTCGCCGCGTCGGCGGCCGCATTCACGGTCATCAAGATCGTCGGCGCGGCCTATCTCGTCTATCTGGGCGTGCGTCTCATCTTCGCGAAGCCGGAGCCGGCGGCCGAGCAGCCCGCACGGCGCGGCGCGGACAAATCGCTGCGCCAGCTGTTCACGCAAGGGTTCCTGACCAACGTGCTGAACCCGAAGGTGGTGCTGTTCTTCGTGTCGTTCTTCCCGCAGTTCGTGTCGGCGGACAGCAGTCACAAGGTGCTCGCGTTCCTGACGCTCGGCGCGGTGTTCCTCGCGATGAGCACCGTGTGGTCGTGCACCGTGGCGTGGGTCGCGGGCACCGTCACGCAACGCTTTGCCGGCAAGCCTGGTGTGAAGAAATGGCTCGATCGTGGCGTCGGCAGCGCGTTCGTCGGCCTTGGCGTCAAACTCGCGACATCGACGCGCTAAGGATTGAATTTTCTCGAAACGCTCTTATCTAACAGATCGCTTACAATCATGCGCCGCCGCCGATATGCGTGCGGCGCGATCCCCGCAGACGGATAAGGAGTGGGAAACATGTTCAATTGGGTCAAAACGGCGATGCTGATGGCCGCGATCACGGCCCTGTTCATCGTGATCGGCGGCATGATCGGCGGATCGCGCGGGATGACGATCGCGTTGCTGATCGCGCTCGGCATGAATTTCTTCTCGTACTGGTTCTCGGACAAGATGGTGCTGCGCATGTACAACGCGCAGGAGGTCGACGAGACCACGGCGCCGCAGTTCTATCGGATGGTGCGCGAACTCGCGACGCGCGCGAACCTGCCGATGCCGCGCGTCTACCTGATCGACGAGAGCCAGCCGAACGCGTTCGCGACCGGCCGCAATCCCGAGCACGCGGCCGTTGCCGCGACGACGGGCATCCTGCGCGTGCTGTCCGAGCGCGAGATGCGGGGCGTGATGGCGCACGAGCTTGCGCACGTGAAACATCGCGATATCCTGATCTCGACGATTTCCGCAACGATGGCGGGCGCGATCTCGGCGCTCGCGAATTTCGCGATGTTCTTCGGCGGGCGCGACGAGAACGGCCGTCCGGCTAATCCGATCGCGGGCATCGCTGTCGCGTTGCTTGCGCCGATCGCGGGCGCGCTGATCCAGATGGCGATCTCGCGCGCGCGCGAGTTCGAGGCGGACCGCGGCGGCGCGCAGATTTCGGGCGATCCGCAAGCGCTCGCTTCGGCGCTCGACAAGATTCACCGCTATGCGTCGGGCATTCCGTTCCAGACGGCCGAGGAGCATCCGGCCACCGCGCAGATGATGATCATGAATCCGCTATCGGGCGGCGGGCTGCAGAACCTGTTCTCGACGCACCCGGCCACCGAGGAGCGGATCGCGCGGTTGATGGAAATGGCGCGCACCGGTCGCTTCGATTGACGAGCGCCGTCGAAACGTCGACGCGCTCGTGAGAGGGCGCTGCATCGGCAGCGGTCTTGACATGCGTCGGCGCGTCCGGTGATCGGCCGAACCCCGCATGCATCGCGCTGCGGGGTTCGGCGTTTTGGGTGGGTGGCCGTTTGCTCGATCGAGGCTGCAAAATGCGGCTTGGGGGCGGCTGCGGACCGTGTCGATACTGCGGCCGAAGCACCGAAGCACCGAAGCACCGAAGCACCGACCGTACCGAACGCGCCGACACATCGCCCGCCCAGCCACCCGAGGCCCGAACCCCCGGCGCGCTACAATATGCCGCTTACCGGCCGACCGGCCGCGGGCCGGCCACCAAGGCACCTCCTACCACTGCCCGGCGCGAGCGCGCGCCTCAGGCACTGCTGATCCGATGACCCAGACTCGCCCTTCCCGTTCCCGCGCATCCGGCGCGCCCGCTCGTGCGCCGCGCCAGTCGGCGCTGCATCTCGTCCCCGATTCGCTCGGCTTCGCGCTCGACGGCGCCGCGCAAGCGGTCGACGCGGTCACTCGCGGCGCGGCGCTGCCCGCTGCGCTTGCGGCCGTCCACGCGACGCTGCCTGCGAACGCGCGGGCGGCTTCGCGCGGCGCGATCCAGGATATTGCGTATCGCGCGATGCGTCGTCGCGGCACGGCCGACTGGCTGATCGCGCAACTCGTCGCGAAGGCGCCGCCCGCGCACGTGCATGCACTTCTCGTCTGCGCGTTCGCGCTCCTCGTCGACGACGACGAGCACGCCGCCTACGCGCCCTTCACCGTCGTCGATCAGGCGGTGACGGCGATCGGCGCGCGCCGCGAGTGCTCGTTTGCGAAGGGGCTCGTCAACGCGGTGCTGCGCCGCTTCCTGCGCGAGCGGGCCGTGTGGCTCGAGCGGTTGCAGTCCGATCGGCGCGCGCGCTGGAACTACGAGCCGTGGTGGATCGACGCGGTCGAGCGTGCGTGGCCCGACGCATGGCCGCGCATTCTTGCCTCGGGCGACGCGCCCGGCCCGCTCACGCTGCGCGTGAACGCGCGCCGCATGACGGCGGATGCGTATCTCGACGTGCTGCGTGCCGAGCGGATCGATGCCGAGAAGGTCGGCCGTCACGCGATACGGCTCGCATCGGCGCTGCCCGTCGAGCGCATTCCGGGTTTCGCGGACGGCATCGTGTCGGTGCAGGACGCGGGCGCGCAGCTCGCGGCCGAATGGCTCGGCGCGCGCGACGGCATGCGCGTGCTCGATGCGTGCGCGGCGCCCGGCGGCAAGACGGGCCACATTCTCGAACTCGCGCACGCCGAGGTCGTCGCGCTCGAAAGCGATCCTGCGCGCGCGCCGCGCATCGGCGAGAACCTCGCGCGGCTGTCGCTCGCAGCCGACGTGCGCGTCGGCGACGCAGGAGATCCCTCGCAATGGCATGACGGGCGTGCGTTCGACCGGGTCCTCGCCGACGTGCCGTGCTCCGCGTCGGGTATCGTGCGCCGCCATCCGGACATCCGCTGGCTGCGCCGCGCGGCCGACATTCCCGCGCTCGTCGCCGAGCAGCGCCGCATCCTGAGCGCGCTCTGGCCGCTCGTGAAACCCGGCGGCGAGTTGCTGTATGCGACCTGCTCGATCTTTCCGGAAGAGGGCGAGCTGCAGGCGCGCTGGTTTGGAGACGCCTGTCAAGATGCGGTACGATTGGACGCGCCCGGGCAGTTGTTGCCGCAGGGCGCGACAGGCGGGGCGCCGGCCGCCGGGGGATCGGACGAGCCCGGCCGGCATGTCGATCACGACGGATTCTTCTACGCGCGCTTTCAGAAACGGTGACGATCAAACGCTTCTTTCCACTCCGGCTCGCGGCCGTGCTCTGGGTCGCGCTGACGCTGTGTCTCGCTGCCGTTCCTTCCGCGCGCGCCGATACGATCGCCGTGCAGCGCGCGTCCCTGCAGTCGGACGGCAGCGGCTGGAGTCTCGACGCGCGTTTCGATTTCGAGCTCAACAGCAGTCTCGAGGATGCGGTCAACAAAGGCGTCCCGCTCTACTTCACGACCGATTTCGAGCTGAGCCGCGCGCGCTGGTATTGGTTCGACGAGCAGCCGGTGTCGGTGTCGCAGACGATCCGCCTGTCGTTCCAGCCGCTCACGCGTGAATACCGCGTATCGACGGGCGGCCTGCAGCTCGGCTTTCCGTCGCTGAAGGAGGCGCTCGCGGTGGTCAAGCACGTGACGTCCTGGCACGTGATCGACAAGGGCCAGGTGCGCTCGGGCGAGACGTATACGGCGTCGGTGCGGATGCAGCTCGATACCGCGCTGATGCCGAAGCCGTTCCAGGTCGACGCGGTGAACAACCGCGACTGGAATCTCGTTTCCGACTGGAAGCGTTTCACTTTCACGGTGGCCGAGCGTGCTAAGTAAAATGCGCGTCCGCCGCGCAACGAGCGGAAAGAGCCTTCTGATACGCGTGATCGTGTCGACTGTCGCGATCACGGCGCTTCTGCTGCTCGTGCTGCTCGCGGCCGCGAGCGCGAACACCGAGTTCTTCGATCGCTACTACTCGTGGCTCTACTCGGCGAACATCATCGTCGCGCTCGTGTTCATGCTCGTCGTGCTCGGGCTCGTCGGAATGATCGTCGCGCGGCTGAGAAAGGGCAAGTTCGGCACGCGGCTGCTCGCGAAGCTCGCGGTGTTCTTCACGCTCGTCGGCGTCGTGCCGGGCGGGATCATCTATATCGTGTCGTATCAGTTCGTGTCGCGCAGCATCGAATCGTGGTTCGACGTGAACGTCGAGACGGCGCTTACCGCGGGCCTGAATCTCGGCCGCGGGATGCTCGACACGTCGCTCGCCGACTTGCAGACGAAGGCGCGCCTGATGTCCGAGCAGCTCGCGAGCGCCGACACCAACACGAACGGCACGACGCTCACGCTGCTGCGGCTGCGCGACCAGTTCGGCGTGCAGGACGCGACGATCGTCGAGCCGGACCGCGGCACCGGCGCGTCGCCCGATGTGCACATCGTCGCGCAGGCATCGGGCAACTTCGCCGCGCTGATTCCGGACGACATGCCGACGCCGCTGATGCTGAGCCAGGCGCGCGAGCACGGCGCATTCGCGGCGATCGAGGGCGAAGTCGACGGCGACCCGCGCGCGCGCGGGTCGAAGGGGGCGCTGCGCTTGCGCGTCGTGCAGCGCATTCCCGATTCGTCGACGTCGCTGTTGCAGCCCGCCGAGCGTTTCCTGCAGCTCACGCAGCCGGTGTCGCCGACGCTCGCGCGCAACGCCGACGCCGTGCAGCGCGCGTATCGCGAATATCAGGAGAAGGCGCTCGGCCGCAGCGGGCTGCGCAAGATGTACATCGGCACGCTCACGCTCGCGCTGTTTCTCGCGACGTTCATCGCGATGATGATCGCGCTCGCGCTCGGCAATCAGCTCGCGCGGCCGCTCTTCCTGCTCGCGCAGGGCACGAAGGAAGTCGCGGAGGGCGACTACACGCCCAAGCGCGAGATCAAGACGCGCGACGAGCTCGGCTTCCTCACGCAGTCGTTCAACGCGATGACGCGGCAGTTGTCGGAGGCGCGCCTCGCGGTCGAGAAGAATCGCGTCGCGCTCGAACATTCGAAGACGTATCTCGAGAGCATTCTCGCGAACCTGACGGCGGGCGTGTTCGTGCTCGACCGCCAGTTCCGCCTGACGACCGCGAATCGCGGCGCCGAGCGGATCTTCCGCCAGCCGTTCAATTCGCTGATCGGCACGACGCTCGATCAGATCGGCGTCGTCGCGGAATTCGGCGCGATGGTGAGAAAGGCGTTCGCCGATCGCGAGGCGGCGGGCCAGGGCAGCGGCGAGGATCGCGGCCACTGGCAGCAGCAGTTCGCGGTCGAGGTGCCGGGCGAGGCCGATCCGCTGACGCTGCTCGTGCGCGGCACGCGGCTCGTGTCGACGGCGGCTGCGCCCGGGCAGCCCGACGATCCGCAGACGTCCGGCTACGTCGTCGTGTTCGACGACATCTCCGACGTGATCTCCGCGCAGCGTTCGGTCGCGTGGGGCGAAGTGGCGCGGCGGCTTGCGCACGAGATCAAGAATCCGCTCACGCCGATCCAGCTGTCGGCCGAGCGGCTGCAGATGAAGCTCTCCGACAAGCTCTCGCAGCCCGACGCCGACGTGCTCAAGCGCGGCGCGACGACGATCGTCAATCAGGTCGCCGCGATGAAGCGCATGGTCGATGATTTCCGCGATTACGCGCGCACGCCGCCCGCGGTGCTCGTCAACCTGCAACTGAACGATCTGGTGAGCGAAGTATTGACGCTATACGGCGTCGGCGAGGGCAAGAGCACGATCGTCGTCGAGCAGGCGCCGCTTCCGGTGATCCGCGGCGATGCGACGCAGCTGCGCCAGGTGATCCACAATCTGCTGCAGAACGCGCAGGATTCGGTTGCCGACGTCGAGCATCCCCGTGTGTTGCTCGAAACCAAGACAGTAGAATATGGCGATCCCGACGCGAACGGCAAAACGCGCGTCGCGGTTCGGTTGACCGTCTCGGACAACGGTCCCGGTTTTCCGGCGCGCATCCTGACGCGCGCGTTCGAGCCTTACGTGACGACGAAGGCGAAGGGTACGGGGCTCGGCCTCGCGACCGTGAAGAAGATCGTCGACGAGCACGGCGCGCGGATCGACCTGCGCAATCGCATGCGCGGCGACGTCGTGGAAGGCGCGCAGGTCTCGATCCTGTTCCTGCAACTCGCGGACGATGCGGCGGGCGCCGGGGGCGGAACGAACGGCGGCACGGCACCCGCCAAGACAAGAGCAACTGTGCAGACAAAGGCAGCGTAAATGGCAACCATCCTGGTGGTAGATGATGAAATGGGCATCCGGGAATTGCTCTCGGAGATCCTCAGCGACGAAGGGCACGTCGTCGACGTCGCGGAGAACGCGCAGGCCGCGCGCGACTACCGGCTGCGGCATGCGCCCGATCTCGTGCTGCTCGACATCTGGATGCCCGACACCGACGGCGTCACGTTGCTGAAGGAATGGGCGAGCCAGGGACAGCTGACGATGCCCGTCATCATGATGTCGGGGCACGCGACGATCGACACGGCCGTCGAGGCGACGAAGATCGGCGCGCTCGATTTCCTCGAGAAGCCGATCACGCTGCAGAAGCTGCTGAAGTCGGTCGAGCACGGTCTCGCGCGCGGCGCGGCGCCGCTGCCCGCGAGCGCGGCGACGAAGCCGGCGGCGGGAGCGTCGTCGGTCGCGTCGGCGGCCGCGCTGCCGATGCTCGGCGACGATCCCGCCGCCGCGCTCGCGGGCCAGACGACAGCCGCGATCCCTTTCGACATTCCGCTGCGCGAGGCGCGCGACGCGTTCGAGCGCGCGTACTTCGAATATCACCTCGCGCGCGAGAACGGCAGCATGACGCGCGTCGCGGAGAAGACGGGCCTCGAGCGCACGCACCTGTACCGGAAGCTGAAGCAACTCGGCGTCGAGCTCGGCAAGAAGCCGGCCGAAGGCGCGGCATAATTTTTTTGCACAAAGGGCTTGATCGGTGTTTGGCGCATTGCTATAATCTTTTTTCTTCGTGGCCCGGTAGCTCAGTTGGTAGAGCAGCGGATTGAAAATCCGCGTGTCGGTGGTTCGATTCCGCCCCAGGCCACCAGCAGTATCTCACCCCAAGAATCGCCAGATTCTTGGGGTTTTTCGTTTATGGAGCAGCGTTCCGGTCCTCGGCCGATTGCGGGGCGGCGTGATAAAATCTTCGTCCACTCAAAGACTTAGAGGACTTGAGGATGCGCCCGAAGGCGCCGCAAGTCCTTTTTCGTTTCGGCGGCTCGTGCATGGCGCGAGTCCGTGCGCCGCCCGCGCGGCGCGATGAGCGACATAAGCGCCGCGCCGTTTCGGGCCGCGCGCTGCTGCCTATACTGGGTGGGCCGGCGCGCGTCGGATCACCGGCGCGCTCGCTCATCATTCACGGAGTATCACGGTGATTCGGACAGACGCTAAGGACGGCGCGCTCGTATTGTTTTCCGGCGGCCAGGATTCGGCCACGTGTGTGGCCTGGGCGCTCGAGCGCTATCAGACCGTCGAGACGCTCGGCTTCGATTATGGCCAGCGCCACCGCGTCGAGCTCGAATGCCGCGAGGGCGTGCGCGATGCGCTGAAGCGGCGTTTTCCGCAGTGGTCGCACAAGCTCGGCGACGATCACATGATCGATCTGTCGGTGCTCGGCGCGATCAGCGACACCGCGATGACGCGCGCGATCGAGATCGAGACGGCGTCGAACGGCCTGCCGAACACGTTCGTGCCGGGCCGCAACCTGCTGTTCATGACGATCGGCGCGGCGATCGCGTATCGGCGCGGGCTGCGCGCGCTCGTCGGCGGCATGTGCGAGACCGATTTCTCCGGCTATCCGGATTGCCGCGACGACACGATGAAGGCGCTGCAGGTCGCGCTCAATCTCGGCATGGACACGCGCTTCGTGCTCGAAACGCCGCTGATGTGGCTCGACAAGGCTGACACGTGGCGGCTCGCCGAGCAACTGGGCGGCAAGCCGCTCGTCGAGCTGATTCGCGTCGAGACGCACACCTGCTACGTCGGCGAGCGCTCGGAACTGCACGACTGGGGCTTCGGCTGCGGCGAGTGCCCGGCATGCAAGCTGCGCAAGCGCGGCTTCGAGGCGTATCTGCGCGGCGAAAGCGTGACGCAGGCACCCGTCTGATGCGCGTGGCGCGGCGTGGCGCTCGCGCGTGGGCGCGAGCGGCAACAGGATTCATCGAGTAACGGAAGGCGAGCGGCGCAAGCCGGAACGAAGCAGCATGACGTACACGGTCAAGGAAATCTTCTACACGTTGCAGGGCGAGGGCGCGAACGCCGGTCGTCCGGCCGTGTTCTGCCGGTTCGCCGGCTGCAACCTGTGGACAGGGCGCGAAGCGGATCGCGGCGACGCGGTATGCCGCTTTTGCGACACCGACTTCGTCGGCACCGACGGCGAGAACGGCGGCAAGTTCAAGGATGCCGCATCGCTCGCGGCGAAGATCGCGTCGCTCTGGCCGCCAGGCGAGGCGCATCGCTTCGTCGTCTGCACGGGCGGCGAGCCGATGCTGCAGCTCGATCAGCCGCTCGTCGACGCGCTGCACGCGGCGGGCTTCACGATCGCGATCGAGACAAACGGCTCGCTGCCCGTGCTCGAATCGATCGACTGGATTTGCGTGAGCCCGAAGGCGGATGCGCCGCTCGTCGTCACGAAGGGCAACGAACTGAAGGTGGTGGTGCCGCAGGACAACCAGCGCCTTGCCGATTACGCGAAGCTCGACTTCGAGCATTTCCTCGTGCAGCCGATGGACGGCCCGTCGCGTGAGCTCAATACGAAGCTCGCGATCGACTGGTGCAAGCGCCATCCGCAGTGGCGGCTGTCGATGCAGACGCACAAGTACCTGAACATTCCTTGAGCCTTACGCTTCATTCATCGTGCTGATTACCCGAAAACTCGAATTCGACGCGGGGCACCGCATCCCCGATCACCGCAGCCAGTGCCGGAATCTGCACGGGCATCGCTACGTGCTCGAAATCACGCTGCGCGGCGATCTCGTCGAGACCGAGGGCGCGCCCGACCGCGGGATGGTGATGGATTTCGCGGACGTGAAGGGGCTCGCGATGGAGCATCTCGTCAGCAAGTGGGATCACGCGTTTCTCGTCTATGCGCGCGACGAAATCGTGCGCTCGTTCCTCGAAAAGATGGCCGATCACAAGACGGTCGTCCTCGACCGGATTCCGACCGTCGAGAATCTCGCGGCGATCGCGTTCGACATCCTCGCGAACGTGTACGACGCGCACTATGGCGTCAATCTGCGCCTCGAGCGCGTGCGTCTGTACGAAACGCCGAACTGCTGGGCCGACGTCGAGCGCGATCCGCGCGTCTGATTTCGCGCATCTGGCGCGGCCGCCGCGCGGTCGGCCGCCGCGCGTTTCCGCGTGCGCGAGGCGCTCGCGTGACGCCCTTCGCGTCTTCCACCTGATCCGCTCATTCGCGCGGAATTCGCCCGGAAGGCGTCTGGACTCGCCGGGAGCCGCCCGGCCCGGCATCGGTGTTTTCCGAATCCGCGCGCGGGCGCGATCACGGTATGATCGAATCGCGAATCGAGAATCGCCCGCCGCGACGAACGCGCCGCGCGCCTGCCTGTTGCGGCGCGGCGCCCGCACGGCGGCCTTGCCGCCCCTCTTTCCGAATCGCAGTCCGCCCGTGCGCCGCACGACAGGAGGCCGCCGATGAGCACGCTCACCAATTCCCTGAAGGCGCGTTTGCGCGACGGCGGCGAGCCGCTGCTCGGCCTGTGGTTGACGCTCGCGAGCGCGGCGGCGACCGAGGCGCTCGCGCACGCCGGCTTCGACTGGCTGTGCATCGACATGGAGCACGCGCCGAACGACAGCCGCGACGTCGCCTCGCAACTGCGCGCGCTCGCGGCCGCGCATTTGCCGAGCGAGCCCGTCGTGCGCGTGCCGGCGCGCGAGCCTTGGCTCGTCAAGCGGGCGCTCGACGCGGGCGCGCGCACGCTGATGTTCCCGGGCATCGAGACGGCCGACGAAGCCGCGCATGCGGTAAGGCTCACCCGCTTTCAGGCGCCCGACGCGCCGGACGGGCTGCGCGGCGTCGCGGGGATCGTCCGCGCGGCCGCGTACGGGATGCGGCGCGACTACGTGCACACGGCGAACGCGCAGATCGCGACGATCGTGCAGATCGAATCGGCGCGCGGCATCGACGAAGCCGAGCGGATCGCGGCGACGCCGGGTGTCGACTGCGTGTTTGTCGGGCCTGCCGATCTGTCGGCGAGCCTCGGGCATCTCGGCGATACGAAGCATCCGGACGTCGCGGCCGCGCTCGAGCGCGTGCTCGCGGCTGGGCGTCGCGCCGGCGTGCCGGTCGGCATCTTTGCCGCCGACACGGCCGGCGCGCGCCAGTCTATCGACGCGGGATTCCGCGTGGTCGCGTTGTCGGCGGACGTCGTGTGGCTGCTGCGCGCGACGCGACAGGCGTTGCAGGAGGTGCGAGGATGAACGGGAAACGCCGCGGCGCGCCGTTCTCCGTGCGCGCGCGGCACGCGCTTCGCGGCGCGGCGGCGGGTGCGCTCGTCTCGGCGGCATTCGGGGCGGTGGCAGGCGGCGCGTTCGCGCAGGCGTCGGGCGCGCCGGGCCGGTCGAATCCGGGGCGCGAGACGGAGTCGGCGGTTGCCGACTACAACGCGGGCAGCCTGCGCGCGGCGCTCGTGCAGTTTCACGACGCGGCGGCGCGCGGCAACCGCCTCGCCGCGTTCGACTACGCGATGATGCTGATCAACGGCGAAGGCGTGACGGCGAACGTGCCGGAAGGGTTGCGCTGGCTGCGGCGCGCGGCGGATGCGGGGATGTCGCAGGCGCAGTACGTGTACGGCCGGATGCTGGACGACGGCGAATTCGTCGCGCGCGATCCGGCGGTCGCGCACGTCTGGTTCCTGAAGGCCGCGCGGCAAGGGCATGTGCAGGCCGAGCTTGCGCTCGCGAACCAGTTTCTCGACGGGCGCGGCACGCCGCGCGACAACCGGCAGGCGTTCGCGTGGTACAAGCGCGCGGCCGATGCGGGCGAGCCGGTTTCGCAATACGTGACCGCGTCGTTCTACGAGCGCGGCGGCGACGGCGTCACCCGCAATCTCGACATCGCCCGTGCGTACTACGCGGCCGCCGCCGCGCAAGGCGACGACGCGGCGGCGCTCAAGTACCGCGAGCTGACGGCGGTGTCGAAGGCGGGGGCGGGCGGCGGGGCGGCGCCGAAGCCATCGAATTGACGAGCGGGCAGCTCGCCCGGGCAAGATCGCGATCTTGGGGCAGGCGGCGCGTCGATCCGGCGAACGGCGGCCAGCCCCTCCGATACTCAAAAAAAGCGGCGCATCGCGCCGCTTCGATCAACTCTTCATCAGCCGCTTCTGCCGCCCGACGCTCATGATGAGCCCGACGGCGATGCCGAGCGTCGTGAGCGCCGTGCCGCCATAGCTCATGAACGGCAGCGGCACGCCGACAACGGGCAGCACGCCGCTCACCATCCCGATGTTGACGAACGCGTAGACGAAGAACGCGAGCGTGAGCGAGCCCGCGAGCAGCCGCCCGAACAGCGTCGCGCCCTGCGCGGCGATGTAGAGCCCGCGCGCGATCAGCGCCATGTACAGCGTCAGCAGCACGAGCCCGCCGACGAGCCCGAACTCCTCGGAGAACACCGCGAAGATGAAGTCGGTGTGCTTTTCCGGAATGAATTCGAGGTGCGCCTGCGTGCCCTTCAGATACCCCTTGCCGAGCGGGCCGCCGGAGCCGATCGCGATCACCGCCTGGATCGTGTGAAAGCCCTTGCCGAGCGGATCGGACGTCGGATCGAGCAGCGTGCAGACGCGGTGCTTCTGATAATCGTGCATCAGCGGCCAGACGACGTCGGGCTGGCAGATGCGTTCCTCGAACACGGCGATCGAGCCGACCGCGAGCACGCCGGCGATGAGCACGGGCACGATCAGCTTGTAAGACAGCCCCGCGAGATAGATCACGAAGAGACCCGCCGCGAACACGAGGACGGCGGTGCCGAGGTCCGGCTGCTTCGCGATCAGTCCGACGGGCACCATCAGGATTCCGAACGCGACGACGAAGTCGTACCAGCGCAGGCTGCTTTCGCGCCGCTGGTAATACCACGCGAGCATCAGCGGCGTCGCGATCTTGAGGATCTCGGACGGCTGGATCACGACGCCGACGTTCAGCCAGCGCTTCGCGCCCTTCTTCGTCATCCCGAATAGCGCGACCGCGACGAGCAGCGCGACGCCGAACGAATAGAGCGGCACGGCGAAGCGCATCAGCGTCTGCGGCGGGATGTTCGCGATCACCCACATCAGCACGAACGTCAGCATGATGTTGCGCAACTGGTCCTCGACGCGGCCGGGCATGTCGATGCTCGCGCTGTAAAGCGTGACGATGCCGACGCACAGCAGCAGGAACACGATGAGCGCGAGCGGCCGGTCGAAGCCCGCGAACATCTGCTTGATCTTGTCGAGCGAGGCGCGCTTGTCGAATTGCATGCCTGTCTCCGTTACTCGTCGATGCCGCCCGCCGCCGGCTTGGCGGCGGAGACGGCAGGGTTGTCGTCCTGCGGGGACTTTTTCCGGTCTCCCGACGGGGACTTCCGCTGGTCGTCGAGCGGGGCCGCGGCCGTGATCGCCGCGCCGCTCGCCGGCGTGCGCCGCGGCTTGCGCGACGGCAGGCGGCGCAGCGCAGGCGGCGCGCTCGCGGCGGCGCCCGCCGTCGGCGTGGCGCTCGACCCGTTGGCCGCGCCGCCCGTCACGCTCGCCGAGACGCCGGCGGCGCCGCCGGTCGCGGCGTCGCCGCCCGGCGAGCCGGCGCCCGCGCTTGCTTGCCCCGTCTCCGTTCCGCTCGCGCCCGATGCGCCGGCCGCGCCGCTCGCCGGCGTGGGCGGCGTCGGCTGCGGCAGCGCCTTGAACCCGGCCGCAACGCCGACGGGCTTCGTCGCATCGCCGATCACGGGCGCGTTGATCGGCTCCGTCGCCGACGCGGCCGCCGCGACGGCTGCCGCCTCCGTCGCCGGATTCTTGCGGTCGAGCAGGTAGAAATCGAGCACGCGCCGCGCGATCGGGCCCGCCGATTGCGCGCCCCAGCCGCCGTTCTCGACGATCAGCGCGAGCGCGATCTGCGGATGGTCGACAGGCGCGTACGCGATGAAGAGCGCGTGATCGCGCAGATGCTCGGCAAGCAGGTGGCCGCGGTAGTTGCCGCCCTGCAGCGAGAACACCTGCGCGGTGCCGGTCTTGCCCGCCGCGAGGTACGGCGCGCCGCGGAACACCTTGAACGCGGTGCCCGACGGGTTCTCGACGACGTTCTCCATTCCGCGCTTCACGACGTCGAGGTCGCTCTGCTTGAGCGGGATCACGCCGCTTTCCTTCGGCACCGTCAGGTGCCGCTCGCGCGAAATCGGGTTCTCGACCTCCTTCACCAGGTGCGGCTTCATCACCACGCCATCGTTCGCGAGCGTCGCCGTGGCGTGCGCGAGCTGCAGGATCGTGAACGAGTTGTAGCCCTGGCCGATCCCGAGGCTGATCGTTTCACCGTCGAACCATTTCTGCTGCGCGGCCTTCTTGAACGTCTTCTTCTTCCATTCGGGCGACGGCAGGACCCCGCGCGCCTCGCCCTGGATGTCGATGCCCGTGAGCTGGCCGAAGCCGAACGGCTTCATGAAGTTCGCGATCGCGGTCACGCCGAGGTCGCGCGCGAGCATGTAGAAGTACGTATCGTTCGACACCATGATCGCCTTGTTCATGTCGACCCAGCCCTGGCCCGAGCGCACGTCGTTGCGGAACGTGTGGCCGCCGAACGTGAAGTAGCCGGGGTCCTGGAAGCCCCAGCCGGGCGTGCGCTTGCCGAGCGTGAGGCCCGCGAGCGCCATGAACGGCTTGTACGTCGAGCCGGGCGGATAGGTGCCGTGCAGCGGCCGGTTCAGGAGCGGCTTGTCGGGCGAGTTGTTCAACTCGTCCCAGGTCTGCTGGTCGATGCCGTCGACGAACGAATTCGGATCGAAGCTCGGCGACGACACGAACGCGAGCACGTCGCCCGTTTTCGGCTCGATCGCGACGAGCGCGCCGCGCTTGCCGGCGAACGCCTGCTCGGCGACCTGCTGCAGCCCGATGTCGAGCGACAGCACGAGGTTGCTGCCGGGCGTCGCCTGCGTGCGCGACAGCGTGCGCACGGGCCGCCCGCCCGCCGTCACCTCGACTTCCTCGAAGCCCGTGATTCCGTGCAGCTCGGTCTCGTAGCTCTGTTCGACGCCGACCTTGCCGATGTAGTCGGTGCCCTTGTAGTTGTTCGCGTCGCGGCGCGGATCGTAGCTTTCCGGATCGCTGTCGTTGTCGTCGCTCATCGCGTCGATCCTGTCCTGGTCGCGCTTCGAGATCCGGCCGATGTAGCCGATCACGTGCGCGGCCGTCGGGCCGAGCGGATATTGGCGGAACAGGCGCGCGCGCACGTCGACGCCCGGGAAGCGCCAGCGCTGCGCGGTGAAGCGCGCGACTTCGCCGTCGGTGAGGCGCGTGCGGATCGGCAGGCTCTCGAAGTTCTTCGAGTCCTCCTGCAGCTTCTTGAAGCGGCGGCGGTCGCGCGCGTCGATCTGCACGATCTCGGAGAGCGCGTTGATCGTGCTTTCGAGCGTGTCGGTCAGCTTCGACGGCGTGATCTCGAGCGTGTACGCGGAGTAGTTCTTCGCGAGGACGACGCCGTTGCGATCGGTGATGATCCCGCGGTTCGGGACGATCGGCGCGACCGAGATCCGGTTCTCCTCGGCCTGCAGCGCGTACTTGCCGTGCTGCCAGACCTGAAGGTAGAAGAACCGCGTGGCGAGCAGGCCGAAGCAGACGAACACGAACACGCCCGCCGCCGCGACGCGCAGGCGGAACTTCGACAGCTGCTGTTGTGTGTCCTTGAATTCGGTCATGCGATTACGGATGAAGGGGCGCGCTTTTGCCGCCGCGACGGCATGCAGGACCGCGCCGGCGCGGTGCGCCGGCCGCCGTGCGGTTGCCGCGACTCGCCGGCGGCGAGCGGACGGTCGGTCGATCGGCGGGCGTTCAACGGGAGACTCCTGGCGGCGCGGCGCGTCAGATCGGCCGCGTGTCGTCCGGGTCGACCGGACGGCGCTGCGGCATCAGCAGCAGATGACTCGCGACCGGCCACAGCGCCGCCTCCACGAAGCCATCGACGAGATAGCTCCAGCCGGGGAACGCGGCGCCCATCAGCAGCCGGATCACGAACGGCACGAGTTGCGCGAGCACGAGAAGCGGCGCGACGTAGAAGATCTGCACGCCAAGCGGCAGCCACAGCACGCGCCGGTGGATCGTGATCGCGCCGTACGACAGCAGCGTGTACGCGAGCGCGTGCTCGCCGAGGAGGCTCGCGTCGTGGACGTCCATCAGGATGCCGAGCGCGAACGCGACGCCCATGCCGACCTTGCGCGGCTGATGGATGTTCCAGAACAGCAGGACGAGCGCGACGAAATCGGGCACGCCGGGAATCCGGCCCCACGGCATCAGGTTCAGCAGGAACGCGGCCGCGAGGCTGAAGACGATGAAGTACGGATTGACGGGCTGCAGGATGTACTGAGGGCGGCTCATCGCGGCGCTCCTTGCGACGGCGCGGCCGCGGGCTTGAGCAAAGCGGCGGGTTGCGCCGCTGCGGCCGGCCGGTTCTGCGCGGGCGCGGGTGGCGGGGCGGCCGGCTTCGCGCCTTTGTCCGCGCCCTTCGCCGCGCCTTTATCGGCGGCCTTCGCGTTCTTGTCCGCGCCCTTCGCCGCCTTTTTGCCCTTCGCCGTCTTCGCATCGCTCGCGGCGTCGTCGGTGGCGGGCCGCGGCGGGATGTCGGTGCGGTAGTGCAGCACGAGCATCTCGCGCGCGCCGCGCACCGCCGCAATCGGCGCGCAAATGACGTGCGCGAACGCCGTATCGGCGAGCTTGTCGACGCGCACGACCTTCGCGACCGGCAGCCCCGGCGGATAGACGCCGTCGAGGCCGCTCGTCACGAGTTCGTCGCCCGCGAGCAGATCGGCGCTCGTCGGCACGAAGCGCAGATCGAGCGCATCGCCCTTCGGCGTGCCGTAGATCACGCTGCGCAGCCCGGTGCGCAGCACCTGCACCGGAATCGCGAGGTCGCGGTCGGTGACGAGCGTGACTTCCGACTGCAGCGGAAACACGCGGGTGACCTGGCCGATCACGCCGTCCTCGCTGACGACGGGCGCGCCGTTCTGGATGCCCGCTTGCGAGCCGTGGCCGATGATGATCTTCTGCGAGAACGGATCGCCCGTGTCGTACTGGATCTCGACGGGCGTCGCCTGCGTGGCGATCTGCTGGCGCAGCTCGAGCACCGCGCGCAGGTGCGCGTTGTCGGCGGCGAGCTGGCCCGCCTGGTTCGCCTGCAGCGACAGCTTCAGGTTGCGGTCGCGCAATTGCTGGTTTTCGTGGCGCAGCGCCGTGCTCGACGTCGCGAGCTCGGCCGCGCCGACGATCAGGTCGCGCGGCACGAGCGCCGCGCGCTGCAGCGGATAGAGCACGGTGCCGAGCACGCCGCGGGCGATTTCGAGCGTGTTGAAGCGCGCGTCCGAGACGAGGAGCGCGATCGCCAGGACGACGAAGAAGATCAGCCGCGCGAGCGCGGACGGACCTTGCTTGAAGAGAGGCGGCGGACTGTATTCCATGGTCGGCGCCGGGCGCGTGATCGATTTAGATGTTGCTCAGACGCACGAACGGCGCGGCGGTTCGTTCTAAACGAGCGAGCCTGCCACGCCGCGCGAGCGACATACGGATGCCTAGACGATCACTCGTACGAGAAGATGCTGCCGAGCTTGTCCATCCGTTCGAGCGCCATCCCGGAGCCGCGCACGACGCAGGTGAGCGGGTCCTCGGCGACGAGCACGGGCAGGCCGGTTTCCTCGGCGAGCAGGCGATCGAGGTCGCGCAGCAGCGCGCCGCCGCCCGTGAGCATCATGCCGCGCTCGGCGATGTCCGCGCCGAGTTCCGGCGGCGTCTGCTCGAGCGCGATTTTCACCGATGACACGATCTGGTTCAGCGGATCGGTCAGGGCCTCGAGGATTTCGTTGCTGGAGATCGTGAAGCTGCGCGGAATGCCTTCCGACAGGTTGCGGCCCTTCACTTCCATTTCCTTGACTTCGGAGCCCGGGAACGCGGAGCCGATCTCCTTCTTGATCGCCTCGGCCGTCTGCTCGCCGATCAGCATCCCGTAGTTGCGGCGGATGTAGTTGACGATCGCCTCGTCGAACTTGTCGCCGCCGACGCGCACCGAACCCTTGTACACGATGCCGCCGAGCGAGATCACGCCGACTTCCGTCGTGCCGCCGCCGATGTCGACGACCATCGAGCCCGTCGCCTCCGACACCGGCAGGCCCGCGCCGATCGCGGCCGCCATCGGCTCCTCGATCAGGTAGACCTGCGACGCGCCCGCGCCGTGGGCCGCCTCCTTGATCGCGCGGCGCTCGACCTGGGTCGAGCCGCACGGCACGCAGATGATGATGCGCGGCGACGGCGAGAACATCCGCGATTCGTGCGCAGTCTTGATGAACTGCTTGATCATCTGCTCGGTGACCGTGAAATCGGCGATCACGCCGTCTTTCATCGGACGGATCGCCTCGATGTTGCCGGGCACCTTGCCGAGCATCTGCTTCGCTTCCTTGCCCACTGCTTGAATCGTTTTCTTGCCGTTCGGGCCGCCTTCCTGGCGGATCGAGACGACGGACGGCTCATCGAGCACGATGCCCTTGCCGCGCATGTAGATCAGGGTGTTTGCGGTGCCGAGATCGATCGCGAGATCGTTGGAGAAATAGCTGCGCAAAAAACCGAACATTCAGAATCCTGTTTCGCTCTGGGGCCGGCCCCATGCGGACATGGCGCGAAGGGCGGCAGCGGAAAAAATAACAGCCTCGGATCGGGCGGGAGCGGCCGCTCGAAAAACGCGAAGCTGCGAGTGAAATCTTCCGGGACCGGCGCGAAGCCCGCGCGGCTTCGTCAAAGCGGCGGCGGCGCGGCAAAGGCAGTCCGGGTCTGGGTCGAACGCGTAATGATACCTTATAATTTCGCTGTATTTGAATCGAAACGGGCGGTATTTTCGCCGCTTCGCCCCCGATTTTTGAGGGTTCGATCGGACCCTCCAACCCCCTGACGCAACGCAAGTTTCACGCTGCGCCAAGCCCTTGTTTTTCCGGTGACCGCATGGCTTTGACCCTGACCGATGTGAAACGCATCGCGCACCTTGCGCGGCTCGAAATGGCCGATGCCGACGCCGAGCGCACGCTGACCCAGCTCAACGAGTTCTTCGGCCTCGTCGAGCAGATGCAGGCCGTCGACACGACGGGCATCGCGCCGCTCGCGCACCCGATCGAGCAGATCCTCGAAGTCGCGCAGCGGCTGCGCGACGACGTCGTCACGGAGCACGTGAACCGCGACGACAATCAGCGCCCGGCCCCGGCCGTCCAGGACGGCCTGTACCTCGTGCCGAAGGTGATCGAGTAAGCATTCGACTCGGGCCGCCGACGGCCGCAGCCGCGCTGCCGTCGGCTCCGCCCGCCCGATTCGCCAGCTTGTTCGCCCGGGCGTGCGCTTTTCGCCGCGCGCCGAAGAATCCAGGAAACCCACGCAATGCACGCAAAAAGCCTGACCGAACTGCGCGCCGCGCTCGACGCCAAGGAATGCTCGGCCGTCGAGCTGGCGCAGCACTATCTGAAACGGATCGACGCCGCGCGCGATCTGAACGCGTTCGTCCACGTCGACGCCGAGCTGACGCTCGCGCAGGCGAAGGCCGCCGACGCCGCGCTCGCCAAGGGCGAGGCGGGCCCGCTCGCCGGCCTGCCGATCGCGCACAAGGACGTGTTCGTCACGCGCGGCTGGCGCTCCACCGCCGGCTCGAAGATGCTCGCGAACTACGCGAGCCCGTTCGACGCGACCGTCGTCGCCCGCCTGTCGGCGGCCGGCATGGTCACGCTCGGCAAGACCAACATGGACGAGTTCGCGATGGGCTCGTCGAACGAGAACTCCGCGTTCGGCCCGGTGAAGAACCCGTGGGACACGAACGCGGTGCCGGGCGGCAGCTCGGGCGGCAGCTCCGCGGCCGTCGCCGCGCGCCTCGCGCCCGCCGCGACGGGCACCGACACGGGCGGCTCGATCCGCCAGCCGGCGTCGTTCGCCGGCGTGACGGGCATCAAGCCGACCTACGGGCGCGTGTCGCGCTACGGGATGATCGCGTTCGCGTCGTCGCTCGACCAGGGCGGCCCGATGGCGCGGAGCGCGGCCGACTGCGCGCTCCTGCTGAACGCGATGGCGGGCTTCGACGAGCGCGATTCGACGAGCCTCGAGCGCGCCGACGAAGACTACACGCGCCACCTCGGCAAGACCTGGGCGGCCGGCGGCGACGCGGGCAAGCCGCTCGCCGGCCTGCGCATCGGCCTGCCGGCCGAGTATTTCGGCGCGGGCCTCGCCGACGACGTGCGCGCGGCGATCGACGCGGCGCTCAAGACCTATGAGACGCTCGGCGCGACGCTCGTGCCGGTGTCGCTGCCGAAGACCGAGCTGTCGATCCCCGTCTACTACGTGATCGCGCCCGCCGAGGCGTCGTCGAACCTGTCGCGCTTCGACGGCGTGCGCTACGGTCACCGCGCGGCCGAATACCGCGATCTGCTCGACATGTACAAGAAGTCGCGCGCCGAGGGCTTCGGGCCCGAAGTGAAGCGCCGGATTCTGGTCGGCACGTACGTGCTGTCGCACGGCTACTACGACGCGTACTACCTGCAGGCGCAGAAGATCCGCCGCATCATCGCGCAGGATTTCCAGGAAGCGTTCAAATCCTGCGACGTGATCATGGGCCCGGCATCGCCCACCGTCGCGTGGGACATCGGCGCGAAGGGCGACGATCCCGTCCAGATGTATCTCGCGGACATCTACACGCTGTCGGTGAGCCTCGCGGGCCTGCCCGGCATGAGCGTGCCGTGCGGCTTCGGCGCGGGCGCGAACGCGAAGCGCCCGGTCGGCCTGCAGATCATCGGCAACTATTTCGACGAAGCCCGGATGCTGCAGGTCGCCGACGCGTTCCAGCGCGCGACCGACTGGCACGTACAAGAACCGGCAGGAGTGTGAGCATGACCCAGTGGGAAGTCGTTATCGGCCTCGAGACGCACGCGCAACTGTCGACCGTCTCGAAGATTTTCTCGGGCGCGTCGACGCAGTTCGGCGCGGAACCCAACACGCAGGCGTGCCCCGTCGATCTCGCGCTGCCGGGCGTGCTGCCCGTGCTGAACCGCGGCGCGGTCGAGCGGGCGATCCGCTTCGGCCTCGCGATCGGCGCGACGGTGGCGCCGCGCAGCATCTTCGCGCGCAAGAATTACTTCTATCCGGATCTGCCGAAGGGCTATCAGATCAGCCAGTACGAGATTCCGGTCGTGCAGGGCGGCCAGATCACGATCCAGGTGCCCGCCAACGAAAAGGCAGGCAAGCAGGCGTATTCGAAGACGGTCAACCTGACCCGCGCGCACCTCGAAGAGGACGCGGGCAAATCGCTGCACGAGGACTTCGCGGGGATGACGGGCATCGACCTGAACCGCGCGGGCACGCCGCTGCTCGAGATCGTCACCGAGCCGGAAATGAGGAGCGCGGCCGAGGCGGTCGCGTACGCGAAGGCGCTGCACGGCCTCGTCGTGTGGCTCGGCATCTGCGACGGCAACATGCAGGAAGGATCGTTCCGCTGCGACGCGAACGTGTCGGTGCGCCCGGTCGGCCAGGAGAAGTTCGGCACGCGCGCCGAGATCAAGAACCTGAACTCGTTCCGCTTCCTCGAGGACGCGATCAACTATGAAGTGCGCCGCCAGATCGAGCTGATCGAGGACGGCGGCGAAGTCGTGCAGGAAACGCGCCTGTACGATCCGGACAAGCGCGAGACGCGCTCGATGCGCAGCAAGGAAGACGCGCACGACTACCGCTACTTCCCCGATCCGGACCTGATGCCGCTCGTGATCGGCGCGGACTGGATCGAGCGCGTGAAGGGCGAGATGCCCGAGCTGCCGGCCGCGATGCAGCAGCGCTTCGTCGAGCAGTACGGCGTGTCCGCGTACGACGCGGGCGTGCTGACGTCGACGAAGGCGATGGCCGCGTACTTCGAGGCCGTCGTCGCGAAGGCGGGCGCGGCAAACGCGAAGATCGCCGCGAACTGGCTGATGGGCGACGTGTCGTCGCAACTCAATCGCGACGGCATCGACATCGATGCGTGCCCGGTGTCGGCCGCGCAGCTCGCGCTCGTGCTGCAGCGGATCGCCGACGGCACGATCTCGAACAAGATCGCGAAGGAAATCTTCGTGGCGATCTGGGACGAGAAGGCGGCCGACGAAGGCGCGGCCGACCGCATCATCGATGCGAAGGGCCTGAAGCAGATCTCCGATACGGGCGCGCTCGAGGCGATCATCGACGAGGTGCTCGCCGCGAACGCGAAGTCGGTCGAGGAGTTCCGCGCGGGCAAGGAAAAGGCGTTCAACGCGCTCGTCGGCCAGGCGATGAAGGCGACGAAGGGCAAGGCGAACCCGCAGCAGGTCAACGAGCTCCTGAAGAAGAAGCTCGGCTGAGCGGGCGCCGCCGAATTGAAGCCGTACTGATGCAGGCGGGCCGCCCCGAACGCAGGTTCGGCGGCGGCCCGCTCGCGTTTCGCGGGGCGCCGGGCCGCGCTTCGTGCAACACGACAGGAGGTGCCGATGGCCAAGCAACCGTCGCTCGACGACTACCGCGTGCCGTATCACACGCACGAAAAGGAAACCGCCGCGTTCACGCTCGATGCGTTCGATCCGGCCGCGAAGCCGTTTTCGAGCGGCTCGAAGGAAACCGACCGCGAGCGGCTGTCCGCCGTGTCGATGCAGCTCGACACGTTGCAGGACCGGCTGCACACGCAGCAGTGGAAGCGCATGCTGCTCGTGCTGCAGGGCATGGATACGAGCGGCAAGGACGGGACCGTGCGCGCGGTGTTCCGCGAGGTCGACCCGCTTGGCTTGCGGATCGTGTCGTTCAAGTCGCCGACGCCCGTCGAGCTCGCGCACGACTTTCTCTGGCGCGTGCACGCGCAGGCGCCCGCGGCGGGCGAACTCGCGATCTTCAACCGCAGCCATTACGAAGACGTGCTCGTGCCGCGCGTGCTGGGCGCGATCGACAAGACCGAATGCGAGCGCCGCTACCGGCAGATCCGTCAGTTCGAGGAGATGCTCGTCGAATCCGGCGCGACGATCGTCAAATGCTTCCTGCACATCTCGAAGAACGAGCAGCGCGACCGGCTGCAGGCGCGCGTCGACGATCCGAGCAAGCACTGGAAGTTCGATATTTCGGATCTCGACGCGCGCAAGCACTGGGACGCGTATCAGGCCGCGTACCGCGACGCGCTTGCCGCGACATCTGCCGAGCATGCGCCGTGGTACGTGATCCCGGCCGATTCGAAGACGCATCGCAACGTGATGATCGCGGAGCTGCTGCTGCAGGTGCTGACCGGAATGAAGCTTGACTATCCGCCCGGGAAGCCGGAACTCGCGGGCGTCAGGATCCAATAAACCGCAACGAATTCACTGGACGGAACTCATCATGCTGCGTGTCATCACCGCGAATCTGAACGGCATCCGCTCGGCGGCGAAGAAGGGCTTTTTCGAGTGGCTCGGCGAGCAGAACGCCGACTGCGTCTGCGTGCAGGAAATCAAGGTGTCGGCGGACGACTTGCCCGCCGAGTTCGTCGGGCCGCACGGCTTTCGGAGCTACTTCCATCACGCGCAGAAGAAGGGCTACAGCGGCGCGGGCCTCTATTCACGCCGCGAGCCCGACGACGTGATCATCGGCTACGGCAGCAGCGAATTCGATGCGGAGGGCCGCTACGTGGAGGCGCGCTTCGGCAAGCTGTCGATCGTGTCGGTGTACGTGCCGTCGGGCTCGAGCGGCGACGAGCGCCAGCAGGCGAAGTACCGTTTCATGGACGAGTTCATGCCGCATCTCGCCGAGTTGAAGTCGAAGCGCGAAGTGATCCTGTGCGGCGACGTGAACATCGTTCACAAGGAAATCGACATCAAGAACTGGAAGAGCAACCAGAAGAACTCCGGCTGCCTGCCCGAGGAGCGCGCGTGGCTCACGAAGCTGTTCGACGAGGTCGGCTACGTCGACGTGTTCCGCACGCTCGATTCGCGGCCCGAGCAGTACACGTGGTGGAGCAACCGTGGCCAGGCGTATGCGAAGAACGTCGGGTGGCGGATCGACTACCAGATCGCGACGCCGGGCGTTGCCGGCACGGCAAAAGGCACGTCGATCTTCCGCGACATCAAGTTCAGCGACCACGCGCCGCTCACGGTCGATTACGACTACAAATGACGCGGCGGGGCCGCGTCGTTCGCGTCCGTGAGCGCGGTCGGGCGATCGGGGGGCGATGAAGGAAGAACGGGCCGCGTGCGCGGCCCGTGTTCTTACGGCTCGCGTTGCGGCGCGCAGCCGCGCGTCGCCCGCGTCGCCCGTTACGCGGCGCGCGGCGGCCTGATCGATCCGATGTCGATCACGAACCGATACTTCACGTCGCTCTTGAGCATCCGCTCGTAGGCCGCGTTGACCTGCGACATCGGAATCACCTCGATGTCCGACGTGATGCCGTGCAGTGCGCAGAAATCGAGCATTTCCTGCGTCTCGGCGATCCCGCCGATCAGCGAGCCCGCGAGGCGGCGGCGCTTGAAGATCAGGTTGAACACCTGCGGCGACGGATGGTCGTGCTCCGGCGCGCCGACGAGCGTCATCGTGCCGTCGCGCTTGAGCAGATGGAGGAACGGATTCAGATCGTGCTGCGCGGCGACCGTGTTCAGAATGAAGTCGAAGCTGTTCAGATGCGCATTCATCTGCGCTTCGTCCTTCGAAATGACGACTTCGTGCGCGCCGAGCCGCTTGCCGTCGTCGATCTTCGACGGCGACGTCGTGAACAGCACGACGTGCGCGCCCATCGCGCGCGCGAGCTTCACGCCCATGTGGCCCAGGCCGCCCAGGCCGACGACGCCGACCTTCTTGCCGGGCCCCGCGCCCCACTGGCGCAGCGGCGAATACGTCGTGATGCCCGCGCAGAGGAGCGGCGCCGCGCCTGCCGGATCGAGCGTGTCGGGCACGCGCAGCACGAACGCCTCGTCGACGACGATCTGCGTCGAGTAGCCGCCGAACGTGACGTCGCCCGTCGCGCGGTCGCGGCCGTTGTAGGTGCCGACGAAACCGTTCTCGCAATACTGCTCGAGCCCTTCCTCGCAGCTCGGGCACGTGCGGCACGAATCGACGAGGCAGCCGACGCCGACGAGCTCGCCCGTCTTGAAGCGCGTGACCTGCGGACCGACGGCCGTCACGCGGCCGACGATTTCATGGCCCGGCACGACCGGGTAAGTCGTGTTCTTCCATTCGTTGCGGGCCTGGTGGAGATCGGAGTGGCAGACGCCGCAGTAGAGGATCTCGATCTGCACATCGAGATCGCGCAGTGCGCGGCGCTGGAATTCGAACGGCGCGAGCGGCGTCGTGGCGCTCGTTGCCGCGTAAGCGTAAGTCGTGCTCATGAAGGCTCCTGACTCGAAAAGGCGTGCGCCGCGCGCGGCCGCGGAATGCGGCGGTGCAGCGGCACGGGAGCAATCCTAAGCACGCGGCCGGTTGGCAGGAATACCTGAAGATCTTGAAGGTTTGCCTATTTCTCTTGAACTTCGGGCGAAGCGCGGAAAAAAGGCCTGACCGGTGCTAGATTGCAAGCCTGTTTCTCTTGCAGCACGAAGGAAGTCCGATGAGCTTCGATCCCCTTTTCCCCGACGGCGGCGCGCGCCTGCAGCGCCGCATCCTCGCGCTGTTCGACCAGCTCGCGCCGAACGAAGGCTACACGCACGCGCCGATCGACGGCGTGCGCTTCATCCGCTCGAACCGGCCGGTGCCGCGGATGCCGGTGCTGTACGACCCGAGCATCATCGTCGTGTGTCAGGGGCGCAAGCGCGGCTATGTCGGCGAGCAGACCTTCGTCTACGACGCGCGGCAGTATCTCGTGCTGTCGGTGCCGCTGCCGTTCGAATGCGAGACGTTCGCGACGCCGGACGAGCCGTTTCTCGCCATTTCGATTCGCATCGATCTCGCGGTGATCGCCGAGCTCGCGATCCTGCTCGACGAGACGCACGGCGCGTCGATCAGCGAGCCGCGCGGCATCTACTCGACGCCGCTTGACGCGCCGCTCGCGGACGCGGTGCTGCGCCTGCTCGAAGCGCTCGCGTCGCCCGCCGATACGCGCGTGCTCGGGCCGGCGATCATGCGCGAGATCGGCTATCGCGTGCTGACGGGCGCGCAGGGCGACGCGATCCGCGCGGCGCTCGCGCAGCAGCATCACTTCGGGCGCGTCGCGCGGGCGCTGCGCAGGATTCATGCGGATCTGAGCGGCGAGCTCGACGTCGAGACGCTCGCGAGCGAAGCGGGGATGAGCCTCGCCGTGTTCCATGCGCAGTTCAAGAGCGTGACGGCAAGCTCGCCGATGCAGTACGTGAAGGCGACGCGGCTCCATCACGCGCGGCTGATGATGGTGCAGGACGGGTTGAACGCGGGCGCGGCGGCGGCGCGAGTCGGCTATGCGAGCGCGTCGCAGTTCAGCCGCGAGTTCAAGCGGTTGTTCGGGCGCAGCCCGAGCGACGAAGTGCGCTGGGTGCAGGCGGGCGGCCGGCAGCCCGCCGGGCTCGACACGGGAGAGTGATCGCCGGCAGCGGGGCGCGGCGGCGAATCGCGTGTTCGGCGCGCGGGCGGGGCGATTGACGCTGGGGGCGCTCGCGAACCGGTATGCGAACCGCCTGCGCGACACGGCTCGCACGCCGGGCGGATTGCCGGCGCGGGCGGCCGCGCGCCGGCTGACGAGCGAACCGATGTGCGGATCGTCGGCGGCGCGCCCGCCGCACGCTAACGGCTTCGCCGGACTGCCGTCGCTCAGCGGTTCGCCGTCGCGGCGCCGCGCTGCTTCGCGCCGGCCGCCGCGCCCGCGGCGGCGTTCTTGACGAGCGCCTTCCGGTAGAGCGGCATCAGGTCGGCGAGGCGCTTGCGCAGATCGTTGCGCCGCCGCGTGTCGTACGGGTGCGCGTAGATGAAGCCGTTGTCCTTGTCGGCGCGCGTCGCGACCGCGAGCTTGTCCCACAGCGTGATCGCCGCGCGCGGATCGAAGCCCGCGCGCGCGGCGATGTCGCCGCCGATCACGTCGGCTTCGGTTTCGTCGGTCGGATCGTAGCGGACCGACGCGAAGCGCTCGACGACGCCAAGCGGCGCGGGCAGCGGCTCCGAGAGCCCGAACAGGGGCGGCAGCGGCGTCGCGCCCGTGCCGAGTGACGCGGCCTGTTGCTCGCCGAGGCTCGAGCGCGCATGTTCGCGCAGCGCGTGCGCGATCTCGTGCGCGAACAGCACGCCGATCTCGTCGTCGGTGAGGCGCAGCCGGTCGAGCAGCCCGCTGTCGACGAGCACCTTGCCGCCGGGCAGGCAGAACGCGCGGATCGAGCGCGAGCGCAGCACCTCGATTTCCCAGTTCCAGCCCTTCACGCGCTCGCTCCACTTGACCGCATACGGCGCGAGCCGCGTGACGATCGTGCGCAGCCGCTTCACGCGCGCGTTGTTCGGCGGCAGCAGGCGCTCGCGCTGCGCGGCGTCCTGCACGGTCTGCCGGTACTCGTTGTCGGTCAGTTGTTCGAGGAGCGGCGACGGAATCAGGCTGCGAAACACGATCGCGTTGCCGTAGCGCACCTGCTGATCGCCGAGCCCATATGGTTTCGGGTTGCCGGCAGCGGGCGCCGCGGCGGGCGCCGCCGGGGCGGCGGCCGAAGGCGCGCTCGGCGCAGGCGGCGCGGACGGCGTGCCGTTGTCGGCGACGAGCATCGGTTCGGCCATGCACAGCTCGAGCCCGAGCGCCGGGCCCGCGACGCCGAGCGCGACGCCGCCCACGAGCGTGAGCGCGGCGCGTGCGGCGCGCAGCTTAGCCGGCACGGGCGGCCTCGTTGCCGGACATGCTGCCGTTCCACGGCGCGATCTTGAACAGCAGCAGCATCCCGGGGATGCCGAGCGCCGCGCAGACGAGGAAATAGTCGAACCAGCCGATCTGCGCCACGATGAAGCCGCTCGACGCCGACGCGAGCGTGCGCGGCACCGACGCGAGGCTCGTGAAGAGCGCGAATTGCGTTGCGGTATAGCGCGGGTCCGTCGTGCTCGCGATGTACGCGGTGAACGCGGCGAGCGTGAGGCCCGTCGAGAACGTCTCGAAGCCGTAGATGGCGGCCATCAGCACGGAATCCGGGCCCGCCTTGGCGAGCCACGCGAAACCGAGCGTCGACACGATCTGCAGGACCCCGAAGATCCACAGCCCGCGCGCGATGCCGATCTTCACGAGCCACACGCCGCCGATGATGCCGCCCGCGAGGCTCGCCCAGAACGCGGTCGTCTTCGCGATCACGCCGATCTGCGTCTTGTTGAAGCCGAGGTCGAGGAAGAACGATGTCGACAGCGTCGTCGCCATCGTGTCGCCGAGCTTGTAGAGGAAGATGAAGCCGAGCACGAGCAGCGCGCCGCGCCAGCCGTCGCGGCCGATGAACTCGCGAAACGGCAGGATCACCGCTTCCGAGAGATTCTTCGGCGGCGCGCCGTGCACGTCCGGCTCGCGCACGACGAGCGTCATCACGATGCCGGGCAGCATGAACGCGGCGGTGAGCGCGAACACGGCGTCCCACGGCAGATGATCGGACAGGATCAGCGACAGCGAGCCGGGAATCAGCGCGGCGACCTTGTACGCGTTCACGTGCACGGCGTTGCCCAGGCCCTGTTCGGTGTCGCGCAGCAGCTCGCGGCGGTATGCGTCGATCACGATGTCGGCGCTCGCGCCGAAGAACGCGACGAGCGTCGTCAGCGCGGCGACCGTCCAGATCGATTCGCGCGGCGACACGAAGCCGAGCGCGGCGATCGCCGCAGCGACGAGCAACTGCGTGACGAGCATCCAGCCGCGCCGCCGCCCCGGCCGCCAGCCGGGCAGGCGCGGGATGAAGCGGTCCATCAGCGGCGCCCACAGGAACTTCCACGTATAGGGGAACTGAATGAGCGCGAAGAGGCCGATTTCCTTCAGGTTCACGCCTTCCGAGCGCAGCCAGGCCTGCACCAGGTAGACGAGCGTGAAGAGCGGCAGTCCCGACGTGAAGCCGAGAAAGACGCAAATCAGCATGTGCGTGTTCAGATACGCGCGCCAGCCCGGGTGGTCCTCGTGGGCGTTGAGGGCGGGTGCGTCGTGCGGCGGTTTGGTCATCGAACTAAATACTAGGGTTGTCTCCGCTTGACGCGGTAGACCGCAAGACTACCACGCCAGTTCACTCCCCATCGAATCGGTTGGCCTTCGTGCAGCACGGCGCGGTCGAGAATCTCGACGCCGACTTCGGGCGCGAGCGCTTCGAAATCCTTGATCGTCAGCACCCGCACGTTGGGCGTGTTGTGCCACTGATAAGGCAGCGATTTCGACACCGGCATCCGGCCGCGCAGCACCGATAGCCGGTGCGACCAGTAGCCGAAGTTCGGAAACGACACGATGCATTCGCGCCCGACGCGCGCGGTCTCGCGCAGGATCGCGGCGGTCTGGTGGATCGTCTGCAGCGTCTGCGACAGGATCGCGAAATCGAAGCTGTGATCCTCGAAGAGGCGCAGGCCGTCCTCGAGATTCTGCTGGATCACGTTGATGCCGTTCTTCACGCTCGCGAGCACGCCCGCGTCGTTGATCTCGACGCCGTAGCCGGATACTTCGAGCTCCTCGGTCAAAAGCGACAGCAGCGACCCGTCGCCGCAGCCGAGATCGAGGACCGTCGAGCGCGGCTCGACCCAGCGCGCGATCGCGCGAAAGTCCGCGCGCGCGGACAGCGTGTTCAGCGCCTGTTGGTTCATGCGCCCACCTCCTCGGCAATTCGTTCGTAATAGGCGCGCACCAGGTTGTGGTAGCGCGCGTCGTCGAGCAGGAACGCGTCGTGCCCGTGCGGCGCGTCGATCTCCGCGTACGACACCGAGCGCCGGTTGTCGAGCAGCGCCTTCACGATCTCGCGCGAGCGCGCGGGCGCGAAGCGCCAGTCGGTCGTGAAGCTCGCGACGAGATACTTCGCCTTCGTGTGCGCGAGCGCCGCGCTCAGGTTGCCGTTGAACGCCTTCGCCGGATCGAAGTAGTCGAGCGCGCGCGTGATCAGCAGGTACGTGTTCGCGTCGAAGTAGTCGGCGAACTTGTCGCCCTGGTAGCGCAGGTACGACTCGACTTCGAACTCGACGTCGAAATTGAAGTTGTACGCGTCGAGCGCGCCGTCCGCGCGGCGCAGCGCGCGGCCGAATTTTTCGGCCATGTCGTCGTCGGACAGATACGTGATGTGGCCGATCATCCGCGCGACGCGCAGGCCGCGCCGCGGCTTCACGCCGTGCGCGTAGTAGTCGCCGCCGTGGAAATCGGGGTCCGACAGGATCGCCGAGCGCGCGACCTCGTTGAACGCGATGTTCTGCGCGGACAGCTTCGGCGTCGACGCGATGTCGATGCAGTGCGCGACCCGCTCCGGATACAGCAGGCTCCACGCGAGCGCCTGCATCCCGCCGAGGCTGCCGCCCATCACCGCGGCGAAGCGCTCGATGCCGAACGCATCGGCGACGCGCGCCTGCGCGTGCACCCAATCCTCGACCGTCACGACGGGAAAGCGCGCGCCGTACGGCGTGCCGGTTGCCGGATCGATGCTCATCGGCCCCGTCGAGCCGAAACACGAGCCGAGATTGTTCACGCCGATCACGAAGAAGCGGTTCGTGTCGAGCGGCTTGCCGGGCCCGACCATGTTGTCCCACCAGCCGGTGCTGCGCGGATCGTCCGCGTAGACGCCCGCGACGTGATGCGACGCGTTGAGCGCGTGGCAGACGAGCACCGCGTTCGAGCGCGCGGCGTTGAGCTCGCCGTAGGTCTCGACGACGAGCTGATAGTTGCCGAGCACGCTGCCGCTTTGCAGGCGCAGCGGTTCGGCGAAATGCATGGTGTGTGGAGCGACGACGCCGATCGATTCCATTCGTTCCGCCTTATGACTGGGCGGCTAAATGGTTGTCGGGCGTGCGCGGGAAGCGGGGGCAGGCTGACGACCTCTTTAGCCGCATTTGTAGTGAACCCGCCGGGAACGAGCCCCGGCCGGTTCGCGCGCCCGCAATCGAGTCAGCAAATCGGCGCGCTTTCCGAGCATCGCCGCGAAGCGGCGACGATAGCCGGGCAAGTATAACGGAAAAATTTCCGCGCCGCGGCGACGGAGGGGGGAGCCGCGCGTCCGGCGTCGCCCGCGCGTCGATGCGTGCCGGATGCTTGTTGCCGCCCCGCTTCGCGTTACTGCAGGATCAGCCGCAATTGCGCGTCGGCGTGCTCGCCGGGCGCTTTCGTGAAGCCGCTCTTTGCATAACGGTGCCAGCGCCCGAGCACGTAGCTGACGACGAGGCTCGCGCGCAGCGCCGGATCGTAGTCGTCCGGCAGCGGCACGGGCGGCGGCGCGCCGCCGCCGGCTCCGTCGGCGCGCGCGTTCGCGTCGAGGAGCGCGACGCGCAGACATTGCTTGATCGACGCCTCGACCCGCTCGAGCATCTGATCGACGCGCTCGGCGAGGCGCTCGTGCTCGCCGACGAGCGCCTCGCCCGTCAGCACGCGCGTCATGCCGGGATTCCTTGCGGAAAAATTGAGCAGCATCAACGCGATCGAGCGCGCCTGCAGCACGCCGTTCGGCTCGTTCGCGGCAATCTGGTTGACGAGCCCGAAGAACGTTTCCTCGATGAATTCGATCAGGCCTTCGAACATCTGCGCCTTGCTCGAGAAATGCCGGTACAGCGCGGCCTCCGACACGTCGAGGCGCGCGGCGAGCGCCGCCGTCGTGATCTTCTCGCGCTTCGGCGATTCGAGCATCGACGCGAGCGTCTGCAGGATGTGCACGCGCCGCTCGCCCGGTTTCGGGCGCGCGCGGCTCGCGGCGTTGCGTTTGTCGCCCGCCGCTGCGGTTACTGCCGGGTCCTGCGGGTGAGTCGGCTGCATTTTCGTCGCCCCGATCGAGTGCCCAATCGCAGCGATTTTAGCGAACCAATGCGACGATCGACATAGTGCGGTCGTCCGTAGCTTGGCAGATGACCGGGCAGATGCCCCGTGATCCAGACGGTGCGGATGCCGAGCCGCTTGTAGCGCTTCAGGTGGCCGCGCGTGTCCTCGACGAGGATCGTGTCCGACAGGCGCGCGTGCGCCGTGCGCATCGCCCGGCGCAGCATCGTCGCGTCGGGCTTCGCGCGCCAAGCGCGGCGGTCGCGCATCTGCTCGATCGCGATCACGCGCTCGAACAGGCGCTCGATCTTCAGCTCGCGCAGCACCGCGCGCGCGTATGCTTCGGGCGCGTTCGTCAGCACGATCTTGCGGCCGGGCAGCGCGGCGACGAGCCGTGCGAGCCCGCGCTCGGCGCGCACCATCGACGGCAGGTCGGCGAACGTGTGGACCACCTTCAGGAAATCGTGCGGATCGATCGGGTGATGGCGCGCGAGGCCCAGGAGCGCCGCGCCGTAGCGGCGCGTGTAGTGGGTGCGCAGGTGATCGGCGTGCGCGCGCTCGACCTTCAGCGTATCGATGATGTACTGCGTCATCGCCCGGTTGATCGCCGGGAAGATCGCGTGCGACGCGTGGTGCAGCGTGTTGTCGAGATCGAAGAGCCAGACGGGGCCGCCCGCCTGCGGGCGGGCGCGCCGCTCGCGCCGGCGTTCGGGCGGCTGCTTGCTTGCAGGCGGCGAGGCCGTGCGGCGCGGCTGGCGGCGCGCGCTCAATGCGAGCGGATCATCGTGCCGAACGGCTGCTCGGTCAGGATTTCGAGCAGCACGGAGTGCTCGATGCGGCCGTCGACGATGTGGACCGACTTCACGCCGCTCTTCGCCGCGTCGAGCGCGGACGAGATCTTCGGCAGCATGCCGCCCGAGATCGTGCCGTCCTCGAAGAGCGCGTCGATCTCGCGTGCGGACAGGTCGGTCAGCAGGTTGCCTTCCTTGTCCATCACGCCGGGGATGTTCGTCATCATCACGAGCTTCTCGGCGTTCAGCACGGTCGCGAGCTTGCCCGCGACGAGGTCCGCGTTGATGTTGTACGACAGGCCGTCCTCGCCGAAGCCGATCGGCGAGATCACCGGAATGAACGCATCGTCCTGCAGCGCCCTCACGACGGCCGGGTTGATCGCCTCGACCTCGCCGACCTGGCCGATGTCGACGTACTCGCCCGGGTTGTCGCGGTCCGGCATCATCAGCTTGCGCGCGTGGATGAGGCCGCCGTCCTTGCCCGTCAGGCCGACCGCGTGGCCGCCGAAATGGTTGATCAGCGTGACGATGTCCTGCTGCACCTCGCCGCCCAGCACCCACTCGACGACTTCCATCGTCTCTTCGTCGGTGACGCGCATCCCCTGGATGAACGTGCCCTGCTTGCCGATCTTCTTGAGCGCCTGGTCGATCTGCGGGCCGCCGCCGTGCACGATCACCGGGTTGATGCCGACGAGCTTCAGCAGGATCACGTCGCGCGCGAAGCCTTGCTTGAGCCGCTCTTCCGTCATCGCGTTGCCGCCGTATTTGATCACCACGGTCTTGCCGTGGTAACGGCGAATGTACGGCAGCGCCTCCGCGAGGATTTCGGCTTTCAGGGAGGGGGAGATCTGCGAGAGGTCGATCGGCTCGGACATGGCGGCGGCTCTGGTGCGAAACGTTGAAACAGGCGGAATTGTACAGGAGTGGCGCAGCGCAGCATGGGGTTTTTGGCCGTTCGGCCAAGGGGCGGCGAGCGTCTCGAAACCCGGCGGCGGCGCCGGAAAAAGTGAGGTTTTCCTGCGCGATCCGCATGCAATTTCCACGCGCGGCGCTTATGCTTGGCACGTGACGCTTGGCTGCGCGCCGCGAGGCGCCGGCCGTGCGGGCGAGCCGCGGCGGCGGATCGGCTGTTCGGGCCGGCGCCGACGTTCATTCTTTTATCGTTTTGCCCACATTCCGGCTTGACCCGGCCCATTTGCGATGACCGAGCCCGCCGCCACGTCCGGCCTGATCAGCAAGCGCTGCCCGCGCTGCGGCAGCGCGTTCGACTGCGGCGCCCGCACGCGTCCGTTCACCTGCTGGTGCGCGGCGATGCCGGCGATGCCGCCCGGCGCGCAACCCGCGACGGGCGCGCGCTGCCTGTGCCCGGAATGCCTTGCCGACGAGATCGCCCGGCGCATCGCCGCCGGCGCCGTAGGCGCGGGGGCGGGTGCGGATCGACCCAAGCGCGAAGACTGAGAAGGTAAACTGCGCGGATGCAACGAATCACCACTACCGGACGCGTCAACCTGAGCCATCTGTTCTGGTTGCGCAATCTTGCGATCATCGGCCAACTCGTCACGATCGCCGTCGTACAGACCTATTTCGGCGTCCATTTGCCATTGCCGGCGATGCTGATGGTGATCGCGCTCGAAATCGTGTTCAACGCGCTCACGTGGGTGCGCGTGCTGCGCGCGCGGCCCGAGACCAACTTCGAGCTGCTCGGCCAGCTATGGGTCGACCTGGGCGCGCTGTCGGCGCTTCTGTTCCTGTCGGGCGGGACGACGAACCCGTTCGTTTCGCTGTATTTGCCGTCGCTCGCGATCGCGGCCGCGGTGCTGCCGTGGCACCTGATGATCTGGCTCGCGGCGTTCGCGGTCGCGTGCTACCTCGCGCTCGGCTTCGATTCGGTGCCGCTCAATCTGGATAACCCCGCGAATCTGTTCGATTATTTTCGTGCGGGCATGTGGGTGAACTTCATGGTGAGCGTCGGGCTCATCGCGTGGTTCGTCGCGCGGATGTCGAGCGCGCTGCGCCAGCGCGACGCGGCGCTCGGCGAGGCGCAGCAGGCGCTGTTGCGCGACGAGCGCGCGGTCGCGCTCGGCGTGCAGGCGGCCACCGTCGCGCACGAGATGGGCACGCCGCTGTCGACGATCGCGATGCTGACCGAGGAATTGCGCGAGGCCGCCCGCACGGATGCGGGGCTCGCGCGCTACGATGCGGACCTGAAGGTGCTCGAGGAGCAGATGTCGCAGTGCACGTCGGCGCTCGCGCGCCTGAGAAGCCGCGCATCGGAGCGGCCGAGCCGCGAGCCCGTCGGCGAGTGGCTCGACACGTTCGTCGAGCATTGGAGGCTGCGCCATCCGCACGTGCTGTTCGAGCAGTTGGGGCCGCGGCCCGCGGGCGTCGCCCTCGACGATACGGTCGCGGTCGGCCAGATCCTGACCATCCTGCTCGACAATGCCGCGCGCGCGAGCCGCGATCGCGTTACGCTGGCGGCAACGATCGCGCACGACGGCGCACGCGACGAAATCGAGTTCGAAGTCTGCGACAACGGGCCGGGCATCCCGGCCGCGTTGCGCGACACGCTCGGCGCGGCGCCCGTCGACAGCACGCAGGGCGGCCACGGGGTGGGCCTGTACCTGGCGTTCAGCGCGGCGGCGCGCCTGGGCGGCTCGATCGAGCTCGCCGATGCGCAGCCGCGCGGCACGCGGGTGATCCTGCGGCTGCCGGTCGCACGCCAGGTGGCGGCCGAGATGGCGAACGAAAACGGATAGACCAGATGGAGTGATGCAAATGAGCGACAAGAATTTCCTCGTGATCGACGACAACGAAGTGTTTGCCGGCACACTGGCGCGCGGGCTCGAGCGCCGCGGCTACGCGGTGCGGCAGGCGCACAACAAGGACGAGGCGCTCAAGCTCGCGGGCGCCGAGAAGTTCGAGTTCATCACCGTCGATCTGCACCTCGGCAACGATTCGGGCCTGAGCCTCATCGCGCCGCTGTGCGATCTGCAGCCCGATGCGCGGATACTCGTGCTGACCGGCTACGCGAGCATCGCGACCGCGGTGCAGGCGGTGAAGGACGGCGCGGACAACTACCTCGCGAAGCCGGCGAACGTCGAGTCGATCCTCGCCGCGCTGCAGACGAACGCGACCGAGGTGCAGGCCGAAGAGGCGCTCGAGAATCCGGTCGTGCTGTCGGTCGACCGGCTCGAATGGGAGCACATCCAGCGCGTGCTCGCGGAGAACAACAACAACATCTCGGCGACCGCGCGCGCGCTGAACATGCATCGCCGCACGCTGCAGCGCAAGCTCGCGAAGAAGCCGGTGCGGCAGTAAAGGCTCGCCGCGCAGGTCGGGCTGCGCGTGTCGCATCGAGGCTGAACGGCCGGCGCGGCGCGCGGCGTTTGTCGGGCGTGCAGCACGAAGCTGGCTTGCGGCCGGCTCGTAGATGGCAATGGTTGGCCGATCGTCGGCAGGCGGCAGGCGGCCGGCGGCCGGTTCGCGATCGGCCGCCGTTCTCGACCGATTTGCGCCGCAGATTCGCACCGAAGATTCGCACCGAAGATTCGCACCGGGGCGGCGGGCGGCCCGCATCGGCCGCAATCCGGCGCGGCCGGCCGCAATCGATGCCGCGCCGCGCACGGCGTCATCCGCGAGCGATGCGCGGAAAAACGAAAGACGGGCAGCCCCGCGAGGGACTGCCCGTCTTTTCTCGAGCAACGGCGGCGATGCCGCCGCGCGTCACAGCACGTAGCGCGACAGATCCTCGTCCTTCGACACCTCGCCGAGCGCGCGGTCGACGTAAGCCGCATCGATCGTCACGCTTTGGCCGGCATGATTGCCCGCCGCGAACGACACTTCCTCGAGCAGCTTCTCGATCACCGTATACAGGCGCCGCGCGCCGATGTTCTCGGTCTTCTCGTTGACCGCATAGGCGATCTCGGCGAGCCGGCGAATGCCGTCGTCGGCGAATTCGAGCGCGACGTCCTCGGTCGCGAGGAGCGCCTGATACTGTTTGACGAGGCTCGCGTCGGTCGCGACGAGGATCGCTTCGAAATCCTTCACCGACAGCGAATCGAGCTCGACGCGGATCGGAAAGCGCCCCTGCAGCTCCGGAATCAGGTCGCTCGGCTTCGCGAGATGGAATGCGCCGCTCGCGATGAACAGGATGTGATCGGTCTTCACCATCCCGTACTTCGTGTTGATCGTCGTGCCTTCGACGAGCGGCAGCAGATCGCGCTGCACGCCCTGCCTCGACACCTCGCCGCCGCCGCCTTCGTGGTTGCGCGACGTGATCTTGTCGATCTCGTCGAGGAACACGATGCCGTTCTGCTCGACGTTCTGCACGGCCTTCGTCTTCACTTCCTCGTCGTTGAGCATCTTCGCCGCTTCCTCGTCGGTCAGCAGCTTCAGCGCCTCCTTGATCTTCACCTTGCGGCGCTGCTTCTTGCCGCTGCCCAGGTTCGAGAACATCGAGCGGATCTGCTCGGTCATCTCTTCCATGCCCGGCGGCGCCATGATGTCCATGCCGACCGTCGGCTGCTCGATGTCGAGCTCGATTTCCTTGTCGTCGAGCTGGCCTTCGCGCAGGCGTTTGCGAAACGTCTGGCGCGTCGCGTTGTTGTCGTCGTTCGCATGCTCGACGCTCGCGCCGAAGCCGACCGCGCGCGGCTGCGGCAGCAGCACGTCGAGGATGCGGTCTTCGGCGAGATCGGTCGCCTTGCTGCGCACCTTGCGCATTTCCGTCTCGCGAGTCTGCTTGACGGAGATTTCGATCAGGTCGCGCACGATGCTGTCGACGTCGCGGCCGACGTAGCCGACCTCGGTGAACTTCGTCGCCTCGATCTTGATGAACGGCGCATCGGCGAGCTTCGCGAGGCGCCGCGCGATCTCGGTCTTGCCGACGCCCGTCGGCCCGATCATCAGGATGTTCTTCGGCGTGATCTCCTGGCGCAGCGGCTCGGCGACCTGCTGGCGGCGCCAGCGGTTGCGCAGCGCGACCGCGACGGCCTTCTTCGCCTTGTCCTGGCCGATGATGTGCTTGTCGAGTTCCGAGACGATCTCGGCAGGGGTCATGGTGCTCACAGCTTCTCCTTACTCGATGGTCTCGATGATCCGGTTGTGGTTCGTGTAGATGCACATGTCGCCCGCGATCGCGAGCGATTTTTCGACGATCTCGCGAGGGGACAGATCGGTGTTCTCGGCGAGCGCGCGCGCGGCGGCCTGCGCGTATGAGCCGCCCGAACCGATCGCGCAGATTCCGCCTTCCGGGTCCAGCACGTCGCCGTTGCCGGTGATGACGAGCGTCGTCGTCGCATCGGCCGTGATCAGCATCGCCTCGAGACGGCGCAGCATCCGGTCGGTGCGCCAGTCCTTCGCGAGCTCGACGGCCGCGCGCGTCAGGTTGCCCTGATGTTTTTCGAGCTTCGCCTCGAAGCGGTCGAGGAGCGAGAACGCGTCGGCCGTGCCGCCCGCGAAGCCGACGAGCACCTGGTTGTTGTAGATGCGACGCACCTTGCGCGCGCCGCCCTTCATCACGATATTGCCGAGCGTGACCTGGCCGTCGCCGCCGAGCGCGACCTTGTCGCCACGCCGCACGGAGACGATCGTCGTGCCGTGAAATTGCTCCATCTGTAATCCTCGAGAAAGACGGGGGAGCGGGGCGCGCGGTGGCGCCGCCGCGTGCTGCGGCGCGCGCGAGCGGGCCTCGCAGGCCGGCTCGACGCGCATGGTCTTCATTTTAGGGCGGGCGCCGCGATATCAAGGGCGGCGTGCGGCGGGCGCCGCCGGGGCGGAAAGCGAAGCGGCGGCGGAAAAACAAAAGCGCGCGGCAGGCCGCGCGCTTTGGACAAAGCGTGTGAGGCGCGGAAGGCGGGCCGCGCCGGGCGAGTGTCAGTCGCCGAACAGCTTCTGACGCAACTCGCGGCGCTCCTGCGCCTCGAGCGACAGCGTGGCCGTCGGACGTGCGAGCAGACGCGGGATGCCGATCGGCTCGCCCGTTTCCTCGCACCAGCCGTAGTCGCCCGATTCGATGCGGGCGAGCGACTGCTGGACCTTCTTGAGAAGCTTGCGTTCGCGATCGCGCGTGCGCAGTTCGAGCGCGTGCTCTTCCTCGATCGTCGCGCGATCGGCAGGGTCCGGCACGATCACCGTTTCGCGCAGATTCTCGGTCGTCTGGCCCGCATTGCGGAGAATTTCCGCCTGCAATTGTTCGAGCCGATTTTTGAAGAAGGCGAGCTGATCCTCATTCATGTAATCCTTGTCGCTCATCTTCAGGATTTCGGCTTCGGTCAAGAGTTTCTTCGTCATCTGCTTGCTTCTTCAATGTGCGGCGAATCCATGGATATTGCCCGCACTTTGGGATTACCCGCAACAGCCCTTGCAATTGTTTGCCATTCGCTGTGGCGGGGCCGAAAGCCTCCGGATACCGGGCCCGTTTCGTTCAATACTTCCTTGGGGGGACCGGATCGCGCGTGACCGGCGGGCGGCCGTCCCCGGCGCGCTACCGTGCCGTCCGGACTTCACGCGAGGATCGGGCCTGCCGCCGCCCTTCTCCAGCGGGCAGGTATTGTAACTGAATCGCAAGCCCTCGCCGTATCGGGTCGATCCCCTGCCGGTCAACCGGTATCCTGAAAATATAACCCGCAAATCAGGAAAAAGCGATGACGGCCGTGCGCGGGTCCGCGGCCGGCGCGGCGGGCTTCCCGGCATGCGCGGCAGGGCCGGCGGGCGGGCAGGCGAAGCGGCGCTCACGCGGGGCGCCCCGCTCGCCGCCGTACCGGCGCGCGCCGTGCGCCGGCGCGCGCCGCTCGCGCACGATGTGGCACGGGTTACGCGAGGCAGGCGTCGAGGCCGTCGGTGATGAGGTCGCGCGGCAGGTCGACGCCGATGAACACCATCTTGTTGGTCTTCTTCTCGGCCGGCAGCCACTTCGCGGCGAGATCGCTGCCCATCATCTGGTGCACGCCCTGGAACACGACCTTGCGGTCGACGCCCTTCATGTACAGCACGCCCTTGTAGCGCAGCATCCGTTCGCCATAGATCTGCAGGATGCCGCCGAGGAAATCCTCGAGCTTGTTCGGATCGAACGGGCGATCGTTGCGGTAGACGAACGACTTGATCTTGTCGTCGTGGTGTGCGTGGTGATGGTGGTGGCCGTGCTCGTGATCGTGCTCGCAATGGCCGTGATCGTGATCGCAATGCGCGTGATCGTGGCCGTGCTCGTGGTGGTGCGCGTGCTCGTGCTCGTCCTCCGCGAGGAAGTCCGGATCGATCTCGAGCTTCGCGTTCAGGTTGAAGCCGCGCAGGTCGAAGATCTCCTTGATGTCCGCATCGCCGAAGTTCACGACCTTGATCGCCGCCTTCGGGTTCATGTGCAGCAGGCGGTGCTTGAGCTCGGACACCGCCTCGTCGTCGACGAGGTCCGCCTTCGTGATGAACAGGCGATCGGCGAAGCCGACCTGGCGCTGCACGACTTCGTGCTCGTCGAGCTGAGCGTCGGCGTGCTTCGCGTCGACGAGCGTGATGACCGCGTCGAGCAGGAATTCGTCGGCGATCTCGCTGTCGATGAAGAATGTCTGCGCGACGGGGCCCGGATTCGCGAGGCCCGTCGTCTCGATCACCACGCGGTCGAAGTCGAACGTGCCGTCGCGTTTCTTCGCGGCGAGGTCGGCCAGCGCGCGGGCCAGATCGCCGCGGATCGTGCAGCAGATGCAGCCGTTGCTCATCTGGATGATCTGCTCGGTCGAATCCTGGACGAGGATCTCGTTGTCGATGTTCTCTTCGCCGAACTCGTTTTCGATCACGGCGATCTTCATGCCGTGCTGTTCGTTCAGGATGCGCTTGAGCAGCGTCGTCTTGCCGCTGCCGAGAAAGCCCGTGAGGATGGTGACGGGAATGGCCATGTCGTCGGTCGCCTGTGGTTCGTGAAACGGGGTCAAAACGGCTAAAAAACAGCGCGCCCGGCGAAACTCTCCGAGCGCTCAGCCATTTATTGAAACATATCTGTCAAGCCCCCGCTGTCGGCCGGACGGCCGGCCTGGCGCGGGCTCGCTCAGCGCCGCCCGCACAGATCGGGGCGATCACGCGATTTGCAACAGCAGCCCCTTCAGATATTCGCCTTCGGGGAAGGCGGTCAGGAGCGGGTGGTCGACGCCCGCGCCGAGCCGCTTGAGGATGCGCGCGTCGACCTTCGCGTCGGCCGCCGCGCCCGCGACGATCTTCTGGAACAGGTCCATGTCGATCGCGCCCGAGCACGAGTACGTGAACAGCAGGCCGCCCGGACGCAGCAGCTTGAAGCCGCTCAGGTTGATGTCCTTGTACGCGCGCGCCGCGCGATCGACGCTGTCGCGCGTCGGCGCGAACTTCGGCGGATCGAGCACGATCAGGTCGAAGCGCTCGCCTTCGTCGACGAGGCGGCGCAGCGTCTTGAACGCGTCGGCGTCGAGCCATTGCGCGCGCGCGGCGTCGAAGCCGTTCGCGGCGACGTTGCGCTGCGCGAGCGCGAGCGCGTCGCCCGACGAATCGATCGACACGACCCGCTTCGCGCCGCCCTTGAGCGCCGCGAGCGAGAAGCCGCCCGTGTAGCAGAAGCAGTTCAGCACGTCGCGATCGCGCGCGTACTGCGCGACGAGCGCGCGGTTCTCGCGCTGGTCGACGTAGAAGCCCGTCTTGTGGCCGTTGCGCACGTCGACGTGATACAGCACGCCGTTCTCGTTCGCGATCAGCGTGTCGGGCGGCGCGTCGCCCGCGAGCACGCCCGTCGTCTGCTCGAGCCCTTCCTTCTCGCGGATCGACACGTCCGAGCGTTCGTAGACGTTCGGGCAGCCCGTGGCCGCGACGAGCGCCGCGACGATCGCGTCCTTCCAGTGCTCGACGCCCGCCGCCATGAACTGGCAGACGAGCTGGCCGCGGCCCGCGCCTTCGGCAGGCTCGGCCTGCTGCGTCGCACCGCCTTCGGCCGCGCACGCGGCTGCGTCGCCGGCGGGGATCGGCGCGGCGACGTAGTGATCGACGATGAGCCCCGGCAGCCCGTCCGCCTCGCCGAACACGAGCCGCACCGCGCCCGTGCCCGCGATCATCGCGCGGCGATGCGCGACCGCGCGCTGCACGCGCCGCTTGAAGAACGCATGGTCGATCGGCTCGTTCTCGTCGAAGCTCCATACGCGCAGCCGGATCTGCGAATGCGGGCTGTAGGCGGCGCGCGCGAGGAAGCGCCCGTCGTGCGCGCGCACGATGACGGTCGCGCCGGGCGCGGGCTTGCCGTCGACGCGGTCGATCGCGTTCGCGTAGACCCACGGATGGCGGCGCAGCAGGGATTTGTCTTTCGACGGCTTGAGCGTAACGGTATGCATGTCGGGATCGAAATGGCCGCGCGGGGCGCGGCGGAATGTGATTCGTTGATTCAGAGCGATTCGGCGAGCGCGGCGGCGCGCGTCAGTCGCGCTTTTTCGCGCGCGGGTGCGCGCTGTCGTAAATCTTCGCGAGATGCTGGAAGTCGAGCGACGTGTAGACCTGCGTCGCCGAGATGCTCGCGTGGCCGAGCAGCTCCTGCACCGCGCGCAGGTCGCCGCTCGATTGCAGCACGTGCGTCGCGAACGAGTGGCGCAGCACGTGCGGATGGACGTTCGCCGGAATGCCCGCCGCGAGCGCCGCGCGCTTCACGCGCTCGCGCACGACGCCGGGCGACATCCGGTTGCCGCGCACCGACAGGAAGAGCGGCCGCGCATCGCGCTTCACGAACTCGCCGCGCACAGCGAGCCAGGCGTTCAGCGCATCGATCGCCTTGCGGCCGACGGGCACCTTGCGCTCCTTTTCGCCCTTGCCGCGCACGGTGACTTCCGCTTCGGCGAGATCGAGCCAGCCTTCGGAGCGATAGTCGCCGTCCTTCGTGTATTCGACGTCGAGGCCGATCAGCTCGGCGAGCCGCAGCCCGGACGAATAGAACAGCTCGAGGATCGCGTGATCGCGCAGGTGCTCGGCGGTGCCGGCCGTCGGCGCATCCATCAGCGCGGCCGCGTCGTCGACGGACAGCGCCTTCGGCAGCGTCTTCGCGCGCTTCGGCGCGCGTACGGCCGCGACCGGATTCGCGTTCATCTCGACGTGCTGCGAAAACCAGCGATAGAACGCGCGCCACGCGGACAGCCGGTGCGAGATCGAGCGCGCGGACAGGCCGCCCGCATGCGCGCGCGCGACGGCGCCGCGCATGTCGACGGCCGTGAGGCTTTCGAGCGGGCGGCCGTTCGCGAGCTTCCTCAGTTCGCCGAGCTCGTGCGCGTACGCGCGCAGCGTGTGATCCGACAGCTTCCTCACGTGCCGCAGATTCGACAGGTAGTCGGCGATCGGATCGGTGGTCATGGCGCGGGGCGGCGATCGGCGCGCGGCCGTCAGTGCGGCAGCAGGCGCGTGAGCGCCGCGCTCGCGAGCGTGCCGATCTGCGTGAGGAAGTCGGTGCCCATGCCGTCGTGGAAGCGTCGCGGGTCCGGCGAGCCCAGCACCAGCAGGCCGAACGCGCCCGCGCCTTCGCCCGCGTCGGGGGCGCGCAGCGCGATCAGCGCGACCGATTCGGCGGCGCCGCTTGCCGCCGGTGCCTCGCCGTCGCCGGCCGTCGCGGCCGTGACGGGCGCGAGCCACTGCGCCGCCTCGAATCCGGTGTTCGCGCCGCAATATGGGGTCGCAAGGCTGTTCGTGAAGAGGCGCACCTCCTCGCCGACGTTGCGCGCGAAATCGGCTTGCGCGTAGGTTTCGGCGACGTCCCAGAGCCTGAGCGCAGTCTGCGGGACGTCGAACGCGTCGGCGAGGCCGCCCGCGATCGCACGCGGCAGCGCGTACGGATCGCGCTCGGCGATCACGCGCGCGGTCCAGCGGTTGAACTTCGCGGCGAGCCCGTCGTTCTCGTGGCCGTAGCGCAGCAGCTCGGCGAGCCGGCGTTCGAGATGCTTGTTCTTGTCGCGCAACATCTCCATCTGCCGCTCCTGAAGCGACACAGCGGCCTTGCCATGCGGATTCGCGAGCTTGATCGTCGCGAGCAGCTCCGCGTGCTGGGCGAAGAATTCGGGGTTGGCGAGCAGGTAGTCGGCGACTTCGCGATCGTTCATGGCGCTTCGTTCGGCTTCGGCAAATGAAAGGTCAGGCTGCAAAAGGTCAGGCGGGCAGGTCGATCACGCCTTCGAAGACGGTCGTCGCGGGGCCGGCCATCATGAGCGGCGCGCGTTCGTCGCGCGCGCCGTCCCACGAGATCGTCAGCGTGCCGCCGTGCGTGTGGACGGTGACGGGCGAATCGAGTTGCCCGCGCCGGATGCCCGCCGCGACGGCCGCGCACGCGCCCGTGCCGCACGCGAGCGTCTCGCCCGCGCCGCGCTCGTACACGCGCAGCTTCACCTCGTGCCGCGACACGATCTGCATGAAGCCCGCGTTCACGCGCTGCGGAAACCGCGGGTCGCGCTCGATCGCCGGCCCGTCGGCGAGCACCGGGAACGCCTCGGCGTCGTCGACGATCTGCACCGCGTGCGGATTGCCCATCGACACGACCGAGATCCAGCGCGTCGCGCCGTTCACGGGCAGCGGCCACAGCGTGTCGGCGCCCTCGCGGCGGCCGTCGAGGCCGCTCGTGTCGAACGGCACGCGCGCCGGCTCGAACACGGGCGCGCCCATGTCGACGACGACCTCGCCGTTGTCCTGCATCGTCAGCGTGATCACGCCGTGCTTCACTTCGACGCGCACGCTCGCCTTGTCGGTGAGCCCGTGGTCGCGGACGAACTTGACGAAGCAGCGCGCGCCGTTGCCGCAGTGCTCGACCTCGCCGCCGTCGCAGTTGAAGATCCGGTACTTGAAGTCGGCGCCGTCGACGGTCGGCTTTTCGACGAGCAGCAACTGATCGGCGCCGATCCCGAAGTGGCGGTCGGCGAGCGCGCGCACCAGCGCGTCGGTGAGCGGGGGCAGCGCGCGGCTGTAGCCGTCGAGCACGACGAAGTCGTTGCCCGCGCCGTGCATCTTGGTAAACGAGAGTTTCATGGGCGCTATTGTATGCCGCGGGCATGCCGCGGCGGCGGAGTCAATAGAAGCTCGGCTCGCCGGGCGGGCGCGTCTTGAAGCGCTTGTGCACCCAGTAGTACTGCTCGGGCATCAGCGGAATCTGCTCTTCGAGGAACGCGTTCATCCGGCGCGCGTCGAGGTCGTCGTCGCCCGTCGGATAATTTTCCCAAGGTTTGAAGATTTTCAGCCGATAACCCTGGTAATTGGGCAGCACTTCACCGATGAACGGCACGACCTGCGCATGGCCCGTCTTCGCGAGCCGGCCGACCGCGGTCAGCGTGCACGCGGGGACGCCGAAGAACGGCACGAATGTCGAGTTGCGCAGGCCGTAATCCATGTCGGCGCCGAGCATCACCGGCTTGCGGTCGCGCAGCCAGCGCAGCACGACGCGCGCGCTGTCGGCGCGGCCGACCATCTCGGCATCGAAGCGGCCGCGGGCGGCTTTCGCGACGGCTTCGAGCGTCGGGTTCGAGAACGGCTGGTACAGCGACCCGCAGCGGCGCCGCAGCGACCGGTTCAGCCAGATCGAGCCCGCCTCGATGCCGACGAAGTGCAGCCCGAGGAAGAGCGTCGGCGGCAGGTTCGGATCGGTGAGATCGACCGCGCTGTCGACCTGGATCAACTTTTCGAGCTTTTTCGCGGAGCCGAACCACTGGACGCTGCGCTCGACGTAGCTGCGGATCGCATGCCGGAAGTGCTTGCCGGCGATTTCCTCGCGGCGGGCGTCGCTCCAATCGGGGAAGCAGAGTTTCAGATTGATGTGTACGATGCGCTTGCGCCGGCTGGGGATCTGATAGAGCAGCCAGCCAAGGCCGTCGCCCAGGCGCGCGGTCAGGCCGTAGGGCAGGACCGCGAGGAATTTGAGAAACGCGACGGCGAGCTGTGTGCCGAGACGGCCTAGCATGCGAATCCTCCGTCGATCCGGGCGGCCGGCGCGATGAGAACAGGGTTGAAGGACTGCGGAAGGAGCAGCACGATGGACGCTCTGTGACAATTCGAGAAAGCCGCTATAATACGGGCTTCGCCGAGTTAACTGACAACTTGCGGGGCGAAGCCGGCGGGCGCTACGAGCGCCCACGGCGCAGGAAATCCGCTAAAGCGTCGCCACTTCGGGCCTCTGGAAGCTGGCTACGTGAACTTCAACCGTAACCACAACAGGAGCCTGAGAACGTGGCAAACGATTATCTCTTTACGTCCGAATCCGTTTCCGAAGGCCATCCGGACAAGGTCGCGGACCAAATCTCCGACGCGATCCTCGACGCAATCCTCGCGCAAGACAAGTATTCCCGAGTCGCGGCCGAAACGCTGTGCAACACCGGCCTCGTCGTGCTCGCAGGCGAAATCACGACCACGGCGAACATCGACTACATCCAGATCGCGCGCGACACGATCAAGCGCATCGGCTACGACAACACCGATTACGGCATCGATTACCGCGGCTGCGCGGTGCTCGTCGCGTATGACAAGCAGTCGCCCGACATCGCGCAAGGCGTCGACCGCGCGCACGACAACAACCTCGATCAGGGCGCGGGCGACCAGGGCCTGATGTTCGGCTACGCGTGCGACGAAACGCCCGAGCTGATGCCGCTGCCGATCCACCTGTCGCACCGGCTCGTCGAGCGCCAGGCGAACCTGCGCCGCGACGGCCGCCTGCCGTGGCTGCGTCCGGACGCGAAGTCGCAGGTGACGGTGCGCTACGTCGACGGCAAGCCGCACTCGATCGACACCGTCGTGCTGTCGACGCAGCATGCGCCGGACATCGATCTGCCCGCGCTGCGCGAAGCGGTGATCGAGGAGATCATCAAGCCGACGCTGCCCGCCGACCTGATCAAGGGCGACATCAAGTTCCTCGTGAACCCGACCGGCCGCTTCGTGATCGGTGGCCCGCAAGGCGATTGCGGGCTGACCGGCCGCAAGATCATCGTCGACACCTACGGCGGCGCAGCGCCGCACGGCGGCGGCGCGTTCTCGGGCAAGGACCCGTCGAAGGTCGACCGCTCGGCCGCCTACGCGGGCCGCTACGTCGCGAAGAACATCGTCGCCGCAGGCCTTGCGTCGCGCGCGCTGATCCAGGTGTCGTACGCGATCGGCGTCGCCGAGCCGACCTCGGTGATGGTCAACACGTTCGGCACGGGCCGCGTGTCCGACGAGACGATCACGAAGCTCGTGCGCGAGCACTTCGACCTGCGTCCGAAGGGCATCATCCAGATGCTCGACCTGCTGCGCCCGATCTACGAGAAGACCGCCGCTTACGGCCACTTCGGCCGCGAAGAGCCGGAATTCTCGTGGGAAGCCGCCGACAAGGCGCTCGCGCTCGCCGAAGCGGCGGGCGTCGAGCCGGCCGTGCAAGTCGCCTGACGCACGTTCGCGACAGCAAACAAAAACCCCGGTTTAGGCCGGGGTTTTTTATTGTCGGTTGCGCTTCGGGGAAGGCCGCTCGCGCTGCACGCCGATGTGGTCCGCGTCGGCGGCCCGCATGAGTGCGGTGCGCGGCGCAGCGCGGCGAAATGCCGCGCGCGGGCCGTGCGTTCAGCGCGCGGCGAACACGAACCAGCCGGTGCTCGCCGCGAGACGGCGCGGCCGGTTGATCCGGCGCGGCGCGACGCTTGCGCGATGCAGCGACGGCGCGCGCAGCCGCAGCGACGGCTTCTGCAGCAGCGAGCGCAGCGCGGTGCGCCGCGCCGCGGCATGGGCGCTCATCAGCGACAGGAACGCGTGCAGCCATGCGCGCAGGCCATCGAGCCGCGGCGGGTGCTGGCGAGCGCGCTCGGCGAGCACGCTCGCGCGCGCGCTGTGGTGGCGCAACGCACGCACGATCCGGTGCGGCGCCGACGGCGCGCTCTTCGGGGTGCGGTGAAGACGGGAAGTCAGACGGAAAGGCATGACGAAGGTAATTCGCTCGTAGTGTGGCCCCTTTCGGGGCGCGAATGTCAAAACGGCCGTTGTGCGGCAAGGGTCGAACCCATCGTACCGAAAGCGTCGGTGCGCCGCTGCCCGCGAGAACTAGCAGGTATGTCGAGACTACAGGGGCTTCGTGACGCCAGGAAGTCGCGCTAACCCTTGTGCGTCGGGCATGCCGCATTGGAGCCGCCGAAGTTAGTGGCGCGTGCGCGCCCGACAGTTCCTTTGCGTTACATCAAATTCGCGGCGACGATCGCGCGCCGTTTTTCGCTCCGCGGCATTGTCGCGAGCATGTCGCGCAGGTCCGCTTTACAATCGATCGTTGATAACAATCATGTCGATCCTCCCATGTCCTCCTTGCACCCGGAGTTGATTCACACGCAGGTCCAGACGCTGCGCGAGCGCGGCTTCGTCGTCGCGCCGGGGCTCGTCGCGCCCGAGCGGTGCGCGCAACTGAAGGCGATCGCCGAGCGGCAACTGCACGAGGCCGTGCCGCCGCTCGAATTCGAAGCCGACCTGCGCTATCCGGGCGCGCCCGAATCGCGCCATGCGCCGGGCGGTCATACCGTGCGGCGGCTGCTCGACGCGTACGCGCGCGACGCGGCGTTCGCCGAGCGCGCGACCGCGCCGGAGATCGGCGCATGGATGCGCGCGTACTTCGGCGAACCCCCGGTGCTCTCGCGCGCGCATCACAACTGCGTGATGACGAAGCATCCGGCGTACGGCAGCCTGACCGGCTGGCACCGCGACGTGCGCTATTGGTCGTTCAAGCGTGCGGACCTCGTGTCCGTGTGGCTCGCGCTCGGGACGGAGACGAACGACAACGGCGCGCTGTGGCTCGTGCCGGGCTCGCATGATGCGGAATTCGGGCCGGAGAGTTTCGACGAGGCGAAGTTCTTCCGCAGCGACGTGCCGGCGAACCGGCAGTTGATCGAGCAGGCGGTGTGCCCGGAACTCGCGCCGGGCGATGTCGTGTTCTTCCACTGCAACACGCTGCATTCGGCGGGGCAGAACCGCAGCGACCAGGTGAAATTCTCGCTCGTGTTCACGTATCACGGTGACAGCAATCGGCCGGTGCCGGGCTCGCGCTCGGCGTCGAAGCCGGAGGTGCGGTTCTAGTCTGGCGAGCGCTTCGCGGCGGGGCGCGGCGCGATTCACGATCGCAGTGCGTCGTGCGTCGTGCGTCGCCCGGCGCGGGATTGCCGTGCGCGGCCTTGCATCGCGCAAACCGCCGATGACCGGACGAAGCGGGCGGCACACGCATGTGTGCCGCCCGCTTGGTTTTTTGGGGCGAGCCGACGAGCGGGCGCGCGTCAGCGCTTGCCGCTCGGCATCGACAGGCCGATCAGCCCGACGAGCGTCGCGACGACGCCGCCCGCGATCAGCATGATCGTCTTCGTCGAAGGCGATCCGGTGAAGAAGCGTGCGACGCCGTCGTTGATCGAATGGAACGACTGGCCGCCGAAATACAGCAGCACGACGCCGCCGACGATGAGCGCAACGGAAATCGCTCGAGTCATGAAGATCCTCGCTGAAACGGATGATGGAGACGCCGCAGTGTAGGGGAGCGCCGCCGCCGCGTCCATCGAGGCACGGCATCGCTGCACGATTCGCGACGGTTGGCTAACATGGTCCGCTGGGGGTACGTCCGGCCGGCGCGCATCCGGCCTCGTTCAACGTCTCGACGGGAATTCAGATGACCTACGAAGCAGCTTCGGAACGCTATGCGGACATGCAGTATCGCGTAAGCGGCAAATCCGGACTCAAACTGCCGGCGCTCTCGCTCGGCTTGTGGCACAACTTCGGCGACACGACGCCGATCTCGACGCAGCGCGAGATCCTGCGCACCGCGTTCGATCTCGGCATCACGCACTTCGATCTCGCGAACAACTACGGGCCGCCGTACGGCAGCGCCGAAACGAATTTCGGCCGGCTGCTGCGCGAGGATTTCAGGCCGTACCGCGATGAGCTGCTGATCTCGACGAAGGCCGGCTGGGACATGTGGCCTGGCCCGTACGGCAGCGGCGGCGGCTCGCGCAAGTACGTGCTCGCGAGCCTCGACCAGAGCCTGCAGCGCATGGGGCTCGACTACGTCGACATCTTCTACTCGCATCGCTTCGACGCGCACACGCCGCTCGAGGAAACCGCGAGCGCGCTCGCGACGGCCGTGCAGCAGGGCAAGGCGCTGTACGTCGGGGTTTCGTCGTACTCGGCGGCGAAGACGCGCGAGATCGCGAAGCTGCTCGCCGAATACAAGGTGCCGCTGCTGATTCACCAGCCCGCGTACAACCTGCTCAACCGCTGGATCGAGCGCGAGCTGCTCGACGCGCTCGACGAGACGGGCTCCGGCTGCATCGCGTTCACGCCGCTCGCGCAGGGGCTCTTGACGTCGAAGTATCTGAACGGCGTGCCGGCCGATGCCCGGATCAACAAGCCCGGCGGCGGATCGCTGAAGGAGGGGCACCTGAGCGCGGAGAACCTCGAGCACGTGCGCAAGCTGAACGAGATCGCGCAGCGGCGCGGCCAGAGCCTCGCGCAAATGGCGCTCGCGTGGGTGCTGCGCGATTCGCGCGTGACGTCCGCGCTGATCGGCGCGAGCCGCGCGCAGCAGGTGCGCGAGAACGTCGCGGCGCTCGCCAATCTGTCGTTCAGCAACGACGAGATCGCCGAGATCGACCGCTATGCGACGGAAGGTGGGATCAATCTGTGGGAAAAGCCGTCCACCGATCAGGCGCTCTGATCGGTCGCGATCCTGGCGACGCGCGTGCCGCCCGCTTTCGGCCCGCCGAAAGCGGCGCCGGCCGATGCGCGGGGCGCGCGCGGCGGCTAGATCAGCGCGGGCAGCCCTTCGACCAGCAGCACGGCGACCGCCACGCCGAGCATCGCGCCGAGCACGCGCAACACGTTGTGGCGGAATTCGGTCGCGCACGGGACCGCGCCGAGGAACAGCGCGCCGGCGAGTGCCATCGGGATCAGCAGAATGAAGTCGGCGATCGTGAAATAGGTCGACATGCGTGTCTCCTTTCTTATCCGACCGGCAGCGTGCGGGAGGGCCGGTTGTTTCGAGTATAGGTAACGGGCGGCGGTTTTGGGTTATCCGAAGCTTTGTAGCGCGACGAAAACGCGCGGATCGCGCGGTTTGGCGCGAACAATCCGACGAAACGCTTTCGGTTTTTCTTTCCGGTCGCTTTCTTGCACTGCATTGCAGTGCAGTGAACAACGCGCCCGCATGTTGCCGTGCGGGCGCGTCGTCCTCGCGTCGTCACCGTCAATCGCGCGCGGCGCGCCGGAACGCGAGCGCGAGGCCCGCGAGAATCGCGATCATGCCCGCGATCTCGACCGGCGCGAGACGATTGCCGAGCCACACGGCGTCCATCAGCGCGGTCACGACCGGCACGAGGTAGAAGAGGCTCGTCACGTTGACGAGATCGCCCTGCTGCATCAGCCGGTAGAACAGCAACTGCGCGAACACCGAGATCACGATGCCGAGCCACGCGAGCGGCAGCAAGAGCGACCAGCTTGCTTCGAACGCAATCGGCTCGAACGGCGCGATCAGCGCGCACAGTCCAAGGCCGAGCGCGTTCTGCAGCGGCAGCATGTCGATCGGCGCGGCGCGCACGCGTTTTTGCAGCAGCGCGCCCGCCGTGATCGCGAGCAATGCGCCGAGCGCGCATGAGGCGCCGGAAACCGGCGCGTCGCCGAGCGCGATGCTGCGACGAACGACGAGGCTCAGGCCGGTCAGCGCGAGCGCGAGGCCGGCGAGCCGCGCGCCCGATGCGCGGCGTTCGAGCACGACGAGCGTGAGGATCGGTTGCACGCCGAGTATCGTCGCGAGGATGCCGGGCGCGAGCCCGCGCTCGAGCGCGAGCAGATACAGGATCGAATAGCCGCCCGTGAGCAGCAGCCCCGTGGCGACCGTCGCGCGGCGCGCGCCGGGCGGCGGCAGCCAGCGGCGGCGCGCGAGCGACAGCACGAGCAGCACGAACGATGCGAGCGCAAAGCGCGCGATCAGGAAAGCGAATGCGCACGCATGCCGCAGGCCAAGTTCGGCGAAGATCGCTCCGCTGCTCCATAGCAGCACGAAAAGCGATGTCGCCCCATGCGCGGCGAGCGCGGGTTTGAGTGAGGCCATCTGAAATCCACCTGTCGATCGAATCGGAACGCTCCGGCCGCACGCGCACGCGAACACGCCGCGCGCGAAATGCGCGCAACGGTTCGATCAGCGGCGAACGGAGAGCGGGAGAGCTTGCGCGGCGTTTAGCCGAGCGCTGCCGGAGGAGGCGGCGCGCCGACGGGCGGCGCGGCAGGCGGACGATGCGCGCACGCGCGCGGCAGCCGTGCGATGGACGGCTTCGATACGGCGCGCGCGGGCAACGAGGGTTTCATCGCGAAACGTGCGAACGAAAATGCGGGAACGTCAAAGGTAGCGCATCGATGCGCGATCTGGCAACCGCTTCGGCCGCGAAGGCGACGGGCGATCGGCCGGCCGGTCGACCACGCGGAATCCGCGGGACGACGCGGGATCATGCCGCGCCGGCGCGCTCGCGCGCGCGCAGCCATACGGCCACGACGATGCCGAGCGCGAGCAGCGCGCCGACGAGCGCCGCGACGCCCGGCCAGCCGAGCGCGCTCCAGAAGCGTCCGCCGAGCGAGCCGACGACGCTCGAGCCGATGTAGTACGCAAGCAGGTAGAGCGCGGCCGCCTGCCCCTTGCCGTGCCGCGCGAGCCGGCCGACCCAGCCGCTCGCGACCGCGTGGCCCGCGAAGAAGCCGAACGTCACGCATGCGATGCCCGTCGCGATCGCGGCGACGGGATGCAGCAGCGTCAGCGCGACGCCCGCGAGCATCACGACGAGGCTCGCGATCAGCACGCGGCCGCGGCCGAGGGTATCGGCGAGCCTTCCCGACAGGGGCGACGCGACGACGCCCACCAGATAGACGACGAAGATCGCGCTGATCGTCGCCTGTCCCATCGAATACGGCGGCGCGAGCAGCCTATAGCCGAGGTAGTTGTAGAGCGTGACGAAGCTGCCCATCAGCACGAACGCCATCACGAACAGCGCGGGCAATTCGCGCTGCTTGCCGAGATGATGGGCGAGCGACGTGCGGTGATGTGCGAGGTTCAGGCCGCGGCGCGGCGTGAAGTGCCGCGACGGCGGCAGCAGCATGCGGAACGCGAGCATCGATGCGAGGCCGAGCACGCCGATCGCGCCGACCGCGATGCGCCACGAGAACAGGTCGGTGAGAATGCCGGTGATCACGCGCCCGGCCATTCCGCCGATCGCGGTGCCGCCGACATAGAGCCCCATCGCGAGCCCGAGGCCGTCCGGATGCACTTCCTCGGCGAGATACGCCATCGCGACCGCGGGCACGCCGCCGAGCGCGAGCCCCGTCAACGCGCGCAGGATCAGCAGTTGATGCCAGTGCGGCGCGAACGCGGCGGCGAGCGTGAGCAGCGACGACGCGGTGAGCGACGCCGTCATCAGCAGGTGGCGGCTCAACGCTTCGGAGACGAAGCCCGCGACGAACACGGCGGCGGCGAGCGCGGCGGTCGAGAACGACAGCGCGAGACTGCTTTGCGCGGGACTCACGCCGAATGCTTTCGAGAACTCGGGCAACAGGGGCTGCACGTAATAGAGCAGCGAGAACGTCGCGTAACCGGCGAACAGCAGCGCGACGCTCGCGTGCCAGTAGCTGCGTGAGCCGCGTTCGAGATACGGCGCGCACGAATCGGGCGACGCGCCTCGTGCGGCATGCGCCGGGCTCGGGCGGGCGCCGGCGGCGGGCGGCGGCGCGCCGGGTGATACAGTCACGCTGGTTCTCCATGCGAGGCAAACCTCAACGATACGCCGGTTGCCCGTTCGGCGTCGTTTCGTCAGACGACGCGTTGGCTTTTGGCCGCACTTCCGAGTGAATCGTCGGATGGCGGCCGAGCGCGCCGGGGTATGATGGAGCGACGCGCTGCCTCGAAATGTCTCGAAAGCGGCGCGGCGCAGCGGCGGAATCGACGCATCCCGCGAATGGGCGGCGCGTTTGTCGTCAGTTCGCGCTTTCGCGATTCCATGAACGAGGAACAATGGAATACGCGCGATTCGTCGCCTCACGGATGCGCAATTCGGGAATTTCCGGCCGGGCGGTACGCGGCCGGCTTTGAAAGCGGGGAAACATCATGCATGTCGGTTCGATTGTCTGCACCACCCACATCGCCGTGCCGAAGGGCGCGCGCGGCATCGTCCAGCGCATTCTGGGGGACATGGCGATGGTGACCTGGTACGCGGGCGTGCCGGGCGAATCCAAGGAGCTCAATACCGAGCCGTTCTTTCTCGAGGATCTGATCGACACCGGCGAATCCGTGCTCCCCGCGGGCGCGGCGCTGCACTGAGCGCTCGTCTTTCGGCTCCGTGCGCGGCACAATGCGGAGCATGAACGACGCCACTTCCGAATCCAACACAGCCGGCGCAAGCGCCGGCTTGCCTTTTGCAGGCCTCACGCCGGAGCGCGTGCTCGACGCGCTCGACAGCGTGCTGATTCCCGCCGGCTCGCGCACCGACGGGCGCCTGCTCGCGCTCAACAGCTACGAGAACCGCGTCTATCAGGCGGGCGTCGAGGACGGCGCGCCGATCGTCGCGAAGTTCTACCGTCCGCACCGCTGGTCGAACGAGGCGATTCTCGAAGAGCATGCGTTCGTCGCCGAACTGGCCGCGCGCGAGATTCCGGCCGTGCCGGCGCTCGCGTTCGACGGCCGCACGCTGCACGAGTTCGAGGGCTTTCGTTTCGCGATCTTCGAGCGGCGCGGCGGTCGCGCGCCGGAGCTCGACCGGCGCGACACGCTTGAATGGCTCGGCCGCTTCATCGGACGCATTCACGCGGTCGGCGCGTCGAAGCCTTACGCCGCGCGGCCGATGCTCGACATTCACACGTTCGGCTACGAGCCGCGCGATTTCCTGCTGTCGCACGACTTCGTGCCCGACGACGTTCGGCCTGCCTACGAAGCGGCGGTCACGCTTGCGCTGGAAGGCGTCGAGCGCGCGTACGAGCGCGCGGGCGACGTGCGGATGCTGCGCGCGCACGGCGACTGCCATCCGAGCAACGTGCTGTGGACCGACGCGGGCCCGCATTTCGTCGATTTCGACGATAGCCGGATGGCGCCCGCCGTGCAGGACCTGTGGCTGCTCCTGCCCGGCGACCGGCCGGGTGCGTCGCTCGCGCTCGCCGATCTGCTCGCGGGCTACGAGGACTTCTGCGAGTTCGATCCGCGCGAGCTGCATCTGATCGAGGCGCTGCGCACGCTGCGGCTCATTCATTACGCGGCGTGGCTCGCGCGCCGCTGGGAAGATCCGGCGTTCCCGGCGGCATTTCCGTGGTTCAACACGCATCGCTATTGGGAGGCGCGCGTGCTCGAATTGCGCGAACAGATCGGCGCGATGCAGGAAGGGCCGCTGTGGCCCGTGTGATGCGGCGCTCTGATCGCGAGCGCGCGCCGCTTCAACGGCTCGCCGCGAGCGATTTGCGCAGCACGTCCTTCAGCGCGGCGAACACCGGATTGTCGTTGTCCTTGCGATACGCGAGCGTCAGCTCGACGGGCTTCGCCGGCATCGTGCGCACCGGCCGGTAGACGACCCCTTCGAAGTGCAGCATCGACGCCGCCGCCGGAATCAGCGCGGCCCCGATGCCCGCGCGCACGAGCGCCAGCATCGAATGGATCTGGCTCACGTATTCGACGATGTCGGGCAGCACGTCCGTGCGCTCGAGCAGCCCGCTCACCAACTGGTGGAAATAGCGCGCCTCGTAGGGCGAATACATCAGGAGCGGCTTGCCTTCGCAATCGCGCAGCGTCGGGCGCTTCGGCCACGCGTCGGCGCTCGCCGCCGGCAGTGCGAGCACGAGCGCTTCGCGCATGCACGGCAGAGACGCGAGCTCGCCGTGCTCGACGGGCGGGCGCAGCAGCCCGACGTCGATCAGCCGCGCATCGAGCGCTTCGAGCTGCGCGCCGCTCACCATCTCCTTCAGCGTGAGGCGCACGTCGGGCGACGCGGCGCGCACCGCGCTCACGAGCGACGGCAACAGACCGTAGCCGACCGATGCGGTGAAGCCGATCGCGAGCGTGCCGGCCGCGCCCGTCGCGATACGGCGCGCGGTGGCCGCCGCCTCGTCGGCGAGCCGCAGAATGCGGGCCGCATCGGGCAGGAAGCCGCGGCCCGCCGCCGTCAGCTTCACCGAGCGGCTCGTGCGCTCGAGCAATTCGGTGCCGATCTGGTGTTCGAGCAGGCGCACTTGCCGGGACAGCGGCGGCTGCGTCATGTGCAAGCGCTCGGCCGCGCGCCCGAAGTGCAATTCCTCCGCGACGGCGACGAAACAGCGAAGCTGGCTGAGTTCGAACATTGATCCAAAATCTGTATTGATTAAGTCATTCGTTATCTTGGACTTGAATCGTTCACGGTGCAAGAATCCGCTCACCACTTGTCACGCCGCACCGGCACGAACGCTCATGTCACGCTATACGCCCACCGAATTCGCCCGCCAGATCGGCTCTGGCCTGCTGTCTTTCCCGGTCACGCATTTCAGGGCCGATCTGTCGTTCGACGAGGCCGCCTATCGCGCGAACCTCGGCTGGCTCTTCAGCCACGACGCCGCAGGCCTCTTCGCCGCAGGCGGCACGGGCGAGTTCTTCTCGCTCACGCCCGCCGAAGTCGATCGCGTCGTGCGCGCGGCCGTCGCCGAGACGGGCGGCCGGCTGCCCGTGATCGCGCCGGCGGGCTACGGCACCGCGATGGCGATCGACTATTGCAAGGCCGCCGAGGCGGCGGGCGCCGACGGCATCCTGCTGCTGCCGCCGTATCTGACGGAGGCGTCGGCGGACGGCGTCGCCGCGCACGTCGAGCAGGTCTGCCGCGCGACGCGCCTCGGCGTGATCGTCTACAACCGCGCGAACCAGGTGCTCGACGAAAACGCGCTCGCGCGCCTCGCCGAGCGCTGCCCGAACCTCGTCGGATTCAAGGACGGCGTCGGCGACATCGAGCTGATGACGCGCATCTACACGCGGCTCGGCGAGCGCTTCACCTACATCGGCGGCCTGCCGACTGCGGAGACGTTCGCGCTGCCGTACCTCACGCTCGGCGTGACGACGTACTCGTCGGCGATCTTCAACTTCGTGCCGCGCTTCGCGCTCGATTTCTACGCGGCCGTGCGCGCGCAGGACCACGCGAAGGTGTACGCGATGCTCGATCAGTTCGTTCTGCCGTACATCGCGCTGCGCAATCGCAAGCGCGGCTATGCCGTGTCGATCGTGAAGGCCGGGATGAGGGTGGTCGGACGCAGCGCAGGCCCCGTGCGTGCGCCGCTGACCGATCTGACGGGCGCGGAACTGGCCGAGTTGTCGGCGCTCGTCGCCCGGATCGCCGACGTCGCCGAGGCGCAAGCATGTCTGTGAGCGGCGAACTGATGCTGGGCGGCGAGCGCGTCGCGCCCGGCGAGCGCGCCGCCGTGCGCGCGACCGATCCGGCGACAGGCGCGACGCTCGAGCCGCCGTTCGCGCTCGCGACGCATGCGGACGTCGCACGCGCGTGCGAGCTGGCGGCCGCCTCGTTCGACGCGTACCGCGACACCGCCCCCGAGGCGCGCGCCGCGTTTCTCGAAGCGATCGCAACCGAGATCGAAGCGCTCGGCGACGCGCTGATCGAACGCGCGATCGCCGAAACCGCGTTGCCGCGCGCGCGCCTCGAAGGCGAGCGCGCGCGCACCTGCGGCCAATTGCGTTTGTTCGCGGCGGTCGTGCGCGCGGGCGATGCATTTGGCGCGCGCATCGATCCCGCGCTGCCCGAGCGCCGGCCGCTGCCGCGCGCCGATCTGCGGATGCGGCGCATCGCGCTCGGCCCCGTCGCGGTGTTCGGCGCGAGCAATTTCCCGCTCGCGTTCTCGGTCGCGGGCGGCGATACCGCGTCCGCGCTCGCGGCCGGCTGCCCGGTCGTCGTGAAGGCGCATCCCGCGCATCCGGGCACGTCCGAGCTCGTCGGCCGCGCGCTCGCCGCCGCGCTCGCGCGATGCGGGCTGCCGGCGGGCGTGTTCTCGCTCGTCCAGGCTGACAACGACGTCGCGCTCGCGCTCGTCGCCGATGCGCGCATCCAGGCGGTCGGCTTCACGGGCTCGCGCGCGGGCGGCCAGGCGCTGCTGCGCGTCGCGCAATCGCGTGCGCAGCCGATTCCGATGTATGGCGAACTGAGCGCGATCAACCCGGTGTTCCTGCTGCCCGACGCGCTCGCGCGGCGCGGCGGCGCGCTCGGCCGGCAATTCGTCGCGTCGCTCACGCTCGGCGCCGGGCAGTTCTGCACGAATCCCGGGCTGCTGCTCGCGATCGACGGGCCGGGCCTCGATGCGTTCTCGAACGCCGCCGCCGACGCGCTCGTCACGAGCGTCGCGCAGCCGATGCTGACGCCAGGCATTCACGCAGCGTACGTGCGCGGCGTCGAGCGTCTCGCGGACTCGGACCATGTGCGGTGCGTCGCGCGCGGCGAGGCGAGCGACCTGCCGAATCGCGGATGCGCCGGCCTGTTCGACACGGATGCGCGGCACTTCATCGCGCAGCCCGCGCTGCACGACGAGATCTTCGGCGCGACGGCGCTCCTCGTGCGCTGCCGCGACGCGGCCGAGCTGCGCGCGGTTGCCGAAATGCTCGACGGCCAGTTGACGGCGACCTTGCATCTCGACGACGGCGACGCGCCGCTCGCGCGCGCGCTGTTGCCGGTGCTTGAGCGCAAGGCGGGCCGCATCGTCGCGAACGGCTGGCCGACGGGCGTCGAAGTTTGTGACGCGATGGTGCATGGCGGCCCGTGGCCCGCGACGACGGATGCGCGCGCGACGTCGGTCGGCACCGCGGCGATCGAGCGCTTTCTGCGGCCCGTCTGCTATCAGGACCTGCCCGCCGGGCTGCTGCCGCCCGCGCTGCGGGACGACAACCCGCAGCGGCTGCGCCGCCTTGTCGACGGAAACTGGGTCTGATCGCGATGGTCTCGCGAAGCCGGGCCGCAGCGGGCCCGGCGCCGAAAGCTGAAACGACCGGCGCATAATGGATGCCGGCGGAAGGAGGAGACAATGGACATCAAGGCTCCCGCCGTGGGTGCGCGCAGCACGCCGCGCGTGGAGCGCATGAGCCGCGTGCGCTTCACGATTCTCGCGATGCTGTTCGTCGTGACGACGATCAACTACGCGGACCGCGCGACGATCTCGATCGCCGGCTCGGCGATGCAAAAGGACCTCGGCATCGACGCGGTATCGCTCGGCTACATCTTCTCCGCGTTCGGCTGGGCGTATGTGATCGCGCAGATTCCGGGCGGATGGCTTCTCGATCGTTTCGGGTCACGACGCGTTTATGCGGCGAGCATCCTGACGTGGTCGGTCTTCACGCTCGCGCAAGGCGCGATCGGCCTGTTCACCGGCATGGCCGCGATCGTGGCGGTGTTCTCGCTGCGCTTTCTCGTCGGCATCGCGGAAGCGCCTTCGTTTCCGGCGAACAGCCGGATCGTCGCCGCGTGGTTTCCGGCGAACGAGCGCGGCACGGCTTCCGCGATCTTCAACTCCGCGCAATACGCGGCGACGGTGATCTTCGCGCCGCTGATGGCGTGGCTCGTGCATCGCTTCGGCTGGCACGAAGTGTTCGTCGTGATGGGGGCGATCGGCATCGCGGCGGCGTTCGCGTGGCGCGCCGTCGTACGCGATCCGAAGGATCATCCGCGCATGAACCGCGCGGAGATCGAGTACATCGAGAACGGCGGCGGCCTCGTCAACATGGATCGCGCGGGCGTCGCGAACGCGCAGGGCCCCGACCTCGGCTACATCGGGCAGTTGCTGAAGAACCGGATGATGATGGGCGTCTACGTCGCGCAATACTGCATCAACGCGCTCACGTACTTCTTCATCACGTGGTTCCCGGTGTACCTCGTGCAGGCGCGCGGGATGTCGATCCTGAAGGCGGGCTTCGTCGCGTCGGTGCCCGCCGTGTGCGGCTTCCTCGGCGGCATTCTGGGCGGCATCGTCTCCGATGCGCTGCTGCGCCGCGGCGCGTCGCTGTCGGTTGCACGCAAGGTGCCGATCGTGCTCGGCATGCTGCTGTCGGTCAGCATGGTGGTGTGCAATTACGTCGACACGCAGGGCATCGTCGTCGCGGTCATGGCGCTCGCGTTCTTTGGCAAGGGCATGGGCGCGCTCGGCTGGGCGGTCAATTCGGATACCGCGCCGAAGCAGATCGCGGGCCTGTCGGGGGCATTGATGAACACGTTCGGCAACCTGTCGAGCATCACCACGCCGATCGCGATCGGCTACATCGTCAACCGGACCGGCTCGTTCAACGGCGCGCTGGCCTACGTGGGGCTTCATGCGCTCGTCGCGTGCGTCTGCTACCTGTTCGTGGTCGGCGAGATCAAGCGCGTCGAGCTGAAGCCGGCATCGTGAAGCGAGGCATGTCGAACATGACGTCGAATGCGATCGAAGCCGCCGCGCAAGCGCACGCGAACACGCACACGCCGAGCCCGAGCGTCGCGCAACGGTGCGACGAATGGGGGCGCACATGGGGCTCGCATTCGAACCATCACTTCGACATTTCGCTCGCGATGTTCACGCACGTCGCGGCCGCCGCGCCCGGCAACATCACCGCGATCGACGCGCACTGGATCTGGCAGGAAGCCGACGAGCGCCTGACGCGCGAGCCGCTCGCGATCGCGCGCGGGCACGTCGCGGTGCCGGAGGGACCCGGGCTCGGCATCGCGCTCGACATGGACCGCGTGATGCAGGCCCATGCGCTGTATGAGACGCTCGGTCCGGGCGCGCGCGACGACGCGCGGGCGATGCAATATCGGGTGCCAGGCTGGGCCTACCACCCGAAACGGCCGAGCTTCGGCAGCGCTGCGCGCGCAGCCGCGCGCGGCGCATGAACGCTTTGATGGAGACACTTGTAATGCGAACCGAATTGAGCCGTACGACGACGCCCGTCGTGTCCGACCTGCGCGTCGTGCCCGTGGCCGGACGCGACAGCATGCTGCTGAACCTGAGCGGCGCGCACGGGCCCTTCTTCACGCGCAACATCGTGCTGATCCGCGACAGCGCGGGCAATACCGGCGTCGGCGAAGTGCCGGGCGGCGAAGGCATCCGGCGCACGCTCGAGGATGCGCGCGCGCTCGTCGTCGGCCAGCCGCTCGGCCGCTGGCAGGATGTGCTGAACGCGGTGCGCGCCCGCTTCGCCGATCGCGATGCGGGCGGCCGCGGCTTGCAGACCTTCGACCTGCGCATCACGATTCACGCGGTGACGGCGCTCGAGGCGGCGCTGCTCGACCTGCTCGGCCAGCACCTCGGCGTGCCCGTCGCCGCGCTGCTCGGCGAAGGCCAGCAGCGCAGCCGCGTGCCGATGCTCGGCTATCTGTTCTACATCGGCGATCGCAAGCGCACCGATCTCGACTACCGCAGCGAGCCGCAGGCCGACGACGCGTGGTTCCGTCTGCGCAACGAAGTGGCGCTCACGCCCGATGCGATCGTGCGCCTTGCCGAGGCCGCGCACGCGCGCTACGGATTTCAGGATTTCAAGCTGAAGGGCGGCGTGCTGTCGGGCGATGACGAAATCGCCGCGGTGACCGCGCTCGCGAAGCGCTTCCCGAACGCGCGGATCACGCTCGATCCGAACGGCGCATGGTCGCTGCAGGAGGCGATTCGCCTCTGCCGCGGCAAGGGCGACGTGCTCGCGTACGCGGAAGATCCGTGCGGCGCGGAGAACGGCTACTCGGGCCGCGAGATCATGGCCGAGTTTCGCCGCGCGACGGGCCTGCCGACGGCGACCAACATGATCGCGACCGACTGGCGCCAGCTCGGCCACGCGCTCCGGCTCGGCTCGGTCGACATTCCGCTCGCCGATCCGCATTTCTGGACGATGCGCGGCTCGGTGCGCGTCGCGCAACTGTGCGACGAATGGGGGCTCACGTGGGGCTCGCATTCGAACAATCACTTCGACATTTCGCTCGCGATGTTCACGCACGTCGCGGCCGCCGCGCCCGGCAACATCACCGCGATCGACACGCACTGGATCTGGCAGGACGGCCAGCGCCTGACGCGCGAGCCGCTGCGCATCGAGGACGGCCACGTCGCGGTGCCGCAGCGTGGCGGGCTCGGCGTCGAGATCGACGAGGACGCGCTCGCCGGCGCACACGAGCTGTATCTGGAGCACGGCCTCGGCAGCCGCGACGATGCGGTCGCGATGCGGTACCTGGTGCCGGACTGGACGTTCGACAACAAGCGCCCCTGTCTCGTGCGCTGAACGAAGCCGACTCTTCATGGAGCGCTCGATGCGGGAGCCCACATCGCCCGACGGCACGCGCACGGAGCGCGCGCTGACGATTCGCGTGCACGAAAGCGACAACGTCGCGATCGTCGTCAACGCGCGCGGGCTGCCCGCCGGCGCGATACTCGCCGACGGCACCGCGCTCGTCGAAGGCGTGCCGCAGGGCCACAAGGTCGCGCTCGCCGATCTCGCCGAGGGCGACGCGGTGGTCCGCTACGGCGAGGTGATCGGCCATGCGGCGAAGCCGCTGCCGCGCGGCGTCTGGGTGGGCGAGCACGCGGTGAAGCTGCCGCTCGCGCCCGCGCTCGACGAACTGCCGCTCGCGACGCGCGCCGCCGCGAAGCGGCCGAAGCTCGACGGCTACACGTTCGACGGCTATCGGAACGCGGACGGCACGGTCGGCACGAAGAACGTGCTCGGCATCATGACGAGCGTGCAGTGCGTCGCCGGCGTGACCGACCACGTGGTCGCGCGGATCAAGCGCGAGCTGCTGCCGCGCTATCCGAACGTCGACGACGTCGTCGCGCTGAATCACACGTACGGCTGCGGCGTCGCGATCAACGCGCCGGCCGCGATCGTGCCGATCCGCACGTTGCAGAACCTCGCGCTCAATCCGAATTTCGGCGGCGAGGTGATGGTGATCGGCCTCGGCTGCGAGAAGCTCGCGCCGGAGCGGCTCGTGCCGGCATCGCTCGCGCCGGGCGGACGCATTCCGATCGGGGTCGCGGGCACGGCCGATTCGCCCGTGCTTCGTTTGCAGGACGAAGCGTTCGGCGGCTTCGGCGCGATGGTCGACGCGATCATGGAGATGGCGGACAAACGCCTCGATCAGTTGAACCGCCGCCGTCGCGAATCGTGTCCGGCGTCCGACCTCGTCGTCGGCGTGCAATGCGGCGGCAGCGATGCGTTCTCGGGCGTCACCGCGAACCCGGCCGTCGGCTTCGCGGCCGGCCTGATCGTGCGCGCGGGCGGCACCGTGATGTTCTCCGAAGTGACCGAAGTGCGCGATGCGATTCATCTGCTGACGCCGCGCGCGATCGACGCGGAAGTCGGCCGCGCGCTGTTGCGCGAGATGGCGTGGTACGACGATTACCTGTTGCGCGGCGAGACCGATCGCAGCGCGAATCCGTCGCCGGGCAACAAGACGGGCGGATTGTCGAACGTCGTCGAGAAGGCGCTCGGCTCGATCGTGAAGTCGGGCACGAGCCCGATCGTCGACGTGCTCGGCCCCGGCCAGAGGATGCGCCGCAAGGGGCTCATCTTCGCGGCGACGCCCGCTAGCGATTTCGTCTGCGGCACGCTGCAGCTCGCGTCGGGCATCAACCTGCAGGTGTTCACGACGGGGCGCGGCACGCCGTACGGCCTCGCGATGGCGCCCGTCGTCAAGGTGGCGACGCGCAAGGCGTTGAGCGAGCGCTGGCACGACCTGATCGACCTCGATGCGGGGCGCATCGCGACCGGCGAGGCGAGCATCGCCGACGTCGGCTGGGAGCTGTTCCATCTGATTCTCGACGTCGCGAGCGGCCGCCGCCAGGTGTGCGCCGACAAGCTCGGGCTGCACAACGCGCTCGTCCTGTTCAATCCCGCGCCGGTGACCTGATCATGACCGACCTCCATCATTCGAACCAGGATGCGAACGCGGCGGGCGGCGATCCGCTCGACGGCGTTCCCACGCACTGCGGCCGCATTCTGTTGACGGGCGCGGCCGGCAGCCTCGGCCGCGTGCTGCGCGGGCGGCTGCGCCGCTACGCGGACGTCGTGCGGGTCTCCGACATCGCGCCGCTCGACGGCGCGCGCGACGGCGAAGAGTGCGTGCGCTGCGACCTCGCCGACGCGGCGGCCGTCGACGCGCTCGTGCGCGACGTCGACGTGATCGTGCATTTCGGCGGCGTATCGGTCGAGCGTCCGTTCGACACGGTGCTGCCGGCGAACATCACCGGCGCGTATCACGTGTACGAAGCCGCGCGCCGGCACGGCGTGCGCCGCATCGTGTTCGCGAGCTCGAATCACGTGACGGGCTTCTACGAGCAGGGCGAGCGCATCGACACGGCCGCGCCGCCGCGGCCCGACGGCTACTACGGCTTGAGCAAGGCGTTCGGCGAGCAGCTCGCGCGGTTCCATCACGATCGCTACGGGATCGAGAGCGTGTGCATCCGGATCGGTTCGTCGTTCCCCGAGCCGAAGGATCGGCGGATGCTCGTCACGTGGCTCGGCTACGACGACCTCGAGCAGCTCGTGCGCCGCGCGATGTTCGTGCCGAGCGTCGGCTGCACGATCGTCTACGGGATGTCGGCGAATCGCGACGCGTGGTGGGACAACGCGCCTGCCGCGCATCTCGGCTACCGGCCGACGCAATCGAGCGAGCAATGGCGCGAGCGGATCGAGCGCGCGCAGCCTCCGCTCGCCGACGACGATCCGGTGCGCCGCTATCAGGGCGGTGCGTTCGTCGTGGCCGGACCGTTCGAGGGTTGACGCGCGTGCGCGCGTCGGCATCGACGTCGGCGACGATCGGACGGATCGGCGGCATGCGCTGCGGCGTCGGCGAAAGCCCCGTGTGGCACGACGCCGACGCGGCGCTCCACTGGATCGACATCACGGGCCGCGCGTGAGCGGCCCTTCGTTCGCCGTGCGTCGGCGAACGCGCGTCAGAACTTCAGCATCAGCTTGAGGATCGCCGCGAAACGCTTGCCGTACGGCGGCGCGATCATCGCGCGCGTGTTCAGGCGCGGTTGCGTGAGCACGGGCTTCATCTTCGAGAACGTGACGAAGCCGTCGTAGCCGTGGTACGCGCCCATCCCGCTCGCGCCGACGCCGCCGAACGGCAGCGTGCCGCATGCGATGTGCATCAGCGTGTCGTTGACCGTCACGCCGCCCGAGATCGTGTCGCGCATCACGCGCTCGACGCTCGAGCGGTCTTCGTCGAACAGATACAGCGCGAGCGGCCGCGCACGCGCGTTCACGTAGGCGATCGCATCGTCGAGCGTGTCGTACGGAACGATCGGCAAGAGCGGGCCGAAGATCTCCTCCTGCATCAGTTGGGACGCGTCCGGCGCTTGCGTGACGAGCACGGGCGGCAGGCGGCGCAGCGCGGGATCGGGCGCGGCGTCGGTGAGCGGGTGGAGCTGCGCGCCTGCCTGCTGCGCATCGCTCGCGAGCCGCTGCAGCCGCGCGAAATGGCGCTCGGAGATGATCGACGTGTAGTCCGGGTTCGTCGACAGATTCGGATAGAGCTTCGCCATCCGCGCGCGCGCGCGCGCGACGAATTCGGCTTCCTTGCCGCGCGGCACGAGCACGTAGTCGGGCGCGATGCAGGTCTGGCCCGCGTTCAGCGTCTTGCCGGTGATGATCGCGTCGACCGCCGCGTCGAAGCGCGCGCGCGGCCCGATGATGACGGGCGACTTGCCGCCGAGCTCGAGCGTGACGGGCGTGAGATTCTCGGCTGCCGCGCGCATCACGTGACGGCCGACGTTCGTCGAGCCGGTGAAGAGCAGGTGATCGAACGGCAGCCCGCTGAACGCGGCGCTGATTTCCGCGTCGCCGTTGACGACCGCGACGTGATCGCGCGCAAACGTCTTCGAAATCAGTTCCTCGAACAGCTGCGACGTGCGCGGCGTCAGTTCGGACATCTTGATGATCGCCCGGTTGCCGGCGGCGAGCGCGCAGATGAGCGGCCCGGCGGCGAGCAGCACCGGGTAGTTCCACGGCACGACGATGCCGACGACGCCGAGCGGCTGCGGCATCACCTTCGCGCGCGCGGGGCGCATCCACTTGTTCATCGCCCGGCTCTTCGGCTTGATCCAGCGCTTGCCGTGCTTGAGCGCCTCGTCGATTTCCTCCTTCGCGAGCCAGATCTCGGACATCAGCACTTCTTCCTTCGCGCGATGGCCGAAGTCCGCGTCGATCGCGGCGGCGAGCGCGTCGCGGTTGTCGAGCAGCATTTTGCGCAGCGCGCGCAGATGGTCGGCGCGGGTCGCCCACGACGGATATGGCGCGCGCAGATACGCGGCGCGCTGATCGCGCAACAGCGCGTCGAGCGTGGCTAAACCGGGCAGATCGTTCTTCATGGCGTCTCCTTGGCGATACGGGTGTGGCCGGCATTCAGGCCGGGAACGCCCGCTCGATGAGCGCGGCGTGATCGATGGTGGCCGGCAGCGTGCCGAAGACGCGTCCGGTTTCGCTGCTGGTTTCACCGAAGCGCGTGGCGACGAACGCGTGCGCGACGGCGGGTGGTCCGTCGCGCAGCAGCAGCGAGGCCTGCGCGACGAGTGCGATGCGTTGTGCGATCCGCCGCGCGCAGGCTTCGCGCGGCTCGGGTTCGAGCGACAGCAGGTGCGTCAGTTCCGCGAGCGCGCTGGCGAGCGGCGCGCTGTGCCGCGCCGCGTCGCGCCATTCGTCGAGAAGCGCGGCGGCCGCGTCGGGCTCGCGCTCGATCGCGCGCAGCACGTCGAGGCACATCACGTTGCCTGAGCCTTCCCAGATCGAATTGACGGGGGCTTCGCGATAGAAGCGCGCCATCGGCGCGGTTTCGACGTAGCCGTTGCCGCCCCATACTTCCATCGCTTCGCCCGTGAATTCGAGCGTGCGCTTGCAGACCCAGAACTTCGCGGCCGGCGTGACGATGCGCCGCCAGCCGCGCGCCTGCGGCGAGCGCGCGCTCGCCTCTTCCTCGAACGCGTGCGCGAGCCGCATGAAGAGCGCGGTCGCCGCTTCCGATTCGAGCGCCAGATCGGCGAGCACGTTGCGCATCAGCGGCTGATCGGCGAGCAGGCGGCCGAACGCGCTGCGATGCCGCGCGTGATGGATCGCCTGCACGAGCGCCGCGCGCATCAGCGCCGCGCTGCCGATCACGCAGTCGAGCCGCGTGTAGTTCGCCATCTCGATGATCGTCGGCACGCCGCGCCCTTCGTCGCCGATCATCACGCCGTACGCATTCAGGAATTCGACTTCGCCGCTCGCGTTCGAGCGATTGCCGAGCTTGTCCTTCAGGCGTTGCACGTGGACCGCGTTCTTGCTGCCGTCGGGCGAAAAGCGCGGCACGTAGAAGCATGAGATGCCCGCGTGCCCGGACGTGCGCGCGAGCACGAGATGCGCGTCGCATTGCGGCGCCGAGAAGAACCATTTGTGACCGACGAGCCGGTACGCTTGCCCGCGCCCGGGCGCGCCGAGCGGGGACGCGTGCGTCTCGTTGCTGCGCACGTCGGAGCCGCCTTGCTTTTCCGTCATGCCCATGCCGACCATCATCGAGCGCTTTTGCGAAAGCGGCACGTCGCGCGCGTCGTGCTCGCGCGAATACAGCTTGTCGCGCAGCGTCGCAAAAAGGGCCGGTTCGTGCCGCAGCACCGGGATGCTCGCGAAGGTCATCGTGAGCGGGCAGAGCGAGCCGGATTCGAGCTGCGCATGCAGGTAATAGCCGGCGCAGCGCGCGGCCATCGCGCCCGGCTGCGGCTCCGAGAACGGCAGCGCGTGCAGCCCTTCGCCGCGCAGCAGCGCGAGCAACTGGTGCCAGCTCGGATGAAATTCGAGCGCATCGATCCGCTCGCCGCGCGGGCTGTGCGTCGCGAGCTCGGGCGCGTGCCGGTTCGCGAGGTCGGCGAGCGCGAGCACATCGGGCGTCGTCAGCGCGGCGCCGTCGCGCGCGAGCGCCGTTTGACGCCAGCTCGCGTCGTACCGTTGAACGGCCTCGACGAGCGCGGCATCTGTTTCAAACGCGTTGTAATCGGAAAGCGGCGGCGCCTGGTTCGTCACCCGGTGCGTCGCCGTCATCAGGTCCTGCTGCATGCCTTTGTCTCCCATTTCGCGGGGCCCGGCTTCTATTGGCCGCGTCCTCCGCGCGAGGCGAATCCACTCATCTTAAATTTAGTTCACGTCGACGTTTAGAGGAATCGCTCTTGAGTCGGGATGTCCCTGCTCGTTTTGCGTTCCTAAAATGCGCGAACATTACAAGCCTGATCCGGCTGTCTCGATTGCGATTCCAGGCTCCGTTGCGCGGATGACAAAACAGGGAGACGTGACATGCAGTACGACTACATTATCGTTGGAGCCGGCTCGGGCGGCTCGAGCCTCGCGGGGCGTCTGGCCGACGCGTGCCCGGATGCGACGATCGCGCTGATCGAAGCGGGCGGTCATACCGAACGCAATCTGCTCGTCAACATGCCGGTGGGGATCGCCGCGCTCGTGCCGTTCAAGCTGGGCACGAACTACGGCTACGAAACGGTGCCGCAGCCGGGCCTCGGCGGGCGCCGCGGCTATCAGCCCCGCGGCCGCGGGCTCGGCGGCTCGAGCGCGATCAACGCGATGATCTACACGCGCGGCCATCCGCTCGACTACGACGAGTGGGAGCAGCTCGGCTGCACCGGCTGGGGATGGCGCGACGTGCTGCCGTACTTTCGCCGCGCCGAAGGCAACGAGCGCGGCGCGAACGAATGGCACGGCGCGGACGGCCCGCTCACGGTGTCCGATCTGCGCTTCCGTAATCCGTTCTCCGAACGATTCATCGCGGCCGCGCACGAGGCCGGCTATCCGCTGAACGACGACTTCAACGGCGAGCGCCAGGAAGGCGTCGGCTTCTACCAGGTCACGCATCGCGACGGCTCGCGCTGCAGCGTCGCGCGTGCGTACGTGTACGGCCGCACGCGGCCGAACCTGCACGTGATCGTCGATGCGACGGTGCTGCGCGTCGTGTTCGACGGCAAGCGCGCCACGGGCGTCGAGCTTGCGCGCGGCGGGCGCGTCGAAAAGCTCGATGCGCGCGCGGAAGTGATTTTGTCCGCCGGCGCGTTCAATACGCCGCAATTGCTGATGTGCTCGGGCGTCGGCCCCGCCGCGCAACTGCGCCGCCACGGCATCGCGCTCGTGCACGACGCGCCCGATGTCGGCCAGAACCTGATCGATCACATCGATTTCATCGTCAACAAGCGCGTGAATTCGTCGGAGCTCGTCGGCATCTGCTTGCGCGGGATCGCGAAGATGACGCCCGCGCTGTTCAGCTATCTGTCCAGGCGCCGCGGGATGATGACGAGCAACGTCGCCGAGGCGGGCGGCTTCATCAAGAGCGCGCCCGGACTCGACCGTCCCGATCTGCAATTGCACTTCTGCACCGCGCTTGTCGACGACCACAACCGCAACATGCACTGGGGCTTCGGCTATTCGCTTCACGTGTGCGCGTTGCGGCCGAAGAGCCGCGGCAACGTCGCGCTCGCGAGCAGCGACGCGCGCGTCGCGCCGCTCATCGATCCGCGCTTTTTCAGCGACGAACGCGATCTCGATCTGCTCGTCACGGGCGCGAAGGCGATGCGCAGGATTCTGTCGGCCGCGTCGCTCGCGTCGCAGGGCGGGCGCGAACTGTATACCGATCCGGGCGACACCGACGCGCAGCTGCGCGCCGCGATCGTCGCGCATGCGGACACGATCTACCACCCGGTCGGCACGTGCCGGATGGGCGCCGACGCGCGCGCGGTCGTCGATCCGCAATTGCGCGTGAAAGGGGTGGACGGGCTGCGGATCGTCGATGCGTCGGTGATGCCGACGCTGATCGGCGGCAACACGAATGCGCCGACCGTGATGATCGGCGAGCGCGCGGCGGATTTCATCGTGGCCGCGCGCAACGGGCAGGCCGTGCCCGCGCCTCGCGAGCGGCTCGCGGCGGCGCACGGCGGCTGATGCGCGCCGCCGCGCGGGACGTCGCGGGCGCGGCCGTCAGGCGAACGTGTCGACCATCCCGACGCTGCGTCGTGTCACGCCGCCGGAAGAGACCGCCGAGACCTCGCCGAGCGCGGCGTCGGCTGTCGGCGCGCCGGACGCGCGTCGCGCAGCGGACCCGTCCGACGATTGTCGTTGCGGGGTCTGCTGCTGTTGCGCGGACGCGAAGCCGCCGTCGCTGACGCTCGCGCTGCCGAGCCCGAGCCCGCCCGCTTCCATCGCTTCGCGCAGCTTCGGCAGCGCGGCTTCGACCGCGTCGCGCACTTGCGCGTGCTGCGACACGAAGAGCGCGTGCGCATGGTTTTCGGCGACGCGCAGCACGACTTGCAGCGGCCCGAGATCGGGCGGATTCAGCGTGAGCTCCGCGCTCTGCTGGTGCGCGTTCGACAGGAACACGACCTTCTGGCTGAGCGCCTCGGTCCAGTCCGGCGTGCCGACGGGCGGCGCGAGCGACGGCGCGGCCGTTGCCGCCGCGGCGTTCGCGTTCGCGGCGAGCGCGGCGGGCGCCGCCTGTTGCAGCGCGGCCGGCGCGCTCGACGCCGCGAGCGTCGCGCGGGCGGAATCGGCGGCGTCCTGCAGCGCCGCGATCGCGCCCGATGCGGCGGGCTGGGCGGCGGTCGAGACCGCCGGGTTCGTGCCCGAAGCGTCGGTAAGCGTGGCCGGTGCGGCCGGGGCCTTCGCGCCGGCGAGCATCTTGTCGAAGGGGCCGTTCGCGGCAAGCGGGGTGGGCGCGCCGTCGTTCCGGCCCGCAGGCTGCGCGCGCTGCGTGGCTGCCGCGCCCGCCGGCCCGGCGCCCGTCAGCTTGCTCAACGCCGCGTTCAGCGCTTCGCCAACCGGCTGCTGCGCGCCGGCGAGCGCGGATGTGTCGGCGTCGCCGGCGGCGGCCGTATTCGTCGCGAGCGTCGTCGGCGGATGCGCGGCGTCGCTCGCGCCCGCTTGCGGGGCGGCCGCCTGCGCGGCCTGCGCATCGGGGCGCGCCTGCAATTGCGCCTGTAGCGATGCGGCTGCGGCGAGCGCCGCCGCCGCGTCCGCGGACGCCGATTGCGTGGCGTTCTTGTCGTCGTCCTGATCGTCCGGCTTGCCGGACGCCTTCGTGTTACCCGCGTTCGTTGTCGCCGGCTCGCTCGCGCTCGAAGTCGTCGACGCATTGGCGGTGCCGCTCGTCGCGGCATTCGTCGCATTGCCGGCGTTCGGCGCGCCCGCGCCAGCGCCCGCGTTTGTCTGGCGCTGCGTCTGCACGTTCCGCTTGAGCGTCTGCGCGAACGGCGCGGTGGGCGCTGCGTCGCCGGAAGGCGCGCTCGATGCGCCGGACGCGTGCGCCGCGGCGCCGGACGACGACTTGATCATCGTGCTCGCTGTGCCGAGCAGCATGCCGATCAGGGGAAGAGGAGGCATATCGGATCTCGCGTTCGGGTTCGATGGAGGGCGCTTACTTCGCCGCGTCCGCGCGCATGCGCAGCACCTTCGCCGCGTGCTCGTCCGCGTCGCGCTGCTCGCGCTTCGCCGCGCGTTGCGCGTCCTGCCGCGCGCCGCGCGCCTGGAGGATTTCGTACGAGCCGAGCGTGCGCTTTTTCGCCTGCCACTCGGGGCGCGCCGCGTCGATGCGCGTCTGCGCGGCGGCGAGCACGCGCCGCTGCTGCTCGATCGCCGCATCGAGCGTGTCGAGGAACGCCTGGAAGTTGCGCCAGTTGCCGGCCGGCATCCCCGATTGCGCGGATGCGGCGAAGCGCTCGCGATATTCGTCGCGATAGCGCACGAGCGCGTCGAGCTGCGCCTGCGCGTCGGTGCGCTCGCGCTGCGCGTGGCCGAGCTGCTTCGTTGCGGTGTCGAGATCGTCCTGCGCGCGGTCGAGCAGGAGCTGGAGCGGGAACGATTGGGCCATGGCGATCAGCCTCCTTCGGATTCGAACAGCGCATCGAGCGCGGCGAGGCTCGGCGCGTACGGCGCGCATTCTCGAAAGCCCTGCTGCAGGAACGATTCGATGCGCGGATACAGCGCGATCGCGCGGTCGAGCTGCGCGTCGCGCCCCGGCGCGTATGCGCCGACCGCGATCAGATCGCGATTGCGCTGGTAGCGCGACAGCATTTGCTTGAACTGGCGCACGCGCTCGAGGTGCGCGTCGTCGATCAGCGCGGTCATCGCGCGGCTGATCGACGCTTCAATGTCGATGGCCGGATAGTGGCCGGCCTCCGCGAGCGAGCGCGACAGCACGATGTGGCCGTCGAGAATCGCGCGCGCGGAATCGGCGATCGGGTCCTGCTGATCGTCGCCTTCGGTGAGCACCGTGTAGAACGCGGTGATCGAGCCGCCGCCTTCCGGGCCGTTGCCGGTGCGCTCGACGAGCGCGGGCAGCTTCGCGAACACCGACGGCGGATAGCCTTTCGTCGCGGGCGGCTCGCCGATCGCGAGCGCGATCTCGCGCTGCGCCATCGCGTAGCGCGTGAGCGAATCCATCAGCAGCAGCACGTGCTTGCCCTGATCGCGGAAGTATTCGGCGAGCGTCGTCGCGTATGCGGCGCCCTGCATCCGCAGAAGCGGCGACACGTCGGCGGGCGCGGCGACGACGACCGAGCGCGCGAGCCCGTCCTCGCCGAGGATCTGCTCGATGAACTCCTTCACTTCGCGGCCGCGCTCGCCGATCAGGCCGATCACGATCACCTCGGCGCTCGTGTAGCGCGCCATCGTGCCGAGCAGCACGGACTTGCCGACGCCCGAGCCCGCGAAGAGCCCCATGCGCTGACCGCGGCCGACGGTCAGGAGCCCGTTGATCGCGCGCACGCCGACGTCGAGCACGTGATGGATCGGCTCGCGATCGAGCGGGTTGATCGACGGCGCGGTGAGCGGCGCGTCGACCTTCGACGCGAGCGGCCCGAGATTGTCGAGCGGGCGGCCCGACGCGTCGACGACGCGCCCGAGCAGTTCCCAGCCGACGGGCAGGCGCTTCGCGCCCGCGAGCGGATCGGCGACGGGCGCGCTTTCGAGCGGCCACACGCGCGCGCCGGGCAGCACGCCCGCGACCGCGGTGGTTGGCATCAGGAAGAGGCGTTCGCCCGCGAAGCCGACGACTTCGGCTTGCGCATACGGCAGCGAACTGCCCGCGGGCAGCTCGATCGTGCACTCGGCGCCGACCGACAGCCGCAGCCCGATCGCTTCGAGCACGAGGCCTGCCGCGCGAGTGAGGCGCCCGCACGGGCGCAGCGGCAGCGCGCGTGCGTTGCGCTCGCGGATGCCGTCGAGATGCGTGCGCCAGTTCGCAAGATACGGATTCGCGAGCGGGCGAGGGGGCGCGTGATGCTGCGCGCCGCCGTCTTGCGCGGCCGCGCGATCGTGTTCGGCGCCGTGCGACGCGAGCGCGAGCTCGCGTTCGAGCGCGTCGAGGTCGTCGCGGCCGAACGTGCCGCCGCCGTCGTTCACCATGCGCTCACCTTGCCGAGCGCGGCCGCGACCCGCTCCCAGCGGGTCGCGAGCGTCGCATCGATTTCGCCCGTCGACGCGTGCGCGCGGCAGCCGCCGCGCTCGACGCCCGCGTCGGTGCGCACGCTCCAGCCGAGCGTGTCGAGCTCGTCCTTCAGATACGCCTCGACGACAGGCAGGTCCGCGGGATTCACGATCAGATGCGGCGCGCCGGCGAGCGCGGGCTCCGCGGCGAGCACCTCGCGCGCGGCCGCGATCAGCGCGGCCGGATCGTGCTGCACGTGCTGGCGCACGACCTGCTGCGCGATTTCGAGCGCGAGCGTCGCGATGTCGTCGGCGAGATCGCGCTCGACGCCCGCGAGCGCTTCGCGAAACGACGCGGCGAGCGCGGCGAGCTGCGCGCCGTGCGCGTGCGCTTCGGCCTGGCCTTCGTCGAAGCCCTTCGCGCGCCCCTGCTCGTAGCCGGCCTGATAGCCGAGCGCCTGGCCTTCGACGTGGCCGGCGGCGAGTCCTTCCGCGTGCGCGGCGTCGCGCACGCGCTGCAGTTCGGCGGCGAGCGCCGCCGCCGCCGCGCCGCCGTCGTCGGGCGGCGGCGGCGGCGGGGGATCGAACGAAGCCATCTCCCACCGCTGGTATGCGGTGACGGGCTTGGCCGACGCGCTCGCGCGATCAGACATACGCGTCTTCCGCCTTGCCGCCGATCACGATCTGGCCGCTCTCGGCGAGGTTGCGCACGACCTGCAGGATCTTGCGCTGCTGCGTCTCGACTTCGGACACGCGCACCGGGCCGCGCGCGTCGAGATCCTCGGCGAGCAGTTCGGCCGCGCGCTGCGACATGTTCGACAGGAACTTCTGCCGCAGCGCGGGCGGCGCGCCCTTCAGCGCGACGATCAGCGCTTCCGATTCGACTTCCTTCAGCAGCAGCTGGATCGCGCGGTCCTCGAGATCGAGCAGGTTCTCGAACACGAACATCTGGTCGATGATCTTCTGCGCGAGGTCGGGATCGTATTGCTTGACGTTCTCGAGCACGGCCTCTTCGTGCACGCTCGTCATGAAGTTCAGGATCTCGGCTGCGGTGCGGATGCCGCCCATCGGCGCGCGCTTCAGGTTGTCGCTGCCGGAGAGCAGGCCCGTCAGCACGTCGTCGAGCTCGCGAAGCGCGGTCGGCTGGATGCCGTCGAGCGTCGCGATCCGCAGCAGCACGTCGTTGCGCAGCCGCTCGGTGAAGCACGACGCGATCTCGGACGCCTGGTCGCGATCGAGGTGCACGAGAATCGTCGCGATGATCTGCGGATGCTCGTTCTTGATGAGTTCGGCCACGGCCGCGGAATCCATCCACTTGAGCCCTTCGATCCCGCTCGTGTCGCTGCCTTGCAGGATTCGGTCGATCAGCACGCCCGCCTTGTCTTCGCCGAGCGCCTTCGTCAGCACCGAGCGGATGTACTCGCTCGAATCGAGCGACAGCGCGGTGTGCTTTTCCGCTTCGTGCACGAATTCGCTGAGCACGTCCTCGACCTGCTCGCGCGTGACGTTCTTCAGCGAGGCCATCGCCGCGCCGATCTTCTGCACTTCGCGCGGCGCGAGGAATTTGAATACCTGCGCGGCCTCTTCCTCGCCGATCGACATCAGCAGGAGCGCGCTCTTGGTCAAGCCTTCAGCGTTCATCGGACACCCAGTTCTTCACGACGGTTGCGACGATCTTCGGGTCCTGGCGCGCGATCGTGCGCGCGTAGTCCAGGTTGCGTTCGTAGCGGTTCTTCTCGCTTTCGAAGGCGAGCAGGGCCGGATGCTCTTCGTCCTCCTCGGCGAGCTGCTTCTTGTCGGGGCTCGGCAGGCCGTCGAGCGCGAGCGCGTCGTCCGGGCCGTCGAGCGCCGGCACGGCGGCCGCGGGCTCGGCGGGCGGCGGGAACGCGCGGCGCAGCGCCGGGCGCACGAACATGAAGTACAGCGCGGCGGCGGCCGCGGCGACGCCCAGCCACTTCGCGATGTCCTTGCCGAGCTCGATCATGTCGGGCTGGCGCCACCACGGCAGGTTCGCGAACGGATCGGCCGCGGCCGAGAACGCGCTGTTGACGACGTTGACCGAATCGCCGCGCTTCTCGTCGTAGCCCATCGCGTCCTTCACGAGCTGCTGGACTTGCGCGAGCTTGTCCGCGGTGAGCGGCTGCATCGTCACGCGGCCCTTCGCGTCGGTGGACGGCTGATAGTTGACGACGACCGCGACCGACAGCCGCTTGATCGTGCCCATCGATTGCTCGACGTGGCGCACGGTCTTGTCGAGCTCGTAGTTCGTCGTCGAATCCTTGCGGTCGCTGACGGGCGTCGCGGCCGGCGCGGCCGGCTGGCCGTTGCTCGCGACGATCGGCGCGGACGCCGGCTGCGGCGGCGTGTTCGACAGCGCGCCCGGCACGCCCGACGTGCCGCTTTGCGCGAGCTCGGTCGAGGTGCTCGTCTGCTGGCTGCGAATCGCGCTTTGCTGCGGCGTGCCGTTCGGCGCGTAGCTTTCCGAGGTCTGCTCGATCTTCGAGAAGTCGACGTCGGCGCTCACCTGCGAGCGCGCGTTGCCGGCGCCGAAGATGGGCGCGAGGATCGCGTCGATGCGCTTTTGCGTGTTGCGCTCGATCTGCTGCACGTACTTGAGCTGGCTCGCGTCGAGGCCCGTGGCCGACGCGGTCTGCGTGAGCAGGTTGCCGTCCTGGTCGACGATCGTCACGTTCTTCGCGGGCATGTCCGGCACGCTCGACGACACCAGCCGCGTGATGGCGAGCACTTGCCCTTCGTCGAGCACGCGGCCCGGGTACAGATCGACGAGCACCGACGCCGAGGGCGCTTCGCGATCTCGCACGAATACCGACGGTTTCGGGATCGCGAGATGCACGCGCGCGGCGCGCACCGCGTTGACCGATTCGACCGTGCGCTGCAGCTCGCCTTCGAGCGCGCGCTGGTAGTTGACCTGCTCGGCGAACTGGCTGATGCCGAATTTCTGGTTGTCCATCAGCTCGAAGCCGACCGAGCCGCCCTTGGGCAGCCCCATCGCGGCGAGCTTCAGGCGCGTCTCGTGAACCTGGTTCGCGGGCACGAGGATCGCGCCGCCCGCGTCGGCGAACTTATAGGGAACGTTTGCCTGCTGGAGCGCGGCGATGATCGCGCCGCCGTCGCGGTCGGACAGGTTGCTGTACAGCACGCGATAGTCGGGCGCGCGGCTCCAGAGCACGAGCGCCACGATCGCGGCGATCGCGAGCGCCGCGCCGATCAGGAACGGCAGCCGCGGATTGGTCTTCATCCGGGCGAGGCCCGGGATGCGTTCGGCGAAGCCGCCCAGGCCGAAATCCGCGCCGCCCGCCGCCGCGCCGGGCAGCGCGCCCGCCGCTTGCGGCGGCGCGCCCGCAAGGCTCGAACGGGCGTCGGGGTTGATCAGCGAGTTGGCCTGCGAGTCCATGCGTCGAGTATCTCCACTGCGGGCTGAATGCCGGCTCGGCAGAGCAGGCGGACATTGACACGGTGCGATTATCCGCAGCGCGGTCAAGTGCGATCGGACGAATAGAGCGGGGTTTCGGCCGTACTTCTTCGGCTTTCGCCGTGGCGCGGCTGCTATGCTTTTTCGCAATCCGGCCCTCGCAACGCTCGCGGGAAGCCGGGGTCCCCCCCCGCCGGGCCCGCGCGGCCCGGCTTCTTTTGCGGAGATCACATGGTTGCCCCCGTCAACGGCATCGCTTCGGCGCTGCAACAGATGCAGGCGATGGCTGCGCAGGCCGCGGGCGGCGCGGCCAGCCCCGCGGCGTCGCTCGCCGGCTCCGGCGCGGCGACGGCCGGTTCGTTCGCAAGCGCGATGAAAGCCTCGCTCGAGAAGATCAGCGGCGATCAGCAAAAGGCGCTCGGCGAGGCTCATGCGTTCGAGATCGGCGCGCAGAACGTGTCGCTCAACGATGTGATGGTCGACATGCAGAAAGCCAACATCGGCTTCCAGTTCGGACTCCAGGTGCGCAACAAGTTAGTGAGCGCCTACAACGAGATCATGCAGATGTCCGTCTGACGGCGCCGGCCGGCGCTGCGTCATTTCGCTAAAGCTTTTGGGCTTCCTTACCGATAACGTCGGTACAAGCCCGCGCCGTGCTGCGCACGGAGCGGTGGTATCGAATCGAATGCACCAACGAGGAGGAGCGCCATGTTTACCCCAGGCCACGCGGGAGCCAGTGCCTACGCACGCGTCGGCGTCGAAACCGGGGTGATGGGCGCGTCTGCCCACCGGCTGATCGCGATGCTGTACCAGGGTGCGCGCCAGGCGATCGCGCACGCGCGGCTGCATTTGCAGCAGGGCAACGTCGCCGCGCGCGGCGAGGCGATCGGCAAGGCGATCCGCATCGTCGAGAGCGGTCTTCAGCAGTCGCTGAATCTCGAAGTCGGCGGCGACATCGCATCGCGCCTCGACGCGCTCTATACGTATATCTGCCGGCGTTTGCTGCAGGCGAACGCCGACGCGAGCGAGCCGATGCTGATCGAAGTCGACGGCTTGCTCGCGACGCTCGAGGATGCGTGGACGGGCATCGGCCCGGAAGTGGCCAGGATGACCGCGCAAGCAGCAACGGAACAGTCGCGATGAACCGGAAGGACGAATACCTTGCACGTTACGAAGCGATCGCCGACGTGTCCGGGCGGATGCTCGTCGCGGCCCGCGATGCGGCGTGGCACGCGATGAGCGGGCTGCAGGAGGAGTATCTGCGGCTCGTCGACGGGCTGAAGGAGGCCGAGCAGGGCGTTCTGCTCGACGAAACCGAGCGCACCCGCAAGTTCGAGCTGATCCGCCGCATCCTCGCCGACGACGCCGCGATTCGCGATCTCGCGAGCCCCGAGGTCGCGCGCTTGTCCGCGTTCTTCCACGCGGGCCGCTCGACGCTCAAGGATCTGTACCGGGCGCGCGGCTAAACGGCAGGGCGCGCCGCCGCCTTCGGGCGCGCCGGCTCGCGCGGACGGACGGCGCGCGTTCGTTCGCGCGAATGGCCCGGATTTCATTCGGCGCGCGTCAGGATTCACGATGACCGGTATCGACACTGCTGCCGCCGCCATCCTGGCGAGCCGCATCGACAGCCTTCTCGACGCGATCCAGCCCTCGGCGGGCGGCGCGGCGGCGACGCAGGTCGGCACGTCCGGCGCGCCGCCCGCCGCCGCGACGCCGCAGCAGCCGGCGGGCGGGCCGCCGCCCGCGTCCGCGCAAACCGCGCTGTCCGAGGTCGGGCTCACGCTCGACGCGATTTCCCGCTACGGCGGCGGCGCGACACCCGCCGTCGTCGGCGCCGCGCCGCTGCTGCCGGCCGCTTTCGTTGCTTCCGCCGCGCAGGCGGCGTTGTCCGATCCGTTGCCCGCCACGCCCGATGCCCGCGCCGGCAATCCTGCGTCTTCCGCGGCGGCGTCGGGGCCGCAGAGCGCGCAGGCCGCCGCGCAAGCGGCCTTGGCCGCGTCGCCCGCCGCCGCGCTGAGCCTCGCGCTCGCGCAGGCTGTCGCGCAGAGCGGCCTTTTCTACGAATCCCATCTCGCTCAATGGCTTGCCGGCCAGCGCACGACGGCCGAGCTCGCGCGCGAGCCGCAGGCGCGGCTCGCAAGCGGCGCCCAGCCGGGCGCGCAGGCCGGCCAGACGGGCGACGGGTTCGACGATGCGCTCGCCGCGCGTCTGCCGCTGCCGCAGGGCGGCCGTGATGCGCCCGCGCAGAGGCCCGCGCCCGCGCCGGGGCGGCCGGCGGGCGGCGCGGACGAAGGTGCGATGGCGTCCGGTCGCGCGCCGGCGAACGCGGCGGCGCTTGCGCGCTCCGTCGATGCGTATGCGGCGCTCGCCGACGCCGACGGGAAGCCTGTCGGCGCGCTCGCCGCGCATGCCGCGCTCGCGCGGCCCGGCATGCCGCAGGCGGGCGCCGACGCGCCTGCGTCGGTCGCGGCGTCGCTGCATGCGGCGACGCTGCCGATCGTGCGGCAGCAGCTCGATCTGCTCGCGACCGATCAGTTTCGCTGGATCGGCGAGGCGTGGCCGGGCGCGCGGCTCGACTGGACGATCGAGCCGGATGAGCAGCAAGGCCGCGAGCGGCCCGCCCCCGACGCGGATTTCCCGGAGGCGCGCGGCTGGCGCACGCGCCTGACGCTCGCGTTGCCGTCGCTCGGCACGGTGGATGCGGAACTCGTGCTGAACGGCGAGCAGCTCGCCGCGCGGCTGCGCGTGAGCGGGACGGGCGCGGCGCGGCTCGCGCCGCACGGCGAGGCGCTGCGCGCGCGCCTGCAGGCGCTCGGGCTGCAGGTGAGCGGCCTGTCGATCCGCGCGATCGACGGCGTGCCCGACGGCTTCGGCGCGGTGGCCGCGCGGGCGGCCGCTTCCGCGTATGCCCGCGAAGCGGCGGGCGGCGAAGGCGGGGCGGCGGCGGTATCCAGGGCGGCGGCGGTATCCAGGGCGGCGGGCGCGGACGGCGACGCCGGAGCGGCGTCGGCGGGCGTTTCGGCGGGCGCCGAGCGTCGCGTGCCGCCAGCGCCGCCGCCGGTCGAGACCGACGACGACTGGGAGCTAGCGCGATGAGCGGGCGGCAGCGCAAGCGCGCCGCGGTGCTCGCGTACGACGCGAAGGGCGGCGACAGCGCGCCGCGCGTCGTGGCGAAGGGTTATGGGCTCGTCGCCGAGCGGATCATCGAGCGCGCGCGCGATGCGGGACTGTACGTGCACACCGCGCCCGAGATGGTGTCGCTGCTGATGCAGGTCGACCTCGATGCGCGGATTCCGCCGCAGCTGTATCAGGCGGTCGCGGAACTGCTCGCGTGGCTGTATGCGCTCGAAAGCGGCGCGGGCGGCGACGGCGGCGGTGCGCAGCCGGCTTTTCCGCCGCTGCCGACGCGGCCACGGTGAGTGTCGAGTGCCCCGCGCCGGACGTGGGCTGCATCGCGTGAGGCGGGCATTTCGGACTCGGCGCGCGTGACGCCAACGGGTCGCTTCGCGGGGCTGGTGCGCGATGAAGCGAGGAATCGACGGCGCGAGGCGGCGGATTGGCGAACCGGCGGATTGGCAAGCCGGCTGATCGGCGAGTTCACGAGTCGGTGGGCGGGCAGGGCGGTGAGTGAGCGTAGGGGCGAAGCGGTGAGCTGGTGAGTCGGCGGGGAGGAAGCGGGGAGTTCGCGAGCCGGCTGTTCGACGGATCGGCGATCACCGGATCACCGGATCACCGGATCACCGGATCACCGGATCACCGGATCGACAAGTCGAACGACTGACGAATCGCTCGACGGCTCTTCTTCGGAGCCTTGCGGCGCGGCGATCCAGCATCCGCGGACATTGAGTCCGCTGCCATTTTGTGTAATGATATCCATTCTCATTTAATTGAAGCGGGCGGCGCGCGACTCGGTTGCGTGCCGCCCGATGTTTTGTGCGAATGGAAGCCGAAGCGTGAACGCGCCCGAATCGATCGAAAAACACTCCGGCGTCGTGCTGCCGTATCCGGGCCCGCCGCGAAAGCTCGACGAATCCGAGCTGGCCGAACGTCGCCGCCGCTCGCGGCGCGCGACGTTCATCAAATGGCTGCGCAAGGTGCACGGCTGGATCGGCCTGTGGGGCGCGGTGCTCGGCCTCCTGTTCGGCGTGACGGGTGTGCTGCTCAATCACCGCGCGCCGCCGCTCAAGATCTCGTCCGGCGAGCCGCAGGTGAGCCAGATCCAGCTCGCGCTGCCGTCGCCCGCGCCCGCGACGCCTCATGCAATGGCCGCGTGGCTCCGGCGCGAGCTCGCGTTCGACGGCCGGCTCGGCCGCGTCCGAAAGGATTCGGCGCAGCCCGTCGCGTGGGGCGATCGGCGCGTCGAGCAGCCCGAGCACTGGCAGTTCGGCCTTTTCGGTCCGAGCCGCAACGTGCAGGTCGAGTACTGGAAGGGGAACGGCTACGTATCGGTGAAGCGCACCGACAACGCGTTCCTCACGACGCTCAACAACCTGCATCGCGGCGTCGGCATGAACCTGTTCTGGGTGCTGTTGATGGACACCATCGCTGGATCGATGGTGCTGCTGTCGCTGACGGGCGTGCTGCTGTGGACCGAGCTCAACAAGCGGCGCACGGTCGGCGTCATCCTCGTCGCCGGCTCGGTGGCCGCGGCGCTCGCGGCGGGGTTGACCTGAGCCGGGCACCTTCGGCCGCCGCCGTCCGGCGGCGGGCGCGGCGCGCCGGACGACGCTCGCCGCCGCGCTAGATCCCGCAAGCCACGCCGCTGTTCGCCTCGATTTCCCGCGCGGCCTTTGCTCCTTCGACTTGCAGGATCGTCGGCAACGACACGCCGTTTTTCGCCGCCGTCACCTCGGCGAGGATCGACACCGCGATCTCGGGCGGCGTGCGGCTGCCGATGTAGATGCCTGCCGGCCCGTGCAGCCGCGCGAGCTCCGCGGCGCTCAGGTCGAATTCGCGCAGCCGCTCGCGCCGCGCCTGGCTGTTGCGCCGCGAGCCGAGCGCGCCGACGTAGAACGCCGGCGTCTTCAACGCCTCCATCAGCGCGAGATCGTCGAGCTTCGGATCGTGCGTCAACGCGATCACCGCCGAGCGGCGATCGAGCCGCATGTCGAGCACGGTGTCGTCGGGCATCGTCCGCACGACGCGCGTGCCGGGCACGTCCCACGCATCCGTGTACTCTTCGCGCGGATCGCAGACGGTCACCTGATAATCGAGCCCCGCCGCGATCTGGCACAGGTAGCGCGACAGCTGCCCCGCGCCGATCACGAGCATCCGGTAGCGCGGCCCGTGGATCGTCACCAGGCGTGCGCCGTCGAAGTGCAGCCCGTCGGTCGCGATCGCGGGCGCGAGCGTCGCTTCGCCCGTCGCGAGTTCGAGCGTGCGCGTGACGAGCCGGCCGTGCTCGACCGCCTCGCACAGCGCGGCGATGCCGCTCGCCGGCGCGAGCGGCTCGAGCACGAGCTCGATCGTGCCGCCGCAGGGCAGGCCGAAGCGATGCGCCTCCTCGGCCGTCACCCCGTACTTGACCGCTTCGGGCCGCGTCCCGCTCGAAACGCCCGACGCCTGCACGCGCGCGATCAGATCGTCCTCGATGCAGCCGCCCGACACCGAGCCGACGACGAGCCCGTCGTCGCGCACCGCGAGCATCGCGCCTTCGGGGCGCGGCGACGAACCCCAGGTTCGCACGACCGTGACGAGCAGCGCGCGACGGCCCTCGTCGAGCCAGCGCGCGCTCGTTCGCAGCACTTCGAGATCCACGCTTTCCATGATGCGTCCCTGCGGCTTTCCGGCCGGCGGGAGAGCCGGCCGCTCGATGGCGCGATTATGGCGCGTCCGATGAAAGCGTGCAGGCGCGCTCGCGCGCGAAAAAAAACGCTCCCGGAAGCCGGGAGCGTTGCGTCTCGAGCGAAACGCGCGTTCGCGAGCGATGCGGCCGGCTCGCGGCGCGCATCGAGTGAAACGGCGCGTCAATGCTGCTGCGCGCCGTGCGCAAGCTTCGAGCGGCTGCGCGAGTAGGCGAAGTACACGAAGAGGCCGATCACGAGCCACGTCAGGAACGCGATCCACGTGACGGGCTGCAGGTTCAGCATCAGGAACAGGCACGCGGCGACCGCGAGGATCGGCACGAACGGCACGCCCGGGCAGCGGAACGCGCGCGGCAGGTCCGGGTGCGTGCGGCGCAGCACGAGCACCGCGATCGACACCATCGAGAACGCGGCGAGCGTGCCGATGTTGATCAGCTCGGCGAGCACGTTCAGCGGAATCAGCGCGGCGATCAGGCCGAAGAACAGGCCGACGAGCCAGGTCGTCAGGAACGGCGTCGCGAAGCGCGGGTGCACGCGCGACAGCGCGGCGGGCAGCAGGCCGTCGCGCGACATCGCGAAGATGATCCGGGTCTGGCCGTAGCTCATCACGAGGATCACGGTCAGCATGCCGATGACGGCGCCGAGATCGATGAAGCCCGCCACCCACTTCTCGCCCGCGACCTGCAGCGCGTACGAGATCGGGTGCGAGACGTTCGCGTACTGCGCCCACGGCACGATGCCCGTCGCGATGGCCGCGACCGCGACGTACAGGAACGCGCACACGCCGAGCGACGCGATGATGCCGACCGGCAGATCGCGCTTCGGATTCTTCACTTCCTCGGCGGCCGACGACACCGCGTCGAAGCCGATGAACGCGAAGAACATCACGGCCGCCGCGCCGAACACGCCGTTCCAGCCATGCGGCATGAACGGCTTCCAGTTCGCGGGCGTCACGTGGAAGATGCCGACCGCGATCACGAGCAGCACGACGGCGACCTTGATGAACACCATGATGTTGTTCACGCGCGTCGATTCGCGGATGCCGATCGACAGCAGCGTCGTGATGACGAGCATCACGAGAAACGCCGGCAGGTTGAAATAGGTGACGACGCCCGGCAGCGCGCCCGGCGCGGCGGTGAGCGCGGCCGGCAGCGACACGCCGAAGCCCTGCAGCAGCGATTGCAGGTAGCCGGACCAGCCGACCGACACCGCGGACGCCGCGAGCCCGTACTCGAGCATCAGGTCCCAGCCGATGATCCACGCGACGAGCTCGCCGAGGGTCGCGTACGAATACGTGTAGATCGAGCCGGCGACGGGGATCGTCGACGCGAATTCGGCGTACGACAGCGCGGCGAGGCCGCATGCGATCGCCGCGATCACGAACGACAGCATCAAGGCGGGGCCGGCTTGCACGGCGCCCGTGCCGGTCAGCACGAAGATGCCGGTGCCGATGATCGCGCCGATGCCGAGAAAGGTGAGGTCGACCGCGCCGAGCGCCTTCTTGAGGCCGGCCGCGTGCGCGCCGGCGATCATGCGGTCGACGTTTTTCTTGCGGAAAAGAGACATTGCGAGGGATTACCGGACGGCGCGGGGCGCGCGCCGGACAAGTGGAAAACCCGGCATTTTAGCGGATAAGACGCGCTTGCCCGCGCCGGACGATGCGCGATCGCGACGCGGGGCGCAAAAAAATCGCCCAATGAAAACAATTGCTTGCATCAATTGTCCGCCTGCGGCGCCGCGCCGCAGGGCGCGCACGCTTCGTATTCAGGCGGCCGAGGCCGGGCTGCCGCCGCGCCGCATTACGCGCCGATCGCCGGATTCATGTCGACGAGGCGGTTGCTCATCACATAGAACGTGAGTTCCGCGTTGTTCGACAGCTTCATTTTCTCGAGCAGGCGCGTCCGATAGACGCTGACCGTCTTCACCGATAGCGACAGCGCGTGCGCGATGTCCGTGAGCCGCTTGCCCGACGCGATCATGCAGAGCGTCTGGTATTCGCGGTCCGACAGCTTCTCGTGCGGCAGCGGCTCGTTCTCGAACGACACGTACTCGGCGAGCGCCTCGGCCATCGCCGGGCTCACGTACTTGCGGCCCGCGGCGACCTGGCTGATCGCCGACACCATCTGCGCGGCGTTCACGGTCTTCGACAGGTAGCCTGCCGCGCCGGCCTTCAGCGCGCGCACCGCGAACTGATCCTCGCGATACATCGAGAACATCAGCACCGGCGTGCGCGGCAGCCGGCGCTTCAGGCGCTTGAGCACTTCGATGCCGTTCATGTCGGGCAGCGAGATGTCGAGCAGAACCACGTCGAACTCGCCTTTCTCGACGATCGCGAGCGCCTCGCCGCCGCACTCGGCCTCCACGACTTCGCGTGCGATGCCGCGGTCGATCAGCAACTGGCGGATGCCTTGGCGGACGATCGCATGATCGTCGACGAGCAGGATCTGTAGGCTCATCGCGCCTCCTTGCGCACCCTGCGCGCGGCGGCCGGCGTGCGTGCGGCGACGAGCGCGCCCCAGGCGAAGCGCGCGCGCAGCGCGGTGCCCGCGCCGCCCGAGCGCGGCGAAGCGAACTCGAGCGTGCCGCCAAGCGCCTCGCAGCGTGCTCGCATGCTGCCGAGCCCGTAGCCGCCGCGGCGCCGCGTGGTCGCGATGCCCACGCCGTCGTCGGCGACGACGAGCGTGAGGTGCGTGTCGTCGACGTCGATCCGCACGTCGGCGGCCGACGCGTGCGCATGCTTGGCAACGTTTGCGAGCGCTTCCTGTGCGACGCGGAAGACGGCGAGCGCGCCGTCGGCGGACAGTTGCGTGACGCGCGCGTCGGCCGCGCAGACGAAGCTCGTGCGCAGGCCGGTGCGCGCGCCGTGCGCGCCGATCCATGCGGCGAGCGTGCCGACGAGCCCGGCTTCGAGCGCGGGCGTGCACAGGCCGTCGATCAGGCGGCGATTCGCGGCCGTCGCGGCGTCGAGCGCCTGTTGCGCGAGCGCGAGCGCGCGCCGGCAAGCGTCGGCCGCGTCGTCCGGCAGCCATGTGTCGACGTTGGCGAGCGCGAAGCGCGCGGCGGTGAGATCGGCGCCGAGGCCGTCGTGCAGTTCGCCGGCGAGATGGCGGCGCGCGGATTCGTCGGCGGCGACGAGCTCGGCGGACAGCTGCGCGACGCGCGCGCCGAGCCGCTCGGCGGTGGGCGCACGCGGGGCGGAGCGGGAAACGAAAGGAATGCCGACCTCGGACGCGAGGTCGCTCGACGACGAAGCGGGGACGCTTGCAGTCGACGGCGCAATAGACGGCGTATCCATGACTCTCCCTTTCTATTCAGAAAGCTATTCAGACACTTGCTAAAACGATTGCCGACCGACGCGGCGGGCAGGATTTGCCGGCGTCGCGTTAGCCTCGTACCGCGGAAACACTATTTACATCTTGTAACATTTGGTCTGGCACTGTAACAGCGCGTGGGACCGTTTTCACAGCGGCGCATGATATCGCAGAATTATAGGAAAAGTCATACCGGGCGGACATTTAAAGGCGATTGTTACATGTCGGGATGTTCCCGATGTAGGACAAACACCGACAGACAAATGCCGCAAACCAACGAGAACTTGTAACTATTCTGAGATACAAATATGACGTTTTGTAACTATGTTGCCAAGATCGGGCACAAAAAAACCGGAGCGCAAGGCTCCGGTTTTTGATGTCGATTAAGAATCGGGGGTCAGTCGACGAACGCGCGCTCGATCACGTAGTGACCGGGGGCGCTGTTCTTGCCTTCGACGAGGCCCGCCTTCTTCAGCAACTCGGTCGTGTCCTTCAGCATCGCGGTGCTGCCGCACAGCATCACGCGATCTTGCTCGGGCGAGAACGGCGGCATGTCCAGATCCGTGAACAGCTTGCCGGATGCGATCAGATCGGTGATCCGGCCTTCGTTCTCGAACTCCTCGCGCGTGACGGTCGGGTAGTAGACGAGCTTCTCGCGGATCACGTCGCCGAGGTACTCGTGGCCCGGCAGGTCGTGCTTGATGTAGTCCATGTACGCGAGTTCGCCCTTCAGGCGGCACGTGTGCGTGAGGACCACCTTGTCGAAGCGTTCGTAGATATCCGGATCGCGGATGATCGACATGAACGGCGCGAGGCCCGTGCCCGTCGACAGCATCCACAGCGTCTTGCCGGGCAGCAGGTTGTCGGCGACGAGCGTGCCCGTCGGCTTCTTGCCGATCAGAACCGGATCGCCGACCTTCAGGTGCTGCAGCCGCGACGTGAGCGGCCCGTTCTGCACCTTGATGCTGAAGAATTCGAGATGTTCTTCGTAGTTCGGGCTCACGATGCTGTAGGCGCGCGTGAGCGGCTTGCCGTCGACTTCCAGGCCGACCATCGTGAACTCGCCGTTGTTGAAGCGCAGGGCTTGGTCGCGGGTGCAGGTGAAGCTGAACAGCGTGTCGGTCCAGTGGTGGACGGACAGGACGGTAGCAGTGTCGAATTTGCTCATGGATTCGGAAACAGGCGCGTATAACGGGCCCCAAAGCGGGCCCAAACCGAGGGCGTCGGCCCGATCGCGGGATCGGCCGGCCGGCGCGCCGGACACGCGCCTTCTCGATCAGAGACGATTGAGGAACTTGTCATTTTACCCTGCTCGAGGCAAGCGCGCGCTTGATCCCCGTGGCGCGCGCGGATTTGGCGCAACACATGCGCTTCGGCGACCGTCATCGGTCCGCCGCGAGCTTTGCGCCGAGGCCGACGAGCGCCGTGCCGCACAGCGCGTCGAGCGGGCGCCGCACGCGCCGGTAGCCGCGCCGCGCGCGCGGGTTCGCGAACAGGTACGCGACGCCGCAATACCAGCCGCCCGACATCGCGCCGATCGCGAGCAGCGTCGCGCCGTTGAACCACAGCGGCACGTGCGCGGGCATCATCGCCGCGAACACGCTTGTCCAGAACGCGCACGATTTCGGGTTCGTCAGGCACGTGAAGAGGCCCGTGCGGTACGCGCGCAGGTAATCGCGCATCGCGGGCGGCGGCAGGCGCGCGCCGGCGTCGTCCGAGCGGCCGGCCGCCGGCGCCGGTTCGCGCCGCCGCGCTCACGGCGTATCCAGCCGCAGCCGCGCGACGTACGGCAGATGGTCGGACAGCCATGCGGTCTCGTCGCCGGGCGCGCGCCATTCGAGCGGCGTCATCCCGCGCACGAACATCTTGTCGAGCGCGAGCGCGGGCGAGAACGCCGGAAACGTGCGGCCCGACTCGCCGAGCAGCGTCGCCACTTCCGACAGGCCGATCTCGCCGAACAGCGGGATCGAATCGTTGCGCCAGTCGTTGAAGTCGCCCGCGAGCACGAGCGGCCCCGCGCCCGCGTTGCGCTCGATCCAGTGCGCGATCCAGTGCATTTGCCGCAGCCGAGCGGCGCGTGTGAGCGCGAGGTGCGCGCACAGCAGCGTCACGGGCGCGCCGCCCCCGAGCGTCGCGCGCGCGACGAGCAGGCCGCGGCGCTCGAAGCGGTGCGCGGAGATGTCCCAGCGGCCGCCGAGATCGAGCGGATGCGGCGAGAGGATCGCGTTGCCGTGCCGCCACGACGGCTTGAACACGTTGGGCCCGAGCGCGATCTGCCAGTCGAGCGCGTGCGCGATCTCGGTTGCTTGGCAGTGCCAGATGTCGTCGGCAGGCTCCGTCATCGGCGTGCCGAAGCCGGACGCGAGCACCGGACGCGGCATGCGCCGCGCCATCGCTTCCTGCAGGAAATAGATGTCCGCGTGCGTCGATTCCACCCAGTTGCGCATCGCGTTCCACGCGGTGAAGCCGAGCGGCGAGCGCCCCTTGTGCAGATTCCAGCTGACCGCGGTGATCTCGTTGGCGACGGGCAGCGGCTCGGCGAGCGGCACGGTTTCGGGAACATGCATGGCCGATCAGTCCTCGACGACGCGTGCGCGCACGCGGTAGACGAGCTGCGGCTTGCGCTCGGCGAGCGTCCAGTCGGTCCACTGCGCGGCGCGCGCGGCGAGGCCGGGGTGGCTTGCGACGATTCGCCGCGGCGGCGGGAACGTGCACGGCGCGCCGGCGGACGGCGCAGCGCCTTCGTCGGCGAACGTCTCCTGCGCGTCGATCGCGAGCGCGACCGCGCCGTCTTCGACGTACAGCGGCGCGACGGTGATCGTGCGCGACGGGACGGAGCCGGGCGCGTCGGCCGACGCGGCGGACGCGCCCGTTGCGGCGCAACCCGCCGCGGGCGCGACGGGAAAGCTGTGCGTGTCCGTGCGGGCCTGGCCGACGGTGGTTTTCTGCTCGAACGAGTCGATCGTCTGGCCGTCGCGTACCACCTGGATCTCCCAATCGATCACGGGCTGCGGGCCGCTTTGCGCATGCGCGACGAGCGCGGCGCCGGCAAGTGCGCCCGCGGCGCAGGCTTCGAGCACGAATTTCCCGGCGCGGGCGAGCCGGCGGGCGGGACAGGCGGACATCTTACGCTTAAACGAAATCATCGAACTTCCGACCGCGCGGGTTTTTGCTCGGTTCATCTTTTGCGCGCGGCGCCGTTATCGGGGACATCGACGACATGTGCGCGACGCGCGGATTTTTCAAGCGTCGGGCGACGCGACAAACAGGCGCGCCGACGGCGCGAGCGGCGAGTGCATCGGCGTCGCGCGCGGCGCGCAGGCGCTGCGGACCGCCGATGGCGGCGCGATGCGCGACGTAAACACTCGATCATACGCGCGGCGCGTGCCGCGTGCAGCATCGCGAGCATGTTAGCAGCAGACCCCGGCGGCTGCTTGCTTGCGCGGGATTTCGGGCTCGCTACACTGAAATCGACGGGGTCTGATGGATGGGCGGTAGCAAGGCGAGGTGGGCGATGACGACGGCGATGGTGAAACAGGAATTGGCGGTGGCTTCGTTCAGCACGGTCTACGATATCGAGCGAGTCGAGACGGCGCTGGGCGATCTGAATGAGGGCGCGAGCGATGCGCTGCGCGCGACTTACGAGAAGATGCTGAAGACGGGCAACCTGCGCTTTTGCGTGAAACCGACGCGCATGCCCGCGTTCGATTCGCTCGCGGAGGAATTGCCGAACTTCGCTGAGCCGCTCGACGACGTGCGCAAGCAGGTGGCGCTGTGCCTCGAAACCGACGACCGCCTCGAATTGATGCCGATCCTGCTGCTCGGCGAGCCGGGCATCGGCAAGACGCATTTCGCGAAGGCGCTCGCGAAGATGCTCGGGACCGCTTATCACTACGTGCCGATGAGCTCGCTGACGGCGGGCTGGGTGCTCTCGGGCGCGTCGTCGCAGTGGAAGAACGCGAAGCCGGGCAAGGTGTTCGATGCGCTCGTCAACGGCTGCTACTCGAATCCCGTGATCGCGATCGACGAGATCGACAAGGCGGGCAGCGACGCGCAGTACGATCCGCTCGGCGCGCTGTATGCGCTCCTCGAGCACGACACCGCGTGTGCGTTCGTCGACGAATTCGCCGAGGTGCCGATCGACGCGGGCAACGTGATCTGGATCGCGACCGCGAACGACGCGAGCGCGATTCCCGAGCCGATCATGAACCGGATGAACGTGTACGAGATCGAGCCGCCCGACGCGTCGGGCGCGCGCCGCATCGCGCAGACGATCTACGGCGAGATCCGCAACGCGCACGCATGGGGGCAGCGCTTTCCCGGCGCGCTCGGCGACGACGCGCTCGACGTGCTCGCCGCGATGCCGCCGCGCACGATGCGCCGCGTGCTGCTGCACGCGTTCGGCGCGGCGCGGCTCGACGGGCGGGACGCGATCGCGCCGCGCGACATCCGCACCGACGAAAGCGCGGGACGCCGCCGTCCGATCGGCTTTTGACGGCCGCCACGCGCACGCGCCGCGCGACGTACAATCGAAGGCCCTGTCTTCGAAGCGTGAGCGAAGCGAATGACGATGGAGCGGATTGACTGTGTGGTGATCGGCGCCGGCGTTGTCGGCCTCGCGATCGCGCGCGAGCTGGCCGCGCGCGGACGCGAGACGCTGATCCTGGAGGCGGCCGACGCGATCGGCACGGGCACGAGTTCGCGCAACAGCGAGGTGATCCACGCGGGGCTCTATTACCCGCGCGGGTCGCTGAAGGCGTCGCTGTGCGTGCACGGGCGAGACCTGCTGTACGACTTTTGCGACACGCACCAGGTGCCGCACCGGCGCTGCGGCAAGCTCGTCGTCGCGACCTCGCCCGCGCAGGCGAAGCAGTTGAAGGCGATCGCCGCGCGTGCGGAAGAAAACGGCGTGCTCGATCTGCTGACGCTGTCGCGCGACGAGGTGCAGGCGCTCGAGCCCGAGCTCGAATGCCTCGAGGCGCTGTTCTCGCCGAGCACGGGCATCGTCGACAGCCATCAATTGATGCTCGCGCTGCTGGGCGACGCCGAGCGCGACGGCGCATCGTGCGCGCTGCGCTCGCCGGTCGATTCGATCGACGCGGCGGGCGGCCGCTTCGTCGTGCGCACGGGCGGCGATGCGCCGACCGCGATCGAGGCCGCGTGCGTGATCAACAGCGCGGGGCTCGGCGCGCAGGCGCTCGCCAAGCGCATCCGCGGGCTCGATTCGCGCTGGGTGCCGCCGCTCTATCTCGCGCGCGGCAATTACTTCGGCCTGTCGGGCCGCGCGCCGTTCGCGCATCTCGTCTATCCGGTCCCGGACCGCGCCGGGCTCGGCGTCCATCTGACGCTCGATCTTGCCGGCGGCGCGCGTTTCGGGCCCGACGTCGAATGGATCGACGCGCTGCGCTACGACGTCGATCCGCGTCGCGCCGACTCGTTCTACGCGTCGATCCGCGCGTATTGGCCGGGATTGCCCGACGGCTCGCTTCAGCCGGCTTACGCGGGCATTCGCCCGAAAGTCTGCGGGCCCGGCGAGCCCGCCGCCGATTTCGTGATTCAGGGTGCGGCGCAGCACGGCGTGCGCGGGCTCGTGAACCTGTTCGGCATCGAGTCGCCCGGGCTCACCGCGGCGCTCGCGATCGCGCAGCGCGTCGGCGAAATGGCGGCGCGCACGCCGCATGCGTAGGTCGCGTGGAGATTTCTTGTTTTCGATCGGCTTATCTTCGGAATTTCAGGCGACACATCGGGGCGCATGAGCGGTATGCTTGTGCGCTGCTGCCGCTAGAGCAGCGACAACCCACAATGTTGGAGCGAATTCCCATGAAAACGTCCCGCCGGAGTTTCCTGATCACGAGCGTCGGCGCCGTGTCGGCGCTCGCGCTCACGCGCGAAGCGTTCTCGGCCGATCTGCCGATGCTGTCCGAAACCGATCCGACAGCCGTCGCGCTCGGCTACAAGGCCGACGCCACCAAGGTCGACAAGGCGAAGTTCCCGAAATACGCGGCAGGCGAAATCTGTTCGGGCTGCATGCTGTATCAGGGCAAGAAGGGTTCGGCGTCGGGGCCGTGCGGCGCGTTTCCCGGCAAGCAGGTATCGGCGAAGGGCTGGTGCAACGCGTTCACGAAGATGGCGTGACGCAAGCTTCACGCGGCGCGGCGCCCGTGTCGCGCGCGTCGCCTCGCATCGAAGCGGAAAAACACCCGCCGTCCGAATGACGGCGGGTGTTTTTTTATTGCTTGAAATCGATTCCCCCGCTTTCTACACTCGCTCCACGGCGCGGCGTTCGCCTTTTTCGGCGACGCTATCCGTGCGCGACGCGCGATATACGACGACATCACGAACGCACGACGACAGCGAGGGGCGAGGATGGCATCCATTGCGGCTTCGACGAAAACGGCGGGACATGCGCTGAACCGGCGCGCGGTGGCGGCGGCCGTGATCGGCAACGCGCTCGAGTGGTACGACTTCACCGTCTTCAGTTTCATGACGGTCGTGATCGCCCAATTGTTCTTTCCGACCAGCAACGAATATTCGTCGCTGCTCCTCACGACCGCGACGTTCGGCGTCGCGTTCTTCATGCGGCCGATCGGCGGCATCGTGCTCGGCCTCTATGCGGATCGCGCGGGACGCAAGGCGGCGTTGTCGCTCGTGATCCTGCTGATGACGCTCGGCATCTTCCTGATCGCGGTCGCGCCGCCGTATGCGGCGATCGGCATCGGCGGGCCGCTTCTCATCGTGCTCGGCCGCCTGTTGCAGGGCTTCTCCGCGGGCGGCGAATTCGGCAGCGCGACGGCGCTGCTGATCGAGGCCGCGCCGTTCTCGCGGCGCGGCTACTACGGCAGCTGGCAGATGGCGAGCCAGGCGGCGGCGCTGCTGTTCGGCTCGCTCGTCGGCGCGGCGGTGACGCGCGGCCTGTCGACCGAGGCACTGCATGCGTGGGGCTGGCGCGTGCCGTTCCTGATCGGGCTCGTGATCGGGCCGGTCGGCTTCTATGTGCGCCGCCATCTCGTCGATTCGGAAGCGTTCCTGCAGGCGCGCGAGCGCGGCGAGCGCGTGACGCTTCGCGAAGTGTTCGCGCGGCATGGGCGTGCGGTGGTATGCGGGCTCGGCGCGGTGATCGCGCTCACCGTCACCGTCTACGTGCTGATCAGCTATCTGCCGACCTTCGCCGTCAAGCAACTGAAGCTGCCTTACGGGCAATCGTTCTACGCGGTGATCATCGGCAACCTGCTGCTGACCGCGCTGTCGCCCGTCGCGGGCGCATGGTCCGACCGGATCGGGCGCAAGGGGCTCTCGCTGTGGGCGCTCGGGTTCACGCTCGCGTTGATCTATCCGCTGTTCGAGTGGCTCGACGCGTCGCCGAGCATTGCGCGGCTGATCGTCGTGCAGGCGGTGCTGTCGGTGACGCTCGCCGGCTACTACGGGCCGTTCGGCGCGATGATCGCCGAGCTCTTTCCGGCGAACGTGCGCTCGACGGGGCTGTCGCTCGCGTATAACGTCGCGGTGATGGTGTTCGGCGGCTTCGGCCAGTTCATCGTCACGTGGCTCATCAAGACCACGGGCACGCCGCTTGCGCCGACCTATTACGTGATGGCGGGGCTCGCGCTGTCGCTCGTCGCGCTCGCGTTCGTGCCGGCGAGAAGCGGCGATCTCGATTGATCGGCGCCGGCGGCCGCGCCATGCCGGCGGCCACGCCATCGCGCCGCGCTGCCGGCGCCGCGCGATGCGTGCGCCCGGCCGGCCGCGCCGAGAAACATCATGCGATCCGCAACAGTCGCGCTCCGAATCGGTTCGATCTCCGAAGACCTTTACGAAAATACGAAGCTATCAGGGATAACGCTGATCTCGGCGCGTCGCGCCGATTCGGCTCGGCATCGTGTGCGCTTCGTCCCGCAAAGCAGTGCATTTCCTTGCAATTGACGATCGCGAGCGTATAACGGACGGTTTTTTCTCCAGCTTGTTCCTCTTACGAAAGCTCAAGTAATATCCGCCTACGCTGGCCTAGGCCGGCCTTGAACTGGAGACCTGGAGGAAACATGGAACATAACCGTCTGTTGCGCGCACTGCGTGTTACCGCCATCGCGGGCGTTGCAGCGGCATCGTTTGGCGTCGCGGGTTCTGCATTCGCACAGATCCCGAACAAAACGCTCGTCTACTGCTCAGAAGGCAGCCCGGCGGGCTTCGATTCCGCGCAGTTCACGACGGGCGTCGATTTCACCGCGTCAACGTTCCCGATCTACAACCGCCTCGTCGAGTTCGAGCGCGGCGGCACGAAGGTCGAGCCCGGCCTCGCCGAGAAGTGGGACATCTCGCCCGACGGCAAGGTCTACACGTTCCATCTGCGCCACGGCGTCAAGTTCCATACGACCGATTTCTTCAAGCCGACGCGCGAATTCAACGCGGACGACGTCGCGTTCACGTTCGAGCGGATGATCGATCCGAACCAGCCGTTTCGCAAGGCGTATCCGGTGTCGTTCCCGTACTTCACCGACATGGGCCTGGACAAGCTGATCGTGAAGATCGAGAAGGTCGATCCGTATACGGTCCGCTTCACGCTGAAGGAGCCGAACGCGCCGTTCATCCAGAACCTCGCGATGGAATACGCGTCGATCCTCTCCGCCGAATACGCGGACCAGCTGATGAAGGCGGGCAAGGCCGCCGACATCAATCAGAAGCCGATCGGCACGGGCCCGTTCATCTTCCGCAGCTACACGAAGGACGCGACGATCCGCTTCGACGGCAATCCTGATTATTGGAAGAAGGGCGCGGTGAAGATCTCGAAGCTGATCTTCTCGATCACGCCCGATCCGGGCGTGCGCGTGCAGAAGATCAAGCGCAACGAGTGCCAGGTGATGAGCTATCCGCGGCCCGCCGACATCGCGACGCTGAAGGCCGATCCGAACGTCGACATGCCGTCGCTGCCGGGCTTCAACCTCGGCTACCTCGCGTACAACGTGCAGCACAAGCCGGTCGACAAGCTCGAGGTGCGCCAGGCGCTCGACATGGCGATCAACAAGAAGGCGATCCTCGAATCCGTCTATCAGGGCGCGGGGCAGGCGGCGAGCGCGCCGATGCCGCCGACCCAATGGTCGTACGACAAGAACCTGAAGGCCGCCGCCTACGATCCGGCGAAGGCGAAGGCGCTGCTCGCGAAGGCGGGCTACCCGAACGGCTTCCCGATCACACTGTGGGCGATGCCCGTGCAGCGCCCGTACAACCCGAACGCGAAGCTGATGGCCGAGATGATCCAGGCCGACTGGGCGAAGATCGGCGTGCAGGCGAAGATCGTCACGTACGAGTGGGGCGAGTACATCAAGCGCGCGCATGCGGGCGAGCACGACACGATGCTGATCGGCTGGAACGGCGACAACGGCGACCCCGACAACTGGCTCGGCACGCTGCTCGGCTGCGAGGCGGTCAAGGGCAACAACTTCTCCGAGTGGTGCTACAAGCCGTTCGACGAGCTGATCCAGAAGGGCCGCGTGACGACCTCGCAGGATGCCCGCGCGAAGATTTACATGCAGGCGCAGCAGATCTTCGCGCAACAACTGCCGTTTTCGCCGATCGCGAACTCGACCGTCTATCAGCCGGTGCGCAAGAACGTCGTCGACATGCGGATCGAGCCGCTCGGCTATGCGCGCTTCGACGGCGTCAGCGTGAAATAAGCGCGTCGGTGCGCCGTTAGCCCGACTGCACGATAATCACCCGGCGACGGGGGGCCACGAGCTCCTCGTCGCCGGTCGCACATTTCCCACAAGAAATTATCGAGAAGCGTCATGTTCCGATTCGTCTTGCGCCGCGTGGGCATGGTGATCCCGACCTTCATCGGCATCACGGTGCTCGCGTTCGCGCTGATTCACCTGATACCGGGCGACCCCATCGAGGTGATGATGGGCGAGCGCGGCGTCGATCCGGCGATGCATGCGGAAGCGCTGCATCGCCTCGGGCTCGACGAGCCGCTTCCCATGCAGTACCTGCACTACGTCGGCCGCGCGCTGCACGGCGACCTGGGCACGTCGATCATCACCAACACGAGCGTGATGGGCGAGTTCCTCGCGCGCTTTCCGGCGACGGTCGAGCTGTCGATCTGCGCGCTCGCGTTCGCGCTCGCGTTCGGGCTGCCGGCCGGCGTGTTCGCGGCCCTCAGGCGCGGCACGATCGTCGATCACGGCGTGATGGGCACGGCGCTCACCGGCTATTCGATGCCGATCTTCTGGTGGGGGCTCATCCTCATCATGGTGTTCTCGTCGTATCTGGGCTGGACGCCCGTGTCGGGCCGCATCGCGGTCGAATACGAGATTCCTCATACGACGGGCTTCATGCTGATCGACACGCTGCTCTCCGGCGAGGAGGGCGCGTTCGCGTCGGCGGTGAGCCACCTGATCCTGCCCGCGATCGTGCTCGGCACGATCCCGCTCGCGGTGATCGCGCGGATGACGCGTTCGTCGATGCTCGAGGTGCTGCGCGAGGATTACATCCGCACCGCGCGCGCGAAGGGGCTGTCGCCCGCGCGCGTCGTCGTCGTGCATGCGCTGCGCAACGCGCTGATTCCGGTCGTCACGGTGATCGGCCTGCAGGTCGGCACGCTGCTCGCGGGCGCGGTGCTCACCGAGACGCTGTTCTCGTGGCCGGGCGTCGGCAAGTGGCTGATCGACGCGATCGGCCGCCGCGACTATCCGGTCGTGCAAGGCGGCATCCTGATGATCGCGACGCTCGTGATCGTCGTGAATCTCGTCGTCGATCTGCTGTACGGCGTGCTGAATCCGCGCATTCGCCATACGAGGTAATCGAACATGCATCCCCACACTCGTATCCATTCGCTGCGCCGGCGCTCGCGCGCCGCCGCGGCATTCGAGCGCGCATGCGCGGCCACGCGGGAGGCGCGATGAGCAACATGCAAAACACCATGCCGTCGCAGGCGGCGCCCGTGAGCGGCCGCGTGCTCGCGCTGCGCGAATTCTGGGCGAATTTCTCCCGTAATCGCGGCGCGGTGGGCGCCGGCGTCGTCGTGCTCGTGCTGGTCGCGGTCGCGCTCTTCGCGCCGTTGCTCGCGCCGCACAGCCCGATCGAGCAGTACCGCGACTCCGTGAAGATCCCGCCCGCGTGGCTCGCGGGCGGCAACTGGCAATTCGTGCTCGGCACCGACGAAGCGGGCCGCGACATCCTCTCGCGCCTGATGTACGGCGCGCGGATGTCGTTCTGGATCGGCTTCGTGTCGGTCGTGCTCGCGCTGATTCCCGGCGTCGTGCTCGGGCTGGTCGCCGCGTTCTTCCAGAAGTGGGCCGACACGCCCGTGATGCGCGTGATGGACGTGCTGCTCGCGCTGCCGTCGCTGCTGCTCGCGGTCGCGGTCGTCGCGATCATCGGCCCGGGCCTCACCAACACGATGTTCGCGATCGCGATCGTCGCGCTGCCCGCGTACGTGCGCCTCACGCGCGCGTCGGCGCTCGGCGAGCTGCAGAAGGAGTACGTGACGGCGTCGCGCGTCGCGGGCGCGGGCACGCTGCGGCTGATGTTCTCGCAGGTGCTGCCGAACTGCACGGCGCCGCTCATCGTGCAGGCGACGCTCGGCTTCTCGTCGGCGATCCTCGATGCGGCGGCGCTCGGCTTTCTCGGCCTTGGCGTGCAGCCGCCGACGGCCGAGTGGGGCGCGATGCTCGCATCGGCGCGCGACTACATCGACAACGCATGGTGGATCGTCACGATGCCGGGCCTGTCGATCCTGATCTCGGTGCTCGCGATCAACCTGCTCGGCGACGGGCTGCGCGACGCGCTCGATCCCAAACTCAAACGGATGGCCTGACATGAGCGATTTATTGACCATCCGCAATCTCGCGGTGAACTTCAACGGGCTGCCCGCGGTCGACAGGATCAACCTGTCCGTCGCGCGCGGCGAAGTGGTCGGCGTGGTGGGCGAGTCCGGCTCGGGCAAGAGCGTGACGATGATGGCGCTGATGGGCTTGATCGACGCGCCCGGCATCGTCACGGCCGACGAAGTCACGTTCGACGGCGTCGATCTGCTGAAGGCGAGCCCGAAGGCGCGCCGCAGGATCATCGGCAAGGATATCGCGATGGTGTTTCAGGACGCGCTGACGAGCCTGAACCCGAGCTACACGGTCGGCTATCAGATCAAGGAGGTGCTGAAGCTGCACGAGGGCCTGCGCGGCGACGCGCTGAACCGGCGCGCGCTCGAACTGCTCGACCAGGTCGGGATTCCCGATGCGAAGAACCGCATCGGCACGTTCCCGCACCAGATGTCGGGCGGCATGAACCAGCGCGTGATGATCGCGATGGCGGTCGCATGCAATCCGAAGCTTTTGATCGCCGACGAGCCGACGACCGCGCTCGACGTGACGATCCAGGCGCAGATCATGGATCTGCTCGTCACGCTGCAGAAGGAGCGCGGGATGGCGCTCGTGCTGATTTCCCACGATCTCGCGGTCGTGTCGGAAGTCGCGCAGCGCGTCGCGGTGATGTACGCGGGCGAGATCATCGAGACGAACCGCGTGCCGGACATCTTCGCGCATCCGCATCATCCGTACACCGAAGCGTTGCTCGCGGCGATTCCGGAGCACAATGCGGGCGCGAAGCGGCTCGCCGCGCTGCCCGGGATGGTGCCGGGCCGCGACGACCGGCCGAGCGGCTGCCTGTTCGCGCCGCGCTGCAAGTACGTCGTCGACGATTGCGTGAAGGCGCGCCCCGCGCTTGCCGAGCTCGCGCCGGGCACCGGCATGCGCGCGCGCTGCATCAAGCCGCTCAACCTGCAAGCGGCGTACACGCAAGGAGGCGCGCGATGAACGCAGTCCACGAAACGCGCGAAGCCGCCGCGCGCGACGACATCGTGCTCGTCGCGGACAATCTCGCGAAGCACTACACGGTGCGGCGCGGGATGTTCGGCCACGGCACCGTGAAGGCGCTCAACGGCGTGTCGTTCTCGCTCGCGCGCGGCAAGACGCTCGCCGTCGTCGGCGAATCCGGCTGCGGCAAGTCGACGCTCGCGCGGCAGCTCACGATGATCGAGCCGCCGAGCTCGGGGCACTTGTCGATCGACGGCCGAGACGTCGCGGGCGCGGACAGGGAGACGGTCGCCGCGCTGCGCCGCCGCGTGCAGATGGTGTTCCAGAATCCGTTCGCGTCGCTCAATCCGCGCAAGACGGTCGAGCAGACGCTCGCCGAGCCGCTCGCGATCAACACGCATCTGACGGCCGCGGAGCGCGCGCAGCGGATCGCGCAGATCATGCACACGGTGGGCTTGAGGCCCGAGCATGCGAAGCGCTATCCGCACATGTTCTCGGGCGGGCAGCGCCAGCGCGTCGCGATCGCGCGCGCGATGATCCTCGATCCGCAGATCGTCGTCGCCGACGAGCCGGTGTCCGCGCTCGACGTGTCGATCCAGGCGCAGATCCTGAATCTCTTCATGGATCTGCAGGAGCAGTTCAAGACGAGCTACGTGTTCATCTCGCACAACCTCTCTGTCGTCGAGCACATCGCCGACGACGTGATGGTGATGTACTTCGGCAGCGTCGCGGAGCTCGGCGACAAGAAGACGATCTACGCGCGGCCGCGGCACCCGTACACGCGCGCGTTGATGTCGGCGACGCCCGCGATCTTCGAGGCGGATCGCAAGATCCAGATCAAGCTGCAGGGCGAGCTGCCGTCGCCGCTCAATCCGCCGTCCGGCTGCGCGTTTCATCAGCGCTGCCCGTACGCGGTCGAGCGGTGCCGCGCCGAGGAGCCGAAGCTGCGCGACGTCGATGGCCGGCTCGTCGCCTGCCATCGCGCCGAGGAGGTGGGGGAGGCGAATGCCTGAGGCAGTGGCGGCGCGCGAAGCCGCGCGCCGCTCGCGCAACGGCGTCCGGCGCGCGGCGACGCACGCCGGACGGACTCCCCGGCGCTGGCGCGCGCGCGCGCTCGCCAGCGCCGTGCTCGCCGGCGCATGCGCGGCGGGCGGGCTCGCTTGGCCACCCGTCGGCGCGCTGGCGGCGGGCAGCGTCGCGACCGCGCCGCTGCCGCAGGCGCCGATTCCGGCGCCGAGCATGCAGTTGCCGGGCTTCCACGCGCCGCCGCCGTCGACGTCGAACGGCACCGTCGCGAGCGGCGCGGTGCGCACGCAGCCCGCACGGATGCCGTTCTACGTCGCGACGAAGGGCAAGGTCACGATCTACGTGCTCGGCACGCTGCACGTGGGCGACCCCGCAGACTATCCGGCGAACCAGCCGTTTCGCCGGCCGATCCTCGCGGCGCTCGCCGTGTCGCCGACGCTCGCGCTCGAACTGTCGCCGGACGATCTGCTCGAATCGCAGGACGACGTGTCGAAGTACGGCGTGTGCAACTACGCGTGCCTGCCGCGCCTGTTGCCGCGGCCTCTCTGGCAGAAGCTCGCGAACCGGCTGCGCGGCAATCCGGCCGCGCTCGCCGGCATTCGCAACATGCGGCCGTGGCTCGCGTCGCTCGTCGTCGAGACGTACGATTCGCTGTCGGCCGGCTTGCAGACCGAATACGGCACCGAGGCGCAGCTGCAGAACGTGTTCCTGCGCAAGAAGGGCGGCAAGGTGGTCGGGCTCGAGACGCTCGCCGAGCAGATGCGCGCGTTCACGGGCCTCTCGCTCGCGCAGCAGCGCGAGATGCTCGCGCAGGACATGGTGCAGACGCCCGCGCAGAACGCGGCCGACGTGCGCACGCTGCATCGCCTCTGGCGCATCGGCGACGCGGACGCGATCGCCGCCTGGGCGAACGCGAAGACGGAGCGGCTCGCGCGCGCGCAGTCGATCGCCGAGTCGATCGACAACAAGATCGTCTACGAGCGCAACCGTCGCTTCGTCGCGCGGATGACGGCGATCGCCGCGCCGAACCGGCCGCTGTTCGTCGCGATCGGCGCGCTGCACCTGGGCGGCCCGAAGGGCGTGCTCGAACTGCTGCGGCAGCAGGGCTATCGCGTCGACGCGGGGTGATCGGGAACCCGAACGAACCGGCGGGCGAATAGGGATAAACCCACATTTTGGCTGCGGCGCGCGGGCAAACGCTGTTCCGACGATTGACACTCCAGGGGGCTAAATCTATGCTCCCTTCACCAAGTCGTAAAAAAGAAAATGCGCTACGGGGAACAATAAAAACAGCGCGGGGGTAGCGTTGCCGGCACGCTTTCGGCGTGCCGGCAGCGGTTGTCTGCATGCACGACGGGGCCAATCACCACAACAAGCCACCATGCAGGCACGTACGCCCATTCGATGGGCGTTCCGCCGTCCGGCCGGGGGAAGCAGATGCGGGCGGCGGCGGACGCATTTTTTGTCCTGAACGCGGGATTCGGCCGCGACGATGCGCGGCCGTTGGCCGGCCCGCTGCGCGGATCGGCCGGCCGATCGAAGCAAAAGCGCCCGAGGGCGCTTTTTTCATGGGTGGCGTGCGGCCGCGCGCGTCAGCCGCTCATCGAAACATCAGAAGATTCAGCAGGACGATGTTCGTCGCGAGCAGCGCGAGCGCGGTCGGGATCTGAGCCTTGATCACGCCGTTCTTGTCGGGCAGCTCGAGCAGCGCGGCGGGCACCACGTTGAAGTTCGCGGCCATCGGCGTCATCAGCGTGCCGCAGTAGCCGGAGAACATCCCGATCGCGACCATCACGGCCGGGTCGCCATGGAACACGTTGACGAGGATCGGCACGCCGACGCCGCCCGTCATCACCGGAAACGCGGCGAAGCCGTTGCCCATCACCATCGTGAAGAGCGCCATCCCGATGCAGTACACGGCGACCGCGGCGAGCCGGTAGTCGAGGTTCACGTATGCGGTCGTCACGTGCGCGACCGCCTTGCCGACACCCGCGTCCGAGAACACGAGCCCGAGCATGCCGAGCATCTGCGGCAGCACGGCCGCCCACGACAGCGCGTCGACGAGACGCCGCGCCTCCTGCAGCGACTGGCCGACCGAATCGCGCGTGATCCAGCACGCTAAGCCGAGCGCGATCACGCAGCCGATGCCGAAGCCGATCAGCGTGACGTTCTTCGGATCGACGAGCGGCGCGCCGCCGATGTGCAGATGGCTCGCCGCGAGCGTGATCGCGACCGTCACGAACGGAATCGTGAGCGCGGGCGCGAAGAGCCGGTTGCCGATGCGCGCGGCGCTCGCGCGGCGCGCATCGTCGGACGGCAGCTTCGGCCTGGCCGCCGTCACGCCGCCGAAGCCCGCGATCAGCGCCATCGCGATCACGATGGCGCCGACGAGCTCGACGGGCAGCTTGTCGCCCACGAGGAAGACGAGCGCGTACAGCAGCCAGAAGCCGCCCGCGGTGAAGCGGCGCGGGTGCGCGCGGTCCGTGACGATCGTCGCGCCCACCGCGAGCAGCACGAGGCCGACGAGCCAGAACAGGTAATCGATCGTGAGCGTCATGCGTGGCCTCCGTTGTCGGCGGCGTTCGCGGCGATGTGCGATGCGGCGCTCGCGCGCAGCTCGCGTTCGAGTTTGCGGTCGAGCCGCCACAGCCGAAAGCCGTGGATCAGGAACGCGGACGCGGCGGTCGGAATGCCCCAGAGCGCGACGTGCATCGGCTCGACGGCGATGCCCGCCTCCTTCAGGAACGTCACCATCAGCACGATCGCGCCGAACGCGACGAAGATGTCCTCGCCGAAGAAGAGGCCGACGTTATCGGTCGCGGCCGCGTAGGCGCGCAGCCGGTGGCGGATCGCGTCGGGCAGCGGACCGAAGCGGTTCTCGGTCGCGCCTTCGGCCATCGGCGCGATCAGCGGCCGCACCATCTGCGGATGGCCGCCGAGGCCCGTCAGGCCGACGGCGGCCGTCAGCTCGCGCACGAGCAGATAGAGGATGAGGAGGCGTCCCGCGGTCGCCGCCCTGATGCTCGCGATCCACGCCTGCGCTCGCTCGCGCAGCCCGTGTCGCTCGAGCAGGCCGATCACGGCGAGCGGCAGCAGGATGATGAGCGGGATGTTGCGGGTCTTGATAAAGCCCGCGCCGATCGCGGCGAGGATGCGCTCGGGCGGGAAGTGCGCGCTCGCGGCCGTCACGATCGCCGCGGTCGCGACGATCAGCATCGGATTGAAGCGCAGCGCGAAGCCGACGACGATCACGGCGACGCCGATCAGCGGCCATAGACTTACTACGGTGCCTTGCATGAACATTCTCCTGACATGGGTTGGCGCGCGCCGTCTTCGGGCGGCGCGCGGCGGCTTGCGATCGGCGCGCGGCCGTCGCGCCGATGGGCCTTCGCGGCTCTGGCGGCCGCTCGGGTGCGGGCCGCGCGTGCGTTCGTCGCGCGCGTGCGCCCGGTCCGGGTGACGGCGAAGGCTGTCGCGCGGGCATGGGTGCGCGCCGGCCTTCGCCGTGTCGGCGAATCGTTCGTGCGGCGGGCGCGGCCCGCCGCGTGCAAGATGTCATCGAGTGCGCGCGGGCGCGCACCGGGCGGCGTTCATGTTTCGCGCCCTTTGCGGCCTTTGCGATTATTCGCGACGCACGCGCGCTCGGCGCGGCCGGGCCGCTTGCGCGGTGCCGGGTCGCTCAGAAAAAAGCGCCGCCGGCCGCACGGGCGAATCGCGCGCCCCCGTGCGAATGTCGGCTGAATTGCCGCCCGAATCGTTAAGCGCGCTCCCCCGCGTGCAGCGCGCCGGGCGCATGCACGTCGATGCCGGCCGCCTCGAGCGCCTCGCGGATGCGCTTCGCGAACGCGAGCGCGTGCGGGCCGTCGCCATGCAGGCAGACCGTCTGCGCGTTGAGCGGCACCCATTCGCCCGTGACCGCGCGCACGCGCTGGCCGCGGACCATCTCGAGCGTGCGCGCGAGCATCTCGCGCTCGTCGTCGACGAGCGCGCCCGGCTGGCTGCGCGGCACGAGCGAGCCGTCCGCGCGATAGCCGCGGTCGGCGAACACTTCCTCGACGGCGACGAGCCCCGCATGCCGCGCGGCATCGACGAATCCGCTGCTCGCGAGGCCGAACACCGCGAGCGACGGATCGAAATCGTGGATCGCCGACACCACCGCGTCGGCGATCTCGGCGTCGCGCGCGGCCTGGTTGTACAGCGCGCCGTGCGGCTTCACGTGCGCGATGCGCCCGCCTTCCGCCTGAGCGATCGCAGATAGCGCGCCCAATTGATACAGCACGCCCGCGTAGATCTCGCTCGCGGGCAGGTCCATTTCCTTGCGGCCGAAGTTCTCCGGATCGTGAAAGCTCGGATGCGCGCCGATCGACACGCCTTTTTCCACCGCCCAGCGCACGCAGTCGCGCATCGCCGGGGCGCCGCCCGCGTGCCAGCCGCACGCGATGTTCGCCGACGTGACGAGGTCGAGAAGCGCCTCGTCGGAGCCGCAGCCTTCGCCGAGGTCGGCGTTCAAATCGATTTCCATGATGTTTCTGCCCAAAGCGTTCGCGACCGGCCGCGTGGCGCGTCCGGTCCCGGAATCATGCGGCCGCTGCGCGCGCGGCGAGCGCGCGCTGCAGCGCCTCCTCGCGCATCTCGATCGCGATGTCGATCTGCCGCAGGTACGCGCGCTCGGCGGCGAGCGCGTCGCGCGCGGCCGCCGCCGTCACGCGGACGAAGCGCACCGGCAGGTTCAGGCGCGCCTGCGCGAGCTTCCAGAGGTCCGCGCGGATCACGGCGCCGATCCGCGGATAGCCGCCCGTCGTTTGCGCGTCGTTCATCAGCACGATCGGCTGGCCGTTGCCCGGCACCTGGATCGTGCCCGGCAGCACCGCGTGCGACAGCAGGTCGCCCGTCTCGGCGCGCTCGAGCTTCGCGCCCGCGAGCCGGTAGCCCATCCGGTTGCTGTTCGGCGTGACGACCCATTCCTCATCCCAGAAAGTCTGCTGCGATGCCGGCGTGAAGCTCGCGTATTGCGGGCCGGGCAGCACGCGCACGGGCATCGCCCATGCGGCGTGCGCATGCTTGGGGCGGCGCGGCTCCTTGTCGACGCGCGCGAACGCGCACCACGCGGGAGCCTTCACGCCGAACTCGGGCGCGTCGGGCCCGACGCACGCGGGCGCGGCGGCGGGCGGCGCGCCGACGGGCAGCCTGTCGCCGTCGCGCAGCACGCGGCCGCCGAGGCCGCCGAAGCGCGACGCGAGATCGGTGCTGCGCGAGCCGAGCATCGGCAGCACGTCGATGCCGCCCGCGACGCACAGGTAGCCGCGCATTCCGCGCTTCGCGACGGGCAGCGCGAGCGTCTGGCCGGCCGCGACGGGCACGCTCCACCACGAGTAGATCGGCGCGCCGTCGAGCGTCGCGCCGAACTCGGTGCCGGTGATCGCGATGCGGGTCGCGCGCGGAAACCGGAACGACGCGGGGCCGAGCGTGATTTCGATTGCGGCGGCGTCCGGCCGGTTGCCGACGAGGCGATTGCCGACTTCGAGCGCGAGCGAGTCGAGCGCGCCGCTTTGCGCGACGCCCAAATGGCGATAGCCGCGGCGTCCGAGATCCTGGACCGTCGACAGCGGCCCGGCGCGCAGCACCTCGATGCCGCCTGTTGCTTGGCGTGAAGTCATCCGGTGTGCACCCCTGCGACGGTGAAGCGCACGCGGTCGCCCGGCTGCAGGAGCGTGGGCGGCGTGCGCGCGGGATCGAAGAGCGCGAGCGGCGTGCGGCCGATCAGCTGCCAGCCGCCGGGCGCGGCGGCCGGGTAGATGCCCGTCTGCTCGCCGCCGATGCCGACCGAGCCGGCGGGCACTTCGAGCCGCGGCGCGGCGCGGCGCGGCGTGTGCAGCGAGCCGTCGAGGCCGCCCATGTACGTGAAGCCCGGCTGAAAGCCGAGGAAGAACACGACGTAGGTGCCCGCCGAATGGCGCCGCACGACCTCGTCGCGCGCGAGCCCCGTGTGCTTCGCGACCGCGTCGAGATCGGGGCCGAACGCGCCGCCGTACTCGACGGGGATCTCGATCTCGCGGCCGCTTTCGGCGACGCCGTCGGCGTCGCGCCACGCGGCCTTCATCAGCGGCGCGAGCGTGTCGGCCGTCGTTTCGAGCGGATCGAACACGATCGTCAGGTTGTTCATGCCGGGCACGACGTCGACGACGTGCGGCCAGCCGGCCGCCGCGCTCGCGACCGCCCACACGCGGCGCTGGCATTCGAGCGTCGCGGGCGGGGGCGACTCGCAGACGAGGGCGGTGTCGCCAAGCGGATAGATGCGTGGAGTGGTCATCGGTGGCAAGCAAACGGCGTTGAGCCGAGTGAAGAATACATTATCAATAAAATGTCGATAACTTCTCGTCAAAAAAATTCGTCGAACGTCGTGCGGACGACTTTGGCGTACACTTTCGCGCACTTCCGACTCGCCTTCGCCGATCAGCCATGCCGCGCCATCCGACCAAGATCGTATCGTCCGAACATCTCGTTTCCGAGACAAGCGCGGAGCTCTCCGAGCTCGAATATGCGCTCATCATGGCGGGAAATGCGTTCAATCGCTGGATGGTCCGGTGCATGGCGGCGGCCGGAGCGAAGGACATGACGGCGGTCGAGGTGTCGCTGCTGCATCACGTGAGCCACCGGGACCGCAAGAAGAAACTGGCCGACATTTGCTTCGTGCTCAACATCGAGGACACGCACGTCGCGACGTACGCACTCAAGAAGCTGGTAGCTAGAGGGTACGTAAAAAGCGAAAAGACTGGCAAGGAAGTGTTCTTTGACGCGACCGACGCGGGCCGCGCGCTCTGCCTCAAGTACCGCGACGTGCGCGAGCGCTGCCTGATCGAGACCCTGAAGGACAGCGGGCTCACGAACGAGCAGATCGGCGATGCCGCGCAACTGTTGCGCCACGCGTCGGGGCTGTACGACACCGCGGCGCGCGCGGCCGCGTCGCTGTAGCGTCCGGGCGGCGCCGCGGCGGGGCGGGGCGGGCCTCGCCGGGCCGCGCGCCGGCCGCCGCGCGTCAGTCGCCGGACCGATAGAGCCGGGTTTCGGTGACGATCCAGTCGAGCGGCAGATCGTGCGCTTCGCGCGGCAGCTCGCGCACGCCGCACGCGTCGTACGCGACGCCGACCGTCGCAGGCGGCGCCGCGCCCGGCCACGCGGCGAGCGTGCGGTCGTAATAGCCGCCGCCGTAGCCGAGCCGGAAGCAGCCGTGATCGAAGCCGACGCACGGAATCAGCAGCAGGTCCGGCACGAGCCGCGCGCCCGCCGCGGGCTCGGCGATCCGGTGGCGGCCCTCGCGCATCGGCGCATCGGGCGTCCACGCGTGGAATTCGAGCGGCGTGCGAGGCGCTCCGATCACGGGCAGCGCGGCCTGCCGGCTCGCGTCGCCCGCGAGCCAGGACGCGATCGCGTCGCGCGCGTCGAACTCGCCCGGCAGCGGCCAGTAGAAGCCGACCGTGCGCGGCGCGCACTGCGCGAGAATCGCGAGCACGCGTTGTGCGAGCGCCTCGTGCGCGAGCGGCGAGCGATGCGCGTCGAGGCGGCGCTGCGCAAGCGTTTCGCGCAGCGTTTGCTTCGGGTTCGGCGCTTGGGCGCGTGCTATGCTTTCGCTCACTAGAGTGCTCCGTTCACAACGATGTCAACCAGCCTTTTTCGAGTATATCGCGCGGTCGCGGCGCCCCTCGTCGCGGTCGTGCTGGCCGCGGGGACGGCCGCTTGCGCCGCGCAGACCGCTGACGAAATGTCGTCGAACGACGATCGGGTGTTCGTCCAGTTGCGCGAGGCCGCGCGAAAGAACGATCCCGTGCGCGCCGCGCAGCTCGCCGCGATGATCCCGAATTATCCGGCGCCGTCGTATCTCGAATACTTCCAGATCAAGCCGCAACTGTTCGATTCGGCGGGCCACGCGCGCCTCGACGCGCCCGACGCGCCGGTGCTGTCGTTCCTGTCGCGCTACGACGGCCAGGCGATCGCCGACCGGATGCGCAACGATTACCTGCTCGTGCTCGGCGCGCGCCACGACTGGCGCAACTTCGACGATCAGTACAAGCGCTTCGTGCTCGACGACGACACGCAGGTGAAGTGCTATGCGCTCGAATCGCGCGCGGCGCGCGGCGAGAACGTCGCGGACATGGCGCGCGAGCTGCTCGTCGAGCCGAAGTATTACGGCGACGCGTGCGTCGATCTCATTACCGCGCTCGCGACGAACAAGCAGTTCTCGAGCGACGACGTGTGGGCGCAGGTGCGCCTCGCGTACGAGCAGAACTACACGACGCTCGGCGGCAAGATCGCCGACGCGCTCGGCCCGCGCCCGGTCGGCTTGGATCAGGTGACGAGCGCGCCGCCGCTCTTCCTCGCGCGCGGCGTCGGCTCGGACGCGACGTCGCGCCAGCTCGCGCTCGTCGCGATCACGCGAATGGCGCGCAACGATCCGGAAGCGGCGGCGGGGCAGCTCACGTCGCTCGCGTCGACGCTGTCGGCGAACGAGCAGGCGATCGGCTGGGGCGAGATCGGCTATCAGGCGGCGGTCAAGCGGATGCCGCAGGCCGCGTCGTGGTACCGGAAGTCGATGGGCGCGCCGCTGTCGAATCCGGCCTACGAATGGCGCGTGCGCGCGGCGCTCCTTGCCGGCGACTGGGCGATGGTGCGCCGCTCGATCGAGCAGATGCCCGAGCGGCTGCGCGACGACACGACGTGGATCTACTGGCGCGGCCGCGCGCTGAAGGAAGGCGGCGACACGCTGAAGGCGAACCAGGAGTTCGAGCGGATCGCCGGGCAGTTCAATTTCTACGGGCAGCTCGCGGGCGAGGAGCTCGGCCAGAAGACGACGGTCCCGCCGCGCACGAAGGTGACGGACGCCGAGATCGACGCGATGAGCAAGGTGCCGGGCTTCGCGCTCGCGCAGCGCTTCTACGCGCTCAATCTGCGGCTCGAAGGCAATCGCGAATGGAACTGGCCGCTGCGCGGGATGACCGATCGGCAACTGCTCGCCGCAGCCGAGTACGGCAAGCGCGTCGACCTGCTCGACCGCACGGTCAACACCGCGGATCGCACGACGGCCGAGCACGATTTCTCGCTGCGCTATCCGTCGCCGTATCGCGACATCGTCGAGCGCTACGCGCGCACCAACGGGCTCGACGTCGAATGGGCGTACGGGCTGATCCGCCAGGAATCGCGCTTCATCACGAACGCGCGCTCGTCGGTGGGCGCGGGCGGCCTGATGCAGCTGATGCCGGCGACCGCGCAACTCGTCGCGAAGAAGCTCGGCCTCGGCACGGTCACGCGCGCGCAGATGCACGACATCGATACGAACGTGCAGCTCGGCACGTGGTATCTGTCCGACATCTACCAGAAGTTCGACGACTCGGCCGTGCTCGCGACGGCCGGCTACAACGCCGGGCCGGGCCGGCCGGCGCAATGGCGGCAGGTGCTCGCGCGTCCCGTCGAAGGCGCGATCTTCGCGGAGACGATCCCGTTCAACGAGACGCGCGAATATGTGAAGAACGTGCTGTCGAACGAGACGTACTACGCGGCGCTCTTCGAGAAGAAGCCGCAATCGCTGAAGGCTCGCCTCGGCTTCATCGCGCCGTAACGCGCGTCGCGCGCCGTCCGCAACGCCGCGCACGCGTTTTCCGGGCGCCGCCGGCCGACGCTTCGTATGAGATTCGCCGCCGCGCGCCGCGCGGCGGCGCGCTTTGGTGAGGCACGATCATGCAGGGCCAGACCATCGCCATGCTCGGCGGCACGGGCTTCATCGGCAGCCGCCTCGTCAACGCGCTCGTCGACGCGGGCGCGCATGTGCGGATCGGCGCGCGCCGCCGCGACCATGCGCGGCATCTCGCGACGCTGCCCGTCGACATCGTCGAGCTGACCGCATTCGACGTGCGCGAACTCGCGCGCTTCGTCGCCGGCGCGCACGCGGCCGTCAACCTCGTCGGCGTGCTGCATGGCGGACGCGGCAAGCGTTACGGCGAGGGCTTCGAGCGGCTGCACGTCGCGCTGCCCGCGGCGCTCGCCGCCGCGTGCATCGAAGCGCGCGTGCCGCGCATGCTCCATGTGAGCGCGCTCGGCGCGGACCCGAACGCGCCGAGCATGTACCTGCGCTCGAAGGGCGACGGCGAGGCCGCGTTGCATGCGCAGGCCGCGGCGGGCGTGCTCGACGTCACGGTGTTCCGGCCGTCGATCGTGTTCGGCCCGGGCGACGCGTTCCTCAACACGTTCGCGCGGCTTCAGCGGATCTTTCCGGTGCTGCCGCTCGCGATGCCCGACGCGTTGATGCAGCCGATCTACGTCGGCGACGTCGCGCAGGCGATCGCGAACGCCTGCGCGCGCGACGCGACGCGCGGCAGGACCTACGAGCTCGGCGGGCCGCGCACGTACCGGCTCGAGGAGATCGTCCGCTATGCGGGCCGGCTCGTCGGCCGCCCCGCGCGGATCGTCCGGCTGCCCGACGCGCTCGCGCGGCTGCAGGCGTGCGTGTTCGAAATGCTGCCGGGTGAGCCGCTCATCACGCGCGACAATCTTGCGTCGCTGTCGGTGCCGAGCGTGATGACGGGGCCGATCGCGCCCGAGCTCGGGATCACGCCCGCGAGCCTAGAGAGCATCGCGCCGACCTATATCGGCGACGCGGCGCTGCGCTCGCGCTTTTCCGACTGGCGCGCGCGCCGGTAAGCAGACGGTGCGACCGCGGCCGCCGCGGGTCGACCGGACAATCGACAACTACAGGATGAATCCCATGAAACTCGTGATCGGAGACAAGAACTACTCGTCGTGGTCGATGCGCCCGTGGGTGCTGATGAAGCACTTCGGCATCCCGTTCGACGAGGTGATGATCGGGCTGCGGCTCGACGATACGGCGCAGCGCATCCTCGCGCACTCGCCGTCCGGCAAGGTGCCGTGCCTCGTCGACGACGACGGCGGCGCGGTCTGGGATTCGCTCGCGATCGTCGAGACGCTCGCCGAGCGCTTTGCGCAGCACGCGCTGTGGCCGCGCGATCCGGCTGCGCGAGCGCATGCGCGCAGCGTGTCCGCCGAGATGCACGCGGGTTTTCCCGCGCTGCGCAGCGAGATGCCGCTCAACGTGCGCGAGTCGCACCCCGGGCGCGGCGCGACGCCCGCCGCGCTCGCCGACGTCGCGCGCATCGACGAGCTGTGGCGCACGTGCCTCGCCGCGTCGGGCGGCCCGTTCCTGTTCGGCGAGTTCTCGATCGCCGATGCGATGTACGCGCCCGTCGTGCTGCGCTTCAAGACCTACGCGCCGCCGCTGTCACCGGAGGCGAGCGCGTATGCCGCGCGCGTCGCCGAGCTGCCGGCCGTGCGCGAATGGGTCGAGGGCGCGCGCGGCGAGACCCGCGTGATCGACATCTACGGGCCGTCGCGATGAAGATCTACGCGGTGGGCGGCGCGATTCGCGACGCACTGCTCGGCCTGCCGGTGCGTGATCGCGACTACGTCGTCGTCGGCGCGACGCCCGAGCGGATGGCCGCGCAAGGCTTCAAGCCGGTCGGCAAGGATTTTCCGGTGTTCCTGCATCCGGACACGCGCGAGGAATACGCGCTCGCGCGCACCGAGCGCAAGACGGCGGCCGGCTATCACGGCTTCCAGTTCTATTACGCGCCCGACGTCACGCTCGAGCAGGATCTCGTGCGGCGCGACCTGACGATCAACGCGATGGCGCGCGAAGTGAGCCCGGACGGCGCGCTCGTCGGGCCGGTCGTCGATCCGTTCGGCGGGCAGGCGGATTTGCGCGCGAAGCTGTTCCGGCACGTCGGCGGCGCGTTCGTCGAGGACCCGGTGCGGGTGCTGCGCGTCGCGCGCTTCGCCGCGCGCTTCGCCGATTTTGCGGTTGCGCCCGAGACGTCCGCGCTGATGCGCGAGATGGTCGACGCGGGCGAGGTCGACGCGCTCGTGCCCGAGCGCGTGTGGCAGGAGCTCGCGCGCGGGCTGATGGAAGCGAAGCCGTCGCGGATGTTTGCGGTGCTGCGCGAGTGCGGCGCGCTCGTGCGAATCCTGCCCGAGATCGACGCGCTCTTCGGCGTGCCGCAGCGCGCCGACTATCACCCCGAGGTCGACACGGGCGTGCACGTGATGATGGTGATCGATCACGCGGCGAAGCAGGGCTATTCGCTGCCGGTGCGCTTCGCGGCGCTCACGCACGACCTCGGCAAGGCGACGACGCCCGCCGACGCGCTGCCGCGCCACATCGGCCACGAGGGCCGCAGCGTCGATCTGCTGAAGCCGCTGTGCGAGCGGCTGCGGGTGCCGAACGAGTGCCGCGATCTGGCGCTCGTCGTCGCGCGCGAGCACGGCAACCTGCATCGGGTGATGGGGATGGGCGCGGCCGCGCTGGTGCGCCTGTTCGAGCGCGCCGACGCGCTGCGCAAGCCGGCGCGCTTCGCCGAGGCGCTGCAGGCGAGCGAGGCCGACGCGCGCGGCCGGCTCGGCCTCGAGACGACGTCCTATCCGCAGGCGGAGCGGCTGCGGCAGGCGCTCGTCGCCGCGCGTTCGGTCGATGCGGGTGCGATCGCGCAGGGGCTCGCGGGCGAGCCCGCGAAGATCAAGGATGCGGTGCACCGCGCGCGCGTGCGCGCGGTCGCGCAGGCGACCGGCGTCGCGGAGTAGGCGGGTGTCGGGGTTGGCGGGTGTCGGGGTTGGCGGGGCAGGCGCCGGCGCGTTCGGTGCGCGCTTGGGCCGGCGGCAATGCGCGCGTCGCGCGCACGCCGCTTCGATTTCAGCGTGCGGTCGCGGCGACGCGCCCGTCCGGCCCATAGAAGCCGTTGCGCTGCGGCGCGGCGCGCAGCACGGACAGCGTGCGTTCGTTGTAGTCCATCCGGATGCGGATCAGCATCCCGTTGATCGCGTTCGCGTGGCGCGCGCGATCGGCCGATTGTTGCAGCAGTTGCCAGCCGTTCGCGAGGCGCGCGTCGTGTTCCGCCGCGAGATCCATCCCTTTCTTGCCGGCCGGCAGGCCGAGCGACGCGAGCAGCGTGTCGCGCCGGCGTTCGAGTTGCGCGAGCTTCTCGAGCAGCGCGGTTTTCCGGTCGACGATGCCCGGCAGCGCGTCGAGCGGCGACGCCGTCGTCAGCGCCTTCTCCTCGTACGCGAGTAGGGACGCGAACGCTTCAACCGTCGCGTGCTCGTCGTTGACCGTGGCCAGCAGTTCGTCTCTCATCTCGTTTCGCCCGGCATGGCGGCGCGCGGACCGTCCGCGCGCCGTGTTGTGCATTTCGTCGTCCGGCCGCGAAGCCGGCTCAGCTGTTGCCCGCCTGCGGCGGCGGCTTCAGCAGATCGCGCGCGGTCTGCAGGATCCCGTCGGCGATCTTGCCCGTGTCGATCGACAGCGTGCCGTTCTTGATCGCGTCCCGGATCGCGTCGACCTGGGCGGTATCGATGTCGGCGCTGCCCGAGGCGGCGAGGCTGCGCAGCGTCGACGACAGGCCGGACAGGCTCACGTTCGCGTCCCCGCCGGTCGGCGCGCCCGCGGCGCCGGCAGGCGCCTGAGCCGCGGCCGGCTGGCCGGCTTGCGTGCGAGCCGCGCCCGCACTGGCGTTCGTCAGCGTGCGGGCGTTCGAAGTAGTGGTGGAATCGACTTTCACGATGGTGTTTCCTGTACGGGTTTGACCACGATAACGGCAAGGCCGGCCCGAACTTTAGCACCCGTCCTTCAGTAAATCCCTGAATCAACGAAAGTTTGCAATCTTAGAGGGGGATTTCCACCGTCGCGGCGTCCTTGACGATCGCCGTGACGATCTGGCCCGCCGCCATCCGCACCCGCACCTGCTGGCCGGGCGCCGCGTTGTTGAGCACGCTGCCCTCCGTCGAGATCGTGAATCCGTGCCCCGACGCGACGACCCGCACCGTCTGCCCGATCGACACCGACGCCGCGCTCTTCAGCAAATCCTGGCGCAGCGGCAGCCCCGCCGCGACCCGCGTGAGCGCGGTTGCGCCGACCGCCTGCTGCGCATCGGTGATCACCGCGAGCGGCAGCATCGTCAGATCGCCGTCGCGCGCGACGAGGTCGGCGGCCGTGAGCGTCTCGCCGGGCGCGATCTGGCGCGCGGCGACGTAATAGGTCGCCTGCACGGCGAGCTTCGCCTGAAGGTAGATCGTCCACGGACGGGCGCCCGCGCAGCGCACGCCGACCGTCGTGCGGCCCCACAGGCGCGCGCCCGACGGCAGGAACGGCTCGAGTGTCGTGCACGCGGCGAGCCCGCGCGGGAACGCGGGCGCGACGGTGATGGTGGTCTTGCCGGGCAGGCCGGCCGCCTGCTGCTGCAGGAACGCGAGCGCCGCGCGGCGGATCGATTCGCCGTCCTGCTGGCCGGCGGGCGGCGGGGGCGCCGCGGCGGCGCCGGTTGCGGCGGCCGTGGCGGCCGCCGGTGGCGCGCCGCTCGCGCTTGCCGTTGCAGCCGCCGCTCGAATCGGCTCGGGGCGCGGCGGCAGCATGCGCGGCGCGGGTTGCGAGCGGAACGACACGGGGATCACGCCGCCTTGCGCGGTGGTCGCGCCCTGCATGCGCGCGGCCTGCCATGATTGCGCCGCCGCCCGCGTGTTCGCGGGCTGGCCGGCGGGTGGGGGCGCGTCCTGCGCGACGACCATCGCGACCCGCCGCGCGTCGGCCGGAACCCGGGCCGGGACCCATGCCGGAGCCCGGGCAGGCGCGTGCGATGCCGCGCCCGCGCGGAATTCGGGATTGACGCCCGTCGCGACGGGCGTCATCGGGTTGTTTGGGTTCGCCGCGACGGACGCGGTTGCGCCGGCTGGCGCGTTCCATCCGGCCCTCGCCGACGCGGGGCTTGCGGGAAAATACGATCCGGCCGTCGACGCCGCGGGATTCGCGTTGCCGTTCGGTCCGGTTCGCGGCATGGCCGAGGTCGCCGGCCGGCTCCAACCGTTCGGCGCCGCCGCCGCCATTCGGCTGTTCGATTCGGCCGGGCGGGGTTCGATCACGATCAGGCCGTTGCCCGGCTCGTTCATCGCGTGGACACCGCCGGGCTCGCCCGATTCCGCGCCCGGCGTCGCGCCGGCTCGGCCGGCCCACTCGGCCGCCGCCTGCGCGGCCGCCGCCGCGTTCCATCCGCTCGGGCTTGCCGCATGGCCGGCCCCGTTCGGGCCCGCAGCGCCCGCGGCATTCGCGCCGCGCGCGCTCGCCGCGTTCGCATTCGCGAGCGCGGTTTGAGCCGATTCGCCGCGGCCCGGGATCACGATCATCCCGGTGTCGTCCGCCTGCTGCGCGAGCGCCGCGCACATCCCGCTCGCCAGCGCGAGCGCCACGGCAAAGCGCATGCGCGTGGCGCGGCTTGCGTCAGTCGTCATCGCGCCCTCCTCGAAACCCGTTGGGAAACCGTTTGTGGAAACCGTTTGGTACGGGTTGCATTCTAGGGAGGGGCGGCTGCCGGCAAACCGCGAATAGAGGGGCCCTTTGCCGGTTATTCGCCCGATTGCCGGTTGCGTTGTCCGCCTACCATGCGTCCCATGGAAAAAAGCCTCTTTGGCCGTCCATCGCCGGTTGTCCGCGTCGCGGTCGGCCGCGGGCGGCGAAAGAGCGGCGCAGCTTCAGACGGAGACTCGCAGATGCTGGACAAACTCGATGCCGAATTCGCGTTCGGCCGCCAGGCGCTCGACGTGCGCGCGTATCGGCAAGAACTGCTGTCGTCGAACATCGCGAACGCCGATACCCCCGGTTACCGCGCGCGCGACGTCGACTTCTCGTCGACGCTCGCCCGCGCGCTCAAGCAGGACGGCGCGGCGAGCGCCGGCAACGCGGCGGCGCTGCCGCTCGCGCAGCCGGCGGGCGTGACGAGCGGGATGTCGATGGCGACGACCTCGGGCGCGCATCTGGCGGGCAACGTGAAGCTGACTCCGACGGGCGGCCCGAGCGACGACTACGGCCGCGCGCAGTACCGAATCCCGCAGCAGCCCGCGCTCGACGGCAACACCGTCGATCTCGACACCGAGCGCGTGCAGTTCGCCGACAACGCGGTGCACTTCCAGGCCGGGATGACGGTGCTCACGCAGCAGATCAAGACGATGATCGCCGCGATCACGTCGAATTCGGGTTCGTGACGCGCCGCCTCGGCGCTTTTCCCGCGTGCCGCGCGCGTCACGGGAAACGGTTGAATGAGCGCGCTACGCGATAAGGAGTACGCATGCCTTCGTTGATGAACATTTTCGACGTCGCGGGTTCCGCGATGTCGGCCCAGTCGCAGCGCCTGAACGTGACGGCGTCGAACCTCGCGAACGCCGACAGCGTGACGGGGCCCGACGGCAAGCCCTACAAGGCGAAGCAGGTGGTATTCGCGACCGCGCCGATGGGCGGCGCGCGCACCGCGTCCGGCCAGGGTGTCGGCGGCGTGCAGGTGACCAAGGTGATCGACGATCCGTCGCCGATGAAGACGACCTACGACCCGTCGAATCCGGCCGCCGACCAGAACGGCTACGTGACGATGCCGAACGTCGATCCGGTTCAGGAGATGGTCAACATGATTTCGGCGTCGCGCTCGTACCAGGCGAACGTCGAGACGCTCAACACCGCGAAGCAGCTGATGCTGAAGACGCTGACGATCGGCAGCTGACGCGCTCCTTTTTCATCGATCGATATACGCATAGCAGAGGAAGGCGAACCCGGATGACATCCTCCTTCACCACCATCGGCGGCAGCGGCACGACCGTCAACAGCCTGCCGTACGACACGATGAGCTCGAACGGGCAGTCGTCGAGCCCGTCGGGCACGTCGAACACGCCGGGCGGCACGGCGGGCGCGAGCGGCGCGAGTTCGGGCATCAACGTCGCGAGCTCGCTGTCGACGACGTCCGCGGCCGACCTGCAGACGACGTTCCTGAAGCTGCTCGTCACGCAGTTGCAGAACCAGGACCCGACGAGCCCCGTCGACAGCTCGCAGATGACCTCGCAGCTCGCGCAGATCAACACCGTGAGCGGCATCGCGCAGTTGAACACCGCGCTCACGTCGCTGTCGTCGCAACTCACCGCGGGCCAGCAGACGCAGGCGGCGATGCTGATCGGCTCGAACGTGCTCGCGCCGGGCAACACCGTGCCCGTCAAGGGCGGCGCGGCGTCGCCGTTCGGCGTGCAGCTCACGAGCGCCGTGTCGAACCTGACGATCACCGTGAAGAACGCGTCGGGCGCCGTCGTCAACACGATCAACGCGGGCGCGCAAGCGGCGGGCACCGTGCCGTTCAACTGGACGCCGACCGACGCCGCAGGCAACACGCTGCCCGACGGCACTTACTCGATCAGCGCGAGCTACACGGACACGTCCGGCAAGCAGTACGCGCCGACGACGCTGTCGTCCGCGCAGGTGCTGAGCGTCATCAAGCAGGCGGACGGCACGCCGGGGCTCGTGCTGTCGAACGGCGCGACGGTCGGCTTCAGCCAGGTCGCGTCGATCTTCCCGAACACCACGAAGAGCGCGTCGACGGGCAGCGCCTCGTCTTCCACCAACTAATCCAGCACTTCGCTACGGAGACCGAGATGGGCTATCAACAAGGTTTGAGCGGTTTGGCGGGCGCGTCGAGCGATCTCGACGTGATCGGCAACAACATCGCGAACGCGAACACGGTGGGCTTCAAGGGGAGCACCGCGCAGTTTTCCGACATGTACGCGAATTCGGTCGCGTCGGCCGTCAACAATCCGATCGGCATCGGCACGATGCTCGCGTCGGTGCAGCAGCAGTTCAGCCAGGGCACGATCACGTCGAGCACGTCGTCGCTGAACGTCGCGATCAACGGCAACGGCTTCTTCCAGATGTCGAACAACGGCGTGCTCACGTACTCGCGCGACGGCACGTTCCAGCGCGACAAGAACGGCTACATCGTCAATTCGCAGGGCCTGAACCTGATGGGCTACCAGGCGGACAAGAACGGCGTGATCAACCCCGCGCAGACCGTGCCGCTGCAGGCGCCGACGAACAATATCGCGCCCACCGCGACGACCAAGATCACGGGCCAGTTCAACCTCAACTCGCAGGACACGGTGCCGACCAACACGCCGTTCAACTATACGGATTCCACGACGTACAACTTCCAGACGGCGGTTCAGGTGTACGACTCGCTCGGCGGCTCGCAGCAGGTCAACATGTATTTCGTGAAGTCGGCGGCGGGCACGTGGGAAGCGTACGCGGGCGTCAAGAACCAGACGCCGACCGATCTCGGCACGGTCACGTTCGACACGTCGGGCGCGATCAAGAGCACGACGCTGCCGGGTTCGACCACGCCGACCACGACGCTCGGCCAGTTCCAGTTCTCGATTCCGAACACGGACGGCTCCGCGACGCCGCAGGCGCTCAAGCTCGACCTGACGGGCACGACGCAGTACGGCGGCAAGGACGGCGTGACCAACCTCGCGCAGGACGGCTTCGCGAGCGGCACGCTCACGACCTTCTCGATCGGCAACGACGGCAAGGTGACCGGCAACTACTCGAACGGCCAGACGGCGACGCTCGGCCAGATCGTGCTCGCGAACTTCAACAACCCGAACGGCCTCGTGAACGTCGGCAACAACCAGTACGTCGAGACGGCCGCATCGGGCGTGCCGCAAATCTCCGCGCCCGGCAGCACGAACCACGGCACGCTGCAGGGCAGCGCGCTCGAAAACTCGAACGTCGACCTGACGAGCCAGCTCGTGAAGCTGATCACCGCGCAGCGCAACTACCAGGCGAACGCGCAGACGATCAAGACGCAGCAGACCGTCGACCAGACGCTCATCAACCTGTAAGCGGCCTTCGCGGACAACAGCCAGCCATGGACCGACTGATCTATACGGCGATGACGGGCGCGACGCAGTCGCTCGAGCAGCAGTCCGTCGTCGCGAACAATCTCGCGAACGCGTCGACGACGGGGTTCCGCGCGCAGCTCGCGACGTTCCGCGCGGTGCCGATGAACTTCGAGGACGGCAGCGGCAACGTCGATCCGGCGACGACGCGCACCTATACGCTGTCGTCGACGCCCGGCGCGGATTTCGCGCCGGGGCCGATCGAGCGCACGGGCAACCCGCTCGACGTCGCGATTCAGGGGCCGGGCTGGCTGTCGGTGATGCTGCCGGACGGCTCCGAGGCGTACACGCGCGCGGGCAACCTGCACGTCGACCAGAACGGGCAGCTCGTGACCGCGAACAACCTGCCCGTCGTCGGCAACGGCGGCCCGCTCGCCGTGCCGCCGAACGCGCAGCTCACGATCGGCGCGGACGGCACCGTCTCGGCGCTGATGCCGGGCGATCCGCCGACCGCCGTCGCGATGATCGATCAACTGAAGCTCGTGAACCCCGATCCCGCGACGATGAAGCGCGGCGACGACGGCCTGTTCCGCACCGCGGACGGCAATCCTGCCGACGCCGATCCGGCCGTGAAGGTCGTGCCGAATTCGCTTGAAGGCAGCAACGTCAATCCGGTGGCGGCGATGGTGTCGATGATCGACAACGCGCGCGCGTTCGAATTGCAGACGAAGCTGATCCAGTCCGCCGACCAGAACGAGCAGGCGGCGAACCAACTGCTCAACTTCAGCTAGGCGCAGCCAAGCGCCAGACAAGGAGTCAACACGTGAACCGTTCCCTCTACATCGCCGCAACCGGCATGAATGCGCAGCAGGCGCAGATGGACGTGATCTCGAACAACCTCGCGAACGTGAGCACCAACGGCTTCAAGGGCTCGCGCGCGGTGTTCGAGGATCTGCTGTACCAGACCGTGCGCCAGCCCGGCGCGAACTCGACGCAGCAGACCGAGCTGCCGTCCGGCCTGCAGCTCGGCACGGGCGTCCAGCAGGTGGCGACCGAGCGCCTATATACGCAGGGCAGCCTCACGCAGACCGGCAACTCGAAGGACGTCGCGATCAACGGCCAGGGCTTCTTCCAGGTGCTGATGCCGGACGGCACGAACGCGTACACGCGCGACGGCTCGTTCCAGACCAACGCGCAGGGCCAGCTCGTCACGTCGAGCGGCTATCAGGTGATTCCGGCGATCACGATTCCGCAGAACGCGACGTCGCTCACGATCGGCAGCGACGGCGTCGTGTCGGTCACGCAGCCGGGCTCGAACAACGCGGTGCAGATCGGCGCGCTGCAGATCGCGACGTTCATCAATCCGGCCGGCCTCGACGCGAGGGGCGAGAACCTGTTCGCGGAGACGACCTCGTCGGGCGCGCCGAACGTGTCGCAGCCGGGCCTGAACGGGGCGGGCACGCTCAAGCAGGGCTACGTCGAGGCATCGAACGTGAACGTCGTGCAGGAGCTCGTCAACATGATCCAGACGCAGCGCGCGTACGAAATCAACAGCAAGGCCGTGACGACGTCCGACCAGATGCTGCAGACCGTCACGCAGATGTCGCGCTAACCGGCCCCAGGTCCGAAGCCATGAAGCAGGTTCGTTTCCTCCCGCAACCGGCGCGCCGCGCGCGCATCGCGGCCGCGCGCCGCGGGTCCGCCGCCGCGCTCGCGGCCGCTGCGCTCGCGCTCGCGGGCTGCGCGCAGATTCCGCGCGAGCCGATCACGCAGCAGCCGATGTCGGCGATGCCTCCGATGCCGCCCGCGATGCAGGCGCCCGGCTCGATCTACAACCCGGGCTACGCGGGCCGGCCGCTCTTCGAGGATCAGCGGCCGCGCAACGTCGGAGACATCCTGACGATCGTGATCGCGGAGAACATCAACGCGACGAAGTCGTCGGGCGCGAACACGAACCGGCAGGGCAACACGAGCTTCGACGTGCCGACCGCGGGCTTCCTGGGCGGCCTCTTCAACAAGGCGAACCTGTCCGCGCAGGGCGCGAACAAGTTCGCCGCGACGGGCGGCGCGAGCGCGGCGAACACGTTCAACGGCACGATCACCGTGACGGTGACGAACGTGCTGCCGAACGGCAACCTCGTCGTCAGCGGCCAGAAGCAGATGCTGATCAACCAGGGCAACGAATTCGTGCGCTTCTCGGGGGTCGTCAATCCGAACACGATCTCGGGCCAGAACTCGGTCTACTCGACGCAGGTCGCGGACGCGAGGATCGAATACTCGGCAAAGGGCTACATCAACGAGGCCGAGACGATGGGCTGGCTGCAGCGCTTTTTCCTCAACATCGCGCCGTGGTGAAGACGATGCGTACCTTGCTCGCGCGCGCCATGCGCTCCCTCGTCCCGTCGAATCGCCGCGCGGCGGCGTGCTGTGCGCTCGCCGCGTGCATGCTCGCGCTCGCTTTCGCGCCCGCCGCCGCGCGTGCGGAGCGCCTGAAGGATCTCGCGCAGATCCAGGGCGTGCGCGACAACCCGCTGATCGGCTACGGCCTCGTCGTCGGGCTCGACGGCACGGGCGACCAGACGATGCAGACGCCGTTCACGACGCAGACGCTCGCGAACATGCTCGCGAACCTCGGCATCTCGATCAACAACGGCTCGGCGAACGGCGCCGGTTCGTCGGCGATGACGAACATGCAGCTGAAGAACGTCGCCGCGGTGATGGTGACGGCGACGCTGCCGCCGTTCGCGCGCCCGGGCGAGGCGATCGACGTGACGGTGTCGTCGCTCGGCAACGCGAAGAGCCTGCGCGGCGGCACGCTGCTGCTCACGCCGCTCAAGGGCGCGGACGGCCAGGTGTACGCGCTCGCGCAGGGCAACATGGCGGTGGGCGGCGCGGGGGCGAGCGCGAACGGCAGCCGCGTGCAGGTGAACCAGCTCGCGGCCGGCCGCATCGCCGGCGGCGCGATCGTCGAGCGCTCGGTGCCGAACGCGGTCGCGCAGATGAACGGCGTGCTGCAGTTGCAACTGAACGACATGGATTACGGCACCGCGCAGCGGATCGTCTCTGCGGTGAACGCGAGCTTCGGCGCGGGCACGGCGATGGCGCTCGACGGCCGCACGATCCAGCTCACCGCGCCCGCCGATTCGGCGCAGCAGGTCGCGTTCATGGCGCGGCTGCAGAACCTCGAGGTGAGCCCGGAGAAGGCGGCGGCGAAGGTGATCCTGAACGCGCGCACGGGCTCGATCGTGATGAACCAGATGGTGACGCTGCAGAACTGCGCGATCGCGCACGGCAATCTGTCGGTCGTCGTCAATACGCAGCCCGTCGTGTCGCAGCCGGGGCCCTTCTCGAACGGGCAGACGGTCGTCGCGCAGCAGTCGCAGATCCAGCTCAAGCAGGACAACGGCTCGCTGCGGATGGTGACGGCGGGCGCGAACCTCGCCGAAGTGGTGAAGGCGCTCAACTCGCTCGGCGCGACGCCCGCGGATCTGATGTCGATCCTGCAGGCAATGAAGGCGGCGGGCGCGCTGCGCGCGGATCTGGAGATCATCTAAGTGACGACTTTCTCGAAAGCGAACGATCTGTCGCAGCGCTTCGCGCTCGACGTTCAAGGGTTCGACGCGCTGCGCTCGAAAGCCGCGGCGGTGCCGCCGCGCGAGGGCGTGAAGATGGTCGCGGGCCAGTTCGACGCGATGTTCACGCAGATGATGTTGAAGAGCATGCGCGATGCGACGCCGTCGGACGGCCTGCTCGATTCGAACTCGTCGAAGATGTACACGTCGATGCTCGATCAGCAGCTCGCGCAGCAGATGTCGTCGAAGGGCATCGGCGTTGCCGACGCGCTGACGAAGCAGTTGCTGCGCAACGCGAACGTGGCGCCCGACGCGCAGAGCGAAGGCGGGCTCGCGGCGATGAACGCGCTCGCGAAGGCGTACGCGAATTCGAATGCGTCGTCCGGCAACGGCGCGCTCGCGGGCACGCACGGCTATTCGGCGGCGAGCGCGCTCACGCCGCCGCTCAAGGGCAACGGCTCCCCGCAGGCGGAGGCGTTCGTCGAGAAGATGGCGGGCGCCGCGCAGGCGGCGAGCGCGGCCACCGGCATTCCGGCGCGCTTCATCGTCGGCCAGGCGGCGCTCGAATCCGGCTGGGGCAAGCGCGAGATTCGCGGCGCGAACGGCGAATCGAGCTACAACGTATTCGGCATCAAGGCGACGAAGGGCTGGACCGGCCGCACGGTGTCGGCCGTCACGACCGAGTACGTGAACGGCAAGCCGCACCGCGTCGTCGCGCGGTTCCGCGCGTACGATTCGTACGAGCACGCGATGACCGATTACGCGAGCCTCCTGAGGAACAACCCGCGCTACGCGAGCGTGCTGAACGCGGGCCACAGCGCGGAGGGCTTCGCCAACGGGATGCAGAAGGCCGGCTACGCGACCGATCCGCACTACGCGAAGAAGCTGATTTCGATCATGCAGCAGATCGGCTGATGTAAGCCGAGCAACCGTTCGGTACATTTCGGACCGCGCCGGGCTTCGCCTCGCGCGGTTTTAACGTTTGCTGAAAAAATAAACTCCGGTTTCGATCTAAACTTTGCGCAGCCGTTGCCGCTAAACGTGAGAGACCAGCGATCGGGCGGATCACGCCCGGTCATAACGCGCCCCCGAAATCCGCCAGGCGCATAGAGATAAAATACCGGCAAGCCATGAATACCGAACAGTCGACGAGTCCGCCCGCGAACGCCGCCGCGCATTCCGGCCACGATTACGGCCGCCGCAATCCGCTCGAGATCGGCGTGCAGTTGCGCAACCTCGTCAATCGCGGCGATTTCCTGACCGTCCAGTATCAGGGCGGCCAACTCGTCACCCGCATCCTCGACGTCGACGTCGGCGCGCGGACCTTCGTATTCGACTGGGGCGCGCTTGCCGACCAGAACGCGGGCATCCTCGCCGCGCAGCGCTGCGTGTTCCATGCGTCGCCGGACGGCGTGCGCGTCGAATTCTCGACCGCGACCCCGCGCGAAACCCGTTACGAGAACCTGCCGGCGTTCGAGGCCGACTTTCCCGATGTGCTGTACTGCGTGCAGCGCCGCGAATATTTCCGGGTCGACGCGCCGATCCTCGATCCGTACGTGTGCCGAGGCAAGCTGCCCGACGGCGAGAGCTTCCTGTTCGAGGTGCACAACCTGTCGCTCGGCGGCCTGGGGCTGCGCACGGGCGACGATCGCGTGGCGTCGTTCGAGCCGGGGATGACGCTGCCCGACGTGGAGCTGAACCTGAACGGCCACGGGATGCTGTCGCTCGACCTGCAGCTCGTGTCGCACCGCGCAACCGAGACGCCGAGCGGTGCGCGCCGCTACCAGTTGGGCTTTCGCTTCCTGTCGCTGCCGGGCAATGCCGAGAATACGTTGCAGCGCATCATCACGCAGCTCGAGATGAAGCGCCGGCAACTCGCGCGCGCCTGACGAAACGCGCGGCGCGCGGCCGGCGAACCCGCTCGGGGCGGCAGAAACGCATGCGGCGGCGCTCGCGCGCAGGCCGCACGCCGCGGCACGCATTTTTGCGCGTGCGATCCCTCAATTTTCTCGACGCGCGGCCGTTATACCGGGAGTCCACGCAACCCGGCGGCCGCGGCGCGGCCGGCTCATAGGATCGCGCATGTCCAATACCCTCATGAACCTCGGGGTCAGCGGCCTGAACGCCGCACTCTGGGGGCTCACCACGACCGGCCAGAACATCAGCAACGCGGCGACGCCCGGCTATTCCGTCGAGCGCCCCGTCTACGCGGAGGCGAGCGGCCAGTACACGAGCAGCGGCTATCTGCCGCAAGGCGTGTCGACCGTCACCGTCGAGCGCCAGTACAACCAGTATCTGTCGAATCAGCTGAACGCCGCGCAGACGCAGGGCAGTTCGCTGTCGACCTACTACACGCTCGTCGCGCAACTGAACAACTACGTCGGCAGCCCGACGGCCGGCATCGCGACCGCGATCACGAACTACTTCACCGGCCTGCAGACGGTCGCGAACAACGCGGCTGACCCGTCCGCGCGGCAGACCGCGATGAGCAACGCGCAGACGCTCGCGAGCCAGCTCGTCGCCGCGGGCCAGCAATACTCGCAACTGCGCCAGAGCGTGAATTCGCAGCTCACCGATACCGTCACGCAGATCAACAGCTACACCTCGCAGATCGCGCAGCTCAACGAGCAGATCGCGTCGGCGAGCTCGCAGGGGCAGCCGCCGAACCAGCTTCTCGATCAGCGCGATCTCGCGGTGTCGAAGCTGTCGCAGTTCGCGGGCGTGCAGGTCGTGCCGACCAACGGCAGCTACAGCGTGTTTCTCGCGGGCGGCCAGCCGCTCGTCGTCGGCAACGCGAGCTATCAGCTCGCCGCCGTCGCATCGAAGTCCGATCCGAGCGAGCTCACGATCGTGTCGAACGGCGTGGCCGGCGCGAATCCGCAGGGCAGCCCGCAGTATCTGCCCGACGCGTCGCTGACGGGCGGCACGCTCGGCGGCCTGCTCGCGTTCCGCAGCCAGACGCTCGATCCCGCGCAGGCGCAGCTCGGCGCGCTCGCGGTCAGCTTCGCGTCGCAGGTCAACGCGCAGAACGCGCTCGGCGTCGACATGTCCGGCAATCCGGGCGGCAACCTGTTCACGGCCGGCAGCCCGATCGTCTATGCGAATCAGGGCAATACGAGCAGCTCGACGCTGAGCGCATCGATCGCGAACGGCGCGCAGCCGCCTTCGAGCGACTACGCGCTGTCGTACGACGGCTCGAAATACACGCTGACGGACCGCGCGACGGGCAGTGTCGTCGGCACGGCGACGCCGGCGACCAATCCGCCGACGATGACGATCGGCGGCTTGAATCTGTCGCTGTCGGCCACGCCCAACGCGGGCGATTCGTTCACCGTGCTGCCCACGCGCGGCGCGCTCGAAGGCTTCTCGCTCGCCACCGCGAACGGCTCGGCGATCGCGGCCGCGTCGCCCGTGCTCGCCGCGGGCGTTTCGACGAACAGCGGCACGGGCGTGATCTCGCAGGGCGCGGTGAGCGCGGGCTACCAGTTGCCGGCCGGCACGACGACGCTCACGTACAACGCGTCGTCGAAGACGCTGTCGGGCTTTCCCGTCGGCACGACGGTGACGATCGCGGGCACGCCGCCGACGTCGATCAACATCACGAGCGCGACGACGCCCGTGTCTTACGATCCGACGAAGGGTGCGTCGCTGACGATCTCGAGCACGACGCAGCCGGCGCCGTCGGGCGTGATGAACGGCGTGAGCGTCTCGCTGTCCGGCACGCCCGCGGACGGCGACCAGTTCACGATCGGCGCGAACAAGGGCACCAACGACGGGCGCAACGCGCTCGCGCTGTCGCAGCTCGTCAACTCGAAGACGATGAACAACGGCACGACGACGCTGACGGGCGCCTACGCGGGCTACGTGAACGCGATCGGCAACGCGGCGAGCCAGCTGAAGGCGTCGAGCGCCGCGCAGACGGCGCTCGTCGGCCAGATCACGCAGGCGCAGCAGTCGGTGTCGGGCGTGAACCAGAACGAGGAAGCGGCGAACCTGATGCAGTACCAGCAGCTGTACCAGGCGAACGCGAAGGTGATCCAGACGGCGAACTCGGTATTCCAGACCGTGCTCGGCCTGTTCAACTGAACGAGGTAGGCGGCGATGCGCATTTCCAGCTCTCAGCTCTACAGCCTGAACGTCGACATGATGAACGACCAGCAGGCGCAGATCGCTCAGCTCTACCAGCAGGTGTCGAGCGGCATCAGCCTGACGACGCCCGCCGACAATCCGCTCGCGGCCGCGCAGGCGGTGCAGCTCTCGGCGACGTCGGCCACGCTCTCGCAGTACACGCAGAACCAGACGATCGTGCAGACCGCGCTGCAGACCGAGGACACGACGCTCACGAGCGTCAACGACGTGCTCAACGCCGCGTATCAGTCGATCATGCACGCGGGCGACGGCGGGTTGTCCGACAGCGACCGCGCGGCGCTCGCCGCGCAAATTCAGGGCTCGCGCGACCATCTGCTCACGCTCGCGAACACGGCGGACGGCGCGGGCAACTACCTGTTCGCGGGCTTCCAGCCGACGACGCAGCCGTTCTCGAACAAGCCGGGCGGCGGCGTCACGTATGCGGGCGACTATGGCGCGCGCACTGTGCAGATCGCCGACACGCGCACGGTCTCGCAGGGCGACAACGGCGCGAGCGTGTTCATGTCGGTGCCGTTCCTCGGCAGCCTGCCGGTGCCCGCCGCGGGCGCGAGCAACACGGGCACGGGCACGATCGGCGCGGTCAGCATCACGAATCCGTCCGATCCGACCAACACGCACCAGTTCACGATCACGTTCGGCGGCACGGCGGCGGCGCCGACCTACACGGTGACCGACAATACGGTCACGCCGCCGACGACGACCGCGGCGCAGCCGTACTCGTCGGGCCAAGGGATCAATCTCGGCGGCCAGACGGTTGCGGTGTCGGGCACGCCGGCCGTGGGCGACACGTTCACGGTGACGCCCGCGCCGCAGGCGGGCGCCGACGTGTTCGCGACGCTCGACACGGTGATCGCCGCGCTGAAGACGCCCGTCGGCAACAGCCCGAGCGCGTCGACCGCGCTGACGAACACGCTGGCCACGACGTCGACGAAGCTGATGAACACGATGACGAACGTGCTGACCGTGCAGGCGTCGGTCGGCGGCCGCCTGCAGGAAGTGAAGGCGATGCAGTCGGTGACGTCGACGAATTCGCTGCAGACGACGAACAGCCTGTCGAACCTGACCGCCACGAACCTGCCCGCCGCGATCAGCCAGTTCCTGCAACTGCAGAATTCGCTGAGCGCCGCGCAGAAGGCGTTCGTGCAGATGCAGAACCTGTCGCTGTTCCAGTATCTGAACCCGTAAGCGGCGCCGGCGCGCGCGGCACGCTCGGCGGCGGTCACGCTATCGGCGAGGCGGTCCGGGCGACGGTCGGTGCGGTGTTCGGCTCGGGGCTTTCGCCGGGCGCGGGCGGCGCCGAGGCGTCATACGTTGGGACGAAGCGGGCGGCGCGTGCCGCCCGCTTTGTTTTGGGGCGGGGCGGCCGCGTTGTCGCCGCTTGCCGTCGCATACCTGCGCATGCATCCGCGTATCCGCATGCATCCGCCGCCGCGCGCGGCCCGCGTGCGTTTCCTTACCCGTTCCTTGCGTTTGCCCCCCGCGCGCCCCCCGCGCGGCGGGTGTTTTTGCGCGCCGCTTGTCAGCGCGATTCCCGCTTCGTACACTCGCGCGTGATTTTTACCTTGACGCGCCGTCGCGCGCGCCTCAATCCAGACAACCAGGAGAATCCCGCGATGGCCGATTCCTATTTTCCGCGGTGGCGCGCGCAGCCGCGCGACGACGCGGCCCGCGTCGTCGCGCCCGACGAGCGCCTGCCGTGGCCGCAGACCTTCGCGATGGGCGTGCAGCACGTCGTCGCGATGTTCGGCTCGACCGTGCTCGCGCCGCTGCTGATGGGCTTCGATCCGAATCTCTGCATCCTGATGTCCGGGATCGGCACGCTGCTGTTCTTCGTGCTCGTAGGCGGGCGCGTGCCGAGCTATCTCGGCTCGAGCTTCGCGTTCATCGGCCTCGTGATCGCCGTGACGGGCTACGCCGGCGGCGGCGCGAATCCGAACATTCCCGTCGCGCTCGGCGGGATCGTCGCGTGCGGCGTCGTCTATGCGCTGATCGGGCTCGTCGTGTCCGCGGTCGGCACGCGCTGGATCGAGACGCTGATGCCGCCCGTCGTCACGGGCGCGATCGTCGCGGTGATCGGGCTCAATCTCGCGCCGATCGCGGTGAAGAGCGTGTCCGCGTCGACCTTCGATTCGACGCTCGCGCTCGTGACCGTGCTGTGCGTCGGCGGCGTCGCCGTGTTCGCGCGCGGGATGTTGCAGCGGCTGCTGATTCTCGTCGGCGTAGTGATCGCGTACGCGATCTACGCGGCGCTCACGAACGGCATGGGGCTCGGCAAGCCGATCGATTTCGCGATCGTCGCGCATGCCGCATGGTTCGGCGTGCCGACGTTCCATCGGCCCGTGTTCGATCCGCACGCGATGCTGCTGATCGCGCCCGTCGCCGTGATCCTCGTCGCGGAGAATCTCGGCCACATCAAGGCGGTGAGCGCGATGACGGGCCGCAATCTGGACCGCTACGTCGGCCGCGCGTTCATCGGCGACGGCCTGGCGACGATCGTCTCGGGCAGCATGGGCGGCACGGGCGTGACGACGTATGCGGAGAACATCGGCGTGATGGCGGTGACGAGAATCTATTCGACGCTCGTGTTCGTCGCGGCCGCGCTGATCGCGATCCTGCTCGGCTTTTCGCCGAAGTTCGGCGCGGTGATCCAGACGATTCCGGGGCCGGTGCTGGGCGGCGTGTCGATCGTCGTGTTCGGCCTGATCGCGGTGACGGGCGCGCGGATCTGGGTCGTGAACCGCGTCGATTTCTCCGACAACCGGAATCTGATCGTCGCAGCGGTCACGCTCGTGCTCGGCGCGGGTGATTTCTCGCTGAAGCTGGGCGGCTTCGCGCTCGGCGGAATCGGCACCGCGACGTTCGGCGCGATCATCCTCTATGCGCTGCTGCGCAAGGAGAAGGAGCCGGGGCCGATGGTGTGAGCGCGCGGGCGCCGACGATGCGTGCCGCTCGATGCGCGGGCGGTGAGATGACGCGGCGGCCGTTTTCCGCGTTCATCGGCGATCGAGCCGCGCCGGGCGGCACGATCGCGCCGTCAGGCGCACAGTCGCGCGCGGGTTGGCCGTGCGCGAGCTTGTCCGCCGAAATTCACCCGGGCGCTCAGCTCGCCTGCGCCTGCGCGTCAAGCCACGCGCAGAAGCGGCCGACGAGCGCGTCGCTCGCCGTCTCGCGCGGCGCGATCCACCAGTAGCTGCGCGTCGCGATGCGCGGGCCCGGCAGCGGCGTCACGAGCCGGCCGCTCGCGAGTTCGTCGGCGATGAGCGGCAGCGGTCCGAGCGCGACGCCGAGGCCGTCCACGGCCGCCTGCAGCGCCAGATAGAAGTGGTCGAACGACTGCTTCTTGCGGCCCTTCCTCGGCGCGCACGCCGCCGCGAACCACTCGCGCCACGCGTCCGGGCGCGTATCCGAATGCAGCAGCACGTGGCGCGCGAGATCGTCCGCGCTCGCGATCGGCGTGCGCTTCAGGAGCGCCGGGCTGCATACGGGAATCACGCTTTCGTCGAGAAAGCGGCCGCTCGTGCAGCCCGGCCAGCGGCCCGGGCCGCGCCGGATCGCGACGTCGAAGCCGTCCAGCGAGCCGAGCGGCGCGTTCGACGTCGACAGCTTCAGCTCGACGTTCGGAACCTCGCGCTGAAACCGCGACAGCCGCGGCAGCAGCCATTTCATCGCGAACGTCGGCAGCGCGTTGATCCGCAGCACGCGCGCCGCGCCCGTCTCGCGCAACTGGCCGGTCGCGCGCGCGATGCTGTCGAATGCCGCCTCGACGGTGGCGAGATAGCGGCGGCCTTCTTCGGTGAGCCTCACCCGCTTGCCGTGCCGGTGGAACACCGGCTTGCCGAGCCACGCCTCGAATGCGGCGATCTGCCGGCTGATGGCACCGTGGGTCACATGCAGCTCTTCGCCCGCGGCGCTGAAGCTCTCATGTCTTGCTGCTGCCTCGAAGGCTCTCAGCGCCGGAAACGGTGGAAGATCGCGTGCCATGCTTGTGATTCTAGATCACAAAGGCGCGCCGATAAAATCGTTTGGAGCGCGCGGCGAACGGGCGTAATCTCGGCTCGTGAAAATCACGAGGACTCCCATGCAATCTCGTTCCGAACCCGACGGCGGCGATGCGCCCGACGTGAGCGTCGCCGATCTGTTCGCCGGTTTTCTCGGCCTCGGGCTGATCTCGTTCGGCGGCGCGCTGCCGTTCGCGCGCCGCGCGCTCGTCGAGGAGCGCCGCTGGCTGAGCGCCGACGAGTTCACCGATCTGCTCGGCCTTTGCCAGTTTCTGCCGGGCGGCAACGTGATCAACCTGTCGGTGGCGGTCGGCATGCGGTTTCGCGGCGTGCCGGGCGCGATCGCGGGCCTGCTCGGCCTCGTCGCCGGGCCGACGCTCGTTGTCATCGCGCTGGGCGTGCTGTACGCGAAGACGCAGCAGAATCCGGCCGTCCATCATCTGTTCGGCGGCCTCGCGGCGGCCGCGGCGGGCCTGCTGATCGCGATGGCGGTGAAGGTCGCGAAGCCGCTGCGGCACGCGCGCATGGCCGCTTGCGTCGCGGCGCTCGCGTTCGTCGCGATCGCGGTGATGCGCGTGCCGCTGCTGCCGACGATGCTCGTGATCACGCCCGCGAGCATCTGGCTCGCGTCGCGCGCGCCGCGCGGCGCGGCCGCGGGCGCGCAGGGAGCGCGGCGATGAGCGATACGCTTGCCGCACTCGCGGCGATCTTCGGCCAGTTGTCGCTGCTCGCGTTCGGCGGCGGCAACACGATCCTGCCCGAGATGCAGCGGCAGGTCGTCGACGTCCATCACTGGATGAGCGCGCAGGCGTTCACCGCGCTCTTCGCGCTCGCGCAGGCGGCGCCCGGGCCGAACATGATGATCGTGCCGCTCGTCGGCTGGCATGTCGCGAGCTGGCCGGGCCTGCTCGTGTCGTCGGTCGCGAAGTTCGGGCCGTCGTCGATCGTGACGATGCTCGCGCTGCACGCGTGGGAGCGCTTCAAGGACAAGCCGTGGCGGCGCTACGTGCAGCAGGGGATGATGCCCGTCACGGCGGGCCTCGTCGTCGCGAGCGCGGTGCTGATCTCCGAGGCGTCGAACCGCTCGGCGCTGCAATGGGGGATCACCGCGGCGGTCGCGGCGCTTGCGTACCGCACACGCTTGCATCCGCTATGGCTGCTCGCGGGCGGCGCGCTCGCCGGGCTCGTCGGCGGATGCTTCGCGTAGACGCGTGTCGGGGCGGGGCGACGAGCATCGCGCCTCGGTGTGCGCATTTCAAGCGATGCGGCGATGCGGCGACGGGGCACGCGATGTCGCCGTGCGTCGCGCAACGACGCACGGCGACATACGCAGCATGCGTTCGCGATCCGCGGGGGCGCGGCAAACGGCAGCGCGATGCGGCGGCGCTCCGCGTGCGATACGCGGCGGCACGAAGCCCGCTCGCACGGCGACGCGAGCGCGCAGCCATCCTGCAGGCCGACGCGTCGGCTTTGCGCACGGGAGCCGCGCGCTTCGCGCGATCGTCATTCCGGCGTGCGCGCGTCGCGCTTCACGAGGCCGAGCAGTTTGCCGCGCTCGGTATTCAGATCGACGTTCGTCGACGACCAGTCGAGCACATAGCCGTGGTTGAGCGAATCGCGAACGATCGATGCGTAATCGGACTTCGCGAGCTTGCCGTCGCGCATCGCGCGATTCACTTCGCCGCGAAGGTCCGGCGTGAAGCCCGGATAGGCGGAGACGAGCGCTGCGTACTGCCGCGCGTCGATTTCGTCCGATTCGCGATTGAACGCCCACACGACGACGAGCACGATCGCGACGAACGGCACGAGGGTATAGCGCAGAAAGAACTTGGCGGCAGTCATGGAAGGGTGGATGCAGTGAATCGGGAGACGGATCGCCGGGTGCGTTCGGCGCGTGCGGGCGGGCGAGTATACTTTCACGTATTCGATCAACTGCAAACAAGGCTGCAACACCATGTCGACGCTTCCCGCCTGCCCGCAATGCGCAATGGAAAACACGTACCCGGACGGCGAACATTATATTTGCGCGGACTGCGGACACGAATGGCCGATCGCCGGCGACGCGAGCGCCGCCGATGACGACGCGGCCGCCGTCGTGAAGGACGCGAACGGCAACGTGCTCGCCGACGGCGACGCGGTCGTGCTGATCAAGGACCTGAAGGTAAAGGGCTCGTCGATCACGCTGAAGATGGGCACGAAGGTGAAGAGCATCCGTCTCGTCGGCGGCGATCACGAAGTCGACTGCAAGATGGACGCCGGCAATTTCATGCTGAAGGCGTGCTATCTGAAGAAAGTCTGAGCGGCGCGCGACGGACGATGAATCTCGACGCCGCGAGCCGCAACCTGACGGTCGCATCGCTGCTCACGCTGTCGGGCGGCTATCTCGACGCATACACGTACGTCGGCCACGGCCACGTGTTCGCGAACACGATGACGGGCAACGTCGCGCTGCTCGGCATCAACGTATCGGCGGGCGACTGGTCGCAGGCGCTGCATCACGTACCGCCGCTCGCGGGCTTCGTGATCGCGGTGTTCGTCGCGCACACGCTCGGCCTCGCCGCGCAGAAGGGCTGGGTCCGGCACACCGCGTTCATCAGCCTGATCGTCGAGATCGGCTTTCTCGCGATCGCGTTGGCCGGCTGGCCCGCGATGTCGAGCGCATGGTTGATTCCGGGCATTTCGTTCGTCGCGACGCTGCAGACGCTGTCGTTTACGCATCTGGAGAACCTGTCGTACACGTCGGTGATGACGACGGGCAACCTGAGGCGTTCCGCGCAGTTGCTGTTCGCCGGGCTGATTCCGCGTTACGACGCGCTCGCGCTGCACGATTCCGGCCTCCTCGCCGTGATCAGCCTGTGCTTTCTCGCGGGCGCGGTGGCGGGCGGCTTCATTACGCGGACCGTCGGCGACGGCGCGCTGTGGGGGGCGGTGTTGCTGCTCGGCGCGGCGTTCGCCGAGATCGTCCGGCGCGCGCGTCACGATGCGGGCGGCGGCGCCGGCAAGACCGAAGCCGCCGCGCGCGACGCATCCGCCGGACGCACTGAGGATGGACGATAGCGAGGGCGCATCCTCCGTGCAACTGCTTGCGCGATTCCGGCGCTGCGCGCTTTCTCCGCGCAGAAGGCGACGGAGTTCCGCGTCGGTTTCCTCGGCTTCACGATCGAATGGGAACATCGCTTCGAGCCCGGCTTGCCGCTTCACGCCGAGGTGCGGCGCGACGCGCTGATTCTGCATCCGAGCGAGCGTCATGGCGACACGACGCCGGGCTCGACCATCCTCGTGCCGCTCGAAGGCATCGACGCGCGCGCCGCCGAGTTGAACGGCAAGCGCAATCCGCATGCGCGCCCCGGCGTCGAACGACATGACTAGGGGCGGGTGACGGAGTTCGCCGATCCGTTCGGCAAGCGCCTGCGCCTTTGCGAGCGCGACGCGCGCGACGTGCGGGACGGCTGGGCGGCGTCCTTTGCCGCGCACCGTTGCGCCACGACGACAACGCCGCGATTCTCGCGGCGTTTATTTTTTACAGAGCTTACATCGTCATATGATTCGAGGCTCGTCGCCGTGCGCGGCGGAGCCGGCCGCGGCCGTGGCCGGAACAGAGACGGAGACAATTTACAAAGGAAAGCTCATGAAGCAAACCACCAAACTCGCGGGACTGGTAGGAGGGGCAATGCTGGCGATCGCAGGCCAGCAGGCGATGGCGCAAAGCTCGGTGACGCTCTGGGGCGTCGCGGACGTGAGCCTGCGTTACCTGAGCAACTCGAATGCGCAGAACGACGGCCGCTTTTTCATGACGAACGGCGCGATCACCAACAGCCGCATCGGGCTGCACGGCAGCGAAGACCTGGGCGGCGGCCTGAAGGCGATCTTCAATCTCGAAAGCGGCGTCAATCTGCAGGACGGCTCGTTCTCGGACAGCAAGCGCATCTTCAATCGCGCCGCATACGTCGGCCTGACGAGCCAATACGGCACCCTGACGCTCGGCCGCCAGAAGACGGTGCTGTTCGATCTGCTGAGCGACACGTACGATCCGCTGACGGTCGGCAACTATCTGGAAAACGCGTGGCTGCCCGTCGCGCTCGGCGCGGGCCTGTACGCGGACAACTCGGTCAAGTATCGCGGCACGTTCGGCGGCCTGACGATCGGCGCGATGTACTCGTTCGGCACCGACTCGACGTCGTCGACGGGCGCGGGCGGCTTCTCCGGCCAGATTCCCGGCCACATGGGCGCGGGCAACATGTACGGCTTCTCGCTGTCGTACATCGCCGGGCCGGTCAGCGTCGCGGCGGGCGTGCAGCAGAACAGCGACAACTCGAACCGCAAGCAGACGATCTATCACGCGAACGTCGTCTACGCATTCAGCAAGGCGAAGATCTACGCGGGCTACCTGCATTCGAAGGACGACACGGGCTTCGTCGACGCGGTGCTCGCGCAGCAGCCGGGCCTCTTCGCGAACGGCGCGCCGAAGCGCACCGGCCGGATCGACGATGGTCCGTTCGCCGGCGTGAGCTGGCAGGCGACGCCCGCGCTCACGCTCACGGGCGCGTTCTACTATGACCGGATGCGCAACGCGACGATCGCGAATGGCCAGCTCGACAGCGGCAATCGATACACGGTCGTCGGCCTCGTCGAATACGCGCTGTCGAAGCGCACCGAGATCTACGGCACCGTCGATTTCAACAAGGTGAACGGCGCGGCGACGGTCGAGATGCCGGGGCGCAGCAACCAGACGGGCGTCGCGATCGGTCTGCGCAACATCTTCTGAGCGTTTCGGCATCGCTCGGCAGCAATGAAAAGGCCCGCGCAAAAGCGGGCCTTTTCGTTGCGGCGCGTCGCCCGCGCGCGTTGGCGTCGATATGTATGACAGGCGCATGCGCCGCGCGAATGCACGGCGCATGGCATGCATCGCACGCGCGTCGCGCAGGCGCATGCGATGCGGCGGCGGGGCTTCAGCGCATGGCGGCCTTCGCCGTGCCGTTCGCCTGCTGCGATACTTGCGTGAGAATCTGCTTGGCCGCCGCGAACGACTGGTTCATGTAGATCTTCGTGAACGAATGGCCGAGCGGATCGGTGAGCAGGTGCAAGCCGAGCGAGAAGTTCGACGGCATCACTGTCTGCACGAGGCCGAGGCTGCCGATCACCGTATCCGATGACGACGTCAGATAGCTCGATCCCGGCAGCAGGTAGCGCGCCGCATTGCCGACGTTCACCGAGCTGATCCTGCCCTGCGCACGCTCAGGCCCCGTGATCAGCAGGTTCACCTCGAAGTTCGCGTACAGCGTGCCTTGCGAGTGGCCGACGAGCACGACCTTGCGGTTCTGCTGCAGATACGTGCGGTACTGGTTCAGGTGATCGGGCAGCTCGGGGGTCTCGCTCTTCGTCAGGATATCGATGTATTTCTGTTGCAGCGCCGCGTCCATGCCGCCCGCGGGAATCGCGCCGCCGTCGATCGCACGCCAGAAGTCCGCCGGGCTCGTGCCTTCGACCGACTTCTGCTTGAAAACCTGCCACAGATCGCTGAACGTGCCTTGCGTCGCGTTGTATGCGTTGCCGTACACGTATGCGTTGTTCGCGTCGCGTGCGTTCAACTGGCTCTTGAGCACTTGCAGGCTCGCGATCGCATCGTCGAACGTGTTGTTGATGCCGTTGACGAACACGATTGCGGAGCCGGGCGAGGCCGCCGCGGCCGGCGTGACCGTCGCCGCTTGCGCGGCGTTCAGGGGCGTCGAGTAGGGCAGCGCGACGAGCGCGCCGGCAATCATCAGCGTCACTAACTTTTTCATCGAAAGTTCCCTCGGATGGTGGTTGAAGCGCTACAGCGTCGGTGAGATCAATTCGGCATGGACGTCGGGTTGAAGCCGCACGATGCGGGGCCGGGATCGTCGAAGAACTGGCCGCCCGCGAGCGACTGGAAGCGGATGTACGCGAGCGTGTCGGCTTCGGTGTCGAGCATGATCGCGCGTGTGCTCTTGATCCGGTCGAGCATCGTCTGCTGGTCGACGCCCGCTTTCACGAGCACGCGCGCGCTCAATGCGCAGGCGATGCCTTTCGCGATCGCGTCGCCGGCCGTCTTGGCGTCGCCCGGATCGTGGACGTCGTTGACCGCCTGGCTCCAGCCGTATGCGATCTGCGTGAGCGCTTCGCGCGTGACGGCCGAATTCGCGTATTCATGCGCGATGTACTCGGCGACGCGGGGCGGAAGCGGCGGCGGCGCGGAGCGTGGCGTCGCCGACGATGCGATAGCGAATGCGCTCGCGAGCGCGGTGGATGAGGTCGATTCCGTTTGTTCGGCCGGCGCGGCAGCGGGCGCGGCATCGGTCGACACGATCCGCGCGCAGGCCCACACGAGTGCGGCGATCGCGAGCGCGGCCGCAACGGGGTATTGCCATCGCATGCCCTCTCCTTTTGTTGTGATGTCTTGTATTCGTTGCGGGCCGCGGCCGGTTGCCCGCCGCGATCCTGCCGTCCTCGTCTCCGCCAATGGCTTGCAAACGTTACAAGAAATCGTCGCGGCGGGGAAGCGTCACCGTATTGCGAGCGGGGGCTTCGCGTCGTGGCGGTTCGGGTGAGCGGTCAGTCGACTCGATTGTTGCGTCGAGCGACGTAAAGCGTCGATGCGCGAGCGTGCGTCGAGCGACGCGCGCGAACGGGCCCGTCGGTGTGGCGAGCCGTTCGGCCCACTCCGATCATGCATGCGGATATTGAAAATGGCGTGACGGCGAACCCCACGAATCGCGGCGCGTCACGCCGATCGATCACGAACTGCTCGCCGCGACCGATGCCTCCGCGTGCTGCCACGCGAACAGGCCGGGCACGAAGATCAGCAGATCGCGGATGCGCCGCGCGCCCGCGAGCCCGAGCGACGTCGCCGGGTCGAGCCCGAGCGCGCCGCCGATCAGCACGAATCCGCCTTCCTGCACCCCGAGCCCGCCCGGCACGAAGAACGCGGCGCTGCTGAGCGCCTGGATCAGCGCTTCGATCACGAGCGCGTCGATGAACGAGACGGGCGCGCCGAGAAAATGCAACGCGAGCCAGATTTCGAGCGACGTCGCAAGATGTTGCAGCGGCTGCCAGAAGAACAGATAGCGCACGACAATGCCGCGCCTCCGCCAGACGGCCTTCAGCGCATCGTCGATCTGCGCGGAGCGCTCGACGAGCGACGCGAGCTGACCGCCGGCGACGCGATTGAGCGCATGCATCGCGCGCTCGAACGGCTTCGCGTGCTGCACGAGCGCGAACAGGATCAAGAGCGGCGCGAGCGCGGCGAGGCCCCACGCGAACATGCCGGCGACGCGCGCGGTGTCCGACGTCGCGCGCACGAGCAGAAAGCCGACGCCCGCGAGCGCGAAAAGCGCCTGGCTGATCAGCGTGAGCTGCATGTCCGCGACGAGGCTCGCGACCGCCGCGGGCGCCGTCAGCCCATGCGCGCGCAGCAGGCGGAACGACGCGAGCTCGCCGCCGATGCGCGCGACGGGCAGCAGCCCGTTGACCGATTCGCGAATCCACACGAGTTGCAGCATCGCGCGCAGGCTCGGCCGATCCGGCGGCGCGATCAGCGTTTGCCAGTCTTTCGCGTTCGCGAGCATCGGCAGCAGGTGCGACGCGGCCGCGACGACGAGGCCGATCCCCGCCGCGCGCAGCAGATCCAGCACCGCGCGCGGATCGTCGCGCGCGACGAGCCAGAGCGAGACCGCGAGCCCCGCGAGCGCCGCGATGCGTCCCGCATGCTTCATCATTTGTCGGTTGCGTGCGTCGCGCGCATCGTGTGGTGATCGCATAGGTTCGTTTTGCATGACGAAGAAAAGCTAGTTCGACGCGCGATGCCGATCAGGCATTCGGGCGTTTCTCCGGCGCGGGGCACAGGCGGCCGTCGCGATCGACGTCGAAGCTGAAGCCGCGCCAGATCACGCGCGACGACGAGAAGCTCGCGACGAAGATGCCGAATGCGATCAGGTCCGCGAGCGGCAGCGGCCACAGGTCGCGCACCGGCCGTTTCGTCGCGTGATCGACGATGCATTTCGAGACGGCGCGCGCGGCGAGCGAGGCCGGCACGAGCGGCCACGCCCACGCCGCGCCGCTCGACAGCACGCTGGCGAGCAGCGCGAGCGCGAGCGGGTGCGTGAGCAGCGAGCCGAGGTGGCCGCGCGGATCGACCGCGCGGATCGTGCGGCTCCAGCGCAACTCGTGCTCGACGAGCTGCGCGACCCGCGTCTCGACGCAGCCGTGTTCGATCGCGAACGGCGGCACGACGACTCGCGCACCGCACGCGCGCACCGCTTCGCCGATCGCGTGATCCTCGGCCAGATGATGCGCGAATTGCGCGAGGCCGCCTATCGCATCGAGCGTTGCGCGGCGCATCGCGATCGTCTGGCCGAAGCACGGTCGCGCGAGTTTCAGCGCGAGGCCCGTCACCACGCCCGGCAGGAACTGATGATTGGTGACGAGCGCCTCGACGCGCGGCCAGAAGCCGGGGTCCGGGCGGCCGCGATAGACGCAGGTCACGAGCCCGACGTCCGGTTCGTCGAGTTCGCCGACGATATGCCGCACGTAATCGGGGCCGACGCTCACGTCGCTGTCCGCGAAGATCAGCACGTCGTGCACGGCGGCGGGCAGCATGTTGACGAGGTTCGCGATCTTGCGGTTCGGGCCGTACAGGCGGGCGTCGGCGACGATCGTCACGTGCGCGCCGGGAAACGCGTCGCGCAAGGCATCGACGGCGCGCAGCGCGGGATCGTCGCGATCGTGCACGCCGAACAGGAACTGGATCGGGCCATCGTAGCGCTGCTCGCAAAAGCTCGCGAGATTCGCGAACAGCGTCTGCTCGTTACCGTGCAACGGCTTGACGATCGTGACGGGCGGGCACGCGCGCGGCTCGCGCGGCGCGCGGGCGAAGAAGCGGTGCGTGAGCGCTGCCGCGACGAGCGTGTACGCGCAGCCGAATGCGGCGGCGATCGCGCACGGCGCGGCGAGCAGGCAGGCGAGCAGCGCGACGAAGCGGCCGATGTCCCCGAACGAGATCAGCTCGGCCGCGAGCAGCGCGCAGACGGCGCCGGCGAGCCACGCGAGCGCTTTCATCGCGCGACCTTCGGCGTGCGCAGACGCGCACGAACGGCCGCCGCGCGATCGTTCGGACGATCGTGGCGACGTGCGGCGAGATCGAGACAGGACAAGCTGATGGCTCCGCGTGAATGCGACTCTCGTCGGGAGGCGCCGGGCCGGCGTTCGCGTGCGGCGCGCGTCCGGTCCAGCATGCCTTGTCCGGGCGCGCGCCGCAACGCTTAAATTGCGACGCGAAGCGGCGCCGGTGTGCGGCCGGACGAATCACCGTAACGCGCGGAGCCGACTTTCCGATGGCGTTATCGTGACAAATCGGTTTAGGGCCCGTTCACGCCAATAACGCACGTTCTCCCGATTTTTGCGTTCATTCGCCGGGTTGGCCGGCGGAAGGGCAGATCGCCGCGCCACGCATCCTTGCGAATGCACAGAGTATTCGCTTCGTCCCGTTCCTCGCGCTCGGCCCTTCTGCCGGCCGGCGCAAGTCCGCTATCAGCGTGAACGGGGCCTAGGGCGTGTTCACACTACATTGGTTTGAGGTTATGCTTCGGAGATGGAAATCTCCGAAGCCCAATTCAAGCAGATCGAACATTGCCTGCCGCGACAGCGTGGCAATGTGAGCCTGTCGAACCTGCAAGTGCTCAACGCGATCCTTTATGTGGCCGAGCACGGATGTAAATGGCGCGGCCTGCCACCACGTTTCGGCCGCTGGCACACGATCTACACGCGCATGAACCGTTGGTCTCGCAACGGTGTACTGGACCGAGTGTTCACGGAGTTGCAGCGCGCGCAGATCATTCGCGTTCGGATTGAAGCGGTATCGCTGGATAGCACGATCGTGAAGGTTCATCCTGACGGCACCGGTGCGTTAAAAAAAATGGACCTCAAGCCATCGGCAAGTCTCGCGGAGGATGGACAACCAAGATTCATATGGTTGCCGCGGATGCTCGAACAGCCATAACGTTCGCACTGTCGCCCGGTCAAGCCGGCGATGCGCCGCAGGGACGTGCACTGCTCGAACGCCTGGGGCCGCCGAATCGGCCGCTGCACCTGCTGATGGACAAGGCGTACGAAGGTAACGAAACCCGACAACTCGCGCTCGATCTCGGCTTCATCCCGGTCGTCCCTCCGTTGAGTACGCGCGTCGAGCCTTGGGAATACGACCGGGAAATGTACAAGCGTCGTAACGAAGTCGAGCGGCTGTTCCGTCGATTGAAGGGTTTTCGTCGCATCTTCTCGCGCTTCGACAAACTCGACTTGATGTTCATTGCCTTTATCAACTTCGCCCTGATTATCGAAGCCCTTCGATAGTGTGAACACGCCCTAGACGATTCGACGGCGCGCGGGCGGCGGGCGCGCGGCGCCGCCGTGAACGGCGCGCGCGGCGCAGGAAATGAAAGGTGTGACAGATGAGGAAAGCGAAACGGGTCAGAACGCGATCGTCGTGCGTACGCCGACGATCGCTTCATTGCCGATTCGCGTGCCCGGCTCGTTCGGGTTCGGGATGCCGCCGCCCGGCCGGAATGCGTACTGGAAGTCCGCCTGCAATTGCCACCACGGCGTCATCTGATACTGGTAGGTCGCCTCGAGCAGCGTTTCCGCGCGGCGCACCGGATAGCCGGGCGTCTGGAACACGCCGGCGTCGCCGTCGGCGCCGCGCGCGTGCGAGCCGACTTTCGCGTAGCTGACGGCGAGCCCCGCCGTGTCGTTGTCGCGTCCGGCGAACGGCGCCCTCAGCGTGACGCCGGCATTCAGCGTGAAGTCGACCGTGTTGCGATCGCCGGGTGCGCCCATCACGCGTGCGAACACGTTCAGCGAGCGCGGGCTGTCCGCGCCCGGGCGCCATACCATCTGGTCCGCGACCGCGTAGAAGCCGTAGTTGCCGCGATGCGTCGCCGCGATGCCGTTGCTTGCCGGATCGGCGAGCGCGACGCCGTTCGTGTCGTAGCGCGGATCGGCGAAACGCTCCGAGTTGTACCAGACGCCGAGCTTGTACATGCCCGGCAGGCCCGCCGGCTGCGGCGCCTTCGGGTCGGCGGGCGGCGCGTTCAGCGCGTACTGGAGCTCGCCGATGAAGAGCGCGCCGTTGCGCAGGTTGAAGTTCGTGCCGTGGCGATTGAGCTGCTGCGCGTCGCCGACGCCGCCCGCCGGATTGCCGTCGAACACGCCCGCCATCACCGTCCACGCATCGGAGGGCTTCGCGCGCAGCCGCACGCCGAGCGACGACAGCGGATACGCGGGGCCGCCCGCCGGCATGTCGACGGCCGGCAGCACGGGCCAGCCGAACGTCGCGTTGATGAACGTGCTCGCGTACTGGCTCACCATGAATTCCTGATCGAGGCTTTGCTGGCCGATCTTCACGTCGGCGCGGCCGTTCGCGAACGACTGCTGATACCAAAGTTCCCAGAGGCGCGTCGTCCCCTCTGCCTCGATGCCGCTCGCCGTCTGCAGCAGTTGCAGGTTGCGCGACGTGAGGCTCGTGCCGTGAATCTGCAGGCCCGACACGTTGAACGTGCCGCCGGGCAGCCCGATGGCCTTTTCGGTGTCGACGCTGAAGCCGAATTGCGTGAGGCCGCCGTATGCGCCGCCGCGGCTCGTGCCGCCCGACAGGTTGCGCAGGTATTCGCTCGTTTCCTGCAGGTTCAGCGTGATCCCGTGATCGCCGAGCTTGCTGCGCAGGCCGCCCATGTCGCCGAACAGGTTCGAGCGTTCCCAGAAGCCGGTGGGAGCGGGCGTGGCGGCGGCATCGGGGGCCGGCGCGGCGGATCGCGTCTGCACGCCGTCGATGGCGAGCGCCGCGGAGGTGGCGGCGGCAGCGGGCGATGCCTGCGCGGCGCTTTCGGACGCGGAGGCGGCGGCGCTCGCTGACGCGGCTTGCGCGAGTGCGGCATGCGGGACGCCGAGCGACAGCAGCAGCGGCAGGCCGGAGGCGACGCCGGATGTGACGAGCATGTGATGAACGGTTTTCTTCATGACGAATCGTTGCTTGGATGAATGCGGGCGAGAATATCGCCCGCTCGCCGCTTGAGGTTGCCCGGCGGACACGGCGAACCGCCGGGCTTGCCGGGTGCTTACGAGAACCACCAGCTGACGCGCATCGCCTGATTCAGGCCGGTGCGGTAATCCGAGGCGGACAGCAGCGCGACGATCGCGACGGCGCCCGCGATGGCGCCCACGATCGCGCAGCCGACCGGCCGGGCCGGAAACCTGGTGCCCGGCAGCGTGCCGTGGCTCGCGGCGTTCGCCGCATGCGCGCGCGGCGAGATCGACGACACGACGATCCGGCGGCTCGCGAGCTGGGCGTGGCGCCCGAGCTTAGCCTTGAAAAATCGAACAAGCATGACTTCGCTCCTGTCCGCTCCGGCTTGCGCCGGACGACATGACACATCGCTTGCGCGCCGGACGGCGGCTTGCGACGAGACCTGAACAGAGCAAGCGTGCTGCGGACGAGCGGACGGAGGCCGCCGACGATGAAGCGCGCTAACTCGACCAATGCGAGCTAGCGGCGAGGGGGAACCAAACGGCTAGCGCGCGATTGCATTGCCGGCTTCGACCGGCATCGGACTGCAACTACTGGGGGACGTGTCCACGAGGGACTCTCCTTCTGTGACGAATCGCGGCGGATTGTATGTGTGCCGCATGCGGGCGCGCAAGCAAAAAACGAATAAAAATGCCGGATCGATCAGCATCCGGCGAAATCGGCGCGTGCGCGCGACATTCGCCGCGCGCCGCGCGTTCCGGCTTTCGATCCGGTTCCCGCTCATGGGCGATTGAAAGCAACGGACACGGTTTCATTGCGTAAAAACTTACAGTGCCGGAAGGGCGAGAATTTTTCTTCGTGAAGCTGATGATAGTCATTGACTTTCGATCGATCGCCTACCTAGAATCCGGCCATCTCCACAAATGGGGCAGCGTCCTTGGACACTTGCAGTAGTCGACCTTTGAGCAGTTTTCCTGCCTGAACGGCAAGACGTCCGCGCCCTTTCCATCGCCGCCGTTCAGCCGATCAGGCAGACGGTGCGCGCCGCAGTTAGCAGTCCCACTCCCCGTGCATCCTTGATTTGCGCCGCATGAGCGCCGCGTTTTCGCGCGCCCGTCGCGGCATTCGCCGCGAACCTCGGTTCGCGGTGCGTGTTCGCTTGGCGCCCGGCGCATGCTTCGCATGACGGCCGCGCCGAGCGTGCGTGTTCGCGTGCGCGCTTGCCGCGCGCGCGTGCATGCAGTGGTCAACCGTCAACCTTCAGACAAGGAGCCGACATGCCGGACAGTGACAGTTATCCCATATGCCGCACCCTGGATCTTTTCGATTTCGATCATCAAGGGAAGCGCGTAGGGTCCGACCGATAGGCGCATCGCGCGCATGACGTTCGGGCACGCGGCTTCCCGCCATGCGCGAGAACCCGCGCCCGGAGAATCATCATGCAATTCGGTCTGCTTCTGTCGCAACTGCCGCACGTCAACGAATCGCGCGTCCACTACGACGCGATGCTGTCGCTCGAAGCCGCCGGCAAGCCGGCATCCGTCTCGTTCTGGCAGCGCCTGAAAACCCTGATTTTCTGAATCTCGATGCGCTTTCGCATACGCAAGCGAGGCCGCCGCGGCGCGGCGCTTGCGCATGCCGGACGAGCGCGCCGACGCAAGCCATACCCGTTGGGAAATCCAGTATGTCCACGCCAACCGACGTTTCACCGCCAATCGCCATCGAACGCAGCGCGGTTCTCGACCACGCGCATGTCGGCGATATCAAGGGCGCGCTCGGCACGATCGCGCTTCACGACACCGCGCCTCGCAACACCTGGTGGGCGCGCGTGCGCACGCTGCTCGCGATTCTCGGGCCGGGCCTCATCGTGATGGTCGGCGACAACGACGCCGGCGCGTTCGGCACCTACACGCAAGTGGGGCAGAACTACGGCACGACGCTCTTGTGGACGCTGCTGCTGCTCGTGCCCGTGCTGTTCGTGAATCAGGAAATGGTGCTGCGTCTCGGGGCCGTGACGGGCGTCGGTCACGCGCGGCTCATCTTCGAGCGGTTCGGCAAGTTCTGGGGTGCGTTCAGCGTGGTCGATCTCTTCGTCCTGAATGCGCTGACGATCGTCACCGAATTCATCGGCATCACGTTCGTGCTCGATTTCTTCGGCGTATCGAAGGTCGCGGGCGTTTGCATTGCCGCGGCGCTGACGATGGCGGCTGTCAGTACAGGCGATTTGCGCCGGTTCGAGCGCTTCGCGGTCGCGCTCTGCCTGTTGAGCCTGTTGCTCGTGCCGGTGCTCGTGTCGATCCATCCGCCCGTGCATCAGATGACGCGGGACCTGTTCGTGCCGGGTTGGCCCGCGCACGCGAAGCTCTCCGACGTGATGCTGCTCGTGATCGGCATCGTCGGCACGACGATCGCGCCATGGCAGCTGTTCTTCCAGCAGAGCTACGTGATCGACAAGCGGATTACGCCGCGTTTCATGAAATACGAAAAGGCGGACCTGTGGATCGGCATCGTGCTCGTGATGATCGGCGCGATCGCGATGATCGCGTTTTGCGCGGCGCTCTTCGAGGGACGTCCGGAGGCGGGCAACTTCACCGATGCGGGCGGCGTGATCGCGGGCCTCGCGAAGTACGCGGGCCACACGAGCGCGACGCTCTTCGCGATCGCGCTGCTCGACGCGTCGATCATCGGTGCGGCCGCCGTGTCGCTCGCGACCGCGTACGCGATCGGCGACGTGTTCAAGATCCGTCATTCGCTTCATCGAAGCGTATCGGATGCGAAGGGTTTCTACCTCGTCTATTTCGGCATCGTCGCCGCGGCGGCCGCGCTCGTGCTGATTCCGGGCAGCCCGCTCGGACTGCTGACGGAAGCGGTGCAAACGCTCGCGGGCGTGCTGCTGCCGAGCGCGACCGTATTCCTGCTGCTGCTGTGCAACGACAAGGCGGTGCTCGGTCCGTGGGTCAACTCGAGAAAACTGAATCTGTTTACGGGGGCGGTGATCTGGGTGCTCGTGATGTTGTCGATCATCCTGACGGCGTCCGTGATGTATCCGGACATGACCGGCGAGACGATGATCGAGGTGCTCGCGGGCGGCACGCTGCTCGCGGCGCTCGGCTGCGTCGCGACGCTCGCGTTGCGCAAGCGCGGCGGCGAGCCCCCCGAGCCGGCCGAGTCGGCCGTCGAGCGTAGCCTGCGGGACACGTGGCGGATGCCCCCGCTCGACGCGCTGCCGGCGCCGCGGATCACGCTGTCGACGCGCATCTGGATGGGCGTGCTGCGCGGCTATCTGGTGCTCGCGGTCGGGCTCGTGATCGTGAAGGTCGTGCAGATGGCGTTTTTCAGGTAGCCGGTGCATGCGGCCGTTCGACGCGCAGCGGCCGTTTTCCGGCGATTCGATTCTTTCGGGCGCGACAGGATGAAGCGCTACGCATGGGCCGCATCGATGACGGCGGTGTTGCTGCTCGCCGCGTGCACGCGGACGGACGACGCCGTGAGCAGCAAGACCAATGATGCGCCCGCTTCGGGCGCGAGCGAATGAGCGCGAACGCGCCCGCGATGCATGTCGCGCGCTCCGGAGCGTGCGGAAAAGCGGACGAATCGTTCGAATGAAAGGCGTCCGAAAATTATCCGACATAGTTTGACAGTTGCGTGGGCGGCACTGAGCTAAGCTGCTTCGCGCGCGGCGACGATCGCGATCGTCGTCGATCTTGCGCCGCGCATGCGTTCCGGTTCGCTGTCGTGCGCCGGCGCGCGCATTCGCCGGCGCCTTGCGCGTCGGCTCGTGAGCGGTCGCGCCGAAGTAACTGGTGCTACCGAATGTGACAAACGCGGCGCTGCATGAATGTCCGTGCAATCATGCTCGCTCACGTTCAACCTAAACGGTGATTGCGATGGGAATCCTGAATACGGTAGGTGAGATTGCAGGCGCGGTGGCGGCCGTCGAGGCGGCCGAGAAGGTCGATCCGGATGCCGGCCTGCTGACGAAGGCGGCGGCCGCGGTCGCGGGCTTCAAGGGCGCCGAGGCGCTCGAGAATCTCGTCGAGAAAAAGAAGGACGACGAAGCGGCCGACGGCGACAACACGGCCGCGCCGGACGGCGACACGTCGCAGGCATGACGTGCGTTCGCGCGGCGATTGCGCGCCGCGCACGGCACCGATGAAGCGGAGGGCGTCGCCCTCCGCTTTTTTCTTGGCGGCGCACCGGGGAATCCGCTGATGATTGCGCTGCATGACAGTGCGCACGCACCGCGCCGCATGAAATTCGAAAACTTGCTATCGTCCGGTCATCGAGGCTTCGATCAGGCGGCGCTATGGAATTCGACTACGATCTCTTTGTCATCGGCGCGGGCTCGGGCGGCGTGCGCCTGAGCCGGGTCGCGGCGTCCTACGGCGCGCGCGTCGGCATCGCCGAGGAAGAACGGATCGGCGGCACCTGCGTGCTGCGCGGCTGCATTCCGAAGAAGCTGCTCGTCTATGCATCGCATTACGGCCACGATGTCGAGGATGCCGCGGGCTTCGGCTGGACCTTCGACATCGGCCTCTTCTCGTGGCCGGCGCTCATCGAGGCGAAGGACCGCGAGATCGCGCGCCTGAGCGGCATTTACGGCGATCTGCTGAACAAGTCGGGCGTCGAGATCCACGCGGGGCGCGCGACGCTCGTGGACGCGCATACGGTCGACGTCGCGGGACGGCGCATCACCGCACGGCACATCGGCGTCGCGACCGGCTCGCGGCCGGTGCTGCCGCCGATTCCCGGCATCGAGCACGCGATCACGTCGCGCGAGGCGCTCGACTTGCCCGAACTGCCCAGGCGGATCGCGATCGTCGGCGGCGGCTACATCGCGGTCGAGTTCGCCGGCATCTTCAACGGTCTGGGCGCCGACGTCGACCTGTTCTATCGCGGCGCGCAGATCCTGCGCGGCTTCGACGACGACGTGCGGCGCGCGCTGCACGGCGAGATGACGAAGCACGGCATCGCCATCCATACGCACGCCGGGATCGACGCGATCGAGCGCGGCGCCGACGGCGCGCTGACGCTCAGGCTCGCGCAAGGCGCGTACGGGCCGTACGATGCGGTGCTGTACGCAACGGGGCGCGTCGCGAATGGCGACGGGCTCGGGCTCGAAGCGGTCGGCGTCGCGCGCGACGCGCGCGGCGCGATCGAGGTCGATGCATATTCGACGACGACGGTGCCGTCGATCCACGCGATCGGCGACGTCACCGCACGCCCGCAACTCACGCCCGTCGCCACGCGCGACGGCATGCTGCTCGCGGCGAACCTGTTCGGCGGCAAGCGGATCGCGGCCGATCATCGCTACATTCCTTCCGCGGTGTTCAGCCAGCCGGAGATCGCGACGGTCGGCCTCACCGAGGCGGATGCGCGCGCCGAGCTCGGCGCGCTCGACATCTACAAGACGTCGTTCCGCGCGCTGCGGCACACGTTGTCCGGCCGCGACGAGAAGACGTTCATGAAGCTCGTCGTCGCGCGCGACAGCCAGCGCGTCGTCGGCGCGCACATGGTCGGGCGCGACGCGGCGGAGATCATTCAGGGCATCGCGATCGCGATCCGCGCGGGCGCGACGAAGGCGCAGTTCGACGAGACGGTCGGCATCCACCCGACCGCCGCGGAGGAATTCGTCACGCTGCGGCAGAAGGAGCCGGACGACGCGTGACGCGCGCCGACGATATGCCCGCGCCGCGCCGCGCCGTGTCGGGTTGACGGCGTGCCCCGCCGCATGCGCCGCCGTCAGTTGCCGTTCGACGCGATCGAGCCGCCCGCGCCGACGCAATCCGTCTGATATTTCTGCATCAGCTTTTGCTGCGCGTCGTCGATGTCGTCGGGATAGCCGCTTTCGTCGCCCGCGGAAGGATCGTAGCCGACCGATTCCAGCTCGGACAATTCATTCATCAGTTGCGCTCGCGTGACGGGCCCCTTCGTGTGCACGAACGGGTAATCCGAACATTGCTCGGGCGTGAGCTTCGGCGCGGCGTGCGCGGCGGCGCCGAACGTCAGCGCGAACGCGCACGCGAGCGTGCGGACCGGGTATTTCATCTGCGGCTCCTTCGTGTATTCGATGTTCCGGTTCGAGCAACCGATCGATTGCCCGGCGATGCCGGCCGTGGCGCGGATCGCGGAATGAAGGCTAAGCGTCGCGATTTGTCGAAACGGCAACGCGCGGATGAAATTTGTTTCATCCGCGCGTTGCCGCAAAACTCGGCTTTGAGATTTAACGCGGATATCTAAATAATTATTCATGCCGCTGTTCGCGAAACGTTACGTGTGCGTTGGTATCGTCGGGTTCACGGATGGCGCACGCGATGTGTGCTCCGTGCATGCAGCACGACGGGCAACGAACCGACAAGACGAGAATGGGGTTGGCGATGATGCGGACGGTGAGCGCAATGATGCTGGCGGCCAGTTTGTTCGCGCCGGCGATGTCATACGCGAAGGTGCAGGGCGAAGGCGGCCCGATCGCCGACGTGACGCTGATACGGAAGGCAATCGAAAGCGAACGGCGCGCGGCCGATGCTGGCGGCTGCGATTGCCGGGCAACGGCGGATGCATCCGAGCGCGCATGCGGTGATCGGGTAGCGAAGGGGGCGCACGCATCGGGCTGACGCGCTTCGTCGCTCGCTCGCGCGGGCGGGGCATCACGCGACGTCGATGACGCGACGGCGGTGAGTTGCGCGACATCGCTCGGCGGCGGCGCGCGCCGTGGGGCCGAAGATTAAATAATTTTTCATGAAGCCGACGGCGCGCTTTCACGCGCGCGCGTGTAGTCTGCTCTCGATCGCCGGCCGTGCGTCGCGGCTCGCGCCGCGGTGCACGGCGGCCACGTTCCGAAGAGCTGATACCGAATATGGCAACATGTATGCCTGCAAACAACCCGTCGTGCCCGCCGCGCACGGTGGTCCCATCCGTCGCGGCGCCCGATACGCTCATGTCGCGAGTGCTCACAATCGAAGATGACGAAATCACGGCGAATGAAATCGTCGGCGAATTGAAAAGCCGCGGCTTTACCGTCGATTGGGTCGCGAACGGCCGCGACGGCATGGCGCGCGCGATCAGCGACGATTACGACGTGATCACGCTCGACCGCATGCTGCCCGGCGTCGACGGCCTCACGATCCTGACCACGATGCGCAGCATCGGCGTGCGCACGCCGGTGCTGATGCTGAGCGCGCTCGGCGACGTCGACGAGCGCGTGCGCGGCCTGCGCGCGGGCGGCGACGACTACCTGACGAAACCGTTCGATACCGAGGAAATGACGGCGAGGCTCGAGGTGCTGCTGCGGCGCAGCCAAGCGTCGCCCGCGCCGTTCGAGACGACGCTCGCCGTTGGTCCGCTGACGCTCGATCTGATCTCGCGGAAGGTCTATCGCGACGGCGCGGAGATCGCGCTGCTGCCGACCGAGTACCGCGTGCTCGAGTTCATGATGCGTCATGCCGGGCAGACGATCACGCGGATGATGCTGTTCGAGGCCGTATGGGGCTACCACTTCGACCCCGGCACCAACCTGATCGACGTGCACATGGGCCGCCTGCGCAAGAAGATCGATCCGCCGGATGCGACGCCGATGATCCGGACCGTGCGCGGCGCGGGCTACATCCTTTCGTAAGCGGATTTTTCCGATGGACGCTTCACGCCATGCGCCCGCCGCGCCGGGACGTCGGTGGTATTCGACGACGTTCCGTCTGCTCACCGTCTATGCGGCGACGTTCTCGATTTCGGTAATGGTGCTGCTCGGCTTCATCGCGGCGGCGATCACGCACGACATGGAACGCGAGACCGATGTCGTGATCGACTGGCAGATGATCTACTTCGATGCGATGCCGGACGGCGACATCGCCGGCGCGATTCATCGCCGGCTCGAACACGAGCGAATGCACACGAACTATTACGGCCTCTTCTCCGCGAACGGCACGCACATCGCGGGCGACGTGCTCGCGTTTCCGTCCGAGCTGACGACGTATCGCACCGGCACGACGCTCGACCACACGCTGAAGATCGCAGGCGATCAGGTTGCGCCCGTCGTGCGCGCGATGGCCGAGGTGCGCGCGAACGGCGACAAGCTCGTGCTCGCACGCGACCTCACGCACATCCTGCGCATTCGCGAGGCGATCATCAACGCACTGATCGGCGGCGGCGTTCTGTGCCTCGTGGCCGGCATCGCGGGCGGACTCGCTTTGAGCGTGCGGCAGATGAGCCGGCTCAAGGCGATCCGCCACGTCACGCAGCGCATCGCGCAAGGCGATCTCGGGCAGCGCCTGCCCGTCGGCGGGCGCGACGAGATCGACATGCTGTCGCACCTCGTCAATCACATGCTCGAGGAGGTCGAACGTCTGATGAACGAGGTGAAGGGCGTATGCGACGGCATCGCGCACGATCTGCGCACGCCGCTCGCGCACGTGCATACGCTGCTCGCGCACGCGGCGCAGCGTGCGGACACGCTCGACGACGTCGCATTGTCGAGCCTCGTCGAGCGCGCGCGAACCGAAACGGACGGCCTGCTCGCGCGTTTTCGCGCGATGCTGCGCATCTCGGAGATCGGCACGCTGCAGCGGCGCGGCGGTTTTGCGGCGCTGCAGCAGCGGCACGAGCATGCGCGCGTCGAGATCGGCCGCGACAAGAGGGAGCGGCAACTGCGCGATGCCCATGTGGTTGAGCGCGGCGATGCGCACCATCGCGCTGTTTTCCGATACGAGCACGCTGCCCGCGTAAACGCGATACGCGCCGCTCGCATCGGCGAATTCCCACGAGCGCGCGGTGCCGTCCGATATCGCAAGCAGGCTGTGCTCGCCGAGCTCGGCCGGATTGTGCGGCGTGCCGTGGCGCGCGAGATAGGCAGGCGACGCGACTGTCACCTCGCGGATCGTCGTCAGCGCGCGGCTCACGAGCGTCGAGCTCGCGAGATGGCGATCGTCGGAGAAGCACACGTCGTACGCGCCTTCGACCATGTCGACGTGCGTATCGAACGTCGTCACGTCGAACGCGACGCGCGGGTGCAGGATGCGGTACGCGGCGAGCAGCGGCCCGAGGCCCGAGGCGGCGAAGCTCATCGACGACGCGATGCGCAGCGTGCCGCGCGGATCGCGCGTCGCCTGCACGAGATTCGATTCGATTTCGTCGAGCTTGTCGATGATCGCGCGGCAGCCGTCCAGGTACTCGCGGCCGGCCTCGGTGAGCGACAGGCTGCGCGTTGTGCGGTTCAGCAAGCGCATGTTCAGATGGGCTTCCAGCATGCCGATGCTGCGCGTGACGGCCGCGGCCGACATGCCGAGCTGTCGCGCGGCGAGGTTGAAGCTCGCGAGATCGACCACGCGCGTGAAGACGCGCATCACTTGTAGCTGATTCATGTTCCTGCTCGACGGGCGGAGAGTGCGCACATGATCCGCGAGCGCGAGTAAAACGGGCGCGCCGCGTGGATTAAGGATTTTTCATGTTCGCGCAATGTGAGCAGAGGCGGTGGTCGTGGATCAGGTGCGTCGCGGGTGTGACGCGTTGCGTGCGAAATGCGAAATGCGAAATGCGAAATGCGAAATGCGAAGCGCGAAGCGCGAAGCGCAAGACATGCGGCGCGAGATGGATCGCGTAATGCGCGACTCGAAACGTCGGCACGTCGCGCGACATTCGGTGTGCATCGCATCGGATGTCGTCTGATGCGCGACGCCGCGAACGGCGGATTGCGTTGAGCGCGCCGGGCCGGAATGCCGGCGCTGCTGTCGCGAGGCACGCGTGTCCGCATGCGCTTCGCAAGCGGTTGGTCGAGGGGAGAGAGGCGCGTGCGGTGCGGATCGGGCTAGTCACGACACCGCGCGCTCATCGGTGCGACGGCAAGCGCGGGCGCGCCGGGGCGGCTGGGAGGGGAGTCGAACCGATGTTGAACCGATGTCGGAACGATATGACGAAGACGCGACGCGGGAGCCGATGCGCAGGCGTCGCGTCGATGCGCTTGGCGCGCGCTTCAGCGGTGCGATGCGGGCGCGTGCGACGGCACGCGTCCTAGTTCGGCAGGCTGAACATCGGCTGCTCGGCATCGAGATGGCGCGCGAGCGATTCGTGCAGCTTCGCGAGGCTGTGCGTCGGCAGCGCGAAACTCGCCCAGCCGAGCCCGGTATGCCGCAGGAACAGGACGGCGCCGTCGTACAGCGGGTGCTTTTCGGTGTACCAGCACGGGTCCATTTCCATCACGTACTGCTGCGAACGCGGCGGGACTTCCGGAATCGCGGGCTGCATCGACGCGCGCAGCAGGCTCAGATACTGGATCACGGCGTCGACGTCCTCGGGATCGAGCAGCACCGATGCCTGGTCGATCGAAACCATTACCGTCTTCTTGCCGCGTTCGTCGACCATCTCGATGCTCATCGGGCGTGACATGACTCGCTTCCTCACCGTTGCTGCGTGCGGGGATTATCGACGGGCGGCGCGCGGAGAAATCTGAAACAAGACGGCGGTAGGATGAAATTTCGTTTAAGGAGCGCCCATCGCGGCTTGACCGGCTGCGGGCTTCGGCATGGCCCGATCGGACGCCTGCCGTGCCGTGCCGTGCCGTGCCGTGCCGGGCCGGGCCGGGCCGGGCCGGGCCGGGCCGGGCCGGGCTCGGCGACCGGGCGCTCCGGCCGCCCGTGTTGCCGATGCACGGCCGCGTTTCGGGGCGCTCGGCAACGGCCGATCCGCGCATCGACCGGAGTGGCCGGAGGATGTTCGAGCGCCGGCCGGGCGGCGCGCCGTTGCCCGGTGCTCGGGCGACGCGGGATCGTCGGCTGGATTCCAGCCCGGATCTGCCTCGAATTCCCTCGAATTCGCCGGGAATCCGCCCCGAATCCGCCCCGAACGCCGCGCCAGCGCCGCTTGCCCGGGATGCGCGCCCCGCTCGAACGCTGATTGGTCCGGGGCGATTCCGTCGTGCGCCTCGGAATCCGCGCACGTCCATTCGAGCCGCCAATGCATCGCCCAGCCTCCGACGATCCCGCGCGAAGCCCGCCCAGCCAAGCTCGCAGCGGCGTTCCGGCCGCCCCCGCGCGGCCCGCCGAATCGACGCGCGATCTCACCGTCCGCTGCCCGTTCGGCACCCGTGCGCTGCCCCGCCTCCCTCGATCTCCGGCCGCCGGAGCAGTGCGTGAGACTTGCCTCATAATCAGGCACAGCCGATACTCTTGGATTCCGCGAAATTCCCCCTTCCAACTGATTGAACGGTTTTCGTCATGACCACGATTCTTGAAAATCTCCCGGCCGGCCAGAAAGTCGGCATCGCGTTCTCCGGCGGGCTCGACACGAGCGCCGCGCTGCACTGGATGCGCATCAAGGGGGCCGTTCCTTACGCGTACACGGCCAATCTCGGCCAGCCCGACGAAGACGACTACGATGCGATCCCGAAGCGCGCGATCCAGTACGGCGCCGAGGGCGCACGCCTGATTGACTGCCGCGCGCAGCTCGTGGCCGAAGGGATCGCGGCGCTCCAGTGCGGCGCGTTCCACATCTCGACGGCCGGCGTCACGTATTTCAATACGACCCCGATTGGCCGCGCCGTGACGGGCACGATGCTCGTCGCCGCGATGAAGGAGGACGGCGTCAACATCTGGGGCGACGGCAGCACGTACAAGGGCAACGACATCGAGCGCTTCTACCGCTACGGCCTGCTCGTCAATCCGGATCTGAAGATCTACAAGCCGTGGCTCGATCAGCAGTTCATCGACGAGCTGGGCGGCCGCGCGGAAATGTCCGAATTCATGCGCCAGGCCGGCTTCGAGTACAAGATGTCGGCGGAGAAGGCGTATTCGACCGATTCGAACCTGCTGGGCGCGACGCACGAGGCGAAGGATCTCGAGAGCCTCGAGAGCGGCATCAAGATCGTCAATCCGATCATGGGCGTCGCGTTCTGGCGCGACGACGTGAAGATCGACAAGGAAGCGGTGACGGTCCGCTTCGAAGAGGGCCGCCCCGTCGCGCTGAACGGCGTCGAGTACAAGGATGCGGTCGAGCTGCTGCTCGAGGCGAACCGGATCGGCGGCCGCCACGGCCTCGGGATGAGCGACCAGATCGAGAACCGGATCATCGAGGCGAAGAGCCGCGGCATCTATGAAGCCCCGGGGCTTGCACTGCTGTACATCGCGTACGAGCGCCTCGTCACCGGCATCCACAACGAAGACACGATCGAGCAGTACCGCGAGAACGGCCGCCGCCTCGGCCGCCTGCTGTACCAGGGCCGCTGGTTCGATCCGCAGGCGATCATGCTGCGCGAGACCGCGCAGCGCTGGGTCGCGCGCGCGGTCACGGGCGAGGTGACGGTCGAGCTGCGCCGCGGCAACGACTATTCGATTCTCGCCACGCGCTCGCCGAACCTGACGTACCAGCCGGAGCGCCTGTCGATGGAGAAGGTGCAGTCGACGTTCTCGCCGCGCGACCGGATCGGCCAGTTGACGATGCGCAACCTCGACATCACCGACACCCGCGACAAGCTGCGCATCTACTCGGAAGTCGGCCTGCTCACGCCGGGCGAATCGTCGGCGCTGCCGAAGCTGAAGGAAGACGAGAGCGGCAACTGACGCGCCCGCGTCCGGATGTCCTGACGTCCGCTCGGCGCCGCGCGCGGCCGTGCGCGAACCGGTGTTCGCGCCCGGCTGCGGCAGCGCAGGCCGGACGGCCGATGTGAAGAAAAAACCGCGCCGCAATCGCGCGGGCGGCGCGCGGCGAAGGCGCGCAAAATCGCGGGCCGCTCGCCGGGCCGCGTCGCGGGGCCGGGGGCGAGCGCGCCGGCTGGCCCGTACATGAGCGCACGCGCATCAACCGCTGAACGGCGCCGCTCTCGCGCGTTCGTCGAACCGATAACAAGAATGGGGGTTGATATGTTCCAGATGCTTCCGTCGATGACATTCGGCCGACGCCTGTCGGTGTGGTGGTCGTGCATGTGGCGCCAAACGCTCGCGAGCGCGCCGGTGTGGATTCTCGGCGTGGCGATCGTCGGGCTCGCGATATGGCAGCCCCATCCCGTCGCCGGCGAGCCGCCGAGCGGCAAGGCGATGGCGCTTGCGATCGTGGTCTTCGTCGTCTGCTTCGCGATCTGCCTGCCGATCACCGGATACACGGTGCGCCGGGGGTTCGCCGCGCACGCGCTGACTGCGCCGGGCCGCGTGTCGTTCAGGCAGGCGTTGATGATCGGATTGACGACGGCCGGCTGGGCCGCGCTCGCCGCGCTGCCGATCAGTGCGGTGACGCTGCCGCTGCGCCATGGCGGCCATCTGCTCGCCGGTCAGGCGATTGGCCTCGTGCTGAACGTCGTGGCCGGCATGTACATCGTGCTGCCGCGGCAGGCGCGGCGGCTGCGGCGGCTCGCGGGCGAATCCGCATGATGCCGCGCATGCTCGGGTTGCGCGGCGCTTCGACGAAGGGGGGCGAATGAACTGGGGAATCCGCATGCGGGCGGCGGCCGCGTTTTCTGCAGGCCTTTCGGCGAGCCTCTTGGCGAGCCTTTCTGCGATCGCCGCCGGTCCCGCGATCGACTCGGGCCGATATCTGTACGTCGAAGGCGGCAGCGCGCACGGCGTGCTGAGCATCAAGGGCAACGCGTTCGACATCGAGACGATGGGCAGCAACTGCCACACCTGCGCGCTGAGCGGCACGCTCGAAGGACGCGTCGGCATCGCGCGCGACGGCGACAACGTATGCCGGATCGCGGTGTCCGGCGGGCACGGCGCCGTCAAGCTGGATACGTCCGGCTCGGACGCGTGCCGGGACTTTTGCGGGATGCGCGCGTCGTTCGACGGCGAGTATCGTCGCCCGGGCGCCGCGTGCACCGATCGCGCGCGGGACGTGCGCACCGAGCGGTCGCACAAGCAATACGCGGCGCACGACTACGATGCGGCGCGCGCGACGCTGAAATCGCTGCTCGACGAATGCAGCGGCTTCATGGGCTGGATCGAGCTGGATCGCGCGAAGAGCGATCTGGCGCTCACGGAGTACCACCGCGGCGATCGCGCGCAATGCGTGGCCGTGCTGTCCGATACCGTCGCCTATCGCGCGCAGCAGGATCATAGCGAGGCGTTCGGCCTGCCGCCGTGCGATGCCGACAACTACCAGTCGACGGGCGACGCGATCCTGCACAATCTCGCGCTTTGCCGGGCGCCGGCGAAGCGCTGACGCGCGAGGCCGGCGGGCGGGGCGCATCGTCGGTCGCGGCGGACCGCCGCTCGTGTCGATCGCCGCCCGCGCGGCGCTCGGAAGCGCGCCGACGCGCGGATTGCCCGCCGGGATCGCCGCGAACGCATCGGCCGCGTCGCGAGTTCGCGGGGCTGCGGCGTTCGACTCCCGGTTCGAAGCCACGTCCGACGCGCCGCGTCGCCGCCCCGCCCGCGCATCCGCATCCGCATCCGCATCCGCATCCGGTCGACCGCGCTTGACCTTCCCACTGTGGGAAGATTCATCCTGCGATCGACTCATATCCCTTTGGAGAAGCAACATGAAGCTCGAAGTGAAGGACATGTCGTGCGGCGGCTGCGCGAACGCGATCACGCAGGCGATCAAGGCCGTCGATTCGTCGGCGACCGTTTCCGTCGACATCGCATCGAAGGTGGTCGACGTCGGCTCGACGCTCGGTGTCGAGCGTATGGTCGCGATCATCGAAGCCGCGGGATTCCACCCGTCCGTCGTCGCCGCGTGAGCGACGAGCGCCCGCGCCGCTTGCGGGCGTGACCGTCTGATCGCTCGGCGCTGCGCCGCGCGCGCAACGGAGCTTTCGGCGACGGCGCGGCCGGCGTCCGGGCGTCGCGCGGGATTCGCCGCCTGTGCGCCGCTCGCTCAGGTTTTCGCGGCGCGCAGCCGCAGTGCGTTGCCGATCACCGAAACCGAGCTTGCCGCCATCGCTGCGCTCGCGAAGATCGGGCTCAGCGTGATGCCGAACCACGGATACAGCACGCCCGCCGCGACCGGAATGCCGACTGCGTTGTAGACGAATGCGAAGAACAGGTTCTGCCGGATGTTCTTCATCGTCGCGACGCTGAGCGCGCGCGCGCGCGCGATGCCGCGCAGGTCGCCCTTCACGAGCACGATCCGCGCGCTGTTCATCGCAACGTCGGTGCCGGTGCCCATCGCGATGCCGACGTTCGCCTGCGCGAGCGCCGGCGCATCGTTGACGCCGTCGCCCGCCATCGCCACCACGTGCCCTTGCTGCTGCAGCGTCTGAACGTGCCTGTACTTGTCCTCGGGCAGCACGCCCGCCTTCACGCCGTCGAGCGACAGCGTCTTCGCGACCGCGTTCGCGGTGACGGGGTTGTCGCCCGTCAGCATCACGATGCGCGCGCCCGATGCCTTGAGCTGCCGCACCGCGTCCGGCGTCGTCTCCTTGATCGGGTCCGCGACGCCGATATAGCCGGCGAGCCTCCCGTCGATCGCGACGTACATCACGGTCTGGCCGGCTTCGCGCAGGCGATTCGAATCCGTTTCGACGGATGCGCAATCGACCGCGAGATCCGCCATCAGGTGCGCGTTGCCGAGCGCGACCGCGCGCTCGTCGATCATGCCTTGCACGCCTTTTCCGGGCACCGAATCGAACGACGCGACCGGTTTGCGCTCGGCGCCCGCCTGCATCGCATGCTCGACGATCGCCTGCGCGAGCGGATGCTCGCTCGCGCCTTCGAGGCTCGCCGCGTCGCCGAGCAGCGCGCGCTCGCGCTGCGGGTCGAGCGCGACGACCGTCTGCACGCGCGGGCGGCCCTCCGTCAGCGTGCCGGTCTTGTCGACGACGACGGTGTCGACCTTTTCCATCAGCTCCAATGCTTCGGCATCCTTGATGAGCACGCCCTCGCGCGCGCCGCGCCCGACGCCGACGATGATCGACACGGGCGTCGCGAGGCCGAGCGCGCACGGGCACGCGATGATGAGCACGCTGATCGCGACGACGAGCGCGTTCGCGAGCGCGGGAGCCGGACCGAACGCCGCCCATGCCGCAAACGCGATCGCGGCGAGCGCGATGACGGCCAGCACGAACCAGCCCGATACCTGATCGGCGAGCTTCTGGATCGGCGCGCGCGAGCGCCCGGCTTCGGCGACCATCTGCACGATCCGCGCGAGCAGCGTGTCGGCGCCGATCTTCTCCGCGCGCATCGCGAACGTGCCCGTCTGGTTGACGGTCGCGCCCGTCACCGGGCTGCCCACGGTCTTCTCGGCGGGCACCGGCTCGCCGGTGATCATCGATTCGTCGACGCTCGAGTGCCCTTCGACGACGACGCCGTCCACCGGCACCTTCGAGCCGGGCTTCACGCGCAGCGTGTCGCCGACGACGACCGCCTCGAGCGGCACGGTCTGCTCCGAGCCGTCTGGATTCACGCGCACCGCCGTGTGCGGCGCGAGCTGCAGCAGGTCTCGGATCGCGCTCGACGTGCGCGATCGCGCGCGCAGCTCGAGTACCTGGCCGAGCAGCACGAGCGTCACGATCACCGCCGACGCTTCGAAATAGAGCGGGATTTCATGGCCGCTGCGAAACGCCCGCGGCAGCGCGTCGGGGAACAGCAGCGCGAACACGCTGAACAGATAGGCCGCCGCGACGCCGAGCGCGATCAGGCTGAACATGTTCAGTTGCCGCGTGACCAACGACTTCCAGCCGCGCACGAAGACCGGCCAGCCGCCCCACAGCACGGCGGGCGTCGCGAGCGCGGCCTGCGCGCATTGCGACCACGAAGCCGCCATCCAGTGCGGCGGCGGCCAGCGCGCGAGCAGCGCGTCGATGCCCGCGCCGATGTCGAACGGCAGCGCCATCCTGCCCATCGTCATCAACACGAGCGGCACCGATAGCGCGAGCCCGACCCAGAATCGCTTGGTCATCGATTCGAGCTCGGGATTCCTTACTTCGGCGGCGCCCGGCGCGAGCGGCTCGAGCGCCATCCCGCAGATCGGGCAGTCGCCCGGCGCGTTCGCGCGTATCTGCGGGTGCATCGGGCACGTGTAGATCGTGCCCGGCGGCGCCGCGGATTCGCTCGCCGGCTGCTTCGGCATCCCGACGAACCGTTGCGGCGATGCGCGAAACGCCGTCAGACACGCGTCGCTGCAGAAGCGATACGTCCGGCCTTGATGGTCGTGCCGGCGCGGCGCGTCGATCGGCACCTTCATTCCGCAGACCGGATCGACGGCCGTTTCGCCGGGCGTCGCCGCGCCGTGCGCGCGATGGGGATCGTGCCGTTCGTCCGCGTCGCGGCCGTGATCGTGATGGACATGTGCGTCGTGCATGACAAGCGCTCCTGTCGCGTCGATGAATGTCGGTAGCGCCTGCGGCGGCGCGCTTAGCCCAAGCGCGTCGCGTCATCGCATAGGCGGCGAACCGTCGTTCGATGTTGCGCTTTTCCGGCCGGCTTCGCGAGCGCGGGAGACGCAGGCTCGCGAGCCGACCGTGCAGCGGTGCCGCGCATCGTCGTCTCCGGCATCGGGGGGCGTCGCGTTTCCGGAGGCGTCGCGGTGCCAATGGCCGCGATGCATGAAAACATGCGCGAGCGGGCACGCGAGCAGCAGCAGATACGGCAGGAAGCCAAGAACGTGGTAGCGATGGCGAGGCAGCCACACGAAGGCTGCGGTCGCGCCGAGCAGGAGCATGCCGATCACGATGCGCGACCGCCGATGCGAATGGGAACGGCGCGGCGCGCTCATCGTCTTGCTCCACCCGGCGCGCCGGTGCCGGCCGGCGACGCGCGCAAGCGAGGACCGCCGCGCCATTGCCGGCAAAGCACGCGCCACCGTGCGGCCTCGGCGCGCGCGGACGCCCGCATGCGGCGGGCGAGCCGGCGTCCCGTCGCGAGCGGGGCGGCGAGCATTGCAATCGCGAACCGCTTGAATGCTCTCATTTCGGGGCCTGAGCATGGCTCGAAGGCGAATGACCGTTTCACTGTAGCGCGGGCCGGACGGCGCGAATTGACCTATCTCAATCGCGCCCCGTTACTTGCCCGCGGACGCGCGGCCCAGAGCGGCGTCGGCCGCGAACGTGACGCGGCGGGCGCGAGCCGTGCGCGCGATCCTTGCCGCCGGCCCATGCTGGTCGACCGTTGACGCAAGTCAAGCGGATCGGGAATCGCAAACGTAGCATCGATTCGAAGCGTGCGCAGACGATTCGCGACCGGCCGTCCGCGACCGGCCGTCCCTCAAACTGGCTGTCCGAAGCCAGCCGCCCCGGACGGGCTGCCGGCGATCAGCGCAAGCCTTCCCGGCAAACGGCAAGGAGGTAGCAGATGCGACATCACTCTTCGGTTCCTCATGCGATGGCGGCGTGGACATTTCCGATCCGGGCGGCGCTGCTGGCCGTGCTCGCGTTCGCGTTGTCCGGTTGCGGCTACAACGCGATCCAGGTGCAGGACGAGCAGGTGAAGGCGAGCTGGTCGGAGGTGCTGAATCAGTATCAGCGCCGCGCGGATCTCGTGCCGAATCTCGTCAACACCGTGAAGGGCTACGCGAATCAGGAGCGCGACGTGCTCACGCGCGTGACCGAGGCACGCGCGCAGGTCGGCTCGATTCGCGCGACGCCGGAGCTGCTGTCCGATCCGCAGGCATTCGCGAAATTCGAAGCCGCGCAAGCGCAGCTGACGTCGTCGCTGTCGCGGCTGCTCGTCGTGTCCGAGAACTATCCGCAACTGAAGTCCGATGCGAACTTCCGCGATCTGCAGGCGCAGCTCGAGGGCACCGAGAATCGCATCACGGTTGCGCGCAATCGCTATATCCGCTCGGTGCAGGCGTACAACACGACGATTCGCTCGTTCCCGAGCAACCTGACCGCGATGGCGTTCGGCTACCAGGAAAAACCGAACTTCTCGGTCGCGAACGAAGCCGAGATCTCGAAGCCGCCGCGCGTCGACTTCGGGGCCAAGCCGGCGCCCGCGCCGGCCGCCGGAGCGTCGAATTGAAGAATCTCTTGCGCGCGGCGTGCGTCGCGATCCTCACGTTCCTGTCGCTCGGCGGCGGCGTCTGCCGCGCCGAGCAGCCGGTGCCGCCGCTCGCCGCGCGCGTGACGGACGAGACGGGCACGCTGACGGCCGCCGAGCGCGCGACGCTCGAACAGTCGCTGAAGGATTTCGAAGCGCGCAAGGGCAGCCAGATCGCGGTGCTGATCGTGCCGACGACGCAGCCCGAGACGATCGAGCAGTATTCGATCCGCGTCGTCGAGCAGTGGAAGCTCGGCCGCGCGAACGTCGACGACGGCGCGCTTCTCATCGTCGCGAAGAACGATCGCACATTGCGCATCGAGGTGGGCTACGGGCTCGAAGGCGTGCTGACCGACGCGACGAGCCATCGAATCATCGACGAGATCATCGTGCCGGGCTTTCGACGCGGCGATTTCTACGGCGGCATCTCGGCGGGCGTCGGCAGCATGATGCGCGTGATCGAAGGCGAGCCGCTGCCGCCGCCTCGCGCGCGACGCGGCGACGAAGGCGGGCTCGGCCGCCTGCTGCCGTTGCTGTTCGTGATGACGATCGTCGCGGGGGGCGTGCTGCGCGCGATACTCGGCCGGCTCGCGGGTTCGGTCGTCACGGGCGGCGTGGTCGGCTTCGTCGCGTGGATGCTGTCCGGCGCGCTCTTTGTCGCATTCGCTGCGGCGGCGGTCGCGCTCTTCTTCACGCTGCTCGGCGGCGGGGTGGGCGCGCGCGTCGGCGGGCCGTTCATCGGCGGGCGCGGCGGCGGCTGGGGCGGCGGGAGCGATGGCTTTCGCGGCGGCGGAGGCGGGTTCGGCGGCGGCGGCGCGTCCGGGAGGTGGTGATGGATATTGCGCGATTCGCGAGGCACCTGTTGATGACGCGCTGGCGCGTCGGCACGGCGTTTCCGAAGCGCACGCTCGGCAAGATCGAGCGCGCGATCAAGACGAGTCACGAGAAGCACGTCGGCCAATTGCGGTTCGCGGTCGAAGGCGCGTTGCACGTGTCGATGCTCTTTCGCGGGACCACCGCGCGCGAACGCGCGATCGATGCGTTCTCCGAACTGCGCGTCTGGGATACCGAGCACAACAACGGCGTGCTCATCTATCTGCTGCTCGCCGATCACGACGTCGAGATCGTCGCCGATCGCGGGATTCATGCGCGCGTCGACAGCGACGATTGGGAGAAGGTGTGCCGCGAGATGGAGGCGGAGTTTCGCCGAGGCCGCTTCGAGGCGGGCTCGATTCACGGGATCGAGGCTGTCACCGCGTTGCTCGCGCGGCACTATCCGGCGCGCCGCGCGCCGGGCGACGAGTTGTCGAGCGCGCCGGTCGTGCTGTGAATCGCTTTCGATTCGGCGGCGGTTTCGTGCGAAGCCGGGACTGTCTGCCGGCACGCGCGCCGCGCGGGTTCGCCCGTTCGAGCGCCGGGTTGACGCGACGGGTTCCGAGCGGCACCGTCCGCGCGCGGTCACGAGCGACGCGCGATGAATCGATGAATCGGTGAATCAGTGAATCGTCCGTCGCTGCCGCGAGCGATGAACTATTGTTCTAGATATCCGTGCCGCTGCGCCGATAGAACAACGCGCCCTGGCGTGACCCGCGCCCGTCCCGGCCGGCTGTCGTCGATTCGTAAATTGAGGAGGCGAAAGATGCAGCGATTGGAACATGCGCTCAGGCGCGTCAAGGTCGGCACCGGCACGCCGATCGATTTCTCCGGCACGTGGAAGAACGAGCTCGGCTCGACGATGCGGATCGAGCAGTCGGGCGACAGCGTGACGGGCACGTACACGAGCGCGGTCAGCGAAAAGGGCGGCTCGACGAGCGGCGATCTGATCGGCTACGTCGACGGCAACCTGATCGCGTTCGTCGTCCACTGGGATCAGTTTCAGGCGATCACCGCGTGGGTCGGGCAATGCGAGCCCGGCACGTCGGACGACAGGATCAGCACGCTGTGGCAAATGACGCATCAGGTCGAGGCGGGCGACGAGTGGGCGTCGATCAACGCGGGTGCCGATACGTTCGTCAGGGCTTGAGGCGGGAGGATCGCAGCGGGGGAGGCGAGCGATCCGCGGGGGGGCGCGGATCGCGTGTTCCGTCGCGCGCGCTTTACTCCACCGTCACGGATTTCGCGAGATTGCGCGGCTTGTCGACGTCGGTGCCGCGCGCGCACGCGGTGTGATACGCGAGCAACTGCAGCGGCACGACGTGCAGGATCGGCGACAGCGGCCCGTAATGCTCGGGCATCCGGATCACGTGCAGCCCTTCGTCGTTGACGATGTGCGTGTCCGCGTCGGCGAACACGTACAGCTCGCCGCCGCGCGCGCGCACTTCCTGCATGTTCGATTTCAGCTTCTCGAGCAGCGTGTCGTTCGGCGCGACGGTGACGACCGGCATCGCCTCCGTCACGAGCGCGAGCGGCCCGTGCTTCAGTTCGCCCGCCGGATACGCTTCCGCGTGGATGTACGAGATCTCCTTGAGCTTCAGCGCGCCTTCGAGCGAGATCGGATAGTGCAGCCCACGGCCGAGGAACAGCGCGTTTTCCTTACGCGCGAACTCTTCGGACCACGCGATGATCTGCGGCTCGAGCGCGAGCACGCTGTTGAGCGCGGCGGGCAGGTGGCGCAACTGCTTCAGGTAATCGGCTTCGCGGGCCGCGTCGACGTGGCCGCGCAGCTTGCCGAGCGTCGCCGCGAGCACGAACAGCGCGACGAGCTGCGTCGTGAACGCCTTCGTCGAAGCGACGCCGATCTCGGTGCCCGCGTGCGTGAGGAACTGCAGCTCGGTCTGGCGCACCATCGCGCTCGTCGCGACGTTGCAGATCGCGAGCGTGTGCGCGTGGCCGAGCGCCTGCGCGTGCTTGAGCGCGGCGAGCGTATCGGCCGTCTCGCCCGACTGCGAGATCACGACGACGAGCGCGCGCGGGTTCGGCACCGATTCGCGATAGCGGTATTCGCTCGCGATCTCGACTTGCGTCGGGATTTTCGCGATCGATTCGAGCCAGTACTTCGCGGTGAGGCCCGAGTAGTAGCTGGTGCCGCACGCGAGGATCAGCAGGCTGTCGATGCCCGCGAATACGCTGCCCGCGCGCTCGCCGAACAGCGACGGATCGAACGCGTCCGCTTGCGCAATCGTGTCGGCGATCGCGCGCGGCTGCTCGAAGATTTCCTTCTGCATGAAGTGCCGATACGGGCCGAGCTCGACCGCGCCGCCGTATGCGGCGACGACGCGCACCTCGCGCACGGCGCGCGCGCCGTCGCGATCGACGATCGTCACGCCCGCGAGCGTCAGCTCGCAGACGTCGCCTTCCTCGAGGAACGTGAAGCGATCGGTGCTGCCCGCGAGCGCGAGCGCGTCGGACGCGAGGAAGTTCTCTTGTTCGCCGAAGCCGACGACGAGCGGCGAGCCCTGGCGCGCGCCGACGACGGTGTGCGGCTCGTCCTGGTGGATCACCGCGATCGCGTACGCGCCGTGCAACTGCTTGACGGCTTCCTGCACGGCCGCGAACAGGTTGCCGCGATAGAGGCTGTGGATCAGGTGCGCGATGACTTCGGTGTCGGTCTGCGATACGAACGCGTAGCCCTTCGCGCGCAGCCCCTCGCGCAGCGGCTCGAAGTTCTCGATGATGCCGTTGTGCACGAGCGCGAGCGCGTTCGACGAGAAGATCGGGTGCGCGTTGTGCGTGACGGGCGCGCCGTGCGTCGCCCAGCGCGTGTGCGCGATGCCGGTTACGCCTCCGAGATGCGACTCGCGCACCTGCGCATCGAGATCGGCGACGCGCGCGACGCTGCGCGCGCGCCTCGGCGCGCCCGGCGCAGGCGCGCCGGCGCCGAGCACCGCGACGCCGCACGAGTCGTAGCCGCGATACTCGAGACGGCGCAGTCCTTCGATCAGCACCGGAACGATGTTACGTTGCGCAACCGCGCCGACAATCCCGCACATGAAATCTATCCTCGAAACTCGACAATGACGCGGGCGCGCCGCTGCGCGCCCGAAAAACGGTTCAGCTCTTCTTCTTGACGGGACGCACGTAGCCGCTTTTCGCGGTCTGCGTCTTGTCGTTGAGCACGAGCATGCCTTCGGCCACGTCCTTCCACACGGTCGTGCCCGCCGCGACCGTCACGCCGCGGCCGACGCGCACCGGCGCGACGAACTGCGTGTCCGAGCCGACGAACACGTCGTCCTCGATGACCGTGCGGAACTTGTTCGCGCCGTCGTAGTTGCACGTGATCGTGCCCGCGCCGACGTTCACGCGCGCGCCGATGTCCGCGTCGCCGAGATAGGTCAGATGGTTCGCCTTCGAGCCGTGGCCGAGCGTCGCGTTCTTCACCTCGACGAAGTTGCCGACGTGCGCGTCGTCGGCGAGCACCGCGCCCGGGCGCAGCCGTGCATACGGGCCGACGACCGTGTTCGCGCCGAGCGTCGCGCCGTCGAGATGCGAGAACGCGTCGACGCGCGCGCCCGCGGCGATCGCCGCGTTGCGGATCACGCAGTTCGCGCCGATCGTCACGCCGTCGGCAAGCGTCACGTCGCCTTCGAACACGCAGTTCACGTCGATCGACACGTCGCGCCCGCACGTGAGCTTGCCGCGCACGTCGATGCGCGCCGGATCGGCGAGCGTCACGCCATCGGCAAGCAGCGCTTCGGCGAGCTTGCGCTGATGAATGCGCTCGAGCTCGGCGAGCTGCGCCTTGCTGTTGACGCCGAGCGTCTCCCATTCGTCGTCCGGCTGCGTCGTGACGATCTCGAAGCCCGCTTCGATCGCCTGCTCGACGACGTCGGTCAGGTAGTACTCGCCCTGCGCGTTGTCGTTGCCGAGCGCGCCGAGCCACATCGACAGCTGCGCGGTAGGCGCGACGACGATGCCCGTGTTGATTTCGGCGATCTTCAGCTCGTCGGCCGAAGCGTCCTTCTGCTCGACGATGCGCGTGACGCACCCCGCCTGGTCGCGCACGATGCGCCCGTAGCCCGTCGGATCGTCGAGCGTGACGGTCAGCACGCCGTAGCGGGCGTCGGTCGCGGCGTCGGCGAGGCGCCTGAGCGTCGCCGCGCGCGTGAGCGGCACGTCGCCGTACAGCACGAGCGTCGGCTGCGACGGGTCGAGCAGCGGCAGCGCCTGGCGCACCGCGTGCCCCGTGCCGAGCTGTTGCTCCTGCACCGCGAACTGCACGTCGGGCGCGGCGACGGCCGCGCGCACCCGCTCGGCGCCGTGGCCGATCACGACGACGAGCCGGGACGGCGCGAGCGCGCGGGCGGTGTCGATCACGTGGGAGAGAAGGGGCCTGCCGGCCAGAGGATGAAGCACTTTCGGCAGCGCCGAACGCATGCGCTTGCCGGTGCCTGCCGCCAAAATCACGATATTCATGGCGCCAGTTTCGTAGGGAGAGTTCGAAGCTGGCCATTCTAGCATGCAGGCCCCGTCCGGCGCGGCTGCGCGGGGGGCCGGACGGGCGCGGCGGCGGCCACCGCGCGGGCGAGTTCGGCGGGCCCGGCGAGCCGCCGCGGCCGCGGGATCGGCGCGGGCTCGGGTTCCGGCGGCGCGCGGCAGGCCGGCGCGCCGCCGTTCGTTTCGTTTCGCGGCGCGCGCCGCGAATGGCGGGTTACAGATCGTCGAACTGCACGATCGACACGGATTTCGCGCCGCCCGGCGCGCTCGCGCCGGTGCCGCACGGGTCCTCGTCGAACGCGATGTCGCCGTTCGGATCGGCCTCGCCCGTCGCGCGCAGTCCGGCGAACGGGAACAACTGCGTGTCCATCAGGTGCGACGGCACGACGTTCGCGAGCGCGTTGAACATGTTGTCGACGCGGCCCGGAAAGCGCTTGTCCCAGTCGCGGATCAGCGCCTTCATCTCCGCGCGCTTCAGGTTCGGCTGGCTGCCGCACAGATTGCACGGAATGATCGGGAATTCGCGCAGTTCCGCGTATTTCTCGAGATCGGTTTCCTTCGCGTAGGCGAGCGGGCGGATCACGATGTTCTTGCCGTCATCCGATTGCAGCTTCGGCGGCATCCCCTTCAGCTTGCCGCCGTAGAACATGTTCAGCAGCAGCGTCTGCACGATGTCGTCGCGGTGGTGGCCGAGCGCGATCTTCGTCGCGCCGAGTTCGCCCGCGACGCGGTACAGAATCCCGCGGCGCAGCCGCGAGCACAGCGAGCAGGTGGTCTTGCCTTCGGGCACGAGCCGCTTGACGATGCTGTACGTATCCTGGTTCTCGATGTGAAACGGCACGCCGATCTTCGTCAGGTACTCGGGCAGCACGTGCTCCGGAAAGCCCGGCTGCTTCTGGTCGAGGTTCACGGCGACGAGGTCGAAATCGATCGGCGCGCGCTCGCGCAGCCGCAACAGGATATCGAGCAGCGCGTAGCTGTCCTTGCCGCCCGACAGGCAGACCATCACCTTGTCGCCGTGCTCGATCATGTTGTAGTCGCCGATCGCCTGGCCGACCTGGCGCACGAGCCGCTTGAACAGCTTGTTGTTCTCGTACGCTTCCTTCTGCTCGCGGCGCGTGAGCGCGCGGCGGCCGATCTCGGCCGCGTTCGCCTCGACGGCGGCGGCCGCGTCGGCTTCGTTCAGATGCGGGGTGTGGGGCGCATTCATGCTCGCTCCTCGTCCTTGATGCGAAATACTTCGACGCCGACGGCGTCGCAATCGGGATAGGCGTCCGGCTTTTCGGTGGAGACGCGCACCGCGCGCACCGCGTCGTGCGCGAGCAGGCTCGCCGCGATCGCGTCGCACAGCGTTTCCTGCAGATGAATGTGGCCGCGCGCGACGCACTGCGCGACGCTTTGCTTCATCAAATCGTAATCGACGACTTCGCGCAGCTTGTCCTCGACGGGCGTCGTCAGCGCGAGCGGCACGAACAGGTCGACGTTGATGACGACGCGCTGCTCGCCGCGCTTCTCATGCTCGAAGGCGCCGATGTTCATGTACACCTCGTGGTTGCGCAGGTAGAGCCTGCGGCAATCGGCGAGCCTGGGATGCAGGAGGGCGGCAAACATGGTCGTTCCAGTCAAAGGGTGATGCATGCAAAGGGGCGCGGCCACGCGCGGCGTCGAGATGTCCGCACGAGGCCGCGCCCGTCAATTCCGTTCGTCGGCGGGCGGCGCGAGATGCTCGCCGCCGTCGACGGTCAGCGTCGCGCCCGTCACGCCCGGCGCATCCGCGAGATAGCACGCGGCGTCGGCGATGTCGTCCGCGCGCGGCGCCCGCCCGCGCACGAGGCCGACTACCCGCACCTTCGGCGCGAGCGCGAGCGCCTGCGCGGTGGTCGCGCGGTGCAGCGCGGCTTGCGCGAGCGAGTGCGACAGGCGCTCGGGCGCCGGATGAAACAGCGTCTCGTCGAGCAGATGAATCACGACCGCGCGCTCGCGCTCGTCGTCGCGCGCGGCGTCGGGCGTCGCGTCGGCGAGCGTGCGCGCGAGCACGAGCGGCGCGGCGACGCCGCGCGCCATCGCGCACGCGAGCGACGCGTAGCCGACGTCGCGCGCGTTGTCCGCGACGGGCGCGGGCTGCGCGACGACGCACGCCGGCCGGCCGAGCGCCGCGCCGCACTCGGCGACGAGCCGCGCGACATCCGTCTCGGCCGACAGATCGGCGACGAGCACCGCCGCGCGGCGGCCGAGCGCCTCGACTTCGGCGGCGAGCGCGGCGGCCGCGCGGGCTTCGTCGCCCGCGGCGGCCGCGAGCGCGACGTCCCAGCCGCGCCGAGCGAAGCCGACGGCGAGCGCGCGTCCGACGGCCGCGGCGTCGGGCGCGGGCCGCGCGGCGGTGGGCGCGCCGCCCGGGCGCGCGGCATGCGAAGCGGTGTCCGCCTGCTGCCCGCCTGCTCGCGGGGCGCCCATCGGCGCGCCATCCGCCGTCGGCGCGCAGGATGGCGCGTCGCCCGCCGGGGCGGCATCGGCCGCCTGCGGTGCGACCGCCCGTGCCGCTTCGGCGGCGCATGCTTGCGCGGCGCCCGTATGCACGGCGCCCGTGATCAGCACGACCCGCGCGGTGCGGGCCGCGGATGTGTCGCAGGTGTCGGCGGGGACGGTCATTTACAATGCCGGGATGAATCCGAAAGCTCACGAACCCGCTAGTTTACCCGTTCCCGGCCCCGACGCGCTCGCGCAGTCCGAAGCGCTCGCCGCTTCGCTGCGCGCCGAAATCGCCTCGGCGGGCGGCTGGATCCCGTTTTCACGCTACATGGAGCGCGTGTTGTACGCGCCGGGCATGGGCTACTACAGCGGCGGCGCGCAGAAATTCGGCCGGCGCGCCGACGACGGCAGCGATTTCGTGACCGCGCCCGAGCTGTCGCCGCTCTTCGCGCAAACGCTCGCGCGCCCCGTCGCGCAGGCGCTCGACGCGAGCGGCACGCGGCGCGTGATGGAGTTCGGCGCGGGCACGGGCAAGCTCGCGGCGGGGTTGCTGACCGCGCTGGCCGCGCTCGGCGTCGAGCTGGACGAATATGCGATCGTCGATCTGTCCGGCGAGCTGCGCGCGCGCCAGCGCGAGACGCTCGGCGCGCAAGCGCCCGGCCTCGCCGCGCGCGTGCGCTGGCTCGATGCGCTGCCCGAGCGCTTCGAGGGCGTCGTGGTCGGCAATGAAGTGCTGGACGCGATGCCGGTGCGGCTCGTCGCGAAGCAGGCGCGCGGCTGGTGCGAGCGCGGCGTATCGATCGACGATGCGGGCGCGTTCGTGTTCGCCGATCGGCCGTTCGCGCGCGCCGAAGAGGCGGCGCGGCTCGCGGGGATCGATGCCGACGAAGGCTACGTGACCGAGACGCACGATGCGGCGGTGGCGTTCGTCCGCACGGTGTGCGCGATGCTCGCGCGCGGCGCCGCGTTCTTCATCGACTACGGCTTTCCGAGCCACGAGTACTATCACCGGCAGCGCGCGCAGGGCACGCTGATGTGCCACTACCGGCACCGTGCGCACGGCGATCCGTTCGTCTATCCGGGGCTGCAGGACATCACCGCGCACGTCGAATTCAGCGCGATCCACGAGGCGGGCGTCGGCGCGGGCGCGGATCTGCTCGGCTATACGTCGCAGGCGCGTTTCCTGCTGAACGCGGGGATCACCGACGTGCTCGCCGAGATCGACCCGTCCGACGCGCAGCATTTCCTGCCCGCCGCGAACGCGGTGCAGAAGCTGATTTCCGAGGCGGAGATGGGCGAGCTCTTCAAGGTGATCGCTTTCTCGCGCGGCATCGACGGCGCGCTCGACGCGTTCGCGCGCGGCGACCGCTCGCACACGCTGTAGCCGGGGCCGGACGCGACGCGATGCTGCGCTGGCTGCTCACCACGTTCATCGCCGTGATGGTGCTCACGCGCGCGTGGCCGTGGCTGTCGAGGCTCGGCGTCGGGCGGCTGCCGGGCGACGTGACGCTCAAGCTCGGCTCGCGCGTCTATCCGTTCCCGTTCATGTCGACGCTCGTGATCATGGGCATCGTGTCGGTGATCGCGCGGCTCTGGTGACGTCGGCGGGCGGGCACCGCGTTCGGACGGTTCCGACGCGGCGCGCGCAGCCGGCCGCCTGCCGCGCATCGCACCGTGCGCGCTCGCGTTACAGCTCGAGCTCGCCGAGAATCCGATGCGCGAGCGCCTTCGCCTCGTTGAACGCTTCCGCCTCGTTCGTGCTCGTCGCCTCGACCTCGTAGAGCGTGTTGTCGGGCGGGCCGCCTTCGTTCCGGGACAGGATCACGTAGCCCTGGAAGCGTCCGTTATCCGTCTTGCGGGTGTGCGCCTTGGCCGTGTAAAGGCCTTTCGTGTAGGTGTTGCCGCCGTCCATGATGCCTCTCCCGAGAAAGGACGCCCCCATCGTAGCATTCCGACGCAGCGCGTTCAGCGGCGGCAGGAACGCGCGGCTGGCGCGCCCGCGCATGGGGGGCCGGGGGGGGCGTGAGAATGCACGGGCGGCGCGACGCCCGTCACGCGACGTCAGGTCGCGTCACGCTGCCTCACGTCACGTCACGTCACGTCACGTCACGCCGCGACGAGCGCGACGACCTCGTCGAGCGTCGGCGCGTGCGCGCCCGTGTGCCGGCACGCCGCCGCGCCCGCCGCGAGCGCGAACGCCAGATGCTCGCGCCAGCCGCGCGCCGGCACGGTCATCAGGCTGAACAGCAGGCCGCCGATCGTCGCGTCGCCCGCGCCGACCGTATCGGCGACCTCGATGCGCGGCGGCTGCGCGTCGAGCGTCGCGCCGTGCGCGTAGAGCGTCGCCGTGTCGGGCCCGCGCGTGACGAGCAGCGCCGCTTGCGGATTGAGCGCGCGCAGCCGCGCGGTCGCGCTCGCTTCGTCTTCGCCCGCGAACAGGTGGCGCAGATCTTCGTCGGACACCTTGATCAGATCGGCGAGCTCGGCCATCTTCGCGAGCGTCGGCCGGTAGCTGTCCGTCATCAGGTTCCGGTAGTTCGGGTCGAAGCTGATTTTCACGCCTGCTTCGCGCAGTTCGGCGGCGAGCGCGACGAGCGTCGAGGCGAGCGGTTCGCGCACGAGGCTGATGCAGCCGAAATGCGCCCACTTCACGTGTTCGCGCCAGCCGTCGGGCAGCCGTTTCGGATCGAACGCGAGATCGGCGCTGTTTTCGCCGATGAAGAAATATGCGGGCGGCTGGGTCTCGTGGACGATCGCGAGGAGCGGCGCGCGATCGACGCGCTGCAGGAAGCGCAGATCGAGGCCGGCTGCCTCGCTTTCGCGCCACAGCGCGTCGGAGAAGCAGTCGCGGCCCACCGCGCCCGCGCACGCGCTCGGCGCGCCGAGCCGTGCGACCGCGCGCGCGACGTTCCAGCCCGCGCCGCCCGGGCGCGACGTCCAGTGCGCGCCGCCCGTGCGGACCATGTCGGTGAGGATGTCGCCCGCCGACACGAATTGCGGAAATCCTGCGCTCATCGCACTCCTCCGTCGCGGCGGCGCGCGGCGCCGTCGCCTTTGCCGTAGCCGGCGTTGCCGTTGTTCACGACGTTGCCGCCGTGCCCGTTGCCGCGCGCTGCGGGCGCGGCCTCGCCGTCGCCCGTGCGCGCGCCGGGCGCCTCGCCGTCGCGCGTCGACGCAAGCGCGTGCAGCACCTCGTAGCACGCGCCCATCGTGTGATAGTCGGTCTTGCCGGCCGGGCTCTTCTCGTCGCTGTACTTGCGGTTGTCGCAGGTGAGGATTCGGTACCACGCGCCGTAGCGGTGATCGACGAAATGCGCCCAGCTGTAGCGCCAGATCTCGTCGTACCAGTCCCAGAAGCGCTCGCTGCCGGTGCGCCGCGCGAGCAGCGCGGCCGCCGCGAAGCTCTCGGCCTGCACCCAGAAGTACTTGTCGTGGTCGCACACCGTGTAGTCCGGGCCGAAACCGTAGCAGAGGCCGCCGTGATCGCTGTCCCACGCGTGCGAGAACGCCGCGTCGAACAGCTCGATCGCGCGCGGCGCGAGCCAGTCGAGCGGGCGGTGGCGCTCGAGAATCAGCAACAGCTTGGCCCATTCGGTCTGGTGGCCGGGCTGGAAGCCCCACGGCCGGAAGATGTTCGAGCTGTCTTCCTTGTTGTATTCCCAGTCGATCGACCAGTCCGCGTGAAAGTGCTCCCACACGAGCCCCCGTGACAGCGCGGCCTGCCGCTGCACGATGTTCGTCGCGATCTTCTCCGCGCGATCGAGATACGTCAGGTGGCCCGTCGCCTCGTACGCGGCGAGGAGCGCTTCGGTCGCGTGCATGTTCGCGTTCTGTCCGCGGTAGCTCGACACGGTCCAGTTCGGCGTCGCGTCGTCCGCGTAGAGGCCCGCCGCGCGATCCCAGAAGCGGTGCTCCATCAGGTCGAACGTATGCGCGATGAGCGGCCGCGCCTCTTCGACGCCCGCCATCACGGCATGCGCGGCCGCGAGCAGCACGAACGCGAGCCCGTAGCAGTGGCGCGTGCCGTCGCGCGTTGAGCGCTTCTCGCCGTCGCGCCATTCGATCTCCCAGTCATAGCCTTCGTGCTCGGCGTCCCAGTGCGCGTCGCGCAGGAAGCGCAGCCCGTGGCGCACGTACTCGAGATGCCGCGCGTCGCCGAAGTGGCGGTACGCCATCGCGTAGTTGAAGACGAAGCGGCAACTGCTGACGAGATGGCGCGTCGCGCGCTCGTAGACGCTGCCGTCGTCGCGGAAAAAGTGGTAGAAGCCGCCCGACGGGTCGAACGCGTGCGGCGCGTAGAAGCGCAGCGTGTCCTCGACGTGCGCGACGAGGAACTGCGGGTCGCGGAAGCTCGCGACGTACGGCGCGGCGGCGGGCGGCGCGTTGGGCGCCGGACGGGGGGCGGGCGTGGCTGAGGTCGTCATGATCCGAGTACCGAGGTGAGGGCGCGCGGCGCGTGTGCGGCGCCTGCGCTGCTGGCCCGCGCGACGAGCTGCACGGGGAGGCTGAGTTCGGCTTGCGCGGGCGAATCGGCGAGCAGCAGCTCGACGCCTTGCCGGCCGAGCGCTTCCTTGTCGATCGCGAGCGTCGTGAGGGGCGGGGCCGCGTGCGCGGCGGCCGGGATGTCGTCGAAGCCGACGAATGCGATGTCCTCGGGCACGCGCACGCCGCGCTCGACGCACACGCGCATCGCGGCGAGTGCGGCCGCATCGTTGTACGCGAACACTGCGTCGGGCAGCGGGCCGCCCGCGTCGAGCAGTTGCCGCATCGCGTGCGCCGCGCCGGCGTCGGGGCCGAGGCTCGTGTCGATCGACAGCTCGAGCGACGGATCGAACAGCATGCCCGCGTCGAAGAACGCACGGCGATAGCCGAGCGCGCGCTGCGCGATGCTGTAGTGCGCGAGCGAGCCGCCGATGAACGCGATGCGCCGGCGGCCCGATGCGAACAGGTGATGCATCGCGAGCGCCGCGCCGCCCGCGTTGTCGACGTTGATCGAGCGCAGTCCGGGCGCGCGGATGTCGATGAGCACGAGCGGCCGGCCCGTCGCGGCGAGCGCCTCGAGCGTCTCCGGCTCCATGAAACCCGCGACCGCGATCGCGTCGGGCGCGTGCGGACGCATCTGGCGGATCACGTCGTCGGTCGGGCCCGTCGTCAGCAGCGACGGCACGATGCCGCGCTCGCGGCATGCATCTTCCACGCCGTGCAGCACGTGGGAGAAGAACGGCGTCGTCGCGAAGTTGTTGTGCTGGCGATGCAGCAGGAACGTGAGCCGCTTGATCCGCGGGCGCAGTTGCGTCGGATCGTAGTTCATCCGATGCGCGATCTCGACGATGCGCGCGCGCGTCGCCTCGGACAGGCCGGGCTGATTCTTGAGCGCGCGCGACACGGTGCCGATCGACACGTTGGCCGCTTGCGCAACGTCGCGAATGGTGGTGCCCATCGTTTGAGCCGGGATGTTTAGGGTGTTGGCGATTGTATAGTAAAAATCGCCGCGAAACGTCCCGGAATCATCTCGATCGCGCTTATAAGTGCTTATGTATAAACGGTAAATATGCTCATAATTGTTTACTAAAAATACTAAACAGAATGGCCTGGGCGGCGCGGCCGGCGCTTATGCCGCGGTCCGGAAGATCGCGGCCGCCTCGCGCAGCGCGGCCGCCTCGCCGGCGAGCGCGCCCGCGGCGCTCGCCGCCTTTTGCACGAGCAGCGCGTTGTGCTGCGTCATCTCGTCCATTTGCGCGACCGCGCGGCTCACCTGATCGATGCCGCTGCGCTGCTCGTCGGACGCGTGCGAGATTTCGTCGACGAGCGTCGCGACCTGCCGCACCGACGCGAGCATGCCGACGATCGTGTTGCCCGCCGCCTGCACCGTGTCCGCGCCGAGCTCGACTTCGCCCGTCACGTCGGCGATCAGCGCCGAGATTTCCTTCGCCGCCTGCGCGCTGCGGTGCGCGAGGCCGCGCACCTCCTGCGCGACGACCGCGAAGCCGCGCCCAGCCTGGCCGGCGCGCGCCGCCTCGACAGCCGCGTTCAGCGCGAGCAGGTTGGTCTGGAACGCGATGCCCTCGATCGTCGACGAGATGCTGCGGATCTGCTGCGAGCGCACCGACAGCGCTTCCATCCGCGCGATCGCGTCGCGCGCGGCTGCGTCGCCTTGCTCGGCCTGCGCCGATGCGGCGAGCGCGAGCGAACTCGCCTGTCGTGCGTGATCGGCGTTCGTGCGCACCGTCGCCGCGAGCTGCTCCATGCTGCTGGCCGTCTGCTGCAGGCCGGCCGCGTGTTCGTCGGTGCGGCGCGACAGGTCGTGGTTGCCATGCGCGATGTCGGACGTCGCGTGCGCGATCGCGTCGGCCGCGCGCTGCAGCGTGCCGATCGTCGCCGCGAGGCGCGCGCGCATCGCGTGCATCGCATGCAGCACGCTGCCGGACGCGGCGTCGGCGGCGCGCACGTCGAGCGCGAGATTGCCGGACGCGATCTCGTTCGCGACGCTCGCCGCGTAGTCCGGCTCGCCGCCCAGTTGCCGCGCGAGCGCGCGCGCCATCGCCGCGCACAGGAGCGCGACGGCCGCGACGCCCGCGAGCACGCAGCCCGCGACCGCCCACTGGACGAGCCGCGCGACGCCGCGCGCGCAATCGTACGCGCGCTGCGCGGCCTCGAGCTGCTCCTGACGCAACTGCGCGGCCTCGCCCTTCACGCGTTGCGCGACGGGATCGAGCGTCTGCGTGACGACCCATTGCGCTTCGGACAGGTTGTTCGCCTTCAGCAGATCGACGGCGGGCCGGATGCCCTTGTCGCGCAGCGTCGCCCAGTCGGCGGCGAGGCGTTCGGCCTGCTCGCGCTCGGCGCCGGCGCGCGGCGTCGCGCGGAAGTCGGCGAGCAGGCGGTCGATCGCGGCGGCGTCGCGCGCCGACGCTGCCGCGACCGCCTCGGTCTTGGCGGCGGACGGATCAAGCACGGCGTCGCCGACCGCGTAGCGCGTCTGCGTGACGAGCTCGTCGATCGACGAAATCCGCTGCAGCGTCTTCGCGCGATCTTCGAAGACATGCGCGAGCGCGTCGCCGACGCGCGCGACACCGGCGAGGCCGATGCCGCCGACGGCGACGAGCACGAGAACGACGACCGCGACGAGGATGCGCAGACGGGTTTTGACGGTGAGGCGGGTGGTGTTCATCGAGGGTTCCGGAAGCGGCGCGCCGCGCTCGTGACGCGTCGAGCCGTGACGAGAAGCCGGCTTAACGGCGCCGCGGAACCGGGATTGAATGAATTTTTCGTGAAGCGATGCCCCGATGTGGGGCGGCGACCGCCGGGCGGGTGCGCCGGGGCGGATGCGATGGCCGATGAGGCGGGGCTGGGACAGGGCGGCCGAAAGCGCGATGCGCGAATCGGCGAGCGAACGGTGCGTTCGATGCGCGCTGCGTCGGCGCGCAGCGGCGGCGTGAAGAAGCGCCTGAGGCGACGTCGGCGGAGGACGCCGAAAATTCGATGTGCCGACGAAACCGGAAAATCGCGAAGCCGCGCGGCCATGAAGCCCTGCGCGCCCCGAAAACGGGGAAGCGCCCCGCTGCGAAGCTTTGGCGGCGCGAGCGCGGCGCGGCTGGCGCAAGCCCGCTTCGCCGCGCCCGTTGCTCAGCGTTTCGCCGCGCTCGCGTTCGCGCCGGAGCCGATCGCCCGGCCGCCGTGCGCGCCCGGCTGCCGCTCGCGGCTCGTGTCGCGCGCTCCCCAGCGCTGCGCAAGCGCCGCGCAGGTCATCAGCTGGATCTGGTGGAACAGCATCAGCGGCAGCACGATCGCGCCGACCGCGTGCGCGGCGAAGATCACCTTCGCCATCGGCACGCCGGCCGCGAGGCTCTTCTTCGAGCCGCAGAAGATGATCGTGATCTGGTCCGCGCGGTTGAAGCCGAGCCGCTTGCTGACGATCGTCGTGACCGCGAGCGCGATCGCGAGCAGCACGACGTTGACGACGACGAGGCCCGCGAGCGCCATCGGCGGAATCTGGTGCCAGAGCCCTTCGTTCACGGCCTCGCTGAACGCGACGTAGACGACGAGCAGGATCGAGCCCTGATCGACGAAGCGCAGCACGCCGCGATTGCGCTCGATCCAGCCGCCGATCACGGGCCGCAGCAACTGGCCGGCGAGGAACGGCACGAGCAACTGCATGACGATCGCGCCGATCGTGCTCCAAGGCGACGCCGTCGCGCCCGTGCCCTGCGTCGACACCATCACGCCGACGAGCGCCGGCGTGACGAAGATGCCGAGCAGGCTCGATGCGGACGCCGAGCACACGGCGGCCGGCACGTTGCCCTTCGCGATCGACGTGAACGCGATCGACGACTGCACGGTGGACGGCAGCGTGCAGAGGAACAGCACGCCGGCGTACAGCGCGGGCGTGACGAGCGGCGTGAGCACGGGCTTGAGCGCGAGGCCGAGCAGCGGGAACAGCGCGAACGTGCTGAGCAGCACGACCACGTGCAGCCGCCAGTGCGTCGCGCCCGCAATGATCGCCTCGCGCGACAGCTTCGCGCCGTGCAGGAAGAACAGCAGGCCGACCGCGATGTCGGTCGCCCAGTTGAACGCGTGCGCGGCCTCGCCGCGGCACGGCAGGAAGCTCGCGAGCACGACGGTGCCGACGAGCGCGAGCGTGAAGTTGTCGGGAACGAAGCGGGAGCGCGCCATCTCGGGTCTCGGTCGAATGCGGTGGATGCGCCACGGCCCGCGGGGCGGGCGGTGCGGCGGTTGTCGGTCCGATATTGTCGCGGCCGGGGATTGAATAGGCAAATTCATTCGAAGAATCGATTGATGACTCGAATGCATGCCGATGCGCGCTTCCCGCGCATCGCAACCTTACGGCGGAAAGGATCGAAAACCGGCGGCGCGCGCGCTCGGAAAACGTGCGCGGAATCGGCAAAAGCCATGCAGTAACACGGTGTTACACCGATGCTTTTGGTCTAACACTTTTGCGCTCGACACGTTTTCGCGCCGCCCATAAATTACCGCTGAAAGGCTTGCGCGCGATTTAGGTGCGCGCGCGGGCGAAAAAGCCAAGCGGCAGACCCACCAATCATGATGACGGAACGGGCAATACGGAAGATCGGGCGATGGGCGGCGGGCGCGATAGGCGCGCTCGCGGCGACGCTCGTCTTCGCGCAGCCGCCGCACGGCGGCGGGCCCGGTTTCGGCGGCGGTCGCGGCGGCGCGCCATACATGGCGGGCGGCGGAGGCGGCTGGCGCGGCGCGCCCGGCTATCTGCGCGCGGCGCCGCGCGGCGGCGGCGACGCGCGCATCGGCGTGAACGGCTACCGCCAGCGCTGGGGGCTGCGCCCGACGCCGTCGTATGGCCGCTACGCGACGCAAAACCCGTACCGGCCGATCAGCGCCGAAGCGCGCCAGGCGCCGCACGCGCCGGGCTCGGCGAACCTGCCGATGCGCGCCGGCTCGATCCGGGCAGACGTCGCGCGCTACAACGAGGAGCGCGGCGGCCGTCCCGCGCCGGTGCCGCGGCAGGATGAATCCCCGCGCCTGCCGTTCTTCGCGCCGTTCTATCGCAACTGAGCGCCGGTTCGGCGCTCGCGCTGCCGCCGGCTGATGCAAATCCGCGACACTTGCGCGAAATCCTGCCTCGCATTTCCTTGATTACGCTATCTTTCGCGCGTTGTTGCGAGGACGACGCGCGCACGCCGGCGTTTTCCCCGTGTTCGAGGCGCCGCCGGCGATCGTTGCCGGCGCGTTCGGCGCGCGCGGGAAAGCCATCCGTCAGTTTGAAACCGGCGAGCCGATCGCCGACGCCCGACAAATCGCCGGGAAGTTAACGCTGACGCTATATCCGCAATAAGTCCCTCCTTTTTTGACCGGAAAAATGGCTCGGGAAGATGGCGACGCCCCCGAACGGCATCGCGTCTTCCGGACGTCGCCCGCCCGTTCGCCTCGCTTCCGTTAGACGACAATCTGGAGATCACATGAAGTCATCCGTCAGCCGCGCGCTGCAAACCACTTTCGCGTGCGCCGCCGTCGCGGCGCTGGCCGCGGGCGCGCCGAGCGTTCGCGCGCAATCGAGCGTTCAGCTCTACGGGCAAGTCGACGAATGGATCGGCGCGCAGAAATTTCCGGGCGGGCAGCGCGCGTGGGGCGTGCAGGGCGGCGGGATGTCGACGTCGTACTGGGGGCTGCGCGGCACGGAGGATCTCGGCGGCGGCTATCAGGCGATCTTCACGCTGGAGGATTTCTTCCGCGCGCAGAACGGCCATTACGGCCGCTTCGACGGCGACACGTTCTTCGGCCGCAACGCCTATGTCGGACTCGCGACGCCGTACGGCACGGTGCGCGCCGGGCGTCTGACGACGCAGCTCTTCGTCTCGACGATCCTCTTCAATCCGTTCGTCGATTCGTACGTGTTCTCGCCGATGGTGTACCACGTGTTCCTCGGCCTCGGCACGTTCCCGACGTATACGACCGATCAGGGCGTGGTCGGCGATTCGGGCTGGAACAACGCGATCGACTACACGAGCCCGAGCTTCGGCGGCTTCAACGCGGCCGCGATGTACGCGTTCGGCAATACGGCGGGCGACAACCGCTCGAAGAAGTGGAGCGGCCAGCTGAACTATTCGAACGGCCCGTTCGCGGCGACGGCGGTCTATCAATACGTGAACTTCAACGGCGGCCCGGGCGATCTCGGCGCGCTCGTGTCGGGGATGAAGAGCCAGGGCGTCGCGCAGGTCGGCCTGTCGTACGACTTCAAGCTTGCGAAGATCTACGCGCAATACATGTATACGAACAACGAGCGCAACGCCGGCAACTGGCACGTGAACACCGTGCAAGGCGGCGTGGCGGTGCCGCTCGGGCCGGGCAGCGCGCTCGCGTCGTACGCGTATTCGCGTGATTCGGGCGGGCTCGATCAGACGCGTCGCACGTGGGCGCTCGGCTACGACTACCCGCTGTCGAAGCGCACCGACCTGTACGCGGCGTACATGAACGATCGCTACTCGGGCATGTCGAGCGGCGACACGTTCGGCGCGGGAATTCGTGCGAAGTTCTAACCAATCGGAACCCGGGCGCGCACTGTCCGGGCGATGCACGAAAAAGTGAGCGGCGTCACATTAAACGGCGCCGTTTTGCCTTTTTTGACGTTTTCAATTCACCAGCTTTGTTACAGTTGCTTGCGATTGCATAATTCCCCTCGATTGCGAGCATTTCGGATGGATACCCTCGTCAGCATGAATGTGTTCCGCTATGTCGTCGAAGTCGGCAGCTTCGTCGGCGCGGCCGAGCGCATGGAGATGTCGGCTGCGATGGCGAGCAAGCATGTGATGCATCTCGAGCATCAGCTCGGCGCGCGTCTCTTGCATCGCACGACGCGCCGCGTCGCGCCGACGGAGGCGGGACGCGAATACTACGAGCGGCTCGTGCAGGCGCTCACCGAACTCGACGAGGCCGGGCAGGCGGTGGGCGCCGCGAGCGTCGTGCCACAAGGGCGGCTGCGCGTGACGTCGCTGTCCGCGTTCGGGCTGCGGCACGTGATGGACGCGGTGACGTCGTACGCGCAGCGCTACGCCGACGTGACGGTCGAGATCACGCTGTCCGACCGCGTCGTCGAGCTGATCGACGAAGGCTACGACGTCGCGGTGCGCGCGGCGCCCGCCGGCATGAAGTCGTCGTCGCTCGTCGCGCGGCAGATCGCGACCGCGCACATCCTGCTCGTCGCTTCGCCCGACTATCTCGCGAAGCACGGCACGCCGACGACGATCGCCGATCTTCAGCATCACAGCTTCATTCGCCGCGAGCCGAACGAGACGCTGCTCGACGCGGCGATCTCCGACGTCGCGGCCGCCTCGCGCGTGCCGCTGTCGGGCAACGTGATCGTCAATCATCTCGAAGGGCTGCGCGTCGCGGTGCTGGACGGCGCGGGCATCGCGCTCCTCGGCACCGAAGTGGTGGGCGAGGACATCGAGTCCGGCCGTCTCGTGCCGTTGCTGCTCGATGCGCTGCCGCCGCGCGAGCTGCCGATCTACGCGGTGTACGCGAGCCGCCGGCACGTATCGGCGAAGGTGCGCTCGTTCGTCGATTTCCTCGCCGATCGCTTCGCCGGCCAGTCGCTGTGCCCGTCGATCGACGAGCGGTTGCGGCAGTTCGCGATGCCGCGGATGAAGCGGCTCGGATGATGCGCACGGGCGCCGCGTAGCGACGAAAAAAAAGCGGACCGTTCGGTCCGCTCCAGACTCAAGACTCAAGACGAACCCTCGCGCGGCGAGGGTTTTGTCGTTTACCGCATGTTGTTCTTCGCGTTGGCTCGCGCCTCGCTTTCAACGCTTCGCTCGCGTTGCCCGGGCGATGCGCGGCGAGCCGGCTACGCGCGAATGCCGAGGCGCGCCTTCGCGTCGTCGTATTCGCGCTTGAGCCGCGCGACGAGCTCCGCGACGCTCGGCACGTCATCCATCAGCCCGACGCCCTGGCCCGCGCCCCAGATGTCCTTCCACGCCTTCGCCTTGTCGCTGCCGAAGTTCATCTTCGTCTTGTCGGATTCGGGCAGCGCGTCCGGATCGAGCCCCGCGTTCACGATGCTCTCGCGGATGTAGTTGCCGTGCACGCCGGTGAAGAGATTCGTGTAGATGATGTCGGCCGATTTCGCCTCGAGGATCGCGTGCTTGTACGCGTCCACCGCGTGCGCTTCCTGCGTCGCGATGAAGCGCGTGCCCATGTACGCGAGGTCGGCGCCCATCGCCTGCGCGGCGAGGATCGAGCCGCCGTTCGCGATCGAGCCGGACAGCACGATCGGGCCGTCGAAGATCTTGCGCACTTCGCCGACGAGCGCGAACGGCGAGGTCGTGCCCGCATGGCCGCCCGCGCCGGCGGCGACGAGAATGAGGCCGTCGACGCCCGCTTCGAGCGCCTTCTGCGCGTGCCGCAGGTTGATCACGTCGTGCAGCACGATGCCGCCGTAGCTGTGCACCGCGTCGACGATCTCGCGCGCCGGCGCGCGCAGGCTCGTGATGAAGATCGGCACCTTGTGCTCGACGCACACGCGAATGTCCTGCTCGAGCCGCACGTTCGACTGATGGACGATCTGGTTCACGGCGATCGGCCCGATCACGGCGTCCGGGTTCGCGGCCTTGTGCTCGGCGAGCTGCGACTGCAGTTGCGTGAGCCATTCGTCGAGCAATTCGGCCGGGCGCGCGTTGAGCGCGGGAAACGAGCCGACGATGCCCGCCTTGCATTGCGCGAGCACGAGCTCCGGATAGCTGACGATGAACATCGGCGACGCGATGACGGGCAGCGCGAGGTTTTGCAGGACGGCGGGCAGGGCCATGCGGTGTCTCCTGAATCGTCGCCGCGAGCGCGGCGAATGCTTGAGGTTCGTCGCGCCGCGCGCCCTTGCGGACGCGCGTCACGCGCGGCCGATATGTTATGGGAGTGTCGTGCCGGCTGCGCGCTCGCGACGAATTAATACGAACGGTCGTTCCATTATAGACGCGCCTGGACGAACGCGTAGCCGCGCGGCTGTCGAATGAGTGCTCTGTTTCTACGCTTTGCGCGGGTATGGCGACGATGACGCGACGATCGCGCTCCTACAATAACGTGACAACAATTCGAGAGAACAAGACCATGTCGTTTGAGGAGTTCGCGCCGTTTCGCGTGACGGCGCAAGACGTCGACATCTTCGGCGTCAAAGGAGGCGCGGGACCGCCGCTTCTGTTGCTGCACGGGCACCCGCAAACGCACATGATCTGGCATCGCGTCGCCGCGACGCTCGCCAGACATTTCACGGTGATCGCCACCGATCTGCGCGGCTACGGCGCGTCGGGCAAGCCGCCGAGCGATGCGCGGCACGCGCCGTATTCGAAGCGCACGATGGCGGCCGACCAGGTCGCCGTGATGCGTCACTTCGGCTTTGCGCGCTTCTACGTGTGCGCGCACGACCGCGGCGCGCGCGTCGCGCACCGGATGGCGCTCGATCATCCGGATGCGGTCGAGCGGATGCTGCTGCTCGACATCGCGCCGACGCTCGCGATGTACGAGCGCACCGACCGCGCGTTCGCGACCGCGTACTTCCACTGGTTCTTCCTGATTCAGCCCGAGCCGTTGCCCGAGACGCTGATCGGCGGCCATTCGGACGCGTACGTCGACGCGGTGATGGGCAATCGCTCGGCGGGGCTCGCGCCGTTTGCGCCGGAGGCGCTGCACGCGTATCGCGAAGCGTTGCGGCAGCCGGGCGCGGTGCATGCGATGTGCGAGGACTATCGCGCGTCGGCGACGATCGATCTCGATCACGATCGTGCGGATCTCGAGCGCGGGCACAAGCTCGCGTGTCCGCTGCGCGTGCTGTGGGGCGAGCACGGCGTCGTCGCGCGCTGCTTCGCGCCGCTCGACGAATGGCGGCGCGTCGCGCGCGACGTGAGCGGCCGGGCGCTCGCATGCGGGCATTACATTCCGGAAGAGGCGCCCGTCGCGCTGATCGATGAGATCGTGTCGTTCTTCGAGGCGCGCGAGGCGGCGTGAGGCCGCCGCCGCGCAGGCGGCGATCGGCGGCATCGCGATGCGCTGCGCTGAGATGCGCTGCGTTTCGCGCCGCCCGCGCGTCAATCTTCTTCGGGCGCGAGCGGCGGCAATCGCCGCGCGACGGGCGTCGACTTGACGGTCGCCGTGCTCGTCTCCGCGCGCTCGGTCACTTTCGCGAGTATCCCGTCGAGTTGCTCGATCGAGCGCAGGTAGAGCCGGCAGATGAAGCAATCTTCGCCGGTCACCTTGTCGCATTCGACGAACGCGGGAATCCGCCGCAGCAATTCCTCGACGAGATGCAACTGGCCGGGCAGCGGCTTCACGCGCACGATCGCCTGCAGCGTATAGCCGAGCGCGAGCGGATCGAGCTCGACCGTGAAGCGCGCGATCACGCCCTGCGCTTCGAGCCGGCGCAGCCGGTCCGCCGTGCTCGGCGCGGACAGCCCGACGCGCCGCGCGAGTTCGCTGACGGGCTGGCGCGCGTCGTCGGCGAGCGCGCGCAGCAGTTCGCGGTCGATCGCATCGAGCGCGCTCGCCGCGGCGGGCGGCGTGGAAAGGCGTTTTTGCATGACAGCCTTCTTTTCAAAGGTGGAAAGACGCTTTGCGCTCAGTTTATCGATGGAGATGCGCGAATCAAGTCCCTAGAATCGAAGTCAGGCTTTCTTCATGCGGGAATGCACATGGCTTCGAGCTCGGTTTCGTACGACGCGCGCCGCGGCGCGCTCGAAATGGTGGTCGCGATGCTGATGTCCGGGACGATCGGCTGGCTCGTCGTGTCGTCGCGGCAGCATCTGATGAATGTCGTGTTTTTCCGCTGCCTGTTCGGCGGCGCGACGATGCTGATCATTTGCGCGGCGCTCGGCTTGCTGCGCCGCGATCTGTTGACGAAGCGCGCGATCGCGCTCGCGCTGACCGGCAGCGTCGCGATCGTCGCGAACTGGGTGCTGCTGTTCGCCGCGTATTCGCGCGCGTCGATCTCGATGGCGACGGCCGTCTACAACACGCAGCCGTTCATGCTCGTTGCGCTCGGCGCGATCGTGTTCCGCGAGCGGCTCACCGCGTCGGCCGTCGCGTGGCTCGTGCTTGCTTTCGGCGGGCTCGCGCTCGTCGTGCGCGTCGAGCCCGCGGTGCTCGCGGTGTCCGGCGAGTATCTCTCGGGCGTCGCGCTCGCGCTCGGCGCGGCGTTCCTGTACGCGGTGTCGTCGATCATCACGAAGCGATTGAAGGGCACGCCGCCGCATCTGCTCGCGCTGTTCCAGACGGGCGTCGGCGCGCTCGCGCTCGCGCCGCTCGTCCACTACGATGCGCTGCCCGCGACGGCGGGGCAGTGGCTCGATCTCGTCGTGCTCGGCGTCGTGAACACGGGGATCATGTACGTGCTGCTGTACGGCGCGATCCAGAAGCTGCCGACCGCGACGATCGGCGCGCTGTCGTTCGTCTATCCGGTCGTCGCGATCGCCGTCGACCGGATCGCGTTCGGACAGACGCTCGCGTGGAGCCAGGTGCTGGGCGCGGCGCTGATCCTGCTCGCCGCGGCGGGCGTGAACCTCGGATGGCGGATCGTACCGCCGCGACGCGTCGCGGCGCGCGGATGAGCGCAACGGGCGCGTGCGAACGCAACGGCGGGCACGCGCTGCGACATTCCGACACGCGCAAGAAAGTTGTAGGGAAATTCCTGATGCGATGCAGCGAGGGCGCTCGTATGATGCGCAGTGACGTTGATCACGTCCACAGAATTCTCATTCGATACGCCGTTCGCCTGTCAGGTTGAACGGCTTTTTTTTGGTTCATCGCGGATGACCGGGGAACCCTGAGCGCCGCTCATGCGGCCTGTCGCGCGGCGATGCGCGCGAGCACCACACGCTTCGCGTCGTCGTCGAGCTTGCGCCAGCCGGCGATCTCGTCGCGCGTGCGGCGGCAGCCTTCGCACCAGCCAGTCTTCGCATCGATCCGGCAGACGTTCGTGCACGGCGACGGCACGCCCGTAGTCGGCGTCGTGTCCTGCGCAGCGGGGGGCGCCGCCGCGGCGCGTGAGTTGGCGCTGGTGTCCGGGCGCGCGGCGGCCGGCGCATGCGCCGTCGCATCGATCGCGCCCGCGGTGCCCGCCGCGCACTCGGCGGGCGTCGCGCGGCGCGTTGGCGTCACGGCGCTCATGCGTCGCTGCGTTGCGCGACGTCGGCGACGGGCGCGCCCGTCAGCGACACGAGCTCCTGCGGCGACAGGTTGAACACCGCATGCGGGTGGCCGGCCGCCGCCCACAGGCTGTCGAGCTCGAGCAGGTCGCGATCGATCAGCGTGACGGGCTCGACGAGATGACCGATCGGGCACACGCCGCCGATCGCATAACCGGTGTTGTCGCGCACGAACTTCGCGTCCGCGCGGCCCACTTCGCCGACCTGCGCGGCGACCTTTCTTTCGTCGACGCGGTTCGCGCCGCTCGCGACGACGAGCACCGGCGCGCCGTCGGCGCGGCGCCTGAACAGGATCGACTTCGCGATCTGCGCGACCGAGCAGCCGAGGCCCGCGGCGGCTTCGGCCGACGTCTTGCCGGTTTCCTCGAGCATCACGATGCCCTTCGCGTGGCCGCGCTCGCGCAGCAGCAGCGCGACGCGGCGGGCGGAATCGGGAAGCTTGTCGATGGGGGCGGAGGTAGTCATGAGTGCGCTTCGTATCCTCGTGCAATGGAGTGAATGGGCGCCGCGCGCTTCATGCGCAGGCGGACGGCCCGGCGGCCGCGCGTTGCTTCGCGAGCAGCGCGCGGCCCGCGCGCGACACGTTCGCGCGGCCGATCGCGTTCGAGATGAAATCGCCGGCGGCGACGACCTGATCGAGGTCGACGCCCGTGTCGATGTTCAGCCCGCGCATCATGTACAGCACGTCTTCCGTCGCGACGTTGCCGGTCGCGCCCTTCGCGTACGGGCAGCCGCCGAGGCCCGCGACCGACGCGTGGAAGATCGCGACGCCTTCGAGCAGCGCCGCGTAGATGTTCGCGAGCGCCTGCCCGTAGGTATCGTGAAAGTGGCCCGACAGCCGCTCGCGCGCAAACACCTTCGCGGCCGCGTCGAGCACCGCGCGCGTGCGGCCCGGCGTGCCGACGCCGATCGTGTCGGCGATGTCGATCTCGTCGCAGCCGAGCGCGGCGAGGCGCTCGACGACGTCGACGACGGCTGCGATCGGCACGTCGCCCTGATACGGGCAGCCGAGCGCGCACGACACGCTCGCGCGCAGCCGCACGCCCGCGTCCTTCGCCGCGCGCGCGACGGGTTCGAAGCGCGCGATGCTCTCGGCGATGCTGCAGTTGATGTTGCGCTGGGAGAACGCTTCGCTCGCCGCGCCGAAGATCACGACTTCGTCGGCACGCGCGGCGAGCGCGTTCTCGAAGCCCTTCAGGTTCGGCGTGAGCGCCGAGTAGACCGTGCCCGCGCGGCGCTCGATGCCGGCCATCACGTCGGCGCCGTCGGCCATCTGCGGCACCCATTTCGGCGACACGAACGACGCCGCCTCGACGTTGCGAAACCCGGCGCGCGACAGCCGGTTCACGAGCTCGATCTTCACGTCGGTCGGCACGAACGCCTGCTCGTTCTGCAGCCCGTCGCGCGGGCCGACTTCGACGATTTTCACGGATTGGGGGAGCGTCATCCGGGTCTCCTGATTCCTGTCTTCTGATGAATGCATCGAATGTATCGTGGCATGCGGCTTTCCGGCGCGCGTTCGCGGGCCGCGTTCAGTAGCCGCGATCGCGCTCGACGATGCCGCCGATCGGCTCGCCGCGCTCGAGCGCGCCGATCTTCGCGGCGATCTGCTCGACCGCCTCCGCGCGCAGCGTGTCGGCCGAGCAGTGCGGTGTGACCGCGATGCGCGGCTCGCGCCAGAACGGGTGATCGGCCGGCAGCGGCTCGGTCGCGAACACGTCGAGCGTCGCGGCGGCGATGCGGCCGCTCGCGAGCGCGTCGAGCAGATCCGCTTCGACGAGATGCGCGCCGCGCGCGAGATTCACGAGATACGCGCCGTGCGCGAGCTGCGAGAACGTGCGCGCGTTCAGGATGCCGTCGGTGTCCGCCGTGCTCGGCAGCAGGTTCACGAGCAGCTTCACGCCGCCGAGGAATGCGTCGAGCTGTGCTGCGCCCGCGAACGTCGTGACGCCGTCGAGCGTTTTCGGCGCGCGGCTGAAGCCGCGCACCGGCAGCCCGAGCGCGGCGAGCGCTCGCGCGACTTCGGCGCCGAGCGCGCCGAGCCCGAGCACGCCGACGACGAAGGTCTCGCGCGAATGCGGCTCGAGCACCTGCCAGCGGCGCTCGCGCTGCAGCAGCGCGTATTCGTCGAAGCGGCGCAGATAGCGCAGCGCCGCGTGCGTCGCGTATTCGACCATCTGCTGCGCCATCCCGGCGTCCTCGAGGCGCACGAGCGGCACGTCGCGCGGCAGCAGGCCCGGATGCGCGCGCTCGAGCGCGAGTATCGCGTCGACGCCCGCGCCGAGATTGAACACCGCCTTCAGATCGGCGCGCGGCGCGAAGAACTCGCGCGGTGCGCGCCACACGAGCGCGTAATCGGCGCTCGCGTCGTCGCCCGGCGTCCATGCGCGCAGTTGCGCGCCGGGCAGCGCGCGCTCGATGTCGCGCTTCCAGTCCTGCGCGTCCTGATGCGGCGTGTAGAGCAGAATGCGCATGCGCCTATTTCGCGAACAGCTGGCCGATGTCGGCGAAGGCCTTGAATTCCAGCGCGTTGCCGCACGGATCGACGAAGAACATCGTCGCCTGCTCGCCGACTTCGCCCTTGAAGCGGATGTGCGGCTCGATCACGAACCGCGTGCCGGCCGCCTTCAACTTGTCGGCGAGCGCGTGCCATTCGTCCATCGACAGCACGACGCCGAAATGGCGCACCGGCACGTCGTCGCCGTCGACCGGATTGACGGCCGAGCGGCCCGTCTCGCCGGGCGCGAGATGCGCGACGAGCTGGTGCCCGAAGAAATCGAAATCGATCCAGCGATCGGAGCTGCGGCCCTCCGGGCAGCCGAGCAGGCCGCCGTAGAAGCGGCGCGCGTGCTCGAGGCTCGTGACCGGAAACGCGAGATGAAACGGGCGCAACGCGCCGCGCGGCGTGGCGGACATGCATCGTCTCCTGAAGGGAAGCCATCATTCTACGGTTTTGCCGCGCGTTGCGCCGCCAAACGGGGAAATGCAAAGCACAAAAAATTGGTTCGCCGCGCGCGGCGCGCACGCGACAATCGGCGCCGGGCTCCTAGCTTCGCGAGGGACACATGCGCTCATGCAGCAAATCGACGTGGCCGCCGCGGCTCGTCACGGTGCCGGGCCTGCACGGCAGCGAAGGCGCGCACTGGCAGACCTGGCTCGAGAGACAGTTCGCGCGCGCATTGCGCGTCGAGCAGGATGACTGGGACGCGCCGCATATCGAGCGCTGGGCGCGGAAGGTGAGCGATCTGCTTGCGCGCGAGCGCGGGCCGTTCGTGCTCGCCGCGCACAGCTTCGGCTGCCTCGCGGCCGCGCTTGCGCTCTCGCGGCACGCGGCGCACGCGAATGCGCGGGGCGCGGACGTCGTCGGCGTGCTGTTCGTCGCGCCGGCGAATCCTCGCAAGTTCGCGTTCGCGGGTGATTTCGACGCGCGGCGCCTCACCGTGCCGTCGATCGTGGTCGGCAGCGAAAGCGACCCGTGGATGACGCTCGCCGACGCGCGCGAGTTCGCGCACCGGCTCGGCGGCGCGTTCGTCAACCTCGGCGACGCGGGCCACATCAACACCGCGGCGGGCTACGGGCCGTGGCCGCGCGCGAAGCACTTCGTCGACACGCTCGTGCATGGCGCGGCGCCGCTCAGGTTTCGCGACGGCGATGCACAGGCGGCCGGCGCGCTTGCGCCGGCGCCGTTCGTGACGGCCGCTTGATGCCATTTGATGCCGCTCGATGTCGCGTGATGCCCATTGGATGCCGTTTGAGTTTTTTACCTCCGCCATGTCAGACCAATCGTCCGACCCAATCGCCCGGCATCCTCGATGCGCGATGCGCGACGCGCGCCGCGTGCGTGAACGGCTTCGACGGATCGCCGGGCGTGAACGAGCCGAATGTTTCGCGCGTGTCACGCTCGACGCACGGGCGACACGCGTCCAGATCAGGCGTCGCGAATCGAGTTCGGCCCGGCCTGTCTTGCCATACGTGCGTTGGGCCGCATCGGAACGGATCGGGCGAGCGCGATCGAACCGATCGAACCGATTGAACGAATCGACAGGGCGACGGCATCCGCTCACGCGCGCCGCCGCCCGGGCCCCTTTATTCAGCCCGTGACGGGCGCGACTGCTGCCGGATCGGAATAGCTCGACTTGCCGTTTTCGACGTGCCCGGCGAAGCGGCGCACGAACTGGCCGGTCGCGCCGTCCGACACCGTCACGTCATACCAGTGATGGCTCGGGGCAAGCGCCCATTGCTCCACCCGCTCGTCGCCGCCGCGCAGCGTGATCTGGCGCGGCGGCGCGCCGTACGCGTTGTCGGCGAGCGTCAGTCGCACGCTCTGTCCGCCGTGATTCGTGAGCTTCAGATACAGGTTGCCGTTCGCGACGTCGTAGCCCGCCTTCACTTCCGGATGCGCGGCCGCATGCCGGCCGTGCCCCTCGGCTGCGGCGAGCCCTTCGAACACGCGCACGAAGCCGTTCGGACCATATACGGTGAACGCATACGCGCCGTTCGTCGCGCCGAGATCGAATTCGTCGTGCAGCGAGCGGTGTGCGCCCACCGTGTAGCGCCACGGGCCGTCGCTGCGATTCGACGCGTACACGTAGAAGTGCGCGCCCTGTTCGCCGCGATTCGCGAACTCGATGCGCAAGCGCGCGCCGCCGTGCACCGTCGCGTTCACGTGCAGCTCGTACGGCAGCGCGCGCGCCGGGCGCACGCCGGGCTCCTGCGGATCGACGGGACTCGGCGCGGCGGGCACGCTCGGCGCGGGCTTCGTCGAGCAGAGCTGGTCGGCGATCGACCGATAGTTGCTCGTGTCGGGCAGCGGCGGCAGTGTCGCGTCCGGCGTGCGGAAGTCGAACGCGGACGTGAGGTCGCCGCACACCGCGCGGCGCCACGGCGTGATGTTCGGCTCGTCGACGCCGAAGCGCGCGGCGATGAAGCGGATCACCGACGTATGGTCGAACACCTGCGAGCACACGAAGCCGCCCTTCGTCCACGGCGACACGACCGTCATCGGCACGCGCGGGCCGAGGCCGTACGGCAGGCCGTCGGCCGTGTAGCTGCCGCCGCGGCCCGGGTTCACGACGTCGTGGATCTCGCCGTCGACGGGCACGGTCGACAGGCCCTGCGCGCGCGTCGTCGCCGGCTGCGGCGGCACGACGTGATCGAAGAAGCCGTCGTTCTCGTCGTACATGATGAAGAGCACGGTCTTGCGCCACACGTCGGGGTTCGACGTCAGCGCGTCGAGGATTTGCGACGTGTAGTTCGCGCCGTACGCGGGCGTGTATTTCGGATGCTCGGAGAATGCCGCGGGCGGCAGCAGCCACGACACCTGCGGCAGCCTGTTCGCGAGCACGTCGGCCTTCAGGTCGTCGAGCGTGCGCGCCGTCTGCGCGCGCCGATACAGCGACGAGCCCGGCTTCGCGTCGATGAAGTTCGCGAAGTTCTGCAGGATGTTCGTCCCGTAGTTGCCGTTCAGCGGATCGGCGCCCGTCGTGCCTTGCTGGTAGATCTGCCACGAGATGCCGTTCGCCTCGAGGCGCTCGGGGTACGTGGTCCACGTGAGCAAGTCGTATTTCGGCGGCGCGTCGCCGTCGACGTAATCGCTGTTGTCGAGAAGCGGGCCGCCGTACTTGCCGGTTGGGTCGACGGTGCCCGTCATCAGATACGAGCGGTTCGGATGCGTCGGGCCGGGCAGCGAGCAGAAGTAGTTGTCGCAGACGGTGAATGCATCGGCGAGCGCGTAGTGGAACGGAATGTCCTCGCGCACGTGATAGCCCATCGTCATGTCGGTCTTGTTCGCGGGCCACTGGTCGTAGCGGCCGCCGTCGATCGCCGCGTGCGTCTTGTACCACGAGTGATCGAGGTCGCCGATGCACTGCGCGCTCGTCGTCAGCGTGTTCAGGCGAAACGGCAGCACCGGCTTGCCCGGGTTCGCCTTCGACGGCTGATACCAGACCGGTTTGCCGTTCGGCAGCGTGATCGGGAAGCGGTCGTTGTAGCCGCGCACGCCGCGCAGGTGTCCGAAGTAGTGGTCGAACGAGCGGTTTTCCTGCATGAACACGACGATGTGCTCGACATCGCGGATCGTGCCCGTGCGCGACGCGGCGGGAATCGCGAGCGCGCGGCGGATCGATTCGGGAAACACGGTGAGCGCGGCGGCGGCGCTCGCGGATTGCGCAACGGCATGCAGGAAACGGCGGCGGCTTTCTGACGTCATGTTTTCACCTTTGACTCTGCGGGGAAGAGGGGGCGGCAAAAAGCGATCAGCCTGGATTCGAGGCGGGTTGCGCGGACGCCGCCGTTGCGCCGGGGGCGTCGTCGGCGCCATCTTCGGGCGGGTAGTGGATCACGGGCGTCGCGAGCGGCGCGCTCGCGCCCGCATCGCCGGCCGCCGTCGCGTTGCCGTTGAACGCATTCGCGTCGGCGCCTTGCGCCGGCGCCGGCGACGCGTCGGCGTTCGCCCGTGCGCGGGCGTGCGAAGCGTCGTCGCCGCACGCGGCGACGAGCGGCGCGACGCACAGTGCGGCGACGCAGGCGCCGGAAGCGGCGAGAGCGGCGAGAGGCTGGCGCATCGGCGTGTCTCCTGAAAGATCGCGAGTCTTGAACGTCCGCAAGTATGAGGAAACGATGCGTCGGTTACGTGAATCGTTTGCGACCGCCATATTATGACGATTGGCTTTCGATTGGCCGCCGGCGTCGCGCGGCCGGCGCGTCGGACGAGGGCGCGCGGCGCGGCGTGTTGTGGCGTGTTGCGGCGCGTCTCGTCGCGCAGCCAGTCGAGACGCGCGGCGATCGCGCGGACCTTCGATTGCGCGGGCCGCCGGACGAGAGGGGGGAACGTCGACGCCGCCGATGCTCACGTCATGGCGCGGTGCGAGGCCTGGGGCGAGCGCGCGGCGCGCCCGGGGCATCGGACCTTCAAACCTTCAAACCGGCACTTCCGACGTCAACTTCACCTTTTGCAGCGGAATCTCGGTTTTCACGCTTTGCACGCCCTTGATCCGCGTCAGGTGATGCATCTGGAACTGCCTATAGTCGTCGATGTCGGCGGCGACGACGCGCAACAGGAAATCGCAGTCGCCCGCCATCAGGTGGCACTCGACGACCTGCGGCAACTGCTGGACCGCGGCGGCGAAGTGATCGACGGTGTCCGCATCCTGCTCTTTGAGCCAGACGCGCGTGAACACGGTCAATCCTCGGCCGACCTTCGCGGGATTGAGCACCGCGACGTACCGTTCGATCACGCCGGCTTCCTCGAGCAGCCGGACCCGTCTGAGGCACGGCGAAGGCGACAGGCCGACTTCCTTGGCGAGCTCCACGTTCTGCAGCCGGCCGTCGCGTTGCAGCGCTTGCAGGATGCGCCGGTCGATGGCGTCAAGTTTCATTGGAATTCAATTCCAGGAATATGAGAGAAATAGGTTGTTCGTGCCAATTCAACATCGGCATATGGCAACAACGCAACCCGATTTCATCGATTTTGGCAGACAATATTGCCTCGAAGGAGGTTTAATGAACAGTCTGTCAACATCAACCGTCATTGCCGAGGAATCCACGGCAAGATCCGAAGCCCGGCGGGGCCTGCGCGCATCGCTGCCCGTGATGCTCGGCTTCGTTCCGTTCGCGCTCGTGCTGGGCGCGCAGGCGACGCAAAAGGGCTTGAGCATCGCCGAAGTGCCGCTTCTGACCGGCCTGAATTTCGGCGGCGGTTCCGAATTCACGGCGATCCGGCTATGGACGTCGCCGCCGCACATCCTGCTCATCGTCGCGATGTCGTTCCTCGTGAACTGCCGGCACATCCTGATGGGCGCGGCGTTCGCGCCGTATCTGCGGCATCTGTCGCGCAAGCAGACCTTTCCCGCGCTGTTCTTCATGTGCGACGAAAGCTGGGCGATGGCGCTCGCCGACGCGCGGCGCGAGGGGCGCGGCCGCGTGAGCCTGCCGTACTACCTCGGCGTGTCGGCGGGACTCTATCTGACGTGGATCTCGTGCACCGCGCTCGGCGCGGCGCTGGGGCCGACGATCGGCGACGTCGAGCAATACGGCTTCGACATGGCGTTCACCGCGGTATTCCTCGTGCTGCTGCGCGGCATGTGGAAAGGCGCGCGCGCGAGCCGCCCGTGGCTCGTCAGCCTCGTCGTCGCGGCGGCGACCTATCTGCTCGTGCCGGGCGCGTGGTACGTCGCGGCGGGCGCGCTCGCGGGCCTCGTCGCGGCCGTCGCCTGCGGAGAGCCGGCATGACCGATGTCTCGACGCTGCTGACGATCGTGCTGATGGCATCGTCCACGTACCTGAGCCGGATTCTCGGGTACGTCGTGCTGCGCAATCGCACGCTGAGCCCGCGCATGATGGCGGTGATGGAGAACGTGCCGGGATGCGTGCTGGTGTCGGTGATCGCGCCGGCGTTCGTCTCGGACAAGCCGGCCAACTTGCTCGCGCTGGCGATCACGCTGCTCGCGGCAACCCGCCTGTCGATCCTGCCGACCGTGATCGTCGGCATCGTGTCCGCCGGCCTGCTGCGCCACCTGCTCGGTCAATGACGAACACGAACGACCGCCTGCGCGCCGCCGAGGATCGCTGGATCGACACGGGGCGCGGACGCCTGTTCGCGCGATGCTGGCCCGCGCCGCATCGCGCGGGCGCGTCGGACGATTCGCCGCCCATCGTGCTGCTGCACGATTCGCTGGGCTGCATTCGTCTGTGGCGGACGTTTCCGCAGACGCTGGCCGAATGCACGGGGCGGGGCGTGATCGCTTATGATCGCCTCGGCTTCGGGCAATCGGAGCCGCGCGCGGGCCCGCTCGAAGCGGGCTTCGTGCGCGACGAGGCGCAGCGGTTCTTCGCGATGCTGCGCGAAGCGTTCGGTTTCGATCGCTTCGTCGCGTTCGGCCATAGCATCGGCGGCGGCATGGCGGTGCATTGCGCGGCCGCGTATCCGTCGGCGTGCGAAGCGTTGGTCACCGAATCCGCGCAGGCGTTCGTCGAAGACAGAACGCGCGCCGGCATCGTCCAGGCGCGCGAGCAGTTCGAGCAGCGCGACGCGTTCGAGCGTTTGCGCGCGTATCACGGCGACAAGGCGCGCTGGGTGCTCGATGCGTGGATCGACACGTGGCTGTCGCCGGGGTTCGCCGACTGGTCGCTCGCCGATGCGCTGCCGCAAGTGATGTGCCCGACGCTCGCGATCCACGGCAGCGACGACGAATACGGCTCGAACCTTCATCCGGAGACGATCGTGCGCTTGGTCGGCGGGCCGGCGCAGATCGAGATCGTGCCGGGCGTGCGGCACGTGCCGCATCGCGAGCGCGAGCGGTGGGTGGCGGAGCGGGTCGCGGCGTTTCTTCGTGAGGCGCGGCGCGGCGTTTCCGAATAGGCCGCGTGACATCGGCGGCGCGCGGCGGGTTCTTGCCGCGCGAATCCGCCGGAGGCCGGCTGCCCTGTTCCCGAATTTGCGACCACGGCGAAGCGATGATGCGCCGACATGCCGGGGCGTCGGCGCGTCGAGACGCTGAAACACTGAAACTTCGAAGCGTCGAACGTCGAAACCACGCATCGCTCGATAAAGCGACGCCCGAATCGACACATTCGAACCGTCGCCACGCCACATCGCGCACATGCCCCTGATCGACGCAATCCGATTCGCTCAGACGTCGGCGGTCTCGCTCTGCCGCAGCGCTTCCCAATGCGCGATCAACCGCGCCGCGAGCGCATCGCTCACCGGCAGGAACGGCAACCGCAGCGCGTTGTCGCACCAGCCTTGCGCGGCGAGCAGCGCCTTCACGGGCGCGGGATTCGGCTCCGCGAACAGATCGGCGACGAGCGGCCGCAGTGCGACCGCGATCCGCCGCGCATCGTCGAGCCGGCCTTCGCGCAGCAGTGCTTGCACGCGCACGTGCCATGCGGGCAGCACGTGCGCGGCGCTCGCGATCGCGCCATGCGCGCCCGCGCACAGCGCCGCGAAATTCTGGTTGTCGTCGCCGGAGAGGATGCGCAGCGGCGTTTCGTGCACGAGACGCAGCATCCGCTCGATCGTCCCGCCGCACTCCTTCACGCCGACGACGCGTGCATCGCGCGACAGCGCCTGCAGCGTGTCGAGCTCGACGCTTACGCCGGTGCGGTACGGAATGTTGTAGACGAGCACGGGCAGATCCGCCGCTTCGACGATTGCTTCGAAGTGCCGCCGCACGCCTGCCTGCGTCGGCCGGACGTAGACGGGCGGCGTGACGAGCAGCCCGTTCGGGCCGAGCGCCGCGAGTTCGCGCGCGCGCTTGGCGGCCGCGTGCGTCGCGCTCGCGGAGATGCCGAGCACGATCGGATGCGTCGGCGCGGCGTCGCGCAGCGTCGCGAAAATCGCTTCCTGTTCGCCCGCGTCGAGGAGCGCGCCTTCGCCCGTCGTCGCGCCTGCGACGAAGCCCGCGATGCCTTCGTCCGCATAGTGCCGGGCGAGGCGCGCGAGCGACGGATGGTCGATTTCGCCCGCGCGAAACGGCGTGACGATCGGCAGCCAGATACCTTCGAAACGTGATTGCATGTGCATCCTCTAGGTGAAACGGGTGGAGGGGGAACCGTCCTGCCGGCCGGCGCCGGATCGAGGTATGCGAAGAGTGAGTCAACACGCGGGCATCCCGTCCGGCGATCGCCTGACGGGACACGACGTCCCCGTCAGTTGGGGAGTCGTTTTTTGAGGTTCAGCCCGGCCATGCGCGCGCACGCCGCAAGCGCGGCGGGCAGCGACAGCGAACGCGAATCGAATGCGGCGGGCATGGCTGAATGATAAATAGGCTGAGCGGCGATCTTAGCACCATCGCGCTCGAGATGGCGAGCGGCTGCGACGTGGCGGCGCATGCCGGGCGCGCCGATTCGTGCGCTGATTCGTGCGTCGGGCGCGGCGGCCATGCCCGTTCGTGGCGCCGTCGGATCGCCTGTTGCGGCGCGCTTCGGCGCGCAACGGCGAATCGTCGATGCGCCAATAGCCAAGCCGTCAAGCCGCCGAGCCGCTCGAATCCCCAACCATCGGATCACCTCGTCCCCCGATCACCGCCCGCCGAACCTTCACCGCCGTCGTCGCCAAATCGTCATTCGTGCATCGCTATCCATGACGGATTGGCTCGCGCCGCGACGATCGCCGCTAGAATCGTCGCTTGCGAAAACCTGACGACTCACGTCGAACCACCAGTGGAGCATCAACGATGAAGCACAACAGGGGAATCGGCCGCCGGCTCGTCGCCGGCGTCGCCGTGGCGCTGCTCGCGACGGCCGCGCACGCCGATACATCGCTGCTGAACGTGTCCTACGACGTCACGCGCGAGCTGTACAAGGACATCAACGCGAGCTTCGTCGCCGCGTACAAGCAGAAGACGGGCGAGACGGTGTCGGTGCGGCAGTCGCACGGCGCGTCGAGCGCGCAGGCGCTGTCGGTGCTTCAAGGGCTGCAGGCCGACGTCGTGACGATGAACCAGCCGAACGACATCGATCTGCTCGCCGAGCGCGGCCAATTGCTGCCGAAGGACTGGCGCGCGCGCTTGCCGAACAACAGCTCGCCCTACTCGACGACGATGGTGTTCCTCGTGCGCCACGGCAACCCGAAGGGCATCAAGGACTGGAGCGATCTCGCGAAGCCCGGCGTGCAGGTGATCATCGCGAATCCGAAGACGTCGGGCAACGGCCGCTATGCGTATCTCGCCGCGTGGGGCTATCAGAAGCTGAAGGGCGCGACCGATCAGCAGGCGCTCGATTTCGAGAAGGCGATCTTCCGCAACGTGCCGGTGCTCGATTCGGGCGGCCGGGGAGCGACGACGACGTTCACGCAGCGGGGCATCGGCGACGTGCTCGTCACGTTCGAGAACGAGGTCGCGCTGATCGGCACGGGTGCGGCGGGCGCGAGCTTCGACGCCGTCTACCCGTCGGCCAGCATTCTCGCGGAGCCGCCCGTGGCGATCGTCGACAAGGTCGTCGACAAGAAGGGCACGCGCCGCGCGGCGCAGGCGTATCTCGATTATCTGTACTCGCCCGCCGCGCAGGAGATCGTCGCGCGGCACCATCTGCGTCCGCGCGACGCGGCCGTGCTGAGGAAGCATGCGAGCGAGTTCAAGCCGCTCAAGACGTTTACCGTCGAGCAGATCTTCGGCAACTGGGCGAACGCGCAGAAGACGCATTTCGCCGACGGCGGCACGTTCGACAAGATCATCGTCGACCGGAGGTAAGCGCCGCCGGGCGGCATTGCGGGCGCCGGGCGGCACCCGCGCGGGCCGTCATCGCGGCGCGGCCGTTTCATGATTCGCGGGCCGGATAATTCTTACATTATCCATTCGAAAATTGGCGGGCGCATTCCATTGAATCGGAATGCGCCCGTTTTTGTTTCCTTTGATGATTCGAATGCCGAATGATTTCCTGCATTTCGGCATTCGAGGCAGGGCTCGCTCCTCCTTCGGTCGCGTTCGCGCGGCAGTCTGCCGGTTCGTTGTGCGCGCAACAAATGTTCGCGCGCCGAGGCAAGCGGTATGTGCGCGAGGCCTCACAAACGGCGCTTGATTGATTTCCGAACAGAGGCAAATGCGATTGCATTCGTCGATTGTCGATCGATCGGCGAATGGTGAGCGAATAGTGGGCTTCGACGGTTGACGCGCCATTTTTTCATTATTACGATGCGCCGAAATTGAATAAATCAATTGAGACTTTATCGAGGGAGATATTGCGTTGCAATATCTTACGTCTTTGAAATAATTAGAAAGCGAAAATGAAAAAATCGATGGATGGAGGGTATGCCGGCCCGACGCGATCGTACGGCCGGATGTCGGCCGCGGCTGCCGCCGCCGCAGCCATGCTGTTCGCGCTCGGCGGGTGTGGCGACGATCTGCAGAGCACCACGACACCCGCGCAGCTCAATCAACCGTACACGGACACGACCGCGTACTCGCCGAAGGCGGGCGACGGGCTGCCGGCGTCGCAGGTATCGGAGCGCGCCGCGGTGATGAGCCATCAGTGGTCGGCGAACGGCGCGACGGTCGACTACCTGACGACGACCGGGCATCTGACGGCCTACGATCCGAGCGGCAACGCGCAGGCGACGATGTCGTACGTCGCGTACACGGTGCCGAGCCGCGACGGCTCGCCGCGGCCCGTCACGTTCTTCTACAACGGCGGCCCGGGCTCGTCGTCGGTGTGGCTGCGGCTCGGCTCGTTCGCGCCGACGCGCGTCGCGACGCCCGACCCGCTGATGACGAACTGGCCGAACTTCCCGCTCGTGGACAACCCGGAAAGCCTGATCGCGACCACCGACATGGTGTTCATCGATCCGCCGGGCACGGGCCTGTCCGAGGCGATCCAGCCGAACACGAACCAGACGTTCTGGGGCGCGGACGCCGACGTGAAGGTGATGCGTGATTTCATTCGCCGCTATCTATCGGTCAACGGCCGCGGCGGCTCGCCGATCTACCTGTACGGCGAATCGTACGGCACGCCGCGCACCGACATGCTCGCGCTCGCGCTCGAATCGGCGGGCGTGCCGCTCACGGGCATCGTGCTGCAGTCGTCGATCCTGAACTACATGGCGGCCACGGGCGATCAGGCGGTAGGCACCTTGCCGTCGTACGCGCAGGTGGCCGTGTACTTCAACCAGGTGTCGCCGTCGCCGACGAACCTCGGCGCGTACGCGCAGCGCATCCAGGATTTCACGACCGCGCAGTACACGCCGATCGTCCACTACGCGACGGCCTCGCCGCCCGTGTCGCCGGACGCCGGCACGCTCGCCGCCTGGTCGACGCAGACGAGCATGACGACGGCGTCGCTCGCCGCGTACTTCCAGTATTTCTACGACACCGAGGCGTCGCCCGGCCAGACGACGCTTGTGCCCGGCTACACGATCGGCCGCTACGACGGCCGCGTGTCGCTGCCGAACGGCGACGCGCGCCTCGCGAGCGACGACGATCCGTCCGACATCCTGATCTCGACGCCGTTCACGAATGCGCTCGCCTCGCAGATGCCGAACTACCTCGGCTACACCGCGCCGAACGCAACGTATCAGACGCTGAATCCCGCCATCATCGGCGCGTGGAACTTCAGCCACGCGGGGCAGCCGTATCCGGACACGATTCCCGATCTGCTCGCCGCGCTGCAACTGAATCCGAAGCTGAAGGTGCTCGCGTCGAACGGCTATCATGATCTCGCGACGCCGTATTTCGAAACGGAGAAGGAGCTCGCGCGGCTGCAGACGGTGTCCGGCCTCAATCCGAACCTGCAGGTCACGTTCTATCAGGGCGGCCACATGATCTATCTGGACGACGTCGCGAGGCCGCAGATGCAGGCGGATCTCGTCGCGTTCTATCAGAACCGGCCGGTGGCGAACGCGTTGACGCTCGCGGCGCTGCCGTCGCCGTGGCCCGACGAAAGCCCGGCGAACACGCCGACGGCGAAGATCGCGCGGGCCGCCGCGGCCCGCTGAGATTGCGGCGAGCGGGCCGCGTCACGCGCGCGGCCCGCTCCGTTGAACCCCCGATATTGCGAGTCCAGACATGTTCCCTATTCTCCAGTTGCGACGCATCCTTCCGGCGGCCTCATTTGCGTTCGCCGCCGCGTGTTCGAGCGGCGCATCCGCCGAAACCGTGCAGGCCGTCTCGTCTGTTGCGCCGTTGCACGGCGGCGTCGACGGTCCGTTCTTCCCGAAGGCCGCGTCCGCCGTGCCGGCATCGGCTTCGGCGACGACGGGCGCGCAGTTGCAGCAGCAGGCGCAAAGCCGGCTCGCCGCGAGCCTCGGCGCGAGCGGCGCGCTTCGCAACGGCGCGGCGGTCACGAAGGCGCAGGCGCAGGCAGGCGGCCTCGGCTACGTCGCGCAGCATTTCGACGAGATCGATGCCGCGCATACCGGCAAGGTCACGCTCAAGCAGGTCCAGCAGTTCATCGAGCAGCAGCGTCAGTAACGGAATGCGCTGACGGGCGGCGCGTCCGGCCCGCCGAAGGCCGGGCGCGCCGCCGCCGCGAATCGCGCGGGCCCCGGGCGCGCGACGCGCGCATCGCGCTCGCCGCGTGCTACGCTCGCCGCACCGATTCCGGCGAGACCGCGATGAACGTCGATCCCTCTTCCCCGCACTCCCCCGATCCTTTCGCGCAAGACGGCGCGCCCGTGCGCACGCCGCCGCGCGGCGGCCGCCGGATCTGGTCCGGCACGCGCGAGGTGATCGCGCACGGCATGCCGGCGTCCGTCTGGCGCGATCTCTACTACTGGGCGCTGAAGGTGAGCTGGCCCGTGTTCTTCGCGTCGCTCGCCGCGCTGTTCGTCGTCAACAATACGCTGTTCGCGCTGCTCTACCAGTTGGGCGACGCGCCGATCGCGAACCAGTCGCCGCCCGGTTTCGTCGGCGCGTTCTTCTTCAGCGTCGAGACGCTCGCCACCGTCGGCTACGGCGACATGCATCCGCAGACCGTCTACGCGCACATGGTCGCGACGCTCGAGATCTTCGTCGGGATGTCGGGGATCGCGTTGTCGACCGGGCTCGTGTTCGCGCGCTTCGCGCGGCCGCGCGCGAAGATCATGTTCGCGCGCCATGCGATCGTGCGCCCGCTCAACGGCCGGATGACGCTGATGGTGCGCGCGGCGAACGCGCGGCAGAACGTGATCGCCGAGGCGCGCGCGAAGATGCGGCTGATGCGGCGCGAGCGCTCGTCCGAGGGGTATTCGCTGATGAAGATCCACGATCTGAAGCTCGTGCGCAGCGAGCATCCGATCTTCCTGCTCGGCTGGAACATGATGCACGTGATCAACGAGTCGAGCCCGCTGTTCGGCGAGACGCCCGAGTCGCTCGCGGAGCGCAGCGCGATGCTGCTCGTGATGATCGAGGGTTCCGACGAGACCACCGCGCAGGTGATGCAGGCGCGCCACGCATGGGAGCACGCCGAGATCCGCTGGCATCACCGCTACGTCGACCTGATGAGCGACGTCGACGGCATGACGCACATCGATTACACGCGCTTCGACGACATCGAGCCGGTCGAGCGGCAGGCGGCGGACGCGTCCGTCGTGGAGGCGTCGGGTGCGGACGCGAACGGCGCGAGGCCTGCCGGCGGAGGCGACGACCGCCCGGTCTGACCCCGTCGCGCGCGCCGGAAGCGAAATCTTTCTCGAATTGCAATCAAAGCTTCAGCTGTCTTTCGATAAAACGCTGATCGATATCAAGATGAGCAAAAAAATTCTTCTATTGGCGTAAAAAAATAAAGCGCATTGCGTTGTGCATCGAAACAGAGGGGCGCGCCTTTCCGGCGCGACGCGATGCCGCAACGGCGAACAGCACATCGAGGAGACAACCATGAACGCTCGCTTGCCGATCGACGGCCCGCCCGCGTTGGCCGACTATCGCCTGACCGACAATCTTTCCGCAACGCGCGGCCGCATCTTCCTGACGGGCACGCAGGCGCTCGTGCGCCTGCTGCTGATGCAGCGCGCGCTCGACGCCGCGCAAGGCGTCAACACCGCGGGCTTCGTCAGCGGCTATCGCGGCTCGCCGCTCGGGATGGTCGACCAGCAGCTGTGGAAGGCGAAGAAGCAGCTCGACGCGAGCGGCGTGCGCTTCCTGCCGGCGATCAACGAAGAGCTCGGCGGCACGGCGGTGCTCGGTACGCAGCGTGTCGAGGCCGATCCGGAGCGCACCGTCGACGGCGTGTTCGCGATGTGGTACGGCAAGGGGCCGGGCGTCGACCGCGCGGGCGACGCGCTCAAGCACGGTAACGCGTACGGCTCGTCGCCGCACGGCGGCGTGCTCGTGGTGGCGGGCGACGATCACGGCTGCGTGTCGTCGTCGATGCCGCACCAGAGCGATTTCGCGATGATCGCGTGGCACATGCCTATCGTGAATCCGTCGAACATCGCCGACATGCTCGAATTCGGCCTGTACGGCTGGGCGCTGTCGCGTTACTCGGGCGCGTGGGTCGGCTTCAAGGCGATCTCGGAGACGGTCGAGTCCGGCTCGACCGTCGATCTCGACGCGCTGACAGTGCGCTGGCCCGCGCCCGAGGGCTTCGCGCCGCCCGCTGGCGGCCTGCACAACCGCTGGCCCGACCTGCCGAGCCTGACGATCGAGGCGCGCCTCGCCGCGAAGCTCGATGCGGTGCGCCACTTCGCGCGCGCGAACAGCATCGACAAGTGGATCGCGAGAAGCGCGCGCGCGAACATCGGCATCGTCACGTGCGGCAAGGCGCATCTCGACCTGATGGAGGCGCTGCGCCGGCTCGATCTGACGGTTGCGGACCTCGACGCGGCCGGCGTGCGGATCTACAAGGTCGGCTTGTCGTTTCCGCTCGAGATGACGCGGATCGATGCGTTCGTCGACGGCTTGTCCGAAGTGCTCGTGATCGAGGAGAAAGGCCCCGTGATCGAGCAGCAGATCAAGGATCATCTGTATAACCGCCCGCCGGATGCGCGGCCCGTCGTGCTCGGCAAGCACGACGCCGCCGGCGCGCCGCTCTTGTCCGAGCTCGGCGAGCTGCGGCCGTCGCGCATCCTGCCCGTGTTCGCCGAATGGCTCGCGCGCCACAAGAGCGCGCTCGATCGCCGTGAGCGGGTCGTCGATCTCGTCGCGCCGAGCATCCTGTCGAACGAGGCGGACGTGGTGCGGCGCACGCCGTATTTCTGCTCGGGCTGCCCGCACAACACGTCGACGAAGGTGCCGGAGGGCTCAATCGCGCAGGCGGGAATCGGTTGCCATTTCATGGCGTCGTGGATGGATCGTGACACGACGGGCCTGATCCAGATGGGCGGCGAGGGCGTGGACTGGGCCGCGCACGCGATGTTCACGAACACGCGCCACGTGTTCCAGAATCTCGGCGACGGCACGTACTTTCATTCAGGAATCCTGGCGATCAGGCAGGCGGTGGCCGCGCGCGCGAACATCACCTACAAGATCCTCTACAACGACGCGGTCGCGATGACGGGCGGCCAGCCTGTCGACGGCAGCATCTCGGTGCCGCAGATCGCGCGACAGGTGGAGGCGGAAGGCGTGTCGCGCTTCGTCGTCGTGTCCGACGAGCCCGAGAAGTACGACGGCCACCACGATCTGTTTCCGAAGGGCACGACGTTCCATCACCGCCGCGAGCTCGACGCGGTGCAGCGCGAACTGCGCGAGACGCCGGGCGTCACGGTGCTGATCTACGACCAGACATGCGCGGCCGAGAAGCGCCGCCGCCGCAAGAAGGGCGAGTTCCCCGATCCGGACAAGCGGCTTTTTATCAACGAAGCGGTCTGCGAAGGCTGCGGCGATTGCGGTGTGCAGTCGAACTGCCTGTCGGTCGAGCCCGTCGAGACCACGCTCGGCCGCAAGCGGCGCATCGATCAGTCGTCATGCAACAAGGATTTTTCGTGCGTGAACGGCTTTTGCCCGAGCTTCGTGACGGTCGAGGGCGCGAAGCTGAAGAAGGCGGCGGGCGTCGCGTTCGACGAGGCCGCGCTCGCCGCGCGCGTCGAAGCGCTGCCGCGCCCCGCGACGCATCTGGCCGACGCGCCGTACGACATGCTCGTGACGGGCGTCGGCGGCACGGGCGTCGTGACCGTCGGCGCGCTCGTCAGCATGGCCGCTCATCTCGAAGGCAAGAGCGCGTCGGTGCTCGACTTCATGGGCTTCGCGCAGAAGGGCGGCTCGGTGCTGTCGTTCGTGCGGATCGCGTCGTCGGATGCGTGGCTCAATCAGGTGCGCATCGACACGCAGCAGGCCGACGTGCTGCTCGCGTGCGACATGGTCGTCGGCGCGAGCGCCGATGCGCTGCAGACGGTGCGCCGCGAGCGCACGCGAATCGTCGTCAATACGCACGCGATTCCGAACGCGGCGTTCGTGCGCGATCCGGACGCGAGCCTGCACGCGGACGCGCTCGTCGAGAAGATGCGGCATGCGGCGGGCGACGGCTTCCTGTCGCGCTGCGACGCGCAGGCGCTCGCGACGAAGTTTCTGGGCGACACGATCGGCGCGAACATCCTGATGCTCGGCTTCGCTTGGCAGCAGGGGCTCGTGCCCGTGTCGCTCGACGCGATGATGCGCGCGATCGAGCTGAACAACGTTGCCGTGCCGATGAACCGGCTCGCGTTCTCGATCGGCCGGCTGGCGGCCGCCGACGCGGCGGGTCTCGACGCGTTGTGGGACGCGCGCCATCCGGCGCACGCGCCGCTGCCGCCGCAGACGCTCGATGCGATCGTCGCCGATCGCGAGGCGCGGCTCGCCGAATACGGCGGCGCACGCTACGCCGAGCGCTACCGCGCGCTCGTCGGCGCGGCGCGTGCGACGGGCGCCGAGCGCGTCGCGCGCGCGGTGGCGACGACGTTCTACAGGCTGCTCGCGGTGAAGGACGAGTACGAGGTCGCGCGGCTCTACACGGACGGCGCGTTCCGCGCGGCGCTCGAAGCGCAGTTCGAAGGCGCGGCCGGCCGGGACTTTCGCGTGAAGTTCAATCTCGCGCCGCCCGCGACCGCGAAGGCGGGCAGCAACGGCGCCGCGCCGCGAAAGCAGGTGTTCGGGCAGTGGCTGTGGCCGGTGCTCGGCGTGCTCGCGCGCGTGCGCGGCCTGCGCGGCACGCGGCTCGATCCGTTCGGCCGCACCGTCGAGCGCAGGATGGAGCGTGCGCTCGCCGACGACTACGAGACGACGATGCGCCGCGCATTCGCGGTGCTGACGCCGCAGACGGCCGACCTCGTCGCGCGGCTCGCTGAGCTGCACGCGAAGGCGCGCGGCTACGGGCACGTGAAGCTCGCGAACGTCGCGGGCGTGAAGCGCAGCGAACGCGAGCTCGCCGCGCGCCTGTCGATCGATGCGGCGACAAGCGCCGCCGTGCAGCGCGCGCTCGACGAGATGAAGGGCGCGGGCGCGTTGCGCGGGATTCCGATCGTCGTCGCGAAGTCGTGAGCATGGCGTGAGCGGGCTATGAAACGCGGCGGGCGGGGGGCACAAGCGCACGGCCGCTCGCCGTTTCATTTGCGCGTTTCCGCTTCGCCGCTTCGCCGCTTCGCCGCTTCGCCGCTTCGCCGCTTCGCCGCTTCGCCGCTTCGCCGCTTCGCCGCTTCGCCGCTTCGCCGCTTCGCCGCTTCGCCGCTTCGCCGCGGTTCGTTAGTCGTCCGATGCAGCGGCGCGCGCCGCGTCAGACGATTCCCTTCTTGCGCGTCGACAGCGCCGTCTCCGACAAATCGATTTCGCGCATCAGCTTCGCGAGCGTCTCGTCGTTGATCTTCTGCTCGCCGCGCAGCCGGTAGAGCACCGCGCGCTCCGCGCGGATCGCGGCGATCTTCAGCGCCAGCTCTATCTTCTCCGTTTGCCGCGCCTCCTCGCGCGGCGTCGCGCCGTCCGCGGCGAGGCCCGCGAGCCGGCGGCGGTACAGGTCCATCACGCGCGCGGTCACGTCCGCGCAGCGCGCGGCGGCCGTTTCGTCGAGATCGACGGCGAGCGCGTCGTGCGCCGCGTCCACCGCGCGGATCGCCGCCTGCGCGGCCGCCGCGCGCGCGGCGCGCTCTTCCTCCGCGTGCGGATTGCGCATCGGGCGCACGCCGCGCAGCAGCAGCGGCAGCGCGATCACCGCGACGACGAGCGAGCCGAGAATCACGCCCGACGCGACGAAGATCGCGGTGTCGCGGCCGGCGAGCGGCGTGCCGTCGCCGAGCGCGACCGGAACCGACAGCACGCCGGCGAGCGTGATCGCGCCGCGCACGCCGCCCACCGTCATCACGGCGATCGTGCGCAGGCCCGCCATCGTGCCGGCGAGCCCCTGCTTCGCCGCGCGGCGGCTCGCGATCCAGCGCAGCAGCCATACCCACGCGAAGCGGATCGCGTAGAGCGCGGCGAGCATCGCGGCGACATAACCGATCATCGCGCCGACGAGCGCATCGCTCGTATGGTGCGCGTCGACGAGCGCGCGGCCGATGATGTGCGGCAACTGCAACCCGAGCATGATGAACACCATCCCGTTGAACACGAATTCGATCATCGCCCACGTGCTTTCCGCGCGCACCCGCGCGGCGACCGTGCTGCTCTTCGAGAAGCTCGTGTAGTTCATCATCATCCCGGACGCGACGGCCGACAGGATTCCTGACAGTCCGAGGTGCTCGGCGATCAGATACGACGCGAACGGCACGAGCAGCGTCATCACGATGCCGGGGGCCGGATCGCCTTCCTGCGCGGCGTTCAAAAAGCGCGTCGACAGCGCGCTGAACAGCCATGAGAGGGCCGCGCCCGTCGCCAGGCCGCCCGATGCGACGATCACGAAGCTGATCGACGCGTCGCGCAGCGAAAACACGCCGGTCAGCGCGGCCGCGATCGCGAACTTGAGCGCGACGAGGCCCGATGCGTCGTTCATCAGCGCCTCGCCTTCGAGGATGTGCATCAGTTGCGGCGGGATGCGGCCCTTGCCGGCGATGCCGGCGAGCGCGACCGCATCGGTGGGCGACAGCACCGCGGCGAGCGCGAACGCGATGGGCAGCGGCAGGCCGGGAATCAACCAATGCGCGAAGTAGCCGACCGCGAGTACCGTCATGAAGACGAGGCCGAACGCGAGCATCAGGATCGCGCGCCGCTGCAGATACAGCTCGCGCTTCGGAATGCGCCAGCCGTCCGCGAACAGCAGCGGCGGAATGAACAGCAGCATGAAGATTTCGGGATCGAACGTGACGTGCAGGTTGAACTTCGGCCACGCGAGCGCCGCGCCGATCGCGATCTGCATCAGCGGCAACGGCAGGCGTAGCGGCAGCACGCGCGTCGCGATGCCGGACAGCGCGACCGCGAGCAACAGGATCAAAACAGTGAAGACGATTGCCATCGATGATCGAAACGGGGATGAAACGACGGTACGCAGTGTAGCGTGCGCGCGAGATGGGCGGCGTGAAGCGACGCGCGAGCGCGGGTGCACCGTGATGGTGCGCGCAATCCCCGCCGGCATGCATGCGTGGTGCGACGCGCGCGCCGCGTCCGTGCCGGGGCGCGGGCGGCGGGGCGCGGCGCCGCGCGAGTGAGCACGGAGCTTGCTTGATGCTTGCCGACAACTACTATCGAACAACCGAGGACCACCGATGAAAACCCGCGAGTCGCACGTTTCGCCTGCCGACGTTTTCGTCATCAGGAGGGCCGCTTCATGACCATCGCCCAGCAGGAACGTCCCGTCGCCGCGTCGCCGTATCGCTTCGAGGCGGAGATGACGTCCGGTCTCGAGCGCGTCGCCGCGCATCACCACGATCTGACGCTCACGTCCGTGTTCCAGCCGATCTTCAGCCTGTCGCACATGCGCGCGGTCGGCTACGAGGCGCTGCTGCGCGCGCACGACGCGCTCGACCGGCCGGTTTCGCCGCTCGACGTATTCGGCGAAGCCGCGCGCCACGGCGAGGCGGCGCAGGTCGACCGCCTCGCGCAGGCGCTGCATCTCGAAAACTTCGCGCGCTTCGGCGCCGAGCGCGAGTGGCTGTTTCTCAACGTGCATCCCGGCGTGCTCACCGATCCGTTTCAGGCCGCCGCGCTGTTCGCGAACCTGAAACGGCTGGAGATCCCGCCGCGGCGCATCGTGCTCGAAGTGCTCGAGCAGCGCGCCGACGACATCGAGCGGCTCGCCGACGCGGTGCGCGAATTCCGCGAGCAGGGCTTCCTGATCGCGCTCGACGATTTCGGCGCCGGTCATTCGAACATCGAACGAATCTGGCAACTGAACCCGGACATCGTGAAGCTCGACCGGATCATGCTGTCGCACGCGCAGCACCGCGCGGGGCTCACGGCGATCCTGCACGGGCTCGTCACACTGCTGCACGAGGCGGGCAAGCTCGTGCTGATCGAAGGGATCGAGACCGAGCACGAGGCGCAGATCGCGCTGGCGTGCGACGCGGATTTCGTGCAGGGCCATTTCTTCGGACGTCCGGCGCCGGGGCTGCCCGACGGCGCGGCGGCGTCCGCTTGCATCGGCGAGCTGACCGAGCGCTATCGCCAGCAGGCCGAAGCGTCCGAGCGGCGCGACGCGCAACGGCTCGCGCCGTACCAGCGCGCGTTCGAGCGCGCGGCCGAGCGCCTCGCGGCGGGCGAGCCGCTCGACGAGGTCTGCTGGAACTTTCTCGCGCTCGACCACGCGGCGCGCTGCTTCCTGCTCGACGAGCGCGGACGGCAGGCGGGCCGCAACGTCGTGCGGCGCGCGGATCGCGCGCGGCACGAGACGCGCTTTCTGCCGCTTGCCGACGCGCAGGGCGCGAACTGGCTGAGGCGCCCGTATTTCCGGTCGGCGATCGCCGCGCCGGGGCGCGTGCAGGCGACGCGGCCGTATCTGTCGATCAACGAGGCGCTGCCGTGCGTGACGCTGTCGATCGCGGTCCGCGTGCACGACGCGCTGTGCGTGCTCTGCGGCGATATCGACTGGATCGACGACGAAGCGTCGATGAGCGCATAGCGGCGGGGCGCATGAGCCGCCTGCGCGGCGGCGGGTTGCGCGGCGCGTGTTTCGCATCGCGTTGCATTGCGGATTCGCGTACGCCGCATTTCGATCCGCATTCAGCGCACTCAGCGCACTCAGCGCGCCGGAGCGCCCAAGCGCCCAAGCGCCCAAGCGCCGCAACGGCGTTGCATTTTGCGCATGCGAAGCCGAGAATGCGCGGAGGCATCGCGATGCCGGGCCGGCATCGCGCGATCCCGTTGTCGGCACAACGCGAAGAAAAATCATGAAAAGACCGCTGTCGTTGACCGTTCTCGCGTGGTTCGTGATCGTCTCGAACGTGATCGGGCTGATCTCGTTGCCGTTTTCGCTGCGCGATCCGAACGCCGTTGCGATCCTTCGACATTCGCCGCTGCCGCTCGAGGCGACCGTCGCGATCGCCGTCGTCAGCGAGGGGCTGCATCTCGTCGCCGGCGTCGCGATACTGAAGCGGCTGATCTGGGGGCGCACGCTCTATGCGCTCGTCGCGCTCGTCGGGTTTGCGATCTCCGCCTTCACGACGCCGTTCAAGGGCATGCTGATCGTCGTCGCCGGGCTGATCGCGCTGTTCCTGTTCATCCTGTATCGCCCGGCCGCGACCGCCTATTTCAGGCGCGCGGCATGATGAACGCGCGGCGCCATCGCGGGTTCGTCGCCGGCGGCTGATCCGGCGCTCGTTCGCCGGGAATCACTCGCGGCGGGGCATGCGTGGCCCAAGGCCGGCGCAGCCGCACCGACGCGGGCCGCCCCGCTTGCCGCCCCGGCCCCCCCGGCAACGGCCGGTCGCGACCGGAAGCCGTCCGCCGGCGGCATCCGTCTGCCGCGCGAAACCATTCGATTTCCATTCTTCAGTCTTTCAATTTCATTCATATTCGCGTCATATCGCCCCCGTATCGTCCTCGCGTTTCTGAAAGAAATCACACCAACGGGAAGCCGAAAAACATGAAGCGAGTGAGACTGGCCGCGCTCCTTTGCGCGAGCGTCTTCGCGGCGGCGGGCTGCGGCAGCGACGAGCCGAAGACGCCGGGCGCATCGGACGACGGCGCGCGAACGAGCGCCGCGCGCAACGTCATCTTCTTTCTGGGCGACGGGATGGGGATGACGACGCTCACGGCCGCGCGGATCTATGTGGTCGGCGAGGACGGCGCGCTCACGCTCGACACGCTGCCCGAGACCGCGTTCGTGAAGACCTATTCGAACGATGCGCAGGTGACGGACAGCGCGCCGTCGATGTCCGCGTACATGACGGGCGTGAAGACGAACAACGAAGTGATCTCGATGACGCCCGACACGAAGGCGATCGAGCCGAGCGCGAGTCTCACCGGCAACTGCGGCGCGAACAACGGCAAGCCGGTGCCGACGCTGCTCGAGATCGCGAAGGCGAAGGGGCTCGCGACGGGCGTCGTCACGACGACCCGCGTCACGCACGCGACGCCCGCCGCGACCTACGCGCACGTGTGCCACCGCGACGCCGAGAACGACATCGCCGCGCAGCTCGTGCCGGGCGGCGCGGGCTACAACGCAGCGCTCGGCGGCGGCGTCGACGTCGTGCTGGGCGGCGGCGCGCAGTTCTTCGTGCCGAAGGACGCCGGCGGCAAGCGCGCGGACGGCCGCAATCTCGTGAACGAGCTGAAGGCGAAGGGCTATGCGATCGCGCAGAACCGCGACGAGCTCCTCGCCGCCGATGCGACGAAGAGCGGCAAGCTCGCGGGCCTGTTCGCATCGAGCCACATGAGCTACGACCTCGACCGCGGCGCGACGAAGGAGCCGAGCCTGGCGGACATGGCGACGCGCGCGCTCGACGTGTTGCAGAAGAACCCGAACGGCTATTTCCTGATGGTCGAAGGCGGGCGGATCGATCACGCGCTGCACGACACGAACGCGAAGCGTGCGCTGCAGGACACGGTTGCGTTCGACAACGCGATCAAGGCGACGCTCGACAAGGTCCGTCAGACCGATCCGGACCTGAAGAACACGTTGATCGTCGTGACGGCCGACCACGACCACACGCTGGTGCTCAACGGTTACGCGGCGCGCACGGGCAAGACGGAAGCGGGCAAGCCGGGCGTGCTCGGCGTGCTGCGCAACTATCAGACGGGTGCGGTCGCGAAGGACGCGGACGGCGCGCCGTACACGATCATCGGCTTCGGCAACGGCGAGAACCGCGTGCAAGGCAGCCGCGCGGGCACGAACCTTACCGACGCGGTGACGGGCGCGGACGACTATCGCCAGGAGGCGGTCGTGCGAATGGCGAAGGGCAGCGAGACGCACGGCGGCACCGACGTGTTCCTCGGCGCGATCGGCCGCGGCGCGGAGGGCTTTCACGGCGTGATCGAGAACAACAAGGTGTTCGAGCTCGTGCGCGGCGCGGCGCAGCTCTGAGCGCGGCCTCGACGGAACAGGGGAATACAGGATGTCGACTATCAAGCGCATCGCGGCGGCGTTCGCCGCGGCGGCCCTTTCGGGCGGTGTCGGCCAGGCGGCGCACGCCGCGGGCCAGGCGAAGAACGTGATCTTCTTCCTCGGCGACGGGATGGGGCCGGCCACCGTGACGGCGAGCCGCCTCTACAAGGTCGGCGAGGCCGGCCAACTGACGATGGAGACGCTGCCGCGCACCGCGCGCATCAAGACTTTCTCGAACGACGCGCAGACCACCGACAGCGCGCCGTCGATGGCCGCGTACATGACCGGCGTGAAGATGAACAACGAGGTGCTGTCGATGTCGCCGGACACGCGCGCGGTCGCGCCCGGCAGCGACGCGAACGGCAACAAGACGGTGAACAACTGCGGCGCGAACAACGGCAAGCCGGTGCCGACGCTGCTCGAGCTCGCGAAGGCGCGGGGCAAGGCGGTCGGCGCGATCACGACGACCGAGCTCACGCATGCGACGCCCGCCGCGACGTACTCGCACATCTGCCATCGCGATGCGCAGTACGACATCGCCGCGCAGGCGGTGCCGGGCGGCGCGGGCTACAACGCGGCGCTCGGCGACGGCGTCGACGTGCTGATGGGCGGCGGCCGCAATCACTGGACGCCGTACGATCCGGTCGCGAACAAGCGCGGCCGCGCGGACGGGCGCAATCTGCTCGCCGAGCTGCAGGCGAAGGGCTACGCGGTCGCGGCGACGAAGGACCAGCTCGCGCAGGCGGGCGGCGGCAAGCTGATCGGGCTCTTCAGCGCGACGAGCCATCTCGAGTACGAGCTCGATCGCGTCGCGGGCAAGGGCGAGGGCGCGACGCAGCCGAGCCTTGCGGAGATGACCGCGAAGGCGATCGACGTGTTGCGGAAGAATCCGAACGGCTATTTCCTGATGGTCGAAGGCGGGCGCATCGATCACGCGCTGCACGGCACGAACGCAAAGCGCGCGCTCGAAGACACGGTGGCGTTCGACGAGGCGATTCGCACCGCGCTCGCGAAGGTCGATCTGTCGAACACGCTGATCGTCGTGACGGCCGACCACGACCACACGTTGACGATCAACGGCTATGCGAAGCGCGGCAATCCGGTGCTCGACATCAGCCGCAGCTATCGCGACGGCCAGCCGAACCGGGACGCGGACGGCAACACGTATACGACGCTCGTGTTCGGCAACGGCGCGAATCGCCCGAACGTGCGCACGCCGGTGGATTCGGCGAGCGCGACGAACGAAGCGTACCTGCAGGAAGTCGGCGTGCGGATGGGCGGCGCGGGCTCCGAGACGCACGGCGGCGGGGACGTGATGCTGTTCGCCGACGGCGCCGACGCGAAGGCGTTCAAGGGCACGCTCGACAACACGAAGGTGTTCGGCCTCGTGAAATCGGTGTTCGGGTTTTGAGCGCAACGTTTGCGATGCGGACGTTCGCGATGAAACAGATCGTCGCGCGGCGCGTGGGCGCGGCGTTCGGCGCGATCGCGATGCTCGCCGCCGCGCCGGCGATCGCATCGCGCGACGCCGCGCCCGATCTGGATGCGGTGCTGCTGCACGAAAGCACGACGGTGAGCGCGGATGGCGTGACGCGCACCGTCACGTATCGGGAGCGGATGGTGCGCCGGCACGGGCACGTATGGATCGAGCGCGTGAGGCCTTCCGGCGCGAAGCACGCGCAAGCCGACGATGCACATGCGCACGATGAACATGCGCACGACGGTGCGGCCGACGCGCGCACGCCGCCGCCGCGCGGCGGCGTGCGTCCCGCCGCGGCGACGGCGGATGCGCACGCGGGCCATCGGCATTTCGATTTCGACGCGGCCGCGCGGCATGTGACGAACGACGGCGGCAAGATCGGTGTCGAATAGGTCGATGCGGTGCGTCGCACGGTCGTCGCGGTGCCGCCCGCCGAGTACGGGACGACGGGCTTCGACGGCTCGTGGGACAACGCGTTCTACATCACGCCGCCGTCGCAACTGAAGCGCCTCGCCGCGAAGGGGCGGCCGGGGCCCGCACCCGGCACGCGCTGGTACGAGCAGACGGTCGGCGCACCGCGCGCGCAGGGCGTCAATCGCATTCTGTGGAGCGACACGCTGCAGGCGCCGCTCATCGTCGAATACCGCAGCGCGAACGGCCATGCGTCGCGCAAGCTGACGCTCACGCCCGCGCCGCGCGCAAAGGTGCTGCCGTGGCGGCAACTGCAGTCGTATGCGCGCAAGGAGTATGCGGACTATCTCGATTGACGGGCGTTCGATTTGACGGGCGATTCGATTCGCGCCGGAGACGTCGCGCGTCACGGGCGACGCGAACCGGATCGAGCCGGGCGGAATTGAGCGGCGCCGGGGCGGCGCCAAGCGTGCACGGCGCGATGAAGCCCGGTGGCGCTACGCAAAGCAACGCGAAGCGACGCGATTCGGCGAGGCGGCGCGCTATCGCGCCCGGGCGAAGCGGCATCGCGCATCGCGCGTGGCGGAAAAGGCCGAAAGAAATAGGCGCGGGAAAGACCGCAGCGGCCGCTGCGGCGTCTCGCGGCGCGCCGCACCAGCCGCCCTGCGTTCGTCGCCGGCTTCGGCCCGAGCCGCGCGTTCGCGCCGTCGGTTACGATGCTGGCTGGTTCAACTCGACCCGGGCCGCCCCATGCCAGCTTCCTCGATCCTTCTCGAAGTCATCGCGACGACGATCGGCGACGCGAGAGCCGCCGCGCGCGCGGGCGCCGACCGCATCGAGCTCGTGACCGCGATCAGCGAGGGCGGCTTGACGCCGAGCATCGGCGTGATCGAAGCCGTCGTCGCCGCGGTGCCGATTCCCGTCAATGTGATCGTGCGCCCGCACAGCCGCTCGTTCCGCTACGACGCGAGCGAGCTCGCGGCGATCGCGCGCGACGTGCGCGCGGCCGTCGCGGCGGGTGCGAACGGCGTCGTGTTCGGGATGCTCGACGCGCACGGCGACATCGATCTCGATGCATTGCGGCGCATCGCCGATGCGGCCGACGGGCGCGACCTCACGTTCCATCGCGCGTTCGACGTCGCGCGCGATCTGAACGCCGCGTTCGATACGTTGCTGCGCGTGCCGTGCGTCACGTCGGTGCTGACGTCGGGCGGGCATCCGTCGGTGCTCGATGCGCGCGATGTCGTCGCGCGGATGGTGCGGCGCGCCGAGGGCACGACGTGCACGGTGCTCGCCGGCGCGGGGCTCACAGTCGATGCGCTCGGCGACTTCGTGCGCGCCACGGGCGTGCGGGCCGTGCATTTCGGCTCGGGCGTGCGCGAGCGCGGCGAGGTGCTCGCGCCGGTCGACGAGCGGCGCGTCGCGAAGGCGCGCGCGACGCTCGACGCGGCGGCGCGGGGGTAGCGCCCCGGTTGCGCGTGCGGCGCGCGCATCGGCGGGCGACGTGCGCTGCGCATCGCGCAAAAAAGCCGGGACGTCGCCCGGCTTTTTGCTGGCATGCCGCCGGCGTTCAGGCGCTCAACTGCGTCGCTTCGGTCGCCGACATCCCGAGCCGCGCGAGCAGCTTGCGATCCGCTTCGGCGCGCGGATTGCCGGTCGTGAGCAGCACGTCGCCGTAGAACATCGAATTCGCGCCGGCGAGGAAGCACAGCGCCTGCATCGAATCGTCGAGCTGCTCGCGGCCTGCCGACAAGCGCACCATTGCCTTCGGCATCGTGATGCGCGCGACCGCGATCGTGCGCACGAACTCGAACGGATCGAGCGCTTGCGCGTTCTCGAGCGGCGTGCCCTCGATCGCGACGAGATTGTTGATCGGCACCGATTCCGGATACGGGTTCATGTTCGCGAGCTGCGCGATGAGGCCTGCGCGCTCGCGGCGCGATTCGCCCATCCCGATGATCCCGCCGCAGCACACGTTGATGCCCGCGTCGCGCACGCGCTCGAGCGTGTCGAGGCGATCCTGGTACGTGCGCGTCGAGATGATCTGGCCGTAGAACTCGGGCGACGTGTCGAGGTTGTGGTTGTAATAGTCGAGGCCCGCCTCCGCCAGCGCCTTCGCCTGGTGTTCTTCGAGCATGCCGAGCGTCACGCACGTCTCGAGGCCCATGTCCTTCACGCCGCGGATCATCTCCTTGATCGGCTCGATGTGGCGATCCTTCGGGTTGCGCCACGCGGCGCCCATGCAGAAGCGCGTCGCGCCGTTTTCCTTCGCGGTGCGCGCGGCGGCGAGCACGGCGTCCACTTCCATCAGTTTCTCCGCCTTCAGGCCGGTGTCGTGATGCGCGGATTGCGAGCAGTAGCCGCAATCCTCCTCGCATCCGCCCGTCTTGATCGATAGCAGCGTCGACAGCTGGATCGCGTTCGCGTCGAAGTGCTCGCGGTGCGTCTGCTGCGCGCGGAACAGCAGATCGTTGAACGGCAGCTCGTAGAGCGCGATCACGTCGGCGACGCGCCAGCGCGGCGCGACGGGCGCGGCCACCGGCGTTTCGGTCGTCGGGCAAGCGGTTTGAGCTTCAGTCATGTCGGTCATCCTTCGGTCAGGGATCGATTCGAAAAATCAGTGATAAACGGGGCGCGCGTCAGCGCGGCGCGGTTTCGCGCAGCGCGCCCAGCAAGCGGTTCACGTCGAGCGAGCGCGACGCCGCTTCCGGCGACGGCGGGCTCATGTGCGCGATGTCGCCGAGTAGCGGCGCGCCGTGCTCGCGTTCGAGCCACGCGCGCAGCGTGTCGACGTTGTCGTCGGCGAAGCGCATCGCGGCATCGACGCGGTTCGCGACCCAGCCGGCGATCGCGAGGCCGCGCGCGGCGATCGCGTCGGCGGTGAGGAGCGCGTGGCTGATGCAGCCGAGCCGCACGCCGACGACGAGCACGACGGGCAGGCCGAGCGCGACCGCCAGATCGGCGGTGTCGCGCGTGCCGGCGAGCGGCACGCGAAAGCCGCCGACGCCTTCGACGACGACGACGTCCGCCCTCTCGCACGCGCGGCGATGCGCGCCGACGATCGTATCGATGTCGAGCGCGACGCCCTCGCGCGCGGCGGCGATGTGCGGCGCGGCGGCCGCCTTCAGCAGGAACGGCGTGCGGATCGTGGCGGGCAGCGCGACGTTCGCGGCCGCGTCGAGCTGGTCCGCGTCCTCGTTGCGCCACACGCCGTCGCGCTGGTACGCGCCCGCGGCGATCGGCTTCATCGCGGCCGCGCGCAGCCCCGCGCGCGCGAAGCCGTGCAGCAGCGCGGTCGATACGAAGGTCTTGCCGATCTCGGTGTCGGTGCCCGTCACGAACAGCGAGAGCGGCGCGCTCATGCGGCGGCCTCGATCGGCGTGACGAGCGCCGCTTCGAGGCGCGCGAGATCGGCGAACGAGTGCGCGGCCGACAGCGAGATCCGCAGCCGCGACGTGCCGGCCGGCACCGTCGGCGGGCGGATCGCGGGCACCCACAGGCCCTGCGCGTCGAGCGCGGCCATCGCGGCGAGCGTCGCTTCGTTGCTGCCGATCACGAGCGGCTGCACGGCCGTGTGCGAATCGACCGGTTGCCACGGCGTCGCGCGCAGGATCGCTCGCGTGCGCTCGATCAGCGCGGCGAGATGCGCGCGCCGCGCGTCGCCTTCGTCGCTCGCGATCACCGCGAGGCTCGCGGACACCGCGCACGCGACGGACGGCGGCGCGGCCGTCGTGAAGATGTAGCTGCGCGCGCGCTGCACGAGCCATTCGATCACCGTCTCGTGCGCGACGATAAACGCGCCCGCGGCGCCCGCCGCCTTGCCGAGCGTGCCGACGTAGACGAGGTTCGGCGAGCGCAGCCCGTGCGCGGCGAGTGCGCCGCGGCCTTGAGGGCCGAGCACGCCGAAGCCGTGCGCATCGTCGACGACGAGCCATGCGCCGTGCGCTTCGGCGAGCGCGACGAGCCGCGCGAGCGGTGCGACGTCGCCGTCCATGCTGAACACGGTGTCGGAGACGATCAGCTTCGTCGGCGCGTCGCAGGCGCGCAGGAGCGCGTCGAGCGCGTCGGCGTCGCCGTGCGGGTAGACCTGCACGTTCGCGCGCGACAGCCGCGTGCCGTCGATCAGCGACGCGTGATTGAGCGCGTCGGAGAAGATCGTCGCGCCGCGGCCCGCGAGCGCGGTGAGCGCGGCGAGGTTCGCCATGTAGCCGGTGCTGAAGTAGAGCGCGCGCGGCGCGTCGGAGAAGCCGCCCGAGAACGCGGCGAGCTCGTCTTCGAGCGCCGCGTGCGCGCGCGAGTGGCCGCCGAGCAGATGCGAGCCGCCGCTGCCCGCGCCGTAGCGCCGCGCGCCCTCGGCGAACGCTTCGATCAAGCGCGGATGCGCGGCGAGCCCGAGGTAGTCGTTGCTCGCGAAGCCGACGATCTCGCGGCCGTCGACGCTCATGTGCGCGCTGCATGCGGTGTCCGCGATGCGGCGGCGGCGGCGCAGCCCCTGTGCGTCGATGTCGGCCAGGCCGCGTTCGAGCGTGGCGAGCAGATTCATGCGTGAGTCTCCGAAAGCGTTGCGTCGAGCGTCGCGCGCGTGCGCGATGCAAGCCATTCGATCTCGCCGTCGGCGAGGATGTAAGGCGGCATCAGATAGACCGTCGTGCCGATCGGGCGCAGCAGCGTCTCGCGTGCGAGCGCGCGCTCGAAGAAGCGGCGCGGGAACGTTTTCGCCGCATCGCCTTCGAGCGCGACGTCGAACGCGAAGATCGTGCCGCGCTCGCGCAGGTGGCGCACCTGCGGATGCGACGCGAGCGGCGCGAGCGCTTCGCGCATCAGCGCGGACTTGCGCGCGTTTTCGGCGAGCACGTCGTCGGTGTCGAACAGATCGAGCGTCGCGACGGCCGCGCGGCACGCGAGCGGATTGCCCGTGTACGAATGCGAGTGCAAAAAGCCGCGCGTCACGTCGTCGTCGTAGAACGCGTCGAAGATCGCGTCGCGCGACAGCACGAGCGACAGCGGCAGGTAGCCGCCGCTGATGCCCTTCGACAGGCACAGGAAATCGGGCCACACGTGCGCCTGCTCGCATGCGAAGAACGTGCCGGTGCGCCCGCAGCCGACCGCGATCTCGTCGGCGATCAGATGCACGTCGTGCGCGTCGCACAGCGCGCGCAGGCCGCGCACGTAAGACGGATCGTGCATCGCGAAGCCGGCCGCGCACTGCACGAGCGGCTCGACGATCAGCGCGGCGATCTTTTCGCCGCGCTCGGCGAACAGGCGTTTCACGTCGCCGAGCGCGCGCGCGGCGACGTCGGCCGCCGTTTCGCCGTCGCGCGCGCCGCGCGCGTCCGGCGATGCGACGACGTGCGCCGCGCGAATCAGCGGATCGTACGCGTCCTTGAACAGCGCGACGTCGGTCACGCCGAGCGCGCCGATGGTCTCGCCGTGGTAACCGTTCGCGATGCAGACGAATTCGCGCTTGTCGCCGCGGCCGCGGTTGCGCCACGCGTGGAAGCTCATCTTCAGCGCGATCTCGACGGCCGACGCGCCGTCCGATGCAAAGAACGCATGGCCGAGCGTGTGCTGCGTGCGCGCGGCGAGCCGCTCGGCAAGCTCGATCGCGCTTTCGTGCGTGCAGCCGGCGAGCATCGCGTGCTCGAGCGTGTCGAGCTGCTGCTTGAGCGCCGCGTTGATGCGCGGGTTCGCGTGGCCGAACAGGTTCACCCACCACGAACTGATCGCGTCGAGATAGCGGTTGCCCGCGCGATCGAACAGCCACGCGCGTTCGCCGCGCGCGACGGGAATGAGCGGCAGCCGCTCGTGGTGCTTCATCTGCGTGCAAGGATGCCAGACCGCGCGCAGGCTGCGCGCGACCCAGTCGTCGGTTGCGTGTGTGCTCAAGACTGCTCCGGGACCAAAACGCGTCGAGGGCGCGCGAAGCGCCGCTCGCTCATGCGGGATCGACGGCGAGAACGCGTGCGATCGGATGGCGAAGAAAACGCGTGTGCAAATCGAAAACCGGGGCTGAGATTAGCGTGTTTTGCGCTCGGCTGCAGTACTCGTTACAAAACGCCGGAGCCTTGCCGGACGCGGAGTTCGGCGCATTTCGCGGCGTCTCGCGACGGTTCGTGACAGATCCTCCGAGTACGCCGGAGAAGACGGCGGCAAAGAGTCGCTACCCGTCGGGCGGCAATCGGGCGAGCGGCGGCTGAAAAACGTTCGATGTCTCGAAAAAAGGGCATGGTCGATGCGCCCGAATGCGCCCGTCGCGCGCGAATCGTCCGCGCGCACGGGCGATGCGCGATGCCGCATCGATATGAAATATGAGGAAAGAACCTGGGGGAAAAAGCGGGGCGGGCAGGCGCGCGCGATCGACCAGGCGGTCAGCCGAGCGGCATCGTCAGCAGCGGCGGATCAGCGGCTTGCGAGCGCGTGCGCCGCGCTCGCCGATTCGTCGGCCGTTTGCGTGCCCGCGTCGCGCCACACGACGCGATCGTCGACCGCATACAGCTGGCACGCGCCCGCGCCCTGCTTGCGGCAGCCGTCGAGCGCGAGCGCCATCGGATCGTCGCCGCCTTCGGCCCACGACCACGCGCCTTCGCTCGACACCGCGAACGCGCGGCTCGGATGCTGTGCGAGAAAGCGCCGATACGCGGCGCGGCCGACGTCGTCGATGAACGGCACCGCGTCGACCGATTCGATCTCCGCATAGCCGCTTGCCTTCGGCTCGTGAGGGTTCGCGACCGCGTAGCGGACCGACGTCGGCAGGCTCAGCTGCGCGAGGAACGATGCGACGGGCGGCCACCAGATCGGCACGCCGTCGCGATCGACGATGATCCGGTGCGCGTCGTCCTTGTAGCGGCCGAAATCGACGAAGAGCGTGCTCGCGCCGTGCGACATGTACGCGTCGCGAAGTTGCGCGACGAGCGCGGGCGACCACACCGAGTCGTTGTCGCCGTACAGCCAAAGCGACGGCACATGCGTGCGCGAGCCGTACGTGTCGAACGCGTTGACGAGGTTCTTCTGCCAGCCTTCGCAGAGATCCTGGCGCAGCCCGCCCGAGAAGTTGATGATTCCGCGCACGCCGCGCGCGGCCTCGGTGCCGTACGCGAGCGACACGAGCCCGCCGTGCGACGTGCCCGCTACGACGACGTGCTTCGCGTCGACGTAAGGCAGCTTCGACATATAGCCGATCGTCGCCGCGACGTCGCGCGCCTGCGCGACGCCGTTGCGCTCGACGTCGCAGCCTTCCTGGATGTAGGTGCCGCCCGACCCCGCGAAGCCTTCGCGGTTCGGCGCGACGACCGCGTAGCCGCGCCGCACGAACTCGCGCGCGAACGACAGCGGCCGGCTGCGCGGCTGCGCGCGCAGATCGCCGGGATTCTTGCCGTGGTTGAACACGACGAGCGGGAAGGGGCCGGGGCCATCCGGCTTGAACACCGTCGCCTCGAGCGTGATCGCGCCGGCCGCGTCGACCGGAATGCGGATGACCGTTTCGTTGAGATTCGCGGCGACGGGCGGCAGGCCCGAATCGCCGTAGTCGAAGCGCTCGGCGTTCGCGAGCGCGCCGGATGCGCGCGGCGCGGCGGCGGGTGCGGACGGAATGTCGGGCGGCAGCGGGCCGGCCTGAGCGGCAGACAGCACGCATGCCGCGATCCATCCCGTCATCACCTTGCCGAATGCCATGCCCGAGCCCACCCACGCGAATTGCACCAAACGTGGGCCATCCTAGCCTGACAAATTTCGATTGCGCAACGCCGGAATTACCCGGCCATGCCGAAATGTGCGGCGGAATCCGCAGCGGTGCGAAGCGATGGACTCAGCGCTCGCTTACATCGCCGTCCACGTAGCGCCACGCGCCTTGCGCGTCGCGCGTGAAACGGCTTGTTTCGTGCATCCGGTGCGCGCGTCCGCCGATTTTGTAGCGCGCGACGAATTCCACTTCGGCGTGCGTATCGTCGAGTTGCGCATGGCGCTTGATCGCGAGGCCGAGCCAGCGCGGCGCGTCGGCGCGGCCTGCGTCGGCGTCGAGATCGGGCGGGCAGGTGCGCGGGTCCCAGGTCGCGCGCAGATAGTCGGTTGCGCCGAGCACGTACGCGCTGTAGCGCGAGCGCATCAGTTCGAGCGCGGTCGCCGCGGTGGCGTGCCCGTCGATCAGGCGTGCGCAGCAATCCGCGTAGCGCGGCGCGCGCGCGTTCGCGCTCGCGCCGGGCGCGGCGCCGCCGCACGGGCAATCGAGCGGGCGCTCGGAGACATTCGTTGTGGCTTGCATCGTGATTCGAGGAGCGACGGCGGCGCGCCGGCTCACCAGCCGAGCTCGACGCCGTCGTATTGGAAGAAGCGGCCGTTCGCGCGCTCGCGGTCGCCCGCCGCCTGCGCGATCACGCGGCGCATGCCGGCGACGCTCGCCTGCGGTTCGAGCGCGGCTTGCGCGCCGCCCATGTCGGTGCGCACCCAGCCCGGATGCAGCGCGATGCAGGCCGCGTGCCGCGCCTGCAGCGACGCGATCTTGAGCGCGTCGTTCACCGCGGCCTTGCTCGCGCGATAGAGCCAGCCCGTCGTGCCGGTCGCCTCGCTGATGCTGCCCATCTTGCTCGACAGCACCGCGAGGACGCCGCGGCTCGCCTCGACGAGCGGCAGCAGGATCGGCATCAGCAGCATCGGGCCGAGCACGTTCGTATGCATCACCGCATCGAAGTCCTCCGCGCCGACGGGCTCGACGCCCGCCGTGCGCGGGCCGTACACGCCCGATACGACGACGGCCGCGTCGAGCGCGGTGTCGCCGAGCCGCGCGTCGAACGCCGCGACGTCGTCGGGCCGCGCGACGTCGAGCGCGAGCGTGCGCGCGCCGAGCGCATCGAGCGACGCGAGCGACGCCGCGTCGCGCGCGGTGGCGATCACGCGCCACCCGTCGCGCAGATATTGGCCGACGAATTCGCGGCCGATGCCGCGCGATGCGCCGACGATCAATACGGTCTTCATCGGAGGACTCCTGTTCGGGGGCGCGGCGGAAGTCAGATCAGCTCGATGCCCATCGCGGTCGCCTCGCCGCCGCCGATGCACAGGCTCGCGACGCCGCGCTTGGCCGCGCGCGCGCGCAGCGCGCCGATCAGCGTGACGAGGATGCGGGCGCCCGACGCGCCGATCGGATGGCCGAGCGCGCATGCGCCGCCGTTGACGTTGACTTTGTCGTGCGGCAGGCCGTGCTCCTTCATCGCCGCCATCGTGACGACCGCGAACGCCTCGTTGATCTCGTAGAGGTCGACCTCGGCCGCGCGCCAGCCGTTCTTGTCGAACAGGCGCCGGATCGCGCCGACGGGCGCCGTCGTGAACTTCGACGGCGCTTGCGCGAACGTCGAATGGCCGACGACGCGCGCGAGCGGCGTGACGCCCAGCCTGTTCGCCGTCGACGCGCGCATCATCACGAGCGCGGCCGCGCCGTCGGAGATCGACGACGAATTCGCGGCGGTCACGGTGCCCGTCTTGCTGAACGCGGGCTTGAGGGTCGGGATCTTCTCGGGGTTCGCCTTGAACGGCTGCTCGTCGCGCGCGACCACCGTGTCGCCCTTCTTGCCGGCCACCGTGACGGACGCGATTTCCCACGCGAACGAGCCGTCCTCGTTCGCCCGCTTCGCGCGCGCGAGCGATTCGATCGCGAACGCGTCCTGCGCCTCGCGCGAGAACGCGTATTCGCCCGCGCATTCCTCGGCGAACGTGCCCATCAGGCGGCCCTTGTCGTAGGCGTCCTCGAGGCCGTCGAGGAACATGTGGTCGAGCACCTGGCCGTGGCCCATGCGCATGCCCGCGCGCGCCTTCGGCAGCAGGTACGGCGCATTCGTCATGCTTTCCATGCCGCCCGCGACGATCACGTCGACCGAGCCCGCGATGAGCATGTCGTGCGCGAACATCGCCGCGCGCATGCCCGAGCCGCACATCTTGTTGACCGTCGTGCAGCCGACCGACAGCGGCAGCTTCGCGCCGAGCGCGGCCTGCCGCGCCGGGGCCTGTCCCTGTCCCGCGGGCAGCACGCAGCCCATCACCGCCTCGTCGATCTGCTCCGGTTTCAAGCCCGCGCGCTCGAGCGCCGCGGCGATCGCGACCGCGCCCAGCTGCGGCGCGGCGAGCGACGCGAAGTCGCCCTGAAAGCCCGCGATCGGCGTGCGCGCCGCCGACGCGATGACGATCGGGTCCTGATCAACAGTCGTCATGTTTCGTCTCCTTGATGGTTTGGGCAATGAGATCGGCCGCATCGGCCGCCACGACGTCATTGTCCGCCGAATGCGCGCCGTTTGCCGAGAGCGCGCCGACCGCGCGGCGGTACGTCGCATCGAGCTGTTCGGCATGCGACACGGCCATTCCGAGGTTGCGCATCCGGCCGTCGTGCACGCCGTAGACGAGCGCGTGCACGGTGAGCGACTGGCCGCGCGCCCACGCGTCGTTGACGATCGTCGTGCGGCACACGTTGACGACCTGCTCGATCGCGTTGAGCTCGATCAGGCGCCGGTAGCGCGCCTCGCCGAGCGGCCAATCCTCGAGCAGCGCCGCATGCTTTTCGCGCACGTCCTGCACGTGGTGCAGCCAGTTGTCCGCGAGCCCGACGCGGCGGCTGTGCAGCGCGGCGTTCACGCCCGAGCAGCCGTAGTGGCCGACGACCATGATGTGCTTGACCTTCAGCAGGTCGACCGCGAACTGGATCACCGACAGGCAGTTCAGGTCGGTGTGCACGACGACGTTCGCGATGTTGCGATGGACGAACACTTCGCCCGGCGGCAGGCCGATGATCTGGTTCGCGGGCACGCGCGAATCGGAGCAGCCGATCCACAGATATTCGGGCGCCTGCTGGTCGGCGAGGCGCGAGAAGTAGTGCGGGTCGTCGGCGAGCTTGCGCCTGACCCAGGCGTCGTTGTTGTCGAACAGATGGGAGAGCGGATGGTCGTTCGTGTTCATCTCAAGTGTAGGTTCCGTGGGATGAAAAAAAGAGCGTTCGCACGCGGGCGAGCGGCGGCGCTCACGCGGCGGCGCGCTTGCCGTCTTCGGCCGCGTCGCCCGGCGCGAAGCGCTCCGGATAGCGGAGGCAAAAGCGCAGCGCCGGCTCGTAGGCGAAGAAATCGGGCAGCTCGCCGCGCAGCAGGCGGTCCTTGCTGTCCTGCCAGAGCTGCGGATCGAAGAAATCCGCGTGATGCGCGAGGAAGTGCTCGCGCACGCGCGGGTCGCCAAGCAGGAACGGCGCGTAGGTTTCTGGGAAGATGTCGTGCGGGCCGACCGTGTACCACGGCTCGCCCGACATCTCGTCTTCGTCGTTGCGCGGCGGCGGCACGCGGCGCACGTTGCAGTCGGTCAGGTATTCGATCTCGTCGTAGTCGTAGAACACGACGCGCCCGTGGCGCGTCACGCCGAAGTTCTTGTACAGCATGTCGCCGGGGAAGATGTTCGCCTGGATCAGTTCCTTCACCGCGTTGCCGTATTCGCGCACGCCGTGCTCGATCTCGGCGTCGCTGCCGTTTTGCAGATACAGGTTGAGCGGCACCATCCGGCGCTCGATGTACAGGTGCTTGATGACGAGGCTGTCGCCCTCGTATTCGATGAGCGACGGCACTTCCTTTTCGAGCTCGCGCACGAGCGCGTCGTCGAGCCGCGCGAGCGGCAGCGCGACGCTCGAGTATTCGAGCGTGTCCGCCATCCGGCCGAGGCGGTCGTGGCGCTTGACGAGCAGGTATTTGTCCATGATCTGCTCGCGCGTCGTTTCCTTCGGCGGCGGGAAGTGATCCTTGATCATCTTGAACACGTACGGGAACGACGGCAGCGTGAACACGAGCATCACGAGGCCCTTGATGCCGGGCGCGATGATGAAGCGGTCGCTCGAATGCGACAGGTGATGCAGCAGATCGCGGTAGAACAGGTTCTTGCCCTGCTTCTGCAGGCCCACCGACGTGTAGATCTCCGCCTTCGGCTTGCCCGGCATGATCGAGCGCAGGAACTGCACGTACGCGGACGGCACGTTCATGTCGACGAGGAAGTACGAGTGCGAGAAGCTGAAGATGATCTTCAGCTGGTCGCGCCGCAGGAGCACCGTGTCGAGCGCGAGAACGCCCGCGCGCGCGTGGCGGATCGGCACCGCGAACGGCAGCACGCGGTCGCCGTTGATGATGCGCCCGACGATGTACGCGGTCTTGTTCCGGTAGAACAGCGACGAGAGCACGTGGATCTGGAAATTCACCGCTTCGTCGAACGCGCCGAACTCGTCGTGGATCGCCTGCATGATGCACGCGATGTCGCGCTCGAGATCCTCGAACGGCGGGTTGAGCTGGAAGTTCGTGACGATCCGCTCGAGCGTCGCGGCGAGCCCCTCGCTGCCCGGATAGTACGCGCGGTACGTCGGCTTCGCGGCGGGCTCGTCGTTCTCGATGTATTCGGTCGAGATCGCCGGGCGCACGAAGATGAAATCGTTGTTGAAGTACGCGCGATGCAGGATCTTGCAGCACACCGAATTGAAGAACGTTTCCGCGCATTCGGGCTGGCGGTGCGACGTCAGGAGGCCGATGTAATGCAGCTTGATCTGCGGCCAGACGTCGTGGTCGATGTTCTCCGCGTCGTACTCGTCCTCGAGCAGCTCGACGCACTCGCGCACGCGGTCGTCGTACGACGTGATGCGCTCGCGCGCGAGCCGCTGCAGCCCGTGCCAGTCCGAGCGCTCGAACAGGTCCTTCGCTTCGACGGCCGCCTCGCGGAAGATCCGGTAGTGGCGATCGAAGTTCTCGAGGATCGTCTGCGCGACGTCGAAGCCGATCTGCGAGGACAGCAGTTTGGGAAAGTGATTCATCGTGCGCGGGCTCACGGGCGGAAAGCTCACGCCATTTTAGCGCCGGGCGGGCGCGCTTTAGCCATTGCAGGGCGATTCGGCGCAGGCGGCCGGTGCGGCCGGTTCGGCGACGTTGCGCGACATTCGGCGGATCTTCACGCAACGATCGGAGTTCGCGCGGGATTCTGGCGCGATCTTTTTTTCAGGGGCGCGAAGGCGGTCCGGCGCGCCTTCGCGCGTTGAGCGATAGAATCGGTTCCGGTTCGCGCCGTGCCGCGGGCCCGACGACAACGCAACGAGACACCCCCGATGAACGCACTGGAACACCAACTCGATTACCCGCTCGCCGACACGCTGCCCGAGCCGGGCGGCTTCGTCGAGGTCGCGCCGGGCGTGCGCTGGCTGCGCATGCCGCTGCCGTTCGCGCTCGACCACATCAATCTCTGGCTGCTGCGCGACGAGATCGACGGGCAGGCGGGCTGGACGGTCGTCGACTGCGGGATCGCGTCGGCGGACATCAAGGCGCATTGGGAGCGGATCTTCGATGCGCATCTGGACGGCCTGCCCGTGCTGCGCGTGATCGTCACGCACTGCCATCCGGATCATTTCGGACTCGCGAACTGGCTGTGCGAAGGCGGCGAGCGCGGGCGCTGGAACGTGCGGCTGTGGATGACGCTCGGCGAATACCTGTTCGGCTGCCTGATGGCGGCCGGAAACGGTTCGAACGCGGGCGGGCCCGCCGCCGCCGATCATTTCGCGCGCCATGGCCTGGCCGATCCGGCCGCGCTCGACAAGCTGCGCAACCGCCGCAGCTACTTCTCGGATCTCGTGCCCGCCGTGCCGCCGCGCTACCGGCGGCTGCGCGAAGGCGACGCGCTCGCGATCGGCGCGCGCGAATGGCGCGTCGTGACGGGCTATGGCCATTCGCCCGAACATTGCGCGCTCCACTGCGCGGCCGACGGCGTGCTGATCTCCGGCGACATGGTGCTGCCGCGAATCTCGACGAACGTGTCGGTGTTCGACCTCGAGCCGGAGGCGAACCCGCTCGCGCTGTATCTGGATTCGCTCGGCCGCTACGAATCGATGTCGGAGGGCACGCTCGTGCTGCCTTCGCACGGCAAGCCGTTTCGCGGCGTGAGAACGCGCATCGCGCAACTGCGCGCGCATCACGAAGCGCGCCTCGCCGAAGTGCGCGCCGCGTGCCGCGAGCGGCCGATGAGCGCGGCCGACATCGTGCCGATCATGTTCAAGCGCGGCGGGCTCGACATTCATCAGATGACTTTCGCGCTCGGCGAGGCGATCGCGCACCTGAACCTGCTGTGGCTCGCGGGCGAACTCGCGCGCGAGACGGGTGCGGACGGCGTGATCCGGTTCCGGCACGCGGGCTGACGCGACGGGCGGGGGCGCGGGGCGACGTCGGACGATCGGGCTCGGCGGGCGCGCTTGCGATTCCCGGGTGGCGCGTTTCGGTGTGGGCGGTCGATCCGGGTGCGGTCCGCGTGCCGCGGCGGCCGGCGGTCGATTGCCGCCGCCATACGGCCTCTCGGCCTCGCCGCTTCGCCGGCTCACCGAGGCGGCCGGCGCGCCCCGTCATGCAACGGGCTCGAAGCGCCAGCCCTCGCTCGTCCACCGCATCGCGTGCGTCGGCGCGAGCGCGTCGATGAACGCCGCGTCGTGCGACACCGCGACGATCGCCCCCGGAAAATCCGCGAGCGCCGCTTCGAACGCGCGCACCGATTCGAGATCGAGATGGTTCGTCGGCTCGTCGAGCAGCAGCAGTTGCGCGGGCGTCTCGCGCCATAGCGCGCACGCGAGCGCCGCCTTCAGCCGTTCGCCGCCGCTCAGCCGCGCGGCCGGCTGCGTCGCGCGCGCCGCGTCGAGCTGAAGCAGCGCGAGCCGGCTGCGCAGCTCGCCTTCCGCGAGCGGCGTGCGCAGCGCCGCGAGCTGCTCGACCACAGAGCGCCGCGGATCGAGCAGCGCGAGCCGCTGGTCGAGATACGCGAGCGGCACATGCGTGTCGCAGCGTCCCGCGCGCGGCGCGCATTCGCCCGCGAGCATGCGCAGCAGCGTCGATTTCCCGCAGCCGTTCGGCCCCGTGACCGCGATTCGCGCCGGCCCGTGCGCGGACCACGTGACGGTTGCCGCGCGCGCGTGCGCGGGCAGCCACGGCAGCCGCGCGGCGTCGAGCGTGAAGAGCCGCCGGCGCGCGCCGACCTCGGTGCCCGGCAGCGACACGAGCACCGGCGCGTCCGGCTCGACGCGCTGCGCCGCTTCCCGCACGGCGTCGCCCAAAGCGGCCTTCGCGTCGCGATGATCGCGCCGCACGAGGCCCATGATCTCGCGCGCGCTGTTCTTCAGCGACACGCGTTTGCCGCTCGGCAGGTTGGCCGTTTCCGCATAGCGGCGCGTGGCGGCTGCATGCCGCTGAATCGTGTCGTGCTCGCGCGCGAGCCGGCGGCGCTCGCGGTCGCGCTCCGCGTGCGCGTGATCGAGCGCGGCCTGCGCCGTTTGGGCTTCGGCGTCGCGTTGCGCGCGATACGCAGCGTAGTTGCCGCCATAGACGCGCGTGCCGCGCGGCGTCAGCTCGACGATCCGCTCGACGCCCGCGAGCAGCGCGCGATCGTGACTGACGACGACGAGGCCGCTGCGCCAGCCGGCGAGCGCCGCGCGCAGCCAGTCGCGGCCGGGCGCGTCGAGATGGTTCGTCGGTTCGTCGGCGACGAGCAGGTCCGCGCCCGACAGCAGCGCGCCGATCATCGCGACGCGCGCGAGCTGGCCGCCGCTCAGCGCGTGCGCGGGCGTGCGCGCGTCGATCGGCGGCAGGCCGGCGTCGCCGAGCGCCGCTTGCCAGCGCTCGGCGAGGTCCCAGCGCCCGTCGAGCAAGTCGAAGTCGTCCGCGCGCGCGTCGCCGCGCGCAACCCGCTCGAGCGCGGCGAGCGGCGCGTCGAGGCGCGCGACGGCGGCGGCCGTGCATTGCGGGTCGGGCATCGCGTCGGCGTCGTGCTGCGCGACGAACGCGATCGACGCGTGCCGCTCGATCGCGCCCGCCGTCGGCGCGAGCCGGCCGGCGATCAGGCGCGCGAGCACGCTCTTGCCGGCGCCGTTGCGGCCGACGATTGCAGTGGGCGTGCGATCGAACGTGAGGTCGAGCGAATCGAACAGCGTGACGCCGTCGTCGAAGCGAAAGGAAACGTGATGAAGCGCGACGAGCGCGCCGATGGGAGCGGTCCGGGCCATGAGCACCTCCGGAAATGGATTGCGACATTCGCGCGGCGCGTGCGGCGTGCATGGTGTGCACGAAGGGCAATGCGCAGCGGCGAAACCATTCGGGGAAGGCTCAGTTGTTCACTTGGCGGCTCGGAATTCGTCGGAGGAAAGGTGCGGGGAGTATAGCAAGCGCCGCGCGATGCGGACAAGCGCGGCCCGGCGCGCGGCGCTGCGCGCGGGCCGCGGCGGCGATGTCGCCGCGCTACTGCACCGACACCGCGTCGAAGTGCTGCCGCCCGAACGGGCTCACGCGATAGCCGGCGACGTTCGGCCGCGTGATCGCCGCGGCGGTCGGATAGCCGAGCGGAATCCACAGCGCCTCGTCGTGGATGATCTTCTGCGCGGCCTCGTACAGCTTCGCGCGCTTCGCCTGGTCGGCGGTTTCCTTCGCGTCGGCGATCAGCTTGTCGAGTTTCGGATCGCAATAGCGCGCGAAGTTCAGCCCCGACTTCACCGAGTTGCAGCTGAATTGCGGCGTGAGGATGTTGTCCGGATCGCCGTTGTCGCCCGCGAAGCCCATGAACAGCAGATCATGCTGGCCGAGCTTCGCCTGCTTGATCAGCTCGCCCCATTCGATCACCTTCACGTCCGCCTTCACGCCGATCTTCGCGAGGTCCGCCTGCAGCAGCTCCGCGCCCGCCTTGGGGTTCGGATTCAGCACGCTGCCCGTCGGGCGCACCCAGATCGTCGTCGAGAAGCCGTTCGGGAAGCCCGCCGCGGCGAGCAACTGCTTCGCCTTCGCCGGATCGTACGGATACGGCGCGATCGATTTCGCGTAGCTCCACGTGTTCGGCGGATACGGGTTCGTCGCGGGCGTCGCGGTGTTGTCGAACACGACCTTCAGGTACGTCGCGCGATCGAACGCGAGATTGAGCGCCTCGCGAACCTTGTCGTTGTCGAGCGGCTTCTTCTGCGTGTTGAGCGCGACGAACGCGGTCATGAACGCGGGCGTCTCGACGACCTTCAGCGTGCGGTCGGCCTTCGCGGCCGCGACGTCCTGCGGCTTCGGCGACAGCGCGATCTGGCATTCGCCCGCCTTCACCTTCTGCGCGCGCACCGACGGATCGGGCGTGATCGCGTAGATGAGGCGCTCGACCTTCGGCTTCGGCCCCCAGTACGTGGGGTTCGCCTCGTAGCGGATCACCGCGTCCTTCGTGTAGCTCTTCAGCGCGAACGGCCCGGTGCCGACCGGCTTCGCGTTCAGGTCCGCCTGCTTGCCCGCCTTCAGCAGCTGGCCCGCGTATTCGGCCGAATAGATCGATGCGAAGCCCATCGTCAGGATCGGCACGAACGTCGCGTTCGGCTCGTTCAGCTCGAACTTCACGGTCGAATCGTCGAGCTTCGTGACGGCCTTCACGAGCTTCGTGAGGCCCATCGATTGCGCGTGCGGAAAGCCGCTCGCGCCCGCGACCTTGTGCCACGGATTCGCGTCGTCAAGCATCCGGCTGAACGTGAAGACGACGTCGTCCGCGTCGAGCGCGCGCGTCGGCTTGAAGTAGTCGGTCGTCTGGAACGCGACGTTCGGGCGCAGATGGAACGTGTACGTGAGGCCATCGGCGCTGACGTCCCATTTGTCCGCGAGCGCGGGCACCACCTTCTTCGCTGCTTCGTCGTACGACACGAGCGTGTTGAAGATGACGTCGGCGGATGCGTTCGTCGTGACGAGCGAGTTGTATTGGACGACGTCGAAGCCGTCCGGGCTCGACTCGGTGCAGACCGTCAGCGGTTTGGCGACGGCGACGGCGGAAGCGGCGGCGAGCGCGGCGGCGGCGATGTGCGTGAAGCGCATGAGATCTCCCACGTGGCGTAATTCTGACGGCGGCGGGCGGCAACGCCGTAGCGGCCGCACGCCAGCGGGATAGCATACCGTCAATGGGCGCTCGACGTTAATCGGCGTCGGGGCGCGCCGCGCCGCGCCGCGACGCCGGAGCCGCCGCCGCAGCGGCGTGCCGCCGCGCGGGAGCGTCGGCGCGGCGGCTCGATCGCCAGTGCGGCCGCTTCGCCGCCGCCGATGCGCAGGCTCGCGACGCCGCGCGGCGCGCCGCGCTCGCGCAACACGCCGAGCGGCGCGGCGACAATGCGCGTGCCACGGAAGGAATCACGATCGAATCGACTGGCGTGACGCGGTCCATGCGTGCGGGATTGGCGATCTGGCATTTGCATGCGTATGCATATATTATGATCGAGTGCGATGCCGATGCAGGGATCGCGTGTTTATCGCGAGCGAGCGCCGGAAGAAGCGGCGAGCATGATGTGCGCGTGTCGCGTGTCGCGTGTCGCGTGTCGCGCGGTGCGCTGGGAGGTGCCGCGTCGCGCGCAAGGAAACGCCGCGCGTGCAGCGCGGCAGGGTGGCGGCGAGCTGAGCGGGTCAGTTCGAGAGCGCCTCGGCGAGCGCGAAGATTTCGGCGTCGAGCGCCTGCATGTTTCGCTTGCCGACGCGCCGATACACGTCGTTCTGCGCGGCTTCCCAATCGGCGCGCGACGCCTTGAACAGCGCGGCGCCCTTCGGCGTGAGGCTCCAGAGGCGCACCCGCTGGTCGTCGCCCGATTCGGCGCGCACCAGCTGGTTCGACTGCAGCGTCGCGAGCGTGCGGCTCAGCGTGGTCTGGTCGAGCAGCAGGCGCGTCGCGAGCTCGCCCGTCGGCAGCGTGCCGCAGGCGTGCAGCGCCGCGAGGATCGTGAACTGCGTGACGCGGATGCCGTGCTTCGCGAGATGCGCGTCGTAGAGCGACGTGATGGCGCGCGTGGCCTGGCGCAGCGTGCCGCAATGGCACAGGAGTCTCATGGGGGCGTCGCTCATCGTGGGTCCCTCGGAATCGTTCGTCGACAACGAACATTCTATGACGCACAAGATGCATATGCATGATTTTGCGTCGGTCGGCGGCGGCGTATCGGCGCTGCGAAGCGCCGTGTCGACGGACGAATCGATGCGGCTGCATCGATTCAACGGGAAGTCGCGCATGCCGATTTCGGCGAGGGCGTTTTTTCCGGGAGAGTGGCGGCACCGAGTGCGCTTGCGCGCGCGGCGCCGGCCGTACGTAACCGTGGTCTTGTCAGCGAGAATCGAAATGAAACCGGATGATGCTGTCGTATTGGTGACGGGGGCGAATCGTGGCCTGGGGCGTGCGTTCGTCGAAGGGTTGAAGGCGGCCGGCGCGAAGAGGATCTATGCGGCCGCTCGGGACCCGGCGCGCGTGGCGACGCCGGGCGTGCAACCGGTGCGGCTCGACGTCACGCGCGCGGACGACGTCGCCGCCGCCGCACGCGATCTGCGCGACGTCAATCTGCTCGTCAACAACGCGGGCATCTACCGGACGGGATCGCTCGTCGCGGACGCGGACGGAGGCGGCCTGCAGGCGCAACTCGACACGAACTTCTTCGGCCTGCTCGCAATGGCGCGCGCGTTCGCGCCGGTGCTGCGCGACAACGGCGGCGGCGCGATCGTCAACGTGCTGTCGGTGCTGTCGTGGCTAGGCGTGCCGAACGCCGGCGCATACGGCATTTCGAAGGCCGCCGCATGGGCCGCGACGAACGCGATCCGCAACGAACTGCGCGAGCAGCGCACGCGCGTGCTCGCGCTGCATTCCGCGTACATCGATACCGATATGGTCGCGAGCGCGCGGGGCGTGCCGAAGAATCGTCCGGAGGATGTCGTCCGGCAGACGCTCGACGCGCTCGCGGCGGGCCGCGACGAAGTGCTCGTCGACGATTTGACGCGCGCCGTCAAGGCGGGGTTGTCGGCCGACCCGGCCGTCTACACGCAGCCGCCGATGGGCGCGTGACGGGTCGATGAACGCCGCGCGCCGGCCGGCTCAGCCCGCCTTCGCCCTGGGCTTGCGGGGCGCCTTCTCGAACAGGCGATCGTACAGCCAGCGCGGCATTACGTGCAGCAGCTTCGCGACGACGCCCATCTGCCACGGAATCACGCGAAACGCGGCTTTCTGCGAGATCGCGAGCGCCGCGCGCTTCGCGAAGCGGTCCGCATCCATCAGGAACGGCATCGGATACGGGTTGTGCTCGGTCATCGGCGTGCGAATGTAGCCGGGCGCGATCGTCACGACCGCAACCTGCGCGGGCCGCAGCTCGACCCTCAGCGCCTCGAGATACTTGATCGCCGCGGCCTTCGACGCGCTGTACGCACCCGAGCCCGGCAGCCCGCGCACGCCGGCGACGCTCGCGATGCCGACGAGCGTGCCGCGCCGCGCGGCCGTCATCGGCGCGATGAACGGCTCGAACGTCGCGATCATCCCGTAGTAGTTGACATCCATGATCTCGCGGAACGCGTCGAGGTCGCCTTCGCCCGTGATCGCGCCCTTGCTGATGCCGGCGTTCGCGATCACGACGTCGGGGCACCCGTGCGCGGCAACGAAGCGCGACGCGGCGAGCGCGAGCGCATCGGCGTCGCGCACGTCGGCCGGGTGGATCGAGATCGTGGCCTTGGGGAAGCGTTGCGCGAACTCGGCGAGCGCGTCGGCGCGCCGGGCGACGAGGCCGAGCGTCGCGCCGCGCCGCGCATATTCGGCGGCGAGCGCGAGCCCGAGCCCGCTGGACGCGCCGGTGATGAAGACCTTGAGCGGAGGAGGGGCGTTCATGCCGGTGCGCGGGGCGAGATTACAGCTTCTTGTCCTGCACTTGCTTGACGAGGAAGTCGAGCACTTGCGCGGTGCCTTCGAGGCTGTTCGTGTAGGCCGGGCCCGTCTTGTACTTGCCCTGGACGACGATCGTCGGCACGCCGTCGATGTTGTAGCTCTTCAGCAGCTCGGCCGATTGCTTCACCTGGCCCTGCACGCTGAACGAGTTGTACGCGTCGAGGAACTTCTTCTTGTCGATGCCTTGCGTCGCGAGGAAGTCGGCCTGCGCCTGCGGCGTGAGCAGGTAGTTCTTCTCCTTGTGGATCGCGTTGAACACGGCGGGCGTGACCTTCTCGGAGATGCCGAGCGCCGCCAGCGCGTAGAACAGCTTCGAATGCGGGACGAAATCGTCGCGGAACGCCACCGGCACGCGCTTGAACGCGATCTTGTCGCCCTGCTTCTTCACCCATGCCTCGACCGTCGGCTCGAATTCGTAGCAGTGCGGGCAGCCGTACCAGAAGAACTCGATCACCTCGACCTTGCCGGCGGGCGCGGACACGGGCTGCGGCGACTTCATCACTTCGAAGTCCTTGCCGGCGACGGGCGCGGACGGCGACGCCTGCGCGAAGCCCGCGACAAGGCTCAGGGACAGGAACAGCGAGCTAAGCAGTTTTTTCATGTTCGAACGTTCAATCGGTTGCGTGGTAACGAAGTCGGATGACGGTGCGGCTTACTGCTTCGTAAAGCGGATCACAGCGGTATCGACTCCCGCATCGGACAGCCGTTGACGCGCGGAGTTCATGTCCTCGAATTTCGAGAACGGTCCAATCCGCACGCGGAAGTAGGTGACGCCGCTCACGTCGCGCTTGGACACCTTCGATTCGAAGCCCTGGAAGCCGAGGCGCGCGCGCTGCTGCTCGGCATCCGCCTCGGTCTTGTACGCGCCCACTTGCAGGAAGTAGCCGGTGTTCGTGTCGGCGCTCGGGGTCGGCTTCGCGGCGGCCGTCGTCGCCGACGACGCGCCCTTCGGCGCCTGCGCCGTTTTCGGCGGCGTCGCGGCTGCGCTCGCCTGCGCGTTGTTGTTCGCGGCGTGCGGCGCCGAGCTGCCGTTCGCGGCCGTCTGCGGCTTCTTCGCCGGCGGCGGCGTGAGATCGGCGGGTTTCGGCGCGACGGCGACGCCGTTGTCCGCGGCGTTGTTCGACGCGCTCGACGAGCCGTTGCCGTTGTTGTTCGACGACGGCACCTCGACGATCTGCGGCTCGGGCAGCAGCGGCGGCTGGCTCGGGTTCGCGGCCTGGCCGGGCGCCGTGTTGGGCGGCGCGGGCTGCGCGGCCTGCGGCGTCACCGGCTGGCCGGGCGTCTTGCCCTGCAGCGCGCGGTTCGGGTCGAACTGCTGCGGCTGGCTCGCGTTGTTGTCGGCGGGCGGCGCGACCTTCGACACGAACGGCGACGGCGCGCGGGTGATGTAGAGCGCCACCACTACCGCGATGGCCAGGCCGACGATGAGGCCCAGCACGATACCAAGAAATGTTCCTCCGGCTTGTTTCGATTGCTTCGACGTGCGGCGTGGTTTTGCCATTGCTTGAGTCACCTGCGAAAGATTTCGTGAAACAGCCGCGGCGCGCTGCGCTGCGCCGCGGCGCTTGGCCGACGGTCCCGGCGTTACATCTTGCTGGGCGCGGACACGCCGAGCATCGCGAGACCGTTTTCGAGCACCTGGCGTGTCGCCGCGAGTAGCGCGATGCGCGCGGTGCGCGGCGCTTCTTCGTCGACGAGAACGCGCTCCGCATTGTAGAACGAGTGAAACTCGCTCGCGAGCTCGCGCAGGTAGAACGCGACCGCGTGCGGCGCGAGTTCGTTCGCCGCGTGCGCGAGCACGTCCGGATACTCGGCGAGCTTCTGCATCAGCGCCATCGCCTGCTTGCTGTCGAGCGGCGACAGGTCGGCGCCCGGCAACAGCGCGTCGGTCGCGCCGTAGCGCGATTTCCATTCGTTGAGCACCGAGCAGATCCGCGCGTGCGCGTACTGCACGTAGTAGACCGGGTTCTCGTCGTTCTGTTTCAGCGCGAGATCGATGTCGAACACGAACTCGGTGTCCGCCTTGCGGGAAATCAGGAAGAAGCGCACCGCGTCGCGCCCGCGCGTGATGGTCGCCTCGTCGAGCAGCTCGGGCGAGACTTCCGAGCCCGGCGTCGCGCCGCCGGACCATTCGATCAGGTCGCGCACCGTCACGTAGCTGCCCGCGCGCTTCGAGATCTTCACTTCCTGGCCGTCGCGCATCACCGTGACCATCTTGTGCAGCACGTAGTCGGGGTAGCCCTTCGGAATTCCGATGTGCAGCCCCTGCAGGCCCGCGCGCACGCGCGCGATCGTGCCGTGGTGGTCCGAGCCCTGGATGTTGATGACCTTCGTGAAGCCGCGCTCCCACTTCGTCACGTGGTACGCGACGTCCGGCACGAAGTACGTGTACGTGCCGTCCGTCTTGCGCATCACACGATCCTTGTCGTCGCCCTCGTCGGTCGTGCGCAGCCACAGCGCGCCTTCCTGCTCGTAGGTCATGCCGGCCGCGATCAGCGCGTCGACCGTTTTCTCGACGCGGCCTTCCGTGTAGAGCGACGATTCCAGATAGTACTGGTCGAACTTCACGCCGAACGCCTTCAGGTCCATGTCCTGTTCGCGGCGCAGGTACGCGACCGCGAACTTGCGGATCGCCTCGAGATCATCGGCGTCGCGCTTGCCCGTCACCGGCTCGCCGTCGCTCGCCGCGACCGTCTCGCCGTTCAGGTAGTCGCGCGCGATGTCGGCGATGTACTCGCCGTTGTATGCGGCCTCCGGCCAGCCGGCGTCGCCGGGCTTGAGGCCGCGCGCGCGCGCCTGCGTCGAGATCGCGAGATTGCCGATCTGCACGCCCGCGTCGTTGTAGTAGAACTCGCGGTGCACCGCGTAGCCCTGGCTCGCGAGCACGTTCGCGAGCGCGTCGCCGAGCGCGGCCTGCCGGCCGTGGCCGACGTGCAGCGGGCCCGTCGGGTTCGCGGACACGAATTCGAGCAGCACGCGCTTGCCGTGTTCGCGCTCGGACGCGCCGAACGCGCGGCCTTGCGCGAACACCGCGCCGATCACCGCCTGCTTCGACGCGGGCGTGAGGCGCAGGTTGATGAAGCCGGGGCCGGCGATCTCGGCCGCGTCGACGAGGCCCGCCGCCGCGGGCTGCGCGGTGAGCGCGGCGACGATCCGCTCGGCGAGCTGGCGCGGATTCGCGCCAAGCGGCTTCGCGAGCTGCAGCGCGACGTTGCACGCGACGTCGCCGTGCGCGGCGACCTTCGGGCGCTCGAGCGCGATCGCGGGGAGGACGAACGCGGCGTCGGCGTCGCCTTTCGACGCCTGGACGACCTGCTTCACGCTGTTTTCGAGCAGGGTTTCGAGAGTATGTTTTTGAGCAGGCAGCATGCTGGTCGAGGATATCGTTGGCGGCGGCCCGCGTGGCCGGGGCGCCGTCGCGCCGCAGGGCGCGCGTTTCAGGGATCGCTGAATTTTAACAGGTGCTAATATGCCGCTCAGGTGCTAAGCGCCCCCGACGTTTGTTCAGCGCGCCGGCCGGGCGTCCGTCGCGGACGTACGGCGAGCACAACAAGATGAAAAGGGAATTGTCATGATTACGTTCAAAAGCAAGGCGGCACAGGATCTGGATGTGCTGAAGGATTTCGCGGTCTACGTGCTCGGCCTCGTCGGCAAGCAGCTCGGCGAGCGCGGCGTGATCACGTCCGACGAGCTCGACGGCGCGATCGCGAAGCTCGAAGACGCGGTCAACCAGGCGAAGCAGGCGCGGGCCGAGCATGCCGGCCACTTCCATGAAGACGAGCCCGACCATGCGCACCACGAAGTGCCGCCGAGCCTCGCGCAACGCGTCGCGCCGTTTCTCACGATGCTGCGCGAAGCGAAGGCGCAGAACGCCGATATCCACTGGGGCTTCTGAGCGCCGTTCGTCGGCTCTCAGGCACCCGAAAAGCCCGCATCGCGCGGGCTTTTTGCATTTTGTGGGCAGGGGCGGCGAGGCGGCCGGCGCTCGGGTGCGTAGCGATGGGCGCGCCGCCTCGTTGTGAATGGCGGCCGGCGGCGCCTGGCCGTCGTCGCCATCGGCGGTTCCGGCTCCGGCTCCGGGCGAGCCCCGCCGCCGGCCCCGGCGCATGCCGTCGCACGGCCGCCGCGCGCGCACTGTCCGTCAGAGCAGCGGCGCGAGCGCGCGCTCGGCGTCCGCCTTCGACAGCGCCATCCGGCGCGCGAAATCCTCGAGCTGGTCCTGGCTGATCTTGCCGACCGAGAAGTACGTGCTGTCCGGATGCGCGAGATAGAAGCCGGAGACGCTCGCGGCCGGCAGCATCGCGAGCGAATCGGTGATGCTCATCCCGATCTCGTCTGTATGAAGCGCTTCGAACATTGCGCGCTTCACGAGGTGGTCCGGGCATGCCGGGTAGCCGGGCGCCGGGCGGATGCCCGCGTATTTCTCGGCGATCAGCGCGTCGTTGTCGAGCTGCTCGCCCGCCGCATAGCCCCACAGCTCGCGGCGCACGCGCGCGTGCATCGCCTCGGCGAACGCTTCCGCGAGCCGGTCGGCGAGCGCCTTCAGCATGATCGCGCTGTAATCGTCGTGATCGGCGAGGAACTGCTTTTCCTTCGCGTCGACGCCGATCCCGGCCGTCACCGCGAACATCCCGATATAGTCGGCGACGCCCGAATCCTTCGGCGCGATGAAGTCGGCGAGCGACCGGTTCGGCCGCATCACGCCGTCCACCACCGGACGCACGCTCTGCTGGCGCAGGTTGCGCCACGTGAGCAGCACTTCCGAGCGCGTGTCGTCGGTGTAGATCTCGATGTCGTCGTCGCCGACCGTGTTCGCCGGCAGCAGCGCGATCACGCCGTTCGCGGTCAGCCAGCGGCCCTGGATCAGGCGTGCGAGCATCGATTTCGCGTCGGAGAACACGCGGCGCGCCGATTCGCCGACGATCTCGTCGTTCAGGATCGCCGGGTACGGACCCGCGAGATCCCAGGTCTGGAAGAACGGGCCCCAATCGATGTAGTTCGCGAGCTCGTTCAGATCGTAGTTCTTGAACACGCGGCGGCCGATGAACTTCGGCTTCACCGGCTGGTAGCTCGCCCAGTCGACCTTGGTCTTGTTCGCGCGCGCTTCGTCGAGCGTGACGAGCGGCAGCGCCTTCTTGTTGGCGTGCTGCGTGCGGATGCGCTCGTAATCGGATTTCAGCTCGTCGAGGTACTTGGCCGCGCCTTCGTCGGACAGCAGGCTCGAGGCGACCGACACCGAGCGCGACGCGTCCGGAACATAAACGACGGGCCCTTCGTAGTTCGGCGCGATCTTCACGGCGGTGTGCACGCGCGAGGTGGTCGCGCCGCCGATCAAGAGCGGAATCTTCTTCACGCGGAAGTAGTCGTCGCGCTGCATCTCGGAGGCGACGTAGGCCATTTCCTCGAGGCTCGGCGTGATGAGGCCCGACAGCCCGACGATGTCCGCGCCCTCGACCTTCGCCTTCGCGAGGATCTCGTTGCACGGCACCATCACGCCCATGTTGACCACTTCGAAGTTGTTGCACTGGAGCACGACCGACACGATGTTCTTGCCGATGTCGTGCACGTCGCCCTTCACGGTCGCGATCACGATCTTGCCCTTCGCGCGCACGTCGCCGCCCGCCTCCGCGAGCAGGCGCTTTTCTTCCTCGATGAACGGGATCAGGTGCGCGACCGCCTGCTTCATCACGCGCGCCGATTTCACGACTTGCGGCAGGAACATCTTGCCCTGGCCGAACAGGTCGCCGACGACGTTCATTCCGTCCATCAGCGGGCCTTCGATCACGTTGATCGGCCGGCCGCCGGCCGCGGCGATCTTCGCGCGCGCTTCTTCCGTATCCTCGACGATAAAGTTCGTGATCCCGTGCACGAGCGCGTGCGCGAGCCGCTTCTCGACCGGCTGGTTGCGCCACTCGAGGTTCTCTTCCTTCTTCGCGGCGCCCGTCTTGAACTTGTCGGCGATCTCCAGCAGGCGGTCGGTCGAATCGGCGCGGCGGTTCAGGATCACGTCCTCGACGCGCTCGCGCAGCTCGGCGTCGAGTTCCGCGTACACGCCGAGCTGGCCCGCGTTGACGATGCCCATGTCCATCCCCGCCTGGATCGCGTGATAGAGGAACACGGTGTGGATCGCCTCGCGCACGGGATCGTTGCCGCGAAACGAGAACGACACGTTCGACACGCCGCCGCTCACCTTCGCGTACGGCAGGTTCTGCTTGATCCAGCGGGTCGCCTCGATGAAGTCGACCGCGTAGTTGTTGTGCTCCTCGATGCCGGTGGCGACCGCGAAGATGTTCGGGTCGAAGATGATGTCCTCGGGCGGGAAGCCGCATTGGTTCACGAGCACGTCGTACGAGCGCTTGCAGATTTCAGTCTTGCGGGCGAACGTGTCGGCCTGGCCCTGCTCGTCGAACGCCATCACGACGCTCGCCGCGCCGTAGCGGCGGATCAGCTTCGCGTGATGCACGAACGCCTCCTCGCCTTCCTTCAGCGAGATCGAGTTGACGATCGCCTTGCCCTGCACGCACTTCAGGCCCGCTTCGATCACGTCCCACTTCGACGAGTCGATCATGATCGGCACGCGCGCGATGTCCGGCTCCGACGCGATCAGATTCAGGAAGCGCACCATCGCCGCCTTCGAATCGAGCATCGCCTCGTCCATGTTGATGTCGATCACCTGCGCGCCGTTCTCGACCTGCTGGCGCGCGACGGCGAGCGCCTCGTCGAACTGGCCGTTGAGGATCATCCGCGCGAACGCCTTCGAGCCGGTGACGTTGGTGCGTTCGCCGACGTTGATGAAGAGCGTCCCGGACGTGACGTTGAACGGCTCGAGGCCGGCTAGGCGCATCGTATGGTCGGTCATGGCGGTGCGTGCGTATTCGGGTTGGAGTGGGGAGGGCGGCGCGCGTCAGGCGGCTTCGCTGTACTGGCTCGGCCAGCGGCGCGGCTTGACCTCGGCGAGCGCCTTCGCGATCGCCGCGATGTGTTCGGGCGTCGTGCCGCAGCAGCCGCCCGCGACGTTCACGAGGCCCGCCTGCGCGAATTCCTTCAACAGGCCCGACGTCACGTCGGGCGTCTCGTCGAAGCCGGTGTCGCTCATCGGGTTCGGCAGGCCGGCGTTCGGATAGCACGACACGTAGGTGTCGCACAGCTTCGCGAGCTCGGCGATGTACGGGCGCATCAGCGCCGCGCCGAGCGCGCAGTTCAGGCCGAACGTGAGCGGCCTCGCGTGGCGCAGCGAATTCCAGAACGCCTCGACCGTCTGGCCGGACAGGATGCGCCCGGACGCATCGGTGACGGTGCCCGAGATCATGATCGGCAGCCGTTCGCCGGTGTCCTCGAACAACTGGTCGAGCGCGAAGAGCGCGGCCTTCGCGTTCAGCGTGTCGAAGATCGTCTCGACGAGGAACAGATCGACGCCGCCGTCGAGGAGCGCCTTCGCCTGCGTGTAGTACGCGTCGCGCAGCTCGTCGAACGTGACGTTGCGCGCGCCCGGGTCGTTCACGTCGGGCGAGATGCTCGCCGTCTTCGGCGTCGGCCCGATCGCGCCCGCGACGAAGCGCGGCTTGTCGGGCGTCGCGTATTTGGCGGCCGATTCGCGCGCGAGCGTGGCCGACGCGACGTTCATCTCGACGGCAAGGTCTTCCATTCCGTAGTCGGCCTGCGCGACGGCCGTCGCGCCGAACGTGTTCGTCTCGACGATGTCGGCGCCGGCGGCGAAGTACTGGTCGTGGATCTCGCGGATGATCTGCGGCTGCGTGATCGACAAGAGCTCGTTGTTGCCCTTCACGTCGCGCGGAAAATCCTTGAAGCGCTCGCTGCGATACGCGGCCTCGTCGAGCTTGTAGCGCTGGATCATCGTGCCCATCGCGCCGTCGAGGATCAGGATGCGCTGCTGGAGCAGCCGCGGCAGCGCCGCGCCGCGCGTGTACGACGCGGCGAGGGCGGAGGGGGCGGAAGGCGCGATCGGCTTGGGCTCGGACATGGCGGATTACCGGCGAATCGGAAAGCCGTCATTGTAGCCGCTGCTTCCGTCGTACGTGAGGCGGCCGCGCGTGGACAAACGAAGCCCCCGCGCGGCGGCCGGGCGGGGGCGGACTGGAGTGCGCCGGATCGCGTCGGGCGGCGGCGCTGTCGCGGACCCGCGGGTCCGGCAGGCGGCCGCCTCGGCGCGATGTCAGTGGAGAACGACGGGTTGCGTCATCAGGCTGTCGAACTGTCCGAGGAATTCGTCGACCTCGTCGAGCGACGGCTCGGCCTGGATCAACTGCTTCACGTGCTCGCGAAAGCGCGCGGCGAGTTCGCCGTCGATGAAGATTTCGCGCTGCGCGTTCTTGTCGACGATTTCGTAGCCACCCGAGTTCATCGCGTGGTGGCCGTCCTGCGGCGGAAATTCGACGACGCAGTAGTTGGGGCTGTTGTAGATCATTTGCATGGCGGCACTCCTCTTTGCTGTGGCTTTCGGCCTCGTTGCCCCGTAAGTGGGGCAGACCGAGCCGGTTTCAAGGGGTTGGCGCTGCACGCCGGTCGTTTTTACACATGGCGTATCGGTTGGATGCCGATGACCTTAAAACGTTTCCGATTCTCCTCCGGTGGACGAAAGTTGATGTCAAAGATTGTCAAGGTTGGATTCGCCCGGGAGGGGCCGGTGGCGGGAGCGGCGGCGCGTCGGTCTTGTCGGTCGAATTTACCGATTCGTCTGCGTCGAGCGGCGCGCCGGGCGCGGGCGTCGTTGATTCGGACGCCCGCGCGGACGCCGCGCCGGCGTCGCCTCCCGCGCGGCCGTTGCCGTCCGCGTCCGCGTGCGCGCGCTCGCCCGTCGCGTCGCTTGCGTTCGTGCGCCGGTGCAGCAGCAACTCGATCTGCGCGCCGTTCGGCTCCGTCTGAACCATCCGCACGGGCAGCCAGCCGAGCGACGGCGCGAGCCAGATGTCGATGCGGCGCGCGTCGCCTGCGCGGCGCGGCAGTCGCATGAAATGTCGGGTATCGAGCGAGCCCATGCCCGTCGAGATCGTTTCGTCGCCGATCGTCGTGATCGGCCATGTCTCGCCGCTGTCGCGATCGACGACGAAGAACTCGCGCGTGACGCCCGGGCGGTAGGCGTCGGGATCGCCGCCGACGAGGCCCGCGAGTTGCATCAGCATGCTGAAGCGGTCCTGCGCGCCGTCGGGCAGCGCGAGCGAATTCGGCGTGCCGGTGAACACGATTTGCTTCGTCTGCCGATTGAAGATCGCGAAGTCGGACGGCCGCCGGCCGCGCGTCTCGACGTAGCGGGCGGGCGCGATGCCGAACGCGTCGACGCGGCCGCGGCTTTCGTACGTGTACGGGCCGACGAACGGCACGGGCATCGATACGTACAGCGAATAGCCGCTGCCGTCGGTGCGCCAGTGAATCGTGCCCGGCATGTTCTGCATGCCGTTGTAGAACGTGTCGTACTGCAGGTTGGCGGACGGCGGCAGCGCGAACTTGACGCCCTTCGACGCATCGCCCGGCGGCGCGGCCGCGCCTGCGCCCGCCGCGCCGGCCGCCGCGCCTCCTGTTGCCTCGCTCGTCGCCCCGGCCGTCGCGGCGCTCGCCGGCTCGGCCGCGGAAGCGGCGGCGGGCGATTCGATGGGAGATTCGGCGGCGCTCAATACGGGCTGCGAAGCGCGCGGCGCACGGGCGCGCGGCATGGGAGCGTGCGCAGGCGCCGCGCGCTTCTGCGCGGCCTGCGGCCGGCCGGCGGCGGGCTTCACGGGCGCGGGCGCGCGCGCGATCGGCTGCGGTTTCAGCAGTTCGACCTGAACCGGCACGTTGTCGGGTTCGACGGGCTCGAACGGCTCGCGAAACCGCACGAGCCACAGCGCGGCGAGCCAGTGCAGCGCGAGCACGAGCGCGAGCGCGAACGCCGCGCGCCGCACGCGACGCGGCGCGATGCGCGGGTTCGACGAGACGATGGACGACGACGGCATCAGGAGCGGGCGAGCCTCTCGAACGGCGACGAAACGGGGCGCGCGCGTCGCGCGGCCCGGGATGCGGCGGCGCCCGTCAGGCGTCGCGCGCCCCGTCACTATACCCAAGCTCGTACGACAGCTTCTGCGCGCAGGCGCGCAGCGCGGTGTCGACCTCGCCGCCCCAGCGGATGTCGAACGCGCCTTCGTGACCGAGCGCGATGATCGCGAGCGCGAGATCGCCGAGCGCATCGAACACGGGCATGCCGAACGCGTTGATCGTCGGCAGCAGCATGCCCTCGACGCGCGCCGCGCGATGCGCGCGCACGTCGGCGAGCGCGGCCTCGACTTCCGCGTGCGTGCGTGGGCCGGTGTAGTGCGCCGCGCGCCGCGTGTCGGCGAGTTCGCGCTCGATCATCGCGGCCGTCTTGCTGCGCGGCAGGTACGCGGCGAACACGAGGCCCGTCGCCGAGCCGAGGAGCGGCATCACGTCACCGAGCTTGAGCGACGCCTTCGCCGGGTGGCTCGACTCCATCCAGTGGACGATCGTCGGCCCCTGGTTGCCCCATACCGCGATGCCGACCGTCTGATCGAGCTGATCGCGCAGCGCGGTGAGCGCGATCCGCGCGAGCTTCACGCCGTCGACGCGCGCGAGGCGCGCGAGACCCATCTGCAGCGCGAAGCCGCCGAGCTCGTAGCGGCCCGACACCGGGTCCTGCGACACGAGCCCGAGCCGCTGGAAACTGACGAGATAGCGGTGCGCCTTCGCCGGACTCATCGCCGCGCGTTGCGCGAGGTCGCGCAGCATCATCGCGCGCGGCTCGCTCGTCAGCACGTCGAGCAACCGAAAGCCCACTTCGATCGACTGGATGCCGGAGCGGACCTTTTCCTCGCCGGTGTCGTGGTCGTCGGCGAGATCGTCGTCGGGGGGGGCGGAGGCGTTTGAGGCGAACTTGTTCACGGCGTTGCGGGAAGAATGGGAGTGGAACACCCGCGCGGCTCGCGGCGCGTGCCGCCGTGCGGATTCACCATCGTAAAATAGATTCCTTCCATCGTCACTACAACGGCTCACTTCCCTATGAAACTCGCTTCGCTCAAGGACGGCACGCGCGACGGCCAATTGATCGTCGTATCCCGCGACCTGCACACGGCGGCGATCGCCGACGCGATCGCGCCGACGCTGCAGCGCGTGCTCGACGACTGGGCGTTCTACGCGCCGCAACTGCGCGACCTGTACGATGCGCTGAACCACGGCCGCGCGCGCAACGCGTTCGCGTTCGAGCCCGCCGACTGCATGGCGCCGCTGCCGCGCGCGTTCCAGTGGGCGGACGGCTCCGCGTACGTGAACCACGTCGAGCTCGTGCGCCGTGCGCGCGGCGCGGAAATGCCGCCCGAGTTCTGGACCGATCCGCTGATGTATCAGGGCGGCAGCGACGATTTCCTCGGGCCGCGCGACGACATCGTCTGCGCATCGGAAGAGTGGGGCATCGATTTCGAGGCGGAGGTCGCGGTGATCACGGCCGACGTGCCGATGGGCGCCGCGCCCGACGAAGCGCTGAAGGCGGTGCGGCTCGTCACGCTCGTGAACGACGTGTCGCTGCGCAACCTGATTCCCGCCGAGCTCGCGAAGGGCTTCGGCTTCTTCCAGAGCAAGCCGGCGAGCGCGTTCGCGCCGGTGGCCGTGACGCCCGACGAGCTCGGCGAGCACTGGCGCGACGGCCGCCTGCATCGCCCGATGCTCGTCCACTGGAACGGCAAGAAGGTCGGCCAGCCGGACGCGGGCGTCGACATGGTGTTTCATTTCGGTCAACTGATCGCGCACGCGGCGAAGACGCGCAACCTGCGCGCGGGTTCGATCATCGGCTCGGGCACGGTGTCGAACAAGGATGCGAAGCGCGGCTACTGCTGCATCGCCGAGAAGCGCTGCCTCGAGACGATCGAGCACGGCGCGCCGCAGACCGAGTTTATGCGCTACGGCGACAGGGTGAAGATCGAAATGGTCGACGAGGCCGGGAAGTCGATCTTCGGCGCGATCGAGCAGGCGGTGGCGCCGGCGGACGCCGTCGCGTGACGCGCACGTGCGGCGGCGTGCGGCGGCCGTGCAAGCGCAAGCGGGCATCGCCGCCGGGCCCGGGATGCCCGCCGGCATCGCCGCGCGCGCTCGCCGCCTTGCCCGGCGCGCGCCGGGTTTCGCCGGATGACCGCGCCCCCCGCCTTCGCTACACTGAATTCGCAGGCTCGTCGGCCCACCCAACCCCCACTTCGAAGGAAGGTCCAGCATGACCGATCTCGCTCTCTATGCCGGCTATGAAGCACTGCGCATCCTGCGCCGGCCGCACGGCATCGTCGAAATCGTGATGAGCGGCGAAGGCGCGAACCGCAGCGGCCTCGCGGTCGCGAGCGAGGCGATGCATCGCGAGCTCGCCGACATCTGGCGCGACGTCGACCGCGATCCCGACGCGCGCGTCGCGGTGATCCGCGGCGAAGGCAAGGGCTTCTCGGCGGGCGGCGATCTCGCGCTCGTCGAGCGCATGGCCGACGATCACGCGGTGCGCGAGCGCGTCTGGCGCGAGGCGCGCGATCTCGTCTACAACGTGATCAATTGCAGCAAGCCGATCGTATCGGCGATGCACGGGCCCGCCGTCGGCGCGGGGCTCGTCGCGGGGCTGCTCGCCGACGTGTCGATCGCCGCGAAGAGCGCGCGGATCATCGACGGCCACACGCGTCTCGGCGTCGCCGCGGGCGATCACGCGGCGATCGTCTGGCCGCTGCTTTGCGGGATGGCGAAGGCGAAATACCACTTGCTCCTCTGCGAGCCCGTGAGCGGCGAAGAAGCCGAGCGCATCGGGCTCGTGTCGCTCGCGGCCGACGATCACGATCTGCTGCCGAAGGCGTACGAAATCGCCGAGCGCCTCGCGCAAGGCTCGGCAAGCGCGATCCGCTGGACCAAGTACGCGCTCAACAACTGGCTGCGGCTCGCGGGGCCGACGTTCGACGCGTCGCTCGCGCTCGAATTCATGGGATTTTCCGGGCCGGACGTGCGCGAGGGAATTCGCTCGCTGCGCGAGCGCCGCGCGCCGGACTTCACGGGCGACGCGCCGTCGTGAGCGCCGCGCGCGCTATGATCGATCATGGACGCCGCCGCCGTGCGGCGTTTTCCCGCGACCCGCTTCACTCGCTTCGAAGGACTCGACGATGACCGACACCAACGGCTCCAATCCGTTTTCCGGCTTCGGCGGTTTTCAGCCCGCCGGCTTCCTCGACAAGATGTGGGACATGATGCGCCTCACGCCGTTCGGCGCGATGAGCGCGTTGCCCGGCGCGTCGCAAGGGCTGCCGCCGTCGCTGTCGGCGATGTCGGACCTGATGGCGCCGCTCGCGAGCGTCGAGGAGCTCGACAAGCGGATCACCGATCTGCGCGCGGTCGAACAGTGGCTCAAGCTCAACCTCGGCATGCTGCAGTCCGCGATCCAGGCGCTCGAGGTGCAGCGCGCGACGCTCGCGACGCTGCGCGCGTTCGGCGCGCTCGCGCAGACGTCGATGGCCGCGGCCGAAGCCGCGCTGTCGCCCGACGACTCGGCGCATCGCGAATCCGCGCCGGCGTCGGCCTCGTCGACGAAGCGCGAGGCGGATGCCGGCGAGCCGGCCGGCGCGCGCGCCGAAGCCGAAACGGGCGCGACGGCCGACGCCGGCGGCGAGACGCCGCCGCCGGGCGCGGACGCCTTCGATCCGGCGGGCTGGTGGAACCTGCTGCAATCGCAATTCAACCAGCTCGCGCGTTTCGCGATGACGCAGCCGGGCATGGCGGCGGCGGGCGACGCGCCCGCGGCGGGCGCGGCCGCCGCGCCGAAACCCTCCGCCGCGAAGAAGCCGGCAGCGCGTCGCGCCGCTGCGCCGCGCACGAGCGGCTCGGCCGCCGACCGCGCGCCGGGCGCGTCGAGCGCGTCGAATGCTTCGAGTGCTTCGAGTGCTTCAAGCGCGGCCGGCGCAGCGAAACCTGCCGCCGCGAAGAAGCCGGCCAGGAGCCGCCCGTGACGCGCGCGGCGCCGACGAGGACACGCTGAGGCAGACATGCGGCTCGCGCTCGTGCTGATGGGAGGCGGCGCGCGCGCCGCGTATCAGGTCGGCGTGCTGAAGGGGCTCGCCGAGATCGCGCACGATGTCGATCCGAAGCGGCGCACGTCGCCGTTCACGGTGATCTGCGGCTCGTCGGCGGGCGCGATCAACGCGACGTCGCTCGCGAGCCACGCCGACGACTTCGAGCACGGGGTGCGGCGTCTGCTCGAATTCTGGGAGCATCTGCGCGCCGAGCGCGTCTACCGGACCGACTGGCTCGGCATCGCCGCCGCGGGCGCGCGCTGGCTCGCCGCGATGAGCATCGGCTGGGCCGCGCGCCGCTCGCCGCGCGGGCTGCTCGACAACGCGCCGCTCGCGCACCTGCTGCGGCGCGAGCTCGACTTTCGCCGGATCGAATTGATGCTCGAGGCACGCAAGCTGCACGCGCTGTCGGTGACGGCGCTCAGCTATTCGAGCGGCCGCCATCTGACGTTCTATCAGGCGAGCGAGCCGATCCAGGCATGGCGACGCGCGGAGCGCACGGCGCGGATGGTCGACCTGTCGGCCGAGCATCTGCTCGCGTCGTCGGCGATCCCGTTCGTGTTTCCCGCGGTGCCGCTCGTGCTCGACGGCCAGATCGAGTATTTCGGCGACGGCTCGATCCGGCAGATCGCGCCGCTGTCACCCGCGATCCATTTCGGCAGCGACCGGATCGTCGTCGTCGGTGCGGCAGACCCGCGGCCCGAGGTGCCCGCCGCGAACGGCAACGGGCGCGGCTACCCGTCGCTCGCGCAGATCGGCCAGCAGGTGCTCGCGAGCGTGTTCCTCGATTCGATCGGCGCGGACATCGAGCGGATCGACCACGTGAACCGGATGATCGAGCACCTGCCCGCGTACGTCGAGCCGGCGAGCGGCTGGCGGCACGTCGACGTGCTCGCGATCGCGCCGTCCGAGCGGATCGAGCTCATCGCATCGAAGCATCTGAAGCGGCTGCCGCTCACGGTGCGCGGGCTGCTCGGCGCGGTCGGCGGCAACAAGCCGGCGGGCGCGTCGTTCGCGAGCTATCTGCTGTTCGAGGCCGAGTTCGCGCGCGAACTCGTCGAGCTCGGCTACCGCGACGCGCAAGGGCAGCGCGAGCGGCTCGCGCAGTGGATCGCGTCCGCCGAGCGCCACGGCGCGCAGGCCGAGCGCGGCCCCGGCGCGAACGTCGGCGCGGGCGCGAACGCCGCGCGACGCACGACGACGTGACGGCGCGCGGCGAAGTCGGCGCATCCATTCCTCGCCCCCGCTGCTTCGGTTGCGTTTTCGCCACGCTGACAGAATGCTTTCGCTGCGACGCTTTGCCGCATGGTGGCGGCGCCGGCGGCCGCGGCCGTCCAGGAACGGTCACAGTCGCGTGCTATCATGGCCGCCGCCGAATACATCACATCGGGCCGCACGCGCGCGTGCGGAGCCCGGCAACGAGGCCGGCGGTGCGCCGGCGCCTTTCAGGCACGCGCGACGCGGCTTCCGAGCGCCGGGAGCGCTGAGTGCGGCCTGCCCCACGGTGGAAGCGCGGTCGCCCGGCGTCCGGCGCGAAACCTGCGTCCGGGCCCGGATTAGCGCGTAAAATTATCGACTTGGCTGCGAAAACGCCCTCACTGGGCTGATTTTCCGCAACAGTCTCGTTTAGTTGTCGCATTGCGCAGAACAGGGGTGGGACCATGAACACCATGCTTTATCCGGAACTTTACAAGTCGCTCGAAGCCGTCCGCTGGGACATGGAAAAGGACATCCCTTGGGACACGTTCGACGCGTCGCTCCTGACCGACGAGCAGGCGAAGACGATCAAGATGAACGCGATCACCGAGTGGTCGGCGCTGCCCGCGACGGAGATGTTTCTGCGCGACAATCATCACGACAGCGATTTCTCCGCGTTCATGAGCGTGTGGTTCTTCGAGGAGCAAAAGCACTCGCTCGTGCTGATGGAGTACCTGCGCCGTTTCAAGCCGGAGCTGATGCCGACCGAAGAGGAGCTGCACGCGGTGCGCTTCGAGTTCGACCCGGCGCCGCCGCTCGAGACGCTGATGCTGCACTTCTGCGGCGAGATCCGCCTGAACCACTGGTACCGCCGGGCGGCCGAGTGGCATACCGAGCCCGTCATCAAGCACATCTACGAGACGATTTCGCGCGACGAGGCGCGTCATGGCGGCGCGTATCTGCGCTACATGAAGAAGGCGCTCAACAACTGCGGCGACGTCGCGCGCGCGGCGTTCTCGAAGATCGGCGTGCTGATGGCGTCGGCGCGCCGCACCGAGAAGCCGCTGCATCCGACGAACCTGCACGTGAACCAGGCGCTGTTCCCGCGCGACACCGTGCAGTCGCGCCTGCCCGATCCGGAATGGCTCGAGCGCTGGCTCGACGAGCAGATCCGCTTCGACGGCGAGTGGGAAAAGAAGGTCGTCGAACGGATTCTGCACAACCTGTCGGTGCTGTTCGAGCGCACGTTCGCGACCGCGCAGGAACTGAACCGCTACCGCAAGGAAGTGACCGCGCGCCTGCAGTCGGAGAGCGGCCCGGCCGCCACGCAGCCCGCGTAACGCGCGGCGCCGCACCGAGACAAGCCCGCTCGCAGGTCCGGCGGGCTTTTCTTTTGCCGCGGCCGGCGCGCGCGAGCCGCGACGCCCGACATCGTTTTCCCGTTCATCCGTCCAACGAGTTTCCGCCCCATGCCCGCTTCGTTCGAACGCAAGCTGATCACCCGCGACGCGCTTGTCGCATTGCGCGCGTCGCTGCCCGCGCCTGTCGTCTTCACGAACGGCGTATTCGACATCCTGCATCGCGGCCACGTCACCTATCTCGCCGACGCGAAGGCGCTCGGCGCGTGCCTCATCGTCGGCGTGAACAGCGACGCGTCGGTGCGCATGCTCGGCAAGGGCGACGATCGGCCGATCAACGCGCAGGAGGACCGGATGGCGTTGCTCGCCGCGCTCGAATGCGTCGACTGGGTCGTCGGCTTCGACGAGAAGACGCCGGTGTCGCTGATCGAAGCGGTGCATCCCGACATCCTCGTGAAGGGCGGCGACTACGACATGGACGCGCTGCCCGAAACCGCGCTCGTGCGCGGCTGGGGCGGGCGCTCGCTAGCGATTCCGTTCGAGCATGATCGCTCGACGACCAAGCTGCTGAAGAAGGTGCGTTCGCAGTCGAGCTGAGCGAGTGCGCGCGGCCGCGCTCGCGCGCGACGGTGGCTGCCGCGCGCGGCGTTATTGCGCGGTGGGGGCGCTCGGGGCGCTCGGGGCGACCGGCGCGACCGGCGCGACCGGCGCGACCGGCGCGGGGGCGGACGCCGCGGCTGCGGCGGGCGACGACGCGGGCGCGGACGCCGCCGGCGAACCCGGCGCCGCGCCGGACGCCGGATCGGCCGCCGCGCCGAGCGCATTCAGCGGCGCGGCTTCGAGCGTCGGCGACACGATCGGCCCGCCGACGATCGGCTGATCCGCGGCCTGCGACACGGGCGTCACGCGCAACGCATCCGGCCGCACCTGCAGCAGCGCGTGGCCCGGCTCGCGCGAGCCCGCGGCGGGCAGCGGGCCGAACACGCCGCGCACCACGACGAACGCGAGCATGTTGGCGAGAAAGAGAATCGAGATCAGCCAGCGCAGCATCGTCAATACTCCCAGGAATCGTTTCGTTCACGTCAATCCGTCGCGCATCGTCGCGATGCGTTGCTTCGGGCGCCGCGCGCGGGCCGCATGCGCGCGCGGCGCGCGTCACGCCGAATGCGCGATCAGCGCGAGGCCCGTCAACACGAGCGTGTCGTGCCGCGTGTGCGGGACGGTCAGCGCGCGCACGATCGCATCGGCCGCGCCGCCCGACAGCACGAGCCGCACGGGCGCCTTCCACGCTTTCTCGAGATCGCGCCACGCGCGCTCGATGAGCCCCGCCTGCGCCTGCAGGCAGCCGGCGGACAGCGCATGCGGCGTGTCGATCGCGAACGGCGCGTGCGCGTCGTTCGCGGCGAGCTCGTCGAGCAGGCTCGTCGCCGCGTCGATCGACACCGTCGGCAGCTGCGCGGTGTGCATGCCGAGCGAGCGCATCATCAGCGCCCAGCCGGGCGCGATCAGCCCGCCCGTGAAGCGGCCGTCCGCGCGCAGCGCTTCGAGTGTCGTTGCCGTGCCGAACGTCGCGATCAGCAGATGTTCGCCCGGAAACGCGGCGTGCGCGCCGATGAGCCCCGCCCAGCGGTCGCTGCCGAGGCGCGCGGGTTCCGCGTAGCCGTTGGTCACGCCGCACTGCGCGGCGCACGCGCGCACGACGGTGCGCGGCAGCGCGGGCCAGTGCGCGTCGATCAGCGCGTCGATGCGCGCGGCGGCCGCGTCGCCGGCGACATTCGAGATCCACGCGCCGCGCGGCGCGGGCAGCGTCGACCAGTCCGGCGTGTCGTCCGCGTGCTCGAACGCGCCGCTCGTGACGAAATGGCGCCCGGTGTCCGCGAGCGCCCACTTGATGCGGCTGTTGCCCGCGTCGATCAGCAAGCACACACCGCTCATCGGGGGGCTCCCGGCGCGCGCAGCGACACGTCGCCCGCCGCGATCGCCTGCCTGCCGGCGGGCGTGTCGAGCAGCAACTGGCCGGTTTCGTCGATGCCGACGGCGACGCCGCGCGCGAGCTCAGCGCCGCGTTCGAGCAGCACGACCTCGCGGCCCGCGTAAGCATGCAGCGCGTTCCAGCGCGCGGCGAACGGCGCGAGGCCTTCGGCCGCGAAGGCGGGCAGCGCGGCGGCGAGCGCGTTCAGCGCGGCGGCGAGCGTATCGGTGAGCGTCGCGCCGGCTCGCACCGCGGCGAGCGCGACGGGCGGCAGGCCGCCCGCGAGCGTCGCGTCGCGCGCGCGCAGCGCGTCGACTTCGGCGGCGGCGGTGTCGGCCGCGCGCACGTTGACGCCGAAGCCGATCACGACCGCGGTCGCGTCGCTCATGTTCCAAACGGTTTCGATCAGCACGCCGGCGAGTTTGCCGACGATCGCGGCTTCGCCGTCGCGCGCCGTCGCGACGAGCAGGTCGTTCGGCCATTTGAGGGCGATGCGGGGGGCAGCGCCGCCGACGCCTGCGCGCGGCGCGTCGCCCGGTGCGGCGGGCAGCGCGGCGAACGCATCGGCAAGCGCCGCGCCGACGGCGAGGCTCAGCCCCGCGAGCGCGCCGACGGGGTGCGGCAGCACGCACGCGACCGAGCAAAGCAGCGCGTCGCCCGGCTTCGCGAACCACGGGCGGCCTTGCCGGCCGCGTCCGGCCGTCTGTTCGTACGCGATGCGCGCGATCGGCGCGGCGAGCGCGTCGCGGCGGCGGGGCAGCGTCTTCAGGCGCGCGCCGAGGTCGGCGTTGGTCGAACCGGTCGTGTCGACGATCTCGATCGACCATTCGCGCGCCGCGGGGGCGAGTTGCGCATCGACGCGGGCGCGATCGATGAGCGGCCCGTCGTTCGCGGGCGTTGGAGGGCGGGTGGCGACATTCATGGCGCGTATTGTTGCGGAACTGGTCGACGGTTGCCAGCGTAATGTTCGACGGTCCCGTCGCTTGACGGGGAGGGCGGATCGCGTCCGTGCGCGGGTTCGTCGGCGATGCGCCCATCATAGCCGCGCGCGGGCGGCGGCGCTCGATCGCGGCGCGCGCGCAGCGGCGGGCCGTCGCCAGCTTGTTCGTCGACTGTTGTCCGCTGCCCATCGTCCGCCGCTCGGCGCTCAGCGCTCAGCGCCACCGCTAACCGCCATCGCTAACTGCCACCGCCAACCGCTACAGCCAACCGCTACAGCCAACCGCTACAGCCAACCGCCGTCACCGTCACCGCGCCGCTTGCCGCCGCGCGCTTACGGCGCGAGCGCCGGATGCTTGAGCGCGTGCGCGGCCTCGATCCATTGCGCGCGGAATGCGTCGGGGTCGCGCGGCAGCCCGAGCTCGCCGTTGCGGTACGCGATCGCGAGCGTCTGCACCGCTTCCGGCAGTTCGCGGTCGGCGGCCTGCCGGTACAGCGCAAGCGCGCGCGCTTCGTCGCGATGCACGCCGCTGCCGTCGCGGTACGCGTTCGCGAGCATGAACTGCGCCGCAGGAATGTCGTGCTGCGCGGCGAGCTCGAACCAGCGGGCCGCCTCGGTCGGATCGGCGGGCGTGCCGTAGCCGCTGCGGTAGATGAGGCCGACGTAGTACGCGGCGTTCGGATCGCCCGCGGCGGCGAGCGGGCGCAGCATCGCGAGCGCGCGCGGGTAGTCGCGCGCGACGTCTCCCGTGCCGAGCAGCCAAGCCTTGCCGAGCGCGAGGCGCGCGTCGCGCTCGCCCGCGCTCGTCGGCGCGCTGTTGGGCGGGCTCGCGTGCGCGGCGGTCTCGAGCCAGCGCCGGCCTTCGTCGCGCAGCGCGAGATCGCGCGAGCCGGCGAGCGCGAGGCCGAGCGCCGCCTGCGCGTCGGTCGAGCCGCGCTGCGCAAGCGCGCGCAGGCGGCCGAGCGCGTTCGGCTCGCTTGCCTGTTCGACCATCGCGCGCCATTCGTCGAGCTGCGCGCGGGTGGCGTTCGGCGCGCCGGACGCCGGGTGCCCGATGCTGCCGGTCGCGGCGACGCCCGCCGCGAGCGCCGCCGCGACGGCGAGCATGCCGAAGGGCGACAGCGTCGCGCGCAGCATGCGCCGCGGCGGCGATGGGCGGCGCGCGTGATCGGGCGGCGTCGCGGCACGCGTCGAGAGCAGATTCTTGGTCGGGTTCATCGTCGAGGTGAATCGGTTTCGTGGTCGACGGGCGGGGCGGCGCGCGGCGCAGCCTCGCTGCGCGTTCGCCGCCCGCGCCGTCATTGCGTCAGATCGATCTCGTAAGTCGCGAGCCCCTTGCCCGAGCCGTCGTCGGCCGCGACTTGCGTGATGCCCGCGAGGCTCGCCGCGTTCGCGAGCGCGACGAGGTTCGGCGCCGACGCGAACTGCACGTGCGCGACCGAGCTCGCGAGCTTCGTGAAGCGCCAGCTGCGCTGCATGCCGTCCGCCGCGCGCGTGAGCTGGCCGCGCTTCTTGATGTACGCGATCAGCACGTCGCGGTTCGCGTCGGGCGAAGCGAAGATCGTCTTGCTGCCGTCGAGGCCGGGGAAGTTGCCGCCGCCGCTCGCGCGGTAGTTGTTCGTCGCGACGATGAACTGCGCGTTCGGATCGATCGGCGCGCCCTTGTACGTGAGGTTCCTGATTCGGCTGCCGGCCGCCTGCGTGACGTCGATCTCGTAGCGCAGATCGGCGGACGTGAACATGTCGAAGTTGTAGCCGGGGAACGCGCTCACGAGCTTCTGCACGGTCGCCTTCGTCGGGTCGATCGTGTTGAAGCGCTTCGCCGCGGTCTCGAGCCAGTTCTTGATGTCCGCGCCGCTCACCTTCACCGCGTAGACCGTGTTCGGATACAGATAGAGATCGGCCGCGTTGTTGATCGCGAGCGCGCCCGCCGCGACGTCGGTGAAATCGGCGCCGCCGCCGAAGCCGCTCTTGAACGGCGCGCTCACCGACAGCACCGGCAGCGACGCGTACTGTGGCAGGTTCGCCCGCACGTAGCTCGCGACGTAGTCGGCCTGCGCCTCGTTGACGATCTGGATCGCGCCCGGGTCGCCCACGTCCGCGAAATAGCTGGTCATCCGGTAGTCGGTGGCGCCGATCGGCGTCTTCACGTAGTCGATCGTCGCCTGATGCTCGGCCGCGATCGCCGCGGCCACCGACGGATCGGCGTCGACGTAGCTCTTGTCCGGATTCTGGATCGAGCGGGCCTCGACGCTCGTCTGCGATTTGTCGACGCTCCACGCCTTGCCGTCGAACGCGAGGCCGAGCTTGATCACGCCGAGGTGCTTGCCCCAGTAGTTCGCCATCACGGTCGGCACGCCGTTGACCGTGCCCTTGACCTTGTCGACGCCCGGCAGGTTGAACTGCGCGACCGTGCTCGTCGCATCCGGGAACACCTGGTGCGAATGGCCGATCAGCATCGCGTCGATGCCGGGCACGGTGGACAGCCACCAGCTGCCGTTTTCCATCGTCGGCGAGTACGGCGAGTTGTCGAGCCCGCCGTGCGAGATCGCGACGACGAGGTCCGCGCCCTTCGCGCGCATCTCGGGGATGTACTTCTCGGCGGCTTCCTTCAGGCCCGTCGTGTAGACCTTGCCGTCGAGCCAGCGCTTGTCCCAGCTCATGATCGCGGGCGGCGTGAAGCCGATGATGCCGACCTTCACGGGCGCCGTGATCGTGCGGCCGTCGGGCGTCGTCGCGGTGACGGTCTTCGTGAGGATCGTGTACGGCGTGAAGAGGGGGGCGTTCGTCTTCGCGCTGATCACGTTCGCGAGCACCTGCGGGAAGTTCGGGCCCGCGCATTTCTTCTGCTGCGCCGGATCGGGCAGGCCGTCGACGGCGAACGCGTTGCCTGTCACCTGCGACAGGTACGGCAGCCCGTAGTTGAATTCGTGATTGCCGATGCCGCCGCCGTCGAACTTCGCCGCGTTCATCACCTTGTAGATCGCGAGCGTCTCGCCGCACGACACGGGCTTCACGAGCGCCTGGTAGTCGGCGAGCGCCGTGCCCTGGATCGTGTCGCCGTTGTCGAGCAGCAGCGTGTTCGGGTATTGCGCGCGCGCCTGCGCGATCAGCGTCGCGACGCGCTCGAAGCCGAGCGACTTGTCGGCCGCGAGCTTGAAGTAGTCGTACGACAGCACGTTCGTGTGCAGATCGGTCGTCTCGAGCACGGCGAGCGTCGCCTTCGTGCCGGCGGGCGTCTGCGCGCCGGACGATGCGGGCGGCGGCGAGCCGACGTCGTCGTTGCAGCCGGCGGCGAGCGCCGCGCATGCGACGAGGGCGCCGGCTAGGCGCCGCCGGCGAAAACGCAAGGGGAATGGCATCGGGATTATTCCTGTTCTGTTTCCGTTGAGCCGGGGATGGCGTGAGCGGCGCATGCGCCGGCGGCCTGGCATCCAGCGCGTGAGAGTATCGAAAGGAAACGTGACCGAAGAATGAAAGCGCGCGGACGGCCAACCGGAAGGCGCGCGGAAAGCATACCGGAAGCTTGCGCGGCGCGGGAGCGGCCGATGCGGACCGCGCGCCGCGCGCGTGCGCGGCGCCGTGCCGTACCGGGCGGACGGGCCAAACGAGACTTCGCGCGGCGAGGCGGTTCGCTACAATGGCCTCTGTCACCGTTTTGCGAAATCGCCCTTGAACTTCCAGACCCCTCCCGGCCTGTCGGTCGACGCCGGCAGCCAAGGCCAGACCGTGCGCCTGTCAGGCCAGTGGACGGCGCTCGCGCTCGCGCGCGACCGCGGCAACGTCGCGCGCCGGATCGCCCGGCTCGCGAAGGAGCCCGTCGGCGAGTGGGATCTGTCGGGCGTCGACCGGCTCGATCACGTCGGCGGCCAGGCGCTCTGGCGCGTGTGGGGCCGCAGGCTGCCCGCCGGGATCGCGCTCACCGACAACCAGCGCACCGTGTTCGAGCGCATCGAGCGGCTCGACGCGGGCCGCGAGGCGCCCGAGCCCGTCGTGCGGATCGATCCCGTCACGCGCTTCGGCCAGGGCCTCTTCACGTTCGGCGAGCACCTGTACGGCGGCATCGCCCTGCTCGGCGGCCTGATCGTCGATCTGCTTTCGGTGCTGCGCCGCCCGCGCACGATGCCGTGGACCGAGATCTCCGCGAACGTCTACGCGGCGGGCACGAAGGCGCTGCCGATCACGGCGCTCGTCGCGTTCCTGATCGGCATTGTGCTGTCGTATCTGTCCGCGCAGCAGTTGCAGCTGTTCGGCGCGAACCGCTACATCGTCAACATTCTCGGCCTGTCGGTGATTCGCGAGCTCGGGCCCGTGCTGTCGGCGATCCTCGTCGCGGGCCGCTCGGGCTCCGCGATCACAGCGCAGATCGGCGTGATGCGCGTGACGGAAGAGCTCGACGCGATGCGCGTGATGGGCATTCCGCACGGCCTGCGCATCACGCTGCCGCGCGTGCTGGCGCTCGGCGTCGCGATGCCGCTTCTCGTCATGTGGACCAACATCATTGCGCTCACGGGCGGCGCGCTCGCCGCGAAGTTCGTGCTCGGCATCGACCTGAATTTCTTCGTGCGCTCGCTGCCGTCCGTCGTGCCGATCGCGAACCTGTTCATCGGGCTCGGCAAGGGCGTCGTGTTCGGAATGCTGATCGCACTCGTCGCATGCCACTTCGGCTTCCGGATCAAGGCGAATTCGCAGAGCCTCGGCGAAGGGACGACGACGTCCGTCGTCACGTCGATCACGGTCGTGATCCTCGCCGACGCGGTGTTCGCGATCCTCTTCCAGAACGTGGGGCTCGGATGAGCGCGCGCGACGACGATTTCGTGATCGAGGTGCGCGACCTGACGAAGCGCTACGGGCGCAACGTCGTCCACGAGCACCTCGACTTCGACGTGCGTTCCGGCGAGATCGTGGCGATCGTCGGCGGCTCGGGCTCGGGCAAGACGACGCTCGTGCGGCAGATTCTCGGGCTCGAGCGGCCGAGCGCAGGCACGATCAAGGTGTTCGGCGAGGACACCTCGACGATCGACGCCGACGCCGCGCGCGTGATGCGCAGCCGCTCGGGCATGCTGTTCCAGCACGGCGCGCTGTTCTCGTCGCTCTCCGTGTTCGACAACGTCGCGCAGCCGCTGCGCGAGCTCGGACGCGTGCCGGAGGACCTGCTGCACGACATCGTGATGCTCAAGCTCGAGATGGTCGGGCTGCCGTGCAAGCATGCGTCGAAGATGCCGGCCGCGCTGTCGGGCGGGATGGTCAAGCGGGTCGGGATCGCGCGCGCGATCGCGCTCGAGCCGGAGCTGCTGTTTCTCGACGAGCCGACGGCGGGGCTCGACCCCGGCGCGTCCGACGAGTTCGTCGAGCTGATCGCGACGCTGCATCGCACGCTCGGCCTGACCGTCGTGATGGTCACGCACGATCTCGACACGATGGTCGCGCTGTCGACGCGCGTCGCGGTGATCGCCGATCGCAAGGTGCTCGTCGCGGCGAGCGTCGAGGAGGCGGCGGGCGTCGATCATCCGTTCATCCGCGAGTACTTTCTCGGCCGGCGCGGCCGCCGCGCGCTGCAGGCGCTGCCGCCCGAGCGTCGCGCGCGCCTGCCGAAGGCCGCGCTCGAGCCGGCGCCTTCGGACGTCGAGTTGTAGTCAAGGAACACGAGGGAACCCCCGCATGGAAAACAAATCACACGCGTTCTGGGCCGGCCTTTTCACGATCGCGCTGCTCGCCGCGATCGTCGGCGCGGTCTACTGGTTCAACGTCGATCGCACGGTGCGCGTGCCGTACGATCTCGTATCGCGCTCGAACGTGACCGGGCTCTTTCCCGACGCAGCCGTCCGCTATCGCGGGCTCGATGTCGGCAAGGTGCAGTCGATCGACTTCGATCGCGGCCATCCGGGCCAGATCGTGATTCGCATCCTCGTCGACACGCATGCGCCGATCACGCGCTCGACGTTCGGCAGCCTGGGCTTCCAGGGCGTGACGGGCATCGCGTTCGTGCAGCTCGACGACACGGGCGCCGATCTCGCGCCGCTGCCGACGTCGGCGAAGGCCGTCGCGCAGATCCCGATGCGCCCGAGCCTGTTCGATCAGCTCCAGCAGCGCGGCGATGTGCTGCTCAAGCAGATGGAGATCGCCGCGAAGAGCGTGAACGAGATGCTGTCGCCCGACATGCGCGATCAGTTGAAGGCGACCGCGGCGAGCATGCAGCACGCGGCCGACGGCGTCACCCATCTGTCGAGGCAGGTCGAGCCCGCGCTCGCGCAGATGCCGCAGACGATGGAGCACGTGAACCACGCGCTCAGCGCGGCGAACGCGCTCGTCGCGCCCGGCGGGCCGCTCGTCACGAACCTGAACCGCGCGGGGCAGGCGCTCGCGTCGATGAACGACACGCTCGCCGAGCTGAGCGCGCGCGTGCGTTACGACACGCTGCCGCGCTTCAACGCGCTCGCGACGAACGTCGGCGACGCGTCGCGCACGCTGAAGGATGTCGCGGGCGACGTCGGCCGCAATCCGCGCAGCCTGCTGTTCGGCGCGCCGGCAGCCGAGCCGGGCCCGGGCGAGACGGGATTCGCGTGGCCGAGCGCCGCACCCGCCCAATAAGTTTTTCTGGAATCCGCGATGCACGCACACTTCATGTCAGGTTCATTGTTCCGCCGCGGCCGCGCGGCGCTCGCGCTCGCCGTGGCGCTCGCGATCGCGAGCGGCTGCGCGGGTACGCCCGCCGCGCTCACGAACATCCGCTACGACCTCGGTCCGGTGCGGCCGGCCGCGTCGTCGGGCACGGGGCCCGCGCTCAAGGTGCTCGACGTGAGCGCGCCCGATGCGCTCAACACGGACCGCTTCGTCTACCGGCTCGCGTACGCGGACGCGCAGCGGATCTCCGTCTACCGCGACAGCAAATGGACGGCGCCGCCCGCGCAGTTGCTGACGCAGCGGCTGCGCGGCGCGCTGTCGGGGCGCGGCGCGGTGCTCGAGGGCGACGACGGCGTGCGCGCGCCCGTGCTGAAGGTCGAGCTGTCCGAGTTCGAGCAGGTGTTCGACGGCCGTTCGCAGAGCCACGCGGCCGTCACCGCGCGCGCGACGCTCACGCAGGACGGCAAGGTGCTCGGCCAGCGCACGTTCGTGTCGCGCGCGCCGGCGAGCACGCCGGACGCGGCGGGCGGCGCGCAGGCGCTCGCCACGGCGAGCGACGAGTTCGTCGCGCAGCTCGTCGCGTGGCTCGGCGTCCAGACGTACGCGGCCACGCCATGAACGCCGCCGCGCACGCCGCGCCTGCCGCGCCGTGCGCGGCGCCGCCGAGATGACACCCGCCGCGCGCAGGCAGCGTCGTCATTCGACGCTCGCGCGTCAGGCGTTCGCTGTCTACGCGGCGCTCGTCGTCTATGCGTCGCTTTATCCGTTCGCGGGCTGGCGCTCGCTCGGCATCGGCCCGTTCGATTTTCTGCTCGCGCCGCTGCCGCGCTATCTGACCGCGTTCGACGTCGTCAGCAACGTGATCGGCTATCTGCCGTTCGGCGCGCTCGCGGTGCTCGCGCTCTATCCACTGCGGGGCGTGCCGGCCGCACTCGTCGCGACATTGCTCGGCGCGCTGCTCTCGGGCGCGATGGAGGCGCTGCAGACCTATCTGCCGACGCGCGTGTCGTCGAACCTCGATCTCGCGGCGAACGCGCTCGGCGCGCTCGTCGGCGCGGCGGCGGCCGCGCCCGCCGCGACCGCGCTGATCGAGCGCGGCATCGTGCGGCGCGTGCGCTTCGCGTGGTTCGAGCGCGAAGCGTCGACGCCGCTCTTCCTGAGCGCGCTGTGGGCGGGCGCGATCCTGTTTCCGTCGCCGTTCCTGTTCGGCATCGGCGACTGGCCGAGCGAGCTGTGGGCGCGCGCCGACGTGTCGATGCGCGGCGCGCTCCTCGCGTGGGCGCCGAGCGCGTGGAACGTCCCCGCGTGGCCGGACCGGCTCGACGGCCTCATGTCAGATTCCGCGTGGGAGACGCTGCTCGCCGCGCTCGGCCTGTTCGCGGCGCTCGCGGTCGCGTCGCTCGCGATGCGCGAGCGCGCGCCGCGCGTGCGGCTCGTCGTCGGTTTCACCGCGCTCGCGCTTGCATTGAAGGCGGCCGCGACATTCATGCAGTCGTACACGGGGCTCGTGTTCGACTGGGCGACGCCGGGCGCGCTGCGCGGCATCGCGGCGGGCCTCGTCGCCGCGATCGTCGCGCTGCGGCTGCCGGGCGCATGGCGCGTGGCGCTCGCGGCGGCCGCGCTCGCCGTCGCGCTCGCGCTCGTCAACGTGCTGCCCGTCAATCCGTTCTTCGATTTCGCGCTGTCCGGCTGGCGGCAGGGCCGCTACGTGCACTTCAACAGCATCGCGCGCTGGCTCGCGTGGTTCTGGCCGTACGCGGCGCTCGTCTGGCTCGCCGGCCGCGCGGAGCGCGCGTGGCTCGCGAAGCACGGCGCGGGCGCGTCGCGCGGCGCCAGCGGCAAACGGCGCCGGTCGCTATAATCGGCCACGAATCCGCGACGAATCGGCTACGGCTAGCCCGCCGATTCCGGCCGATCGTCTTCGTCCGGTTTCCGTCCGAGGTTCTGTCCGAGGTTCTGTCCAATAACGCCGGGCGCTCACGCGGCGTCCGCATGCAACGGGCCACATCATGGATCCCTACTACCGACACCACGTCTTCTTCTGCCTGAACCAGCGCGAAAAGGACGCCGAGCGCCCGAGCTGCGCGAACTGCGGCGCGCAGGAGATGCAGGAATACGCGAAGAAGCGCGTGAAGGAGCTCGGCCTCGCGGGGGCGGGCAAGGTGCGCGTCAACAAGGCGGGTTGCCTCGACCGCTGCGAGGAAGGCCCCGTCGTCGTCGTCTATCCGGAAGGCACGTGGTACACGTACGTCGACAAGAACGACATCGACGAAATCGTCGAATCGCATCTGCGCGACGGCCAGGTGGTCGAGCGCCTGAGAATCTGAGCACGGTTTTTCGAATCGCCCCGCACGCCGTCCGCATGAACGCCGCATGAACGCCCATACCCAGAAGTCCCTGATCGCCGGCCCCGTCGGCAACATCGAAATCGCGATCGACCTGCCCGACGCCGTGCGCGACGGCTCGGCCGCGCCGCGCGGGATCGCGCTCGTCGCGCATCCGCATCCGCTGTTCGGCGGCACGATGGACAACAAGGTCGCGCAGACGCTCGCGCGCATCTTCGTCCAGCTCAACTACGCGGTGATCCGCTCGAATTTTCGCGGCGTCGGCGCGACCGAGGGCGAGCACGACAACGGCGTCGGCGAGGCCGACGATCTGCTCGCGGTGCTCGCGCACATGCGCGCGCTGCCCGGCCATGCGGACTTGCCGATCGTGCTTGCGGGCTTCTCGTTCGGCACGTTCGTGCTGTCGCACGTCGGCAAGCGGTTGCGCGACGCGGGGCAGGCGATCGAGCGGATGGTGTTCGTCGGCACCGCGGCGAGCCGCTGGCAGGTCGCCGACGTGCCGGAGGACACGATCGTGATCCACGGCGAGCACGACGACACGGTGCCGATCGCGGCGGTCTACGACTGGGCGCGGCCGCAGGAGCTGCCCGTCGTCGTGATTCCGGGCGCCGAGCACTTCTTCCATCGCAAGCTGCACATCCTGAAGCGCGTCATCGTCGGCGCGTGGCGCTGACGGGCAACGCGCAACGAGCGGCGATGCGTGCCGTGCCGTGCCGTGCCGAGCGGCGCGGGCGATGCGTTACATGCGCGGCCGAGCGAGCGCGGCCCGGCGCGCGGCCGGCGGCCCGCGCGCCGCAACCGCGCCACATCGTCCGCCGCGCGACAAGCTCCCCAATCCCGGCAGTGGCCGCGGCGAACTTCCGTATAATGGCCGGGTTTTGCGTCGGCCCGTGCGCACGGACGTCCGATGCGCCGTGCAGGCCGCCGCGCCGCTTTTCGCTCTGCGAACCGATTGCGCCGCCGCGTGTCCAATCGGCGCGTTTCGCGAGCCTTCGTTCCCCGACATGCCGCCGCAACGCCGCCGACCGGCCCTTCAACCGTGCGCCCCGTGCGCGCTGCAATTTCTGCCACCAGCCTGAATCGATATGCGTCTGTCTTCCCTCGGCCTCACGTCACTCGCTTCCTCCACCGCCATTGCCGTCGCCGCGCGCAACGTCGCGCTCGGCATCGTGCTGCCCGCCGCGCTCGTGTCGACGATCGCCGTCGCGCAGGCGAAGCCCGCCGCCAAGGCGAAGCACGCGGCCGCGCCGGCCGCCGCCGCGCCGACGGGCGCGCCCGCCACTTATGCGCCGGGCGCCGTGCCGCCGCCGGGCGTGAACGCGCGCTCGTGGGTGCTCGTCGACGCGTCGAGCAACCAGGTGCTCGCCTCCGGCAACGCGGACGAGCGCGTCGAGCCGGCGTCGCTCACGAAGCTGATGACGGCCTACCTCGTGTTCGAGGCGCTCGACGCGAAGAAGATCACGATGGAGCAGATCGTCACGCCGAGCGAGGCAGTGCGCCGCGTCGGCCGCGACGAGTCGCGGATGTTCATCGAGGCGAACAAGCCCGTCAGCGTGCACGATCTCGTCTACGGGATGATCATCCAGTCGGGCAACGACGCGGCGATCGCGCTCGCCGAGCTCGTCGGCGGCAGCGAGGCGCAGTTCGTCAACATGATGAACGCTGAAGCGCAGCGCCTCGGGATGAAGAACACGCACTTCGCCGACGTGAACGGCATGCCCGACCCGAACCACTACACGACGGCGGGCGATCTCGCGACGCTGTCGACGCACCTGATCCGCGACTATCCGGATTACTACAACATCTTCTCGGTCAAGGAATTCACGTACAACAACATCAAGCAGCCGAACCGCAACCGGCTGCTGTGGCTCGATCCGACCGTCGACGGCCTGAAGACCGGCCACACGCAGGCGGCCGGGTACTGCCTGATCGCGTCGGCGAAGCGTTCGCTGCCGGGCGCGGCCGATGCGACGCGCCGCCTCGTCACGGTGATGATGGGCGAGACGAAGGAGAGCGACCGCGTGCAGGACAGCATGAAGATGCTGAACTACGGCTACACCGCGTTCGATTCGGTGCGCCTGTACAAGGCCGGCCAGCCGATCGACACGCCGCGCGTCTATAAGGGCAAGAGCAACAACGTGCAGGTCGGCGTGAAGAAGGACCAGTTCATCACCGTGCCGCGCGGCCTGGCGGACAAGGTGAAGCCGGAAGTCGCGCTGAACGCGCCGCTCATCGCGCCGCTCGCGGACGGCCAGGCGGTCGGCTCGGTGAAGCTCGTCGCCGACGGCAAGACGGTGGCGGAATTCCCGGTCGTCGCGCTGCAGCCGGTGCCCGAGGCGGGCCTGCTCGGCCGCATCTGGGATTCGATCCTGCTGATGTTCAGCAAAAAGAAGTAAGCTGTCCGCAAGCCCGCGGCGCCGGACACGCCGGCGCCGCGGGCTTGCGCTTTCCGTCACGATTTTCGTCATTCGTTCAACGCCATGAGTCAAGCCGACATCGAGCCGATCGTCTATTTGAGCGTCGCTTCGCGCGAAGAGCTGGTGCCGCTTTCCGAAGCGCGCGTGCCGGTGCTCGACCGCGGCTTCATCTTCGGCGATGGCGTCTACGAAGTCGTGCCGATCTACGCGGAAGGCGCGCGCCGCGCGCCGTTCCGGATCGCGCAGCATCTCGCGCGTCTCGCGCGCAGCCTGAAGAAGATCGGCATCGCCGATCCGCACGACGAAGCGGGCTGGCGCGCGCTCGTCGCGCGGCTCGTCGACGCGAACGCGGCCGCGCTCGGCGACGGCCAGCACGCGATCGTCTACATCCAGGTGACGCGCGGCGTCGCGAAGCGCGGCCATGCGTTTCCGGCGAACGCGGTGCCGACGGTGTTCGCGATGGCGAGCCCGCTCGCGCTGCCGACCGACGCGCAGCGCGCGCAGGGCGTGCACTGCGTGACGGCCGAGGATCGCCGCTGGCTGCATTGCGACATCAAATCGGTGTCGCTGCTCGGCAACGTGCTGATGGCGCAGCATGCGGCGGAGCACGACGCGGCCGAGACGATCCAGCTGCGCGACGGCAACGTGACGGAAGGCTCGTCGTCGAACGTGTGGATCGTGAAGAACGGCGAGCTGATCGCGCCGCCGCGCAGCAACCGGATTCTCGAGGGCATCCGCTACGCGCTCGTCGAGGAACTTGCCGAGGAGTGCGGGATTCGCTTCGTCGCGCGCGAGATCAACGAAGCGGAGCTGCGCGCGGCCGACGAGATCCTGCTCACGTCGGCGACGAAGGAAATCCTGCCCGTGACCCGGCTCGACGATCTGCCCGTGCAGGGCGGCCGGCCGGGCCCGGTGTTCGACGCGCTGTACGCCGCGTATCAGCGCGCGAAGGCGCACGAGATGGAAAGCGTCTGAGCGGGCCGCACCGCCGACGCGTGGAGAAACGACATGACCGAACCGAACAAGACCGTCGAGCTGACAGGCGAAATCGCCACGCCCAAGGAAACGCTGCTCGAGTTTCCGTGCGACTTCCCGATCAAGGTGATGGGCCGCGCGCATCCGGAGTTCAAGGACACGATCTTCAAGGTCGTGAGCGTGCACGACAACGAGATCGATCTCGAGAAGATCGAGGAGCGCGCGTCGAGCGGCGGCAACTACACGGGCCTCACGATCACCGTGCGCGCGACGAGCCAGGAGCAGCTCGACAACATCTACCGCGCGCTGACGGGCCATCCGATGGTCAAGGTCGTGCTGTGACGGCCGGCCGTCAGGGCCTGAACAAAAGAAGCCTCAATCCCCTGTCTTGAGCGCACGCGCGGCCGCGTAGGCCGCCGCGTGCCGCGTCTCCTGCGTCGCGCACAGCACCTTGAAGCGCGCGATCTCGTCCAGCAGCCACGTCCTGAACGCCTGCACGCGCGGCGTTTGCGCGAGCGACGGCGGGCACACGAAGAAGTAGTGCCACGGGCTCGGCCCCGCGATGTCGAACAGCCGCACGATCCTTCCCGCCGCCACTTCCGGCATCGCGAGCGAGCGCCGCACGAGCGCGATGCCCTGGCCGTCGATCGCCGCCTGCAGCAGATTCGACGAATCCTGGTACAGCACGCCGCGCTTCGGCTCGGTCAGCGTATCGAGGCCCGCTGCGTCGAACCACGGCCGCCACAGCTCGTCGTCCGAGCGCAGCAGCGGATAGCGGACGAGATCGGCGGGCGTCTCGGGTAGCACGCCGCCGTTGAGCGTCGGCGCGCAGACGGGGAAAAACGTCTCGTCGAGCAGCGGCTCGACGTACAGTCCCGGATAGACGCCGTAGCCGAAGCGGATCGCGACGTCGACGTCGTCGCGCGCGAAATCGACGAGCGTATCGCTCGCCCGCAGCTCCAGGTCGATTTCCGGATGCTGCTCGATGAACGGGCCGATTCGCGGCGTGATCCAGCGCGCGGCGAACGACGGCAGCGTCGACACGGCGAGCCGCTTGTCGCGGTCGCTCGCGCGGATCTCGCGGGTCGCGTCGGCGAGCAGCGCGAGCGCGGCGCGCACCTGCTGCGCGTAGCGGCCGCCCGCGTCCGTCAGCGCGAGCCGCTTGCCGTGGCGCACGAACAGCGGCACGCCGAGTTCCGCCTCGAGCGCGCGCATCTGATGGCTGACCGCGCCGTGCGTGACGGACAGCTCGTTGGCCGCCCGCGAAAAGCTCTCGTGCCGCGCAGCGGCCTCGAACACGCGCAACGCGTTCAGGATCGGCAATTGACGAATGCTCATCGGTTAGTTTTTCTCACAAGCACGTGAGAATCGATCGTTTTGCGCAAGGCCTTGATAGAACTACGATTGTAGCCATTCAAGCCCCTTCTGTCGGAGTCTGTCATGAGAGAAATTTCCTTGAGCATGACGTTCGAAATCCAGCCCGGCGAAACCGTGCCGATGAAGGTCGCGCGCAGCACGCGGCTCACCGTGCGGGGCGCGAGTGTCTGGGCGACGCGCAGCAACGACGTCGCCGATTATTTCCTGTTGCCGGGCGACACGCTGAAGCTGCGGCGCGGCGAGCGCCTGTGGCTGAGCGTCGACGGCGAGACGAGCGCGTGCGTGTCGTTCTCGGCGATCGTGCCGCCGCAGCAGGCGGCCGTGTCCGGCATCGTGCGGCTCGCGGCGCGGTTCGTCGCGCTCTTTCGCGACGGGTGGCGCACGGTCTGAGCGTTCGTCGGCCGCCGCGCGGCCCGTTCGATCCGGCACCGGCGAGGTGCATGGGTTTTCGGTAAACTACCGTCCATGTCAGCCTCGCCGGTTTCCATCGTGCCTCCCGCCTCCGACGCGCATGCCGCGCCCGACGCCGCCGCGTCCACTTCCGCGTCCCCGCAGTCTTGCGCCGCCCCGCCTGATACGCTGCCCGTCACGGTCCGCTGGCTCGGCGAGACGCCTTACGACGCATGCTTCGACGCGATGCGCGCGTTCACCGACGCGCGCACGCCGGACACCGGCGACGAGATCTGGGTTGTCGAGCACCCGCCCGTCTACACGCTCGGCCAGGCCGGCAACCCTGCGCACCTGCTCGTCGCCGACAGCGGCGTGCCGCTCGTGAAGGTCGATCGCGGCGGACAAATCACCTACCACGGTCCGGGGCAAATCGTCGCGTATCTGCTCATCGACTTGAGGCGGCGCAAGCTGATGGTGCGCACGCTCGTCACGCGGATCGAACAGGCCGTGATCGAGACGCTTGCGGCGTATAATCTCGCGTCGGTCCGCAAGGCCGGCGCGCCCGGGATCTACGTGGAATCGGGGCCGCATCATGGCGCGAAGATTGCCGCGCTCGGCCTGAAGATCCGCAACGGCTGCAGCTATCACGGCCTGAGCGTCAACGTGAAGATGGATCTGCGCCCGTTTCTCGCGATCAACCCGTGCGGCTATGCGGGGCTCGAAACGGTCGACATGGCGAGCCTCGGCGCGACCGCCGACTGGCACGAAGTCGCGCGGACGCTCGTGCGCCGTCTGATCGCCAACCTCGACGGCGCAACCGCGGCCGCCGCATTGCCGCAGCAGGCACTGGAACAATCGAATGACTGACCTTACCGCTACCCCCGCACCCGCCGAACCGGCCGCGTCCGCCTACGATCCGACCGCCAAGCAGAAGGCGCAGGCGAAGACCGCGCGCATTCCGATCAAGATCGTCCCGATCGAGAAGCTGAAGAAGCCCGAATGGATTCGCGTGAAGGCGGCCACCGGCAGCTCGCGCTTCAACGAGATCAAGACGATCCTGCGCGAGCACAATCTGCACACGGTGTGCGAGGAGGCGAGCTGTCCGAACATCGGCGAGTGCTTCGGCAAGGGCACCGCGACGTTCATGATCATGGGCGACAAGTGCACGCGCCGCTGCCCGTTCTGCGACGTCGGCCACGGCCGTCCCGATCCGCTCGACGCCGACGAGCCGAAGAACCTCGCGCGCACGATCGCGGCGCTCAAGCTCAAGTACGTGGTGATCACGAGCGTCGACCGCGACGACTTGCGCGACGGCGGCGCCGGACACTTCGTCGAGTGCATCCGCGAAGTGCGCGAGCAGTCGCCGGCGACGCGCATCGAGATCCTGACGCCGGACTTCCGCGGCCGCCTCGACCGCGCGCTCGAGATCCTGAACGCCGCGCCGCCCGACGTGATGAACCACAACCTCGAAACGGTGCCGCGCCTGTACAAGGAGGCGCGCCCCGGCTCGGACTACGCGCATTCGCTGAAGCTGCTGAAGGACTTCAAGGCGCTGCATCCGGACGTCGCGACGAAGTCGGGCCTGATGGTCGGCCTCGGCGAGACGACCGACGAAATCCTGCAGGTGATGCGCGACCTGCGCGCGCACGATGTCGACATGCTGACGATCGGCCAATACCTGCAGCCGTCCGAGCACCATTTGCCGGTGCGCGAATACGTGCATCCGGATACGTTCAAGATGTACGAGGAAGAGGCGTACAAGATGGGCTTCACGCACGCGGCCGTCGGCGCGATGGTGCGTTCGAGCTATCACGCCGATCTGCAGGCGCACGGCGCCGGGGTGGTCTGATCCGATCCGGGCCGCCGGGCCGCCGGATCGGGCGGCCCGGGCGTCGAACGAGAAACCCGCAGCGGACGCCGCGGGTTTTTTTATGCGCGCGCCGCGCGCGATGCGGTGGGGGCGGCGCACCGTCCGTCGCCGGATCGGATGCGCCGCGCCTGTCGCTTCCGAACGCACGAAGCCCGCGCGCGTGCCGTTACACCGTGACGACGATCTTGCCGAACTGCTCGTTCGATTCGAGGTAGCGGTGCGCGTCGGCGATTCGATCGAGCGGGAACACGCGGTCGATCGCCGGCTTGAGCGCGCCCGACGCGAGCCCGTCGAGCACGAAGCGCTTCGCGGCATCGAGCTTCGCCGGATCGCCGACGACGCGCTTGTACTGGTAGCCGTGCACGCTCAGCATCTTGCCGAGCACGGCGAACAGCGGGAAGGGCGCCTGTTCGGCCGCCAGCGCGCCGTATTCGATCACGATGCCGCCGAACGCGAGTGCATCGGCCAGTTGCGGCAGCGCCGGGCCCGCGACCGGATCGAACGCGACCCGCGCCCCCGCGCCGCCCGTGATCTCGCGCACGCGCGCGGCGAGATCCTCGCGCTGCGTGACGATCACGTGGTCGGCGCCGAACTCGCGCAGCGCCTGCGCCTTCGCGTCGGTGCGCGTCGTCGCGATCGCGACCGCGCCGGCCATCCGAGCGACCTGAATCGCCGCGAGCCCGACGCTGCTCGACGCCGCCGTGATGACGACCGCGTCGCCGCGCTTGATCTGCGCGAGGTCGATCAGCGCGCCCCACGCGGTCACGTACTGCATCCACACCGCGGCCGCCTCGGTCCAGCCGAGCGATGCGGGATGCTTGACGGCGACGTCGGCGGGCACCGTCGCGACCTCGCCGTACGTGCCCCAGCGCGAGATCGACAGCGGCGGCACGATGCTGACCGCATCGCCGATCGCGAAGCCCGTCACGCCGGGCCCGAGCGCGCTGACGACGCCCGCCGCCTCGTAGCCGAGCCGCGCGGGGAACACCGGTTGCTCGACGTAATGCCCGGAGCGGAACATCGATTCGGCGCGGTTCAGGCCGAGCGCTTTCACCTGCAGCGCGATCTCGCCCGGTCCCGGCGGCGCGGGGTCGATCTCGTCGAGGCGCAGCACGTCGGGGCCGCCGGTTTGATGGATGCGTACGATGCGTGCCATGTCGGATCTCCATGAGAAAAATCGGTGAGCCCACTATAATTCGCGCCGATTCGACGATAAATTGCCAAGTCGAATCATTTATTGAAACGAATGATTTCGAATCATGGATCGACTCACCAGCATGGCTGTGTTCGTGAAGGCCGCGGAAACGGGCTCGTTCGCGGCGGCGGGCGCATCGCTCGGCCTGTCGTCGCAGATGGTCGGCAAGCACGTGCGCTTTCTCGAGACCCACTACGGGATGCGGCTCATCAATCGCACGACGCGCCGCCAGAGCCTGACCGAAGCCGGCCGCGCGTTCTACGAGCGCAGCCGGGCGGTACTGGCCGAGGCGCAGGCCGTCGACGCGCTCGCCGCGAACCTGATGGCCGCGCCGCGCGGCACGCTGCGCATCAACGCTCCGATCAGCTTCGGCGTGCATTGCCTGATGCCGATGCTCGCGTCGTACATGCGCGCGTATCCGGAGGTGCAGATTGATCTGACGTTGAGCGATCGCATCGTCGATGTCGTCGACGAAGGCTACGACGCGGTGATCCGCATCGCGCCGCTCGCCGATTCCGGGCTGATCGCGCGGCCGCTCGCGCCGTACCGGCTCGTGCTGTGCGCGTCGCCCGCGTATCTCGCCGAGCACGGCGCGCCGGCCGAGCCCGCCGATCTGGCCGCGCACGAATGCCTCGGGTTTTCGTATTCGGGGCAGCCGGCGGCGCTCGAATGGCCGTTCGAGAGCGCGCAGGGGCAGCAGCATTCGGTGCGCGTGAGGAGCCGGCTCGCGGTCAACAACGGTGCGGCGCTGCGGATGGCCGCGCTCGACGGGCTCGGCATCATCCTGCAGCCGGCCGAGCTCGTGCGCGACGATCTCGCGGCGGGCCGGCTCGTGCGCCTGCTGCCCGGCCATGAGCCGCCCGCGCGGCCGATCCATGTGCTGTATTCGCCCGATCGGCAGCCGACGCCGAAGCTGCGCAGCTTCATCGACGCCGTGATCGCGGCGTTCGGCGAGCGGGCGGGCGACGGGCGGACGTGAGCCCGCGCGTGAGGTCCGGCGGACCGGACGAACGGGCCGGCGGGGTGCGCGAGCGCCCGCCCGCATCGCGAGGCGCGACCCGCCCCGCCCGACGAAACGCTCAGTCCCCCGAGACGACCCCGTCGCTTCGCGGGTCCGAGCCGCCGAACCATACCGACTGCCCCTCGACGTTGATCCGCTGGATTCCCTGCAGGCTCGACCCCAGCTCGACGACGCGCACGTCGTGCCCGCGTTCCTTCAGCGCTTGGGCAAGCGCATCGGATACGCGCCCCTTCTCGAGCTCGGTCGGCCCGTTGCGCGAGCCGAAGTTCGGCAGCGCGATCGCCTGCTGCATCGTCATGCCCCAGTCGATCATCCCGACGAGCGTCTTCGCGACGTCGTTCGCGGCGAATGCGCCGCCCGCCGAGCCGAGCGCCATCATCAGCCGCTGCGAGCCTTTCTCGAACACGAGTTCGGGCGCGAGCGTCGAGCGTGCGCGCTTGCCCGGCTGCACGCGGTTCGCGACCGGCTTGCCGTGCTCGGCCGACACGGGCGAGAAATCGAGCAACTGGCTGTTGAGCAGGAAGCCGCGCACCATCAGCCGCGAGCCGAAGCGCTCGTCGAGCGTCGACGTCATCGATACCGCGTTGCCGTAGCGATCGACGACCGTGATCTGCGATCCCGACGGCGGTTCCGCGCCGCGGTCGGCGGCGGACGCAGGCGGCAGGCCGGATGGCGAGCCGGCGCTCGCGGTGCCCGCGCTCGCGTCGCCGATCAGCCGCGCGCGCTCGGCGACGTAGCGCCGCTCGACGAGGCTCGTCCAACTGCCGCCCGGCGGCGCGACGAAGTCGGGATCGGCGACGTACTGCGCGCGGTCCGCGTACGCGAGACGGCCCGCCTCGCTGAACTGATGCGCGGCGAACGGCGTCGGCTCGACGCCCGTCGCATTGCGCACGGGCTTCTGCGCGCCGATCTGCCGCCAGTCCGGCTGCGCCTCGAGCAGACCGAGGATCTGCGCGACGACGAGCCCGCCCGCCGACGGCGGCGGCATCCCGCACACGATCCATTTGCGATAGTCGGCGCACAGCGGCTCGCGCACTTTCGCGCGGTATCGCGCGAGGTCCTGCACGCTCAGCACGCCGGGATTCGGCGCCTGCCGAACTTTCGCGACGATGTCGCGCGCGATCGCGCCCGTATAGAACGCGTTCGCGCCGTGCGCGGCGACGAGCTTGAGCGTCGCCGCGAGCTGGGGATTCCTCAGCGTCGCGCCCGCGGGCTTCGGCGCGCCGTTCTTGTCGTAGAAGCACGCGCGCGCGGCCGGATCGCTCGCGAGCGACGGGTCGTTCGCAAGCGCCGCCGCCAGCCGAGGGCCAAGCGGAAAGCCCTGCTCGGCGAGCCGGATCGCGGGCTGGAACAGGCGTCGCCACGGCAGCTTGCCGTGCGCGCGGTGCGCGAGCTCGAGCATGCGCAGCACGCCCGGCACGCCGACCGTGCGCGCGCCGGGCGCAGCGCGCGGCAGCGGCTTGCCGTCGGCGCCGTAGAAGAGCCGGTCGGTCGCGGCGGCGGGCGCGGTCTCGCGGCCGTCGTACGCTTCGACCGTCTTGCCGTTCGCGTGCAGCAGGAACGCGCCGCCGCCGATGCCCGACGCCTGCGGCTCGACGAGCATCAGCACCATCTGCGCGGCAATCGCCGCGTCGACGGCGGTGCCGCCCGCCTTCAGCATCTCCTGGCCGGCCTGCGCGGCGAGCGGATGCGCGGCCGCGATCATGTCGCGCTGCGCGGTCCAGCCCGGCTTGTCGACCCAGCTCGACAGCTCGGCCGGTTCGGACGGCGATGCGCCTGGCGTCGCGGAAGCCGCCGAGGCAGCCGACGCTGCCGACGCCGATGCGGCGGCGTTCTGCGCGCTCGGGCCGGGCGCGTTCGCGCATCCGGCGGCGGCGACGGCGAAAAAGGCGGCGGCGATCGCGCCGGCCCGTGAACGGGACGGGCGCGGACGAATCCGGTCGGTCATGAACACCTCGGTACGAACGAAGGACGACGGCAGACGACGGCAGACGACGGCGCGCGCAAATGCGAACGCCCGTGCGGCGTCGCGCGGGCGGGGTATTGTCGCCGCGCCGCAAGCGGCTTGTCATCCGACAATAAACCCTTAGATGCGCGAGGCGCTGGGCCGGACTTTCGCCGTTCGCCGGTTCGTTTCGGTTTGGTTCGGCGGCGACGGCGGGACGGGCGAGGTCCGCTGCGGGCCGGCCGGCCGCGCGCGTGCGCAACCGCCCGCGCCGTGTGCATCGGGAACCGGCTGCGGCATCGTGCCGCCCGGTTGTATCCGGTTGCCGCGCCGCGCACGATTTCGCCGTCGTTGGAGGGCGCGGGTTCAGGCCCGCGCGCGATCGCGTTCGGCATCGTTGCGCTTGCGCGGGCGGCGACGCGGGCGCGAAGCGGCATCGGCCGACGCGCGCGGGGTTGCGAGCGTTCGTGTGCGTTCCCGGCGAGGTGGCCAAGCCCGGCGCCGGCCGCTACCATCGGCGAAGCGCGTTCGTGTTGCGATGGGCGAACGCGCGTCGTGGCCGCGCCGATGCCGGCGCGCCGGCGGTCGGCAGGCGCGCGGCACTTTCCCGCTCACGCGCCGCGTCGGACCGAAACCTTGGACAGACGGACATTCGGGCACGAACACATGCAAGAACCATCCGACGAGCGAAGCCGGCGGACGCGGCACGCGCCCGCCGCCGGGCATCCGCCGCCCGTCCGCCCGCGCGCGCTCGTCCGCGCATACGGATTCGCGCTCGCCGCGATCCTCGTGATCGCGCTGTTTCCCGTGCTGTCGGCGGCGGCGGCCGGACTCGTCGCCGACGCGGCCGGCTGCGAGTTGAACGAAGCCGCGGTCCATCCCTGCCTGATCGGCGGCATCGATTTCGGCGAGGCGCTCTACGCGATGGGCGTGCTCGGCTGGCTGATGCTCGGGTCGCTGCCCATCGGCGGCATGCTGCTGACGGGCTGGGTGGTCGCGCTGCTCGTGCATCTGCGGCGATTGCGTGCGATGCGCCGCACGGGCGCGCGACGCTGACTCTCGCCCATTCGGCTCGTCGGCGCGCGCCCGAGCGATCGCCGCGCGGCTGTTCCGTGCGGCGGCGCCGCGCCGGACATCGGCGTCGCGCGCCGCGTCACCCGCCGCGCCCGGCGTTTCTCGCCTCGTCGAGCACGAAGTCGATGAACGTCGACGTCGCGCGCGTGTGATGGCGGTTCGGCATGTACAGCATGTACATGTGCGTGCCGAAGATGCTGAGCCGGTACGCGTCGAGCGTCGTGACGACCGCGCCGCGCCGCACGTCGTCGTGGACGACGTAGTCCGGCACGATTCCGACGCCGAGCCCGGACAGGATCGCCTGCCTCAGGAACAGGAAGTTCTCGGAGATGAGCGTTGGCTCGAGCAGCACCTCGTGCCGCTCGTCGCCGAGGTACGCGGCGACCCGCAACTGCCGGCCGACCACCGTCGACGTGATGACGGGCGCGTCGAACAACTGGTCGAGCTCGGTCGGCATGCCGTGCGTCGCGGCGAAGCCGGGCGACGCGCACGCGACGTAGCGCACCGCGCCCATGTCGCGCGCGACGAGGTTCTGTGGCGGCTCGGACATCACGCGCACCGCGATGTCGACTTCGTCGCGCATCAGATCCTCGATGCGGTTCTCGAACACGACGTCGAGCACGATGCCCGGATAGAGCCGCTTGAACGCGATCAGCCAGTTCGACATCACGAGCTGCCCGTAGCCGCTCGGCACCGAAAGCCGCACGCGCCCCTGCAAATCCTGGCCCAGCGTCGTGACCGCCTCGCGCGCGGCGAGCAACTCGTTCTGGATTCGCCGCCCGTGCTCGTAGAGCCGCAGCCCGATCTCGGTCGGCTCGATGCGCCGCGTCGTGCGGCGCACGAGCTGCAGCCCGATCGATTTTTCCAGCTGGTTGAGCCGGTAGCTGACGTTCGCGCGGCTCATCTTGAGCCGCTGCGCCGCCTTGCTGAGATTGCCCGCGTCGAGGATGTCGACGAGCAGCGTGAGCGCATTCAGATCCATCGCCGTGCCTGCATGTCGAAATACATTGTCAAAACCGGCTTGACAGGTTGTTAAAGAATGCTGGAATTGTCAATCAATCTAGATCAATCGAGAATCGTGGCAAACCCCGCGTCTCCCTCGACGGAGCGAAGGCGCGCATTCCGTACGGAGCGACAGACATGAATCAGCAGGCTTCCCACGCAACCGGCACCGTCACGCGCGAGCGGCGCGACAAGGTGCTCGTCGTCACGATCGACCATCCGCCCGTCAACGCGCTGTCCGCCGACGTGCGGCGCGGCCTCGTCGACGCGCTCGACGCGGCCGATGCCGACGCCGCCGTCGGCGCGGTGCTGATCGTCGGCGCCGGGCGCAACTTCATCGCCGGCGCGGACATTCGCGAGTTCGGCAAGCCGCCCGTGCCGCCGCTGCTGCCCGACGTGTGCAACCGGATCGAGACGAGCGGCAAGCCCGTCGTCGTCGCGCTGCACGGCGCGGCGCTGGGCGGCGGCCTCGAGATCGCGCTCGCCGCGCACTACCGGATCGCGGTGCCGGGCGCGAAGCTCGGCCTGCCCGAAGTGCAGCTCGGCCTGCTGCCCGGCGCGGGCGGCACGCAGCGCACGCCGCGCCTGATCGGCGCGAAGGCCGCGCTCGACCTGATGCTGAGCGGCCGGCACGCGTCGGCCGAGGAGGCGTTGACGCTCGGCCTCGTCGACCGGCTCGCGCACAGCGACGACACGCTCGCCGAAGGGCTCGCGTACGTGCACGAGCTGCTCGCGGCGGGCGCGCCCGCGCGCCGCACGCGCGACGCCCAAGGGCTCGCCGATCGCGCGGCCGCCGAAGCCGCGCTCGAGGCGGCGCGCGCCGACGTCGCGAAGAAGTCGCGCGGCCTGTTCTCGCCCGCGAAGATCGTCGACGCGGTCGCCGCCGCGCTCGCGCTGCCGTTCGACGAGGGCCTGCGCACCGAGCGCCGGCTGTTCGTCGAATGCCTCGACAGCCCGCAGCGCGCCGGGCTCGTGCATGCGTTCTTCGCGGAGCGCGAGGCGGCGAAGTCGCCCGAGACGCGCCGCGGCGTGCCGCGCGCGATCGAGCGGATCGGCGTGGTCGGCGGCGGCACGATGGGCGCGGGCATCGCGGTCGCGGCGCTCGACGCCGGCTTCCCGGTGACGATGATCGAGCGCGACGACGCGTCGCTCGAGCGCGGCCGCGCGCACGTCGAGAAGGTCTACGCGGGCCTCGTCGCGAAGGGCCGCATGACGCCCGCCGCGCAGGCCGCGCGCCTCGCTCGCTTCAAGGGCGGCACGTCGTACGACGCGCTCGCGCAGGCCGACGTCGTGATCGAGGCAGTGTTCGAGGACATGGCGGTCAAGAAGTCCGTGTTCGCGGAGCTCGCGCGCGCGTGCAAGCCGGGCGCGGTGCTCGCGACGAACACGTCGTATCTCGACATCGACGAGATCGCGGCGAGCGTCGAGCGCACGCCGGACGTGATCGGCCTGCATTTCTTCTCGCCCGCGAACATCATGAAGCTGCTCGAAGTGGTCGTGCCGGCGAAGGTGAGCGCGGACGTCGTCGCGACCGCGTTCGAGCTCGCGAAGAAGCTGAGGAAGATTCCGGTGCGCGCGGGCGTGTGCGACGGCTTCATCGGCAACCGCGTGCTCGCCGTCTACCGCACGGCCGCCGACTACATGATGGAGGACGGCGCGTCGCCGTATCAGATCGATCGCGCGATCCGCGAATTCGGCTTTCCGATGGGGCCGTATCAGGTCGTCGATCTGGCGGGCGGCGACATCGGCTGGGCGACGCGCAAGCGCCGCGCGCCGACGCGCGATCCGCGGCTGCGCTACGTCGAGATCGGCGATCGCCTCTGTGAGCGCGGCTGGTTCGGCCAGAAGACGGGCCGCGGCTACTACCTGTATCCGGACGGCGCGCGCGCTGGCGCGCCGGACCCGGAGGTCGAGGCGATCATCGCCGAAGCGCGCGCGAAGAAGGGCGTGAGCCCGCGCGCGTTCACCGACGACGAGATCGTGCGCCGCTATCTCGCCGCGATGATCAACGAAGGCGCGAACGTCGTGCACGAGAAGATCGCGCTGCGCCCGCTCGACGTCGACGCGGTGTTCCTGCACGGCTACGGGTTCCCGCGATATCGCGGCGGCCCGATGCATTACGCGGACACGGTGGGCCTCGCGAACGTGCTCGCCGACATTCGCGCGTTCGCGAGCGAGGACCCCGTCTTCTGGAAGCCGTCGCCGCTGCTCGTCGATCTCGTCGCGCGCGGCGAGACCTTCGCGAGCCTGAACCGCATCGACTGACGCCGCGCCCGGTCGCCCGCCGGTTGCCCTACACGTATTCGAGAACGACGTCACATGGATCTCAATTTCACCGCTGAAGAGGAAGCGTTCCGCGCGCAGGTGCAGCGCTTTCTCGCCGACGAGCTGCCGCCGCGCATTTCGCGCAAGGTGAAGGGCGGCTTGCGGCTCACGCGCGACGACATGCGCGAATGGCACGCCATCCTCAACGCGCGGGGCTGGCTCGCGAGCCACTGGCCGCGCGAATGGGGCGGCCCCGGCTGGAGCGTCGCGCAGAAGTTCCTGTTCGACAACGAGTGCGCGATCGCGGGCGCGCCGCGCATCGTGCCGTTCGGCGTGAACATGCTCGGCCCCGTGCTGATCAGGTACGGCAGCGAAGCGCAGAAGCGCCGCTGGCTGCCGCGCATTCTCGACGGCACCGACTGGTGGTGCCAGGGCTATTCGGAGCCGGGCGCGGGCTCCGATCTCGCCGCGGTGAAAACGAGCGCGGTGCGGGGCGTCGACGCGCAGGGCGACCACTACGTCGTCAACGGGCAGAAGACGTGGACGACGCTCGGGCACTACGCGAACATGATCTTCTGCCTCGTGCGCACCGCGACCGACGTGCGCAAGCAGGAAGGCATCAGCTTCCTGCTCGTCGACATGAACGCGCCCGGCGTCGAGGTGCGCCCGATCGTCACGCTCGACGGCGAGCACGAAGTCAACGAAGTGTTCTTCACCGACGTGCGCGTGCCGGCCGAAAACCTCGTCGGCGAAGAGAACCGCGGCTGGACCTACGCGAAATACCTGCTCACGTACGAGCGCACGAACATCGCGGGCGTGGGCTTCTCGGTCGCGGCGCTGGACAGGCTGCGCGCGGTCGCGGCGAAGGTGAAGAGGAACGGCCGGCCGCTCGCCGACGATCCGCTCTTCGCCGCGCGGCTCGCTCGCGTCGAGATCGAGCTCGACAACATGAAGACGACGAACCTGCGCGTGCTCGCGGCCGTCGCGGGCGGCGGCGCGCCGGGCGCGGAGAGCTCGATGCTGAAGATTCGCGGCACGCAGATCCGCCAGGAGATTTCGTCGCTGATGCGTCGCGCGATGGGGCCGTATGCGCAGCCGTTCGTCGACGAGGCGCTCGACGCCGATTACGACGGCGAGCCGTTGGGCGGCCTGCCCGAGGCGGCGAGCGCCGCGACGCAATACTTCAACAACCGCAAGCTGTCGATCTTCGGCGGCTCGAACGAGATCCAGAAGAACATCATCTCGAAGACGATGCTCGGGTTGTAAGGACGATCCATGGACTTTCGATACACCGAAGACCGCCGGATGCTGGCGGACAGCCTGAACCGCTTCATCGCCGAGCAGTACCCGTTCGCCGCGCGCGACCGGATCGCGCTCTCCGAGCCCGGCTACAGCGACGACATGTGGCGGCGCTTCGCCGAGCTGGGCGCGATCGGCGCGCTCTTCCCCGAGGACTGCGGCGGCCTCGGCGGCGCGGGCTTCGACATCGCGCTCGTGTTCGAGTGCCTCGGCCGCGGGCTCGTCGTCGAGCCGTTCGCGGGCGCGCTGATGACCGGGCGCGCGCTCGCGCAGGCGGGCGGCGACGCGCACCGCGCGCGGCTCGCCGATCTGATCGAAGGCCGTGCGATCGGTGCGTTCGCGCATGCGGAGCCCGGCACGCATTACGAACCGTACACGGTGAGAACGCGCGCGGCTCGCGAAGGCGGGCGCTGGGTGCTTGACGGAGCGAAGGCCGTCGTCGATTGCGGCGAGCACGCGACGTTCTTCGTCGTCAGCGCGCGCACCGCCGGCGCCGACGACGCCGCCGCGGGCCTGTCGCTCTTCGTCGTGCCGAAGACGGCGCCGGGCGTGACGGCGCGCGGCTACCGGAAGATCGACGGCGGCCGCGCGGCCGACGTGCGCTTCGAGCGCGTCGCGCTGGCCGACGACGCGCTCGTCGGCGCGCCGGGCGAAGCGGCCGACGCGATCGAGCGCGCGCTCGGCTTCGGCCTGCTCGCGCTCGCGGCGGAGGCGCTTGGCGCGATGGACGTCGCGAAGGCGTACACGCTCGAGTATCTGCGCACCCGCCGCCAGTTCGGCGTGCCGATCGGCAGCTTCCAGGCGCTGCAGCACCGGATGGCGGAGCTGCTGCTCGAGATCGAGCAGGCGCGCTCGGCGGTGATCAACGCGGCCGCGCAGCTCGACGCGCCGCGCGTGGCGCGCGAGCGCGCGCTGTCCGCCGCCAAGTACAGCGTCGGCCGGATCGGCGCGCTCGTCGCCGAGGAGAGCATCCAGCTGCACGGCGGGATCGGGATGACGTGGGAGCTGCCGCTCGCGCACTACGCGAAACGGCTCGTGATGATCGATCACCAGCTCGGCGACGAGGATCACCACCTCGCGCGCTATGTCGCGCTGTCGAAGCAATAGCCGCCAACGAACGGAGGAGACGAAGATGCGCAACGAACCGGGCGCGCAGCCGCTCGCGGGTATCAAGGTGCTCGACTTCTCGCGCGTGCTCGCCGGGCCGTGGTGCGCGATGGTGCTCGCGGATCTCGGCGCGGAGGTGATCAAGGTCGAGCATCCGCGGCGCGGCGACGACACGCGCGACTGGGGCCTGCGCGTGGGCGACACCGAGACGACCTACTTCAACAGCGTGAACCGCAGCAAGCGCTCGATCTGCGTCGATCTGCAGACGGAAGCGGGGCGGCGCATCGCGCGCGGGCTCGCCGCGCAGGCGGACGTCGTCGTGCACAACTTCAAGGCGGGCGGCGCGGAGAAGCTCGGCCTGGGCTACGACGCGCTCGCCGAGCTCAATCCGCGGCTCGTCCACTGCGCGATCTCCGGCTACGACCGCTCCGGCCCCGAAGCGAGCCGGCCGGGCTACGACCTCGTCGTGCAGGGCGAGGCCGGCCTGATGGCGCTGAACGGCGAAGCCGGGCGGCCGCCGCTGAAGTTCGGCGTCGCGGTGGCGGACCTCTTCACCGGCATGTACTCGGCGCAGGCGATCCTCGCCGCGCTCTACGAGCGGCACGCGACGGGGCGCGGGCGGCGCATCGAGATGGCGCTGTTCGATTGCGGGCTGATGGTCACGTCGTACTACGGGCTCGAAGCGCTGCTGATGGGCGAGGACCCGCCGCGCTACGGCAACGCGCATCCGTCGATCGTGCCGTACGGCGTGTTCGACGCGGCGGACGGCCCGATCGTGATCACGGTCGGCAACAACCCGCAGTTCGCGCGCTTTTGCGACGTGATCGGCCGGCCGGAGCTCGCGGCCGACGCGCGCTTCGCGACGAACATCGCGCGCTCCGCGAATCGCGCGGAACTGCTGCCGGAGATCCTCCGCGAGCTCGGCCGCCGGCCGCGCGCGGCGCTGCTCGCGGCGCTCGCCGACGCGGGCATTCCGTGCGGCGAGGTGCTCGGCTTGCGCGAGGCGCTCATGTCCGAGCGCGCGCGATCGGCGGGGCTCGTCACGCGGCAGCCGCATCCGGTCGCGGGCGATGTCGACGTGCTCGCGCCGCCGTACCGGTTCGACGGCGAGCGCCTGCCCGTGCGCGGCGCGCCGCCCGTGCTCGGCGCGGATACCGAGCGCGTGCTCGGCGACTGGCTCGGGATGTCCGGGCCCGAGATCGCGCAACTGCGAAGCGAGCGCGTCGTGTGAGCGCGGCGGACGGCAGACCGCAAGACAGTAAGACCGCAAGACCGCAAGACCGCAAGACCGCAAGACCGCAAGACCGCAAGACCGCCGCGCCGGCGGCAACGATTACACAACAACCTCGTCGATCGAGGAGGAGACGTCATGGAGACTTCCGTCATCGAAACGGTCGTGGCTTGTCGCGACTATCAGCAGCTCGTGCGCGCGCGGCGCCGCTTCAGCTTCATGCTGACGGCGCTGATGATCGCGACGTACTACGGCTTCATCCTGCTCGTCGCGCTCGCGCCGCGCACGCTCGCCGCGCCGCTCTACGCGGGCGCGACGATCAGCGTCGGCGTCGTCGCGGGCGTCGCGATCATCTTCGTCGCGGTCGGCCTGACGGCGGGCTACGTGCTGCGCGCGAACCGCTCGTTCGACCGCTCGGTCGACGCGCTTTTCAACCGTTCGTGACGGAGGCCGCGATGCTGCGTCAATCGATCGCGCGCGCCGCGCGTCTCATGCCGGCCGCGCTCTTTGCGTGCGCGGCGCTTGCTTGCGCGCCCGCGCACGCGATGGGCGTCGCCGCCGCGCCGATGCCCGACAAGGTCGCGCTGAACCCCGTGGCGATCGGCATGTTCTTCGTCTTCGTGTTCGCGACGCTCGCGCTCACGCGCTGGGCCGCGCGCCGCACCCGCAGCGCGCGCGACTTCTACACGGCGGGCGGCGGCATCACCGGCCTGCAGAACGGCCTGGCGATCGCGGGCGACTACATGTCCGCCGCGTCGTTTCTCGGCTTGTCGGGCATGGTGTTCATGTTCGGCTTCGACGGGCTCATCTACTCGATCGGCTTTCTCGTCGGCTGGCCGTTCGTGATGTTCCTGATCGCCGAGCCGCTGCGCAATCTCGGCAAGTTCACGTTCGTCGACGTCGTCGCGTACCGCTTCGCGCAGCGGCCGATCCGGCTTCTCACGTCCGCGAACGCGCTGACGATCGTCGTGCTGTACCTCGTCGTGCAGATGGTCGGCGCGGGCAAGCTGATCCAGTTGCTGTTCGGGCTGTCGTACGGCACCGCGGAGCTGATCGTCGGCGCGCTGATGGTCGTCTACGTATTCTTCGGCGGAATGACCGCGACGACCTGGGTGCAGATGATCAAGGCCGTGCTGCTGCTCGCCGGCGCGACGCTGCTCGCCGCGCTCGCGCTCGGCGAGTTCGGCTTCAGCGTTGACGAGATGTTTCGCCGCGCGGTGGCCGTGCATCCGGGCGCGCTCGGCATCATGGGGCCCGGCAAGCTGATCCGCGATCCGGCGAACGCGCTGTCGCTCGGCATCGCGCTGATGTTCGGCACCGCGGGCTTTCCGCACATCCTGATGCGCTTCTTCACGGTGCCGAATGCAAAGGAGGCGCGCAAATCGGTGCTGTACGCGACGGGCTTCATCGGCTACTTCTATCTGCTCACGTTCGTGATCGGCTTCTCGGCGATCGTGCTGCTCGCGCAGCACCCGGAGTTCTTCCGCCACGACGCGGCGGGCGCGTTCAACCTGACGCGCGATCTCGTCGGCGGCTCGAACATGGTCGCGGTGAAGCTCGCGCAGGCGGTCGGCGGCAACTGGTTCTACGGCTTCATCGCGGCCGTCACGTTCGCGACGATCCTCGCCGTCGTCGCGGGCCTGACGCTCGCCGGCGCGACGACGATCTCGCACGATCTCTACGCGCAGATGTGGGCGCGCGGCAGGCCGGACGAGCGGCTCGAGATGCGCATTTCGCGCGCGGCGACGCTCGCGCTCTCCGCGGTCGCGATCGGCCTGTCGATTCTGTTCGAGCATGTGAACGTCGCGTTCATGGTCGGGCTCGTCGCGGCGGTGGCGGCGAGCGCGAACTTCCCGGTGCTCGCGACGTCGATCTTCTGGCGCGGGATGACGACGCGCGGCGCGGTGCTGGGCGGCGGGCTCGGCCTCGCGTCGGCCGTCGCGCTCACGTTGCTGTCGAAATCGGTATGGGTCGACGTGCTGCATCACGCGCACGCGCCGGTGTTCCTCGACAACCCGGCGCTCGTGTCGGTGCCGCTCGCGTTCGCGGGCATCGTGATCGGCTCGCTGACCGATCGCAGCGAGCGCGCGCGGCGCGAGCGCGACGCGTTCGCGCGGCAGGAGTTCTACGCGCAAACGGGCGTGCTCGCCGCGCAGGCCGCCACGCACTGAATCGTCGGGGAAAAGGGCGCGGCGGCGCGCGAGCCGTCCGGCGATCCGGACGGCTGCATTCCGGAAATCCGGATTTCCGGAATGCGCGCGCCCGCGACGGTTCGGAAAACCCAGAGAAATCAACAGGCTGAGCCTGATCGAGCACCTGGCATCGACCTTGCGAAGTAAACGCCCAAGGCCGCCTTGGCCTCACTACTACAGCAAGGAGACATTCGATGCCCCACCCCGTCCACCTCCCTCGGATTCGCTGAGGCCATCGCTTGTTGCGGCACGGCAGCCGCGCGGGCGAGTGGCTCCCCTGACATTCGTCCGCGCGCGTGACGCCGACCTGCTTCGACCCACCTTCTCTCTTCTCTGGAACCATCGTGAAGAAACCGTTCTATAAAGTCCTCTACGTGCAGGTGATTTTCGCCATCGTCGTCGGCGTGCTCCTGGGTCACCTCTATCCGTCGCTCGCCGTCGACATGAAGCCGCTCGGCGACGGCTTCATCAAGCTGATCAAGATGGTGATCGGCCCGATCATCTTCTGCACCGTCGTGACGGGCATCGCCGGCATGCAGGACATGAAGAAGGTGGGCCGCGTCGGCGGCAAGGCGCTCCTGTATTTCGAAATCGTGTCGACGTTCGCGCTCGTGCTCGGCCTCGCGGCGACGCACATCCTGCGTCCCGGCGTCGGCTTCAACATCGATCCGGCGACGCTCAACGGCAAGGAAGTCGCGTCGTACGCGGCGAAGGCGCACGGCCAGTCGACCGTCGACTTCCTGATGCACATCATCCCGAACACGATGATCGACGCGTTCGCGCAGGGCGAGATCCTGCAGATCCTGCTGATCGCGCTCCTGTTCGGCAGCGTGCTCGCGCATCTCGGCGAGCGCGGCCGCGTCGTCACCGATTTCATCGACGGCATCACGCGCGTGCTGTTCGGCATCGTGCACATCGTCACGAAGCTGGCTCCGGTCGGCGCGTTCGGCGCGATGGCGTTCACGATCGGCAAGTACGGCGTCGGCTCGCTCGTGCCGCTCCTGAAGCTGATCGGCACGTTCTACCTGACGTCGGTCGTGTTCGTGCTCGTCGTGCTCGGCGCGATCGCGCGCTTCACCGGCTTCTCGATCGTCCGCTTCGTCGGCTACATCAAGGAGGAACTGCTGATCGTGCTCGGCACGAGTTCGTCGGAGGCGGCGCTGCCGCAACTGATGGAGAAGCTCGAGAAGGCAGGCTGCTCGCGCTCGGTCGTCGGCCTCGTCGTGCCGACCGGCTACTCGTTCAACCTCGACGGCACGAACATCTACATGACGATGGCCGTTCTCTTCATCGCGCAGGCGACCAACATCGAACTGACGTGGATGCAGCAGCTCACGCTGCTCGCGGTCGCGATGCTGACGTCGAAGGGCGCGAGCGGCGTGACGGGCGCGGGTTTCATCACGCTCGCCGCGACGCTCGCCGTCGTGCCGACGATTCCGCTGTCCGGCATGGTGCTGATCCTCGGCATCGACCGCTTCATGAGCGAATGCCGCGCGCTGACCAACATCGTCGGCAATGGCGTCGCGACGGTTGTCGTGTCCGCGTGGGAGAAGGAGCTCGACCGCGCGAAGCTGCACGCGGCGCTTTCGGGCAACGGCAAGGCGGCCGCGGGCGAAGCCGCGCGGGTCTGACGATGTGTGCGGAGACGGCGGGGCGCGCAGCGGCGCCCGCGCCGGGCGGGGCCGGGCCGGGCGCGTCGAAGCGCGCTTCGCACGGCCCCGCGGCCTTTTCGGGGGGCGGCTATGCCACAATAGACGATCCTTACAGTCCGGAAGCCGTCACCGTGAAGCGCCGCCTGCTCGTCGTTCTCGCGCTCGCCGCGATGCTCGCGGCCGCGTGCGCGCTCACGTGGACCGTCACGTGGCGGCGCGGCATCGCCGATCTGCGCGACAGCGCGGCGGCGCGCGTCGACCGCACGACCAACGCGCTGAAAAGCACGCTCGACCGCTACGAATCGCTGCCGTACCTGCTGGGCGGCCACCCGTTCGTGCAGGACGTCCTCGCCGCGCCCGGCAATCACCGCTACGTGAATCGCGCGAACGTCTACCTCGAGGACATGAACCGCCACGCGCACGCGACGGCGACCTACGTGATCACCGCGAACGGGCTGTGCGTCGCCGCGAGCAACTGGCGCGGCCCGGACAGCTTCACCGGCATCGGCTATCAATTCCGCCCGTACTTCATCGATGCGGTGAAGGGCGGCACCGGCCGCTTCTTCGGGATCGGCACGATCTCGCGCGATCCCGGCTACTACATCTCGCAACCCGTGCGGCGCGACGGCAAGATCATCGGCGTCGCGGTCGTCAAGCTCAATCTCGAGTGGTTCCAGGGCGCGGACGCGTCGGAGCCGCTCGTCGTCGCCGACGACCACGGCGTGATCTTCCTGTCGTCGGTGCCGGCGTGGAAGTACCACACGCTCAAGCCGCTGCCGGGGCCGATCGCGACGTCGATTCACGAGACGCGCCAGTACGCGCAGTATCCGGTCACGCCGCTGCCGCTGCGCGTCGAGCGCGTGCTCGGGCCCGATGCGCAGATCGTGCGGATGGGCGCGGGGCGGCGTTCGCCGCGCTATCTCGCGACGCGCCGCCTGCTCGGCGAGCCCGACTGGCAGCTCGTCACGCTCGCGCCGATCGAGCCCGTCGACGTCGACGCGCGCAATGCGACGATCGTCACCGCGTTCGGCTTCGTGTCGCTCGGCCTGCTTGCGTTCTACTGGCGCGCGCGCCGCGCGCGCGTGCAGGAGATGCTGCGCAGCCGCGTGCTGCTGCAAAGCGCGTATGCGGAGCTGAACCGGCGCGTCGAGGAGCGCACGGCCGATCTGTCGCAGGCGAACGCGCGGCTCAAGAAGGAAGTCGGCGAGCGCATCCGCGCGGAGCAGGAGCTGCGCGCCGCGCACGACGAGCTCGTTCAGGCGAGCAAGCTCGCCGCGCTCGGCCAGATGGCGGCCGGCATCACGCACGAGCTGAACCAGCCGCTCGCCGCGCTGCGCAGCTTCTCCGACAACACGCGCGTGCTGCTCGACCGCGGCGAGCAGGCGGCCGCGCGCGAGAATCTCGAGGCGATCGCGGCGCTCACCGAGCGGATGGGCAAGATCACGAATCAGCTGAAGCTGTTCGTCGGGCGCGCGAAGCCGCGCAACGAGCGGGCGCACGTCGCGCGCGCGCTGCGCAACGCGCTCGCGTTGCTCGAGGAGCGGATGAGAGGCGTCGAGCTCGCGATCGTGCTGCGCGACGAGACGCGCGATCCCGTCGAAGCCGTGCGCTTCGATCCGTCGCGGGATGAGCCGGCGCTCGTCGCGCGCTGCGAGGATCTGCGGCTCGAGCAGGTGCTCATCAATCTGCTCGGCAACGCGCTCGACGCGGTCGCGGCGGCGGCCGCGCCGCGCATCGACGTGACGATCGATGCGACGGCCGCGACGCTTGCGATCGCCGTGCGCGACAATGGGCCGGGGATCGCGCCGGAATCGCTCGCGCGGCTGTTCGAGCCGTTCTTCACGACGAAGGAAATGGGGCGCGGGCTCGGGCTCGGCCTCGCGATCTCGTCGTCGATCGCGCGCGACGCGGGCGGCTCGCTCACCGCGCGCAACGCGCCGGCGGGCGGCGCGGAGTTCGTCTTGACGCTGCGCCGCGCGCGCACGCATCATCCGGACACTTCCGCCGCGAGCTGAGCGCGCGTTTCGCGCGCGGCCCGCGTCAGCATCATGGGGTGACAGAAGATGGCGAACCGCCTGCAAGTGATCTACATCGAAGACGACGAGCTCGTGCGCCGCGCGAGCGTGCAGAGCCTGCAGCTCGCGGGCTTCGACGTCGTCGGGTTCGGTTCGGTCGAGGCGGCCGAGAAGGCGATCGTCGGCGACGCGGCGGGCGTGATCGTGTCCGACATCCGCCTGCCCGGCGCGAGCGGCCTCGATCTGCTCGCGCAATGTCGCGCACGCACGCCCGACGTGCCCGTCGTGCTCGTCACCGGGCACGGCGACATCTCGATGGCCGTGCAGGCGATGCGCGACGGCGCTTACGACTTCATCGAAAAGCCATTCGCGGCCGAGCGCCTGATCGAGACGGCGCGGCGCGCGCTCGAGCGCCGCGCGCTCGTGCTCGAGAACCACGCGCTGCGGCGCGAGCTCGCGGGGCAGGGCGTCGTCGCGCCGCGGATCATCGGCCGCAGCCCGGCGATCGAGCAGGTGCGGCGGCTGATCGCGAACGTCGCGCCGACCGACGCGTCGGTCCTCATCAACGGCGACACCGGCGCCGGCAAGGAACTGATCGCGCGCAGCTTGCACGAGCTGTCGCCGCGCCGCGACAAGCCGTTCATCGCGGTCAACTGCGGCGCGCTGCCCGAGCCGATGTTCGAATCCGAGATGTTCGGCTACGAGCCGGGCGCGTTTACCGGCGCGGCGAAGCGCCGTATCGGCAAGCTCGAATATGCGTCAGGCGGCACGCTGTTCCTCGACGAGATCGAGAGCATGCCGCTCGCGCTGCAGGTGAAGCTGTTGCGCGTGCTGCAGGACGGCGTGCTCGAGCGGCTCGGCTCGAACCAGCCGATCCGCGTGAACTGCCGCGTGGTCGCGGCGGCGAAGGGCGACATGAGCGAGCATGTCGCGGCCGGCACGTTCCGGCGCGACCTGCTGTACCGGCTGAATGTCGTGACGATCGCGCTGCCGCCGCTCGCCGAGCGCCGCGAGGACATCGTGCCGCTCTTCGAGCACTTCATGCTCGACGCGGCGGTCCGTTACGGGCGTCCGGCTCCGCTCCTCACCGATCGTCAGCGCGCGAGCCTGATGCAGCGCGACTGGCCGGGCAACGTGCGCGAGCTGCGCAATGCGGCCGATCGCTTCGTGCTCGGCGTGACGGAAGGCTTCGTCGGCGATGCGGGCGGGCCAACCGACGAGAGCGCCGAGCAGTCGCTCAAGGAGCGCGTCGAGCAATTCGAGCGCGCGGTGATCGCCGAGACGCTGAACCGCACGGGTGGCGCGGTCGCGACGACGGCCGACAAGCTGCATGTCGGCAAGGCGACGCTCTACGAGAAGATGAAGCGCTATGGGCTGAGCGCGAAAGGAGAAACGGAGCGCTGATGCGGGCGTGGCCCGCGTCGAGCGATCCGTTCGGAGGGCGGCGGCGCGCCGTGCGGCGGGCCGCCGAGACGAAGGGCGCGCTTACGCGCTCGTGTCGAGCGCCTTTTGCAGCAGTTGATCGAGCTCCGCGAACTGCGGCGCGCCGACGTAGCGCTTCAGGATCTTGCCGTCCTTGCCGATCACGAACGTCGTCGGCGTGAGCTGGACGTTGCCGAACTGCTTCGCGACGCTGCCGTCGTCGAGCGCGACCTTGAACGGCAACTGGCGCGTCTGCGCGTAGTTCGCGACGTACATCGGCGGATCGTAGTTCATCGCGACCGCGACGAATTCGAGGCCCTGGCCCTTGAAACGGTTGTACGTGTCGACCATCTGCGGCATTTCCTGCATGCAGGTCGCGCAGCTCGTCGCCCAGAAGTTCACGAGATAGACCTTGCCCTTCAGATCGGCGGCGGTCGAGATCTTCTGGCCGGACAGCAGCGTGAACGTCGCTTCGGGCGCGCTGGATTTGCCGTTGAACGCGAAATAGCCGGCGACGGCGATCGCGACCGCGGCAACCGCGATCGCGACGTAGCGCAACGGGCCGGTGCGGCGGCCGGTGGGAGCGGGAGCGGGACTCATCTGAGGGACCTCTGAATGCGGGGACTTCGGGCGGCACCGTGTGCGGGCGCCTTCTCGATGCGAACGGCGCTCATTGTACCGTCAAACGGGCGTGCGCACCGGCGCCGCGCTGTCGCGCCGAGCGGCGATAATGCGGCTTCGTTCAACGTCCATTGCGATCCGTTTTCTTCATGATTCGTGCCGCTCTGCGCTACGCGCGCTCGCTTCGTTTCCGTTCGACCGGCCGGCCTGGGGTGTGCGCTCCGTCCGCGCGGTTACATCCGCCGGGATTGACGCATGGGCGTGTGCGCCGCGTTTGGCTGAGCGCGCGCGCGCGCCGTGCGGCCGTCGTGCTGGGCGCGCTCGCGTTGCTTGCCGCGTGCTCGCCCGCCTATGACTGGCGCACGCTGCACAACGACGCCGGCTATACGATCGACCTGCCGGCCAAGCCGACCGTCGAGGAGCATCCGGTCGCGATCGGCGGTGCGCCGATGAAGATGCGGATGCAGGCGGCGCACGTCGGCGGTGCGGTGTTCGCCGTCGGCACGGTGATGCTGCCGGACGATCGCGACGCGACCCGGCACGCGGTGCTCGACTATCTGCGCACCGGTTTGGCGCGCAATCTGCGCGCGCAGCCGGACGAGCGGGCGGTGCTCGTGCCGCTGGCGGCCGGCGGCCAGACGGCGGGTATCGAGCTGCGAATGAGTGGGGCGCCCGCCGGCGCACCGGGCGCGTCCGGCGCGGATCGGCAGGCGCAGGGCGCGTCCGGCGCGCGCGCGTCGAAGACGGTGATCGCGCGGCTTGTCGCGCATGGCCGGCACGTGTACGAGGTGATCGTGATCTCCGATGCGCCGCTTGCGTCGGAGCCGCTCGAACAATTTTTCGGCTCGTTAAAACTTGATTGACCGAGCGATTCGGGATGCCTGAGAGCCGATTCGGAAGTGAAAGTTCCTTCGCAAGAACGGGCGCTAATCGCCGGATTTTGCGGGATTTTTTTGACTATCCACAGAGACTGTGGACAACTTTGTTGAAAAGTTCGACGGGCGGTCGGCAAAGGCCCGCCGGAGGGCCTTTCAGTTAAATTGCCCGCAATCTTTGCACTTGAAAAAAATCAATAAAATCAATGCATTGCGTGGAAGGCTTCAAGTGATGGCTGGAGCGCGTCGAGATTTGGCTGGATTTGGCTAATTGTGCATAAGTCAAGTCTTGACATGCATTTTTTTGCCGGTCGCCCGAAGGCGGCCGGGCCCGAAACCCTTGTGTACCTGCCCTCGGACGGTGCTTCCGGCTGCATTTGCGACGGCTGCCGGTGCGGTGCCGCGTGTGTTCGCGGAATCGCCGGGGTGCCGTTGGCACGCCTGTGAGCTGCCGGAAAGATGGCGGGTGCAAACCACTGATCGTAAGCCGGGCTCGATCGGGCGAACGGTTCGGTTCGGCGACGCACTTTGATGCTCGTCCGGGCGCGGGCGAGCTTCGCCAAATCGCCGGGCGGCCGGAAGGGCGGCCTCGGAATTCACGCACGCGCGGAATCGCGCGGCGCGCCGGCGCGATGCGCACCACCCTGTTTCACCGTGCCGCGCGCGCCGGCTGCCATCTGGCCGTTTCCCGACTACAGAACGACGGGGAGGCTCGCCGGCAAATCGTGCTTCGTCAGCGCGGCGTCTATCGCGCGGTGGATGGCGGACGGCGTGTCGAGCAGATAGAAATGTCCGCCGTCGAATGTTTCGCGCTCGATCGGCAGCGTCGACGCGCGCTGCCAGTCCTGCAGTCCGGCCTCGGACAGCACGGCGTCCTGCGCACCGGCGAAGACCGTGACGGGCACGGGCAACGGCGTCGCCGACGCGAGCGGAAAGAATGCCTCGACGATCCGGAAGTCGGCCTTCGCGAGTTGCAGCAGCATCGTGCGCAGTTCGTCGTGCGCGAAGACTTCGGGCGGCGTGCCGCCGAGCGTCGCGAGGTGCTCGACGATCGCCGCATCGGGACGCTGATGAACCGGAAACGCGCGGCGTCGCGATTCGGCGAACGGCGAGTCGGCGCCCGACACGCCGAGCCAGCGCGGCGCCCGCCCGAGTTGCGCCATGTCGTGCGCGAAGCAGTACGCGACAAGCGCGCCCATGCTGTGGCCGAAGATCGCGTAGTTGGCGGGAAGCTCGGGGGCGAGCTCGCGCAGGTAGTCGCGCAGCGGCGGCAGCGTGTCGAACGCGGAGTGCTTGAGGCTTCGGCCCCGCCCCGGCAGTTCGACGAGCCAGACTTCGATATGCGGCGGGAACGCAGCCGCCCACCGGAAATAGTTCGTCGCGGAGCCGCACGCGTGATGAAACATCAACAGCCGGTGCCGCGCGTGTTCGCGTCGGTCGGGAATGGTGAGGGTGCCGGGCAGCAAGGCCATGCGCGATCGCTCCAGTCAGGGAAGGCAAATCTTCGGGCGGTCCGGCGGCGTCGCGAATGCTCGGGCGCGGGACGCGAGGCGATGCCCGGTCGGAGATTGGGCATCATTGGTCGTACTATATTACGATTTGCCGGCGATTCCCGTTATCGTTTCTCGGTTCGAATGCCCGACTGCGTTGGGGTTGTCATCGGCCGCATCGGCGCGCGGTCCGTTTTGCCGATAGCCGCGCTTGCATGGTCCGCGCCGAGGCGAGCGACGACCGTGGCGGGCGCGTTCGCCTTGATTGGGAATGCCGCCGAAGCACGCGGCCGATGGCGCGCGCGCCGGTTCTCTACGCCGGCCGACATTCCGGTTGGCGTTCGCGCATCGTATTGCGTGTCGCCGCTCATTATTGGGCGCGGCATCGCACGCCGCGCCGCCACCTTCGGGGTTCCGCTTTTCCACCCGTCGGCGGATTCTTGGATCGACGTGCGCTCAAACCGGCGAAAACACCCTTCGATACCGGATCGCCTCGGCGATATGCGCGGCGCTCGGCGCATCGTCGCCCGCGAGATCGGCAATCGTTCGCGCGACCTTCAGCACCCGGTAGTACGCACGCGCCGACCATCGGAATCGCTCGCCCGCGTCGCGCAGCAGCGTCTCGCCCGTGCTGTCCGGGCGGCAGAACGCATCGGTCTCGCGGCCCGTCAGCATGTGGTTGGTCTTGCGCTGTCGCGCGAATTGCCGTTCGCGCGCGAGCGCGACGCGCGCGGCCACGGTCTTGCTCGATTCGCCGGCGGTCGCGGGCCGCTCGGCCAGCTCGGCGGGCGTGAGTGCGGGAATCTCGATCTGGATGTCGATCCGGTCGAGGAGCGGCCCGGACAGCTTGCGCAGATAGCGTGCGGCGATGTCTGGCGAGCAGCGGCAGCGGCCGCCGGGGTCGCCCCGCCAGCCGCACGGGCACGGATTCATCGCGGCGATCAACTGGCACGCGGCCGGGAAATCCGCTTGCAGCGCAGCGCGCGAGATCGTGATGCGGCCGGCTTCGAGCGGCTCGCGCAGCGTTTCGAGCACATGCCGGTCGAATTCCGGCAACTCGTCGAGGAACAGCACGCCCAGGTGCGCGAGCGTGATCTCGCCCGGCTGCGGCGGATTGCGGCCGCCGACGAGCGCAGCCGAGCTCGACGAGTGATGCGGCGTGCGAAACGGGCGCCGCCGCCACTGAGCGGGCGAGAAGCCCGCCCGGCTCGACGACAGGATCGCGGCCGACGTCAGCGCCTCGTCGTCGGTGAGCGGCGGCAAGAGGGCCGGCAGGCGTGCGGCGAGCATGGATTTGCCGGCGCCCGGCGGGCCGATCATCAGCATGTGGTGGCCGCCCGCCGCCGCGACTTCGAGCGCGCGCTTCGCGCCCGTCTGGCCGATCACGTCGGCGAGGTCGGGCGCGGACGCGGCAGGGAGGTCGTCGAGACGGGGCGCGGCGACGGGCGCGAGCCGCCCGTCCGGCGCGTCGGCGAGGTGCGCGCACAGCGCGGGCAGATCGGCCGCGCCGTACACGGTCACCCCCGGCACGAGCGCCGCTTCGGCCGCGCTCGGCAGCGGCAGGTAAAGCTCCGCCACCGCTGTCATGACCGCGAGCGGCGCTCCGCCATCCGCGGACGAGCCGTCTTCGTCGGCCTGCTGGCCGCGGGCCGCGCCGCACGCCATCGCGAACGCACCGCGCATCGGCCGAAGCGCGCCCGTCAGCGACAGCTCGCCCGCGAACTCGCGGCCGTCGAGCGCGCCCGCCGGGAGCTGACCGCTCGCGGCGAGGATGCCGAGCGCGATCGGCAAATCGAAGCGCCCGGATTCCTTCGGCAAGTCGGCGGGCGCGAGGTTGACGGTGATGCGCCGCACGGGGAATTCGAAGCCGCAGTTCTGCAGCGCGGCCCGCACGCGCTCACGGCTTTCGCGCACTTCGAGATCGGGCAGCCCGACGATCGAGAACGACGGCAGCCCGTTGGCGAGATGGACTTCGACGGTGACTTCCGGCGCGCGGCCGGCAGCGGGCGCGCGGCTGCGCACCACGGCAAGCGACATGATTCGACTCCGCGTGAACCGGGCCGCGCGGCGCGATTCGCGCCGCCCACGGCGTCCGGAGGATGGTTTCGATGCGCGCTTGGCCGGCGTGGCGCGAGCTGCGGGGGGAGCCGCTCAGCGAATGCGAGCGGCGGCGGCCGTCACGACTGAACGTCGGCCAGTTTCTGTTCGAGCTCGGCGACGCGCTTCTCGAGCTCCTCGAGCCGTGCGCGGGTGCGCGCGAGCACTTGCGTCTGCGTGTCGAATTCTTCGCGGGTGACGAGATCGAGCTTCGAGAAGCCTTGCGTGAGCATGGCCTTCACGTTGCGCTCGACATCCTTGGCCGGCGAGTTTTTCAGCAGGTCGCCGATGCGCGCCTGCAGGCCGTTGAAAACGTCGCTGGGTTGCTTCATGGTATTCCCCTTCCAGGTGCACAAAATTTGTGCAATAGCCGTTGCAGTCGTGCCCACGAAATGCGCATGACCGAAATTGGTGCGCCCGCAGGCCCGCTTTCCGGGCATTCGATCGCGTGAAGCCGCGTTCGCGATGCGCCGGACGTGCGTGCACTCTAGCAACCTTCCTTTCAGCACGCCAGCAAACCGGGCCCGCGTTGGCCGTTCGGCCAAGGCGCGCTTGCGTTCGCGCAAGCGCGCGCCGACGCCGGAAATCTGCGTGAAAGCCTGTCGAGACCGGCGTGAGCCGACATGGCATGCGAGTTGCTGTAGGTGTTCCGCCATGCATTGCAGTAGTGATGGGACAACCACCATAGCGAGAGGACTTCATGAAACTGATTACCGCAATCATCAAGCCGTTCAAGCTCGATGAGACGCGCGAGGCGCTCTCGGCGCTCGGCGTCTCGGGCATCACGGTGACGGAGGTCAAGGGGTTCGGCCGCCAGAAGGGGCACACCGAGCTGTACCGGGGGGCCGAATATGTCGTCGATTTCCTTCCTAAGATGAAGATCGAAGCCGCGGTGTCGGACGACCTCGTCGATCAGGCCGTCGAGGCGATCGAGCGTGCGGCGCGCACGGGCAAGATCGGCGACGGCAAGATCTTCGTCACGTCGATCGAGCAGGTGATTCGGATTCGTACCGGGGAGACGGGCGCTGACGCCCTGTAACAAGCGACACAAGCGATAAGAGGAAAACCAAGATGCGCAAGATCCTGATGTCCCTGTTGATGGCCGGCTCGCTGCTTGCGGGCGGCATCGGCGCCGCGATGGCCGACGACGCGTCGTCGGCACCCGCCGCCGCATCGGCCGCAACGGCTTCCGACACGTCGGCGAGCGCCGCCGTCGCGTCCGCGCCGGCCGCCGCTTCCGCGGCCGCTTCGGCCGCCGCGCCGGCTTCGGCCGCCGCCGCGCCCGCCGCGCCGACCGCGCCGACCGCGCCGTTCTCCGTCGATTCGTCGAAGATCAATTCGGGCGACACCGCGTGGATGCTCACGTCGACCGCGCTCGTGCTGTTCATGACGATCCCGGGCCTCGCGCTCTTCTACGGTGGCATGGTCCGCAAGAAGAACGTGCTCGCGACCGTGATGCAGAGCTTCGCGATCACCGCGCTGATCACGGTCCTCTGGACGGTGGTCGGCTACAGCCTCGCGTTCACGCCGGGCAACGGCTTCATCGGCGGCTTCTCGCGCGTGTTCCTGTCCGGGATGAACTACATCCACGGCGACAAGGCGACGACGCTCACCGTCAGCCACCTCGCGCAGACGATCCCGGAATCGGTCTACTTCGTCTATCAGATGACGTTCGCGATCATCACGCCGGCCCTCATCTGCGGCGCGTTCGCCGACCGGATGAAGTTCTCGGCGATGCTCGTCTTCATGACGCTCTGGTCGCTGATCGTCTACGTGCCGATCGCGCACATGGTCTGGGAGCCGACGGGCTGGCTGTCGTCGGACGGCGTGCTCGACTTCGCGGGCGGCACGGTCGTGCACATCAACGCCGGCATCGCGGGCCTCGTGTCGTGCCTCATGCTCGGCAAGCGCGTCGGCTACGGCCGCGAAGCGATGGCGCCGCACAACCTCGTGCTGACGCTGATCGGCGGCTCGATGCTGTGGGTCGGCTGGTTCGGCTTCAACGCGGGCTCCGCGGTGGCCGCCGACGGCCGCGCCGGCTTCGCGATGCTGACGACGCAAGTCGCCACCGCGTGCGCGGCGCTCGGCTGGATGTTCGCCGAGTGGATCGCGAAGGGTAAGCCTTCGGTGCTCGGCATCGTGTCGGGCGCGGTCGCGGGTCTCGTCGCGATCACGCCGGCGGCCGGCTTCGTCGGCGTCGCGGGCGCGCTCACGATCGGCGTCGCGGCGGGCGTCGTGTGCTTCTGGTCGGCGACGTGGCTCAAGCACAAGCTCGGCTACGACGATTCGCTCGACGCGTTCGGCGTGCACGGCGTGGGCGGCATTCTCGGCGCGCTGCTGACGGGCGTGTTCGCGGTCAAGGACATCGGCGGCGTCGACGGCAGCCTGCTGCTGCAGGCAAAGGGCGTCGCGATCACGCTTGTCTACAGCGGCATCGTCAGCTTCGTGCTGCTGAAGGTGATCGACCTCGTGATCGGCCTGCGTGTGACGGAAGAAGAAGAACGAGAAGGCCTCGACGTGATCCTGCATGGCGAGCACGTCGAATAATGGGATCCATCCCCGAACCGGGGGCGGCGAAGCGCTCGCACGCTTCGCCGCCCGCAGAATGAGCGCAGCGATTTCGGCCCGCCCTCGAGGCGGGTTTTTTTCGCGCGCTTCTCGTCGCCGCGCCGCGCGCCGGCGCCGCGGATCGTGCGTCTGCCGGCGGGCTCCGGCGCTTGCCCAAAGCCCGCCGGGCGCGGCTGCGCGCGATAACCACGCGGGCTATCGGGTCAATAGAGACAATCATGCGGTAAATCCTTGCGATACCGGGAACAATCCCCAAATGCGACGGGCAATTGCTCTACAATCTTTTTTCTCCGGTCCGCGAGTCACACATGGTTCCCCATCTCGTTACGGCGTTAAACGGCCCGCTGCTCGAGCTCGAGCGGAAGATCCTCGACGCCACGCCTGCGATCGAACGCTGGTTCAGGCTCGAATGGCAGGAGCACACGCCGCCGTTCTACTGTTCGGTCGATCTGCGCAACGCGGGCTTCAAGCTCGCGCCCGTCGACGCGAACCTGTTCCCGGGCGCGTTCAACAATCTGCCGCCCGAAGTGCTGCCGCTCGCCGTGCAGGCGGCGATGGCCGCGATCGAGAAGATCTGCCCGGACGCGAAGAATCTGCTCGTGATTCCCGAGCTGCCGACGCGCAACGCGTTCTATCTCGAGAACGTCGCGCGCCTCGCGACGATCATGCGCCAGGCGGGCCTGAACGTGCGCTTCGGCTCGCTCGATCCGGGCATCGTCGAGGTCACGCCGATCACGCTCGCCGACGGCCAGAAGATCGTGCTCGAGCCGCTCGAGCGCACGCCGCGCCGCCTCGGCCTGAAGAATTTCGACCCTTGCTCGATCCTGCTGAACAACGATCTGTCGGCGGGCATCCCGAGCGTGCTGGAAAACCTGCACGAGCAGTATCTGCTGCCGCCGCTGCACGCCGGCTGGGCGGTGCGCCGAAAGTCGACGCACTTCTCCTGCTATGACGACGTCGCGAAGAAGTTCGCGAAGATGGTGGGCGTCGATCCGTGGATGCTGAATCCGTATTTCTCGCACGTCGAAGGCGTCGACTGGCACGCGAACGACGGCGGCGAGGCGCTTGCCGAAGCGATCGACGCGGTGCTCAAGAAGATCGCGCGCAAGTACCGCGAATACGGGATCGGCGAGAAGCCGTACGTCGTCGTGAAGGCGGACGCCGGCACGGCGGGGCGCGGCGTGATGACGGTGCACGACGCGTCCGAGATCGGCCGGATGACGAAGCACGAGCGCGCGCAGATGGCCGAATCGAAGGCGGGCGTGCCGGTGCGCGACGTGATCGTGCAGGAAGGCGTCTACACGTTCGAGCGCATCGGCGACGAGGTGGCCGAGCCTGTCGTCTACATGATCGACCGCTACGTGGTGGGCGGGTTCTACCGCACACACGGCGCGCGCGAGCGCGACCAGAATCTGAATGCGCCCGGCATGCACTACGTGCCGCTCGGCTTCGAGCACACGGCGCTGCCGGACACGCACGCGAAGCCCGGCGCGGCGCCGCCGAACCGCTTCTACATGTATGGCGTCGTCGCACGGCTTGGGCTGCTCGCGTCGTCGGTCGAGCTCGAGAAGACCGACCCCGAAGCGATCCAGGTGTGACGCGCTCCCTCTAGCATCAGGATTCGCATGGACATTCTCTTTATCGCCGACCCGCTCGAGCGCTTCAAGATCTACAAGGACTCGACCTACGCGATGATGGCCGAGGCCGCGCGGCGCGGGCACGCGGTGTACGCGTGCGAGCCGAACCAGCTTGCATGGACGGGCGCGGGCGTCGAGGCCGACGTGCGGCGCGTCGCGATCGCCGGCGACACGGCCGATCTTCACCGCGATCGCTGGTACGAGGCGGGGCCGCGCGAGTCGCGCGCGCTGCCGTCGTTTGGCGCGATCCTGATGCGCAAGGATCCGCCGTTCGACATGGAATACGTGACGTCAACGTGGCTGCTCGAGCTCGCCGAGCGCGCGGGCGCGCGCGTGTTCAACAAGCCGCAGACGATTCGCGACCATTCGGAGAAGCTCGCGATCGGCGAGTTCGCGCAGTTCGTCGCGCCGTCGCTCGTCACGCGCGACGCGGCGCGGCTGCGCGCGTTCCACGCCGAGCACGGCGACGTGATCCTGAAGCCGCTCGACGGCATGGGCGGGATGGGCGTGTTCCGCGTGAAGGCGGACGGCATGAACCTCGGCTCGATCATCGAGATGCTGAGCCACGACGGCGCGCGCTCGGTGATGGTGCAGAAGTTCATCCCCGAGATCAAAGCCGGCGACAAGCGCATTCTGCTGATCGACGGCGAGCCGGTGCCGTATTCGCTCGCGCGCATTCCGCAGGGCAACGAGGTGCGCGGCAATCTGGCCGCGGGCGGCGTCGGCGTCGCGCAGCCGCTCACCGCGCGCGACCGCGAGATCGCGGCGACGCTCGGCCCGGTGCTCGCCGCGCGCGGCTTGCTGCTCGTCGGCCTCGACGTGATCGGCGACTGGCTGACCGAGGTGAACGTCACGAGCCCGACTTGCTTTCGCGAAATCATGGAGCAGACTGGATTCGACGTCGCCGGCATGTTCGTCGACGCATTGGAGCGCGCGGTCGGCTGATGCGCGCACGGCCGGGCGGCGGCTGCGCAGGCCCCCGTCGCCCGACCGGTTCGGCCGGGCGCGGCTCGGCCGGACGGGCTCGACTGGCCTGCTACAATGCCCGCTCGCCCGGCACGGTTTTTCCGTGCGTCAGGCCCGGCGGTCGGGCCGAACACGTTGCAAGGCTGACATGGCAGGCATTCTCATCATCGCGCACGCGCCGCTCGCTACCGCTTTGCGGGACTGCATCGCGCATATCTACGGCGGCGTGCCCGCGCGCATCGGTTGCATCGACGTGCAGGCGGACAACGATCCGGCCCAGGTGATGGCGTTCGCGCACGCGGAGCTCGCGCGCCTGAAGGAAGAAAACGGCGCGCTCGTGCTGACCGACATGTATGGCGCGACGCCCGCGAATATCGCGGGGCAGCTCGCGAAGGTCGACGGCGTGCGGGTGCTCGCGGGCGTCAATCTGCCGATGCTCGTGCGCGCCGTCTGCTACCGGACGACGCCGCTCGATACGCTTGTCGACAAGGCGCTCGCCGGCTCGACGAAGGGCATCCACGAGATCGCGGCGGGCACGCCGCCGCCGCGCCCGAGCGCGCTCGGCTGCGGCGAGTGCGCGCCGATTCCGCCGGAGCCGAAGGCGCAGACGCAACCGCATTGAGCCCGCGCACCGATTCGCATTACCCCCGCGCGGCCGGCACGCCGGCCGCAGCCCGTTTTGACCTCATCGGAACACCATGCTTCAACAAGAAACGACCATCGTGAACAAATTGGGGCTCCATGCGCGCGCGTCTGCCAAGCTCACGCAGCTCGCGGGCAATTTCCAGTCGGAAGTCTGGATGACGCGCAACGGCCGCCGGATCAACGCGAAGAGCATCATGGGCGTCATGATGCTGGCGGCGGGCATCGGCAGCATGGTGACGATCGAGACCGAAGGGCCGGACGAGCAGGAAGCGATGGACGCGCTCCTCAAATTGATCGCCGACAAATTCGGCGAAGGGCAGTGATGCCGCGGCGGCAGGCCGCTCAGCCATCCAGCGAGAATGCCGCGCAACGTCGCGGCATTTTTTTCGTCCCGCGACTGCGCGCCGCGATGCTGCGCCGCACGCAGTCACGCGGGGTATGCGGAATTTATAATCGACGATCGGGGTCATAAGCGCATCGCAGCGGTGCGCCGCGATTTACGTGATCAAGGAGGTGCGCGTGTCCTTCACGCTGCATGGCATTCCCGTTTCAAGAGGCATCGCGATCGGACGAGCGTATCTGATCGCGCCGGCGGCGCTCGACGTCGCCCATTACCTGATCGAGGCCGAGCGCATCGAGGCCGAGATCGAACGCTTTCGCGCGGCGCTCGACGCGGTCCGGCGCGAACTCGACGCGCTGCGCGCCGATCTGAGCGACGATACCCCGACCGAAGTCGCCGCATTCATCGACGTGCACGCGATGATCCTCGGCGACGCGATGCTCGTGCAGGAAACCATCGACCTGATCCGCACGCGCCGCTACAACGTCGAATGGGCGCTGACCGAGCAGCTCGACGTGCTCGCCGGCCACTTCGACGACATCGAGGACGAGTACCTGCGCGAGCGGCGCGCGGACATCGAGCAGGTCGTCGAACGGGTGCTGAAGGCGCTCGCGGGCGCGCCGTCCGCCGCGCAGGCGCTCGACCGCGCGGCGGGCAACGGCCGCGACGAGATGATCGTCGTCGCGCATGACATCGCGCCCGCCGACATGATGCAGTTCAAGACGCAGTCGTTCCAGGCGTTCGTCACCGATCTGGGCGGGCGCACGTCGCACACGGCGATCGTCGCGCGCAGCCTCGGGATTCCGGCCGCGGTCGGCGTCCAGCACGCGAGCGCGCTGATTCGTCAGGACGATCTCATCATCGTCGACGGCGATCAGGGCATCGTGATCGTCGATCCCGCGCCGATCGTGCTCGAGGAATACTCGTACCGGCAATCGGAGAAGGCGCTCGAGCAGCGCAAGCTGCAGCGCCTGAAGTTCTCGCCCGCGCAGACGCTCTGCGGCACGAAGATCGACCTGCTCGCGAACATCGAACTGCCTGACGACGCGAAGGCGGCCGTCGACGCGGGCGCGGTCGGCGTCGGCCTGTTCCGCACCGAGTTCCTGTTCATGAGCAAGGAGCGGATGCCGGAGGAGGAGGAGCAGTTCGCCGCGTACAAGCGCGCGGTCGAGCTGATGCACGGGATGCCGGTCACGATCCGCACGATCGACGTCGGCGCGGACAAGCCGCTCGACGCGCACGACGAAGGCTACGAGACCGCGCCGAACCCGGCGCTCGGCCTGCGCGCGATCCGCTGGAGCCTGTCGGAGCCGCAGATGTTCCTCACGCAGTTGCGCGCGATCCTGCGCGCGTCGGCGTTCGGCCAGGTGAAGATCCTGGTGCCGATGCTCGCGCACGCGCAGGAGATCGACCAGACGCTCGACCTTATCAACGAGGCGAAGCGCCAGCTCGACGCGGCGGGGCTCGCATACGATCCGAACGTGCGGGTTGGCGCGATGATCGAGATTCCGGCCGCGGCGATCGCGCTGCCGCTGTTCCTGAAGCGCATCGATTTCCTGTCGATCGGCACGAACGACCTGATCCAGTACACGCTCGCGATCGACCGCGCGGACAACGCGGTCGCGCATCTGTACGATCCGCTGCATCCGGCGGTGCTGCATCTGATCGCGTTCACGCTGCGCGAAGCGAAGCGCGCGGGCGTGCCGGCGTCGGTGTGCGGCGAGATGGCGGGCGACCCGGCGCTGACGCGCCTGTTGCTGGGCATGGGGCTCACCGAGTTCTCGATGCATCCGAGCCAGTTGCTCGTCGTCAAGCAGGAGATCCTGCGCGCACATTTGAAGGCGCTCGAGAAGCCGACCGCGGACGTGCTCGCGGCGTTCGAGCCGGAAGAAGTGCAGGCGGCGCTCAAGCGGCTCGCGAGCGCGGAGCCGAAGGCGGACGTCGCCGCGTGATCGGGCGGGGCGCGCGTATGGGCGCGCGTGCCGTCTGCGGAATCCGGGGCGGCAGGAGCCGGGTATGGGGCACGCGCGATCGCGCGCCAGATTTTTGCGCTAACGGCGCCGTCAACGCAGACGATTACACGCGGCCGCGAGCCGCGCCGCTCAATGCGTGCCGCCCGAGCCGCACACCGGGCAATCCGGCTGCCGCGCGATTTTCATCGTGCTCCACTCCATCCGCAGCGAATCCAGCATCATCAGCCGGCCGACGAGCGTCGTGCCAATGCCGCCGATCACCCGCAGCGCCTCGGCCGCCTGCATTGCGCCGATGATGCCGACGGTCGGCGCGAACACGCCCATCGTCGAGCACGCGACTTCCTCGAACGGCTGATCTTCCGGGAACACGCACGCGTAGCATGGCGAGCCGGGGTCGCGGAAGTCGAACGTGCTGATCTGCCCGTCGAAGCGCAGCGCCGCGCCTGACACGAGCGGCACCCGATGCGCGACACACGCGCGGTTGATCGCGTGGCGCGTCGCGAAGTTGTCGGTGCAGTCGAGCACGACGCTTGCGTGCGGCACGTGCGCATTCAGCCACGCATCGTCGACGCGCTCGGCGAGCGCATTCACCTTCACGTCGGGATTGAGCTGCGCGAGCGCGTCGCGCCCCGACTCGACCTTCTTGCGGCCGACCGATGCGCTCACGTGCAGGATTTGCCGCTGCAGGTTCGTGAGATCGACGGTGTCGGCGTCGGCGAGCGTGATCGTGCCGACGCCCGCCGCCGCGAGATACATCGCCGCCGGCGACCCGAGCCCGCCCGCGCCGACGATGATCGCATGCGCGTCGAGAAAGCGCTGCTGCGCCTCGATGCCGATTTCGTCGACGAGGATGTGGCGGGAATAGCGGAGGAGTTGTTCGTCGTTCATCGTGGGGCCGCAAGGCGGTAAAACAGTCTCGAATATTATTCTAGGCGCGCAAAGAAAACGGGCCATCGCGGCGGCGTGCCGCGATGGCCCGTGCGTGGCGCCGTGCGCTTACTGCGGTTGCGGCGCCGACGCGGGCTTCGCAGCCGACGCAGGCTTCGCAGCCGCGCCCTTCGGCGCCGGGGCGGCGCTCGCCTTGGCGGCAGGGCTCTTCGCGGTGCTGTCGGCGGCGATCATCTTCGACTGCACGACCGGCTTGCCTTCGAGCTTGTTGAGTGCCTGCTGCATCATGAAATCGTCGGCGCTGCCGAACTCGACCGGCTTGCGTTCGCGATCCTTCTGACGTTGCTCGGGCGTCTTCTTGTCGTTCTGCTCTTCGAGAAGGCGCAACTGCTCCATCCGGCGCTGCTCGCGTTCCTCGAGCTCCTTCTTCTCGTTCGGGTCCTGCGTGTTCGCGAGGTGGTTCGTGTAGTCGACCTCGCGCGTGACGAGCACGTCGTCCGGATCGCCGTCCGCGTACTGATCGACCGGAATGTCGGGCAGGATGCCCTTGTTCTGGATCGAGCGGCCGCTCGGCGTGTAGTAGTACGCGGTCGTCAGGCGCAGCGCGGAATCGGCCGTCATCGGACGCACCGTCTGCACCGAGCCCTTGCCGAACGTCGCCTTGCCCATGATCAGCGCGCGGTGCGAATCCTGCAGCGCGCCCGCAACGATTTCCGAGGCCGACGCCGAATAAGCGTTCGTCAGCACGACCATCGGCACCGTCTTGAAGACGGCGGGCAGGTTCTTCAGCGGATCGGAGTCGAACGACGGCAGGCGGTAGTTCTCGTAGTTGTCGCGGTAGACCTGCTTCGAATCGGGGATCTGGCCGTTCGTCGACACGACGACGGAATCCGGCGGCAGGAACGCGCCCGCGACGCCGACGGCGCTTTGCAGCAGGCCGCCGCCGTTGTTGCGCAGATCGAGGATCAGGCCCTTCAGCTTCGGCTGCTGGCGCGCGATGTCCTGCAGCTTCGCGGCGAGATCGGGCGTCGTGCGCTCCTGGAAGCTCGTGATGCGGATGTACGCGTAGCCCGGATCGAGCAGCTTCATCTTCACGCTCTGCACGCGGATCACCGCGCGGGTGACCGTGACGGGGAACGTGCGGTCGTCGCTCTTGCGGAAGATCGTCAACGTGACCTTCGTGCCGGGCTCGCCGCGCATCTGCTTGACGGCCTTGTCGAGCGTCATGCCGCGCACAGGGCGATCGTTGATGCGGGTGATCAGGTCGCCCGGACGGATGCCGGCGCGAAACGCGGGCGTGTCCTCGATCGGCGAGATCACCTTGACGAGGCCGTCTTCCTGCGAGATCTCGATGCCGAGGCCGGCGAAGCGGCCCTTCGTCTGCTCCTGCAGTTCCTGGTAATCGGTCTTGTCGAGATACGACGAATGCGGGTCGAGGCTCGATACCATGCCCTTGATCGCTGCGGTCAAGAGCTTCTTGTCGTCGACGGGCTCGACGTATTCGCGCTTGATCTGCCCGAACACTTCCGCGAAGAGCCGCAGTTGATCGAGCGGCAGCGGCGCGGCGGCCGTCGTGACGGCCTGCTGGGCCGACGCGGAGATTTGCAGCGTCGCGAAGACGCCAGTCGCGAGGCCCGCGGCAATCAGGCCGATGTTCTTCAATTTCATACGCATAGAGTCTGGTGCGGTCGGAAAGCGCGTGGCTGTCGCGGGAGCAACGGGACGGTCACAGGACGGTCAAGTATAACTGTTCGTCCGGACGCCTTGTGGATCGGGACGAAACGGGGAGCGCCGGCTAGGTTCAGACAGCGCCGCGCGAAACAGGTTCGCGCGGCGCGCGGGGCGGCGGGGCGGATTACGCCGCGGACGCCTTGCCCTGCTGCGCGACGGCGGCCTGCGCCTTCGCGATCGCTTCCGGGTCGCCGAGGTAGTAGTGCCGGATGGGCGTGAGGTTCGCGTCGAGCTCGTAGACGAGCGGCACGCCGTTCGGAATGTTCAGGCCGACGATGTCCGCGTCCGAAATGCCGTCGAGATACTTGACCAGCGCGCGGATCGAGTTGCCGTGCGCGGCGATCAGCACCTGCTTGCCGGCCTTCACCGCGGGCGCGATCGATTCGTTCCACAGCGGCAGCACGCGCGCGACCGTGTCCTTCAGGCACTCGGTGAGCGGGAGTTGCTCGCGCGGCACCTTCGCGTAGCGCGGATCGCCGTATGGCGCGCGCTCGTCGGTCGGCTCGAGCGCGGGCGGCGGCGTGTCGTAGCTGCGGCGCCAGACGAGCACCTGCTCGTCGCCGTACTTCGCGGCCGTCTCAGCCTTGTTCAGGCCCGACAGCGCGCCGTAATGACGCTCGTTCAGCCGCCACGAATGGACGACGGGCACGTACATCAGATCCATCTGGTCCTGAACGTGCCAGAGCGTGCGGATCGCGCGCTTGAGCACCGACGTGTATGCGATATCGAACGTGTAGCCGGCTTCCTTCAGGAGCAGCCCGGCCTGCCGGGCTTCGCTGTTGCCTTGTTCGGTCAGGTCGACGTCGACCCAGCCGGTGAAGCGGTTTTCCTTGTTCCAGGTCGATTCGCCGTGGCGGATGAGAACGAGCTTGTACATAGATGCTTGCGGTCGGTGGTGAGGAAGCGGTAAGCACGGATGCGGACCCGGCTCTGGGGCGACATCGCGTCAGACGGTTATTTTATAATGGCGGGATTGCCCTTTCCGATTTCTCTTTTTCGGCGGATTTTCCGTGACGTTCTTCACCGATTACACGAACCTCGCGCTCATCGCGATCCTGGTGGTTTCCGGCGGCCTGCTCGCGTGGCCCGCGCTGCGGCGCGGCGGCGGCGGCCTGTCCGCCGCGGAGGCGACCCAACTGATCAACCGCCGCAACGCGGTCGTCGTCGATCTGCGGCCGGCGGCCGAGTACGGCGCGGGTCACCTGCCGTCCGCGCGCTCCGTCGAGTTCGGCGAATTGCAGGCGAAGGCCGGCCAGTTGTCGAAGAACAAGGCCACGCCCGTGCTGCTCGTGTGCCAGAACGGTCAGCAGTCGCAAAAAGCGCGCAAGATCGTCGAGGAAGCGGGCTACCAGGACGTCCATGTGCTGCAGGGCGGCGTCGCCGCATGGCAGCAGGCCGGCATGCCGGTCGTCAAATAAGGAGTGGCGAAGTGAACAAAGTGGTCATGTACAGCACGCAGGTGTGCCCGTATTGCATGCAGGCCGAGCGGCTCCTCAAGCTGCGCGGCGTCGAGCACGTCGAGAAGGTGCTGATCGACAAGGAGCCGGAGCGCCGCGCGGAAATGATGGAGCGCACCGGCCGCCGCACCGTGCCGCAAATCTATATCGGCGACACGCACGTCGGCGGCTACGACGATTTGTCGAAGCTCGACCGCGAAGGCGGCCTGAAGCCGCTTCTCGAAGCCGCCTGACAAGGCGCAAGCCATCCGCGCGGCCGCCGTCTTGCGGGCGGCGCGCGGTCCAAGCACGATCGCACCGGGCGTGCCGGAGGGTTCCGGCCGCCGCGAAATCATTTTTAGGGAGCCACCATGTCCGACGTCGAAAACCAACCGTTCTTCAACATCCAGCGCATTTACCTGAAGGATCTGTCGCTCGAGCAGCCGAATTCGCCCGCGATCTTCCTCGAGCAGGAGATGCCCGCCGTTGAAGTCGAGGTCGACGTGAAGGCCGAGCGTCTCGCCGACACCGTCTACGAGATCGTCGTCGCGGGCACCGTCACCGCGAAGGTGCGCGAGAAGGTCGCGTTTCTCGTCGAGGCGAAGCAGGCTGGCATTTTCGACATCCGCAACATCCCCGCCGAGCAGATCGATCCGCTTTGCGGCATCGCGTGCCCGACGATCCTGTTCCCGTACCTGCGCTCGAACATCGCCGATTCGATCACGCGCGCGGGCTTTCCGCCCATCCATCTCGCGGAGATCAACTTCCAGGCGCTGTACGAGCAGCGCTTGGCCGAGATCGCGCAGCAGCAAGGCGGCGCGCCGAACGGCACGACGCTGAACTGAGTATGAACGACGACCGGTGCTGAGCATGAAAGTCGCTGTTCTCGGCGCCGGCGCGTGGGGCACCGCGCTCGCGGCGCATCTCGCCGCGCGGCACGACACGCTGCTCTGGGCGCGCGACGCGGCGCTCGTCGCCGAGCTTGCCGCGCGGCGCGAGAACGTCCGCTACCTGGACGGCGTCGCGCTGCCGCCCGCATTGCGCTACGAGGCCGATCTCACGGCGGCGCTGTCGCACGCGCAGGCGGACGACGCGCTCTGCGTGATCGCCGCGCCCGTGGCCGGCTTGCGCGCGCTGTGCCGCGCGATGCGCGATGCGGGCCGCGTGCCCGCCCACTTCGTGTGGGTCTGCAAGGGCTTCGAGGCCGACACGCGGCTGCTGCCGCATCAGATGGTCGCCGAGGAACTGCCGGATCACGCGAGCTACGGCGTGCTGTCGGGCCCGAGCTTCGCGCGCGAAGTCGCGCAGGGGCTGCCCGTCGCGCTGACGGTTGCGAGCGCGTCGGCCGCATGCCGCGGGCGCACGCTCGCCGCGTTCCATCACGGCGCGATGCGCATCTATACGGGCGACGACGTCGTCGGCGTCGAGGTCGGCGGCGCGGTGAAGAACGTGCTTGCGATCGCGACGGGCATCGCCGACGGCTTGGGCCTCGGCCTCAACGCGCGCGCGGCGCTCGTTACGCGCGGGCTCGCGGAGATGTCGCGTCTGGGCGTCGCGCTCGGCGGCCGCGCGGAGACGTTCACGGGCCTCACGGGCCTGGGCGACCTGATCCTCACGGCGACGGGCGATCTGTCGCGCAACCGGACCGTCGGCCTGCAGCTCGCGGCCGGCCGCTCGCTCGACGACATTCTGGCCGCGCTCGGCCACGTGGCCGAAGGCGTGCGGTGCGCGCGCGCGGTGCTGTCGATCGCGCGCGAGCGCGGCGTCGACATGCCGATCACCGAGGCGGTATGCGCGGTGCTGTTCGACGGCGTCGCGCCGCGCGACGCGGTGAGCGGCCTGCTGCGGCGGGACGCGAAGGCCGAATAGGGTCCGTCGAGCCGGATCGAATCCAATCCGAATCGAACGAACGCGGGCGCGCTGCGCGGCGCGCCCGCGTTCGCGCGTTCAGTGCGACCGGCGGCGCGTGAGCGTACGCTGTGCGCATCGCGATCAACTCGGTGGAGGGCATCATGCCGAACATCGGTTCGACGTCGGTCGAAGCGCGCGTCGTCGACATCACGACGCTCGCGCTCGATGCGATCGTCAATGCGGCCAATGCGTCGCTGCTGGGCGGCGGCGGCGTCGACGGCGCGATCCACCGCGCGGCGGGGCCCGAGCTCGTGAAGGAATGCGCGACGCTCGGCGGCTGCGCGACGGGCGACGCGAAGCTCACGCGAGGCTATCGCTTGCCTGCGAAATACGTGATCCACACGGTCGGCCCGGTCTGGCACGGCGGCAAGCGCGGCGAGGCCGAGCTGCTCGCGTCGTGCTACCGGCGCTCGCTCGAAGTCGCGGCCGGCGCCGGCTGCACGTCGATCGCGTTTCCGGCGATCAGTTGCGGCGCGTATCGCTTTCCGCCAGGCGACGCGACCGCGATCGCGGTGCGTACCGTGACCGGCGCGCTCGCGGGCGAACTGGCCGATGCACGATTCGAGCGCGTCGTATTCGCGTGCTTTTCCGACGAGATGCTCGATCTTTATCGCGCGGCGCTCGCGCGTGTTTGAGTGCGCGTCCGTTCAAGCCCCGCCTTCGAACCCCGCCTGCCGCCACGCCTCGAACACGACGACCGCGACCGTGTTCGACAGATTGAGGCTGCGATTGCCGGGCCGCATCGGCAGCCGCACGCGCTGCTCGGGCGCGAAGCGCTCGACGAGCGCTGGCGTGAGCCCGCGCGTCTCCGAACCGAACACGAACCAGTCGCCCGGCTCGAACGCGCGATCGTGGAAGCGGCCCGAGCCGCGCGTGGTGAACGCGAACGTCCGCGCGGGATCGGGCGCTTCGGCGGCGACGAACGCGTCCCAGTCGCGATGCACGTGCATTTGCGCGTATTCGTGATAGTCGAGCCCCGCGCGCCGCATCTTCGCGTCGTCGAGCGGAAAGCCGAGCGGCTCGATCAAATGCAGTCGCGCGCCCGTGTTGGCGCACAGCCTGATCACGTTGCCGGTGTTCGGCGGAATTTCGGGCTCGACGAGAACGACGTTGAACATGTTTGGATTCGATGGGTGAAGTGCGTGTGAACGCGTGTGGCGAGTGCGCCGTCAATCCTTCGCGGTGCGCAGCGCGACAAAATTCGTCACGCGCCGCGCGCCCGCATCCTTCAGTTTGCGCGCGAGCGCATCGAGCGTCGCGCCCGACGTCATCACATCGTCGACGACGCCGATATGCCACCCCGCGACCGGGCGCGCGACGTCGAACGCCGCCGCGACGTTCGCGCGCCGCGCGTCGAGCGCAAGCCGCGACTGCGGCGCGGTGTCGGCCACGCGCGCGATGAGCGTCGCGTCGGCGCGCACCTTCAGCGCGCGTGCGAGCGGCCGCGCGATCGCCCACGCCTGGTTGTAGCCGCGTTCGGCGAGCCGGCGCCGCGCGAGCGGCACGGGCGCGATCACGTCGAGCGGCGGCGCGCCGTCGAGCGCGTCCGTCGCGAGCCGCGCGAGGCGCTCGCCGAATTCGCGGCCAAGCGCGAGCCGTGCGCGAAACTTCAGGTCGAGCGCGAGGCTGTCGAGCGGCGCGCGATAGTCGGCGAGCGCGAGCGTCGCGTCGAACCGCGGCGGCATCCTCGCGCATGCGCCGCAGCGGTAGCGCATCGCCCCGCGCGCGCCGGGCAGCGGCAGCGCGCAGCGCGGACAGCGCAGCCGCGCCTCATTCCAATAGGCGTCGTCGCAACAGTCGCAAATCGTCCTATGTGACAAATTGCCGCACAGTGCGCAGCGGTTCGGCAACGCGGCAGCGGAAAAGCGTGCCAGGACAATGCCCACGCGCGCCGCCGCCGCGCGTATGTTGCGGCGCAATATGGCCGGATTCGTCATTGCCGGGCTCCTGCGGAGGGCCGCTTCGCTGAATGGCGCGAAGCGAGCGAGTATACTTCGGGCTCTTCGCCAGTGTGCCCGACATGTCCCCAGCTTCCGCAAAAACCGGCCGTCCGGCCTACGATCCGCGGCGCTTGCGGCGGATCTTCGACCGCCGCGCCGCCGCGTTCGACGCCGTGTCGTTCCTGCCGCGCGAGATCGCGCAGCGGATGCGCGAGCGTCTCGACTACATCAAGGTGAATCCGTCGGGCGTGCTCGATGCGGGCTGCGGCACGGGCGACGACCTGCCGCTGTTGCGCGCGCGCTTTCCCGAGGCGCCCGTGTTCGGCGTCGACGCGTCGGGCGGGATGCTCGCGCGCGCGGCTGCGCGCGACACGGTCGAGACGAGCTGGCGCCGGTTCCTGCCCGCGACGCTCACGAAGGCGCTCGGCCACCGCGGGCCGCGCGTCGCGCAAGCCGACTTCTCCGCTTTGCCGTTCGCGAGCGATGCGTTCGATCTGCTCTGGTCCAACTTCGCTCTGCATTGGCACGCGCGTCCCGATCTCGTGTTTCCCGAATGGCACCGCGTGCTGCGTGTCGACGGGCTGCTGATGTTCAGCACGCTCGGCCCCGACACGCTGCGCGAGTTGCGCGCCGCGTGCGCGGACGCGGCCGCCGCGACGGGCGACACACGCGCCGTCGCGCGCGTGATTGACTTCGTCGACATGCACGACCTCGGCGACATGCTTGTCGAGAGCGGCTTCGAGATTCCGGTGATGGACCAGGAGACGCTGACCGTCACGTACAAGTCCGCCGGTTCGCTGCTCGCCGACGTGCGCCGTCTCGGCGCGTATCCGTTCGAGCGCGAAGCGTCGGGCCATGCGTCGCGCCGCCTGCACGCGGCGCTGCACGATGCGCTCGAGGCGCGCCGGCGCGACGACGGAACGATTCCGCTCACGTACGAAGTGATCTATGGGCATGCATGGAAGGCGGCGCCGCGCATGACGGCGGAGGGCTTCAGCATCGTGCGCGTGCAGGACATCGGCAAAGGGCGGCCGAAGCGTTCGTGACGCGGTAAAGAGGGGTTTCGTTATGCCGGAAATTAACGGCCGAGGAACGCTGGGAAAAGCCTCCTAAAACGGCCGGGAAGCTTGTCGCGCTTGGCTCGCCGGGCGATGGCCGTTTGCTTGTGGATGACTTTGAACCCGCCTATAATGCGACAGTTTGTCGTCCTGGGGGTCCTCACAATACAGGGCGGCCGGCCCGATGCGGGCAAGCATCAAACGCCATTCGCGAGAGGCAGCGATGGAAGCAGCGAACGGGTTGCACGACGCCGAGCCGGTCCTCGCGGACTGGCTGATGAAGCGCAACTGTTCGGTGTCTCCGCGCCAGTTCGTGGCGTTCTATGTGTCGCTCGCGGCGTTTTCGCTGTTGATCGCGGTCCTGTTGCTGTGGCGCGGAGCGTGGCTCGTGCTGCCTTTCACCGGGATCGAGTTGCTGGCGGTGGGCGTCGCGTTTGCCATCTACGCGCGCCATGCAGTCGATTACGAACGCATCCGGCTGTTTCCTCACCGGCTCGTCATCGAGCGGATGAGCGCGGAGCGGCTGACGCAGATCGAATTGAATCCGCGCTGGGTGCGGGTCGAGCCGGGTGCGTCGCCGCGCGATCCCATCAAGCTGGTGTCGCGCGGAGAGTCCGTCGTGGTCGGGCAGCACCTCGCGCAATACCGGCGCGCGCAGTTCGCGCGCGAGCTGCGCGCCTCGCTTTCGCGCTGCGGCTGAACGAGGCGGCGGGCGTGACGCGGGCGGCCTGCGACGGGGGAGGGTTTGAATGGAAATTTTGGGTAAGGAAGCTATGAAAACAATCAAGCGAGCCCTCACGGGCGTGCTGGCATGCAGCGGTTTGCTCTTGTCCGGCGCCGCTCTGGCGGTGGGCGACAGCCCGGGCGGCCCCCGCGTCAACGAGATCAATCTCCAGCAGCCCGTGACGAAGATCGCCGAGGAGCTCTACGACCTTCACACGATGATGCTGATCCTCTGCACGGTGATCTTCGTCGGCGTGTTCGGCGTGATGTTCTATTCGATCTTCGCGCACCGTAAGTCGAAAGGCCACAAGGCCGCCAATTTCCACGAAAGCACCACCGTCGAAATCATCTGGACGATCGTGCCGTTCATCATCGTCGTGCTGATGGCGCTGCCCGCCACGAAGGCCGTCGTCGCGATGAAGGACACGACGAACGCCGATCTCACGGTCAAGGTCACCGGCTACCAGTGGAAGTGGGGCTACGACTACGTGAAGGGCCCGGGCGAAGGCATCAGCTTCCTGTCCACGCTGTCGACGCCGCGCGCCGAAGTGAACGGCCAGCAGCCGATCAGCGACACCTATCTGCAGGAAGTCGATCACCCGCTCGTCGTGCCGGTCAACAAGAAGATCCGCGTGATCACGACCGCGAACGACGTCGTCCACTCGTGGTACGTGCCCGCGTTCGGCGTGAAGCAGGACGCGATTCCGGGCTTCGTGCGCGATACCTGGTTCAAGGCCGATAAGGTCGGCACCTACCGCGGCTTCTGCACGGAGCTCTGCGGCAAGGAGCACGCGTACATGCCGGTCGTCGTCGAGGTGCTGTCGGACGACGACTACGCGAAGTGGGTGAGCGCGCAGAAGGCGAAGCTCGCCGCGGGCGCGGTCGATCCGAACAAGGTATATACGCGCGCCGAACTGATGGCGCACGGCGAGGAAGTCTACAAGGCGAACTGCGCGGTGTGCCACCAGCCGAACGGCAAGGGCGTCGGCGCGTTCCCCGCGCTCGACGGCGGCAAGATCGTCAACGGCCCGATCGCGGGCCACCTCGAGCAGGTGCTCAAGGGCAAGGGCGCGATGCCGTCGTGGGCGTCGCTGTCGGATCTCGACATCGCGTCGGTGATCACGTACGAGCGCAACTCGTGGGGCAATCACAAGGGCGATTCGCTGCAGCCGAAGCAGGTGGCCGACGCGCGCAACGGCAAGCTGCCGGCTGACGCGCAGCAGGCGGACGGCGGCGCGGCGGCGCCGGCGGCGGATGCCTCGGGCGCGGCCGCGCAGACGCAGGCACGGACGCTGCCGGCGGCAATCTATTTCGAGACGGGCAAGAGCGAGCTGCCGGCGGACGCGAAGGACGCGATCGCCGCGGCGGCCGAATACGTGAAGGCGCATCCGGACGCGAAGCTCGCGTTGTCGGGCTTCACCGACAAGACGGGCTCGGCCGACGCGAACGCCGCACTGGCCAAGCGCCGCGCGCAGATCGTGCGCGATGCGCTGAAGACGGCCGGCGTTGCAGAGGACCGCATCATTCTGAAGAAGCCGGAAACGATCACGGGCGGGGCGGACGCGAAGGAAGCCCGGCGGGTCGAGATCGGCCCGGCGGCTTGACGTGTCGCTGTGTTTGTCGACGTATTCGCATTAGGAGATTCTCATGTCTAGCATCGGGCACGACGTAGCCGCGGGCCACGCGCACGACGACCACGCGCACGAAACCCCGCACGGCTGGCGGCGCTGGCTGTTCGCCACCAACCACAAGGATATCGGTACGCTGTACCTGCTGTTCTCGTTCATCATGTTCCTGTCGGGCGGCGTGATGGCGCTCGCGATTCGCGCCGAGCTGTTCGAGCCGGGCCTGCAGATCATGCGGCCCGAGTTCTTCAATCAGCTCACGACGATGCACGGCCTCATCATGGTGTTCGGCGCGATCATGCCGGCCTTCGTCGGCTTCGCGAACTGGATGATCCCGCTGCAGATCGGCGCGTCGGACATGGCGTTCGCGCGGATGAACAACTTCAGCTTCTGGCTGCTGCCGGTGGCTGCGGTGCTGCTTGTCGGCTCGTTCTTCGCGCCGGGCGGCGCGACGGCCGCCGGCTGGACGCTGTACGCGCCGCTGTCGACGCAGATGGGTCCGGGCATGGACTTCGCGATCTTCGCGGTGCACATCATGGGCGCGTCGTCGATCATGGGCGGGATCAACATCGTCGTGACGATCCTGAACATGCGCGCGCCGGGCATGACGCTGATGAAGATGCCGATGTTCGCGTGGACGTGGCTGATCACGGCCTATCTGCTGATCGCCGTGATGCCGGTTCTGGCGGGCGCGATCACGATGGTGCTGTTCGACCGCCACTTCGGCACGTCGTTCTTCAACGCGGCGGGCGGCGGCGATCCGGTGATGTACCAGCACATCTTCTGGTTCTTCGGCCACCCCGAGGTGTACATCATGATTCTGCCGGCGTTCGGGATCGTGTCGCAGGTGATCCCGGCGTTCTCGCGCAAGCCCCTGTTCGGCTACAGCTCGATGGTGTACGCGACGGCGTCGATCGCGATCCTGTCGTTCATGGTCTGGGCGCACCACATGTTCGTCACCGGCATGCCGGTGACGGGCCAGCTGTTCTTCATGTACGCGACGATGCTGATCGCGGTGCCGACGGGCGTGAAGGTGTTCAACTGGCTCGCGACGATGTGGCGCGGCTCGCTCACGTTCGAGACGCCGATGCTGTTCGCGATCGGCTTCCTGTTCGTGTTCACGATGGGCGGCTTCACGGGCCTGATGCTCGCGATGGCGCCGCTCGACATCCAGTACCACGGCACGTACTTCGTCGTCGCCCACTTCCACTACGTGCTCGTCGCGGGCTCGCTGTTCGCGCTCTTCGCCGGGTGGTATTACTGGGCGCCGAAGTGGACCGGCTGGATGTACAACGAGACGCGCGGGAAGATCCACTTCTGGGCGTCGATGATCTTCTTCAACATCACGTTCTTCCCGATGCACTTCGTCGGTCTCGCGGGCATGCCGCGCCGCTATGCGGACTACCCGGCGCAGTTCACCGATTTCAACCAGCTCGCGACGATCGGCGCATTCGGCTTCGGCCTCGCGCAGGTGTACTTCCTGTTCGCGATCGTGCTGCCCGCGTATCGCGGCGGCGGCGAGCTCGAGCGCGCATCCGACAAGCCGTGGGACGGCGCGACGGGCCTCGAGTGGACGGTGCCGAGCCCGGCTCCGTTCCACACGTTCGAGCATCCGCCGACGGTCGAATAATGGTTTGACGGCGTTCGCCGCCCGTGTCGCACGACGCGGGCGGCGCAAACCGGAACGAAAAAATTCGCATGACCCGGAATTCACAAAAAAGACGAACGTCCGCCGAGATTCGCGCGGGCAACAAGCGGCTGCTCTTGATCCTGCTCATCGTCGTCGCCGTTTTCTTTGTGGGTGCCGTCGTCCGGCAGTGGATTGCGTCCACGTCCTGACGCAGTATTGAGGAAGTCCAGATGTCGAAGTCCGACGCGAACGTCGATCGCGCGTTCAACCGGTCGATGCTCGTGAAGCTCATCGTCGTGGCGGGACTGATGTTCGGTTTCGGCTTCGCGCTGGTGCCGATGTACCGCGCGATCTGCCAGGTCACCGGCATCAATAACCTGCTGCAGCGCGACGTCAGCGAGCGGGAGGCGAAGAACACGCAGATCGATTACACCCGGACGGTGTCGATCGAGCTCGACGCGAACGCACGCGGGCCGCTCGGCTTCAAACCGCAGCGCAGCAGCATCGACGTGCATCCGGGCGAGTTGACGACGGTCGTGTACGAAGTGACGAACGGGCAGGGCAGGACGGTGGTCGCGCAGGCGATCCCGAGCTACGCGCCGAAGCAGGCCACCGAGTTCTTCAAGAAGATCGAGTGCTTCTGCTTCACGCAACAGACGCTCGCGGCGAACGAGACGCGCGACATGCCGGTCGTATTCGTGATCGATCCGAAGCTGCCGAAGGACGTGAAGACGATCACGCTGTCGTACACGTTCTTCGAGCTGAACACGCCCGCGCCAGCGGTGAAGGGCGCGGCGGGGCAGGCGGGCGGCGCCGCGGCGAAGCCCGCCGCGTGACATTGAGGAGGCGACGGTGGTGAGCGGAACGGGCAACAAGAGCACGTTCGTCCAGACGATCAAGGCGGTGATGTGGTCGTTCTTCGGCGTACGCAAGCGGCGCGATCTCGAAGCGGACGCGACGCAACTGAACCCGCTGCACGTGCTGATCGCCGCGCTGATCGGGGCGGCCGTGTTCGTCGGCGTGCTGATCCTGATCGTGCACGCGGTCGTCGGGTAGCGGGGCGGAATCGAGCGGGCGCGCCGCCGTGCGCGTTCGCGAGCGGAAACAAAGCGAGGCGGCGCCGCGCGCACCGCCGCAGAAATAAGCCGGATCGTTCCGGAACAAATTGGACTGAAGTGGAGAATCAAGCATGACCGGTCAAAACGAGAGCCCGTACTATTTCGTGCCGCACCCGTCGCAGCACCCGATCAGCGCGGCCATCGGCCTGCTGATCATGCTCGGCTCGTTCGCGCTGTGGGTGAACGGCGAGCCGTGGGCGCCTTACACGGCGCTCGTCGGTCTGCTGTGGCTGCTGTTCGTGCTGTATCACTGGTTCGGCGACGCGATCGCCGAGTCGGAAGGCGGGATGTACGGCAAGCGGGTCGACAAGTCGTACCGCTGGAGCATGAGCTGGTTCATCTTCTCCGAAGTGATGTTCTTCGGCGCGTTCTTCGGCGCGCTGTTCTATGCGCGCGAAATCGCGATGCACCAGCTCGGCAGCCTCGACTACAAGCTGATCTGGCCGGACTTTTCCGCCGTGTGGCCGAACGAAGGCCCGGGCGCGCTCGTCGGCCATTTCAAGACGATGGGCCCGTGGCCGATCCCGACCCTCAACACCGCGTTGCTGCTGTCGTCGGGCGCGACGCTGACGGTGTCGCATCACGCGCTGCGCGACGATCACCGCAAGAAGGCGATCGCGTGGCTTGCCGCGACGCTCGTGTTCGGCGTCTGCTTCCTGTTCCTGCAGGGCTTCGAATACTTCCACGCGTACAACGAGCTGAACCTGACGCTCGGCTCCGGCGTGTACGGCTCGACGTTCTTCCTGCTGACGGGCTTCCACGGCTTCCACGTGTTCCTGGGCGGCACGATGCTCGCGGTGGTGCTGGTGCGGATGATCCGCGGTCACTTCAAGCCGGATCACCACTTCGCATTCGAAGGCGCCGCGTGGTATTGGCACTTCGTCGACGTCGTCTGGCTCGGCCTGTACGTCGTCGTCTACTGGCTGTAACAACGAAAACGGCCCGCGCAGCGATGCGCGGGCCGTTTGCTTGGCTCCGTCGGCGCAGCGATGCGCGCCGAAAGGGCCGCAGGCCGACCGGTGCGCCGCCCCGACTTCGTCGGGCGGCGCTTTTGCTTGAAGGGGCGGCTCTCGTGCGGCGTTATGCCGCATCAGCGGCCGATCGGAATGCCGGTCGAATGGATCCAGCCCATCCAGTTCGCGAACAGGATGAACAGGAACAGCGAGATCGACAGCCCGACCCGCATCGCGAGCGACCAGACCATCCGCTTCGTATGGCCTCGGTCGTGCATCATGAAATACAGCGCCGACACCATGCTGGCGATGATGAGTACGAAGGCGATCGGAACGAGAATGTGCATGAAGCTAACCGGTAACCGGCAGTTGGAGGAAGAAAGGACCATTATCGCACTTCGGTCGGGCGATCGTCGCGCCCGGGGAGCGGCGCGATGAGAATTCGCTGGCTGCCTGCGCTGCTGATTCTCGCGGTGATCGCGATCACGGTGCGGCTCGGTTTCTGGCAGCGCGACCGCGCGCATCAGAAGGAGGCGCTCGACGCGCAGATCACGCGCTACGAGCGCGCAAACCCCGTCGACGTGCCGCGCGAGTCCGTCGCGCTGAAGGACATCGAGTTCCATCGCGTGCGCGCCACGGGGCGCTTCATGCCGGAGCTCGCGGTGTTCCTCGACAACCGGCCGTATAACGACCAGCCGGGCTTCTACGTCGTGATGCCGATGAAGCTCGCGAACGGCGGCTACGTGCTCGTGAACCGCGGCTGGCTGCCGCGCAATTACGCCGATCGCACCGCGATCGAGCCGTTCGAGACGCCCGCGGGCGACGTGACGGTCGAGGGCATTGCGCGCGGCAACGCGTCTCGCGCGTTCGAGCTCGGCGAGGGCGGGTCGGCCGCGCGCCAGAAGATCCGTCAGAATCTCGACGCCGCAGCGTATGCGCAGGAAACAGGGCTGCCGCTGCAGCCGTTCGTGATTCAGCAGACGAGCGACGACGGCGACAAGCTCGTGCGCGACTGGCCCGCGCCGACGACGGGCGTCGAGCGCAATTACGGTTACATGTTCCAGTGGTGGGGCATGGCGGCGGCCGCCGCCGGCTTCGGTCTGTATGCCGCGCGGCGCGCGGCGAAAAAGCAATCCGGCGACGCGTGAGCGCGGCGCAGGCGAGTCGCGCGGCGCCGCGCGACGTCCATCGTTTCAAGAGGTCTTTTTGGTGATGCAATCTTCCCGACCGACGCAGCCGCAACGCGGCCAGCAAGCGGCACCCGCGCAGCGCGGTTCATGGAAGCGCGGCCGCTGGGTGCTGCTCGCGCTCGCGCTCGTGTGCGCCGCGCCCGTGATCGCGTCGTATCTCACGTATTACGTGATCAAGCCGCGCGGCGGCACGACCAACTACGGCACGCTGATCGAGCCGCAGCGGCCGATTCCGTCCGATCTGAGCGTCGTCGACGAAACGGGCAAGACGATGCCGCTCGCATCGTTGCGCGGCGTATGGCTGTTCGTGATGGAGGACAGCGGCGCGTGCGGCGACGCGTGCGCGAAGAAGCTCTACTTCATGCGCCAGGTGCGCGCGACGCAGGCGGGCGAGCGGCACCGGATCACGATGGTGTGGCTCAAGAGCGACGCGGCGAACGTGCCGGCGGCCATCGCCGACGCCTATCCGGACACGCTCAAGCTGCGCGCCGATCCGGCCGCGGTCGCCGCATGGCTGCCCGCCGACGCGGGTACGCAGGTGACCGATCACCTGTATCTCGTCGACCCGAACGGCAACCTGATGATGCGTTTCCCGAAGAATCCCGATCCGAGCAAGATCAAGCAGGATGTGACGAAGCTCCTGAAGTGGTCGAGCATCGGTTGAGCGCCGGCTGCGACCGGCGATAAAGGGTAAGAGAGAAACTCGGATGTATCTACTGCAACTCGGCCTGATCGGCCTCTGCATCGCGCTGCTGCCGCTGTCGTACGTGTGGGTGAAGGCGGACGACGACAAGTTCCGCAAGCTCGTCTGGATCACGACGTTCCTCACGCTCGATCTCGTGATGTTCGGCGGCTTCACGCGCCTGACCGATTCCGGCCTCGGCTGCCCGGACTGGCCGGGGTGCTACGGCACGTCGTCGCCGTTCATCGCGCACGCGGCGATCACGGCCGCCCATCAGGCAATGCCCACCGGCCCCGTCAGCATGACGAAGGCATGGATCGAGATGATCCACCGCTATTTCGCGATGGCGATCGGCGTGCTGATCATCGCGCAGACGGTGATCGCTTGGGCCGCGCGGCTGCGCCGCAAGCCGCTTCACGTATCGCCGTGGTGGCCGACGAGCCTGTTGCTGCTCATTCTCGTGCAGGGCGCGTTCGGCGCGTGGACCGTGACGATGAAGCTGCAGCCGGTGATCGTCACGATCCACCTGCTGCTCGGCCTGACGCTGCTCGGCACGCTCGGCTGGCTCGCCGCGCGGCAGACGCCGCTGCCCGCGCACGAGCCCGACGCGGGCCGCTACCGCGCGGCGGCGCTCGCGGCGCTCGTGCTGCTCGTCGCGCAGATCGCGCTTGGCGGCTGGGTCAGCACCAACTACGCGGTGCTCGCCTGCACCGATTTCCCGACCTGCAACGGCGCGTGGATTCCGCCGATGGATTTCCGCAACGGCTTCCATTTGTGGCGCGCGCTCGGGATGACGAACGACGGCGAGGCGATCACGCAGGACGCGCTCGTCGCGATCCACTGGACGCACCGGACGTTCGCGTTCGTGGTCGTCGCGTATCTGATCGCGTTCGCGCTGAAGATGCGCCGCTTCGCGTCGCTGCGGCGGCCGGCGAACGGCGTGCTGGCTGTCGTCGTGCTGCAGTTCGTCACGGGGTTGACGAATATCGTGCTGCAATGGCCATTGCCCGTCGCCGTCGCGCACAACGGGGGCGCCGCGATCCTGTTGCTCCTCGTCGTCATGCTAAACTTTCGCATCCTTTCAAGCCGTCCCGGCCGCGTCGCGCAACCCGCGCACGACGCCGCGCCCGCGTGACGTTGACCGTACATGGACACGACACTTTCCCATACGCCCGGTAGCCGCCTCTCCCAGTATCTGGCGCTGACGAAGCCTCGCGTCACGCAGCTCGCCGTATTCTGCGCGGTGATCGGGATGTTCCTCGCGACGCCGGGCATGGTGCCGTGGAAAGTGCTGCTCGGCGGCACGGTCGGCATCGGGCTGCTCGCGGGCTCCGCGTTCGCGATCAATTGCCTCGTCGAGCAGAAGATCGACGCGATGATGCGGCGCACCGCGTGGCGTCCGTCCGCGCGCGGCGAGATCACGACCTTGCAGATCCTCGCGTTCTCGACCGTGCTGGGCGGGCTCGGCGCGTGGACGCTCTACACGTTCACGAATCCGCTGACGATGTGGCTGACGATCGCGACGTTCGTCGGCTACGCGGTGATCTACACGCTGCTGCTCAAGCCGATGACGCCGCAGAACATCGTGATCGGCGGCGCGTCGGGCGCGATGCCGCCCGCGCTCGGCTGGGCGGCCGTCACGGGCGCGGTGCCGGGCGATGCATGGATTCTCGTGTTGATCATCTTCGTGTGGACGCCGCCGCATTTCTGGGTGCTCGCGCTCTATCGCCGCAAGGACTACGAGAACGCCGGCCTGCCGATGCTGCCCGTCACGCACGGCGAGCAGTTCACGCGGCTGCACATCCTGCTGTACACGGTGATCCTGTTCGCCGTCACGATGATGCCGTTCATCTCCGGGATGAGCGGGGCCGTCTACCTGACGAGCGCGGTGCTGCTCGGCGCGATCTTCCTCGCGTACGCGTGGAAGATCTATCGCGATTACTCGGATGCGCTCGCGCGCCGCGCGTTCCGCTATTCGATCGTCTATCTGTCGCTGCTGTTCGCTGCGCTTTTGGTTGACCACTACGCACGTCCCGTGATCGGGATGTAACTCCAACGGTTCGATTCCGATGATCAAAACCCTGTTTGCACGCCGCCGCGCGCAGCGCGGCTGGCTGTTCGCCTGCGCACTCGCGGGCGCGATGCTGATTGCGGGCTGCAACCGGCAGCCGGCGTTCCAGAATCTCGACATCACCGGCAACTCGCAGTTCGCGAGCGACTTCGCGCTGCCGGACACGACGGGCAAGATCCGCACGCTCGGCGAATTCAAGGGCAAGGCGGTCGTCGTGTTCTTCGGCTATACGCACTGCCCGGACGTGTGCCCGACGACGATGGCGGAGCTGTCGCAGGCGCTGCAGCAGCTCGGCCCGGACGGCAAGCGCGTGCAGGTGCTGTTCGTCACCGTCGATCCGGAGCGCGACACCGCGGCGATCCTCGGCCAGTACGTGCCCGCGTTCAATCCGACGTTCGTCGGCCTGCGGCCCGCCGACGAAGCGCAACTGAAGAAGGTGACGAAGGACTTCCGCGTCTACTACGCGAAGGTGCCGGGCAAGACGCCCGGCAGCTATACGATGGACCACACCGCCGCGAGCTACGTGTTCGACCCGAGCGGCAAGCTGCGCCTGTTCGTGCGCGACGGCCAGGGGCCGGGGCCGTGGGTTCACGATCTGAAGCTGCTGCTCGACTGACGCCGCCGCGCGCGGCCGCGCGCCGTTGCGACACGCACCCCGAAGCGCCGGACGTTTGTCCGGCCTTCGGGGTGTTTTTCATTACGGCAGCGCCGGCAGATTGACGCCCGGCGCGATGCGCGTCGTCTTGAATTCGGTCACCGTGTACGTGACGAGCCCCTCGGTGACGAACGGATCGGTCTCGAGGATCGCATCGAGCCGGTCGCGCTCGATGCGCACCGCGAGGATCACGCCGCCGTCACGCGGCACCTTCGGCCCGCACGCGACGAACACGCCGGCGTCGAAATGGCGTTGCAGATACGCGCGGTGGCGTTCGAGCGCGTCGTCGATGCGCTCGAGCGGCGCGGTGTAGCGGATGTCGATCACGTACATGGAGGCCTCGTCGGAATGCGGGCCGCGACGCCGTGCCGCAGCCAAGCCGCTCTTGTAGCACAGACGTCGCCGTCGCGTTTCCATTCAAGTTGTAAGCTGGCGTGCCGTAAATAGCGACAGCGATCGTTCGCGGCCGGGGCCGCGGCGCGGACGGCGCGCGACGAACACGACACGGGAACGCACACACGATGAACAGAATGAGCTTGAATCGCAAGCTGTGGCTGGCGCTTGCGCTCGTATGGGTCGGATTGCTGGGGGTAGGCGCGTGGAGCGCGTTCGAGACGCGCACGACGATGCTCGCCGAGCGCAAGGAAGGCATGGCGAATCTCGTCGATTCGGCGGCGGGCGTCGTGAAGGCGTACTACGCGCTCGCGCAGAGCGGCAAGATGAGCGACGAGGATGCGCGCCGCGAAGCGCTCGAGCGCCTCGCGGCGATGCGCTACGGTGATTCCGGCTACTTGTTCGTGATGGACTCGAAGCCCGTCGTGCTGATGCATCCGACGCTGCCCAAGCTCGTCGGCACGCAGGTCGGCGATTATCTCGATCCGGACGGCAAGCGGCTTTTCGTCACGATCCTGAACGCGGCGAAGGAGAGCGGGCACGGCTTCGCCGAATATCGCGGGCGGCTGCCGCACAGCGAGACCGCGGTGCCGAAGATCAGCTACGTGACGCGCTTCGCGCCTTGGGACTGGAACATCTCGAGCGGCGTGTTCCTGAAGGACATCGATACCGTCTACTACGAGACGCTCGTCAGCCACCTCGCGGTGGTGTTCGTGATCGGCCTCGTGATCACGGCGGCGATGCTCGTCATCATCCGCAACGTGCGCGCGAGCCTGGGCGGCGAGCCGGACGAAGCGGCGTCGCTCGCCGCGCGGATCGCGGCGGGCGACCTGACGCGGCCCGTCGCGGTGCGCGCGGGCGACAGGACGAGCATGATGGCCGCGATGCGCGACATGCAGGGCCGCCTGCAGTCGACGATCGGCGGCATCCGCCGGGCGGCCGAATCGATCGCGGCCGCGAGCCACGAGATCGCGTCGGGCAACCACGATCTGTCGCAGCGCACCGAGCAGCAGGCCGCGTCGCTCGAGGAGACCGCGGCGAGCATGGAAGAGCTGACGGCCACCGTCAAGCAGAACGCCGAGAACGCGCGGCAGGCGAGCGGGCTCGCGAACAACGCGTCCGAGATCGCGTTGAAGGGCAACGATGTCGTGAGCCGCGTGATCGGCACGATGGGCGAGATCAACGACAGCTCGCAGAAGATTGCCGACATCATCGGCGTGATCGACGGCATCGCGTTCCAGACCAACATCCTCGCGCTGAACGCGGCCGTCGAGGCGGCGCGCGCGGGCGAGCAGGGCCGCGGCTTCGCGGTCGTCGCGGGCGAGGTGCGCTCGCTCGCGCAGCGCAGCGCGACGGCGGCGAAGGAGATCAAGCAACTGATCGACGCGTCGGTGGAGCGCGTGAACAACGGCTCGGCGCTCGTCGGCCAGGCGGGCGAGACGATGACCGAGATCCTGCAGGCGGTGCGGCGCGTGACCGACATCATGGGCGAGATCGCGGCCGCGTCCGAGGAGCAGTCGAGCGGGATCTCGCAAGTCGGCCGCGCGGTCACGCAGATGGACGAAATGACGCAGCAGAACGCGGCGCTCGTCGAGGAGGCGGCCGCCGCCGCGTCGTCGCTCCAGGAGCAGGCGGCGCGGCTGCGCGAATCGGTGAGCGCGTTCCAGGTCGGCGACGGCGCGGCTGACGGCGGTACGGCGGCGGGCGCGGCGGCGAGCGGCGGCCCGAATGCGGCCGCTTCGTCCGGGCGCGTCGAGCCGGCGCTCGCATGACGCATTCCCATACCTATATGAGCGGGATGTATTTCACAGCCTTGCGATCTTGTGACACCATCTGCGCTTTCGTCAGCGCGGCCCGGCCGGTCAGGCCGTCGCGCCCCCTTTATCGAGCCTGGATGGTTCTGCAAGCAAGCGAGAAATAGATGAAGCGTCGCACTCTCCTGAAAGTTGTCTCCGCGGTCGCGGCCGGCGCCGCCGCCCTTTCCGTTTCCGTCGGCGCGCAAGCGCAGGACAAGGTGATCAAGGTGGGCACGGTCGCTGGCCCCGACGCGCAGGTCTGGCAAGTCGTCCAGAAGGTCGCGAAGGAAAAGCAGGGCCTCAACGTGAAGGTCATCGAGTTCAACGACTACGTGCAGCCGAACGCGGCGCTCGACGCGGGCGACCTCGACGCGAACAGCTTCCAGCATCAGCCGTACCTCGACAGCCAGGTGAAGCAGCGCGGATACAAGATCGTGAGCGCGGGCCTCACGTACATCTCGCCGATCGGCGTCTATTCGAAGAAGTTCAAGTCGCTGAAGGATCTGCCGGCGGGCGCGAAGGTCGCGCTGCCGAACGATCCGTCGAACGAGAACCGCGCGCTGCTGCTGCTGCAGACGCAGGGCGTGATCAAGCTGAAGGCGGGCGCCGGCACGGGCGGCAACAACGCGACCGTGCTCGACGTCGCCGAGAATCCGAAGAAGCTGAAGCTGACCGAGCTCGACGCCGCGCAATTGCCGCGCGTGCTGTCGGACGTCGACGCGGCCGTGATCAACACGAACTACGCGCTCGCCGCGAACCTGCAGCCGACCAAGGACGCGATCGCGCTCGAATCGCTGACGAGCCCGTACGCGAACCTGATCGCGGTCCGCGCGAAGGACAAGGATCAGCCGTGGGTGAGGAAGCTCGTGAAGGCGTACCAGTCGCCGGAAGTGAAGGAGTTCATCGCGAAGCAGTTCAAGGGCTCGATGGTCGCGTCGTTCTGAGCGCCGCCCGGTTCGGCTCGAATCGCAGGAGGGAAGGCCCGCGCATCGCGCGGGCCTTTTTGTTTTCGGCCGCGCATCGGGCGGATCGCCGGCGCGGCGCTCTCGGTACTGTCCCGAAATATTGAATAGTCTGGGGAAATGGTATCCTCAGACGCTTGCCGCCGCGCCCGTTCCGGCGCGGCCGCGCGGGCCGCGCACGTTCCGGGGAGCGCGGCCCGACCACCATTCAGAACCGGGGGAGACAGACAAATGAAGCGATTCAAGATCGTGGCCGCTCATTCGATTGCGGCGGGCGTCGCGGCATTCGCGATGCTGGGCGCCGGCGCTGCGTACGCGCAGACCGTCAAGGTGCTGTCGATCGTCGATCATCCGGCGCTCGACGCGATCCGCGACGGCGTGCGCGCGGAACTGAAGGCCGAAGGCTACGGCGACGACAAGCTCAAGTGGGAATATCAGAGCGCGCAGGGTAATACCGGCACCGCCGCGCAGATCGCGCGCAAGTTCATCGGCGACCGTCCGGACGTGATCGTCGCGATCGCGACGCCCGCCGCGCAGGCCGTCGTCGCGTCGACGAAGAGCGTGCCCGTCGTCTATTCGGGCGTGACCGATCCCGTCGCCGCGCAACTCGTCAAGGGCTGGGGGCCGACGGGCACCAACGTGACGGGCGTGTCCGACAAGCTGCCGCTCGACCGGCAGGTCGCGCTCATCAAGCGCGTGGTGCCGAAGGCGAAGACGGTCGGGATGGTCTACAACCCGGGCGAGGCGAACTCGGTCGTCGTCGTGACGGCGCTGAAGGAGATCCTCGCGAAGCAGGGGATGACGCTCAAGGAAGCGGCCGCGCCGCGCACCGTCGACATCGCGCCCGCCGCGAAGAGCCTGATCGGCAAGGTGGACGTGATCTACACGAACACCGACAACAACGTCGTGTCCGCATACGAATCGCTCGTGAAGGTCGCGAACGAGGCGAAGATTCCGCTCGTCGCGGGCGACACCGACAGCGTGAAGCGCGGCGGCATCGCGGCGCTCGGCATCAATTACGGCGACCTCGGCCGGCAGACGGGCAAGATCGTCGCGAGGATACTGAAGGGCGAGAAGCCGGGTGCGATCGCATCGCAGACGAGCAGCAATCTCGAGTTGTTCGTGAACACCGATGCGGCCGCGAAGCAGGGCGTGACGCTTTCGCCCGATCTCGTCAAAGAGGCGAAGACGGTCATCAAGTAACGCAGGCGCAGGCGGACGGCGCATCGGGCGAGCGGCTCGTTCGGCGGGCCGCGGGCCGGTCTCGCCGGGCGCCGGGCGCCGGTAGGCCGGGCGCCGACACGCTTGGCCGTGTTTGGCTTCGGCGCTCCGCGACGCGTGGCGCGACAGGCGCCGCGCGCGCCCGGGGCGAGTCAAGCCCGGCCCGGCCGCCGCGCCCGCCGCGCGACGCCTCTCGCCTCTGTGCCACGCGCGGTACGCTGCAACAGGACTTCCCCAACCATGTCCCTTTTTTCTCTTCTCGGCGCGCTGGAGATCGGCCTCATCTTCAGCCTCGTCGCCCTCGGGGTGCTGATCTCGTTTCGCATCCTCAATTTTCCGGACCTGACCGTCGACGGCAGCTTTCCGCTCGGCGGCGCCGTCGCCGCGACGCTGATCGCCGCGGGCTACGATCCGTTCACGTCGACGCTCGCCGCGATCGCCGCGGGCGCGTGCGCGGGCTTCGTCACAGGCTGGCTGAACGTGCGGCTGAAAATCATGGATCTGCTCGCGAGCATCCTGATGATGATCGCGCTCTATTCGGTCAACCTGCGGATCATGGGCCGGCCGAACGTGCCGCTCATCACCGAGCCGACGCTCTTCACGGTGCTGCAGCCCGACTGGATGCCCGATTACGTGCTGCGGCCGGCGCTGCTTGCGGTCGTCGTCGTGATCGCGAAGCTCGGCCTCGACTGGTTCTTCTCGTCGCAGCTCGGACTCGCGATGCGCGCGACGGGCGCGAATCCGCGAATGGCGCGCGCGCAGGGCATCGCGACCGGCCGAGCGACGCTCGCCGGGATGGCGCTGTCGAATGCGCTCGTCGCGCTCGCGGGCGCGCTCTTTGCGCAGACGCAGGGCGGCTCGGACATCTCGATGGGGATCGGCACGATCGTGATCGGGCTCGCCGCCGTGATCATCGGCGAGACGCTGCTGCCCGCGCGGCGGCTCTTCCTCACGACGCTCGCCGTCGTGCTCGGCGCGATTCTCTATCGTTTCTTCATCGCGCTCGCGCTCAACAGCGACTTCATCGGCCTGAAGGCGCAGGACTTGAACCTCGTGACGGCCGTGCTCGTCACGGTCGCGCTCGTGCTGCCCGCGACGCGCAAGAAGCTGTTCGGCCGCAAGACGGGAGGCGCGTAAATGCTCTCTGCACAAGACCTGAAGCTCACGTTCAATCCCGGCACGCCGATCGAGACGCGTGCGCTGCGCGGGCTGTCGCTCGACATTCCGGACGGCCAGTTCGTCACGGTGATCGGCTCGAACGGCGCCGGGAAATCGACGTTCCTGAACTCGGTGAGCGGCGATCAGCCGGTCGATTCGGGGCGGATCGCGATCGACGGCGTCGACGTCACGCGCAAGCCGGCGTGGGATCGCGCGCCGCTCGTCGCGCGCGTGTTCCAGGACCCGATGGCGGGCACCTGCGAAGCGCTGACGATCGAGGAGAACATGTCGCTCGCGATGGCGCGCGGCGCGCGGCGCGGCTTTCTGCCCGCGCTGAACCGCGCGTCGCGCGAGCTGTTCCGCGACAAGCTGCGGCTCCTGAATCTCGGGCTCGAGAACCGGCTCGCCGATCGAATCGGCCTGCTGTCGGGCGGCCAGCGGCAGGCGGTGAGCCTGCTGATGGCGTCGCTGCGGCCGTCGCGCATTCTGCTGCTCGACGAGCACACGGCCGCGCTCGATCCGAAGACGGCCGCGTTCGTGCTGGAGCTGACCGCGCGGATCGTCGATGAAGGCAAGCTGACGACGATGATGGTCACGCACAGCATGCGGCAGGCGCTCGATTACGGCGACCGCACGGTGATGCTGCATCAGGGGCAGGTGGTGCTCGACGTGTCCGGCGACGAGCGTCGCGGGCTCGACGTGCCCGATCTGCTGCAACTGTTCGAGAAGACGCGGCACGAGAAGCTCGACGACGACGCGCTGCTGCTCGGCTGACGGGCGATTCCGGCGGCGGCTGCGCATGATCGGCCGCCGCGACCCGCCGGCATGGGCGGTTTTCGGTGACCGCCCGGAGACGCTCTGCGATGGCCGAGGAAGCGATGCGGCCGAGAACGCATTGCCGCCGATCCATCCCGGGTTCCGATCCGTTTTCTGCCTATCCTCTGCCGAAAAGCCGGTTTCACATCGGCTGCTGTGCGCGGCGGACGCGTTGCCATATACTGTATAAACGTACAGTTATCGGCAATGCGATGTCCGCTTCCTCTCTTTCCCTCGAGTCGCTGCACCCGTCGCTCTGGCGAGGCTCGCAGCTCGCGCGCGGCGGCCCGCGCACGGTCGATACCGGCTATGCGGCGCTGTCGGTCGAGTTGCCGGGGGGCGGCTGGCCGGTCGGCGGGCTCGTCGAGCTGCTCGTGCCGCACGCGGGCTGCGGCGAGATGCGCGTGCTCGCGCCCGCGCTCGCGGCGGCGGGCAGCGCGCGGCGGCCGCTCGCGTTCGTCGCGCCGCCGCAGCCGCCGCACGCGTGCGCGCTCGCCGGCCTTGGCGTGCCGCTCGACGCGCTGCTGTGGCTGCGCGCGGGCAGCGACGCGAACGCGCTGTGGGCGGCCGAGCAGGCGCTCAAGACCGGCTGCTGCGGCGCGCTCCTGCTGTGGCATCAGAGCGCGCGCGCCGACGCGCTGCGCCGCCTGCATCTCGCCGCCGCCCGCGCGGGCGACACGCTGTTCGTGATGTTCAGGCCGCTCGCCGCCGCGCAGCAGCCGTCGCCCGCGGTGCTGCGCCTCGCGCTGCATCCGTCGCCGGGCGGCGTGTCGGTCGAGATCGTCAAGCGCCGCGGGCCGGCGCGCGGCGAGCCGCTTTCGCTCGAATTGCCGTCGCCCATCGTGGAGAGCCGCTATGCGCGTCTTGCTCGGCATCCATTTGCCGCGCCTGCCGCTCGACGTGTGCGCGCCGCCGTCGCCTGACGGCGGCAACGGCTGCGCGGTGCTCGAGCAGGGCGTCGTGCTGATCGCCGATTCGGCCGCGCGCGCGTGCGGCGTGCGCGCCGGCATGAAGCGCGGCGGCGTGCTGACGCTCGCGCCCGGCACGCGGCTCGTCGAGCGCGATCCGGCTCGCGAGGCCGACGCGCTGCGCGCGGTCGCGCTCGCGCTGCTGCGCTTCTCGCCGTGCGTCGCGCTCGACGACGAAGCGACGCTCGTCATCGATGTCGGCGCGAGCCTGCGGCTGTTCGGCGGCCTGCCGTCGCTGTGCCGGCAGGTGCGGGCGACGCTCGTCGCGCTCGGCTATGCGGCGCGCGTTGCCGCCGCGCCGACGGGGCGCGGTTCGTGGCTGCTCGCGCGCGCGCCGGGCGGGCCGGGCGCGCGGCGGCGGATCGTGCAGGCGGCGTCGCTCGCGCGCGTGCTTGATGCGCTGCCGTGCGAGCTGCTGCCCGACGCGCGCCCGTACGCCGGCTGGTTCGACGGCCTCGGCTGCCGCACGCTCGCCGATCTGCGCCGCCTGCCGCGCGCGGGGCTCACGCGCCGCTGCGGTCCCGCGCTCGTCGCCGCGCTCGACCGCGCATACGGGGACGCCGTGGAGCCGCTCGCCTGGATGCCGGTGCCGCCCGTGTTCGACGCGCGGCTCGAATTGCCGGAGCGCGTCGAATATGCGCAAGCCGTGCTGTTCGTCGCGCGGCGGCTCGTCGTGCAGCTGTGCGGCTGGCTCGCCGCGCGGCAGTTGTCGCTGTCGGCGATGACGTTCGCGTTCGAGCACGAGCGGGGGCGCCAGGCGGTGCCGCCGACGCCGCTCGAACTCGCGTTCGCCGAGCCCGCGCGCGACGAGACGCACTTCATGCGCGTTCTCGGCGAACGGCTCGCGCGCGTCGCGCTGCCCGCCGCGGTGATCGCGGTGCGCCTGACGGCGACGCGCGTCGAATCGGTCGCGCCGCCTGCCGACGACCTGTTTCCCGAGCCGGGCGGCACTCGTGAGGCGCGCGCGCGGCTCGTCGAACTCCTGAGCGCGCGGCTCGGCGCGGACAACGTGCTGCGCGCGGCGCCCGTCGCCGATCACCGGCCCGAGGCGGCGAACCGCTGGCTGCCGTTCGACGCGCCGGCGGGCAAGCCGCCCGCGCCGGGCGCGGCGCCGCCGCGTCCCGCGTGGCTCCTCGAGGAGCCGCAGCCGCTCGCGATGCGCGAAAACCGGCCGTTCTACCGCACGCCGCTCAGGTTCGTGTCGTCGATCGAGCGGATCGAGGCCGGCTGGTTCGACGGCCAGTTCGTCGAGCGCGACTATCGCATCGCGCAGGACGACGACGGCGCGTGCTACTGGGTCTACCAGGAGCGCGGCAGCCGCGCGGCGGGGCGATGCTGGTTCCTGCACGGCCTGTTCGGGTGAGCGGCATGGACGCGGCATCCGGAATCCTGCCCGACTACGCGGAGCTGTTCTGCCGGTCGAATTTCTCGTTCCTGCACGGCGCGTCGTCGGCGGAAGAGCTTGTCGAACGTGCGAAGAAACACGGCTATCGCGGCATCGCGATCACCGACGAATGCTCGCTCGCCGGTGCGCCGCGCATGCACGTCGCGGCGAAGGGGCACGAACTGCCGCTCGTCGTCGGCGCGTACTTCGACGTGACGCCGGACGACGTCGCGCCGGGCCACGATCCGGGCCCCGGCGCGTTCGGCCTCGTGCTGCTCGCGCAGAACCGCGAGGGCTACGGGAACCTGTCCGAGCTGATCTCGTGGCGGCGAATGAACGCGCCCAAAGGCACCTACCGGCTCACGCCGCGCATGCTTGCCGCGCCGCCGCCGGAATTCATCCATCTGCGCGGCGTGCCCGACTGCTTCGCGATCCTCGTGCCGACGTATCCGGCGCGCGCCGACGTGCTCGACGCGCAGCTCGCGTGGTTCGGCGCGCTGTTCGGCGAGCGCGCGCGGCTCGGGCTCGTGCAGTTGCAGCGCGCGCTCGACGGCGCGCATCGCGAGCAGGTTCGGGCGGCGGGCGAGCGGCGCGGGATGCGCATCGTCGCGCTCGGCGACGTGACGATGCACACTCGTTCGTGCAAGCCGTTGCAGGACACGATGACGGCGATCAGGCTCGGGATGCCGATCGGCGAATGCGGCCATGCGCTCGCGCCGAACGCGGAGCAGCACTTGCGCACGCGACAGCGGATCGCGCAGTTGTTCCCGGCCGATGCGCTCGCGCAGACGTGCCGGATGCTCGACGCGTGCCATTTCTCGCTCGACGAACTACGTTACGAATATCCGCATGAAATCGTCCCCGCAGGACATACGCCGACCAGCTATCTGGCGCAGGAAACGTGGGCGGGCGCGCGCAGGCGCTATCCCGACGGCGTGCCGGAAGCGGTGAGGCAAAGAATCGGGTTCGAGCTCGCGCTGATCGCCGACCTGAAATACGAGCCGTATTTCCTGACGGTCTACGACATCGTCGAATACGCGCGCAGCAAGGACATCCTGTGCCAGGGGCGCGGCTCGGCGGCGAACTCGGTCGTCTGCTATTGCCTCGGCGTCACGGAGGTGAATCCGCAGCAGAGCACGCTGCTGTTCGAGCGTTTCATCAGCCGCGAGCGCGGCGAGCCGCCCGACATCGACGTCGACTTCGAGCACCAGCGGCGCGAGGAGGTCATCCAGTATCTCTACGGCAAGTACGGCCACGACCGCGCGGCGCTCGCGGCGGCCGTGTCGACCTATCGCCCGCGCGGCGCGCTGCGCGAGACCGGCAAGGCGCTCGGCGTCGATCCGATGCTCGTCGAGCGGGTCGCGAAGGAGCATCGCTGGTTCGACGGCAGCCGCGCTCTGCTCGCGCGCTTCGCGTCGGTCGGGCTCGATCCGGATGTTCCGCTGATCCGGACCTGGGCCAAGCTCGCCGCGCGGCTGCTGAACTTTCCGCGCCACCTGTCGCAGCATTCGGGCGGCTTCGTGGTGAGCCGCGGCAAGCTCACGCGGCTCGTGCCGGTCGAGAACGCGGCGATGGAAGGGCGGCGCGTGATCCAGTGGGACAAGGACGATCTGGAAGCGCTCGGGTTGATGAAGGTCGACGTGCTCGCGCTCGGCATGCTGTCCGCGCTGCATCGCGCGTTCGACATGATCACCGCGTGGCGCGGCCCGCCGCTGCCGGACGGCAGGCCGTTCCGGCTGGAGCACATTCCGCAGGACGACAAGGCGACCTACGACATGATCTGCCGCGCGGATACGGTCGGCGTGTTCCAGATCGAGTCGCGCGCGCAGATGTCGATGCTGCCGCGTCTGCGGCCGCGCGGCTACTACGATCTGGTGGTCCAGGTGTCGATCGTCCGGCCAGGACCGATCCAGGGCGGCGCGGTGCATCCGTACCTGGAGCGGCGCCGGATCGCCGCCGGCGAGGTGGAGGGCGAGATCACCTATCCGAGCGAGGCGCTCGAGCGCGTGCTCGAGCGCACGCTCGGGATTCCGATCTTCCAGGAGCAGGTGATGCAGATCGCAATCGTCGCGGCGGGTTTCACGCCCGGGGAGGCCGATGCGCTGCGCCGGGCCATGGCCGCGTGGAAACGCAAGGGCGATCTCGGCAAATATCACCGGCGGATCGTCGACGGGATGCTCGAGCGCGGCTATTCGCGCGAATTCGCCGAGCAGATCTTCGAGCAGATCAAGGGCTTCGGCGAGTATGGTTTCCCGGAAAGCCATGCGGCGAGCTTCGCGAAGCTCGCTTATGCGAGCAGCTGGCTCAAGTGCCACGAGCCGGCGATCTTTCTCGCCGCGCTTCTGAACAGCCAGCCGATGGGCTTCTATCCGCCCGCGCAACTCGTGCAGGACGCGAAGCGCCACGGCGTGACGGTGCTGCCGATCGATGCGACGAAGAGCGACTGGGAAGCGTCGCTCGAAGCGCGGCCCGGCGAGGCGCCGCCCGACGGCCGGCCGGCGGTGCGGCTCGGCCTGTCGCTCGTGCGCGGGATGAGCGAGGAGGCCGCGCGGCGCATCGAGGCCGCGCGCGCGGCGGGGCCGTTCGCGAGCGTCGACGAACTCGCGCGCCGCGCGCGCCTCGAACGCCGCGATCTCGAGGCGCTCGCCGCCGCGAACGCGTTCGCGACGCTTGCCGGCAACCGCCGCGACGCGCTGTGGCAGGCGGTCGCCGCCGTGCCGCAGCGCGATCTGCTCGCTGGCGCACCGATCGACGAAGCGGTGAAGCCGGCGCTCGGCGCGCCCACCGAGGCCGACGATGTGTTCGCCGACTATCACACGATCGGCCTCACGCTGAACCGGCATCCGGTCGCGCTGCTGCGGCCCGCGCTCGACGCGCGGCGGCTGTCGTCCGCCGCGGCGCTGCGCGATCGCCGCAACGGCCAGCTTGCGCGCGCGTGCGGCCTCGTGACCGCGCGGCAGATGCCCGGCACGGCGAAGGGCGTGCTGTTCGTCACGCTCGAGGACGAGACGGGTTGCGTGAACGTGATCGTCCGGCCGGAGCTGCTCGAGCGGCAGCGGCGCGAGACGCTCGATTCGCGGCTGCTCGCGGTGTCGGGCGTCTGGCAGTGCGAGAGCGACGTCCGGCATCTCGTCGCGCAATATCTCGAGGATCTGACGCCGCTGATCGCGGGCTTGCGGACCGAGAGCCGCGAATTCCATTGAGCCGCCGCGAATCGATGCATACCAGTGCGCAACACTGGTTCTATTTCGGTATCTGTTCAGCCGGAATCCGGCGCGCTCCAATACTCGCGCCCATTGGCCGACCTTCTGCGTGCGGGTAAATACCTATCTCGCAACATGCTGTAAATAAAGGGCTTTGATTCGCCGAATCCCTTGGCCGACAACACTTTTCGGCGATCCGGCATTCCGATTTCGATCAAATTGACTGGTATTATTTTGGTTATATAATGGCCTCGCTTTTCGGACGACGCCCTCCCGTTTTCGCCCCCGGAGACCTATGGACATCGGCTGGTCGGCGCTGGCGCCCGATGCGCGCAGCGACACCCCGCTCTACCTGCAGCTCGCACGCAATCTCGCGGGCGCGATTCACGGCGGCGCCTGGCGCGCCGGCGAAGCGCTGCCGTCCGAGCGCGGCTTGTCGGCGGCGGCGGGCGTGTCGCGCATCACCGCGCGCCGCGCGCTCGCGCTCCTCGTCGAGCAGGGGCTCATCCGGCGCGTGCGCGGCGCGGGCAGCTTCATCACGCCGCGCGTGGCCGACCCGCTGTCGCGGCTCGTCGGGTTCACCGCGAAGATGCGCCAGCGCGGCTTCGCGCCCGATTCGGTGTGGCTCGCGCGCAGCCTGCGCGCGGCGAGCCGCGACGAGCTCGCGCGCTTTAGCCTGTCGCCCGGCGCGACGGTCGCGCGCCTCGAACGGCTGCGGCGCGCGGACGGCGTCGTGATGGCGTACGAGCGCTCGACGCTGCCCGCGACCTGCGTGCCCGAGCCGCAGGCGCTAGAAGGGTCGCTGTACAGCTACCTGCAGTCGCGCGGTCTCGACGTGGTGCGCGCGTCGCAGCGCTTTCGCGCGACGCGCGCGTCGGCCGATGTCGCACAGTGGCTCGGCCTCGCGCCGGGTGCGGCGCTCCTCGTCATCACGCGGATCGGTTACGGCGCCGATCGGCGGGCGATCGAAGCGACCGAAACGTATTGCCGCGACGATTACTACGATTTCGTCGCCGAGCTGAAACGCTGACACGACAGACTGTCCGCGGCAGCCCGGGCGACTGCAAGCCCTCTCGCAAGCAGCAAGCAGTACCGACCCCATACGCATCACCAGATATCAGAGAACGTCATGCTGACCGGAAACATACTGACCGCCGACGGCTGGATTCACGGCACGCTCGAATTCGAGAACGGCCGGATCACGGCGCTGTCGGGCGACGCGACGGACCCGTCGAAGAACGACGCGCCCTACATCCTGCCCGGCTTCATCGATCTGCACGTGCATGGCGCGGGCGGCGCGGACGTGATGGAAGGCGGCGACGCGATCGAGACGATCGCGCGCACGCACGCGCGCTACGGCACGACGAGCCTGCTCGCGACGACGATGACCGCGCCGCGCGACGAGCTGATGCGCGTCGTCTCGGATCTGGGCGGCGTCGCGCGCACGCGCACGCCGGGCGGCTCGCGCGTGCTCGGCGTGCATCTCGAAGGCCCGTACATCAATCCCGGCAAGCTCGGCGCGCAGCCGGACGCGGCGGTGTCCGCGGTGCTCGACGAGGTGCTGAAGTACCTGTCGATCGCGCCGATCCGCGTCGTCACGCTCGCGCCGGAGATTTCCGGACACATCGAGATCATCTCCGAGATGGCCGCGCGCGGCGTGCGCGTGCAGCTCGGCCATTCGCTCGGCACTTACGACGACGCGGTCGCCGCGCTCAAGCACGGCGCATGCGGCTTCACGCACCTGTTCAATGCGATGTCGCCGCTGCATCACCGCAATCCCGGCATCGTCGGCGCGGCGCTCGCGCACGCCGAGTACGCGGAGATCATCCCCGACCTGCTGCACGTGCATCCAGGCGCGATCCGCGCCGCGCTGCGCGCGATCCCTCGCCTGTACGTCGTGACCGACAGCACGTCGGCCACCGGCATGCCCGACGGCGAATACCGGCTCGGCAGCCAGCGCGTGACGAAGTGCCTGGGCGGCGTGCGGCTCGCCGACGGCACGCTCGCCGGCAGCACGCTGACGATGGATCAGGCGCTGCGCAATCTCGTGTCGCTCGGCCTGCCGATCGCCGACGTGTCGAACCGGATGTCGCGCTACGCGGCCGATTACCTCGGGCTCGCCGATCGCGGGCGCATCGCGCGCGGCGCGTGGGCCGATCTCGCCGTGTTCGACCGCGAACTGAATCTGACCGCAACCTTCGTCGAAGGAGAATCGATTGTCGAATATGCTTAACGAGGCGCGCGAGTCGGCGCGCGTCGTCGCCGCGCAGCTCGCGGACACGCGCCGCGTCGAGGCGCTCGCGCGCCATCTCGCCGAGCACGCGCCGCAGGTCGCGCTGACCGTCGCGCGCGGCAGCTCCGATCACGCGGCGAGCTACTTCGCGAGCCTGACGATGAGCCGCCTCGGCGTGCCCGTCGCGTCGCTGCCGATGTCGGTCGCGACGCTGCAGCAGGCGCCTCTCAAAGTGCAGGGCCAGCTCGCGCTCGCGTTCTCGCAGTCGGGCAAGAGCCCGGATCTCGTCAACACGATGGCCGCGCTGCGCGAAGCGGGGGCGCTGACGGTCGCCGCCGTCAACGTGCTGCCGTCGCCGCTCGCCGACGCGTGCGAGCATCAACTGCCGCTGCTCGCCGGCCCCGAGTTGTCGGTCGCCGCGACGAAGAGCTATATCGCGATGCTGTCGCTCGCCGCGCAGCTCGTCGCGTTCTGGCAGCGCGACGCCGCGCTCGTGTCCGCGCTGCGCAGCCTGCCCGACGCGCTCGAGCAGGCAGGCCGGTTCGACTGGTCGAGCGCGGTTGACGAGCTGCGCGGCGTCGAACGGATGATCGTGATCGGCCGCGGGCTCGGCCTCGCGATCGCGCAGGAAGCGGCGCTCAAGCTGAAGGAGACGTCGGGCATCCAGGCCGAGGCGTTCTCGAGCGCCGAAGTGCGGCACGGCCCGATGGAGCTCATCGACCGCGACTATCCGCTCCTCGTGTTCGCGCCGCCCGGGCCGGAACAGGAAGGCCTGCTGCAGCTCGCGCGCGACATGCGCGCGCGCGGCGCGCGCGTGCTGCTCGCCGCGCCGGCGGGCACGCCCGATGCGACGCTGCCGCTCGCGCGCACCGCGCACGCGGCGCTCGATCCGATTGCCGCGATCCTGTCGTTCTACGTGATGGCGGCCGGGCTCGCGCGCGCGCGCGGCCGCGATCCCGATGCGCCGCGCCATCTGCACAAAGTCACCGAAACACACTGACGATCTGACGATCACCGACGAGACGAGACAGCCATGAGACGTGCCGAGGAGTCACAGTTGAAGCAACAAGCATCCCACGACCAGATCGTGCTGGTCGCTCCGCTGACGGGGCCCGTCGTGCCGCTCGCCGACGTGCCCGATCCCGTGTTCTCGGGCGGCATGTTCGGCGACGGCATCGGCATCGATCCGCTCGAGGGCCGGCTTCTCGCGCCGTGCGGGGGCGTCGTGTCGCACGTCGCGCGCACGGGCCACGCGGTGACGATCGCGGCCGACGGCGGCGCCGAGATCCTGCTGCACATCGGCATCGACACGGTCGAGCTGAACGGGCTCGGCTTCTCGGCGAAGATCGCCGAAGGCGCGCGCGTGGCGCCGGGCGATCTGCTGATCGAGTTCGATCAGGACACGATCGCGCGCGCCGCGCACAGCCTCGTATCGGTGATCGCGATCGCGAATTCGGATGCGTTCGAAGTCGTCGAGCGCGCGGGCGCGGGCGTCGCGAAGGCGGGCGAGACGCCGCTGCTCACGCTGCGCGCGCGCGGGGCGGCGGCGGGCGCGGCGGCAAGCGCGGGTTCGGCGGCGGGCCGCGCAGACGCGGGCGCCGAAGCGCGCAAGTCGATCACGCTCACGCAGCCGGGCGGCCTGCACGCGCGACCGGCCGCGCGCGCGCGCGAGGCGGCGCGCGGGCTCGACGCGCACGTCGACGTGCATTTCGGAGGGCGCAAGGCGGCGCTGCAAAGCGTCGTCGGGCTGCTCGGCCTCGGCGCGGGCGAGCACGCGACGATCGAGATCGTCGCGACGGGCCGCGACGCCGCGAAGGCGGTCGAGCTCGTCGCGCACGAACTGCTGCGCGAAGCGCACGGCGAAGCCGAGGAGAAGCCGGCGCGCGTCGTGTCGCCCGCGCCCGTCGCCGCCGCCGTCGGGCGCGCGCCGCTCGATCCGAACACGCTCGCGGGCGTGTGTGCGGCGCCCGGCATCGCCGTAGGCGCGCTCGTGCGCTGGGACGAGACGGACATCGCGCCGCCCGAGCTCGCGAGCGGCACGCCCGCCGCCGAGAGCCGGCTGCTCGACCGCGCGCTCGCCGCGGTCGACGCGGAGCTCGAGACGACGGTGCGCGAAGCGTCGCAGCGCGGCGCGATCGGCGAAGCGGGCATCTTCGCCGTGCACCGCGTGCTGCTCGAGGACCCGTCGCTCGTCGACGCCGCGCGCGACCTGATCAGCCTCGGCAAGAGCGCGGGCTACGCGTGGCGCGAGACGATCCGTGCGCAGACGGCCGTGCTCGCCGGCGTCGACGACGCGCTGCTCGCCGAGCGCGCGGCCGATCTGCGCGACATCGACAAGCGCGTGCTGCGCGCGCTCGGCTATGCGAGCGCGACTGCGCGGGAGCTGCCGGCCGAAGCGGTGCTCGCGGCGGAGGAGTTCACGCCGTCCGATCTCGCGTCGCTCGATCGCGAGCGCGTGACGGCGCTCGTGATGGCGCGCGGCGGCGCGACTTCGCATGCGGCGATCATCGCGCGCCAGCTCGGCATTCCGTCGCTCGTCGCGGTGGGCGATGCGCTGTATGCGATTCCGCAGCGCACGCAGGTCGTCGTCGACGCGAGCGCGGGCCGCCTCGAATACGCGCCGACCGCGCTCGACGTCGAGCGCGCGCGCCACGAGCGGCAGCGCCTTGCCGGCGTGCGCGAGGCGAACCGGCGGATGTCGGGCGAAGCGGCGGTCACGCGCGACGGCCACAAGATCGAGGTCGCCGCGAACATCGCGACGCTCGACGACGCGCGCGTCGCGGTCGACAACGGCGCCGACGCGGTCGGCCTGCTGCGCACCGAGCTGATGTTCATCCACCGGCAGGCGGCGCCGACGACGTCCGAGCATCAGCAGAGCTATCAATCGATCGTCGACGCGCTGCAAGGCCGCACCGCGATCATCCGCACGCTCGACGTCGGCGCGGACAAGGAAGTCGATTACCTGACGCTGCCGCCCGAGCCGAACCCCGCGCTCGGCCTGCGCGGGATCCGTCTCGCGCAGGTGCGCCCGGACCTGCTCGACGATCAGTTGCAGGGCCTCCTTTCGGTGAAGCCGTACGGCTCGGTGCGAATCCTGCTGCCGATGGTGACGGACGTCGGCGAGCTCGTGCGCATCCGCGAGCGCATCGACGCCTTCGCGCGCGCGCTCGGCCGCGCCGATCCGATCGAAGTCGGCGTGATGATCGAGGTGCCGTCGGCCGCGCTCCTCGCGGATCAGCTCGCGAAGCACGCGGATTTCCTGTCGATCGGCACGAACGACCTCACGCAGTACACGCTCGCGATGGACCGCTGCCAGGCCGATCTCGCCGCACAGGCGGACGGCCTGCATCCGGCCGTGCTGCGGCTCGTCGACGCGACCGTGCGCGGCGCCGAGAAGCACGGCAAGTGGGTGGGCGTGTGCGGCGCGCTCGGCGGCGATCCGGTTGCGGTGCCGGTGCTCGTCGGCCTCGGCGTGACGGAATTGTCGGTGGACCCGGTGTCGGTGCCGGGCATCAAGGCGCAGGTGCGCCGTCTCGATTACCAGCTGTGCCGCCAGCGCGCGCAAGACCTGCTCGCGCTCGAATCGGCGCAGGCGGTGAGGGCAGCAAGCCGCGAGATCTGGCCGGCGGACTGACGCACGTCCGCCGTCCGGCGAATCGCGCGCGTTTCAGACGCGTTTCAATCAACAGAGCTGATCAATTATTCAACGACGAGACACGATAAAGGACTGGAGGATCGAATGGACGGGAATCCGTTTCTGAAAATACAGAGCCTCGGCAGGGCGCTGATGCTGCCGATCGCGGTGCTGCCGGTGGCGGGCATCCTGCTGCGCCTCGGTCAGCAGGACGTGCTCAACATCAAGATGATCGCCGACGCGGGCGGCGCGATCTTCGACAACCTGCCGCTGCTGTTCGCGATCGGCGTCGCGGTGGGCTTCGCGAAGGACAACAACGGCGTGGCGGCGCTCGCGGGCGCGATCGGCTATCTGATCGAAGTCGCGATCATGAAGGACATCGATCCGAAGCTGAACATGGGCGTGCTGTCCGGGATCATCGCGGGCGTCGTCGCGGGGCTGCTGTACAACCGCTACAAGGACATCAAGCTGCCCGACTACCTCGCGTTCTTCGGCGGCAAGCGCTTCGTGCCGATCATCACGGGGCTCGCGTGCGTCGTGCTCGGGATCGTGTTCGGCTACGTATGGCAGCCGGTGCAGCACGCGATCGACGCGGTCGGCCAGTGGCTGCTGACGGCGGGCGCGATCGGCACGTTCGTCTACGGGTTCCTGAACCGTCTGCTGCTCGTCACCGGGCTGCACCACATCATCAACTCGCTCGTCTGGTTCGTGTTCGGCACGTTCACGCCGGCGGCGGGCGGCGCGGCGGTGACGGGCGATCTGCATCGCTTCTTCGCGGGCGATCCGAGCGCGGGCAGCTTCATGGCGGGCTTCTTCCCGATCATGATGTTCGGCCTGCCGGCCGCGTGTCTCGCGATGTTTCACGAGGCGCCCAAGGAGCGCCGCGCGATCGTCGGCGGCCTGCTGTTCTCGATGGCGCTCACGTCGTTCCTGACGGGCGTGACCGAGCCGATCGAGTTCAGCTTCATGTTCCTCGCGCCGCTGCTCTACGTGATCCACGCGGTGCTCACGGGCCTCTCGCTCGCGATCTGCCAACTGCTCGGCGTGAAGCTCGGCTTCACGTTCTCGGCGGGCGCGATCGACTACGTGCTGAACTACGGGCTTTCGACGAAGGGCTGGATCGCGATCCCGCTCGGCCTCGCGTACGGTCTCGCCTACTACGGCCTGTTCCGCTTCTTCATCCGCAAGTTCAACATGGCGACGCCGGGCCGCGAGCCCGCGGGCGCGGACGCGCAGGCGCAGTCGTTCGCATCGGGCGGCTTCGTCGCGCCGACGGCGGGCGCATCGGTGCCGCGCGCGCAGCGCTACATCGCGGCGCTCGGCGGCGCGGCGAACCTGTCGGTGGTGGACGCGTGCACGACGCGGCTGCGTCTTTCCGTCGTCGATCCCGAGAAGGTGTCCGAAGCGGATCTGCGCACGATCGGCGCGCGCGGCGTGCTCAAGCGCGGCGGCAGCAGCGTGCAGGTGATCATCGGGCCGGAGGCGGACCTCATCGCCGACGAGATTCGCGCGACGCTCGGCAGCGGCGCGGCGTCATCCTCGGCGACGGCTGCGCCTGCCGCGCCGGTTGCCGCGACGGCAACGGCCGCGGGCGCGCAGGCGGGCCCGCTCGATCCGGAACCGACGCGCTGGCTCGCGGTGTTCGGCGGCGCGACGAACGTCGCGTCGCTCGACGCGGTCGCGGCGACGCGTCTGCGCGTCGTCGTGCGCGATCCGTCGGCGGTTGATCGCCAGCGCCTCGCGACGCTCGACGTCGCGTGGGTCGCGGGCGATACGTTCCACATCGTTTGCGGTCCGTCGGCGCCGCGCTATGCGCAGCAGCTCGCGGCGCGCCTGCCTTCGCCGGACGGCGGCGCGGCGGCTCAGCCCGCCTGACGCGGCGACGCGGCCGGCCGAATCCGCGATGCGGGCTCGGCTTCGATCGGCCGGCATGGAAAACGGCTTGCGAATATCGCAAGCCGTTTTTTCTTGGGCGCGGCGATGGGCGCGTGCTGTGCTTGTGCGTCGAATATCGAACGGCGAACGGCGAACGGTGAAGAAAACTCCCGGCGCGAGCCGTCGCGCGCTCCCGCATTCGAACCCGTGCGTGACCATGAAACGCGGCCACGCCGAACGCAGTTCGCGCGTCGCGAGAGCGCGGTTTCGCGACATGCGGTTCGACGCAGCCATGCAAGCCGCAGCCAACCGGCGAGCCGGGCGACGCGCAAGCCGCGCATCGTCCGGCTGCCCGTCATTCGCCCGTCAGCGTGAACGTCGGCTGGCGATAGCCGATGCCCGCGCGCTCGAGCTTCGGCAGCTCGCGCTGCTTGAGCACCGTCGCGAAGCCCGCCCAGTCGCGCTCGAGCGCGGCCATATCGACATGGTGCGTGTCGCCGAGCTTGTAGCGCACGCCCGCCGCGTACGGCAGCTCCCAATCGGCCTTGTGCCACGCGCGTTCGGCGAGCGCGAGCAGGCGCGGATACACCATGTATTCGAGCAGTTGCCCGTTGCGCATCACTTCGCCCCACGCCTGGCCCTGAATGCCCTCGATGCGCGGAGCCGCGCCGGCGCTCGCCACCTCGAACGGATTGCCGTCGCGGTCGCCGAACACCTCGGCGTTTTGCGGCAGGTTTTCCGGCGCGAGCGAAAACACCTTGTACTCGTCCGTCGCCTGCGATCCCCAGTAGTAGCCGCGCTCGCGCGGGTTGCGCGTGTACGGGAAATCGAAGTACAGGTAGTCGGGCAACGCAAGCACCGTCCGGTAACCCTTCGCGCTCAGGTCGCGCGCGCTGTCGGATGCGCCCCAGAAGATCGTGTCCCACAGCGACACCATCACGTGCCGCGTGCTGAACTCCTGCGGCCCGCTCGCGTGCTTGATGCCGTCCTGCCACGCGGCCATCGTGCCGATCCCGTTCGCGTTGACGACGGCGCTGACCTGCTTCGCGAAGCGCGTCGGCAACTCGTCGATCGATTTGATCTCGCCGCGCCGAAGCAGCGCCGTACAGGCGGGCGAGCGCGCCCACGGCTTGTCCTGCGCGGCGAGATCGACGCGGCCCTTGCCGGGATCGGCGCCGTCGAGCGGCTGGAAACCCGCGCCGAGCAGGATGTTCTTCGCCTCGTCGCCGCCGAAATGCCAGATCCGCAGCGGCGCCTGCGCGTCCGCATGCATCGCGGCGATCTCGCGGATCACCTTCGACGCGAAGTTCAGCGCGCCCGGCATGCACGGGTTCAGATCGCTGCGCCGGTCGTAGAACTGCACGGTCAGCAGATTCGAGGTGTCCTGCGGATCGAGCAGCCGATACGCGTTCGCTTCGCGCTCGCGCCCCGCCGCGTGCAGGCGGCGATAGCGCGCCTCCATCGATACGACCGCCGCGCGCGAGTGCGCGGGCATGTCGATCTCGGGGATCACTTCGACGAAGCGATCGGCCGCGTAGCGCAGCAGCGCGACGTAATCGTCGCGCGTCAGGTAGCCGCCGCCCGAGCGATTGTCGGGCCCCGAGCCGAGCTGCGGCAGCAGGCAGCGCGTCTCGCTCGGATCGTGGCAGCGGCGCGCGCCGACGTCGGTCAGCTCCGGCAGGCCGGGAATCTCGATGCGCCAGCCTTCGTCGTCGGACAGGTGCAGATGCAGCCGGTTGAGCTTGTACGCGCTCATCTGGTCGATCAGGCGGCGCAGCGTCGCCGGCGGCTTGAAGTTGCGCGCGAGGTCGACGTGCATGCCGCGATGCGCGAAGCGCGGCGCGTCTTCGATCAGCATCGCGGGCACCGTGGCGCCGCCCGCCGGCACGAGCGAGAAGAGCGTCTGCACGCCGTAATAGAGGCCCGCGCGATCGTAGCCCTCGACGAACGCGCCGCGCGGGCCGATCGCGAGCCGGTAGCCGCCCGGCACCGCGATGTCGGCGGGCAGCCGGCGCGGCGCGACGATGCCCCACACGGGCGTGCGCGCGCCGTCGAGTCCGAGCGCGCTCGCCCGTTCGCGCAGCGCGGCGACCTGTGCGAACGACAACTCCGGCAGCGTCAGCTCGACGCCGCGCAGATCGAGCGCGCCGGACAGCGCGCGCTGCCGCTTCACGCTCGGCAGCGCGCGGTTCGCGACCGGCTGCGCGGCGGCGGGCGGCGCATTGCCGGGCGAATTGTTCTGCGCGTCGGCGGGCAGCTTTTCGACGTAGCGCAGCTCGTCGTCGGTATCGTCGTAGCGCAGCACCGCGGGCGCCGCGCCGTCGACGACGACGTACGGGCGCGGAATCACGTCACTGTATCGGCGCAGCCAGTATTCGGCGACGAACGGCAGCTCGATCCGCTCGCCCTGCGCGAGCCTCACCGTGCCGGGTTGCGGCGTCAGCTCGTACAGATCGCCTGTCAGATGACGCAGCGTGAAGCCGGGGCGGTCGATCCTGAGCAGCCGGCGGATGCTGTGCAGATAGAGCTTCCAGCCGCCGTCGGTGAGGGTCGGGTGGCCGCGGTTCTGCAGGATCAGGCGGCCCGTCGCGCAACTCGCCCAGTCCGCGCCGAGATCGGCGCACGGCACGCCGGCCGACGCCGCGTGATTGTTGTCGACGGCGACGCGCACCGCGAGGCCGTTGGCGAGCAGCGCGGCAAGCTCGGTGGGCGTGGCGGGCGCGGAAGCGGGCCGAACGGGGACGGCTGTCGCGGGCGCGGCCGGGCCGGCCGTGGCGCGCGCGGGCGGTTGCGCGCGCGAAGTCGCGGGCAACAGCGCCGCGGCGGCCAATAGCGCGGCGCACAGGGAATGCGAGATTCGGTTCATGGGATTCCTTGGTAAAAAAACGGCGATACGACGCCGTGGAAATACGTCGCTGCGATCGGGTCTTTCAAGGAAGCTGCGGGGAAGGCTCAGAGGCCGCGCGCGCGGAAAAGGAGGGGTGAAGCGGGGCCGCCCGCGCGATGGCGCGTCACGGGTCGGGTTCCGGGCGATCGTGCCGGTCGGGGCGGCGTCGCGCGGGCGCGGATATGTTCATGAGCGCCGTGCAGCCACGCCAGCGCAGTGGGGTTGGCGCCGACGACGCCGGCCGCTTCGGGCGGGACATCGTGCAACGCATCGAGCGGGATGTCGGTCGGGATATCGAGCGGGGTGGCGGCCGAAACGGCGAGCGGCACCGCGTGGCGCGTCGAGCGCGAGGAGCCGGCCGTGCTCGGGCATCCGGCGCCGAGCGTTACCGCGCGACGCGAGCGGACGCGGCGCGCGCCGACTGAAGCGGAAGCGACGAGGCCGGCCGGGCAAGCCAAACGCGGGGCGTTCATGTCTCCTCCACCGATGTGGATTCGGCCTTGGTGCGGCCGTGTGTGAAAGATCTTATGAAACCTTCGATTGGTGTTCAAGTGGTATCAATCTGGAATCGAATTGGCATTTGAGCGTTCAACAAGGCTGGGTTGAGCCGCGTGGCGAGCAGGGGCGCGGCGAAGGTGCGGACGCGGCGGCCGGACGGAGCCGGCGCAGGCGAAGCCGCGATGTCGCGCACGATGCGCGGCGCGCGACGGCGGCGGCGGATGGAAGCCGCCGCCGTCGCGGGAGGCGGCGCGTGTCGGATCGATGGGAAAAGCCGTCGTGAGCGACTTACGCTGATTCTGCCGAATCGTGCCGACGCGATCGTCATGCGGGGGAGAGACGGCCGTTTGCCGGAGCGCACCGCCGATGACGGCGGGCAACGGCGCGGCGGCGCGCGCGGCGCGCGTCGGAAAAACAAAAGCCCCCGCGAAGCGGCGGGGGCCGTAGCGGGCGGCATCGCTTCGCGCGCGCCGCGTCCGGGGCGAACGGGCGGCGAGTGCGCGCATTCGTGCGCCGTGCGCCGCCGAGTCGTCCCGGCACGGCGCGCGACACACGATGCGCGGCGGCTACGCGTCTCGCTTTTGCCGCGCCTCGAGCCACATCGCATTGATGATGCCGAACGCGAGCGCGACGCCGATGCCGAGAACCCAGCTGAAGTACCACATGATCCGACTCCTTCGAAACTTGCGAGAATCTTGCGAAAGGCCGGCCGCGCGGTGTGTCGCACGCGGGGGCCGGCCGGACATCAGTACATCGAGTGCCGGTTTTCCTCCAGCACGCTCGGCGTTACCTTGCCGCGCAGCACGCGATACACCCAGCTCGTGTAGAGCAGGATGATCGGCAGGAACACGATCACCGCGACGAGCATCACCTCGAGCGTCAACCGGCTCGATGTCGAATCCCAGACCGTCAGGCTGCTCTTCGGATCGAGCGACGAAGGCATGATGAACGGGAACATCGAGAAGCCCGCCGTCAGGATCACGCCGATGATCATCAGGCCCGTGCAGATGAACGCGGTCTTCTCGCGCTTCGAGCCGGCGAGCAGCATCGCGAGCACGCCGCCCGCGATGCCGACGGCGGGCGCGGCGATCATCCACGGATACAGCCCGTAGTTCACGAGCCAGAGGCCCGGCGCGGCGGAGACCTGCTTGAGGAGCGGATTCGCGACGGTGTCGACGGGGGCCGCCTGCGTGATCTGGAAGCCGCCGACGAACGACGCGATCAGCGCGCCCGCGAGCACGAACAGCACAACGGCGACGAGCGACGACACGCGCAGCGCGATCGACGCGCGCTTCGCGATCGCACCGTCGGTCTTCATCTTGACGAATGCGGCGCCGTGCGCGACGAGCATCGTGAGGCTCACGAGCCCGCAGAGCAGCGCGAACGGATTGAGCAGCGCCCAGAAGCTGCCGTGATAGGTGACGCGCAGGTCGGTGTCGAACGCGAACGGCACGCCCTGCAGCAGGTTGCCGAATGCGACGCCGAACACGAGCGCGGGCACGAAGCCGCCGACGAAGAGCGCCCAGTCCCAGCTCGTGCGCCAGCGCGGATCGTCGCGCTTGCTGCGGTAGTCGAAGCCGACGGGCCGGAAGAACAGCGCGAACAGCACGAGCAGCATCGCGAAGTAGAAGCCCGAAAACGACGCCGCATAAACGAGCGGCCACGCGGCGAACATCGCGCCGCCCGCGGTGATGAGCCAGACCTGGTTGCCCTCCCAGGTCGCGCCGACCGTGTTGACGATGATGCGGCGCTCGTCGTCGGTCTTGCCGAGGAACGGCAGGAGCGCGGCCGCGCCCATGTCGAAGCCGTCCGTCAGCGCGAAGCCGATGAGCAGTATCCCGACGAGCAGCCACCAGATCACTTTCAGAGTTGCATAGTCCATGGCGATTCCTTGTGCGAATTCGAGGGTGCCGGGGGCGTCACGCGACGGTGCCGGCGACGGTCTTCTCGAGCGGCCTCCCCGCCTGTTCGTGGTGATAGCGGCCGGTGTGCAGCGACGACGGGCCGAGCCGCGCGTACTTGAACATCAGCGTGATCTCGATGATGAACAGCGCCGTGTAGAACACGATGAAGCCCGCGAGGCTCAGGTACAGATCGGTCGCCGTGAGGCTCGACGCGGACAGGTGCGTCGGCAGGATGCCCGCGATCGTCCACGGCTGGCGGCCCACTTCGGCGACGACCCAGCCGAACTCGGCGGCGAGCCACGGCAGCGGAATCGCCCACACCGCGTAGCGCAGGAACCAGCGGCGGTTGTCCTGCAGCAACTGACGGCGCGCGCACAACCAGAACGCGGCGATGAAGGTCGCGAGGAACAGGAAGCCGAGGAACACCATGATCCGGAACGAGAAGAACACGGGCGCGACAGGCGGGATCGTCTGCTTCGCCGCGGCCTTGATCTGATCCGGCGTCGCGTCGGTCACGTTCTGCGTGAACTGCTTGAGCATCAGGCCGTAGCCGAGATACTGCTTGTGCTGATCGAACGTTGCCTTCGTCTCGGCGCTCGTGTCGCCCGCCTTCAGCTTCTGCAGCGCGCCGTACGCGATCATCCCGCTCTGGATGTGCGCTTCGCTGCGCTTCGCGAGCTCACGCAGGCCGATCACCGGCTCGCTGATCGAGCGCGTCGCGATGAGGCCGAGCGCGTACGGGATCTTGATCGCGTAATCGGTGCGTTCCTCGGCCTGGTTCGGCAGGCCGATCAGCGTGAACGACGCGGGCGCGGGCTGCGTTTCCCATTCGGATTCGATCGCGGCGAGCTTCATCTTCTGCACCTCGCCCGTCGTGTAGCCCGATTCGTCGCCGAGCACGATCACGCAGAGCGTCGACGCGAGGCCGAAGCCCGCGGCGACCGCGAACGAGCGCAGCGCGAAGTCGGTGTCGCGCTTTTTCAGCAGGTACCATGCGGACACGCCGAGCACGAACATCGACGCCGTCACGTAGCCCGCCGACACCGTGTGCACGAACTTCACCTGAGCGACCGGGTTGAAGAGCACGTCGAACAGGTTCGAGAGCTCCATGCGCATCGTCTGGTAGTTGAACTCGGCGCCGACCGGATTGTTCATCCAGCCGTTCGCGACGAGGATCCACAGCGCGGACAGGTTCGAGCCGAGCGCGACGAGGAACGTGACGATCAAGTGCTGCACCTTCGTCAGACGGTTCCAGCCGAAGAAGAACAGGCCGACGAACGTCGATTCCAGGAAGAACGCCATCAGCCCCTCGACGGCGAGCGGCACGCCGAAGATGTCGCCGACGTAGTGCGAGTAGTACGACCAGTTCGTGCCGAACTGGAATTCGAGCGTGATGCCCGTCGTCACGCCCATCGCGAAGTTGATTCCGAAGAGCTTGCCCCAGAACTGGGTCATGTCCTTGTAGACCTGCTTGCCCGTCATCACGTAGACGGCTTCCATGATGACGAGCAGCCAGGACATGCCGAGCGTGAGCGGAACAAACAGGAAATGGTAGAGCGCTGTGATGCCGAACTGCAGACGCGACAGATCGACGACTTCGCTACTTATCATGGCGGTCTCCCTGAGTGGGTGCGGATGGCGTCGTCGACAGCAGCTGCGCGGCGACGACGGCAGGCGGCAACGACATGTGCTCCGCCTGCGGATGGTTGAAGAATGCGTATTTGAGCGCGACGAGCAGCACGAGCTTGAACGCCAGCACGATCGAGATGTCGCGCGCGAGAGTGGGGCCGCGAGCCCAGGCGGCGACCCGATCGCGCCAGCCCGCCGGACGGGCGGGCGGCGTGCCGTCGGGCGACGCCTTCTTGTTGATGAAAGTCAAAGCCATGATGTCCGGGATAACGCGATGGGCGCAAAACTGGGCGCCGGCCTCGTCGCTCGCTCGCATGCGTGCGGCATGTGCTGGCCGGTCCTCCCAATTGTAGGAGGCCTCCCGGAAAAACCCTTAGTGCTGCGCTGCGGCACACCGTCGCGAAGCGATCGCGAAACCTTGCGTTTGCTCAAGACCTGCGTGATTCGCGATACGTCGGATGAAATTTTTCATAACGTTGATCAAGCATGCGAGCGGTGTGCGCGGCCGTGCGGGGCGAAAAAAAGCCCGCTGTCTTGCGACAGCGGGCTGTTTCGCCTCGGCGCGGCCCGGACGGGCCGTCCGTTCGAGCGTTATGCGTACGCGGCGAGCGCCGTGCGCATCTTCTTCATCGCGCTTGCCTCGATTTGGCGGATGCGCTCCGCCGACACGCCGAACTCGGCCGCGAGATCGTGCAGCGTCGAGCCGCCCGAGCCGTCGTCGTCGACGTTCAGCCAGCGCGCTTCGATGATCCGGCGGCTGCGCGCGTCGAGCGAGTCGAGCGCGCGCGCGATGCCGTCCGTCTGCAACATGTCGCGCTGCCGCGCGGCGAGCACCGCGGTCGGCTCGTTGTGCGAATCGGCGAGATACGCGATCGGCGCATACGACTCCTCGCCATCGTCGATCTGGCCTTCGAGCGCGATGTCGCCGCCCGACAGACGGGTTTCCATCTCGGCCACTTCCTCGCGCTTGACGTTCAGTTCCTGCGCGAGGCCGTCGATTTCCTCCGGCGTGAACGCCTGCGTGCCCTTCTTGTGGCTGCGCAGGTTGAAGAACAGCTTGCGCTGCGCCTTCGTCGTCGCCACCTTGACCATGCGCCAGTTGCGCAGGATGTACTCGTGAATCTCGGCCTTGATCCAGTGGATCGCGTACGACACGAGGCGCACGTTCTGAGCGGGATCGAAACGCTTGACCGCCTTCATCAGGCCGATATTGCCTTCCTGGATCAGGTCGCCGTGCGGCAGGCCGTAGCCGAGATAGTTGCGTGCGATCGACACCACGAGCCGCAGGTGCGACAGCACGAGCCGGCGTGCGGCGTCGAGACTGTTTTGCTCGCGGTATTCGGTCGCGTATTGACGCTCTTCCTCCGCCGTCAGCAGCGGAATCCGGTTGACGGCCTGGATATAGGCGTCGATGTTGCCCAACTGGCCCGGCAGCATCGAGTGGGATGCGAGCGCCAGCGAGCCTGCCGATGCGGCCTTAGCGGACGCCGGGCGCAGCGTGTTCGGAAGGGTCAATGCGTTGCTCACGTAGAAAACTCCTTTGGAACCAGGGACGAGCCCCTTTGCCGGGGCGATTCCTCGATGAATCTTAGCACTCCGTCTACTGGAGTGCTAATCCTTAGAAGGAACAGGGGCACGGGAGTTCCCATCTTGCTATCGATTTTTGGCATTCGATAGCCATCAGTGCGCCCCATTTTCGGCTGCGGCTCCGTAAGTGCTTGTTTTACGGACATTTCGGGTAAAGGATACTGATTCTTGTCAATTCGGAAGAAAACCATTTCGTCGAACGATGCCGATCGGAAAAGTCCTTTACCATAAGATGCTGTTCGCTCGAGCTCGGCGTGTCGATTGCGCCGAGGCTCTATTCAACCAGAGAAGTTGGAGTACGAGATGAACGATAAGAACGGCGGTCGGGTGGGGCGGGCCATTGCGAAGACCGCGCTGGCCCTGGCGCTAGTCGGCGCTTCCGGCAGTGCGTTTGCGGATCGTTGGGGCCTGCAGCTCGGCGGCGGCGTGGCCGATCACGACATGAAGAAGGGCGACATCGCCGTTGCCTGGGACCCGGGCTGGACCTGGTGGGAAATCGGCGGCTGGCATTTTGCGTTCGTCGCCGAAGGACACCTGTCGTACTGGCGCTATACGGGCGACCGCGCGATCAACGACAGCATCTGGGAAGTCGGCGCGACGCCGATCATCCGGTTCATCAAGAGCGCGGGCTACGTGCGGCCGTTCATCGAGGTGGGCGCCGGCGTGCGCTTCCTGTCGCATCCGACGATATCGGAGAATTACTCGATGTCGACGTCGTTCCAGTTCGCCGACATGGTCGGCGTCGGCGCGCAATTCGGCAATCGTCAGCAGTATCAAGCGGGTTTGCGTTTCCAGCATGTATCGAACGCGGGTATCAAAGACCCGAATCCTGGTATAAATTTCAGCCAGCTCTACGTGCAATACAACTTCTGATCGGCGCGCCGGACGCGCGCATGCAGTCGAGGAGCATGGCAATGGTGGCGAAGGGGATCGATGCGATTCGCGCGCTCGAGCGCGACCGGTTTCGGGCGATGGTCGACGGCGACGGCGAGGCGCTCGACGCGTTGCTGTCCGACAAGGTCTGCTACGTGCACACCAACGGCAAGCGCGAGACCAAGCAGCAGTTCATCGATGCGATCGCCGCGGGACGCCGCCGCTACCGGCAGATCGAGATCCAGTCGCAGGATGTGCTGCCTGTCGGGGACGCCACCTATGTCGTCGCGGGGCGCGCGCTGATCGAGATGGAGACGAACAACGGCGGCCTCGTGTTCCAGATCGCGTACACGGCGGTTCAGACGCACGAGAGCGGCCGCTGGCGCCTCCTCGCATGGCAGGCGACGCGCTGCGCGACCGAAAGTTAGGGCCGCCGCCGCCGCGAACGGGACCGTCAGCACGAAGCACGCCTTCGCCCGCTGGGGCCGTATGCCGCCGCCCGCCGTTTCGGCCATTTTTCCGACCGTCTTGCCGGCCCCTCGTCGGGGCCCTTTGCCGCCGCGCGGCTTCGTGAGCCGCCCGGTTTCTCGCCGGCGCGCCGCGGATCGCGCGTCGCACCGGCCGTTGCGCGGCGGCGTGCGCCGCGCGTGTGTCTTGCGTCTGTCGTCGAATTCGCCGCGTCAGGCCGCGGCGCGCCGCTTGTCGCGGCTCCAGGCCGAGCGGTTGATCGCGCTCGCGACCGCGTCCGTCGCGGCCGCGGCCGGATCGCGATGCACGCCCGCGCCGTGGCGCAGCGCGGCGTCGCCGACTTTCGCGCCGACGAACACGACGGTGTCGCCGTTCGCGGTGCGCTCGACCTCGCACGACGTGACGTCGATCGCGACGCCCGCCGCCGCGGCGAATGCGGCCGCGGCCTGCCGCGCCGCGCTCGGCGCGTCTTCGGCGTGCGCGAGCGCGACTTCGCGGTCATGCCAGCTCGCCGACGCGCCCGCGCGCGCGGCCGGGCCCATCGTCTGCAGATATTCGCGCGTGAAGAGCGCGCAAATGGCGTCTGCCGTCACTTCCTCGCCGGACGCGTCGGCGAGCGCCTGCACCGCGTGGCTGAATTCGATCTGCACGCGACGCGGCGGCGAGAAGCCCATCCCGCGCTCGAGCAGGTACGTCGCGCCGCCCTTGCCGGACTGGCTGTTCACGCGGATCACGGCGTCGTAGCTGCGGCCGAGGTCGGCGGGGTCGATCGGCAGGTACGGCACCTCCCAGATCGCGTCGGGCCGCTGCTGCGCGAGGCCCTTGCGGATCGCGTCCTGATGCGAGCCGGAGAACGCGGTGAACACGAGATCGCCCGCGTACGGATGGCGCGGATGCACGGGAATCCGGTTGCAGCGTTCGACGACGCGGCGCACCGCGTCGATGTCGGAGAAATCGAGGCCCGGATCGATCCCTTGCGTGTACAGGTTCAGCGCGAGCGTGACGAGATCGACGTTGCCCGTGCGCTCGCCGTTGCCGAACAGGCATCCTTCGATGCGGTCCGCGCCCGCGAGCAGCGCCAGCTCGGCCGCCGCGACCGCGGTGCCGCGATCGTTGTGCGGGTGCACCGACAGCACGATGCTGTCGCGGTAGCCGAGGTTGCGGTCCATCCATTCGATCTGGTCGGCGAACACGTTCGGCGTCGCGGCCTCGACGGTGGCGGGCAGGTTCACGATCATCTTGTGATCGCGCGTCGGCCGCCACGTCTGCGCGACCGCGTCGCAGACTTCGCGCGCGAACGGCAGCTCGGTCATGCTGAACGTCTCGGGCGAGTACTGGAACGTCCAGTGCGTGCCGGGGCGCGCCTGCGCGTGCTCCTTGATGATTCGCGTGCCGTCGACGGCGAGCGCCTTCACGTCGTCCTTCGACATCCCGAACACGATCCGGCGGAACGACGGGCAGATCGCGTTGTACAGATGGACGATCGCGCGCGGCGCGCCTTCGAGCGCGTCGAACGTGTGCGCGATCAGGTCTTCGCGCGACTGCACGAGCACTTCGATCGTCACGTCGTCGGGGATGCGCTTCTCGACGATCAGCTTGCGCACGAAATCGAAGTCGGTTTGCGACGCCGACGGAAAACCGACTTCGATTTCCTTGAAGCCGATCGCGACGAGCATCTCGAAGAATTCGAGCTTCTGCTCGATCGTCATCGGCTCGATCAACGACTGGTTGCCGTCGCGCAGATCGGTGCTCATCCAGATCGGCGCGCGCTCGATCGTGCGGCTCGGCCATCGGCGTCCGTTGATGCGAACGGGTTCGAACGGTCGGTATTTCTCGGCGGGGTTGCGCTTCATCTTTGCCTCGGGCGGTCAAGTCGCGAGCGAAGACGGACGGCATGACGCGCCGGTGGGCGCTGCCTGCGCGCGTGCATGCCCGATGGCACGACGGCGCGGAATCTTCGCGGTTCGCCCGTCGGATTGACGAACGAAAGCTGACGACTACGGGTTGTAAAAAACTGCGAGAAAGAAACTGCGAGGAACTGCTAGGGGAGGGACCGCGCCGGGACGGCGCGGCGCCACGACAGCTTTACGCTAGTCGTAGCGATAGCGGCCGCGCTAGGCGGCCGGAGGTAATTCGGAGGGTGTTCTGGAAGGAACGCATGACGTCAACTCTATGCGAAGTCGTCCGCGGCTGTCAATCGTCGGGGCATTCGACCGGCGGCGCGGCGTCCGCCGGCCGCGGTCCGCCGTCCGCCCGGCGGGCGTCGGCGCGTGTTAGCGGCCGTCCTCGTTTCGCGGCGATACCGCGGCGCGGTTCGAATACACCTGGAACTCGCAGACCGCCCGAAAGCCGAGCCGCCGATAGACGTTCAGGCCGTCCGGCGACGCCTGCAGCGCCGCCCGCGTCGCGCCGAGGCGCTCCTTCGCGTGCGCGAGCGCGCAGTGCATGATCGCCGACGCGAGGCCCTGCTTGCGCTTCCCGGCCGACGTGCTGACGTCGAATACGTGCGCCGTGTCCGCGTCGACGTACAGCGCGGTCGTGCTCACCGCGTGGCCGTCGAGTTCGCCGACGAACAGCTTGAGTGGCTCGGCGGCGTCGAGATCGAGCGCGGCGACGCGCGCGTAGAACGCGTCGACGAACGCGTCGGGCGGATCGAACAGCGCGCCGATCAGCGCGCCGAAGCGCGCGACGTCATGCTGCGCATTGATCTGCCGCACGCTGAAGCCGCGCGGATAGCCGACGGGCGGCAGCGCGTCCAGCTCGGCCAGCATGCCGACGCTCGTTTCGTCCGCGACGAAGCCGGATTCGCCGAGCGCGCGCGCGAATGCGGCGTCGGTGAGCTCGCTGCACGTCCACCAGGCGGCCGGCAGTCCGGCGTCGTTGAAGCGGGCCGCGATGCGCGCGATCGACGCCGCGTCCGGCGCGCCGCCCGACGTGCCGATCACGAGGTTGAACGTGTCGGTCGGCAGGCCGCTGTCGACGATCGCATAGCCCGGTTGTTCGTCCACGCGCATCGTCCCGCCGATCCGGCGGGGCAGGTACGCGTTCTTCTTGATCATGCCGTCCAGCAGGACGGCGATCTGCTGCATCGATTCTCTCGGTTGGTTTGGAATCATGGGATCTGGGTTCGAAGCAGAAGGATGTCGAGGCAGCCGGCGAGCGGGCGGCTCTCGGATAGCCCGCTCGGCGGCCGGCGGCGAGCGTCGTCTTCGCGTGCCGTGCGCGGTGTGCGCCGGGTTCGTTCGCCGCGGATGCGTCGGCCGACGAGGTCGGCCGACAGCGAAAAAGTATACGCGCATTGCGCGAGCGTCGGCGTTTACGGGCGTCGGGCGGCGAGCGCAATCGGGAGGCCGCGCGCGGCTGACGCCGCGGCGCATCGGCCGGGCAGGCGCGCCGCGCGGGCGCGGGGGCGTGCGGATGGCGCGCCGGATCGGCTGATCGGCCGATGGTGAATCGGCGGATCGGGAGACCGATTCCGTCGCCCTGCGTCGCGGCCGCGCATGCCGCGGCGCGTGCCGGGCGAGCGATGCGGGCGCTCGCCAGTGCGTTCGCCGGCATTCGGCGCCCGCGCATGAACGACGATCCGAGCGATGACCTCGCCCGCGCCGCAGCGCGCCTCAGCGACGCATCGCGGTCACGCGGCCAAGCGGTTACACGATCCGCGCGAGCCGCACGATCGTGTCGACCTGCATCGCGATCGCGTCCGGAATCGGAATCTCGCCGCGCATCACGGCATCGGTCCATGCGGCCGTCGTCGCGGCGTCGCGCGACGCGGGCAGCTCGACGGGCGGCGCGTCCGGCGACGAGCGCACTGGTTCGACGACCGTCTCGCAGCGCCCGTCGTGCAGCCAATCGACCTGAACCTGGCGGCGCGTGTCGGCGACGGCCTCGCCTTCGGTGCCGCGCGCGAGCAGCGCGCCGCCCGCCGCCGCCGCCGGATGGTCGCGAAACAGCTCGACGAGGCTGTCGCGGTACGGCGGATGCGTGTAGTTGACGAGCCGCAGCCCGGCGGGCTCGAACGGCTGCAGCAGCTTGACGATCGTGTGCGTCGAATTGCGTACGCCGAGCACGCGCCGCAGCGCGATCAGCCGCGCGAGCTTTGGCGCGAGCACGTCGATCGGCGCGAACGCGACGCGGCGCTCGGCGAGCGTGTCCTCGATCTCGTCGTGCGTTTCGCCGGGCGCAAGCGCGAGCTCGGTGAAAATCTCCGCGCTCGTCACGCGGCCCGGATCTTCCGCCACGCCGTGCACGAGCACCGGCACGCCTTCGCGCGCGAGCAGCAGCGCGAGGAGCGGCACGAGGTTCGGCTGCTTGCGCGCGCCGTTGTAGCTCGGGATCGACACGGTGCGGAACATCGAGTCCTGCACGTGCAGCGGCTCGAACGACGCGTTCGCGGCGGCGAGCATCGCCGCGAGTTCGGCGGCCGTCTCGCCCTTGAGCCGGTATGCGATCAGCACCGCGCCCAGCTCGACGTCGGACACGCGAGCGTCGAGCATCGCGCGGAAGAGCGCGAACGCGTCGTCGTACGGCAGCGCGCGCGCGCCGTTGGGTCCGCGCCCGATTTCCTTGATCAAGCGGGCGCATGAAAAGCGGTCGGGCTGCTGGGCGGCGTTGGCGTCGGATTCGGTCATCGAGGGGAAGGGGCCGCGGCCGTCGCGGTTTCGGCGATCAGGCGGCGCAGCTCGGGTATGCAGGAACCACACTGAGTACCGCATTTGAGCCGTTCTTGCAAGTTCGCGAGCCGCTCGCCGGGCGCCGCCGACGGTGCGTCGGCCGCCAGCACCGCGCCGATCTCCCGCTCGCTCACGCCGACGCAGTTGCAGATCGTGCGGCCGCGCGCGGGCGCCGTCTGCAGCGGCACGCGGCCGGCGAACAGCAGCAGGCGGCCGAGTGCGCCGACGCTCGCGCCGCTGTCGACGTACTCGCGCAGCACGGCCGCGCTGTCCTCGGTCGCGCCGGCCGCGCCGGCGACGGAGAACGCGACGAGCGCGCCGTCGACGATCCGCACGCGCCGGCCGGTGCCGCGCCGCGCGTCGCCGTAGCTCATCACGTCGGCCGCCTGCGCGGGCAGCTCGAAGAGCGCCTCGATCTCGCGCTGCAGCTCGGCGGGCGCGGGCTCGTACGCGGCGACGCGCCATGCGAGCCCCGCGTACGCGTCGGTGCCGAACGGCACGCAGCTCGCATACGGAAAGCGTGCGAAGAACGCGCGCGCGGCGCGCTGGCGCGCGAGCACGTCGCCGGCCGGCACGCGCGCGGCGATCAGCCAGCGCCACGGCAGATCGGCCTTCAGCAGCTTGATCGCCGCATGCTTGAGCTCCGGCTGCTGCGAGTACGGATCGCGCGCCGGCGTCGTCAGCGCGTTGATGCCCATCGCCGCGCGGTTGCCCGCGACGCCCGATACGTATTCGTCGCCCCAGTGCATCGGCGCGAACGCCTGGCCGGGCGCGACCGCGTCGTCGGCGCGCGCGGGCAGCAGCGCGCTGCCGCGCCGCGACGTCAGATGGACGAAATCGTGCGCGCCGAGCTCGAGCCGCGCGCAATCGCCGGGATCGAGCTCGACGCACGGCTGCGGCGCGTGAGCGAACAGTTTCGCGACCGTGCCCGTGCGGCTGCCGCCGTGCCATTGATCGCGCAGGCGGCCCGTCGTCAGCGCGAAGCGGTAGCGCGCGTCGACGGCCTCGGCGACCGGCTGATACGGCGTCGGCACGAAGCGCGCGCGGCCGTCGGCGGTCGGAAAGCGCCCGTCGGCGTACAGGCGCGCGAAGCCCTGCGCCGCGCCGGCCGGAAACGGCCATTGCTGCGGGCCGTCGCGCGCGAGGAGCGGCCACGACAGCCCGCCGATGTCGCAATCGCGGCCGACCGTCGTCGCGCGGTGCTCCTTCCATATCGCTTCGGCGTCCTCGTACGGAAAGAGCGTCGGGCGGCCGGGCGCGAGCCGCGCTTCGAGCCGGCGGCCGACGTCCGCCGCGATCCGCCAGTCGGCGCGCGCGTCGCCGTACGGCTGCGTCGCCGCGCGCACGCGCGAGATCCGCCGCTCGGAGTTCGTCACCGTGCCGTCCTTCTCGCCCCACGTCGCCGCGGGCAGCAGCACGTCCGCGTACGGCGCGGTGCCCGTGTGCGCGTACGCGTCCTGCAATACGACGAATTCGGCGCGCTCGAGCCCCGCGCGCGCGAGCGCCTGGTTCGGAATCGAATGCGCGGGGTTCGTGCAGACGATCCAGATCGCCTTCAGCGCGCCCGCGGCGAGCTGCTCGAACATCTCGACAGCGGTCAAGCCCGGCTGCGCCGGCAGGCCCGGCACGCCCCAGAGGCGCGCGATCTCCGCGCGCTCGGCCGGGTTCGCAAGATCGCGGTGCGCGGATGCGAGCGTGGCCATGCCGCCCACCTCGCGGCCGCCCATCGCGTTCGGTTGGCCCGTCAGCGAGAACGGCCCCGCGCCGGGCTTGCCGATCTGGCCCGTCGCGAGATGCAGGTTGATCAGCGCGACGTTCTTCGCCGTGCCGCTCGCCGATTGATTGAGTCCCTGGCAGTACAGCGACAGCGACGGCCCCGCGCCGAACCAGCGCGCGGCCTGCACGATGTCGTCCGCGCGCAGCCCGCACACCTGCGCGGCCGCGGCGGGCGTCGCGTCACGCACCGCGTCGCGCAGCGCGTCGAAGCCTTGCGTGTGCGCGTCGATGAACGCGGAATCGAGCGCGCCGTCCCAGATCAGCACGTGCAGCATCGCGTTGAACAGCATCGTGTCGGTGCCGGGCTGCAGCGCGAGATGCAGCGTCGCGTCGCTCGCCGAATCGGTGCGGCGCGGATCGGCGACGATCACCTTCATCCGCGGATTGCGCGCGCGCGCCGCCTCCAGCCGCCGGTACAGGATCGGATGCGCGTACGCGGGATTCGCGCCCGCGATCAGCACGGTGCCCGCGTGATCGAGATCCTCGTAGCTGCACGGCGGCGCGTCGGCGCCGAGCGTCTTCTTGTAGCCGACGACGGCCGAGCTCATGCAGAGCCGCGAGTTCGAATCGATGTTGTTCGTGCCGACGAGCCCCTTCGCGAGCTTGTTGAACACGTAGTAGTCCTCGGTCAGCAACTGGCCGGAGATGTAGAAGCCGACCGCGTCGGGCCCGTGCCGCTCGACGATGCGCGCGAGGCGCTGCGCGACGTGGTCGAGCGCGTCGTCCCACGACACGCGCGTGCGCGCCGCGTCGCGCGAGGCGCGCAGCTCCGGATGCGTCGCGCGCGTCTGCGCGTAGCGCTCGGGCGTGGCCGTCAGATGCAGCGTGCCGCCTTTCGAGCACAGGCGTCCGAAGTTCGCCGGATGATCGGAATCGCCGCGCACGCCGACGATCGCGTCGCGGCCGTTCGCGTCGCGCCGGGTTTCGATCACGACGCCGCAGCCGACGCCGCAATAGCAGCACGTCGAGCGCGTTTCGCGCACGGCGCCGGGCGTGGGTTGCGCGATGGGCTGCGCGAGCGTGTCGAGCGTCATGCGGCGGCGCCCGGCGATGCGAGCGGGGCCGGCTGCGGCGCGTCGTCGACGCCGAGCGTCGCGAGCTCGGTGCGCTCGAGCAGCACCGTGTCGCCTTCGCGCCTCACGCTGAAGACGCTCGTGCAGCCTTCGTCGGGCGGCAGCGCGCAGCCGCTCGAGAACGCGACATTCAAGCCGTGCAGCGGACACGTGACCTGCTCGCCGTGAACGATGCCCTGCGACAGCGGGCCGCCCTTGTGCGGGCAGCGATCGAGGAGCGCGAACACCGCGTCGCTCGCGGTGCGAAAGAGGGCGATCGGCGTGCCGGCCGCGCGCGTGAGAACGCGCGCGCCGAGCGGCGGGATGTCGTCCAGTCGGCAGACGGCGATCCATTCGGGTTGCGTGGCGGACATGATTCGGATTCCTGGGTGATTGACGGGGCGCGCGGGCGGCGCGATGCGCGACGCGTCACGCATCGCGCATCGGCATCACGCATCGGCGGGCGCGACGGCGATCGGGATGAACTGGCGCAGGTCGACCTTCGCGTCCTGCGTGTCGCGCCACGGGTCCGGCTCGTCCTTCAGCGCGAACTGCAGCCGTTCCCACAGCGCGCGGCGGTTCTCGGCGTCGTCGAGCACGCGCGCCTTCACGTGGTCGAGGCCGACGCGCTCGAGGTAGTGCACGGTGCGCTCGAGATACCAGCCTTCCTCGCGATACAGCTGCAGGAACGCGCCTGCATATTCGAGCACTTCCTCGTGCGTCTTCACCTTGCAGAAGAACTGCGCGACCTCGGTCTTGATGCCGCCGTTGCCGCCGACGTAAAGCTCCCAGCCCGAATCCACGCCGATCACGCCGACATCCTTGATCCCCGATTCCGCGCAGTTGCGCGGGCAGCCGGACACAGCGAGCTTCACCTTGTGCGGCGCGTACATCCGCCACAGCGCGCGCTCGAGCTGCTGGCCCATCAGCGTCGAATCCTGCGTGCCGAAGCGGCACCATTCGGAGCCGACGCAGGTCTTCACCGTGCGCAGCGCTTTCGCGTACGCATGGCCGCTCGGCATGCCGAGATCGCGCCACACGCCGGGCAGGTCCTCTTTCTTCACGCCGAGCAGGTCGATGCGCTGGCCGCCCGTCACCTTGACGGTGGGGATCGCGTATTTGTCGACGACGTCGGCGATGCGGCGCAGTTCGTCGGCGCTCGTCACGCCGCCCCACATCCGCGGCACGACCGAATACGTGCCGTCCTTCTGGATGTTCGCGTGCGCGCGCTCGTTGATGAAGCGCGACTGCGGATCGTCCTTCGCGTCGTGCGGCCACGTGCTGATGCAGTAGTAGTTGAGCGCCGGGCGGCAGCTCGCGCAGCCGTTCGGCGTGCGCCATTCGAGAAAGCGCATCGCGTCCGGCACCGACAGCAGCTTGTGCTCGCGAATCGCCATGCGCACCTCGGCATGCGTATGATCGGTGCAGCCGCATATGGGCTTCGCCTTCGGCGACGCCGAGTAGTCGCCGCCCACCGTCGACATCAGGATCTGCTCGACGAGGCCCGTGCACGAGCCGCACGATGCGGACGCCTTCGTGTGCTTGCGCACGTCGTCGAGCGTGAAGAGGCCTTTCTCCTTGATCGCCGCGACGATCGTGCCCTTGCACACGCCGTTGCAGCCGCACACCTCGGCGTCGTCGGCCATCGCCGTCGCGCGCGTCGCGCCGCTGTGGCCAGTGTCGCCCAGGCTCGTCTCGCCGAACATCAGCGTCTCGCGGATGTCGGCGATGTTGCGGCCCTCGCGCAGCAGCTTGAAGTACCACGCGCCGTCTGCCGTATCGCCGTACAGGCACGCGCCGACGATCTTGTCGTCCTTGATCACGAGCTTCTTGTAGACGCCCGCGATCGGATCGGACAGCGTGATGTCCTCGGTGTCGCCGCCGCCGAGGAAGTCGCCCGCGGAGAACAGGTCGATGCCCGTGACCTTGAGCTTCGTCGACGTCACCGAGCCCGCGTAGCGGCCGATGCCGAATTGCGCGAGATGGTTCGCCGCGACCTTCGCCTGCTCGAAGAGGGGCGCGACGAGGCCGTACGCGATGCCGCGATGGCTCACGCATTCGCCGACCGCGTAGATGCGCGGATCGTAGGTTTGCATCGTGTCGTTGACGACGATCCCGCGGTTGCAATAGAGGCCCGCGCTTTCGGCGAGCGCGGTGTTCGGGCGGATGCCGACCGCCATCACGACGAGGTCGGCCTTGCATGTGTCGCCGTCCTTGAAGCGCACCGCGCGCACGCGGCCGTTCTCGTCGCCGACGAGCGCCTGCGTTTCCTTCGGCATCAGAAAGGTCAGCCCGCGCGCCTCGAGCGACGCGCGCAACAGGCCGCCCGCCTTCGCGTCGAGCTGGCGCTCGAGCAGCGTCGGCGCGAGGTGCGCGACGGTCACGTCCATCCCGCGCAGCTTCAGGCCGTTCGCCGCCTCGAGGCCGAGCAGGCCGCCGCCGATCACGACCGCGTGCGTGTGCCGCGCGGCGGCGTCGATCATCGCCTGCGTGTCCGCGATGTCGCGATAGCCGAGCACGCCGTCGAGATCCGCGCCCGGAATCGGCAGCATGAACGGATTCGAGCCGGTTGCGAGCAGCAGCCGGTCGTACGCGGCCTCGGTGCCGTCGTCGGCGATCACGACGCGCTTCACGCGATCGATCTTCACGATCTTCTTGCCGACGTGGAGCGTGATGCCGTGCGATTCGTACCACGCATAATCGTTGAGCACGATCTGCTCGAGCGTCTGCTCGCCCGCGAGCACGGGGGATAGCAGGATCCGGTTGTAGTTCGGATGCGGTTCGGCGCCGAACACCGTCACGTCGTACAGATCCGGCGCGAGCTTGAGCAATTCTTCGAGCGTGCGCACTCCGGCCATGCCGTTGCCGACCATCACCAGCTTCATCTTCCGCATCGGGGATCTCCTGACTGGGCCGCTTGTCGTGTGGGGCCCGTGTTCGATGGGCGGAAAACAGCAATTGCCATGCCACTTTTTATTTGGCCGCTGTTTAAAAGGCCGGCGGGGGGCGGGCGAGAATCGCGCGCGTGCGCGTGGTGCGTGTGCGCACGGCAGGCGCGCCGTTTCGCACGCGAAGCGTGCATTGCAGCAATCGCGCACCAGCAAAGTGCCGCCGGATCGGCCGGGCGAACCGGCGGCGCGCGCGCCGCGTTACACTTTCGGCCGTTGCCGCGGCGTTCGGCGCGACGAAGCGCTCGGACGCCCGCCTGCCGGCTTCGGGGCGCGCGTCTGCCGTCGCGCCCGAACGCCGGCGAGAAGATCGACGATCGAGACAATGAGGGACACCGATGAAGCTATATAGCTATTTCCGCAGTTCGGCGGCATTTCGCGTGCGCATCGCGCTGCATCTGAAGAAGCTGCCGTTCGACTACGTGCCCGTGCATCTGCTGCGCGACGGCGGCCAGCAGTTGACGGACGACTACCGCGCGCTCAACCCCGATGCGCTCGTGCCGACGCTCATCGACGGCGATTCGCCGTTGCAGCAGTCGCTCGCGATCGTCGAATACCTCGATGAAGCGTATCCGGCCGTGCCGTTGTTGCCGAAGGCGCCCGTCGATCGCGCGTACGTGCGCGCGATCGCGCTGCAGATTGCCTGCGAGATCCATCCGCTCAACAACCTGCGCGTGCTGAAGTACCTGAAGCACACGCTGCAGGTCGACGACGACGCGAAGGACGCGTGGTACCGCCACTGGATCGAGGACGGCTTCAAGTCGCTCGAGGCGCGTCTGTCGAGCGATCCGCGCACGGGCAAGCTGTGCTTCGGCGATACGCCGACGCTCGCCGATCTGTGCATCGTGCCGCAGGTGTTCAACGCGAAGCGCTTCTCGATCGGCCTCGAGCGGTTTCCGACGATTCAGCGCATCCACGATCATGCGATGACGATCGACGCGTTCAAGGCGGCCGCGCCCGCCGCGCAGCCGGACGCCGAGTGAGCGCTGCGTCGGCCGCGCGCGGATGAAGAACGGGCGCCTTGCCGAGCCGCGCCGTCGACGGCCGGACATCGAGTCCGGCGTTTGACGCGCGGTTCGCGCAAGGCGCCCGTTTCGTTGCGGGACGGTAGCGCCCCGCCGGGAGAATCGGCCGCTCGGCTTATCCGAGCAGCGCGTCCGCGAATTCCTCCGCGCTGAACGGCTGCAGATCCTCGACCTTCTCGCCGACGCCGATGAAGTACACCGGAATCGGCCGCTGGCGCGCGATCGCGGCGAGGATGCCGCCCTTCGCGGTGCCGTCGAGCTTCGTGACGATGAGGCCCGTGAGGCCGAGCGCGTCGTCGAAGGCCTTCACCTGCGCGAGCGCGTTCTGGCCGGTGTTCGCGTCGATCACGAGCAGCACTTCGTGCGGCGCGCCGTCGTGCGCCTTGCCGATCACGCGCTTCACCTTCCGGAGCTCTTCCATCAGATGCAGCTGCGTCGGCAGGCGGCCCGCGGTGTCGGCCATCATCACGTCGATGTTGCGCGCGCGCGCGGCGCTGACCGCATCGAAAATCACCGCGGCCGGATCGCCGCTTTCCTGCTGGACGACGGTCACGTTGTTGCGCTCGCCCCAGATCGCGAGCTGCTCGCGCGCGGCCGCGCGGAACGTGTCGCCGGCGGCGAGCAGCACCGATTGATCGAAGCTCTGCAGATGCTTCGCGAGCTTGCCGATGCTCGTCGTCTTGCCCGCGCCGTTCACGCCCGCGATCATCATCACGAGCGGCTGCGCGCGGCCGAGCACGAGCGACTGCTCGAGCGGCGTCAGCAACTCGACGAGCAGGCCGCGCAGCGCGTCCTTCACCTGTTGCGGATCGGTGAGGCGGCCCGTGCGCACCTTCTCGCGCAGCGCGCCGAGCAGATGCTCGGTCGCGTCGACGCCGGCGTCGGACATCAGCAGCGCCGTCTCGAGCTCCTCGTAGAGCGCGTCGTCGATCTTCGTGTTCACGAACACGTTCGTGATGCTCGAGCTCGTCTTCGCGAGGCCGGACTTCAGCCGCGCGATCCACGATTTCTTCGCGGCCGGCTCGGGCGCGGGCGGCGGCACGATCTCGACCGTCTCGACGACGCCGTTGCGGCCGTTGGCGGCCGGCGTCACCGTCATCACGACGGACGGCGCGCGCGCCGCTTCGGCGGCGGACGGCTGCCCGGCCGGCGATTCCGGCGTCGCTGCTGCGGGGGAGACGGGCGGTGTCGCGCGAACGGGGGCCGGCGCGTCGGAACGGGGCCGTTCGGTAGCCGGCGCTTCGCTGTACTCGCCGCGCGAGACCGGCGCAGCGGGCGCGTCGACTCGCGCGGCCTTGGACGCGGCCTCGGGCGCGGCCGACTCGCCGGCCGCGTCCTGCGGCGCGTCGGGCGCTTGCTGCGGCTCGGCCGGTGCGGCGTCGGGCGCTTTCTTGAATCGTTTGAAGAAGCTGAACATGGTTTCGCTTGCGGAAGAGGCGGGAGACGGCGCGCGGCGCCGGATGCACCGGCCGCGCTCGGTGCCGGAGCCCGGCGGCGTGCGTGCGGCGGGCTCGCGCGCTGCAAACCCGGCATTTTATCAGGCGCTCGCGCTTCGCCGTGCGGCGGCGGCATGGCGGGCGCTTCGCTTGTGGTAACGTGCGCGTCATCGCGGTGCGTCGCGCCGTTTCAGCCGGTTCATTCCGTTACCAACGCTTCCGAATCGAATTCTCTCGTATGTCCCGTTCCTCTCCGGCGCGGCCGCAGGCGCAGCGAGCCCCAGTGGCCGGCCGCGGCAAGCCGCACACGATCCGCATCATCGGCGGCGACTGGAAGCGCACGCCGCTTCCGGTGCTCGACCTGGACGGCCTGCGCCCGACGCCCGACCGCGTGCGCGAGACGCTCTTCAACTGGCTTGGCCAGGATCTCGAAGGGCGGCGCTGCCTCGATCTGTTCGCCGGCAGCGGCGCGCTCGGCTTCGAGGCGGCGTCGCGCGGCGCGGCGAGCGTCGTGATGGTCGAGCGCCATCCGCGCGCCGCCCAGCAGTTGCGCGCGCTGAAGGACAAGCTCGCCGCGCGCGCGATCGAGATCGCGGAGGCCGATGCGCTGCGCATCGCGGCGGGCCTCGCGCCGCGCTCGTTCGACGTCGTGTTCGTCGATCCGCCGTTCGGCGACGCGGCCGCGTTCGCGCGCGCGCTGGAGCTCGCGCCGAATCTCGTCGCGCCGGGCGGCCATCTGTACGTCGAGGCGGGCGCGCCGCTCGATCCGTGCGGGCACGCGTCGCTTGCCGGCTGGCGGGTTGTGCGACACGGCAAGGCGGGCGCCGTCCACTATCATTTGCTGCAACGCGAAAATGATGAATAATGCGCGTTCCAAACGAGGCGCCGCGCAGTCGCGACGTGCGTCCATGTCGGCGGCCGCGCGCGATGCGCATGGCCGTGACCCCAATTGCTCGATGACAGGAGGAGCGACATGGTAGTCGCCGTGTACCCGGGTACGTTCGATCCGCTGACGCGAGGCCACGAGGATCTCGTGCGGCGAGCGTCGAGCATTTTTGATACGCTGGTCGTCGGCGTTGCAGACAGCCGTGCGAAGAAGCCGTTTTTCTCGCTCGAGGAACGTCTGAAGATTGCGAACGAGGTGCTGGGCCATTACCCGAACGTGAAGGTGATGGGCTTTACCGGCCTCTTGAAGGATTTCGTGCGTGCGAACGACGCGCGCGTGATCGTGCGCGGCCTGCGCGCGGTGTCGGATTTCGAGTACGAGTTCCAGATGGCGGGGATGAACCGCTACCTGCTGCCCGACGTCGAGACGATGTTCATGACGCCGTCGGACCAGTACCAGTTCATCTCGGGCACGATCGTGCGCGAGATCGCGCAGCTGGGCGGCGACGTCAGCAAGTTCGTGTTCCCGTCGGTCGAGAAATGGCTGACGGAGAAGGTGGCCGCGATGGCCCAGGGGCCGTCCGCGTGAGCGCTCGAGCGCGCGGCAGGCGGCCCGAAGCGGCCGGCCGCGCGCCGGCGGAAGTGAGACCAGTATGGCTTTGATGATTACCGACGAGTGCATCAATTGCGACGTGTGCGAGCCCGAGTGCCCGAACGGCGCGATTTCGATGGGCCCGGAAATCTACGTGATCGATCCGAACAAGTGCACCGAGTGCGTCGGCCATTTCGACGAGCCGCAGTGCCAGCAGGTGTGTCCGGTCGAGTGCATCCCGCAGGATCCGGGCCGTCCCGAGACGAAGGATCAGTTGATGGCGAAGTATCGCGCGCTGATCGCGGCGGAGAAGGACGGCGCGTGACGCGCCGCGCGGCGGCTCCGTCGTCGCCCTCCGCCCGCGCGCGGTGACGGCGGCCGATTCGCCGCCCGATTCGCCGCCCGCCGTATTTTCCTCACATCGCTTTGGCTCGCGCGTCGACCGCGCGAGCTGCCCGTTACGCGAGCAATTCGCGCAGCGCGGCGACGAGCGCGTCGCATTCTGCGTCGGTGCCGACCGTGATGCGCAAATGCTGGTCGATTCGCGGCAGCTTGAAGTGCCGCACGAAAATTTCCCGTAGCTTCAGTCGTGCGGCAAGCGTCGCCGCATCGTGGCGAGGATGGCGCGCGAACACGAAATTCGCGGCCGACGGCACGACGTCGAAGCCGAGCGCGGCGAGCGCGGCGACAAGCCGCTCGCGGCTCGCGATCACCTGCTTGCGTGTCGCTTCGAACCACGCGTCGTCCTCGTACGACGCCTGCGTCGCCACCTGCGCGAGACGGTCGAGCGGGTACGAGTTGAAGCTGTCCTTCACGCGTGTGAGCGCATCGATCAGCGCGGCGTCGCCGAACGCGAAGCCGACGCGCATGCCCGCGAGCGAGCGCGCCTTCGACGCGGTATGCACGACGAGCAGGTTCGGGTAGCGCGAGATCAGCGACACGGCCGACTCCGCGCCGAAGTCGACATACGCCTCGTCGATCACGACGACCGAGCTCGGATTCGCGGCGACGATCCGCTCGATGTCGGCAAGCGGCAGCGCACGGCCCGTCGGCGCGTTCGGATTCGGGAACAGCACGCAGCCGGCGTCGTCGAGATAGTCGTCGACGACGATCGAGAAATCGTCGGCGAGCGGCACCGTCTCGTATGCGACGCGATAGAGCCGTGCGTAGGTCGGGTAGAAGCTGTACGTGATGTCCGGGAAGCGCAGCGGCCTGTCGTGCTGCAGGAGCGCCTGGAACGCATGCGCGAGCACTTCGTCGGAGCCGTTGCCGGCGAACACCTGCTCGGGCGCGATTCCGTGATGGGCGGCGACCGTCTCGCGCAGCTTGCGCGCGACGGGGTCGGGATAGCGGCGCAGCGCCTCGCCCGTGGCGCCGAGCTCATGCCGAATCGCGTCGAGCGCGCGCGGCGACGGCGGATACGGGTTCTCGTTCGTGTTCAGCTTGACGGGATGCGCGAGCGCCGGCTGCTCGCCCGGCACGTACGGCTCGAGTTGATGGACGATGTCGCTCCAGTAACGGCTCACCACGTGGCTCCCGATGCGGTAAAACGATGAGCTTAACCGATGCGCGCGGCGGCGAGGGCGGGAAGGCGCGCGCTTACGCGCCGTTGCGATGCAGCTGCATCATCGCGCGCTCGGTCTCGCCCTTGACGACGGCGGGCATCACGGCGAGCGCGCGCTCGATCGCGGCGTCGATCACGTCCTGCTCTTCCTTGCGCGGCGGCTTCAGCACGAAGTTCGCGACGTCGGGCTTCGCGCCCGCGCGCGCGCTTTCCGGAATCATGTCGCGCGGATGGCCGATGCCGATCCGCAGCCGCCAGTACTGCTGCGAAGACAGATGCGCGGAGATGTCCTTCAGGCCGTTGTGGCCGCCGCTGCCGCCGCCGAGCTTCAGCTTGACCGCGCCGGGCGGCAGGTCGAGCTCGTCGTGCGCGACGAGGATTTCGTTCGGCAGGATCTTGAAGAAATGCGCGAGCGCGACGACCGATTGGCCGGAGCGGTTCATGTACGTCTGCGGCTCGAGCAGATGCACTTCCTCGCCGTAGAGGCGCGCTTTCGCATAGAAGCCGTGGAAGCGCCGCTCGTCGCGCAGCGTCGCGCCGGCTTCGCGCGCGAGCTGGTCGACGAGCCAGAAGCCTGCGTTGTGGCGCGTCGCCGTGTATTCCGCCCCGGGATTGCCGAGGCCGACGATCAGTTTGATCATGATGAACGCTTGCCCGTCAGGATTCGCCCTCGCGGGCGGCAAGAATGAAAAAACCCGCCGGGCAAGCCGCGGCGGGTCTCGTCGACCGTCGTGCGAAACGGTTCGAAGGGCGCTTAGGCAGCCGGCGTTTCGCCTTCGCCCGCGGCCGCTTCTTCCGACACGGCGCCAGCCGGGATCGTCGCCGAGGCGACCACCGGGTTTTCCGCGTCGACGTGCGGGGTCAGCGCGACGCCGTTCGGCAGCACGATGTCCTTCGCGTGCAGCGACTGGCCCGCTTCGATCTTCGACAGATCGACTTCGAGGAATTCCGGCAGATCGGCCGGCAGGCACTCGACTTCGATTTCCGTCACGACGTGCGACACGACCGCGCTCGACAGCTTCACGGCCGGGCTCGATTCCGCGTTCAGGAAGTGCAGCGGCACCTTCGTGTGCAGCTTCTTCTTCGGATCGATGCGCTGGAAGTCCACGTGCAGCACGAGTTGACGGAACGGGTGGTATTGCACGTCACGCAGCAGGACGCGTTGCGACTTGCCGGCCACTTCGAGATCGAGGATCGACGAGTGGAAGGCTTCCTTCTTCAGCGCGTGCCACAGAGCGTTGTGATCGAGCTCGATCATTTGCGGGGCGGCTTCACCACCGTACACGATGCCCGTGGTCTTACCGGCGTTGCGCAGGCGGCGGCTCGCACCCGTACCTTGCTGTTGGCGCTCGAAAGCGACGACTTTCATGTGATTCTCCATGTGCTGCCCGCGACCAGGCAGTAAAACGGGGCCCCGCGACAGCATGAGGCCCCCGATCGATGGCCGGGGGTTCGTCGGTCCCGGCCGATTGTGCAAAAAGCGAAGCTCGTCGCTTCGCTTTTTGCGCTAAACCGTTTGGCTGCGGATCGCTTTACGATTCCGCGAACAGCGACATCACCGAATCGCCGCGGCGGATGCGCGAGAACGTCTCGGCAAGGAGCCCCGCGCTCGACAGCGCGCGGATCTTCGCGCACGCGAGCGATTCGGCGGACAGCGGGATCGTGTCGGTGACGACGAGCTCGTCGAGCGCCGAAGCGGCGATCCGGTCGGCCGCGCCGCCCGACAGAACCGGGTGCGTCGCGTATGCGAACACCTGCTTCGCGCCGCGCTCCTTCAGCACTTGCGCGGCCTTGCAGAGCGTGCCCGCCGTATCGACCATGTCGTCCATGATCACGCAGGTGCGGCCTTCGACTTCACCGATGATGTTCATCACTTCGGCGACGTTCGCCTTCGGGCGGCGCTTGTCGATGATCGCGAGATCGCAATTGAGCTGCTTCGCGAGCGCGCGGGCGCGCACGACGCCGCCGACGTCCGGCGACACGACGAGCAGATCCGGGTAGCTCTGCTTGCGCAGGTCGCCCAACAGGATCGGCGTCGCGTAGATGTTGTCGACGGGGATGTCGAAGAAGCCTTGAATCTGGTCGGCGTGCAGATCCATCGTGATGATCCGCTCGACGCCGGCGATTTCCAGCATGTTCGCGATGACCTTCGCGGAGATCGCGACGCGTGCCGAACGCGGACGGCGATCCTGACGCGCGTAGCCGAAGTAGGGGATGGCGGCGGTGATCCGGCCTGCGGATGCGCGCTTGAGCGCATCGACCATGATCATCAGTTCCATCAGGTTGTCGTTCGTCGGCGCACACGTCGATTGCAGGACGAAGACGTCCTTGCCGCGCACGTTTTCCTGGATTTCGACCTGGATTTCGCCGTCGGAGAAACGGCTGACCATCGCTTTGCCGAGGGGAATACCAAGAATTTTGACGACTTCCTGAGCAAGCGCGGGATTGGCGTTGCCAGTAAAAACCATCAGGCCGTCATGGCTGCTCATCGTGCACCTGCTTCGGGCTTAGGCGGGAAATGCGGGAAAGAAATTTTGGCAGGGGAGGAAGGACTCGAACCCTCGCATGCCGGAATCAAAATCCGGTGCCTTGACCAACTTGGCGACTCCCCTACACTTAACTTTGAGCTCCACCGGAAGTGTAGGCCATCCGATGGCGCAAAACTTTATGACGCGAAAGCGAAGAGTGGATGCTCACCCAAGCTCTCGGCAACTGCGCTGTCCCAGCCGGCCGGCAGTTGGGCTTGCGCCGCTCCTGCCTCCGCCTTGCTCTTGAACGCTGCAAACACGCTAGCTCCGGAGCCGGTCATCCGCGCGGGGGTCAGATTATAAAACCATCCGACCACCTTTGCAACTTCCGCGTACTTGCTTGTCACAACCGGCTGCATGTCATTCCGACCGAAACTGTCAGGCCATCCCGTGTTGCAGTCTTGCTGTGCAAGAAAGTCCGTAATTGTGATGGGTTTCGAATCTCTTGTCAACGATTTTTCGGAAAAAATCGCTGCGGTCGGAACGTGAACCCGCGGTGTCACAACCAGAAACCAGCGAGTCGGCAATTCTACAGCTTGCAGCGCTTCTCCGATACCCTCTGCGAACGCATTTTTTCCGAAGACGAAGAACGGCACGTCGGCGCCGAGCTTCACCGCGAGCGATTGCAGCGTGGCGCGCGGCAAGTCGAGCTTCCAGAGGCGGTTGAGCGCGAGCAACGTCGTCGCCGCATCCGAGCTGCCTCCGCCGAGGCCCGCGCCCATCGGCAGTCGCTTGTCGATCTCGATGTCGACGCCCGCCGCCGTGCCCGTGTGCGCTTTCAGCAGCGACGCCGCGCGCACGATGAGGTCGGTTTCCTCGGGTACGCCCGGCACGTCGGTCTTGCGCGACACCTTGCCGTCGTCGCGCAGCGTGAAGTGCAGCCGGTCGCCCCAGTCGAGCAGCTGGAACACGCTTTGCAGCTCGTGATAGCCGTCCGGACGACGGCCCGTGATGTGCAGGAACAGGTTCAGTTTCGCCGGGGCGAGGCAGTCGCGCAGCGAGCGGGTCGTATCGGTCATGCTGAGGAAATTTGATCGGGCGCAGGCGCGTGCTCAGCGGTCGAGCACAAGCTTGATGTCGAGGGGCGGCGTCTGCCGCACCAGGTTGACGCGTTTCACGGCGGCGGCGGGCGCATCGGCGTACGCGACGTAATCGATGGTCCAGCCGTCCTGGCGGATCTCCTTGATTCGCGCGCCGTCCTGCGGATCGCGCACCGTCGTCGCGGGCGTCGCGGGCGACGGCGTCGGCAGCAGCCAGTAGCGCAGGCCGTCGAGGGGCAGTGCGAAGCCAAGCGAGCGCTGCATCAGCTCGCCGACGTCGGGCGCGAATTGCGGTTGACGGTTCGGCAGTTCGAGCGACGCGCCGTCCGGCGCCGACTTCACGATCGCGAGCGTCTGGCCGAGCGGGCTGCGCAGCTCGAGCGACACGTTCGTGCCTTGCTCCTGCCAATCGAAATTGCCGTAGACGTTGCGCGGATTGCCGAGCTGATCGTGGTACTGGACCGCGAAGCGGCCTGTGTACGCGCGATTCTGCTCGGTCTGCAGCGCGCTCGGCGCGGCGATGGGCGCGCGCTGCGGCTGCGTCGCGCAGCCGGCGAGCGCGACGGCGGCTGCGGCTGCGGCTGCGAAGGCGACGCGGCGCGCGGTGCGCGCATGCGGCCAGGCAAAGCGCGGCATCGTCATCACAGTCCGTTCACCTGAAAGCGCTTGAGCGTCTGCACGAGCGTGTCGTTATCGGGCTCGAGCTTCTGCGCGGCGCGCCATGCGGCGCGCGCTTCGTCGCGCGAGCCGCTTTTCCACAGCACTTCGCCGAGATGCGCGCCGATTTCCGCGTTCGGCTGCAGGTCGTAAGCGCGTTTGAGGATCGTCGCCGCGCCCGCCGTGTCGCCGAGGCGGTACTTGACCCAGCCGAGGCTGTCCATGATGAACGCGTCGTTCGGTGCGAGCGAGTTCGCCTTCTCGATCAGCTTGCTTGCTTCCTGCAGGCGCAGGTTGCGATCGGCGAGCGAATAGCCGAGCGCGTTGTAGGCCTGCGGATTGTCCGGCTGCGCGCGCATCAGCAGGCGCAACTGCTGCTCCATCGTCGTGTATTGGCCGATCTTCTCGCACGCCATCGCGTAGTCGTAGCGCAGGTCGGGATCGTCCGGGAAATCCTCGACCGCCTGCGCGAGCCGGTCCGCGGCCTCCTTGTAGCGCCTCGACGCGAAGAGGATCGAAGCGTCGGTGCGCGCGATCACCGCGGCGTCGTGCGGATCGGACACCTGCAGGTTCGCGAGCAGCTTGCGCGCTTCGTCGGTCTTGCCCTGCTTTTGCAGCAGCTGCGCGCGCGTGACCTGCGCGGGCACGTATTGCTGGCTCGATTCGTCGACCTTGTCGAGCCATTGCGCGGCGAGCGCCTCGTTGTTCTGGTCGAGCGCGATCTGCGCGAGATACACGTACGCCTGGCCGACGTCCGCCCCCGGCTTCTTCTGCGCGACCTTCACGTATTGCTTGAGGTACGTGGTCGCGTCGTCGAGGTGCTTCTGCTGGATCTTGATGAGCGCGATCGCCATCAGCGGCGTCGGGTCGCTCGAATCGTTGCGGCGCATCGCGTCGAACTGCTTCTGCGCGTCGTCGAGGCGATCGTCGGCGAGATACAGTTGCGCGAGCGCGAGGCGGCCGTCGCGCGACTTCGGATTCTGCTGGACGAACTTCTCGAACGACGCAATCCCGGCCGCGCGCTCGCCCGGACCCATCTGCGACAGCATCAGCGCCGCCGGCAGATAATCGGGCTTGATGCGCAGCGCTTCCTTCAGCGATTGCGTCGCGCCGTCCTTGTCGTCGGTCGCGAGTTGCTGGCGCGCGATCGCGAGCCGCGCCTCCGGCCGGTTCATGTCGTTCTTCAGCAGATCCTGGAGCACCGTCAGGCCGCCGACGCGGTTCGGCCCGCGCGCGAGCAGCGCCTGCAGCGCGATGATCGCCTGGCCGCGATTGTCGCCCGTCGCGCGCGCGAGCTCCTGCGCGAGCATCGGCTGCGCCTCGGCCGGCTTGCCGCCGAGCACGAGGAGCGCGGCGTCGACCTGCGCGGCGCGCTGCGAGTCCGGCGAATATTCGCGCCACAGATTCGCGGCCGTCAGCGCGTCCGCCGGGCTCTGCGCGGCGAGCGCAATCTCGGTTGCCCGCTGGGCCATCCGCGGGTCGCGCGTGTCGCGCGCGAGCGCGAGATAGGTCTGGTACGCGGGCGCCGGAAGATTGCGTTGCAGCGCGACCTCGGCCGCGAGCACCTGGTAGACGATCTGGCTCGTCAGCGCGACGTTCGGCAGATCCTTCTGCTCTTCCGGCAGCATCGACGCGAACGCGGTCTGAGGGGCGTCGTCGCCTGCGTCGTTTTGCGCGTGAGCGGGAAACGCGGCGAGCGCCCACGCCGCGACGAGCGCGGCGCCGATCGCGCGGCGCACCGGAACGGCGCGCGGGCCGCGCGCGGCGGCAAGGCGCTTCTGGGACAGCTTCGAGGGCAAGGTCATGGAAATCCGTTCAATGTTTCAGCCGATTGTAACGCGCTCGCTACAATACGCGCACCATCGCCATTAGCCAGATAGAGACCCGTAAACCATGCCAGAGTTGCCGGAAGTCGAGGTTACGCGCCGAGGCATCGAGCCGTTCGTCGCCGGGCGGCGCGTCGAGCGCGTCGACGTGCGCACCGCCATGCTGCGCTGGCCCGTGCCCGCGGATTTCGCCGAGATGCTCAGGTCGCGCGAGGTGCTGGGCGTCGAGCGGCGCGGCAAGTACCTGCTGTTCGAAGTCGACGCCGGATGGTTCATCGTCCATCTCGGCATGACGGGCACGCTGCGCGTGCTGCCGAACGACGCGCCGCCGCCCGCGCCGGCCAAGCACGATCACGTCGACTGGGTTTTCGACGAATTCGTGCTGCGCTTTCGCGATCCGCGCCGCTTCGGCGCGGTGCTCTGGCATCCGCGCGACGCGGGCGACGTGCGTGCGCATCCGCTTCTCGCGAGCCTGGGCGTCGAGCCGTTCTCGGCCGCGTTCTCGGGCGCGCTCCTCTTCAAGCGCACGCGCGGGCGCACGGTGTCCGTCAAGCAGGCGCTGCTCGCGGGCGACATCGTCGTCGGCGTCGGCAACATCTATGCGTCCGAGAGCCTCTTTCGCGCGGGCATCCGGCCGACCACGGCGGCGGGGCGGGTATCGCTGCCGCGCTACGAGCGGCTCGCCGACGCGGTGCGCGCGACGCTCGCCGACGCGATCGAGCGCGGCGGCAGCACGCTGCGCGACTTCGTCGGCAGCAACGGCGAGAGCGGCTATTTCCAGCTCGACTGCTTCGTTTACGATCGCGCGGGCGAGCCGTGCCGCGTTTGCGGCGCGCCGATCCGCCAGATCGTTCAGGGTCAGCGATCCACCTATTACTGTCCAAACTGTCAGCGTTAAGAACTTGAAACCGCCTCGCATTCCTTCCGCGCCGCCCGTCATCACGCCGCTTCACGCGGCCTTCGCGCCGACGCTGATCGCGTGGCAGCGCAAGCACGGCCGCCACGACCTGCCGTGGCAGAACACCCGCGATCCGTACCGGATCTGGCTGTCGGAGATCATGCTGCAGCAGACGCAGGTGTCGACCGTCGTGCCGTACTACGTGCGCTTTCTCGAGCGCTATCCGGACGTCGCCGCGCTCGCGGCGGCGCCGATCGACGACGTGATGGCGCTCTGGGCCGGGCTCGGCTACTACTCGCGCGCGCGCAACCTGCACCGCTGCGCGCAGGCGGTCGTCGAGCGGCACGGCGGCGCGTTTCCGGCGGCGCCGGAAGCGCTCGCCGAGCTGCCGGGCATCGGCCGGTCGACTGCCGCGGCGATCGCGTCGTTCGCGTTCGGCGCGCGCGCGACGATCCTCGACGGCAACGTGAAGCGGGTGCTCGCGCGCGTGTTCGGCGTCGAAGGCTTCCCTGGCGAGAAGCGCGTCGAGAACGAGATGTGGGCGCTCGCCGAGGCGTTGTTGCCCGACGCGGCCGGGCAGGCCGACGTCACCGCGTACACGCAGGGGCTGATGGACCTCGGCGCGACGCTTTGCGTGCGCGGCAAGCCCGATTGCGCGCGCTGCCCGTTCGCGGGCGATTGCGTCGCCGAGCGCAGCGGCCGGCAGCGCGAATTGCCCGCCGCGCGCCCGAAGAAGGCGGTGCCGACGCGCCGCACGTGGATGCTCGTGCTGCGCGACGGCGACGCGGTGCTGTTGCAGCGGCGCCCGCCCGCGGGCATCTGGGGCGGCCTGTGGAGCCTGCCCGAAGCGGACGGCGACATGGCGCTCGCGCGGCGCGCGCGCGAATTCGGCGGCGTGTCGCTCGTGCCGCTCGCGTCGCTCACGCATACGTTCACGCACTTCAAGCTCGAGATCGAGCCGCGGCTCGCCGATCTCGACGGCGCGGCGGGCGGCGTGTCGCCGGCGGCCGACGACGAGACCGCATGGGTTTCGCTCGACAAGCTCGATGCGTACGGCGTGCCCGCGCCCGTGCGCAAATTGCTCGACGGGTTGAGCGGGGCGTTGCTGTAAGTGCGGCAGGCGCGGCACGCGGGCGCGGGGACGCAAGCGGATGGCGCCGCATGTGCGGCACGGCGCGCCGCGAGCGCGTGCGGCGTTTAGCGGCGGCGCGCGGAAAGGGACGGCGGATAGCGGTCGACCGGTTTCCGCGATGTGGCTCTGTCCGGGGCGATTGCCCGGAACATCGGGCGCGGACGCGCGGATCGCGCCGCTCGCGCTTCAGCGCCGAGCGCGGCTCGATGTTCGCGATCCGGAACTCAAGATTCGGCGCTCCGGACTCGGCATCCGATGTCCGACGCATGCGCCGGGAACCTCGCACGCAGTCGACCGCCTTGCCGCGAGCCTCGACAATCGCCGCGGCGCCGCGCGCCTACAACCACCCGTGGCGGTTCAATTCCCGATGAACCGCGTCGATTCGCGCGCCGACATCGGGGAATTCCATCAGCTTCTGCCGCGCGCGCAGATCGAGCGGCAACACTTCGGCGAGCCGGTTCGATACCCACGTCGGGTCGTCGAAGCGGAAAGGCTCCGCGAACGGCAGTTCGGCGTCGGATTTGCGCAGCACTTCGACGATCCGTTCGAGCGCCTCCGCGCATGCGCCGAACTGCGCGAGCGCGTCGTCGCCTTCGAGCGGAATGTCGTCCTGCATCGGCTCCGCGATGCCGACGAGCAGGCCGTTCGCCTCGACTCGATGCGACAGCAGCTCGAAGCGTTGCGTGCCGATCGTGCGCAGGAACAGCATGCCGAATTCACCGGTATCGCATTCGACGATCCGCGCCATGCAGCCGATCGTCTCGGGTACCGATACTTCGCCTTCCTGAGCGACTTCAGGGCCGCTCTTCAGCAGGCACACGCCGAACGGCGCTTCGTCGCGCATGCACGAGCGCGCCATGTCCAGATAGCGCGCCTCGAAGACTTTCAGCGGCAGCAGCCCTCCAGGGAACAGCACCGTGTGCAGCGGGAAGAGCGGCAAATCGATGAGCGTGGTCGACAGAGAGGACATGGCGGGCCCGGAAGAGGTGAGCGGCGCTAGGTCACGAGCCGCGACGACGCGTCCACGGCGACGGGCGCGTCACGATGCCGCACGATCACGTTGGCCTGCCGCGACAGACGCGCGGCGAGCGTCTCCGCGAGGAACACCGACCGGTGCTGGCCGCCCGTGCAGCCGATCGCGACCGTCAGGTAGCTGCGGTTGTCCTCGCGGAAATGCGGCAGCCACTTGATGAGAAACGACTCGATGTCGCCGAGCATCTGATGGACGACGGGCAGCGCGTCGAGAAACGCGACGACCGGCTGGTCGAGCCCGGTGAGCGGCCGCAGCTCGTGGTCGTAATACGGGTTCGGCAGCGCGCGGACGTCGAACATGAAATCGGCGTCGAGCGGCACGCCGCGTTTGAAGCCGAACGATTCGAACATCAGCACGAGATCGTCGTTCTTCTGCTCGATGAAGCGCTTGACCCACGTGCGCAGCACGTTCGCGCGCAGATTGCTCGTGTCGATCTGATGGCCGAATTCGGCGAGCGGCGCGACGAGGTCGCGCTCGCGCTCGATCGCCTCTTCGAGCGATACGAGAAGGCCGACGTCCGCGTCGTGCGACGGCGAGCCCGACAGCGGATGGCGGCGGCGCGTCTCGGAGAAGCGCTGGATCAGCGACTGCGTGCTCGCGTTCAGGAACAGCACGCGCACGTCGTGCTCGCGCGACAGCGCGCGGATGAGGCCCGGCATCTCGTCGAGCGACGCGCTCGAGCGCGCGTCGATCGCGACGGCGAGCCGGTTCTGGCCTTCGTTCGCGAGGTGGCGGGCGAGTTCGGGCAGCACGTGCGGCGGCAGGTTGTCGACGCAATAGTAGCCCGCATCCTCGAGCGCGTTCAGTGCGACGGACTTGCCGGAGCCGGAGATGCCGGTGATGAGGACAATGCGCATGGAAAGAGGAAATCCTGACGTTTCATCATAGCACCGGCTCGTTGCGCGAGCGTGGCACGCGCGAAGCCGGCGCGGGTTACACGAGCTTGCCGGGGAACTGGCTGTCCGGGTCCTGCATCGCGAGGCGCTGGCGGTCCATGAAGTCGCGCAGCGTGTCGATGCCGCGCAGCTGCAGGATCGTGTTGCGCACCGCCGCCTCGACGAGCACCGCGAGGTTGCGGCCCGCCGCGACCTGGATCGTCACCTTGCTGATCGGCAGGCCGAGCACGTCGACCGTCTGGCTTTCGAGCGGCAGCCGCTGGAACTCGCCGTCGGGCCGGCGCACGAGCTGGACGATCAGCTTGAGCTTCATCTTCCGGCGCACCGCGGTTTCGCCGAAGATCGTCTTGATGTCGAGGAGGCCCAGGCCGCGCACTTCGAGCAGGTTCTGCAGAAGCGGCGGGCAGCGCCCCTCGACGAAATCGGGGCCAAGTCGGACGAAGTCGACCGCGTCGTCGGCGACAAGCCCGTGGCCGCGGCTGATCAGCTCGAGGCCGAGCTCGCTCTTGCCGAGGCCCGAATCGCCCGTCAGCAGCACGCCCATGCCGAGGATGTCGAGGAACACGCCGTGCAGCGTCGCGCGCGGCGCGAGGATGCGCGACATGTACAGGCGCAGGCTGTCGATCACAGCGGCGGCCGACATCGGCGTCGTGAACAGCGGCGTCGACGAGCGCGTGCAGCGCAGGACGAGCTCGGGCGGCGCGGCGGCGCCGCCCGCGACGACGAGAAACGGCGGCTCGAGCGCGATCAGTTCGGCCATGTGGCGCGAGCGGTCTTCGTCGGTCTGGCGCTGGTAGTAGTCGATTTCGGCTTCGCCGAGCACCTGGATCCGGTTCGGGTGGATCAGGTTCAGGTGGCCGACGAGGTCGGCGCTCGACGTCGCGTTCGCGACCGTATCGGCGGAAAAACCGCGTTCCCAGCCTTCATGCCCCGTCAGCCAGCTGAGCTTCAGCATGGCTGCGTTGTCGTCGAAGATGCTCTGGGCGTTGATGCTGGACGTATCCATGAGTCCGTCACTCCAAGGAGCCGGCGCCCTGACGCTGCAACGGCGGTTGCGGCGCCGGCCCGGCGGCGGGCGGCTCGGCTCGGCGGCGCGGGCCGCGACGCAATGGGGAACGAACCGCCCCGATCAGCTTAAGGTTGCCACTGAGTCAGGAGTCGATGCAACTCGTCGCGATCCGGCTCGGTATGCAGGCGCTCGCGCGTGTCGCGATCGGACAGCAACTGGGCGATTTCGGAAAGGATTTCGAGGTGCGCCTGCGTCGCCTGCTCGGGCACGAGCAGGAAGATCAGCAGCGACACGGGCTGGCCGTCCGGCGCCTCGAACGGGATCGGCTCGGCGAGCCGCACGAATGCGGCGAGCGGGTGCTTGAGTCCCTTGATCCGGCCATGCGGAATGGCAACGCCTTCGCCGAGGCCCGTCGAACCGAGACGCTCGCGTGCGAACAGATTGTCGGTGACGGTGCTGCGGGCGATGCCGTTCTGATTCTCGAAGATCAGGCCGGCTTGTTCGAAGACGCGTTTCTTGCTGGTGACGGAGAGGCCGATGACGACGTTCTCCAAAGGCAGGATTTTGGCTAGGCGATTCATGTTGGCAGGCGTAGGGGCGGCCTGGGGTCTCCTCGCGGCGGACTGATTTTCCATGTCGGTCAAAAAGGACGGCGTTAGGCGACGGAAACCTGTGAAGCGCGGCAAACCGGCTCGTCGCCCCCGATAATAACCGAAACATTATAGAGCACTGCAGACGGCGCCGCGCACCGCGACAACTGTCGGGAATCGCGCGGCGCGCGGCGCATCCGCGTCGCGCCGAGGCGATTTGCACAATAAAAAACCGCCCGTCGAGGCGGGCGGTTCGGCTGGCGCTGTCGCGCCGCGATCATTGCGGCGGAAGTTCGATCTGTTCGGCGGTCTGCTGATGCTTGATCGGCTCGTGCGCGTGCGTCTGCAGACGCTCCATGTGCTTGACCACCTGGCGGTCGAGCTTGTCGATCAGCAGGTCGATCGCCGCGTACAAATCGCCGTTCGCGCTTTCGACGAAGATATCCTTACCCTTCAGATGCAGCGTGATTTCCGCCTTTTGCCGCTTGTCCTTCTCTTTGTGATTGTCGACCGTGAGGATCACAGCGCCATCGATGACCTGATCGCTATGGCGTAGCACCCTGTCGAGCTTGGTGATCACGTATTCGCGGATAGCAGGCGTGACTTCGAGATGGTGTCCACTGATCTTCAGGTTCATAGTGCTTCTCCAAGCTAATGACCACCTTCCGCATAGAGGCGGCATGCCTGCCGATTTCGTTGCCGATGCTCGCGGTGAGCGGGCATCGGTCGGCCGGCTTTGCCGTCGACGATGCGGCGGCCGGAAAACGCCCGCCGCGTGGCGACGGGCTACAGAGACTTGCGCAGATTCACCGCCGGGATCTTGAGGGCTTCGCGATATTTGGCAACCGTGCGGCGCGCGACCACGAACCCTTGTTCCGCTAGCAGCTCGGCTATGCGACTGTCCGAAAGAGGGGATTTGGGGTCTTCGGCTCCTATCAGTTGTTTGATGAGGGCGCGGATCGCTGTCGACGACGCGGCACCTCCGGTGTCTGTCGATACGTGCGACCCGAAGAAGTACTTAAATTCAAGTGTGCCGAACGGAGTCAGCATGTACTTGCCGGTTGTCACACGGGAGACAGTCGACTCGTGTAGGCCCAGCGTATCAGCTATTTCCCGCAAAACCAAGGGGCGCATCGCAATTTCGCCGTGCGCGAAGAAATTCTTCTGACGTTCGACAATCGCCTGCGCGACCCGCAGGATCGTCTCGAACCGCTGCTGAATATTCTTGATCAGCCAGCGCGCTTCCTGAAGCTGCTGCTTCAGCGATCCCGCGCTCGGATCGCCCCGGCTGTTGCGCAGGATGTTCGCGTAAAGATGGTTGATACGCAGCTTCGGCACCACTTCCGGATTGAGTTCCGCCTGCCAGCTCTGGCCGGCCTTCTTCACGATGATGTCGGGCACCACGTAATCGGCTTCGGCCTTGCCGTACGCCGCGCCGGGAAACGGCTCGAGCGAGCGGATCAGCGCGTGCGCGTCGCGCAGCTCGTCGTCGGTCGCCTTCAGTTGCTTGCGCAGGCGCGTGAAATCGCGCGCGGCAAGCAGTTCGAGATGCTGCGACACGATATCGAGCGCGAGCGTGCGCGTCGGGGACGGATCCAGCCGCAGCAACTGCAGCTTCAGGCATTCGGACGCGGACCGCGCGCCGACGCCCGCCGGATCGAAGCTGTGCACGAGCGCGAGCGCCGCGTTCAGTTCGTCGACGTCGACTTCGAGCTCCGCCGGCAGATCGGCGAGCACTTCGTCGAGCGACGCGCTCAGGTAGCCGTCGTCGTCGAGCGATTCGATCAGGAACGTGACGAGCGCGCGATCGCGCGGGCTCGCCTGCGTGACGCGCAACTGCGCCATCAGATGATCGCGCAGCGACGTCGAGGTTTCGTGGATCTGCATCGGCGGCAGATCGTCGTCGTCGGATGCGGCGGGGGAGCGGCCGAAGTCGTCGAGATTCCACTGGCTCGCGTCGCCGCCGTCGGCCGAATAGCCGTCGTATTCGTCGACGCCGGCGGTTTCGTCGCGCTCGGTGCGCTCATTCGTCGCAGTCGTGCCGTTCGACGCGCCGGACATCGGCTCGGGCGAGGACGACGCGGGCGTCTGCGCGATCACCGAGCCGTCGGCCGCGACGCGCAGGGGGCTCGCGATCCAGTCGTCGTCGTTCTCGAGCAGCGGGTTCTGCGCGATCGCCGTTGCGACTTCCTGCTGCAGTTCGAGCGTCGACAACTGCAGCAGCCGGATCGATTGCTGAAGCTGGGGCGTGAGCGCGAGATGCTGCGACAGGCGAAGTTGGAGACTGGCTTTCATGGCAAAAGGGAAGTCATACCGGAAGTTTGCCACGAGGGCGGCGCGTTGAGGCATTCGGGATGACGCTCGGCGCGCGGGGCGCGCACGCGCGGCGCGAACCGGGCGTGCGGTGAGGCGGCGCGGATCGCGCCGGGGAAAGGAGGCGGCGGCGGGATCGTGTCCCGCGCCGCCTACATGCGGAAGTGCTCGCCGAGGTAGACGCGCCGCACGCTTTCGTTTTCGATGATTTCCTTCGGCGCGCCGGATGCGAGCACCGAGCCGTCGCTGATGATGTAAGCGTGATCGCAGATGCCGAGCGTCTCGCGCACGTTGTGATCGGTGATCAGCACGCCGATGTTGCGCTGCTTCAGGAATTTCACGATCTTCTGGATTTCGAGCACCGCGATCGGATCGACGCCCGCGAACGGCTCGTCGAGCAGGATGAAGCTCGGGTTGCTCGCGAGCGCGCGCGCGATCTCGACGCGGCGGCGTTCGCCGCCCGACAGCGACAGCGCCGGGTTCTCGCGCAGGTGCGCGATCTGCAGCTCCTCGAGGAGCGCCTCCGTGCGCGCGCCGATCTCGCTCTTCGCCAGCCGCTTGCCGTTGTCGTCGTGCTGCAGCTCGAGCACCGCGCGCACATTCTGCTCGACGGTCAGCTTGCGGAACACCGACGCTTCCTGCGGCAGGTACGACAGGCCGAGCGACGCGCGCTTGTGGATCGGCATCAGGCTGATCGGGCTGCCGTTCAGCGAGATGTCGCCCGCGTCGAGCGGCACGAGGCCGACGATCATGTAGAACGACGTCGTCTTGCCCGCGCCGTTCGGACCGAGCAGGCCGACGACCTCGCCGCTTTTCACGTCGAGCGACACGTCCTTGACGACGGTGCGCGAGCCATAGCGCTTCTTCAGGTTGCGCACGACGAGCGAGCTCGACGTGCCGGCCGGTTGGCGATTGGGGAGCGCGTTCACGGGTTCGGGGCTCCCTGAATGTTGTTCGACGGCGCGAGCTGCGCGGGGCTGCCGGACAGCGGCGCCGGGCCGCCGTTCTTCGGCGTGAGCATCGCGCGCACGCGGCCGCCCGGATTGCCCGGGCCGGCGACGTCCTTGCCGCCGCGCGCCGTGTAGAAGTCGCGCTGGCCGTCGTACGTGATCACGCTGCCGTGGACCGTGTCGGCCACGGTCGACTGGCCCTGCAGGCGGCGCACCGTCGCGTTCGTCGTGAGGGTGGTCAGATCCTGCTTGCCGTCGTAGTCGATGCGCTCGGCATCGCCGTCGATGTATTCGTCGAGGCCTTCGCGCTTCTGGCGGAACGACGCGTGTTTCTTGCCGGAGGCCGTCGCCGTCGCGTACTGGTAGCCCTGCGGGTCCTGGCGCACTTCGACGCGATCGCCCTTGATCAGGATCGTGCCCTTCGTGATGACGACGTTGCCCGTCGCGACCGTGACCTGCTTCAGGTCGTCATAGGTCAGGTTGTCCGCCTCGACGTTGATCGGCTTGTCGCGATCGGCCTTTTCGGCGTGAGCTGCGGGCGCGACGCCCGCGAGCGGCGCCGCGACGAGCGCCGCCGCGACCATCGCGCGCACGGCGCGGCGTGCGCCGCTCGGAAATAAACAGGGGAACGATTCGTTCATGCAGTCCCGCGTGGTGAGTTACTTGGGTTGGCCAGCAGCGCCGCCGGACGTGTCGGAAGCGGCGATCGTGCCGCGCACGTTGCCGTAAAGTTCGATGACCCGGGTGACGTTGTTGTACTTCATCCCGGCGGCGGCGTTCGCGATCGACAGGCCGCGCTGAAGTTTAACCGGCTTTTCGGTCTCGATCACATCGTCATTGACCAGCACCCGGAAATGCTGGGAATCCGCCTGCATCGGCGGGTCGCCCGCGCCCGCCGCGCGCAGGATCCGCGCATCGTCATACAAATCGACGATCGACACGTCGCCGTTCACGGTGCCGCGTTTCGCGGTGGCCGTCACGGTCGGCTTGCCGGGCTGGAAGGCGCGCAGCGCCGGCTGCGTCAGATCGCTCGTCTCGTCATCCTCGTAGTGGACGAGGCCCGCGGCCGTCAGCCGGTACTGGGTCGAGCCCGTCTGGTCGAGCTCGGTGACGGAGAAATTGTCCGCGAAGTAGTCGGGCGTGTGCGATTTCGGCCGCACGAGCGCCTCGCCGGGCGGCGGCAGCGTCGCCTGCAGCAGCCAGTACGTGCCGCCCGCGAGCGCCGCCATCGCGGCGAGCGGGATCATCGAGGTCAACCGGAATTTGCCGTCCATCCGCTCAGGCTCCGCAGGCGGCCGCGAGCAGCGCGTCGTAGCGGCGCTGCGCGCGCAGGATCGCGTCGCACACTTCGCGCACCGCGCCCTGGCCGCCGCGGGCCTCGGCGACCCAGTGCGCGCGCGCGATCACGTCCGGATGCGCGTTCGCCGGCGCGGCCGCGAAGCCGCAACGCAGCATCACCGCGAGATCGGGCCAGTCGTCGCCCATGTAGCCGCACTCGCCGGGCTCGAGGCCGAGCGTGCGCAGCAGCTCGCCGAACACGGCGAGCTTGTTCTCGGCGCCCTGGTGCAGGTGCGCGACGCGCATTTCCTTCGCGCGCGCGGCGACCGCTTCCGAGCGGCGGCCGGTGATGATCGCGGTCGCGATGCCCGCTTCGCCGAGGAGCTTCACGCCGTGGCCGTCGAGCGTGTTGAACGACTTCATCGCGTCGCCCGCCGCGGTGAAATGGAGGCCGCCGTCGGTCAGCACGCCGTCGACGTCGAAAATCATCAGCTTTACGCGGCTCGCGCGCTCGGCCGCCGTGACAGGGGACGCGGACATCAAATCACCTTCTTCGAGAACAGATCGTGCATGTTGAGCGCGCCGATCAGCGCGCCATGCTCGTCGACGACGAGCATCTGGTTGATCCGGTGGCGCTCCATCAGTTCCACCGCCTCGACGGCGAGATGATCCGGCGCGATCGTGCGCGGATTGCGCGTCATCACGTCGACGATCGGCAGCCGGCGGAAATCGCCGTCGCGCTCGAGCACGCGGCGCAGGTCGCCGTCGGTGAAGATGCCGGCCACGCGGCCCGCGTCGTCGACGACGGCCGTCATGCCCATGCGCTTCGCTGTGATCTGGAAGAGGGCGTCGGAGAGCGTCGCGCCGAGCGGCACGGCGGGCACTTCGTCGCCCGTGCGCATCACGTCGCGCACGTACGTGAGCAGGCGCCGGCCGAGCGCGCCGCCGGGGTGCGAGCGCGCGAAATCGTCGGAGCCGAAGCCGCGCGCGTCGAGCACCGCGACGGCGAGCGCGTCGCCGAGCGCGAGCGCGGCCGTCGTGCTCGCCGTCGGCGCGAGGTTCAGCGGGCAGGCTTCCTTCGCGACGCCCGCGTTCAGATGGACGTCGGACAGCGTCGCGAGGCTCGACGCCGGGCGGCCCGTCATCGCGATCAGCTTCGCGCCGAGCCGCTTGATGAGCGGCAGGATCGCGACGAGCTCTTCCGATTCGCCGGAGTTCGAGATCGCGACGAACACGTCGTCCTTCGTGACCATGCCGAGGTCGCCGTGGCTGGCTTCGGCCGGATGAACGAAAAACGCGGGGGTGCCGGTGCTGGCGAGCGTCGCGGCGATCTTGCGGGCGATGTGCCCCGATTTGCCGATGCCGGACACGACGACGCGTCCGCGGCACTCCAAGAGCAGCCCGACCGCGGCGACGAACTCGCCGTCGAGCTGGTCGGCGAGCGCGCGCACGGCACTCGCCTCGATGTCGAGCACGTCGCGGGCGAGCGCGAGCGCCCGATCATCATTGATTTTCGCTATCATGCGCGGAGTATAGCAAAGGCGTTTGTTCGCCGCGCCGGGCCCCTTGCGCCCAATTTTCCGAGTAGTCTCCCGGCCCAACCCGGCGTCCGTCATTGCGGCGCCGTCGACGAACGAGGACGCTTCGCCCGTGATTTCCCCGCTCGAAATGACGCTTCTGCTGCTGCTTGCCTCGGTGGCGGGCGTCGTCGTGTTCCGTTCGCTGAACCTGCCGCCGATGCTCGGCTATCTGACGGTCGGCATCGTGGTCGGCCCGCATGCGCTCGGCTTTGCCGCCGACCTGGAGCGCGCCGAGCATCTCGCCGAGTTCGGCGTCGTGTTCCTGATGTTCTCGATCGGCCTCGAGTTCTCGCTGTCGAAGCTGCGCGCGATGCGCCGGCTCGTGTTCGGGCTCGGGCTCGCGCAGGTGCTCGGCACGATCGCGATCGCGCTCGTGCTGGGCGCGCTCTTCGAGCGCTGGATGCACATCACGTGGGAAGGCAGCGTCGCGCTCGGCGGCGCGCTCGCGATGTCGTCCACCGCGATCGTCTCGAAGATGCTCGCCGAGCGGCTCGAGATCGAGACCGAGCACGGCCGCAACATCTTCGGCGTGCTGCTGTTCCAGGATCTTGCCGTCGTGCCGCTGCTCATCGTGATCGCCGCGTTCGGCGGCGAATCGTCGAGGGATCTCGCGTTGTCGCTCGGGTTCGCGGCCGTGAAGATCGTCGTCGCGCTCGCGCTGCTCCTGATCGTCGGCCAGCGTTTCATGACGCGCTGGCTGAACGTCGTCGCGCGGCGGCGCTCGCAGGAGCTGTTCGTGCTGAACCTGCTGCTCGTCACGCTCGGCGCCGCGTTCATCACCGACCGCTTCGGCCTGTCGCTCGCGCTCGGCGCGTTCATCGCCGGGATGCTGATCTCCGAGACGCCGTACCGGCATCAGGTGGAGGAGGACATCAAGCCGTTTCGCGACGTGCTGCTCGGCCTGTTCTTCGTGACGACCGGCATGCTGCTCGATCCGAGCGTGATCTGGCGGCATCCGTTTCTCGTGCTCGCGTTCTTCGTCGGCCAGGTGCTGCTCAAGAGCGTGATGATCACGGGCCTCGCGCGCGCGTTCGGCGCGACGCCCGGCGTCGCGATGCGCACGGGGCTCGGGCTCGCGCAGGCGGGCGAATTCGGCTTCGTGCTGCTGAACCTGATTCTCGACCGGCATCTCGTCGACGCGACGCTGTTGCAGTCGATCCTCGCGTCGATGCTGCTGTCGATGCTCGCCGCGCCGTTCCTGATCCAGAACGCGGACCGGATCGTGATGCGGCTGTCCGCCGCGGAATGGATGCAGCAGTCGCTGCAGATGACGCGGATCGCGACGCAGAGCATCAAGCAGAAGGGCCACGTGATCGTCTGCGGCTACGGCCGCGCCGGGCAGAACCTCGCGCGGATGCTCGAGCAGGAGGGGATCGCGTACGTCGCGCTCGACCTCGACCCGGACCGCGTGACGGCCGCCGCCGCGGCGGGCGAATCGGTCGTGTTCGGCGACGCCGCGCGCCGCGAATCGCTGCTCGCGGCGGGCATCCATCGCGCGGCGGCCGTGGCCGTCACGTACGCGAACACGCCGTCCGCGCTGCGCGTGCTGCACAACGTGCACGAGCTCGAGCCGACGCTGCCCGCGATCGTGCGCACAGTCGACGACGCCGATCTCGAGAAGCTGCTCGCCGCGGGCGCGACCGAAGTGATTCCGGAGATCGTCGAAGGCAGCCTGATGCTCGCGTCGCACACGCTCGTGCTGATGGGGGTGCCGATGCGGCGCGTCGTGCGGCGCGTCGAGGAAATGCGCGACGAGCGCTACAGCCTGCTGCGCGGCTACTTCCGCGGCGCCGACGACGCGGACGACGACGACCACGAGCAGGTGCGGCTACAATCGGTGCCCGTCGACGCGCGCGCGGACGCGGTCGGCCGCTCGCTCGCCGAGCTGGGGCTTTTCGCCCTTGGCATCGAGGTGACGGCGATTCGCCGGCACGGGATTCGCGGCGTCGAACCCGACCCCGAGACGAAGCTGCGCGCGAGCGACATCGTCGTGCTGCGCGGGCTGCCCGAGGCGCTCGCGGAAGCGGAGGAGCGGCTGTCGCGGCATCGCCGCGAAGGCGGATCGACCGCGGCGGCGTGACGCCGCGCGGCCGCCGATTTTTTGAGTCGTCGAGCGATCGACGAACGGTGCGGGCATCCGGCGCCGTTTTTTTCGGAGAGTTTCATGATGTCCACATCGTCGGACGCGCAGCTCGATCCCGTCGAGTTCATTCACAGCCGCATCCGCACGGTGCCGAACTGGCCGCAGCCGGGCGTGATGTTCCGCGACATCACGCCGCTCCTGCAAAGCGCGAAGGCGATGCGCGTGCTCGTCGACCTGTTCGTCGAGCGCTATGTCGACGCGAAGCTCGACTACATCGCGGGCCTCGACGCGCGCGGCTTCATCATCGCGCCCATCGTCGCGTACGAGCTGTCCGTCGGCTTCGTGCCGATCCGCAAGGTCGGCAAGCTGCCGTACAAGACGCAGCGCGAATCGTACGCGCTCGAATACGGCACCGCGACCGTCGAGATCCACGAAGACGCGTGCAAGCCGGGCGACCGTGTGGTGATCGTCGACGACCTGATCGCGACGGGCGGCACGATGATGGCGGGCAAGAACCTGCTCGATCGGCTGGGCGCCGTCGTCGTGGAAGGCGCGGCGATCGTCGATTTGCCGGATCTCGGCGGCTCGGCGCTGCTGCGCGGGGCCGGCCTGTCGCTCTATACGGTCACCGAATTCGCCGGACACTGAGCGCGGCGCGCCGCCCCGCACGCCGGACATCCCCGGCGCCGGTTTCATCCCGCGCTTGCCCGAGCGCGGCCCGTTCGTTCACCGATGTCCACCGATTCAAGCGAGCTCACGATGCCGAACTTCATGCTGTTTCTCGCGACGTCGATCGCGATCACCGTCGCGCCCGGCCCCGACAACCTGCAGGTGCTCGCGCGCGGCATCTCGCAAGGCCGCGCGGCGGGCATCGTCGCGGCGCTCGGCTTCGCGTCGGGCGTGCTGTTCCATACGACGCTCGCCGCGTTCGGCGTGGCCGCGCTGCTGCGCTCGTCGCCCGTCGCGTTCCATCTGCTCAAGCTCGCGGGCGGCGCGTATCTGATCTGGATCGGCATCAAGGCGCTGCGCAGCAAGGGCCTCGCGACCGCGCACGAGCGCGCGCCGCAGCCGCTGTCGACGATCTTCCGCCAGAGCGTGATCGGCAATCTGCTCAATCCGAAGGTGACGCTGTTCTTCGTCGTGTTCCTGCCGCAGTTCGTCGATCCGCACGGCGCGCAGCCCGTCGCGCTGCAGATGCTCGAACTGGGCGCGCTCTTCATGGCGCAGACGGCCCTGGTGTTCTCGGTGTTCGGCGTCGGCGCGGGCGCGATCGGCGTGTGGCTCAAGCGCCGGCCGCGCGCCGGCGTGTGGCTCGACCGCCTCGCGGGCGCGACGTTCGTCGCGCTCGGCCTGCGCGTCGCGCTGAAGGACTGAGGAGGGCGCGATGACGTTTGCGTGCATCGCCGCCGCGCGGCGCTTCGAACCGGCCGCGCACGTGCCGTTCTGGATCGCGGGCCGGCAGGTGGGCTGGCTGCGCCGCGGCGACGTCGCGCGCCTCGCGCGCTGGCCCGACGTGTTCGAGTTTCCGGCGGGGCGCGTCGAGCTCGCCGCGCGCTACGACAGCGTCGATGCGCGCAGCATGGCGCTCGCGAGCCCGATCGGCGCGCTCGCGGCCGAAGGCGCGATCGTCGGCTGGCGCGACGAGATCTACGCGATCCGCAACCGCTTCGACGACCCGCCGCTCGCGTACATCGAGCGGGCCGCGTCGCGCTTCTTCGGTACGATGACGTACGCGGTGCATCTGAACGGCGTCGTAGAATATGCGCCTGCGGCGCCGCTCGCGATGTGGCTCGGCCGCCGCAGCGCGACGAAGGCTACCGATCCGGGCATGCTCGACAACGTCGTCGCGGGCGGTATCGGTTGGGGGCTCGGAATCGAGGACACGATCGCGAAGGAATGCTGGGAAGAAGCGGGCATTCCGGCCGAGCTCGCCGCGCGCGCGATTCCCGGCCGCGTCGCGCACGTGCTGTGCTCGTTGCCGGAAGGCACGCAGGCCGAGCAGATCTTCGTCTACGATCTGCCGCTGCCGCGCGATTTCGCGCCACACAATCAGGACGGCGAAGTCGCCGAGCACCTGCTCGCCGGCGTCGACGAGATCGTCGCATGGCTGCGCGCGGGCGAAGCCACCGTCGACGCGAGTCTCGCGATGCTCGACAGCCTGTTGCGCCACCGCGCGATTTCGCCCGACGACGCGCGGGGAATCGACGCGCTGTTCGTGCCGCCGCCGCTTGGCTGAGCGCGACGCGAACGCATTGCATTGTTCGGAAGATTTGAAAAGGGAGTAGCGGTCATGTCGGCCGATCACAGCTTTATCCTGAAACTGTCGTGCCCGGACCGGCGCGGCATCGTTCACGCGGTCTCCGGCTTTTTGCTAGAGCGCGGCAGCAACATCCTCGATTCGGCGCAGTTCGGCGACAGCCGCACCGGCGAATTCTTCATGCGCGTGCATTTCGAGCAGGCGGGCGCCGCCGATGCCGCGGCCGCGCTCGACGGCCTGCGCGCGGAGTTCGCGCCGCTCGCCGAGCAGTTCGCGATGCGCTGGGAACTGCACGACGCGTCGGTGAAGCCGCGCGTCGTGATCCTCGTGTCGAAGATCGGCCATTGCCTGAACGACCTGCTGTTCCGCTACCGCACGGGCCAGTTGCCGATCGAGATCCCGGCGATCGTGTCGAATCACAAGGACTTCTATCAGCTCGCCGCGAGCTACGACATTCCGTTCCACCACTTCCCGCTCGCCGCGGGCGCGTCGGCCGACGCGAAGGCCGCGCAGGAAGCGCGCGTGCTCGAGGTGATCGACGAGCATGCGGCCGATCTCGTCGTGCTCGCGCGCTACATGCAGATCCTGTCGCCGAACATGTGCGAGCGGCTCGCGGGGCGCGCGATCAACATCCATCACTCGTTCCTGCCGAGCTTCAAGGGTGCGAAGCCGTACTATCAGGCGTTCGACCGCGGCGTGAAGCTGATCGGCGCGACCGCGCACTATGTGACGACCGACCTCGACGAAGGCCCGATCATCGAGCAGGAAGTCGAGCGCGTCGATCACAGCATGACGCCGGACGAGCTGACGGCCGTGGGCCGCGATGTCGAATGCGTGACGCTCGCGCGTGCGGTCAAGTGGCACGTCGAGCACAGGATCGTGCTGAACGGCACGAAGACGGTGGTGTTTCGCTAAGCCGGCCGCGCGCGTTTTCCGTCGGCTGGCCGGGCCGGCTCGCGACGCGCATGGCTGGCGGCTGGCCGCGCATGCGGCCGCGCGACGGCAAAAGGAAGGCCGCGTCCGATGACGGACGCGGCCTTCTCTTTTGGGGTTGGCAACGGCGCGTTCGCGAGGATGCACGTGCGAACGCGCGATCGCGCAGGCGGCGCAATGCTTGGCGTGCATCGCCGAAACGGCCGCGCGGCGCGTGCCGCTCAGATGAGCCGCAGGTAGATCAGCTCGCGCTTCACGTATGCGTAGAAAATCGGCGCGGCGATCACGCCGGGCACGCCGAACGCGGCCTCCATCACGAGCATCGCGAGCAGCAGCTCCCACGCGCGCGATTCGATCTGGCCGCCGATGATCTTCGCATTCAGGAAGTATTCGAGCTTGTGGATCACGACGAGGAACACGAGCGACGCGATCGCGGTGCCCATGCTGACCGACAGCGACACCGCGACGATCAGCGTGTTCGAGATCAAATTGCCGACGACGGGCAACAGGCCCGCGATGAACGTGACGAGCACGAGCGTCTTCGACAGCGGCAGCCGCTGATGGAAGATCGGCAGCGCGACGAGCAGGTAAAGCGCCGTGAAGAACGCATTGAGCGCCGAGATCTTGATCTGCGCGAACACGATCCGGCGGAACGAATCGGAGAAGCGCGAGATCCGCGCGACGAGCGCGGTCGACAGCGGCTGGCGCAGCTTGTGGCGATCGACGCCGATCGCGATCATCGCGCCGATGATCATTCCGAACAGCACGTGCCCGAAGCCGCGCGCGACGCTCTTGCCGCCTTGCTGCAACTGATCCATGTGCTTGTTCATCAGGCCGGTCGCCTTCGCGCGCATCTGCTCGGCGTCGACGGGCAGCAGGTTCGAGATCCACTCGGGCGTGCGCGTGCGCGCCTGATCGACGATCTGCATCACCTGGCCGAGCAGGTTCTGCGCGTTCGGCACCGTATGCTCGAAATGCTCGATGACCGCGATCGTGAGGCCCGCGAGGCCGCCGACGATCGCGGCCGACAGCAGCACGACCGCGACCCAGCGCGCGCGCTGGCTCGACATGTGGCGCTCGATCGCGGGCGCGATCATGTGGACGAGCTGATAGACGAGGAGGCCGGCGAGGAGGCCGCCGAGCAGCTTCAGGTGCAGGACGAGCCACAGGCCGAAGAGGGCGAGGAGGTAGCTGCCGATCTCGATCGCCGAAAGCTTCGGCAGGCTGAAATCGCTCGTCAGCCGGACGCTGCGCAAGTGCGGTTCCCGCGTTTGCGGCTCGCGCGTCGGCTCAGATTGCTTCTCCATGACTATCCCTGTATTCGGAGGCTACTCGGCGCGCTTGTGGCCGTAAGCGGGCGTAACCTTGTATCGCCGCGAGTATAGCAACGATTATCGACCGAAATATTAGGATGTTGTAAGGAAGAATTTGGCGTCGTATCGGCCGCGGCGGCCGCCCGCGTTCGCCCGGGCGGCCGCATTCCACTTACTTTTTGCGCTTGAGGAGCGGCGCGAGGTACTTGCCGGTGAAGCTCGCCTTCGTTTTCGCGACCTGCTCGGGCGTGCCCTGCGCGATGATCTGGCCGCCACCCGCGCCGCCTTCCGGCCCGAGGTCGATCACCCAGTCGGCCGTCTTGATCACGTCGAGGTTGTGCTCGATGATCACGACCGTGTTGCCCTGGTCGCGCAGCCGGTGGATCACCTCGAGCAAGAGCGCGATGTCGTGGAAGTGCAGGCCGGTCGTCGGTTCGTCGAGGATGTAGAGCGTGCGGCCCGTGTCGCGCTTGGACAGCTCCAGCGACAGCTTCACGCGCTGCGCCTCGCCGCCCGAGAGCGTCGTCGCCGACTGGCCGAGGCGGATGTATCCCAGGCCGACGTCGAGCAGCGTCTTCAGCTTGCGCGCGACGACGGGCACCGCGTTGAAGAACTCGTACGCGTGCTCGACCGTCATGTCGAGCACCTCGCTGATGTTCTTGCCCTTGTACTGCACCTCGAGCGTCTCGCGGTTGTAGCGCTTGCCGTGGCACACGTCGCACGGCACGTAGACGTCCGGCAGGAAGTGCATCTCGACCTTCAGCACGCCGTCGCCCTGGCACGATTCGCAGCGCCCGCCCTTCACGTTGAACGAGAAGCGGCCGGGATCGTAGCCGCGCTCCTTCGACGCGGGCACGCCCGCGAACAGCTCGCGGATCGGCGTGAACAGGCCCGTGTAGGTGGCCGGATTCGAGCGCGGCGTGCGGCCGATCGGCGATTGATCGACGTTGATGACTTTGTCGAAGTGCTCGAGGCCCTCGATCGATTCGTGCGGCGCGGGTTCCGTCGCCGAGCCGTACAGGTGGCGCGCGACCGCGTTGTACAGCGTGTCGTTGATGAGCGTCGACTTGCCGGAGCCCGACACGCCGGTGATGCAGGTCAAGAGGCCGACCGGCAGATCGAGATCGACGTGCTTCAGGTTGTTGCCGTGCGCGTCGACGATGCGCAGCATCCGCTGCGCATCGGGCGAGATCCGCTCGTCCGGATATTCGATCGTGCGCTTGCCGACGAGATACTGGCCCGTGAGCGAATCGCCGTTCGCCTGGACCTGCTTCGGCGTGCCTTCGGCGACGACCACGCCGCCGTGCTCGCCCGCGCCGGGGCCCATGTCGACGACGTAATCGGCCGTGCGGATCATGTCTTCGTCGTGCTCGACGACGATCACCGAGTTGCCGAGGTCGCGCAGGTGCTTGAGCGTGCCGATCAGGCGATCGTTGTCGCGCTGGTGCAGGCCGATCGACGGCTCGTCGAGCACGTACATCACGCCGGTCAGGCCCGAGCCGATCTGCGACGCGAGCCGGATGCGCTGCGCCTCGCCGCCCGACAGCGTCTCGGCGCTGCGCTCGAGCGACAGGTAGTCGAGACCGACGTTGTTCAGGAACGTGAGCCGCGCGACGATTTCCTTGATCACCTTGTCGGCGATCTCGCGCTTCGCGCCGTCGAGCGTCAAGCCGTCGAAGTAGCCGAGCGCGTCGCGCAGCGGCCAGCCGCTCACTTCGTAGATCGCGCGCGCGTAGTCGCCCTGGCCGACGCGCACGAAGCGCGCCTCGCGGCGCAGGCGCGTGCCGTCGCACGACGGGCACGGCTGGTTGTTCTGGTACTTCGCGAGCTCCTCGCGCACGGCGGCCGAATCGGTCTCGCGGTAGCGGCGCTCGAGATTCGGGATGATCCCTTCGAACACGTGCTCGCGGATCGTCGTGCGGCCGCGCTCGTTGATGTACGAGAACGGGATCGTCTGCTTGCCGGAGCCGTACAGCAGGATCTTCCTGATCTTCTCGGGCAGATCCTCGAACGCGGTGTCGATATCGAAATCGTAGAACGCCGCGAGGCTTTGCAGCATCTGGAAGTAGAACTGGTTGCGCCGGTCCCAGCCCTTCACCGCGCCCGCGGCGAGCGACAGCGACGGGTGCGCGACGACCCGCTTCGGATCGAAGAACGTGATCTGGCCGAGGCCGTCGCATTCCGGGCACGCGCCCATCGGGTTGTTGAACGAGAACAGGCGCGGCTCGAGTTCCTGCAGCGAGTACGAGCACACCGGGCACGCGAACTTCGAGCTGAACAGGTGTTCGCGGTCCGTATCCATCTCGAGCGCGATCGCGCGGCCATCGGCGAGGCGCAGCGCGGTCTCGAACGATTCGGCGAGCCGCTGCTTCATGTCCGCGCGCACCTTCAGGCGATCGACGACGACGTCGATCGTGTGCTTGTCGTTCTTCTTGAGCTTCGGCAGCGAATCGACTTCGTAGATCTTCGCGACGCCTTCGTTCGCCGCGCCGCCGCCCGAGCGCACGCGAAAGCGCACGAAGCCCTGCGCCTGCATCTCGTCGAACAGCTCCGCGTGCTCGCCCTTGCGGTTCGCGACGACGGGCGCGAGGATCATCAGCTTGGTTTCCTCCGGCAGCGCGAGCGCCGCGTCGACCATCTGCGACACGCTTTGCGCCTCGAGCGGAATTTCGTGATCCGGGCAGTACGGCGTGCCGACCCGTGCGTACAAAAGCCGCAGGTAGTCGTGGATTTCGGTGACGGTGCCGACCGTCGAGCGCGGATTGTGCGACGTCGCCTTCTGCTCGATCGAGATCGCGGGCGACAGGCCCTCGATCAGGTCGACGTCCGGTTTCTCCATCAACTGCAGGAACTGGCGCGCGTACGCCGACAGGCTTTCGACGTAGCGCCGCTGCCCTTCGGCGTACAGCGTGTCGAACGCGAGCGACGATTTGCCCGAGCCGGACAGCCCGGTAATCACGATCAGCTTGTGCCGCGGAAGGTCGAGATTGACGTTCTTCAGGTTGTGGGTGCGCGCCCCACGGATACGAATTTGTTCCATGAACCCGGCGGAAGACGAGAGAACCAAACCTGCTACTATAACGACTTTTCGAGTCCGTCGTTTCAGGCTCCCAACCAATTCCCGCGCCCCCGGCAGCGGGCTTTCGCGACGCCCGGGCCGCAGCAGGGCGGCGCGCGGCGGCAGGCGGCCGGCCCGGATCATCCGCCGCCCGGCGGCGGGCGGACCACCGATTCATTCGAACACACGCCCGATGTCCAATCCGTCCGCTACCTCCACTCGCATGAGCGCGCCCGAGCTGCGCGCGACCACGTCGCTCGCGGCGATCTTCGCGCTGCGCATGCTCGGCCTGTTCATGATCATGCCGGTGTTCTCCGTCTACGCGAAGACGATTCCCGGCGGCGACAATGTCGTGCTCGTCGGCATCGCGCTCGGCGCTTACGGCGTCACGCAATCGCTTCTTTACATCTTCTACGGCTGGGCGTCGGACAAGTTCGGGCGCAAGCCGGTGATCGCGGCGGGGCTCTTGATCTTCGCGCTCGGCAGCTTCGTCGCGGCGTTCGCGCACGACATCACGTGGATCATCGTCGGCCGGGTCATCCAGGGAATGGGGGCGGTATCGTCGGCGGTGCTCGCGTTCATCGCCGATTTGACGTCCGAGCACAACCGGACCAAGGCGATGGCGATGGTGGGCGGCTCGATCGGCGTGTCGTTCGCGGTCGCGATCGTCGGCGCGCCGATCGTGTTCCACTGGGTTGGGATGAGCGGGCTCTTCGCGATCGTCGGCGCGTTGTCGGTTGTCGCGATCGGCGTCGTGCTGTGGGTCGTGCCGGATGCGCCGCGGCCCGTGCACGTGCCCGCGCCGTTCGCCGAGGTGCTGCACAACGTCGAGCTGCTGCGGCTGAACTTCGGCGTGCTCGTGCTGCACGCGACGCAGACAGCATTGTTCCTCGTCGTGCCGCGCCTGCTCGTCGACGGCGGGCTGCCCGTCGCGTCGCACTGGCAGGTCTATCTGCCGGTGATGGGGCTCGCGTTCGTGATGATGGTGCCGGCGATCATCGTCGCGGAAAAACAGGGCAAGATGAAGCCCGTGCTGTTGGGCGGAATTGCGGCTATCCTGATCGGCCAGCTTTTGCTCGGCATGGCAACGCATACGATATTGATTGTCGCGGCAATCCTGTTCATCTACTTCCTGGGCTTCAACATTCTGGAGGCGTCGCAGCCGTCGCTCGTGTCGAAGCTCGCGCCCGGTTCGCGCAAGGGCGCGGCCACGGGCGTGTACAACACGACGCAATCGATCGGGCTCGCGCTCGGCGGCGTCGTGGGCGGCGTGCTGCTGAAGCACGGCGGCCCGGACACGGTGTTCTTCGCGTGCTCGGCGCTCGTAGCCGTGTGGCTTATAATCGCGGCCGGCATGAAACAGCCGCCGCGCAAAGCCTGACACGCGAACGCCCTTCGAAGCGCGCGGCGTGCTCCGGTCCGGCACATGCCGGGCCGATGAAGCCCTGAACGGTTTTGCCGCGCTGTTTGGCATTGAATCAACTGGAGAAACACATGGCATCCGTCAACAAGGTCATTCTCGTCGGCAATCTCGGCGCCGATCCCGAAGTGCGTTATCTGCCGAGCGGCGACGCGGTGGCGAACATCCGCCTCGCGACGACCGACCGCTACAAGGACAAGGCGTCCGGCGAATTCAAGGAAATGACCGAATGGCACCGCGTCGCGTTCTTCGGGCGCCTTGCCGAGATCGTCAGCGAGTATCTGAAGAAGGGCTCGTCGGTGTACATCGAAGGCCGGATTCGCACGCGCAAGTGGCAAGGCCAGGACGGCCAGGACCGTTACTCGACCGAAATCGTCGCCGACCAGATGCAGATGCTCGGCGGCCGCGGCGGTTCGGGCGGCGGTGGCGGCGGTGACGACGGCGGCTACGGTGGCGGCGGCGGTTACGGCGGCGGCCGCGACATGGAGCGCGGCGGTGGTGGCGGTGGCCGTGCGTCGGGCGGCGGCGGCGCGGGCGCGCGCAGCGGCGGTGGCGGTGGCGGTGGCGGCGCGAGCCGGCCGAGCGCGCCGGCGGGCGGCGGATTCGACGAGATGGATGACGATATTCCGTTCTGAGCCGCGCAAGCGCAGCATGCAGCAATCAACCCCGCCCTTGCGCGGGGTTTTTCATTTCTCCGTCGCGCGAACGGACGACGCGAACCCGGCCGCGCTTTAAAGCGCCGGCGTTCACGCCTTGCCGACGGCGGCCGCGCCGAACACTTCGTCGAACAGCGCGAGCATCATCGTCCATGCCCGCCGATCCGCGGCGGGGCTGTAGCCGTAGCCGGGTTTGTTCCATCCGTCGGCGTCGGGGTTCGTGTACGCATGCCCGACGCCGCCGAAGAGATGAAGCTGCCAGTCCACCCGCTTTCTCTGCATTTCCGCCGCGAACGCGGCCCTGTCGTCCGCAGGCACGTCGGGGTCCTGGTCGCCGATCATCATCAGGACCTTGGCGCGGATCGGTTGATCCTGACTGCCCGCCGGACGCATCAAGCCGGGATGAAAGCCGACCGCGCAGCGAACGGGTGCGCCGCCTCGCGCGAGTTCGAGCGCGCTGATGCCGCCTTGGCAAAAGCCGATCGCGGCGATCCGCTCCCGGTCCACGCCCGGCTGTTCCATCAGGGCCGAGAGCGCCGCGCTCGCGCGAGCGTGCATGAGGCCCGGCGCGGACATCAATTCGATATGCCGGCTTATTGCTTCCTGCATCGAGAATCCCTCGGCGCCGTACATATCGAGGGCGAGCGCGGCGTAGCCCAGTTCGGCCAGGCGCCTTGTTCTTGCACGTATATGCTCGTTGATCCCGAAAGCCTCGTGCGCGACCAAAATCGCGGGCTTCTTCGTGTTCGGCGCGCCGTCGGCGAAATATCCCGTCAGCTTGGCGCCTTCGCAATCGTAGGCTATCGCGCGTGTCTCCATCGTCGGACTTCTCCTGGGGCGGTAGTGAGAGGTGGCGTCGACGGATGTTACGAGAATTCGGAGCCGCTCCGTTCCGAGGCCGCTACCGAGCAACCGTGACGATCGACGACGCGTTCAGGCAGCCTTTGCTTTCGAGATCATCGCAAATTCCCGAAACGTTCCGTTTCCCACATACTTGAACTTGTCCCTGCGCTGCGCCGCTGACCGGGTTCATCGCAGGCGGGCGCGCGACGGGGAAGAAGCGAAGGCGCGTCGCGCACATTCCACGGCGCGGACAAAACAACGCAATAACAAGAAGAGCGGGGCAATTCGATGAATCCATTTTTCGGCACGCAGCGCGAATGGCAGGAAGTACCGGTTCCGGCGCGGGCGTACGCACGGCTCGACAACATTCACCTGCCTCATGCGGATGCGCCCGATCGGCAAGCGGCGCTCCGCTTCGATCTGATCGACGCCGACTGGCTCGACGATCAGGCGAGAGCCGACAATCCGCTGTTCGATCTCGGGCGTCGGCACCGCATGCACGCTGCGTGGAAGCGCTGGTTCGCCGCCGCGCGGGACGGCGAAGCGGACGACCCGTTCCGCGCGGCGCCGTTGTATGTGCTCGAGGTGAGCGTGCCGTTCGACGCACGCGAATGGCGCAAGCGTCTCGGTTTGACGCGGGAAGCGATGGCGAACGACGCTCACGGCGAAATCCTGGCGGCGTTTCGCCGGCGCTGGTATGAACTGACGGTGTTGCGCGAAGCCGACGCGCGGGCGGGGGCGATGTTCGGCTTGCTCCATCGCGGCATCGCCGACGAGGGGCTGCGGGTTTGCTGCTTCGCCGCGCTCGCGCCGGCCGCACGTGCGGCCGGGTTGACGGCGCTCGGCACGCTGGCGGGCAGCCCGGCGCTGACGAGCGCGAGCCTGAAGCCGCTCGTGCGCGACGTGCGGGCGACGTATCTGGGCGTCTACGACGTCGGGCAGGCGAATGCCAATGCGCTGCTGGGCGGGATACGCGGGCGGGACCTTCATGGGGTGGTTCGGCACGGCGTGTTTCCGACGCTCTATTTCGATCTGGGCATGCCGTTGCAGTCGCAGCGCCACACGGCGCCGACGAACGTTCGCTTCTGCTTCACGGACGAACCGGTCATCGTCCTTTCGCACTGGCACGACGATCACCTGGGCGGCGTTTCGTTGCCGACGGCGCCCGGCTGCCCGAGTGCCGAACAGATGGACTGGATCGTGCCCGACTACTCGCTCGCGACGCGGCACAAGGCGCTGGTGACGGCGATCTGGGCGGCGGGTGGCAGCGTTCACGTATTCAGCGCGTCGCCGGCCGGCCGGCGGTTGCAGGCCACGACGGCGAGCGGGCATCTGCTGACGCTCACGCGCGGCACCGCGCGAGATCCGAACAACGGCGGCATCATCATGCAGGTGAGTTCAGTGCAGCCAAAGGCGCGCCGCTCCGCCGATCGCCCCCGAAGCTGGCTGCTGCCCGGCGACTGCGAGTACAAGCATTTTCCTTCGACTTTCAAGCCGACGAACGTGATCGCGCTCGTCGCGCCGCATCACGGCGCGGACCTGAAGAAGGGATCGGTTCCGGTGCCGCCCGCCGCGAGCGGTTATTTGCGGCTCGTCTATTCGTTCGGGCGAGACAACAAGTACGAACATCCGCGTCAGGGCTTCGTCGATGCGCATCATGCCGCCGGCTGGACCCATCCGGTTGCGGCGGCGACGGGGGCGATCGAATGCGTGTCGGGAAACTGCGTGCGCACGACCAACGAGCATTCGCCGTTGCCCGCGAAGCCGACGGGCGTGCTGGTGGGATGGTCGAAGGCGCCGCTTTCGGTTCCAGCCTGCACGTTGAGCGGCGGCGCGGCGAGTTGCACGCTGCCGCTCGCGAAAGTCTGAGCTGCCGTCACGGGCGTTCGGTCGATCGATCCGTCGCCGGCGTCGACCGTTCGGGCGAGGCCGGCGATGGCGGCGTTTGGGGCGATGCGTTCGGCGCTTTCGGTGCGTTCGGTTCGCGGTCGCTGGCGCGACGCGAGCCGGCCGTGACGTTCGCCCGTGTGGTCAATCGAACGCGCCGGCTTCGAGATCTTTCCTGAAATGCTGGAGCCAGTCGCTTGCATCGCCGAGCGGATATTCCCGCGTTGCGTGCGTCGAGCGTCGGGTGATCGTGACGAAGCCGGTCTGGCCGATGTTCTCGTCGCCCTTCGGATCCGTCGTGTCCGTCTCGCGAAGGGTGAAGTCACTCCCCGACAGTCCGCGGCCGTGCAGCGCCGCGAGATATCCGTCGTGTTCGTTCGGTTCGATCAATCGCATGATTGCGCTCCCGTGCGTGCGGTGTTTGATGAGCGTGTGTTTGCGCGTATCGCGGCGGTGAAGCCATCGCCGGCGGCGCGTGCTCGTTTGCGCCGGCCGCCGAATGACGGCGGTTTGCCTGTCTCGCGTGGCTGCGTGCGCTGCACGATGATTGCGCGAAGCGGGAAGGGCGTTATCGACGCAGGCCCTTCATGTTTTCCGCTTCCATCGCCGCTCGCCATTCCTCGCGCGCCTCGATCGGGTCCATCTCGTCTTCGACCGACGACATCGCGCGTTCGGCGACGGCCCGCGCTTCGTCCGACAGGAAATCGGAATCGGCGGCCTCGTCTTCGGGCGGCAGCATCATGTCGCGAATCATCGCCTCCAGTTCCGGCGTGTCCCACGGCAGGCCGCGCTGCGTTCGGACCTTGATGTAATGCATGACTTCAGCGTTCTGCTCGGGCGTCAACGGCAAGCCGCGGAAGGTGCTTTCAGGGTCGGGAGCAATCATGATGTGTTCTCCGGCTTTGGCGGCTTTAGTGTAGCGCTGTGGCTGGGGGGAGGGGATAGGGGAGGTTGATGGTTGTCGGGTTGGGGGCGTTGTTTGCGAGCCTCTTCAACTTGAGCGGGGCAAAGCGGCTTCGCCAGAGTTTGTTCGTTATGGAGGATTGGCTGCTATCGACCCTCTTCGGCCGTTGCGACGCGATGTGCCGAACGGCGGGTACGGTCAAGGAGCCGATATCGCGCGATTGCCTGACCAGAAGCGCAATATGACGAAGAATGGCCGGGTGCAGATCGGCGGCTTTCGGCGCACCCCTGCAGAAAGCAGAAATCGAGGTATGAGATTCGAATGGCAAATCGCGGCCGGGGTGGGCATGAAAATCTCCCGCGGGAACAAATCAAATGCTTTTCGAAGCGCTTCGTTTGGCGCGTGTCGCCCGCTTCTTCTCGCCCGGCGCGACGACCTGGGAGACGTTGAAGGTCTCGACGATCGGCTGGGGGCCCATCGCGGATTGCTCGCGGATTGTGCGAGCGAGCTCGCGCAGGCGCGTGAGGACCGTTTCATACGGGATGAAGGTTTTGCCGTCCTCGAGCAGCCAACCCTCTTTGGACGTGTCAGGAATTTCGTGTGCTGAGGCCGGTTAAAGGTCTCAGTTGATGGCGGAGGTGAATCGCTCGCCGAACAGAATGGCGAACTGATTAACTGCTTGCCGCCAAGTGATAGGCGGCATCTTCCAATCCTTTTCGATGTTGCGCAAGGCCAGATACAGCAGTTTGCTGGCGGCTTCGTCGCTCGGGAAGTGGCCGCGGTTCTTGACGATCTTGCGCAACTGCATGTGCATGCTCTCGATAGCGTTTGTCGTATATACGATTCGACGCACCTCCGGCGGATAGGCAAAGAAGGGAATCACCTGTTCCCATTGGCGCTGCCACATGGCCGCGACGGTAGGGAATTTGCGGCCCCACTCGCTCTGCGCAAAGGCGTCGAGCGCCGCTGCCGCCGCCTCGGCCGTGGCGGCCTGGTAGATCGGCTTGATCGCGGCAGCCAGCGGCTTGCGATCCTTCCAGCTCGCCAGATTCAGCGAATTGCGGATCAGATGCACGATGCAGGTCTGGATTTGGGCGGCCGGATAGACCGCCTCGATCGCTTCGGGGAAGCCGCGCAACCCATCGACCACCGCGATCAGGATGTCGTGCAAGCCGCGGTTCTTCAGCTCGTTGAAGACCTTCAGCCAGAACTTGGCGCCTTCGGTTTGCTCGATCCACAAACCCAGTACTTCCTTGCGGCCGTCGGCGCGGATGCCCAGCGCCAGATAGACCGCCTTGTTCTTGACCGTGCCTTCGTCGCGGATCTTCAGCCGCAGCGCGTCGAAGTACACAATCGGATACATGGCCTCGAGCGGGCGCTGCTGCCACTGTTCGACGTCGGCCAGCACCTCGTCGGTGACCGTCGAAATCAGGTCGGGCGACACCTGCAACCCGTACAGTTCCAGCAGATGGCCCTGAATCTCGCGAACGCTCATGCCGCGCGCATACATGCTGATCACGTGGTCGTCGAAGCCTGGCAGCCGGCGTTGGTACTTGCCAACCAACTGCGGCTCAAACGTCGCCTGTCGATCGCGCGGAATATCCAGCTTCAGTTCGCCGTTGGGCGTCAGGACCGTCTTGGCGCTGGTGCCGTTGCGGTGGTTATAGGCTTCCTTCTGGCGCGCCTCGAGCTGCGTCGCGATCCAGCGCTGGACCGAATTCTCGTGAGGAAGGAGTTTCAGCGTATCGCCCTGCGCGAACTTGCCGTGGATGAGGTCGTGCTGGATAACTTCGATCCGCCGACGTGCGAGGAGCTGAAGATCGCTCGTGGTTGTCGGAGGACGATCGGAGGTGCGTTCAAACGTCATCACGTCCTCGGGTGCCCACGGCGGCAGGACGGCGTCGGCCTCGGTGCGGCGGAGCGCGTGGACGCGCATCCATTTCGGCCGGATCGGGAATTCAGGAATCTGCTCTAGCCGCTTCAAGGCTGCGTGGGTGGCTTCGCCGGGAATCTTGAGCAGCCGATCGAAGATCATGTCGCGCGCGTCCTGCGCTTTGTCGCGAAGGTCCGGCGAATAGACAACCCCGTTGGCGCGTTCGACAACCTCGCTTGGCCGCACGCCTTCGAACGCCATGATGAGTAGCTGTTCGAGCCGGGTAACCGAGAGCGTGGTCGGGGAGGTGACCTCGCGATTGAACCGGCTCCCGACCAGACGGGGCAGCAAGGTGCGGCACAGCGCGGCCTTTCCGGGCGGATCGAGTCTAATCATCGTCGCGCGTAGCGCGTCGACTGCTGTGTCTCCCTCGAGCCCGAACAATATGAGCAGATAGTAGCCGGCGGAGACGGGATCATGTGTGTCGGTCACGCGGCTGGCGATGGTCTTGTGAAACCCGTCGGCGGTGAACGGCATGGCGCGCAGCAGCACCGACGCGACCTTTTCCAGCATCACCGCGTCGATTTCAGGATTATCGGCGAGCTGATCGATAAGGTCGGGAACGATTAGCCGGCCAAGCGACGGATCGGCATATTCGAGCCGGTCCATCAGCGCTGCCGATCCCGCTGCCGTCGGCGAAGCGCCTAACCTGGTCGCGCTCAAGCGGCTCTAGCACCAGCACTGCGATCGGGTCCGCCGGATCGACCGGCACCGGTTTTTCCTTGTTGTGTAGCGTGTCGCGCACTTCCTGCTCGAAACCGGGTGCCAATGGCGGTGGCGGATCGGGCATCGCCAGCCACTTTTCCATCGATGCACGGTCGGCGGTCGCGTCCCAGTCGGTGAAGCGGCTGGAGATATAGATATGCGTGCGCTCTTCGTAGCCGGCGATGGAATCAGCGAGGGTACGGGCGGCTGCGTCGAAATAGACACCTTGGTCGCGCGCCTCGTCGACGGAATCGATAAACAGCCAGCACTCAGCCGTCTCGTCCGCCTTCCACGCCGCAAGACGAGCACGGTCCCCGGGCACGAGCCCGCCCTCCAGTCCGGCACGCGCGACGTCATGGACGCTTGCCGTGAAGGCGAATTTGTTGGCTGCTTTGAGCGCGGTACATTGAGTCTGGAACTCGGTCGATTTGCCGCTACCCGCCTCGGCGAGGATAACCACGCGGCGCATCTCCAGTAGATCGCGCCAGGATGGGTACAGCTTGAAGTCACTACCGAATAATCCGCGGAATGGCCGCTCGTCACTCTCGGTGGCGCGTCGAAACCGGCGATTGAGGGAAACGGCGTCGTTGTTCTTCATTGTTGCTGTTCAGAGTTCAGTCGACCCGGGCACCATAGACGTTAGCATAAGACAGAAGCAATCATCGATCACCGACGCTGCTTGAGTCCTGCAAGGCTTGTAGCAAGCAAGTCCGTTACTGCATTGTGACTGACTCAAAATCGGTGCTCAGCCGTCGTTGGCTCTCGTAGTCGCTATGGCCGGTTTTGGCCGATCACCGTCACTCCCCCCCAAACTCCTCAAACGCCTTCAACGCATGCGCCGCATACATCATCGAAGGCCCGCCTCCCATATAAACCGCCGTCGCCAACAAATCCTCGAATTCCGCCCGGGTCGTCCCGAGTTTCACGAGCGTCTGCACGTGGAACCCGATGCAATCGTCGCAGCGTGATGCGATCGCGATGCCGAGCGCGACGAGCTCGCGCGTCTTTTTCCCGAGCGCGCCTTCTTTCGTGCCTGCGGCGGCGAGCGCGGCGAACGCCGACATCAAATCCGGTTGCGTCTTGCGAAGCGCGCGCATTTGCGTCGCGACTTCGCCTGTCAATTCCCGATAGCTTTGCGGCAGGGCCATAGTGTTTCTCCGATTACGCACTTTGAACGAAGCGACACCGTTAGCCCGCGCCCAACCATCCCGTTCGACGCGCAATCGCATCGGCGCATTGAAACGGCAACGCCTTTGCCCGCAAGCGCCCACGCCGGCGCGCACGTTTCGTCCGATCTTTCGCGTGAGGCCGCGCAATGCCGCGCGAGATCGAAACGCATTTACCGCTAACGGATCGCACTCGCCCTCGAGCATAAGAAAGCCTGTCGGCGACGATTTGATCTGCCGCAATCCTCACCCGGTATTGCTCGGGCTTCCCGACCCGAACGCGTTGTTGAACGCCATCTCGAAGTTGTTCACGCCGCTCGCGTCGACGATCTGCGCCATCGTCGCCGCATAGTCGATGAAGTAGGGCGCCGCGCCGAGCAGCAGCGAGATCTGGTGCGCGTAGCTGAATCCCGCCTGATCGAGCGCCATCGACGTATCGACGAGACCCGCGAATCCCGCGTCGTTCAGCACGCCCGGCCCGAGCCAGCCGATCGGTATCGAGAACCAGCCGGCCGCCTGTTCGTTCGTCGTCACGAGGTTGGGCAGCAGGCCGAGCATGTTGCCCGCGTTGAAGCCGTTCGGCATCGACAGTTGCGTGAGCGATTCGGTCACGCCCGCCGCGTTGTCGGCCGAGTTGATCGCCGTCGAGGTGCTCGTGAAATCCGCGAACTTCTGGCCGAACGCGCCGATGTTCAGGAAGTTGTCCGGCTTCGCCGCGCCGCTGATGCCCGTGCCCGCGATCGCGCCGATGCCCGCGCCGAGCAGCGTGCCGAGCACCGCGCCCCATGCGGCGCCCTTCGCCATCGCGATCAGCATCGATTCGGCGTTGCCCTTGCCGCCCGCGTACCCGATCGCGAGCCCCGTGCCCGCGCCCGCGAGCGTGCCCTGGATCGCGCCCGCCGCGACGAACGACAGGAATGTCTTCGTGCCGCCGATCAGCGTGTCGATGCCGGCCGCGGCCGCGCCGCCGAGCGCGCCGCCGATCAGCGACGTCGCGCCGCCGAGAAATGCGCCGAGGAACGCGCCCGCCCACAGGTTGCCGCCCGCCTTCTGCGCGGCGAGCTCGCCCGCGATCGCGCCGCCGAGGCTGCCGAGCGCGACGCCCGCAAGCAGCCACCCGCCGATGTTCGCGGACAGCACGCCGAGCGCGACGAGCGTCGCGCCGCCCGTGAAAATCGCGCCGACGACGCAGGCCGCCGCGAGGATCGCGACGCCGATGATCTCGAGCACGCTCAGGAAGCTGCAGCCGTTCGGGTCCGCGAGCAGGATCGGATTGCCGAGGCAGTACACGTACGGATTCCACGCGCCGACCGTGTAGACGCTCGTCACGACGGGGTCCGGGCTGATGAACTGGCCGACGCGCGGGTCGTACCATCGCAGGCCGTGGCACACGAGGCCTGTCGCGTCCGCCGCGCCGAGCGCGAGCGCCACCGCCGCGACGCCGCCCGCCGGCGCCGCGCCGTCGGCCGGGCGCGCGTAGCCGAACGGTGTCTGCCGCACGCGCGTGCCGTACGCGCCGCCCGAATCGGTGATGAGATCCATCACGCCGAGCGCGTTCGGATGCACGAACGTCAGCGCGCCGCCGATGTCGGCCGCGATTCGCTGCCGGCCGAACGTGATCCACACGATCGCCGTGCCGCCCTGGAATTCGACGTCTTCGGTCGGACTGAAATACGTCTGCGCGCCGTTCTGCGTCGAGCGCACGCGGCGGCCCTGGTAGTCGTATGTGTGCGCGATTTGCGTCGCGTCCGGCAGCGTGACGCCGCTCAGGTGATCGGCCGCGTCGAACGTCGCCGCGCCGAAGCGGCCCGTCGTCATCCGGCCGGCCGCGTCGAACGCGGTCGCCGCGCCGCCGACCGACGCGAGCCGGTGCGTGCCCGGCTCGTACGTCAGCGCGCCCGCGTCGGTGACGGCCGTCGCGTTGAACGCATCGTCGAAAGTCCAGCCATGCGCATCGGCGGGCGACGCGCCTTGCCGGTAGTTCGCGCTCGTCAGCCGGCGCAGCGCGTCGTAGCCGAAGTCGACGCTGTCGTCCGCGGCGTTCGCGCTCGCGAGCGTCGTGACGAGGCCGTCGCCGCGCGTGAGCGTCGTGTCGCGCAGCACGTTGCGCGATGCGTCGAGCACGCGCACGCGCGCGATGCCGCCCGCGTTCGCCGCGTAGTCGATCAGCGTCGATGCGCCGTTCGCGTAGTCGATCGACGTCAGGCGTCCGAACAGATCGTAGGCGGCGCGCTTCACGACGCCCGATGCGCTGACGAGCCGGCCGTCGGCCGCGTAGCCGTAGACGACCGTGCGGCCCGCGCCGCCCGGCGCGGTCGCGGGCAGCGTCGCGCTCGCGAGGCGGCCGAGCGCATCGTACGCGCGCCGCGTGACGAAGCTTTGCGCGGTGCTCGCGACGGTGCGCGTGGTTGCCGTCCTGCGTCCCGCCTCGTCGTATTCGAAGACGATCGCGCCGAGCTCGTCGGTGATGCGCCACACGCGCGTGAAGCGATTCGCGACGATGCCGTCGGCGGGCGGCGCGCCGTTCGCGTCGGCGTATTCGTAGCGCACGCGCGGCGTCGGCTCCGCGTCGTGATACACGTTCGTCACGCGGTTCATCGCGTCGACTTCGGTGCGCACGATCTGGCCAGCCGCGTTCGTGCGCGCGCGCTGATTGTCCGATGCGTCGAGGAGGAACACGGTGCGGCCCGTGTCGGGGCTTTGCTGCGCGAACACGCGGCCGAGCAGGTCCAGCGCGAACGCGACGTGCGCGCCGCCCGGCAGCGTCACGTCGCGTACCTTGCCCGACGGCGCGTACGCGTAGCGCTGCTCGACCCAGTGATCGCCCGCGTTGCGCGAGACCGACACGAGCTGGCCCGCGGCGTCGTACTCCTGCCGCTCGATGTCGACGGCCGCGCCGCCCGGCCAGGTTTCGCTGGTGATCACCGTGCCGCCTTCGCGGCGGCTCGTGACGACGAGCCCGTCCGGCCGCGTGAGCTGCACGAGCCGGCCGAGCGCGTCGTAGGTCGACGTCGTCGCGCCGGTGCCGGCGGACGGCGGCTGCCAGTTGCCGCCCGTCGCCGCGTACGGCAGGAACGATGCGGCGACGAGGCCGCGCGCGTTGCGCCGCACCGCGTTCGTGACGGTCCACTCGCCGGGCCCGGCGGCGGGCGTGCCCTTGCCGAGCACGTTGCCGGTGCCGTCGATCCACGTGACGGCGCACACGGTGTCGTTGCCGCCATGTGCGCTGCGCGTCGCGCTCGTCACCGTCGAGATCGCGCCCGTCGCGTACGTGAACGCGATCGTCGGCAGCGCCGGCGTGTCGAGCGGGCCGATCGTCGCGACGACGCGGCCGAGCGCGTCGAACGCGTCGGTCGTCAGATGGCCGTTCGCGTCGGTGAGCGAGGCGGTCTGGAACACGCGCGCGTCCGTCGTCGCCGACACCGCGTTGCCGAGCGCGTCGATCACCTTGACGACGCGCTGGCCGCTCGCGTCGTATTGCAGCGTCTGCAGCGCGCCGAGCGGGCCTTTCGTCGCGAGCGTCGGGCCGGTCGCGTTCGAGCCGCGTTCGTGCGCGCGCCGCGTTTTCCACCAGCCGGCCGCGTCGCCCGGCAGCCGGTGGTAGCCGTATCGGGTGAGATCGGGCAGGTTCTCGCCCCAGATCGACGCGGCGAACGCGTCGTCGAACACGCGGTCCTCGATGCGCGTGACGAGCCCGCGCGCCGCCTGGCCTTCGGGCAATCCTGCGAACGCGTCGCCATCGTAGAAGCAGACCGATTCGGACACGATGCTTCCGTCGGGCGCGGATTGCGTGATGCGCGCCGGCAGTCTCAGGTTCTTGCCGCCTGTGGCGAGCGTCGTCGTCGTCGTCACGTCCTGGTCGGGCGCGGCGACGCCGGCGCGCTGCGCTCGGGTGCGTTGCGACGTGACGTCGCCTTCGCTCGTGATCGCGAGATAGTCGACGGTGCGCGTCGATACGGCGGCGCTCTGGCGTTCCCAGCGCTCCTCGGTCGACGTCGTGCAGTACGGCACCGCGATCCGCTTGCCGTTGCCCGCCGCCGACGCGACGAGCAGCGCGTCGTATGCGTGCCGCGTGATCGAATAGGGGTGGCGCTCGAGCGGCGAGCCGTCGAGCCCGTACGTGGCGGTGACGAGCGGCTTGCGGCGCAGCGCGCCGAGCTTCAGCGCCTCGTCGCCCGCGAGCGGGCGGGCCGGATCGGCCGGATCGAGCCCGAGATGGAACGTCGTCTCGACGCGCAGCGTCGGGCACGACGCGTCGCCCAACTGCTCGCTGTCGACGCGGCCGAAGCCGAGGAACGTGCGCGTCGCGGGATCGTAGCGCGCGTCGTGATACGCGTAGCGGGTCGACGTCGTCGCGCCGGTGCCGTGGTCGGTCTGGTCGGTGCGCGCGACGCACTGGATCGGAAACGGGTGATAGGTTCGCCACGGCGCGCCGGCCTGCGCGTCGTCGCGCGCGTACTCGGTGCTCGTGCGGTAGCCGATGTGCGTGCTCTGCGCGTCGCCGTGCGCGAGATCGGTCAGCAGGTACGGCTTCACGCCGCCGCCGAGATCGAGATAGGTCTGGCGCGAAGCGCCCGCGATCGACGGCAGCTGGAAATGCACGCCCGCCGTGCCCGAGCCGAGCAGATCGACGACCCGGTAGCTGCCCGGCAGCGCGATGGGCGTGCCGGGGATCGCGACGGGCGCGGCGAGCCGCGTCGCGCCGACGTTGCGCCACACCGTGACGGATTGCAGGCCGACGTAGACGAGATCCGCGCAGCCGTCGCCGTCGACGTCGTACAGCGCGAGCCGGTGCGGATCGAAATCGCGCGCGAACGCGGGCGACGGCGTCATCGCGATCGCCGCGTCCCAGCCGCCGTCCGCGCGCGCGGGCCAGTACGTGAGCCCGCCGCCCGTCACGCGCACGATGTCCATCAGCCCGTCGCCCGTCATGTCGGCGAGATGCACGTGCGGATCGGCGAGCGACACGGGCGGCGTGCGCGCGGGCGGCAGCACGCGCGGCGCGTCGGACCATGTCGCCGGGCCGTCGCGCAGGTAGATCAGCCAGCCGCGGCCGGTGTCGAGCAGGATGTCGGTGACGCCGTCGCCGTTCAGATCGACGAAGCGCAGCCGCACGTCGCTCGGCGAGACGGCGGGCGCGCGCTCGAACACGATCGGCCGGCCGAAGCCCGCGGGCGCCGAGCCGCCCGGCGCGGACAGCGGGTAGTAGCCGGAGAACGGCTCGTCGAGCACGAGCACGTCGACGCTGCCGTTGCCCGACATGTCCGCGAACGCGACCGACGGCGCGGACAGCCGCAGCGGCGCGGCGGTGCGCGCGAGCGGGCGCGGCGCGCCGAACTGCCCGCCGCCGAGGTTCGGATGCATCGTCGGCATGCCGTTGCCGAGATGCACGATGTCGGGCAGCCCGTCGCCGTTCAGGTCGACGAGATCGGTGTCCGGGTCCGACAGCGGCGTCGTCCAGCCCGTCACCGGCACGAGCGCGGGCGCGCCGGGCCGCGAATACGCGAACGTGCGATCGGGCGCGGCGAGAACCGAGCCGTCGGCCGCGTGGCCCTGCTCGCGGATCGTCGCGAGCAGCGAGCGGCCGCGGCCGTTGTCGTCGTCGTACAGCAGTGTCCAGCTGCGCACGAGGCTTGGCGTTTCCGTCGTCGCGTGCAGCTCGATGCGGCTGCAGCGCTTGTCCAGCGTGACGGGCGCGCCGTAGCTGCCATCGACGATCGTGTCGGGCCGGTCCTCGTACGCGAAGACGAGCCGATGCGTGCCCCACGCGATCGTCTGCGGCACGCGGGCGCCGCCGACGGCGAGCCACGTGTACGCGATCGCGTTGCCGGCGCTGTCGGCGCAGCGATCGACGAGCCACGCGGCGGGCAGCGCGCCGCCGTCGCCGATCTGCGCGTTCGCGCTCGTGCCGAGCGTGTACTGCGTGTCGGTCTTGTCGGTGGCCGTCCATGACGCGCCCGTGAACTCGATCAGCAGTCCCGTCGCGTCGACGATCGGACGAAAGCGGCGCGCGCCCATGTCGACGAGCTCGCCGACGCCGACGAGCGTGCACGCGCCGGGCGGCGCGGGCTCGGCCGCGCCCGTCGCCGGCGTGATCCTGCGGCGGATCGTCATCAGCCCGAGCGACCAGCCGAGGCCGAACGCTCCGTCGCCCGCGCCCGCCGAATACTGCAGCGTGTGCGGCGGCGTGATGCCGTTCGGGCCGGCCGGCACCGTCAGATCGAATTTCAGCGTCGCGGTGCCGGTATTCAGATCGACGCTGAAGTCGCCGCCATCGCCGCCGACCGATCCGCCGCCCGAAGGCAGGTTCAGGATCTCGTCGGCGGTACCGCTTGTCTTGGCCACGGTTCGCCTCCTGGTCGGAATTCAGCCGCGCGGCTTGAATGCATAGTCGATGACGAGCACGAGATTGATGAGCGACGACAGATCGAGCTTGCCGCCCGGCGCAAGCGACGGATTCGCGGCGGCGCTGAGCGCGAGCGTCCAGTCGCCGAGCGCGGAGCCGCCGATGGCGCCCGCCCACGCGCTGGCCGCGCCCTGCGACGAGATCGCGCCCGTCGCGTCGGTCGTGCCGGACAGCGCGCCCTTGCCGGGCGCGGCGAGCGCGATCGTGACGTTCGACGCGGACGCGCCCGGCTTCATCGCGACGAGCAGGCTTACCGCGGTGACGGACGGCCCGGTCTGATCGATCGGAAAATCCGCGGCGGACAGGTTGAGCGTGAGCTCGCCCGTCGACACGAAGCCGTAGAACAGGTCCGGATACAGCCACGCGAGCGGAATCGAACGCTCGCGGTTGTAGAAGCCTGGCCGGCTCGCGAGCTGCGCGAGCACGGGCTGCACGAGGCGCGGGTCGAAGCGCGCTTCGTAGATGAACGTCAGCACGACGTCGGTCAGCGTGCCGTAGTTGATGTCGTTGAGCGCGGGCGGCAGGCTGAGCGTCCAGCTGCTCGCCACGCCCGCGCCTTCGAAGATGCCCGTCTGGTTGTCGGGCGGCGGCGCGAGCACGGCGTCCTGCACCGGATCGTAATCCGAAATGACTTGCGTCTCCGCGCTCTGCACGCGCACCTTGCTCGGCGCGGCGGGCGTGGCGACGTCGGCGGGCAGCCGGTAGAACGAGATGCCCTCGTTGCCGAGCGTGCCGGAGATGCCCGTCGGCGGCACGATGCCCTGCACCGACACGAGCACGCGCCGGATGCGGCCCTGGTAGGTGCCGGGGTAGGCGGAGTCGAAATCGTCGAGCGTCGTCTCGAACGTCATCGTGCCCGTCTTGCGCAACTGCGTCTCGAACAGATAGCCGTAGCGGCTCGCGAGCGAGATCGATTGCTTCAGGTATTGCTTCTTGCCGCGCTTCGCGTTGACGAGGTCGTCGGTGAACGACTGGATGTCGGCCATCAGCGCGTCCGCGGCAAGCAGCCCGTTGACGACGCCCTGGTACGACGCCTTGATGAACGACACGCTTACGTCGTTCTCGAAGTTGTACGCCTGCTGCATCAGCTTCGCCGCGCGCAGCGCCATGTTCATGTAGCGCTCGTAGATCTGCTGGATGAAGTTGCCCATCGCCTTCCAGACTTGCGGCGTGAACGTGTCCGCGTCGAACACGCCGAGCGTTTGCGCGGCTGCCTGCGCGTTGAGCTGCGCGACCGCGAGATTCGCGCCCGCCGCGCTCACCTGCGCGTTCGCCGCGGCGAGCTGCGCCTGCGCCTGCGCGAGCGCCTGCTGCATTTCGGCCGTCGTCCGGTTCATGCTGTCGATCTGGAACTGCTGGCTCAGGCGGTTCGCGGCGAGATTGGTCGCGGCCGCGACGGTCGCCGAATCGCCGGAGATCCGCTGCCCCGACAGGTATTGATTCGCCATCGCGCTCACGCCGTTGTAGTCGCCGTCGTCGCCGCCCGACACCTGCTGGCCCGTCGCCTGGATGACGATCACCTGGCTGTTGAGCGCGCCGTACTCCTGAGCATTCTTCGCGGCGTTCGTCGCGCGCGTCTGCGCGACCGTGACGCCCGCCTGATACGCGTGCGCCTGCGCTTGCGCGACGGCGAGCTGTTGCTGCGCGGCGTCGATCTGGCCGTTCGCCTGCGAAACCTGGTTCGCGAGCTCGGTGCGGGTAAGCGTCGCCTGGTCGGCCTGGTTCCAGAAGTTGATGACCTGGTTCTCCGCCTGCTGCGCGAGCTGCGCGAAATTGATCGCCACCTGCTGCAGGTAGCTGAACGACCAGATCGGCACGGCCGCCGCGTAGTTGCCCCAATAGTCGAGCCCCGCGCCGATCTGCACGAGCTTCGCGTAGACCTCGAGGAGCACGGTCGCGATGGCGACGTCGTCCGCCGACACGCCGCCCGTGCCGGTTTGCGCGAGCGTCGCGAGCTGCGGTAGCAGCGCGGTCGCGCGCTTTGCAGCGACCGCGAGGCCCGCGGTCTGATAGAGCGCCGTCGCGGGCGCGGCCGGGCTGCCCGGCGTGACGACCTTGCCGTAGGCGCTCGTCGCGCCCGCGCGGTCGCCCTGCAGATACAGGCTGTCGCCCCATGCGCGATAGAGTCCCGCGAGTGCGGCCCAGACGTACGGGCCTTCCGTCGTCGTGTTGATGTACGCGTAGCCCGCCGCCTGCAGGTAGGAGGTCTCGGCGTTCGCGTAGTCGCCGAGCGCCTGGTAGCACTGCGCGATCGCGAGCGGGATCGTGTAGAAGTAGTCGTGCGGAAGCAGCACCGCGCGCTCCCACAGACTGTTCGCGTTCGTCAGCGCGTCGGGCAGCGCGGTGGCGCTCGCATGCGGCGCGTAGAGGATCGTCTTGATCGACGCGATGTCCGGCGTGCCGCTCGCCGCCCACTGGATCGTCCTGACCGCGGTTTGCGCGCCGCTGCCCGTGAGGAGACCGACCTGCTTTTGCGCAAGCAGCGTGATCGGCAGTTTCGGTATCGGCAGGATCTTGATCGGCGTGAGCGCGGCGGGCGCGAGATCGATGCCGCGCGGCGGCATCATGCCGATCGCCGCCGGATGGAACGCCTGCGCCGCGCCAGGCGAAGCCGACGCCGCGACGGTTGGATTCGCGCCCGGCAGCATGGTCGGATTCGGCATCTGCGGCGGCGAGAATGCGCCGGCGACGGAGGCGTCGAGCGTTTTCGCGCGCGCGGCGGCCGCGCTGCTCGCGGCGCTGTTGCCCTGCGCAGTGTAGAGCGACGCGAGCTGCATGTCCGACAGCGCCTGCGCGGTCGCGGCCGGATTCGCGCTGACGGGCGTGAGCCCCGCGCCGTGCAGCGCGGCGACGCCGGCGAGCGCTTGCGCGGGCGGCGGCGTCGCGGGCCGCACCGGGCTCGCGGGCGCCGGCACCGACAGCACGTTCAGCCATTGCGACGTCGCGGACAGCAGCGAATCGAACAGCGCGGCGTCGCGCGGCAGCCGCGAGCGCAACCTGCCGCCGAGATCGGGGTCCCATTGCGGATCGAGCTGCGAGTAGATCAGCGATTCGCAGGCGAAGTAATCGTCGAGCGCGGCGTCGTACGCGCGGGCCTTGAACGACGCGGCGGCCGACGCGAGCAGCGCGTCGATCTGCGTGAGCAGCGCGGCGTCCGCGCTCGACGTGCCGATCGCGCGCGGATTGACGGGCGGACGGTCGATGAAGCTGTAGGTCAATACACGCTGTGTGAGCGAAAGCATCGTGGCGCCCCCCGGCAATGGCGTGCGGCCGCGCGCGAGCGCCGGATGGCGGTCGGCCGGCCATGCACCTGGTTCACTGTTGCAACTCCGTTCGCGCGAACAGCGATGACGGCATCGAGCGGTGCGCGCCGCTTCCGCCGAGGCAATGCGAAATCGAAAACCGGCGTGTCGAGACAATAGGACGCCATGCCCGCGTATAGGCGCGCACGTCGTCGCTTTAAGTGATTCGCTGTCTCTATATCGTATTGTCAGATCAATTCGATCGTCGAAATGTCCAGACTTATCCGAAAAGACAAAACGCCGGCGGTCGGATCGCGACGTGTCCCGTTCAGGTGCGGATGCGTGAAGATCCCCGTCGCGGCGTATGCCGCGCGCCGCGAGCAAGCGCTTTCTTTCTGACTTCGTGAGCTTGCCGGAACGCGGCTTGCTCTACTTTAGGCCGATATTCGGCCAAGTCAATTCGCCTTTGAAAAAGCGGCGCATTCGCATTGATCGGGCGGTTCGATTCGTTGACGGACGATTTGATTGGCTTCGCTAATTAATTAAAAACGGCGAGCGAAATGAGACGCATCCCTCGGCATCGCGCAAGCGTGTGGCCGCCGCATGCCTGAAGGCGTTCGCGGCGCGCCGGCGCGCGTGAATGCGCGATGGCGGACCCGGTGCGATCGTCGATTCGCCACGGGCGTCGCGGCCTCGAAAAAAACAAAACCCGGCGGCCCTCGCCGGGCCGCCGGGTCCTCGTTTGCGCGCTTGTTGTTCTGTCGATTCCGTCGCACCCGCTCGGGAATATCTGTGTTATCGCGAAACGACGCCAAGGTGCTACCGAACGCGTTTTTGTTCCGGCCGGGCAATGCGCGGTCCGCCGGGCGCCGTTTCGAATCGACGGCGCGCGATTCGCCGAAGCCGATGTCCGTCGCGCGTGCTTCGCTCGCCGCCGCCGCAGATCGCCGCGGCGGCCGGCTCGCGGTCAGCCGGCCCTCGCTCGACGGTCACAGGCTGAGCGTGCCGCTCTTGCTCGTGCCTCCAATGATCGGCGCGCAGACAGTCAGCTTGTAGTCGAGCTTCCCGCCCGGCACGTCGAGCGTCAGATCGACTTCAGCCTTCAGCTTGCCGACGGAGCCGCCGCACTTGCCGCTCGGATGCGCGGCGTTCACGGTGCAGCCGCCGACCAGTTGCCGCGAGATGTACAGCTCGGCCGTCGCGGAAGGGGGCTCCGCGCTGGTGCGGAATTCCACCGTGACTGGGCCGATCGTCACCGCGTGGCACGACGCGTCGAAAATGCTGCCGTCGAGCTGGTCGGCCCGAATGTGCGTGAGCAGTTCCTGGTTCATGCCTGTTCTCGGTGTCGTCGTCGGGAAATCGGAGCGCACGGGCGGCGCTCGCGCGCTCACTCGGCGTCGAGCGCCGCCTCGGCCGTGTGCGTGGCCTCGTGGCGAAACAGCCCGACCTTGACGGGAATGATGCCGTTCGCGCCGCGAATGAAGATCTCCTTGTGATACCGGCTCTCGAACGAGCAGGCCGGCGTCCGGTACTTCTTCACCGTCGGCGACGGGCGTCCCGCGATGCCCACGACCTCGAGCAGCATCCCGCCGATGAACCCGGGATCGTGCGCGAGATGGATGTTGCCGACGTGAAGCGGCGCCTCGCCTTCCGCGACGATGTGCAGGAACCCCGGCACGTGCGGGCTCAACGCCGTGTACGCGGCCGTCGCGCTCGCGATCGAGACGAGGACCAGGCGTGGCTGGATGATGTCCGACGAACTCATGTTGGTCTCCGCGCGCTGCTGGGCGCAGCGTCATCAGTCGATGGCAGCGTCGTTGGCGGCTTGGGGCGGCGCTGGTGAGACGAACAATATGGCGGCGGTGGGGCGAAATCCATTACAGGCGATTACGTCGGCGACAGTCATTCGCCGGCACGCCGTTCGAGGGGCGACGTTGCGCGCAATACGTTCGGCGTTCGCAACGGAAAGGGGGGGCGTTCTCCGCCCCCCGATTTGATCGGCCGCGAATGCCCGGATCGCGCGAGAAGCCGCGATCGCGGGCGGCCTTCGCTCGTCTACGCGGCGTCGAGCGTGTCCAGGAAGGTCTCCGCTTCTTCGTCCTTGAGCAGCCGGACCTTGACGGTGACGATGCCGTTGGCGCCTTGGACGTAGATCGTGTCCTGATACTGCCCCTGGTACGAATACACGGGCGTCCTGTAGGGGGTGATCGGCCCGAGGCGCGGCCGCCCCACGACGCCCACCACGGAGAGGCCGCCCGGCGGATACCACATTTGCGGCGTCAGATGAGGATTGCGAATGTTCAGCGGCTTTTCACCTTCCGCGTACACGTGGAAGGTGCCGAGCAGATGCAGGCTGAAGGACGTATACGTGGCGTACGCGCGGGTAACGGGCACCAGCACGATACGGGATTCAACAATATCCGAACTCATGTTGATCTCCAGAGATCACAGCTTTGTAGCGATCGAAAATGGAGGAAGCGTCATTGCCGCCACGGGGCGTGTCGGCAAATGGAATTTATGTTGCCGAATCAGGGAATTCCATTACATCGGATTACGTGCCGTTCGGATATTGCCGAATGTGACAGTCGACGATGGTTCGGCGCGACCGGCATTCGCGTATTGCGGTGTCGGGATCGAAGCGCATTTAATGCCGTCGCGGCGAAGCGCCGTTCCCGGGCTTATCTCGATATTCGGGCGCAATATTCCCGGGTGGCGTTCTTACGGCCGGGTACGCGATAAAAAAAGACCCGGCAATCCGTTTCCGGACGCCGGGCGCTTTCGTTCGCTTGTTGTTGTTCGACGATTTTCTGGTTTAGACGGAATTCGTCTTCAGTTGTCGTGCAAACGATTCGGAATGCTTCGCGCGCCGGCCGGCTGCGATTCGGCCGGCGCGTCGCGTTCACGCGGCGTCGAGCGCCTGCAGGAATGCGTCGGCTTCTTCGTGCGGGATCTGCTTGACCTCGACGACCTCGGTCTTGTTGCTGCCGTGCACGACGATCGTCGGGTGAAATACGCCCTGGAACGTATGTCGCACCCGGTACGGCTGCGTGCCGCTCGACAGCGGTCCCGTCCAGCCCATCACATCGATCTTCAGTCCGCCGACGAAGCGCGGATCGCGTACCAGTTGAATGCCGGTCGTGAAGCGCGGCGCGTTGCCCTCGACCTCGACGATGAGCGCGCCGGGTACGCGCAGGCCCAGCCACACATAGGTGGCGGTCGCTTTCTCGAACGGCTCGGGTCCATAGAATCCCATGACGGTCTCCAAATGCTAGATATCCGTAACATTTTCGGAATATTGAATCGTGACCGGCATAAAGTTCTGCCGGTGAAATAAAACTAGGCGAGACGATCGTCAAAATCCATTACAACCAATTACGCCTTGTCGGCGATGCGGCGCTTGCCTATGATTCAACAGAATCTGATTTCGACCGTCAATCATTGACATAAAACGCGCACGACGTCCTTTTTGGGGCGCCGCCGGGCGCCGTGCATTTTTCACGCGGGTCGACGAAATGGCGTTATTGGAAAACGGCTTTTCCGGGGAAACCAGTTTGCTGCGCGCGCGCCACGTATTGGGTCGCGATCCGCAGCGTTGCGACACGGTCATCTCCGATCCGTACGTATCGCGCATTCACGCCAGCATCTGCTGGACGGCGGGGCGCTGGGAACTGCACGATCACGGGCGAAACGGCACGTTCGTGTCCGGGCGATTCGTCGGCGAGGGCGAGTGCGTGGTGCTGCGCGACGGCGATCTGCTCCAGTTCGGCAGCGCGGGTTCCGTTCGCTGGCGCGCGCGCGAGTTGGGCGAGCCCGTCGACATGCTATGGCCGCTGCGCTCGCCCGCGCAGCCGATCGCGCTCGATCGCGCGCAGGCGCTGCCGGGCGCCGCGTTCACCGTCAGCCGCTCCGCGCAGGGCGACTGGCTCTGCGACGACACGACGCCCGCACGCGTGCTGCACGACGGCGACGCGGTGACCTGCGGCGAATTCGCGTGGCAACTGGTGCTTGCCCATCGCAACGTGACGGCCGCGCTGCCGCGCGCGGCGCAGGCGGCGACGCTGCCGCAGCGCGTCGACTTCACGGTGAGCCGCGACGAGGAGCATGTGACGGCGACGCTGCATACGCGCGGCGGCGCGGTCGATCTCGGCGCGCGCGCCCATCACTATTGTCTCGTGACGCTCGCGCGCGCGCGCTTCGCCGATGCGCAAGCGGGCTACGACGCGGCTTCGCGGGGCTGGATCGAACTCGACGTGCTCGCGCGGATGCTCGGCCTCGACGAATCGCACGTCAACGTGCAGATCCATCGCGCCCGCACGCAGTTCCTGCCGCTCCTGTCTCCCGGCTCCGCCGAACTCGTCGAGCGCCGCCGCGGCGGCGTGCGCTTCGGTGCGCTGGCATTCCGCGTCGTGCGCGGCGATCGGCTCGAATGCGAGTCGGCCGAGGCCGGCGCTTCGGCGCCGCTGCCCGATCCGCTCGCGCGCGGCGCGGCGACGTTCGTGTCGCCCGTCGCGCTCGGCTGAGCGGCGCTACATGTCCGCTCCTGTTCTGGATGAACGCGCGCGCGCCGGCCATCGCCGTTCGCCGCGCGGGCTTGTGCCGCCGCTGCCTGGCGAAGGCGACGAACTGCAAGGCGAGCATCGCTACCGGCTGGGCGGGGTGATCGGCGAAGGCGGCGCGGGCCGCGTGCACGAGGCGATCCGGCTCGACACGTCGCAGCGCGTCGCGATCAAGCTGCTGCTCGAGGACGCGCCGCGCGGCGCGCGCGAGCGCACCCGGCTGCGCGCGCGCTTTCGGCGCGAGATGGCGCTGTGCGCGCGGCTGTCGCATCCGCATGTCGTCGCGCTGCTCGACAGCGGCGAGACGCCGGACGGCCTGCTGTTCGCCGTGTTCGAGCACGTCGCGGGCCGCACGCTGCGCGCGCGGCTCGCGGCCGACGGCGCGCTGCCCGCCGAGGCGACGGGCGCGCTGATGGCGCAGGTGCTGGACGGTCTCGCGCACGCGCATGCGAACGGCGTCGTGCATCGCGACCTGAAGCCGCAGAACGTGATGGTGACGACGCTCGACGGCGAGCCGTGCGCGAAGATCCTCGATTTCGGAATCGGCGCGCTGCTGCCCGATGCGCGCGCGGCCGACGAACTGACGCTCACCGCGACGACCGAGGTGCTCGGCTCGCCGCAGTATTGCGCGCCGGAGCAGTTGCGCGGCGAGCCGCCGACCGCGAAAAGCGATTTCTACGCGTGGGGCCTGATGGTGATCGAGTGCCTGACCGGGCATCCGGTGATGCAGGGCGCGAGCGTCGCGGACGTGCTGTATCAGCATCTGAGCCCCGTCGACGTCGCGCTGCCGCCCGCGATCGCCGCGCATCCGCTTGGCGACGTGCTGCGCGATGCGCTGAACAAGGACCCGCGGCTGCGCGCGGAGTCCGCGCAGGCGCTCGCGAACCGGTTTCGCGCGATCCACTTTCCGGCGCTCGTCGGTGGCCTGCGCTACGGGCGGCGCGCGCAGGCGGAGCCGGGCGTCGCGTATCGCGAACCGGGCAGGACGATCGCACCCGACGCGCCCGTCGGCCGTCGGCAGGTCACGGCGCTATGCTGCCGCGTTACGGTCGTCGCGACCGGCGCGCAGCCGGACGATGCGGCAGCGGCCGAGGAGGCGCTCGACGCATTCCACGCGCAGTGGCTCACGCGCTGCTCGGACATCGCGGTGCGCTACGGCGGCCACGTCGCGGGCGCGCTCGGCGACACGCTGCTGGTCTATTTCGGCTACCCGGAAGGCATCGATCGTCCCGCGCAGCGCGCGTGCCGCGCGGCGCTCGAAATGACGCGGCATGCGGGGCAGCCGGCGGACGCGCCGTGCTCGCCCGGCGCCGGTGCGAGCGCGCCGGCGTGGAGGATCGAGATCGCGGGCGCGATTCACGTCGGCACCGCGCTTGCGAACGCGCGCGGCGCGTCGGGCGGCGCGATCGCGAGCGCGGCGGTCGGGCTGCAGCGCATCGCGCCGCCGGGCGGCATCCTGCTGAGCGACGAGGCGGCGCGCGCGCTCGAGCGCCACGTCGACGCCGCGGCGACGCCGCTCGTGTTCGCCGCACCCGGCGCCGCGCCGCAGCCGGTGCGCGAGCTGCTCGGCGAGCGCTACGAGCGCGGGCCGTTCGAATCGCTGGAGCTCGGCGACGCTGCGCCCATCGTCGGCCGTGACCGCGAGCAGGCGGCGCTTGCGCGCGCATGGCGCGACGCGGTGCGCGCGGCGGCGGGCGGCACGCGCGCGCAGCGGCGCGCGACGCTCGTCGTCGGCGAGCCGGGCATCGGCAAGTCGCGGCTCGTGCATGCGTTGCGCGAGACGGTGCGCGCGCAGCGCGGCGCGTGCGCCGCGTGCGTGTGCCTGCCCGAGCAGACGAACCATGCGCTCTTTCCGATCCTGCGTTTCGTGCGCGCGCGCTGGCAGCTCGATGCGGGCGATCCGCACGCGCTCGACCGGATGCTCGAAGCGTTCGACGGCGATCGGGCGTCCGCGCGCGCGACGCTTGCCGCGTGGCTCGGCCTGCCGGGCGGCGCGCACACGCTGCGCTGGTCGGGCGCGCGGCAGCAGCAGGCGCTCTTCGACGTGCTGTGCCAGTTGCTCGGCTCGCTCGGCGGCCGCGCTCCCGTGCTGCTGATCGTCGACGACGTGCAATGGTGCGACAGCGCGACAGGCGATTTTCTCGACGCGCTCGTGCGTCATCCGGCATGCGCGGCGGTGTGCGTCGTGCTGACGTCGCGGCCGGAGCAGCTCGAGCGGTGGCGGCGCGGCACCGAGCGGCTGATGCTGCGCCGCCTGTCGGCCGCCGCGACGCGCAATCTGATCGTGTCGCTGATGCCCGGCGCGGTCGCGGACCGCGCGGCGCTCGACTTCCTCGTGAAGCGCACGGGCGGCGTGCCGCTGTACGTCGAGGAAACGATCCGCGCGCTCGCCGAAGGCGGCGTCGCGCCGACCGCGAGCGGGCGCCTGCCGGACCTCGCGGAAGCCGGACGATGTCCGCTGCCGGGCAGCTTGCGCGAGACGCTCGAGCTCGCGCTCGAACGTGCGGACGGCGCACTCGACACCGTGCAGCTCGCCGCGACGATCGGCCTCGAAGTCGATGCGCGGCTGCTCGCCGAAGCCTCGCCGCACGCGGGCGCGGAACTTGACGACCGGTTGCGGCGGCTGCTCGAAGGCCGCGTGCTGTACGCGCAGCACCGGATCGGCGGCGCGACGTACGTGTTTCGCCACGCGCTGCTGCGCGAGGCCGCGTACGAATCGATGCCGGCCGCGATGCGCCGCGAGCATCACCGGCGCGTCGCGCGGGCGCTGCTCGCGCGCGGAGCGGACGGCGATCCCGCGGCGCTTTCGGCGAGCATCGCCGACCATTTCGCGCGCGCGCACGCGTTCGCCGACGCGGTGCCGCACGGCATCGAGGCCGCGCGCCACGCGCTCGCGCGCGCGTTGCACGACGACGCGATCCGCTACGCGGGCGCGGTGCGCGGCTGGCTGCTGCATTGCGACTACCCGGGGCAGCAGGAGGACGCGGTTTCGGTCGACCTGACGCTCGCGCACGCGCAGATGGCGCGCGACGGCTGGGGCGATCCGCGCGTGCGCGAGCATACCGACCGCGTGCTGTCGCGCGTCGGCGAGCTGAGCGACGCGAAGGCGGCCGTGAGCGCGTTGTGGACGGTCGCCGTGTATCACCACGTCGCCGGCGATCGCGAAGCGGTGCGGCGCACCGGCGCGCAGCTCTCGGCGCTCGCGCACGCGTCGGCGCGCGAGGATCTGCGCGTCGCGGCCGATACGCTGCGCGGCATGGCGCTCTGGATCGACGGCCATTACACGCTCGCGCTCGACGCATTCGACGCGGCGCTCGCCGCGTACGACCCGCGCCGCGACGGCGATCATCGGCGCACGTTCGGCCTCGACACGCGCGCGTGGGCGCTGTCCGCGCGCGCGAGCGTGCTCTGGGGCATCGACGACGACGTCCCGGGCACGCTCGCGCTCGCGCGCGATGCGGTGCATCTCGCGACCTGCAGCGATCATCTGCCCACGATCGGCGTGACGATGATGTATCTCGCGCGGATGCAGCAATGCGCGGGCGACAGGGACGGCGCGCGCGCGACGGCGGACGCGGCGCTGGGGCTGTCGCGCTGCTACGGGCTCAACGCGGTCGAACGCTACGCGGCCGTCGTGCGCGCGTGGTGCGACGGCGATCGCGACGCGGCGCGCGCGAACGTCGATGCGCTGCGCGAGTCGGGATGCCTGCTGGGCCTCACGTATTACGCGTCGGTCGTCGCCGATATCGATGCGGAGCGCGGCGACGCGCACGCCGCGATCGCGACGCTCGACGAATGCGTCGCGCTTGCCGAAGCGATGGACGAGCGCTATTACGTCGCGGAACTGCTGCTCAAGAAGGCGCATTGCGTGCGCGATGCGTACGGCCGCCGCGCGGCCGACGAAATCGATGCGCTGTGCGCGCGGGCCGCCGCGGTCGCACGGCAGGGCGGCATGGCTCGAATCGCGAAGAAAGCGCAGACGGAGCTGCGCGAGCTGCACCGAGGACTCCGCTCAACCATTGGAGAAGAGCGATGACAGACCGAAGCCCAAGCATGCCGACGTACGACCAGTTTCTCGAATACCGCGCGGTGATCGTGCAGGCGATCGCGGTTGCGTGGCACGACAAAGCGTTTCTCGACGATCTGGTCGAGCATCCCGTCGAAACGCTGCACAAGCGTTTCGACTACCGGTTCCCGATGAAGATGCATCTGAAGGTGCACAAGCAGAGCGCGACGTGGACGCCGCTCGTGAACGGCGGCTGGACGACGAACGAAATCAACGGCCTCGAGCTCGTGCTGCCGCCGGCGCCGAAGCCGGAGCAGTGCGCCGCCGCGCTCGCCGCGTACAACGCGAAGCACATCAGTCTGTTCGGACCGGACCGCAAGGAGATCTGACATGGCCGACAACAACGCCGTCCCCACCCAGCAATCGCTGCTCGAGTTCCAGGAAATCTACCTTCGCGCGATCGCGCTGGCGTGGGAGAACGAGGAGTTCAAGCGCAAGCTGCTCGCCGATCCGCACGACGCGCTCGAACGCTATCTCGACTATCGCTGCCCGTGGATACTGAATCTCAAGATCGTCGAAGCGCCCGCGAACGAGCCTGCCTATGGCTGGAATGCCGAAAAGCAGCGCTGGTATCTGCCTGTCAATTCGTTGAGCGTCGGCATTCCGGCGCAACCCGCGAACCTCGCTGAAGAAGCCATCGCGCTCGCCGCGTACAACGACGCCGGGCCCGCCTACCTCTTCACCTGCTGCTGAGCCGTTCACACGGCGACCTGCGGCGCGGCCCGGCGCATTTCGCGCGCGGACCGCGCTTTTCGATCGCGGTATCCCGTACGGGTGGGCGATGCTCGACGACTTCTCGCGCGTGCTGCGTTTCAAGCCGCATCTGCTGGTGCGCGACACCGGCTCCGGCGCGTTGTATGTGGTGGACGAATTCAGACGCTCGGTGTTGCCGGGCGACGTGTTTCCCGCGCTCGCCGCGTGCATGCGCGATCGCCTGACGATCGCGCAGACGTTCGCGGCGCTCGCCGCGCGGTTTTCTCAATGGGAGGTGCTCGCCGCGCTCGATCACCTGGTGCGGCGCGGTTACGTGCGCGCCGACGCGCCCGGCGAGCGCGACGCGGCGATCGGCTTCTATGAGCGCACGGGCGTCGACGGCGATGCGGCGAGCGACATCGCGTCGCGCCTCGCGGTCGCCGTCGACGCGTTCGGCGTGGACCCGCGCGCGCAGCTCGACGCATTCGCCGCGTGCGGCATCGGCGTCGCGCCCGACGCGCCGCTGACGGTCGCGCTCGCGGACGGCTACGAGCGCGCCGAATTGATCGACGCCGCCGAACGCGCGGCGGCGCGCGGCGACGCACTGCTCGTCGTCGTTCCCGATCGCGTGGAGCCGCTGCTGGGCCCGCTGCTCGGCCCGCCGGCCGGCGCGCGGTCGGCATCGGCCTCGACGGAGGAGGCGGGCGCCGACGCGCCGCCCTGCATCGAATGCGTGCGCTACTGGACCGCGCTGAACCGCCCGGTCGAGACGCTGCTCGCGCGCCTGCACGGCAGCGACGCGGCCCGCTTGCCGGGCGCGCATAGCCGTGCGAGCGAAGCCGCCGTCGCGGCCGTCGTCGCGTCGTTCGTCGAGCAGATCGCGGTGAACGCGCAGCGCCGCCGCCATGCGAGCGCGCACATCGTGTCGCTGCGTGTCGACACGCTCGCCACCGCCGCGCATCGCGTCGTCAGGCGGCCGCAATGTCCGCGCTGCGGCAACGCGCGATGGATGCGCGAGCAGGCCGAGCGCCCGGTGACGCTCGCATCGGCGGATGCGGGCGCGCGCCGCGAGGGCGGCTATCGGACACTCGCCGCCGCCGAGCTCGTCAAACGCTACGGACATCTGATTTCCCCGGTGAGCGGCCCGATCGCCTATCTGCATCCGATGCCCGGGCGCAACGCCGGCCTGCGGCACGTCTACGTCGCCGGCTACCTGGTGTGTCCGCCGAGCGCGCCGCGCGAGAACCGTTTCGACAAGCTGTGCTCGGGCAAGGGCGCGAGCGACGCGCAGGCGCGCGCGAGCGCGCTCGCCGAGGCGCTCGAACGCTTCAGCGGCGTTCATCAGGGCGACGAGGCGACGCTGCGCGGCAGCCTCGCGGAGCTGTCCGCGCACGCGCCGCCGGGTGGCGGCCCGATCGACGTCAACGCGCTGCAGCAATACAGCGATCGCCAGTTCGAGCGGCGCGAGCGCCACAACGCGACGACCGACGATCCGCGCAAGCAGGTGCCGCAGCGCTTCACGCGCGACAGCGTGATCGACTGGACGCCCGCATGGTCGATCGCGACGGGCGCGCGGCGGCTCGTGCCGCTTGCCTACTGCTATGCGGAAACGCCGGCCGCGAGCGGCGCCGCCTATTGCGTGCACAACCCGAACGGCTGCGCGGCGGGCGCGTGCATCGAGGAGGCGATCCTGCAGGGCCTGCTCGAACTCGTCGAGCGCGATGCCGTCGCGATCTGGTGGTACAACATGCTGCGCCGGCCGGCCGTCGACATCGAGAGCTTCGGCGATCCGTACTTCGATGCGCTCGTCGCCGACTATGCGTCGCTCGGCTGGCGCCTGTGGGCGCTCGACATCACGCACGACCTGCGCATGCCGGTATTCGTCGCGCTCGCGCGCGAAACGGCGACAGGGCGTTTCTCGATCGGCTTCGGCTGTCATCTCGACAGCCGGATCGCGTTGCAGCGCGCGCTCACCGAAGTGAACCAACTGCTCGACGTCGGCGCGTCGGCGCCGCCGCCGTGGGACGCCGACAAGCTGCCGGACGACGCGTTCCTCCATCCCGATCCCGCGCTGCCGCCGACGCGCGGGCCGTCGCGGGCGTCGCACGGCGCGTGCGATCTGAAGGGCGACATCGAGAATGGCGTCGCGCGCTTGTCCGCGGCGGGCATCGATACGCTCGTCGTCGACAAGACGCGGCCCGACATCGGCCTGCCGGTCGTGCAGGTGATCGCGCCGGGCCTGTGTCACTTCTGGCCGCGCTTCGGCGCGCCGCGGCTGTATTCGGTGCCGGTTGCCGAGCGCTGGTGCGAGCGGCCGCGCGACGAGGACGAGCTCAATCGCGCGCTGCTGTTCCTGTAGCGCAGGCCAGTTGCCGGGCTTGCGAGCGCCGCGCGTTCGATGCGTGCGGCGCGCGCATCGATATCATTCGACGAGGAGCGCACGTGACGATTCAAGCGCCGAATCAACCGTTTGCCCGCCCGCCGCGCTTTGCCGACGCGGAGTGGCAGGCGCGCGTCCGGCTGGCGGCCGCGTACCGGATCTTCGATCACCTCGGCTGGAGCGAGCTGATCTACAACCACATCTCGCTGCGCGTGCCGGGCGAAGACACGCATTTCCTGATCAACCCGTTCGGGCTGCATTACCGCGAGGTGTGCGCATCGAATCTCGTGAAGGTCGACGTCGAAGGGCGCCCGGTCGGCCACTCCGACTGGCCGATCAATCCGGCCGGCTTCACGTTTCATGCGGCGATTCACCTGGCGCTGCCCGACGCGCACTGCGTGATGCACGTGCACACGACGCCGACGATGGCCGTGTGCGCGTCGCGGCGCGGGCTGTCGTACTCCAATTTCTATGCGGCGCAACTGCATGGGCGCGTCGCGCATCACGATTTCGAGGGCATCACCGTGCGGCCGGACGAAGGCCGGCGGATCGTCGACAGCGCGGCGGGGCGTCCGGTGCTGCTGCTGCGCAATCATGGGCCCGTCGCGATCGGCCGCACGCTCGCGCACGCGTTCTCGTTGATGTGGCTGCTTCATCGCGCGTGCGAAGTGCAGGTCGCGACGCAGGCGCTCGGCGAGCCGCTCGAGATCGACGCGCCGATCCTGGAGGCGTGCGCGCGCGATTCGCTGAACCTCGATCCGCGCTACGGCGCGGGGCAGGATGCGTTCGACGCGCTGCAGCGGATCGTCGACCGGGTCGATCCGGGTTACCGGAGCTGAATGCGGCGGCGATTGTTCCGATCAAAATCGGTCGCCGGATTGACTTCAAATATTAAGAATCAATTGATCCGGCGCGTCCGCATTCGGAATTGAAATTTGATGGTTTATATTTCGAATTTCGCTTTCGTTCGATTATCTTATGGCGCAAGCGAGGTGGTGCCCTGGCGAATCACTTTCATTCGACGCCGGGTTGAGCGCCAGGCCCGATATGCGATGGCGGGAAGGGAGCACGCCGGTTCTGGCGTGCGCAATTCGAAATGAATTGCGTCATCCAGCCCACACACTCGCATTGCGATGTCGTGGATGATCGTATCGAGTTGAATGGGCGCAATCGAAATCGATTCGGCATCCGAATTTAGGACCGATTAATCGAATGCGCGCTCGAAATGAACGCGACTTGCCGTTTTCGGCGATGCATCGATGGCTTCCGTCCCCAGTCGACCGTCTCGCGGACCGAACGCGCGGTGCGTCCGGTCCGTGCGCCCGGCCGTCGCGATCGCGCTGACGGCGGCCTTGCTCGGCGCGGCGCTGCTGTCCGCCGAGCTGCACGGCGTCGTGCCCGGCCGCGCGCCGACGCGATCGAGCGCGTGTTCGGCGCGATCGGCATGCGCGAGCGGCGCGCGCACGATGCGACGTGCACGGCGGGTGCGAACGCGTCGGATGCGCCGCGTGCATGGCGGTTCGAACCCGCTCGCGCGTACACGGCCGCCGCCGCGCATCCGGCGCGGGGCGAGGCGCGCGGCCCCGGCGTCGACGTTGCGCCGAACCCGATGCCGCGATCGCCCGAAGCGGGCGCCGCGGCGCTCCCACAATCGCAACCGTACCTGGACATGATCGATTCGACGTTTCGCGAGCCGGCCGCCATCGCGCTCGCTTTGAGCCTGCTCGGCATGCTCGCGCTTGCGCTGCTGCCCGTGTTCCGGATCAGACGGCTCGCGCTTCGCCTCGGCGAGGCGGAGGGCGCGCTCGCGATGAGCGAAGCGCGAGCGCGCGCGGCGCTCGTCGCCGTCGGCGACGGCGTGATCTTCACCGGGCGGGCGGGGCGAGTCGAATGCTTGAATCCGGCGGCGGAGCAGTTGATCGGCATGCTCGCCGACGATTGTCGCGGCCGCCCGCTCGTGTCGACGCTGCGCCTCGCGCGCGCGGGCGCCGAGGCGGGCGGCCCGTCCGACGTGTTCGATTGGTCCGATGCGTGCGCTTCGTCCGGTTCGGCCGCCTCGTGCGACGCGCCGCTCGGCGGTCTCGAGGATGGCGGCAGTTGCGACGCGACGCTGTACCGCGCCGACGGCGGCGCGATCGCCGTGCGCGCCACCGCGTCGTCGATCGCGCCGCCGTCCGGGCACGCGCGGCGCGCATGCGGCAGCGGCCGCGTGCTCGTGCTGAAGAGTCTCGCGGCCGAGCACGATCTCGTGCGCCGCCTGGCGCGGCAGACGACGCACGATCCGCTCACCGGCCTGCCGAATCGCGCCGAGTTCGAACGCCGCGTCGATTTCGCGCTCGCGGCCAACGTGCGCGGGCCGGTCGCGCTGCTGTTCATCGATCTCGACTGCTTTCGGATCGTCAACGACACGTGCGGCTACGCGGCGGGCGACGCGATGCTCGCCGCGCTCGCCGCGCGCCTCGTGGCGTGCGCGGCGTCGACCGACGTCGTCGCGCGGCTCGGCGGCGACGAATTCTGCGTGCTGCTCGACGCGGGCGACGAAGCGTCGGCCGCGTGCGCGGCCGAGCGCCTGCGCGCGAGCGTCGACGGTTTCGTGTTCGTCTGGGAGGGCCAGCCGTTCTCGGTGACGGCGAGCGTCGGCGTCGCGTTGCTCGGCGCGCCGGACCGCGTGCCGCGCGTCGAGGATGCGGTGCGCCTTGCCGGCATCGCGTGCGACTTCGCGAAGGCGCGCGGGCGCAACCGCGTGCAACTGGCCGATCCGCACGACCACGAGCTCGCGCACCATATCAATGACGTGTCGTGGTGCGCGCGCGTGAGGCAGGCGCTCGAATGCGACGATTTCTGCCTGTACGTGCAGCCGATCGTCGATACGGCGACGCAAGGCGCGAGCCGCCCGCCGCGCGCGAGGCGGGGCGAGCTGCTGCTGCGGATGGGCGCGCTCGGCGAGCGCGAGGGCGTCGCGCCGCCGGGGCATTTCATTCGCGCGGCCGAACGCTACGGGCTCGTGACGGACATCGACCGCTGGGTCGTGCGCACGGTGTTCGACGCGCTCGCTCGCGCGCGCAGCCGGCGCTTCAGCGAATACGCGATCAATCTGTCGGGAATCTCGATCGGCGACGAGCGCTTTCTCGATTACGTGCTCGAGCAGTTCGCACGGACGCGCGTCGCGCCCGCGCTGATCTGCTTCGAGATCACCGAGACGGCCGCGATCGCGAACCTCGCCGGCGCGCTGCGATTCATGCATGAGCTCAAGGCGCTCGGCTGCCGGTTCGCGCTCGACGATTTCGGCTCGGGGATGGCGTCGCTCAGTTATCTGAAGCAACTGCCCGTCGAGTACCTGAAGATCGACGGCAGCTTCGTGACGGGCATCGCGAACGACGCAGCGAGCCTCGACATCGTCGCGTCGATCAACGACATCGGGCATGCGATGAATTGCAAGACGATCGCCGAGTACGTCGATAGCGCCGCGACGCTGCAAAAGCTCGCCGCGCTCGGCGTCGATTATGCGCAGGGCTATTACATCGGGCGGCCCGTGCCGTGGCGCGAGGCGGCGCGTTCGTAGCGCCGCGCCCGGCGGCGCGGGCGCCTCTCGCGTGCCGAATGCCCGGCGCCCGATCGCTTTGTCGCGTCACGAGCCGCGAGCCGTCTATCCGCGCGGAGCGGGGCGCGCCGCCGGCCGCGCGAAGATCGACACGCGCTTGCGATACAGCACGTACGCGAGCGTCGCGGCGACCGCGGTCTCCGCGATCAGCACGGCGGCGGCCGCGCCCTGCTCGGCGAAGAACTTCGCGAGCAGCGGCAGCAGCGCGACGTTCAGCACGCCGGACGAAATCAGCACGCGGCTGAATGCGCTCTTCATGCCGAGCGGCAGCATCGTCTGCACGCCGAACAGATCGGTCATGCCGGCCATGAACGGAATGAACGCCATGCAGCGCAGCACGCCGACCGTCGGCTCATAGGTCGGGCCGTACAGAATGTGCACGGCGAGCGGCGCCAGCGCGAAAATTGCCAGCGAGATCGTGAGCACCATTGCGCCCTGCACGACGAGCAGCTTGCGCAGAAACGACATCGCGTCCTCGCGCGCGTGATGCATCAGATAGCTGACGTGCGGATACGCGGCCGCCTTCAGCGGCTGCAGCAGGCTGATGGCCGAGCGGATCAGCTTGTCGCCCGCGGCGAAGTAGCCCGCCGCCACGTTGCCCGACACGAAGCCGAGCAGCACGGTGTTCGTCGACGCGTAGAACGCAACCGAAGTCGATGCGAGAAACACTTGCCAGCCGCCCTTGAGCGATGAGGCGACATCGGCCGCGCCGATGCGCACGAACGCCACTTCGCGCCGCACGATCAGATAGCCGAACACGAGCACGCCGCACACGAGCGGCACGGCCGCGTTGATCGCGACCGCGTCGATCAGGTCGGCGGGCGAGCGCACGAACAGGTACATCGCCGGCACGCTGAGCGCGCGGCACGCGAACAGCGTCATGCTGTAGATGCGCAGCTTCTGGATGCCCTGGAAATACCAGCCGGGCGTGAGCGCGGCGCCCACCGTCATGCCGAAGCCGATCACGAGCAGCGTGCGGTCGATCGCGAACCGGTCGATCGCGAACGTGAGCGCGAGCAGGATCGCGAAGCCGGCCACCGTGATCGCGGCCTGCGCGGCGAAGGTCGCCCAGAAGATCCGCGAGCGCGCGGCGAGATCGTCGTGCGCGAGCGCGACGCGCGGCGTCGCGGTCAGATCGAAGCTGTAGTTCGTGAAATTGATGAAGTACGTGATGACGGCGAGCACGAACGACAGCTGACCGTACGCTTCGGGACCGAGCACGCGCGTGAGGAGCGGCAGCGTGACGAGCGGCACGACATAGGTCGAGATCTGCAGCGTCATCAGCAGCAGGAAGTTCTTGCGGACGGTCGTCATGCGTGGCCTTCGCGTCGCATGGGCGACATCGTGCCGCGCGCGCTCGTGGCGCGCGCGGCGAGGTGAAGCGGATCGATCAATCGCATTGCGGCGCGAGTTCCCGGGCTTTGCCGGCGTTCAGTTGCAGCAGCGCGGCCAGGCGTTCGGCGTAATGCCGCCGCGTGTAGAGCGACCAGTCGTAACGGCGCCGCGGATCGCGCAGATGCGCGCGCAACGCGTCGAGCGCGCGCGCGAGGCTCGCTTCGTTGCGCGCGTAGCGGATCTTGTTGCCGATCTCGTCGCCGAAGCTCGACAGGCTGCCGACATCGTGAACGAGCACGGGCAAACCGATCATCGCCGCCTCGACGATCACGAGCGGCGCGTTTTCCGCCCATACCGACGGCAGCACGAGCGCGTCGTGCTCGCGCAGCGCAACGAAAAGCTGCGCGTGATCGAGGCGGCCGGCAAAGCGCAACTGGCCCGCCGCGATCAGATCCGCGTACTTGCGTTCGAGCATCGCGCGCTGGCCGCCGTCGCCGTACACGGTCACGCTCGCGATGCGCTCGAAGCGCGACGCGCGCGCGAGTTCGAGAAATTCGTCGAGCCCCTTTTCCGGATCGATGCGGCCGACGAACGCGAGATCGAGCCGCTCGCGCTCCGCGCATTTCGGCTCGCGCGGCGCGAGCGCGGTGCTGACCGGATTGTGTAGCAGCGCGGTGCGCGCGATGCCGCGCCGCGCGAGCGCGTCGCGCATGTACGGGCTCGGGCAGAGCAGCAGATCGAACGCGTCGGCGGGTTGCACGAGCGCGTCGACTGCGTGCCAGTGCAGCTTCTTGATCGCGTCGTGCAGCGCGCCGCGCGGGCTCGAGCGCTGGAAGAGCCGCGCGCCGCGCGCGAGCGCGTCGAGCGGCAGCGGCGTCGCGCGTCCGCGCGGATAGGTCAGCAGGTTCGGGTTGTAGAAGACGAGATGGTAGTCGTGGCAGGTGAGGTACGCGCGACAGCCGGTGCGTCGCTTGTAGCGCGCGATCGCCGGCACGACGGAAGGCGACAGCAGGTTGTGATAGTTGTGCACGAGCACGCGCTGCGGCGCCTCGCGTTCGAGCACGGCCGCGAGCGCGCGCGCGGCGGGCGCGTTCCATGCGCGCGCCGCGCCGCTCGACGCCCCTTCGAACGCGCTCTCGTCGAACGTCGCGACTTCGACGCCCGGTTGCGCGCGCAGGACGTCGACCGATGTCCGGTAGACCTCTTCGGCGCCGCCCTTGCGGGCGAAATCGTTGATGACGAGTACTTTCATGCGAAACGGCGCGGGCGGATCGGCCCGCGCTTCTCAGTGCCCGCCGAGCGCGCGTGCGGGCTCGGCGGATGGCGCGGGCTCGGCATCGGCCGGCTTCGCCGCATCGGGCGCCGGTTGCGCGCTCGCGCGGCCGTAACGGTCGTCGAAGCGAACGATGTCGTCTTCGCCGAGATAGTCGCCCGATTGAACCTCGATGATCTCGAGCGGAATCTTGCCCGGGTTCTCCAGGCGGTGAACCGCGCCGACCGCGATGTACGTCGATTCGTTCTCGCTCAGCAGGAACGTCTCGTCGCCGCGCGTGACCTTCGCGGTGCCGCGCACGACGATCCAGTGCTCGGCGCGGTGATAGTGCATCTGCAGCGACAACTGCTTGCCCGGATCGACGACGATCCGCTTCACCTGGAAGCGCTCGCCGCGATCGATCGAATCGTAGTAGCCCCACGGGCGCTGCACCTTGCGGTGATCGCGCACCTGCTCGCGCTGGCCGGACTTCAGGCGCGCGACGACGGTCTTCACGTCCTGCACGCGATGCTTGTTCGCGACGAGCACGGCGTCGGGCGTCTCGACGACCACCACGTCCTTGAGCCCGACGCAGGCGACGAGCCGGCCTTCGGAGCGCGCGAAGCTGTCCTCGGTGCCTTCGAACAGCACCTCGCCGCGCGCGACGTTGCCCGCTTCGTCCTTCGGCAGTAGTTCCCAGATCGCGTCCCACGAGCCGACGTCGGACCAGCCGGCCGCGAGCGGCACGATCACGCCCGGGATGCCGAGCGCGCGTGCGCCCGTCAGGCGCTCCATCACCGCGTAGTCGATCGAGTCGCACGGGCATGCGGCGAATCGTTGCGCGTCGGCCTTGAAGAACTGGCCCTCATCCGTGCCGTCGCGCCACGCCGCTTCGCAGGCCGCGTACATGTCCGGCTGCAGCGCGCGGATCGCCGCGAGCCATGTCGACGCGCGCACGACGAAGATGCCGCTGTTCCACCAGTAGTCGCCGGATTGCAGGTATTGCTGCGCGAGTTCCTGATGCGGCTTCTCGACGAAGCTGTCGATCGCGTGGCCGCCCTCGACGCCGTTCGAATCCGCGAGCGGCGCGCCGACCTTGATGTAGCCGTAGCCCGTTTCCGCGCGGCGCGGCAGCACGCCGAGCGTGACGATCGCGCCGTCCTGCGCGTAGCGCGCCGCTTGCGCGACCGTGTCCTGGAACGCACGCGTATCGGACACCGCGTGATCGGCGGGCATCGCCGCGAGCACGGGGTCGCCGTGATGCGCGAGCGCTTCGAGCGCGGCGAGCGTGAGCGCGGGCGCCGTGTTGCGCGCGGCCGGCTCGAGCAGGATGCGTGCGCGCAGGCCGCGCGCGCTCACTTGCGCGGCGCTCGTGAAGCGATGCTGCTCGCCGCAGACGAGCAGCAGCGTGTCGGCGAGCTCGGCGTTCGAGATGCCGGTGAGGCGGCGCGCCGTGGCGGACAGCGGCGATTCGTCCGCGATCAGGTCGATCAGCTGCTTCGGATGGTGCTCGCGAGACAGCGGCCAGAGGCGCGTGCCGGAGCCGCCCGCGAGAATCACGGGCAGGATGCGCGGCACGGCGTCGCGAGGCGCGGCGGAAGGGGTGTTCGTGGCGAGATCGATCATCGGTTCATTCCGGAGTCGGCCGGCAGTCGGCCGGCGAACGCGTAGCGCTCGTCTTCGGTGGTGGATTCGGCATTGGCCTTGCGCGTCTTGCGCGCCGCGGCCGAGGCGACGGCGCTCACGCTTGCGCTCGTCGCGGTGCCGACGCGATCGAGCAGATCGCGCACGGCCTTCGACGGGCTGCTCGCCGCGCGCAGCATGCCCACGTACGGCGCGCCGTGCTCGAGATACGGCCCGTCTACCTTGCGGAAGCCGAAGCGGTTATAGAAGTCTTCGCGTTGCGCGGGCGCCTGCACGCGCACCGGCGCATCCGGCCAGCGCGCGTGCGCGGCCGCCAGCACGTGCTCGATCAGCGCGTCGATCGTGCGATCGTCGCGATGCGCGGCGCTCGTCAGGATCTTGTCGATCATCGTTTCGGGGTCGATGTCGTCACCGGGCAGCAGGCGCGCGTAAGCGGCGATCGCCGGCTGCTCGCCGCGCTTGTCGGTGGCGAACACGTGAATCGCGCATTCGTCCTTGCCGTCGATGTCGAGATGCGTGTGCGCTTCCTCGACGACGAGGACTGCATTGCGTGCGCGAAGGATCATGTAAAGCTCGTTCGAACTCAGATGCCTGAATTCGCAGCATGTCCAGTCCATGATGGAGATTCCTCGTTTCCGGGCCGCGCGCCGCGTTGTGCGGCGCGAGTTTTGTGCGCCGCGACATGAGAGATGTGTGCGATGCGGCCAGTGGTCGCAAAGATACGAGCGGACCCCGCGCCGTTCTGTTCGAAAGCGTACCGTGCGCGTGACGAGCGAAGCGCGGCGTGCGGCGCACCACCGATGTGTGCAGCGCACACGAGCCGCGAAGTCGATCCTTGCGTAATGTGCGCTTGCGCACATAGGGCGTGCGCGCTTGTTCGGATAATGGCCGCCATGCGATGACGACGCGCCTTGCGTGCCACCCGCGCCGCTCGCTGACGACGCAACCCGCGTTCGATCCGACGCGCCTCAGCGCACATCAAAAGGACTTCCTGTTTGAAGGTAGCAATCGTTCACGACTGGCTGGTGGTGCATGGCGGCGCGGAGCGTGTGCTCGCGCAGATGATCGACTGTTTTCCGCAAGCCGACATCTACAGCCTCGTCGATTTTCTCGACGACCGCTCTTGCCTGCGTGGCCGGCCGGTGCATACGTCGTTCATCCAGAAATTGCCGTTCGCGCGCAGCAAGTACCGCAGCTATCTGCCGCTCTTTCCGCTCGCGATCGAGCAGTTCGATCTGTCCGGCTACGACCTGATCCTGTCGAGTTCGTACGCGGTCGCGAAGGGCGTGCTGAACGGCCCGGATCAATTGCACGCGAGCTACGTGCATTCGCCCGTGCGTTACGCGTGGGATCTGCAGCATCAGTACCTGAACGAGGCGGGGCTCGCGCGCGGCCTGAAATCGGCGCTTGCGCGCGCGCTGCTGCATTACATTCGCAATTGGGATGCGCGTTCCGCGAACGGCGTCGATTTGCTCGCGGCGAATTCGCGCTTCGTCGCGCGTCGCATTCGCAAGACGTATCGGCGCGATGCGACGGTCATCTATCCGCCTGTCGACGTCGACCATCTCGCGCTGCGCGACACGAAGGACGACTTCTACCTGACGGCGTCGCGTCTCGTGCCGTACAAGCGGATCGATCTGATCGTCGAGGCGTTTTCGCACATGCCGTCGCGCCGGCTCGTCGTGATCGGCGACGGGCCGGAGGCCGCGAAGATCCGCGCGCTCGCGGGCCCGAACGTCACGCTGCTCGGCTACCAGCCGTTCGACGTGCTGCACGATCATCTGCAGCGCGCGAAGGCGTTCGTATTCGCCGCGGAAGAGGACTTCGGCATCTCGCCCGTCGAGGCGCAGGCATGCGGCACGCCCGTGATCGCGTATGGCAAGGGCGGCGTGTGCGAATCGGTGCGTGCGGCGGGCGCGGCGCCGACGGGCCTCTTCTATGCGAAGCAGACCTGCGATGCGCTGATCGACGCGATCGAACGGTTCGAGGCGATGCCGGCGGGCACGTTCGATCCGCATGCGTGTCGCGCGAATGCGGAGCGTTTCAGCGCCGCACGGTTTCGCTCGGCGTTCTCGCGCTTCGTGCTCGAGGGCTACGCCGCGTTGCAGGCGGAGTTGAGCGAGACGATGCAAGGCGGGCCGCTCGCATCGCGCGTCGCGGCGGGCGCCGCATCCGTCGAGCGCGATTCGGCGGCGTCGCCGCTTGACGCTTCCCGGAACGGAACGCTCGCGCGCATCTGAGCGCGAGCGTCTCTGCGATCTGACGTGATGCGATTACTCTTTTTGCTGACCAATTTCGGCGATCCGATACTCACCGCGCCGCTTGCTTTCGCGGTATTGAGCTGGCTCGCGGCGACGGGCCGCCGCCGCGCCGCGCTCGTGTTGGCGTTCGGTTTCGCTTGCGCGGTCGGCGTGGTCGCGATGACGAAGTTCGTCTACGCGGGCTGGGGAATCGGCATCGCCGCATGGCGTTTCACCGGCGTGAGCGGTCACACGATGCTCGGCGCGGCGGTGTATCCGCTCGTCGCGGCGATATGCGTGCGCGACGCGCATGTGCGGCGCGCGATCTCGGCGGGCCTTGCGTTCGCGTTCGCGATCGGCCTCTCGCGCGTGCTGCTCGGCTTTCATTCGTGGTCCGAGATCGTGTCGGGCTGGCTGCTCGGCGCGGCTGTCGCGGTGTCGACGGCGAGATGGGCGCGCGGCATCGCCGGCGTGCATGCGGGCGGCACGCATGCGGCTCGGAATATTCCGACGCCGCTGCGTGAACATGGCATCGACGTTGTATATCGGCACGCGGGCGCCGATGCGGTTGCCGCGCGGCGCACGGCGCGCGTCTCGCGATCGACGGTCATGTTCGTCGCGGTGGCGTGCACGATCGCCGTGTCGTGCTACGGGCGCAGCGTGCCCGTGAGCGCGTGGATCTCGCACGCGGCGCCGAAGATCGCGGAATGGAGCCGAGTCTGGCTTGAAGACGCGCGCTGAACCCGAGCGCTTCGTTCAGGCGATGTAGACAAACCGCTTTGACGTCGACGCAAGTATTCGATGTAGACGGCCCTCGGGGTCGCACACGCGTCTTATCTCAATAATGCCGGGCGGAAGCCGGCCAATTCGGAGGAATTTGTTTCATTCATACACAAACATTACGGCGCGGCTGCGCGACAATGAGCGAAGCGGGTGAAAGTGTCCGATTCGGGCCGTGACGGTTGCCCAATAAATGGTCAACGATGGTCAAATCACGGATGGGAATTCGATTGCAAAAGAGCGCGAATGGTAGAGTAACTTCGACAGTCCGCTTCTTGAGCGCGACGCAGCAAACGCAGTAAAGCCATCCTGAGAGAGCGAGGTGAAATGGGTTGCGCGGCGAGCCGCGAAACCTGACCGGACGAGTTCAACGAGCCCGGCGACGCGGGCGATTCGACGCGTGTCGCGGCTGTCGGGGCGTACCTTGAGTCGCTTGTCCGAGGCTGCTTGCCGATCTCGCGGCGCGCCGCATATGTGAATGCGCGGCCGATACGATACGTTGCCGCTTTCTTTGCGAAATCTAACCATCAATCAGAGACCAATGAGGCATCTGACGTGCGCTCCCGAACGAAACGAACGGGTGCGTCCCGGCGTCGTGTACGGGCGGGGCGCGACACCCTCCCATCCCGCACTGCATTGCCGGTAGGCAGACGATCGTCGGCTTTCGCCGTACACGCATTCGTCGAGTCACACAGTCAGTTCATGATCGGAGGCACCAATGACGACTAGCGCGATCATCGGGGGGCTCTCCCGGGGATCCATCCGACAGCGACCGTTGATTTACTGGACGCATCAGCCATCGACGCTGCTGCGCAAGGAACTCGCGCGCCGCGACTGGAAGATCTGCGTCGTCACGAGCGCGAACCAGGTGCGCACGACGGCGGGCGAGGTCACGGGCGGCATTCTCGATCTGAGCGCCGTGTCGATCGACGAGATGAACGCGGTCGCGGCCGTATGCGCGTCGCTGCGCAACGTCGCGTGGGTCGCGCTCGTCGAGGCGCATCAGGCGAACGTGCCGAACGTGCGCGCGCTGCTGCGCGATTACTGTTTCGACTACATCACGCTGCCTGCGTCGCATCAGCGGATCGCGGATGCGGTCGGCCACGCGTACGGGATGGAGTGCCTGTTCGCGCCGAGCACGGCGCCCATCGCGTCCGCCGATCAGGGGATGATCGGCACTTGCGATGCGATGCTGCAACTGTTCGACGCGGTGCGCCGGATCGCGCGCACCGATGCGCCCGTGCTCGTGTCGGGCGAGACAGGCACCGGCAAGGAACTCACCGCGGCCGCGATCCACCAGCATTCCGCACGCCGCGCGGGCCCGTTCGTCGCGGTCAACTGCGGCGCGATTCCGCCGCATCTGCTGCAGTCCGAACTGTTCGGCTACGAGCGCGGCGCGTTCACCGGCGCGAGCGCGCGCAAGATCGGCCATGTCGAATCGGCGAACGGCGGCACGCTGTTGCTCGACGAAATCGGCGATCTGCCGCTCGAAAGCCAGGCGAGCCTGCTGCGCTTCCTGCAGGAGCGCACGATCCACCGGCTGGGCAGCAGCGATCCGGTGCCCGTCGACGTGCGCATCGTGTCGGCGACGCACGTCGATCTGCGCGGCGCGATGAACGAAGGGCGCTTCCGTGCGGATCTGTATCACCGGCTGTGCGTGCTGCGTGTCGATCAACCGCCGCTGCGCGCGCGCGGCAAGGACATCGAGCTGCTCGCACGGCACATGCTCGAGCGCTTTCGCGCCGACGCGCGCCATCGCGTGCGCGGCTTCTCCACCGATGCGATTTCGGCGCTCTACAAGCACGACTGGCCGGGCAACGTGCGCGAGCTCATCAATCGCGTGCGCCGCGCGCTCGTGATGGCGGAAGGCCGGCTCATCACCGCGCACGATCTCGAGCTCGGCCACTGCATCGAGGTCGCGCCGCTGTCGGTCGCCGCGATCCGCAAATCGATCGAGCGGGAAGTGATCGAGCTCGCGCTGCTGCGCAATCGCGGGCGTCTCGCGGGCACCGCGCGCGAACTCGGCATCTCGCGCGCGACGCTGTATCGATGGATGGAAGCGTACGGCATCGAGCGTCCGCGCAGCGTCGCCTCGTCCACCAACTGACACGCGGGCGCGCCGCGGCGAAAGCGGCGCGCCCGCGCGAGCGCCGCCGTCAGGACGACGCGGCGGCATCGGCGGAGGCCGCGTGCGCCGTCCCGCGCCGCGCGCCGGCCGGCCGCTGCCGCGGCTGCGATCCGCGGGTCTTGTCGTTCCACCGCGTCAACGTATCGATGCAGAGCTCGATGATCATGTCGGCCGCCGACGCGCCGTACACCGAGTGGTCGAGCAGACGGATCATCGCCACGCTCACGAGCGGCGAACGCCTGAATGCACGGCGCGGCGAGCCGAAGTAACGGCTCAGCTCGTCGACGCCGGGATCGAACTCGCCATACACGAGCATCGTGCGCACGTTCCGCTCGGCGAGCGTTCTGATCAGGCCGCGCGGCGTGTCGGGTTTCGGACGGTGGCCGAGGCGCTCCGCGAGACGTGCCGCCGGCTCGCTCAGGCGCGATGTCAACTGGCGCCGCAGCGCGCTCAGCACCGGGCGCAGATCGCGGCCCTCGCGCAGCAGGCGGCGCCATTTGCTCCAGTCGCGCATCGATGCGAGATAGCCGCGCGCGGAGTTCGTCTGCTGCTTGCGCGCTTCGTCGATCGTGAGCCCCCGCGGCCAGATGAAGCGCGGCAGGTTGACCGCGATCACGCCCGCGGCCGCATGCGCGCGCGCGGCCGCGTGCAGCGCGGCGAACGCGCCCGAGCACACGCCGAACGCGACGACCGGGCGCCGGCAATGCGCGCCGAGCCAGTCGGCGGCCGCGGCGACGTCCGCGATCGCGGGATCGGAGTACAGCACGTCGGCTTGATCGTCGGGCGCACGCGCGCCGCTGTCGCCGATACCTTCGATGTCGATTCGCAGCGATGCGACGCCGCGCCGCGCGAGCGTGCGCGCGAGCCGCACGCCGATGCGGCCGTCCGCGCTCCGCGGATTGGCCGCCGTGTTCGCGATCAGCAGGCACGGCGTGCCGGCGCGCGCGGGCACGACGGGCTCGCACAGCGTGCCGACGAGCCGCTTCGCGCCGACGTGGACGAGCGTCTCGGTGATGCCGTCGAATGCGAATGCGACGGGCGGCGGCGCTTGCGGCACGCGTGCGGCGCGATTGCCGGCCGACGCGCGCGCCGGAGGGATCGCCTCGCCGGCCGCGCGCGCGACGGCCGAATGCGCGCCGCGGTCGACCGCAATCGGCTCCGCCGCCGCCTTCCGTTCGCGACGGCCGATCCAGCGCGCGACCGATTCGATCGCCGCAAGCGGCACGCGCGAGCGCGCGCCTTCCTGCAACGCGTTCGGCCATTCCGGGAACGGCTCGATGTCCGTCGGCACGCCGCGCGCCGTGAGCGCGTCGTGCAGCGCGGGACTGTCGCCGTAGTCGGTGTCGACGAGTAGCGCCGCGCACGGCGGCGTGGCCGCGTTCGCGACCGCATCGCTCAGATCGACCTTCTTCAGATCGGCGACGAAATCGCCTGGGTAGCGATGGCCGAGGATGTTCAGCCACGGCTCTTCGTGGTGCTGCTCGCGAATCGCGGGCGGCGTGGTGTCCAGCCAGCGCTTCTGCACGATCGACAGCTCGCGCAGATAGGCGCGCCCGCGCACGACGGGCGCGAGCGCGACGAATGCATCGACTTCGGGCGCGTCTTCGCCCGCGAGCGCGAGCATCGCGAACGCGGCGCCCGCGCGCAGGCCGACGAGCGTGACGCTATCGACGGGCGCGTGCTCGCGCAGCGCGAGCGTCGCGCGCCGCACGCTCGCGACGCTCGCGGGCAGCCGCCCCGGCGCGAGATCGTCGCCCGCCGAATCGCCGGCGCACGGGTAATGAAAGCGCAGCACCCACATGCCGTCGCCGGCGAGACGCTCGGCGAGCGTGCGGACCACCTTGTGCGTCCACAGCGCCTCGTGCCCGAGCGCTTCGCAGATCACGACGCCGCGTCGCGTGCGCCCCTCGTGCAGCCATCCCAGGCAATCGTCGAATCGGACTGGTCTCAATTTTCTATCCTCGGGCGAATGGTCTTGTTGGAATTGAGTGCGCGCACTTCGATCGCGGGCGGCGCTGGGCGAGGCGCGCACGCGTCGGGCGGGCTGTTGTCGTAAGCGGGGGAATGAGGAGCGGCGGCGAGCACGATGCGCGCGGCGGCACCCGGCGCGAGATGAAACCAGTCGATGTCGGGCAGCAAGCCGGGGGCGCACACATGCACGTAGCGCGCGAACGTGCGCGTTTGCACGTCGAGGTGCCAGCGGCCGTCTCGATACGCGGCGCTCGCTTCGAGGCCGATGTCGCCGCGCTCGAACACGGTCGGCGCGGTGCGCTCGGGGAAGTGGAACGCCTGCGACAGCAGCGTGCCGTCGGCCGCGTACAGCGATGCGATCACGACGTCGTGCTCGCGCGGGCCGAAGCGGTACGCATACGTGAAATCGAAGAATCGGCCGAGCAGGTCGGCGGAATTCACGCATTCGCCTGCGTGGGCGCCGACGCGCAACGCGCGGCTCGCGCGCGCGATCGGCGTCTTGCCATCGCGCAGCGCGACGAGCTCGATGCGGGCGTCGAGCGGCGCCGGCGTATCGTTGAGCACGTGCACGTCGAGGCCGTTGAGCCCCTCGTCGGTTAGCAGGATCTGCCGCGGCTGCGATACGCGCCTGAACGCGTGCCACGCGGATTTCGGCCGGCCGTGCGCGTCGACGAGGCCCCAGCCTGCGCCCGGCATCACGTCCTGGAACTGCCAGACGAGCGCGCCCGCGCACGTCGAGCCGACGCGCCGCCATTCGGCGAGCGTCTCCCCGACGAGATCGGCGACGATCGCGCGCGAGAGCGTCAGATAGCGGGCGGGATCGAAGCCGCGCAGGCGCGCTGGCTCGACGCCGTACAGCGTGCGCAGGTAATGATCGCGCACGTCGTCGAAATCCCACGGCGCGCCCGGATCGCGCGGCACCGCGCGTTTCCAGGCGGGCTCGTGCGCGGCGGGCGAGCCGATCGACGCGAGCGTCTCGTCGCACGGCACGTTCGCGAATGCAAGGCACTCGCTCGCGAAGCGCACGCCGGCACGACGGGCGTCCTCGGGCGGCCGCAGATACGCGCCGACGCCGTAGTAATGCGTGAGACCTTCGCGCGGCGCGAACGGCAGCACGCCGCCGTGCGGCGAATCGCTGACGTAGACCGCATCGGGCCGATGCGCGGCGCACAGTTCGGCGAGCAACTGTTCGGTGGCGGGCACGCGGCGTTCGTCGGGCGCGAGCCCGACCATCGCCGCCTGCTGCGCGATTTCGCTGCCGCCGCACAGCACGGCGATCGACGGGCGCGCCGCGTGCAGGCCGAGGAACTGTTCGGCTTCGCGCTTCAGCGATTCGGCGAAGCGCGGGTCGCCCGACGGGTAGTCGAAGTTCGCGAGCATGAAGTCCTGCCAGACGAGCAGGCCGAGCTCGTCGCAGAGCGCGTAGAACGCGTCGGCTTCGTAGGTCATCGTGCCGCCGACGCGGATCATGTTGCAGCCGGCGTCGCGCGCGAGCGAAAGCGCGCGGCGGTAGGCGGCCGGTTCGGCGTTCAGGCCGACCGGGTCGGCGCTCGTCCAGCACGCGCCGCGCGCGAAGAACGGCGTGCCGTTGATCGACAGCGCGAAGCCCCGGCCGTCGTCGCCGCGTTCGACGGCGAGCGTGCGAAAGCCGGTTTTCGCGAGCGGAATCGTCGCGCCGCCAACTTCGACGCCGACGTCGTACAACGCGGGCTCGCCGTGCGTATGCGGCCACCACGGCGTGACGTTCGGGACCCTGAGCGTCGCGCGCGCGGTGCGCGGACCGGTTGCTTCGAGCGTTGCCGCATGCGCGCCGCAAACGAGTCGCGCGCGCGTCGCGCTCGGCAGCGGCGCGGCGAATTCGAGCGTCGCGTCGAGCACGCCGTCGCCGCCGTCCAGCGTCGCGCGCAGGGTGTCGCGCACGATCGTCGGCGCGCCGGCCGGATTCACGAGGTCGATCGGGCGCCACGGCCCGATCGGCTCGATCGCCGGAAACCAGCCCGGCATCCGGCCGAGGAACGTCGCGCGCACGCCGCGCAGCGCGGGCGTGTCGACGAGGCGCGTGCGCCAGCGCGCGCGGCCGCGCGGCGGATGCGCGGCGAGATGCCGGTCGAGCGAGCGAAAGCAGATCGCGAGGCGATTCGCGCCGCGGAGCGTCACGGCGACGTCGTGCGAGACGTACATGTTGTCCGAGCAGAGCAGCAGCGTGTCGTCGAGCCAGACCTCGGCGATCGTCGCGAGGCCGTTCAGGCGGACGATGCGCGGGCCCGCGCCGTGCAGCGTCGTTCGATACCAATAGTCGCTATCGCCGAGCGGATACGGATGCGAAGGATCGAAGCGTCGCGCGGCGGCGAGCGCCTGCGCGACGGTGCCGGGCACGCTCGCGGCGCACCAGCCGGCGTCGCCGAGTTCGCTCGGCCGCGCGATCGCGCCGGCGGGCGTCGCGATCAACGTCCATTGGGCAGCGCCGCGCGCCACGCGATCCAACGCGGATTTCATCGGGCCGCGGCGACGGGCCTCGGCGGCGCGTACAACGTGCCGAACGGCGGATTCGGCTCGGCATTGCCGGGCGGCGTGATGCGAGCGACGCCGTCGACGAGCGACGCATACGCGCGCTCGAGAATGTCGAGACTGCTTTCGCCGCGCTCTTCCTTGCCGCGAGCGCTTGCGCGCGCGAGGCGGAATTCGAGCACCATCGATTCGGATGCGATCGTGTCGCATGCGGCGACGAGCGCGTCGATCTGGCCGCCGCAGCCGCTCGCTTCGAGCCAGCGCAGATAGCGGCCGAACAGCTCGAAGTTCGCGCCGAGCTGGCGCAGCGTGTTGAACGAATACGCGTGGAAGTACGAGATCGGCTGCGACGCGATTCTCTTCGCGTCGCGCGCGAGCTGCTCGCGAAACGCGGCGATCGGATTCGACGCGGGCCGGCGCTTCAGATGGCGCGCGAGCAGCGCGAGCGACGCGTCGCACAGCTCGCGTTCCTCGAGCGGCTTGAACCGCCGCTTCGCGCATTCGACGTACGGCGCGAGGTGCGCCGGCGCATGCTTGCCGAACAGTCCGTCGTAATCGACGCCTTCGGCGAGGTAGTAGCCGCTGTTGTGAAAGTAGCCGACGCGGCGGCGTTCGCGATCGATCGCGTCGATGCCGATCGTCGTCTTCGTGTGCTCGGACTGGTAGCTGTTGCCGCGCGTGTCGGGCAGATACCACGCGTCGACTTCGACGAGCATCAGGTTGCCGCGTGCGACCTGGTGCTCGACGTGCATGTCGACCGGCTCGAAGATCGCGTGCTCCTGCACGACGATCCCGTACAGCGTCTCGAGATCCTCGAACGGAAACTTGAAGAACGAGAACTGATCGCCCTCGAAGTCGAGCGTGATCGTAAACGGCAGCGCCGCATAAGGGTTGAGCCCCCACCAGCCGAGCACCTCGATCCACAGGTCGACGTAGCAGTTCGTCTGCTTCCAGACCATCTGCGGCCCGTGCAGCGCGTGCGGCCGGTAATGCCGCGCGCGATGCCGGATGTCGGTGAAGATCTCTTCGAGCGACGCGCCGTTTGCCGGCGCGTCGAGCAGGATGCTGCTCATCGATGTCCCCACAGTACGTCGCGTACCGCCTGCGGCCAGGTGTCCGGATCGAGGCCGTGATGCCTGAAGAGACCGAGCGTCAGGCGTTCGAGGCCGAAGCCGACGCAGCCCGTGTGCGCGACCGCGGCATTCGCGGTCTTGATGCCCCACAGCAGGCCGAAGTGGTCCATGTGGTAGTTGAAGCTCAGGCACGCGGTCAGGCGGCCGTCGTATTCGATCGGAATCAGGAGCTCGAATTTCAGGTTCTGGTCGCGCTGGCTGCTCGCGACGATCTTGCCGCCGCGGCCGAAGAACGGATCGTTCGCGAGGTCGATGCTGTTGGGCAAGTGCAGCGCGTCGATCATCCGGGTGCCGCGCTCGATCCAGTCCTGGCGGAACGCGAGGATCTGCTCGGGTGTGCCGATGCGGATGTATTCGCGCATCCTGAACAGTTGCATGCGCGTCGGGTCGAGCGACGGCTCGTGCCGGAAGCAGTACGAGAATGCGTCGACGATCCGTCCGTCGACGGGCAGCGCGCCGCGCTGCGCGACAACCGGATAGACGGGATAGCAGGCGGCGGGCGTCATCACGACGTAGGTGGGCTTCTGGCTCTCGGTCCAGTCGTCGCCGCGATCGAGGCATTGCAGCACGCGCTGATGATCGTGCTCGTTGCCGCAGAAGCTGTGCACGGTGCCCGCGAGCTGCGGGAAGCTCTTCAGATATTCGCTGCGCTCGAATTCGGGGCGGCTCATCGCCGGCGGAAAGCGCAGCACTTCCGCGTGCTGGTCGGCGCCGAGGCGCGTGATGTACGCGTCGAGCGCGTCGACGACGCGCTCGAACTTCTCGCTGCGGCCGAACAGGCCCTGGATGCCCGTCGAAATCAACAGCCCCGCTTCGACGAGCTCGTCGCGCAGCTTGTTCACGCCGTCGCGATCGAGGGGCGCGTGGGCCGCGTCGGCCGCGCGCACGGAAGGATGGGTCATATCGTTCAAATCTCTCTCTCAAGCGTGGCGGGGCGCAGCGCGAGCAGCAGGTTGGCCGTGTTCGCCTCGATGCGATCGTTGCTGATCATCAGCGGCGCCGAATGCAGGTCGCGGATGTGGCGGCCGAGCGTATACGGCGTGCCGTTCTTGTACGACGCCATCCCGCAGATCATCGTCGCGTGCTTGACCACTTCGAGCGCCGTCGTCGACACGTAGGTTTTCAGCGTGTTGATCTCGGCCGCCTGCGCCATCGCCGCGGACCACGAGCGCGACGCGCCGTGCTCGTGCAGGCGCAGCGCGCCGTCGATGCGCGCCTGCATCGCCTGCAGCAGCGCGAGCGCATCCGCGATCCGGCGGCCGGACGGCGGCAGCGCGCCGCCTTGCTTTTGCATCTGCGCGCGGAAGAACTGGTGCGCGCGCAGGAACGCGTCGTTCGCGATGCCCGTCCATACGGCGGCCCACAGAATGTGCGACGTCGGCACCATGGTGCGCTCGGCGATCTGCGCGAACGGCACCGGAAAGATCTGGTCGCAGGAGCCGCGCGCATCGAGCGCGAAGCCTTCGCTGCAGGTGCCGCGCATGCCGAACGTGTCCCAGCCGCTGCGGCGCGTGAGCGTCGCGTTCTCCTTCAGCAGCGTGACGAGCACCTGCTCGGCGGCGGGCGCCTCGCGGTCGCGCCGCGCGGTCACGAGGATCGCGTCGGCTTGCGCGCCGTACGAGATCGTCGGCGCGAGCTTCGCGAGCGTGAACATGTTCCCGTCCGCTTCGATCGCGCAGCGGCTGTTGCGAAGATTGCCGCCGACTTCCTCCTCGGACGTCGCGGACGCGAGCAGCCATTCGCGCTCGGCGAGCTGCTCGGCGAAGCGGCGATGCCAGTCGCTCGACAGCGCATGATCGACGATGCTCGCGACTTGGGTCTGGTGCATCGCGTAGATCATCGCGGCCGACGAGCATGCCTGGCCGATGATCCCGCATGCGGAGGCCACGGCCGCGAGCGATGCGCCGCGGCCGCCCAGCTCGAGCGGCACGAGCGCGCCGAGCAGGCGCTCTTCGCGCATGGCGTCGACCGCTTCGGTCGGAAAGCGCGCGTCGCGGTCGACCGCGTCGGCGAAGCGCGCGGCCACCTGCGCGACGCGGCGGGCGGCTTCGTTCAGCACGTGATCGTCGGCGAACACGGATTCGACGGCGGTAACGCGCGCGTTACCGGTTTCGGCGTCGAAGCGCTTCATGCGGACTGCTCGGCACGCTGCAGTTGCGTAACGGCCCCAGCGAGCGAGTCGATGCTCTGGAACAACTGGCGGGTCAGCATTTCGTCCGGAATCTCGATGTTGAAGCGCTTCTCGATGGCGAGCATCAGTTGGATCGTGTTCAGCGAAGACAGACCTGCTTCGTACAGGTCGTCGCTGTCAGCGATGTGATCGATCGACGCTTCGAGATGCGCGACGTCCTTGATGATTGTTCTCAGTTCGTTTTTCATCTGGCGGCTCCGGCTTGGATGAGGGTCCCCGTACCTGCGGGCGAGACACAAGACGCCCGCGTGGCGTGTAGCAGCTAGTAGACCATCGGGTATGCGGCGGTTCTGTTCGGCACCTAACCAACGATATCGTGCGCCGCGCGCACGGCGTCCCGCCGCACACCGCGCATGAGCAAGCGGTGTCACGCAGGGGGGGCGCGCGAGGCGCGCCGCGGCGAGCGACGCGCGAGAGGTCAGCTGCGCAGTTCGGTGAGCGCGCCGGACGCGCTCGTCGGCGCGGACAGGATCTTCTTCATTTCTTCACGGATGATCGTGTGGCATCCGCACGATTGCGCATCGAGCCCCGGCAGATCGACGAGGATGATCGAGCTGCGGTACTGGCGGATCAACCCCATCTTCTGGATGTCGCCGGCCGCGTCCGTGACGGTTTCGCGGCGCACGCCGAGCATCTGCGCGAGCATGCTGTGCGTGACCTGGATCTCGACGCTGCGCGAGCGGTCGTACGCGAGCAGGAACCAGCGGCAAAGCTGGTTCTTCAGCACGTGATGGCGGCTGCAGAACGAAATCTGCTTCGCCTGCGCCATCAGCAGATGCGTGCAGCGAAAGATCGCCTGACGCATCTGCGCCGATTCCTCGAGCAGGTTCGACAGCACCCGCGCGCTGAGCCGGTACGAGAAGCCGTCGCGGCACGTGATCACGCGGCACGGCGTCGCGCCGTCGGTGCCGACGAGCTGCGGGCTCACGATCCCCTCGTTGCCGATCTCCGCGATCTCGAGCGTCATGCCGTCGGACGACGCGTACTGGATCGAGATCACGGTCGTAACGGGCAGGTACACATGCTCGAGCGGCATGCCCGGTTCGCACAGCACCTGGCCGGACTTCACGTGCACGAGTTGCAGGTGGCTTGCGAGCGTCGCGCGCTCGGCGATGCCGAGCGATGCGAGGAAGCGGTTCGCGTCGGTGCGGTGCGGCAGTTCGATGATGCCCCCGGCCCTGGTCGCCGGTTCTTTGTATTCGCGGTAGGTCACGGCTTGTCCTTCCCGGATCGGCGATCCGGAGCAGCGGCGCCGCACCCGAGCGGCGCCGCGCGCAACCGAACCTGCCTGGCTAGACAGGTACGATTTTTATTTGTTAATTCGACTTGACGTTGAAAACTCTATTTCAGATTATCACGGCGGATTTTTTGAGGTTTGCGCAGGAAGCGCATTTCACAAATTTTGACATTTAGGAATTTTCCGAGAATTTTTCGCGATCATTTAAATGTCTGCAAAAGAATAATCGGCTTTACGGTTTTTAATGTTCCCGTACTCGCTTTTCGGTATCTATTTCCGATTCTTGAGGGGCTGGCGGAAATTTTTTCCTTCTGACGAATGAGCCATCGGGTCAGGTTTTTGTGTTTTTGTTAAATTCTTTTTAATCAATGGTTTAAGTGCGTTGTGTTGGGTGGATGACAGAGTGTCTCCGCCGCTCGCTGACTCACGTTTGAGACAGTTTTCAAAGAACCGCTGCGAACATTCGTTTTATTGAGATGAAATGGTCATATCATTCCATCGGCGTCTGTAAAGGTGCGCCAATCGTTGTGCGTGAAGGGCTAAGCACTAAGCGGCATCGGCGATGTAAAGATTACGAAACTGTCAGATGAGACACCTGCTGTCGCTCGATCTGTATCAAAGTGTCCGCGAATGAGACGCTTTCGGGTGATGGATAAATATTTAGATAGGAATTGTCCGGCCAATGCCTTTACATATTAAGGAACCGTACCAATTGGCACGTTAATCGCTTAAGGGTTTTCACCCCAAGCCAAGAGGGTGGTGCGTCAGTGTGTAAGAGGACGACCAGAAGGGCCGCCGACACGATTCCGAGGAACATCGATTCTTGCTGTGACCGTGTCTTGCGAAACGGAATCCTGCGCCGCAGTCGAGCGGCGCCGACAAACCGGGACACGAACATGCTTCATCAGAACAATGGGTTTCACGCCAACGCCCTGTTGGGCTCGCTCGCCGATGACAGCCTTCGCGCGCTCGCGCCGCATCTCGAGCTCGTCAAGATCAAGAGCGCTCAGTTGCTCTGCGAAACCGACGAGCCGATGCGCCATCTGTATTTCCCGACCACCGCGATGATGTCCGTGCTGTATCTGATGGAGGACGGCGCGATGGTCGAAGTCGCCGCGGTCGGCAACGAAGGCGTGGTTGGCGTGTCGACGCTCGCCGACTACGGCTGCGGCGGCGCGTCGGGCCGCATCGAAGTGCGAAGCGGCGGCTACGCGTATCGCGTGTCGACGCAGGTGTTCCGTCGCGAGTTCGACCGCTCGCTCGACACCTTCCAGTTGATGCTGCGCTATTGGCAAGCCGCGATGACGCAGATCGCGCGCGGCGCGCTTTGCAATCGTCACCACTCCGTCAGCGAGCAGTTGAGCCGCTGGCTGCTGCTCGCGCACGACCGCGTCGAAGGCGACGAGCTCGCGGTCACCCAGCAGACGATCGCCAACATGCTCGGCGTGCGGCGCGAGGGCATTACCGAGGCGGCGGGCAAGCTGCAGGAGGCGGGGCTCATCCGCCAGCGCCGCGGCCACATCACGGTGCTCGATCGCGAAGGCCTCGAAGCGCGCGCGTGCGAGTGCTACGGCGTGATTCGCGGCGAATTCAACCGGCTCATCCTCGAGGCGCGGCGCGATGCGCATGCACCGCAACCGATTCCGGCGGAAGGCCGGCCGCTGCGCGTCGCCGGCTATCACGGCGCGGTGCGCTCGGCCGCTTGAGACGACGGAACACGGAACGCGGAGATTCGGTAATGTTGGGACTATTGAACAAATTGCTCGATGTGGTGCTGGTCGCGGCGGGCGCGCTGCTCGCGCAGATGCTGTACGACGGCGGCATCCTCGACGTGTCCGACGAGCAGCGCACGGTCATCGCGCTGCTGTGCGCGCTGACGCTGCTGGTCTTTCCCGCCATCGGCGTTTATGACGGCGCGCGCGAGCAGATGTCGTATCGCACGCTGTCGCGCGTGCTGCTCGGCTGGCTCGGCGTCGCGGCGATCGCCGCGGCTTTCATGCTGCTGCTGCAGGGCGACGCCGACGTGTCGCTCGCGTGGCTCGGCCGGACGATGCTGATGTCGGGCGCGGTGTTGCTGCTCGGCAAGGCGTCGATCCACGGCGTGCTCAACGGCCTGCGCCGCACGGGCGCGAAGCCGCGCGCGGTCGCGATCGTCGGCTCCGAAGTCTACGGCCGTGCGGTGCTCGAGCAACTGCGCGCGTCGCCGTCGCACGGCTACGAGGTCGCATGCGTGTTCGACGACAGCGTGAGCTCGGCCGATGCCGCCGAGCGGCGCGTGGGCGGCGTGCCCGTCGTCGCCGATCTGCGCGAGCTGAAGCGCCGCGTGCGCGCGCGCGCGATCAACGAGATCTGGCTTGCGCTGCCGCTGTCGCACGAGCGTCAGATCCAGCGGATCGTGCGCGAGTTTCGCCACGATTTCGTGAACCTGCGCTTCCTGCCCGACGTGCGCGGGATCACGTTCTTCAACCGGTCGGTCACGCAGGTCGTCGGCATGCCCGCGATCAATCTCGCGACGAGCCCGCTGTCGATCCCGCAGCTCTGGCCGAAATTCATCTTCGATCGCCTGTTCGCGCTCGCGGTGCTGATTCCGTTGTCGCCGATTCTCGCGGCGCTCGCGCTCGCGGTGAAGTTCTCGTCGCCGGGGCCCGTGCTGTTCCGGCAAAAGCGCAAGGGCGTCGACGGCCGCGAGTTCGAGATTCTGAAATTCCGCACGATGCGCGTGCATGCCGAGGAAGCGGGCGTCGTGCGCCAGGCGTCGCGCAACGATTCGCGGATCACGAAGGTCGGCGCGTTCCTGCGCCGCACGTCGCTCGACGAGCTGCCGCAGTTCTTCAACGTGCTGTTCGGCCAGATGTCCGTCGTCGGTCCGCGTCCGCACGCGATCGAGCACGACGACATCTACAAGGAACTCGTCGACGGCTACATGTACCGCTATCGCGTGCGTCCCGGCATCACCGGCTGGGCGCAGGTGAACGGTTATCGAGGCGAGACGCGCAAGGTCGAGAAGATGGCCGCGCGCGTGAAGTTCGATCTTTTCTACATGCAGAACTGGACCTTCTGGTTCGACATCAAGATCATCCTGATCACGCTCGTCAAGGGATTCGTCGGCCGCAACGCGTTCTGAGCCGGCGCGCGTTCGCTGCGAACGCGCCGCAATCCGCTTCGACGACCACGCTACCAAGGAGAAACGACAAGATGTTCAAGCCCCTAGCATGGGCGAGCGCCGCGGCGCTCGCCTTGTCGGGCTGTGCGCTGGCCCCGGGACCGGCGCTCGATTCGAGCCGCATGAACGACAATCTGAGCGCGCCGACGGATTCGACGGTGTACGACGTCAAGCTGATCACACCGCAGCTCGTCTATACGCTCAAGCAGGCCGACGAGGCCGATACGCGCGCGAAGGAAGCGGGAATCGCGCAGAGCCTGCCCGCCGCGCCCGCCGACTATCGCGTCGGCCCGGACGACGTGCTCGGCATCATCGTATGGGACCACCCCGAGCTCACGCGCGGCGCAGGAAACGGCACGGGCGCCGATACGTCGCCGCTCGCCGACATCGGTACGCTGCAGGCGTCGGGCGGCCTGGGCGGCGTGTTGCCGCAACAGGTCAGCGCGTTCGGCACGAACGGGCAGGGCGAGGTCGACTCGCCGGGCCAGCGCGTCGCCGCCAACGGCACGATCTTCTTCCCGACGCTCGGCCGCGTGCGCGTCGAGGGAATGAGCCCCGTGCGGATCGCCGCGCTGCTCGCGCGGCGTCTCGACAAGCAGATCAGGAATCCTCAGATCGACGTGCGCGTGATGCAGTACCGAAGCCAGCGCGTGCAGGTGACGGGCGACGTGAAGAACCCGGGGCAGTTGTCGTTGACGGGCTCGCATCTGCGCGTCGTCGACGCGATCAATCGCGCGGGCGGCGGCAATCCGGATGCGGATCTGCAGCGCGTGCTCGTCACGCGCGGCGATCAGGTGATGACGATCGACGTGAACCGCATCCTGAATCGCGGCGATCTGCGCCAGAACATCGTGCTGCAGGCGAACGACATCGTCCATGTGCCCGACCGCACGCAGAACCGCGTGTTCGTGATGGGCGAGGTGCCGAAGCCGCAGACGGTCTACATGAACAAGGGGCAGCTTTCGCTCGCGGATGCGCTGAGTGCGGCGGGCAGCATCGATCCGATGGGGGCGAATCCGCGCCAGGTGATCGTGATCCGTCATCCGGACCCGCCGCTCGCGCAGGCGCCGGGCGTGCAGAGCGGGTTGCAGGAGGGCCTGAAGAAGGTCAACTACGCGCCTGAGCACAACCGGCCCGAAGTGTTCCGCCTCGACATGACGCAGGTGGACGCGCTGATGCTCGCGACCGAGTTCGACATGAAGCCGCTCGACGTCGTGTACGTCGGCACGGCGCCCGCCGCGCGCTTCAACCGGATGCTCGCGCAGATCCTGCCGACCGCCGAATCGTTCTATCTGATCTGGTCGGTGAGCCGCGGCCGATGATGTGCGCGATCGCGGCGCACGGCGGCATTCGCGCGCCGCACGCCGCGTTGTGCGACGGAGCGCACAGACCGCGCGCGTCGCAATGGCGACACTGGAATGCATAAAGCGCGCATCCGCGGACGTCGCGGATGCGCCTGTCAACCGGGTGCCGTCAAGCCGCTGCTGCCGCCATGAACCTGTCTTCCCCGTTATCCCAGCCTTCGCCGCGTGCGCGGCAAGATCATCAGGATGCCGATGTAACGACGACGAGCGCGTCGCATGCGGCAGGCGCGCTGCGCGATGCGCCGCCGCGCGCCGCGTTCGCCGGCGAGTGCCTGGGCGTGGGCATGGCGGCGTTGCCGAAGCCCGTCGCGATCAACGGAAAGTTCACGTCGCAGCGTCTGACGGGCGTGCAGCGCGTCGCGCACGAATTCACGTCGGCGCTCGCGCGCCTGCTGCCGGGCGAGCGTAACCCGACGCTCGTCGTGCCGCGCGATCACGCGAGCGACGCGTTGCCGCCGGCGGTCGCGCGGCGCGTCGTGCCGCGCCTGCGCGGCGCGTTGTGGGAGCAGCTCGCGCTGCCGTTCGCGACTCGCGGGCAGACGCTCGTGAGCCTGTGCAACGTCGGGCCGCTCTTCAAGCGCGATCAGGTCGTGATGATTCACGACGTCGCCGTGCTCGACTTTCCGCAGGGCTATTCGCTCAGGTTCAGGCTTTGGTATCGCTTCGCGTTCTGGGTGCTCAAGCGCCGCGCGCGGCACATCCTGACGGTGTCGCGCTTCTCGAAGGAGCGCATCGTCGCGCGTCTTGGCGTCGCGCCGACGGACGTCTCGACGATCGTGTCCGGCGTCGATCATTTCGGCCGCATCGCGAGCGAATCCTCGGTGCTCGAGCGGCTCGGCCTCGCCTACGACGGCTACGTGCTGATCGTCGGCTCGCTCGCGCCCGGCAAGAATCTCGTCCGGACGCTCGACGCGATCGCACGGCTCGAGCGCATGCGTCCCGAGCTCAGGTTCGTGATCGCGGGCGGCAGCAATGTGAAGATCTTCGGTGCATCGGCGCTCGGCGAGCGCGCGAGCGCGCGCAACGTCACATGGGCCGGGTACGTCAGCGACGGCGAGTTGAAGGCGCTCTACGAGAACGCCGGCTGCTTCGTCTTTCCTTCGCTATACGAAGGATTCGGCCTGCCCCCGCTCGAGGCGATGTATTGCGGGTGCCCGGTGATCGCGTCGCGCGAGGCGTCGCTGCCCGAAGCGTGCGGCGACGCCGCGCTGTATTGCGACGCGCACGATGCGAACGACATCGCGGCGACGATCGCGCGCCTGATGGGCGACGCCGAACTGCGGCGCGAGATGCGCGAGAAAGGGCGCAAGCACGCGTCGCGGTATCGCTGGGACGTCGCCGCGAAACAGTTGATCGGCGTGCTGCGCGCGCTCGACTGACGCCGCGCCCCGGCCTGAATCGCGTCGGCATCGCGATGGTCGCGCGTGATGACGCGATTCCGCGTGATCCGCGCGAGCCAGCGATGCGGCCTGCAGTACACGGCGCGCACGCGCATCGGCATGCCCCGGCGTGCGAGTTCGAATAGCTGCGGCCTTCGGTCGCGATGGCCGTTCGGAATGTGTCCCTCCTCGTACCACGTGAAGCCCACGGCCGCGTATCGGCCGCCCCCTTCCTGAAAGTCGAATGTCCACGCGTAGCCGTGCCCGCCGCCGCCGGTGAGCGAGCCGCCGAACAGCGTGAATTCCTGCGCGTGCGCCTGCGTCGCCGCAAGCGCGGACACACAGTGCGCACTTCCGGGCGGCAGCCGGCGGGATGGCGCGATGCGAAGAAACGGGGAGGGCGGACAGAGGAGCGGCACGACCTTTCGCATTGTTTCGATCCGAACGGGCCGATGGTCTCGTCAATCGATGAGACGCGTCGCGGCGTGCGCGCGGCGGGGCTGATCCCGGTCATCGCGCAACGGAAACGATGAATCGTTCGCGCGCGATGCGACGAAGCCGCGGGATCGCGCATGCGATGAAAGTCGGGCGGGCGGCGTTGCTTCGCGCGGGACGTCCGGGCAAGACCGCATAGCCGTCGGGCCCCCGTCACCTGTTCCGCAGCCGCCGGACGCACGCGCGGCGTGGCGAGCAAAAAAAGAGCGGCCCGAAGGCCGCTTCCAAACTCGCAGATATTCCTTCGGACGGAAGGAAACAAGCAACTGTGTGCAAGCAGTGTAGCGAAACGCCGGATGCGGATTCAGAGGGTTTCGTGCAAAGCTCTATTCTGGGTTGTGGCTTGCCGTATGCCGGCATCCGTGCAACGGCCGGCGGATGCGGCGCGGCGCGCCGCCGCGCGGCGAACGGGTGTGACGCGTCGTGTCGGGCATGACGCGGGCAAGATCGTCTACCATCGGATGTCGAGCGGACGGCATGCCCGTTCGTGCAACCTGTACGGCGATCGCAAGGAGGATTCATGTTGACATTGCGCAAGGTAGGCATCGGGGTGCTCGCGTGCGTGCTCGCGGCCGGCGTCGCGCGGGCGGAGACGGTGAAGCTCGTCGCGAACCTGCAGCCGTCGAGCGAAGTGCCGCCGACGACGAGCAAGGGATCGGGCGCGCTCGACGCGACCTACGACACGGCCACCCGCATGCTGCGCTGGCACGCGACATACCGCGACCTGACGGGGCCCGCGACCGCCGCGCATTTCCACGGCCCGGCGCCCGTCGGCCAGAACGCGGGCGTGCAAGTGCCGATCCCGAAGGACGCGCTCGCGAGCCCGATCACCGGCGAGAAGGCGCTGACGGACGAACAGGTGGGCGACCTGATGGCGGGCAAGTGGTATTTCAACGTGCATACGAAAGCGCATCCGGCCGGCGAGATTCGCGGCCAGGTGCGGCCGGCGAACTGAGCCGCGCCGCCGGATTTAGAGGACCCGATCGACGGACGCGCGCCGGAACGCACGTAGTATCGTCACATTTACCGGTTCGGAGTGCGTTCGATGAGTTGGCAGAGCAAAGTCGCGTGCTGGCTGCTGCGCCGGCAGTTTCGTCCTGAGACGCTGCGCCCCGTGATCGACCCGGCTCGCGCGCGGCGGCTGACGAAGCTGCGGATGCGCGTGCCGCGCCGCCCGCCCGCCGGCTGGCGGCTGCGCGAGCGCTACGGCGCCGGCGACGCGCCGCTGCGCGGCGAATGGCTCGAGCGCACGGACGCCGTGCCCGTTCGCGCGAAGCATGGCCGGATGCTGCTGTATTTCCACGGCGGCGGTTATTACTTCTGCTCGCCTCAGACGCACCGCCCGCTCGTGTTCGCGCTGACGCGGCACGCGGGCGTGCGCTCGTTCTCGCTCGACTACCGGCTCGCACCCGAGCATCCGTTTCCGGCCGCGCTCGACGACGCGCTCGCCGCGTACCGGCAACTCGTGTCCGCCGGCACGCCGCCGGAGTCGATCGTGTTCGGCGGCGATTCGGCGGGCGGCGGCCTCGCGCTCGCCGCGCTCGTCGCGCTGCGCGACGCGGGCGACCCGCTGCCGGCGGGCGCGGTGCTGTTCTCGCCGTGGACCGATCTCGCCGCGACGGGCGATACGCTGCGCACGCACGACGGGCTCGATCCGATGTTCGCGGGCGCGGCGCTCGGCCGCGCGGCGCGCCTGTATCTCGGCGACACGCCGGGCACGCATCCGCATGCGTCGCCGCTGTATGCGGATTTCACGGGATTGCCGCCGCTTTTCATCCAGGCGGGCAGCACCGAGGTGCTGCTCGACGATTCGCGGCGCGTCGCCGACAAGGCGCGAGCGGCGGGCGTGCACGTCGAACTGGAGATATGGCCGCAGATGCCGCACGTATGGCAGATCTACGTGCCGTTCGTGCCCGAATCGGCGCGTGCGCTCGAGCGGGCGGCCGCGTTCGTGCGGCGCATCGCGGTCGAGCGCGCGACTCAGCGCACGGCCGACGCGTCGATCGCCTGATACGCGGCCTTCACGGCCGTCTGCCCGTACTTGCGCTCGAGCCGGCGCACCGCGAAGTGTCCGTGCGCGGCCTGCTGGAAATGGTCGATGAAGAGCGTGTTGACCATCGCGCCGAGCACGGCGCCGATCGCCGGGATCGATTTCGCGGCGATCTGCTCGGTCACCTGCACCGAGAAGCGCGACGCGATCGACTGCACGAGGCGCAGCAGCGCGGTCGAGCCGTGCGTGGCGAAACCCTTCGACGCGATTTCCGACGACGCCTTCGACACCGCCTGCGCGAGCGCGCCGCGCAGCACGAAATAGCCGATGTCGGCGTCTTCCTCCACCTTGTCGCGCTCGCCGTGCGGTTCGCGCCCGCGCGGCTCGCCGTCGGCCTTGCCGCTCGGCTTGCCGCGCGTGCCCGCGCCCGGCAGCGGGCCGAAGCCGCCGCCCATTCCGAGCACGGCGAGGCATTGCAATTGCGCCTCGGCGCTCGACAGATCCTCGCCCTCGCTGCGCGCGATGTCGCAGATCGACCGGAACATCAGCGTCGTCGTGACGGGCAGCTCGACGGGCAGCGCGAATAGGCCGAACGCGCCGCCCGCCGCGCCCGTCGTCGCGACGGCGAGCTTGTGCAGCAGGTTGCTCGGCTTGCTCGGCGTCTCGCCTTCGCTCGCCACGCCGCCCGACTTGCCGAGCGTGCGTAGCGCGATGTGCAGGCACTTGCGCAGCGCGAGCTGCGTCGCGTCGTTGATCTTGTCGGTCGCGAAGCCGGGCAGCTTGCCGATCATTTTCTCGACCGGCGCGCCGACGACGCTCGTCAGCTTGATCGTCAGCGACGGGCTCTCGAGCGCGAGCTTCGCGCGCCGCAGCGTGTCCAGATCGTCGGCCGACAGCGTCGGCCCGGCAACAAGTGTGAGCGGTTCCATCTGACTCCTTCGCGGCGCGCGCATCGCATGGGGGCGCCGGCTAGATTACCTGATGCGTGATAGAATCTTCGATTCGTTGACGCATCAAAAGTTGCGCGAACAAAAGATGGCAGTCCATACCGCCGCCCACCATTCGAGCGGGCAAGTCCTTCCGTTTCGCGAGTCGCTGCTCGCGATGCTCGGCATCTCCTTCGTCACGATGCTCGTCGCGCTCGACCAGACCGTCGTCGGCACCGCACTGCCGACGATCGTCGCCGAACTGCGCGGCTTCGACCTGTACGCGTGGGTCGCGACGTCGTATCTGCTCGCATCGGTGATCACCGTGCCGATTTTCGGGCGGCTCGGCGATTACTACGGGCGCAAGCCGTTCGTGATCGCGTCGCTTATCGTGTTCACGGGCGCGTCGGTGCTGTGCGGGATGGCGCACGACATGCTGTCGCTCGTGCTCGCACGCGGATTGCAGGGAATCGGCGGCGGGATGCTCGTCGGCACCGCGTTCGCGTGCATTCCGGACCTCTTTCCCGATTCGGTCGTGCGGTTGCGCTGGCAGGTGCTGATGAGCTCGGCGTTCGGGATCGCGAACGCGGTCGGGCCGTCGCTCGGCGGCGTGCTCACGCAGAATTACGGCTGGCGCTCGGTGTTCTACGTGAATCTGCCGGTCGGCCTGCTGTCGCTCGTCTTCGTCTGGCGCTATCTGCCGCACATGCGGCACGTCGAGCATACGGCCAAGATGCGGCTCGACTGGCCGGGGGCGCTCCTGATCGCCGCGACGCTCGGCGCGATGCAGCTCTTCGTCGAATGGCTGCCGAAGTACGGCATCGGCGGCTGGTCGACGCTGCTCCTCGTCGTCGCGCTCGCGAGCGGCGTCGCGCTGTGGCGCTGGGAGCAGCGCTGCGCGCAGCCGATTCTGCCGTTCGACATGTTCTCGAACCGCGCGCTGTCGACGCTCTTCATCCTCGCGATCCTCGCCGGCTTCGCGATGTTCTCGCTGCTCTTCTACGCGCCGCTGCTGTTCCAGGGCGGCTTCGGGATGTCGCCGCAGCAGGCGGGCGTCGTCATCACGCCGCTCGTCGTGTTCATCACGATCGGCAGCATCATGAACGGCCGTGTGATCACGCGGATCCGCCACCCGAACGCGATGCTGTACGCGGGTTTCCTGCTGTTCGCGCTCGCGTGCGCGGGCGTCGTCGCGTCGACGCATGCGACGCCCGGCTGGGCGCTGATGGCGCTGATGGTGGCGGGCGGCGTCGGGCTCGGCTTCGTGTTGCCGAATCTGACCGTGTTCGCGCAGCAGACGGCAGGCCGCGAGCATCTCGGGATCGCGACCGCGCTGCTTCAGTCGCTGCGCATGGTGGGCGGGATGGCGGGCGCGGCGCTCACCGGCACGCTCATCAACCAGCGCTACGCGAGCGGCGTGCGCGACGCGCTCGCCGCGGACGGCGCGCTGCGCTGGCAGGCGCGTCTTGCCGATCCGCAGGTGCTGATCGACCGCGCCGCGCAGTCGCGCGTGGTGGACGAACTCGTGCGCGCGGGGCATCATGGCGCCCATTTGCTCGAAGCGGCGCGCGAATCGCTCGTCGGCGCGATCCATATCGGCATCGCTCTCGGCACGCTCGTCGCGCTCGCGGCGGTGTGGCAATGCCGCCGCGTGCCGCCCGTCGAACTGCGCCGCAAGCTCGAGCCGAGCGTCGTCGCCGAGTGAGCGCGCGCTTCGCCACATCATTCACGCATACCGGAGCCGCAGTCAGCGCATGGAAGAACAGGACCGCATCGCGATCTTGCAGCAGTTCGGACGCACGTACCGCGCGTTCATGTCCGCGTTCGAGGCGCACGTCGGCCAGCCGCTGCCGCGCTGGCGCATCATGGTCGCGCTCGAGCAGCACGGCGGCGCGTCGTCGCAGAAGCGGTTGGTCGAGCTGCTGCGCGTCGATCCGGGCGCGCTCACGCGCCAGTTGAAGACGCTCGAGACGCTCGGCTGGATCGATCGCGAAGCCGACGCGCGCGACAACCGCGTGACGAACGTGAGACTCACGCAGGCCGGCCGCGCGGCGTTCGAGGCGTGCCTGCCGCGCCGCAACGCGTTCCTGCACGACACGATGGCGTCGCTGCCGGACGACGTGCTCAGTGCGCTGTCCGGCGCGTTGACGATGCTGGAGGCGCGCGTCGCCGAAGTCGGCGCGAAGTGAGCGCGAAGTGAAGGATGCCGCGCGCGCGGCGCGGGTTCGACGCGCCGCGCGGGCCGCGGCGGGCCGCGGCCGCGCGCGCCGGTTCTCAGAGCTCGATGCGGGTGCCCAGCAGCGCGAGAAATTGCGACAGCCACGCGGGATGCGCGGGCCACGCGGGCGCGGTGACGAACGGCGCGTCGGTGACGGCCGCGTCGACCGGAATATCCGCATACTCGCCGCCCGCGAGCCGCACTTCGGGCGCGCACGCCGGGTACGCCGAGATCCGCTTGCCGCGAATCACGTCGGCCGCCGCGAGCAACTGCGCGGCGTGGCAGATTGCCGCAATCGGTTTCTTCGCCTCGGCGAACGCGCGCACGAGCGCGATCACTTTCGGGTCGAGGCGCAGATACTCGGGCGCACGGCCGCCCGCGATCGCGAGCGCGTCGTAGCCTGTCGCGTCGACGTCGTCGAACGTCGCGTTCAGCGTGAACTGGTGGCCGGGCTTTTCGGTGTAGGTCTGGTCGCCTTCGAAATCGTGAATCGCCGTCTTCACCTTGTCGCCCGCACGCTTGCCGGGGCATACCGCATCGACGTGATGGCCGATCGCGAGGAGTGCCTGGAACGGCACCATCGTCTCGTAGTCTTCGGCGAAATCGCCGGTCAGAAACAGAATCTTCCTTGCTGCCATGGCTGCTCTCCTGTTGAACGATACCGGATGATCCAGGACGAACGGGCAGTGTACTCCGGGCGGCCAAGATGCTGATGACGCAGGCGTGAAGCGGGTGTGACGGAGCGCGAGCTTACGGTGCACATGCGCGGCGCGTACGCGCGCGGCTGGGTCGAAAGCGGAGCGGATTCTCGAGGCGGCCGTTCGCGGCGGCGTCGAGATGCCCGGATGAGGGGCCGTAGCGGGCGGGATGGCGCGATGCGCGCGGTGCGCGGACGCCCGGCGTGTCTTCGATGCGGAGCACGGGCGTCGCCAGCGGCGGAGGAGGCGGAGGGCGCGGGCGCGGATGCGGTGCGGTGCGCCGAGCGCGGGCGGCGTGCATTGCCGCGCCGCCGTGCCGCGCCGCGTCCGCGCGATCGACCGCCGCTCGTGCGCCCGACCGCCCGCGCCGCCGACGTCAGAAGTACGTTTCGATCACTTCGGTCACGCGATACTGCGGATCGACGACGAGCAACTGGCGCCACTTGTCGAATGTGAGGCACGGGTGCGAGATGTCGAACGACACCATGTCGCCGACTTTCAGGTCCGCGCCCGCCGGAATCTTCAGGTACGCGTGCTGATCCATCAGCCCGGTCACTTCCCAGCCCTCGCCCGGCGCGATGTCGCGCGGCAGGCCGCCCGCGCCCGGACGGAAGTGGCGCGCCGGTTCCGGCAGGCCCGCGTCGAACGCGGAATCGCGCTTGCCGAGCGCGATGATCGCGCGCTCGGGTTCGGGAATCGACTGCACGTACGCCCACAGCTGCAGCGCCGGCAACAGGCCCTCGCCCATCTTCCGCGCGATCGGGTTGCGCGCGAAGATGTCCGTCTGCGCTTTCTTGTAGATGCCGACGTCGTGCGTCAGGTAGCAGCCGGGGCGCAGCACGACGTCGATCACGCCGGCCGCGGCCGCCTGCGCGAATTCGTCGGCGACGACGTCGTACCACGCGGAGCCCGCGCCCGACAGCAGCGCCGGCGCGCGCGCGAAGCGGCCGGCCGACGCGAGTTCGTGCACGAGCTTGACCGCGCGCCGCAGGAACGCGCGGATCTCGCCTTCCTCCTTCAGCACGCCTTCGTACAGCTCGATGCCGGCGAGCTTCAGCACGTCCGGGTGGTGCGCGATCGCGGCGAGCACCGCGTCGCGCTGCGCGTCGTCGCGCACGCCGGTGCGCCCGCCCGGCACGCCGAGCTCGAGCAACACGTTGAGCGGCTTGCCCGCCGCGCCGAAAAAGCGCGCGAGCTGCTCGACGCCGTCGACCGAATCGACGAGGCAGAAGAATTCGAAATCGGGGTCGGTCAGCAACTCGGCGATCATCGCCATGTTGTGCCGGCCGACGAGCTGGTTCGCGAGCAGCACGCGCCGCACGCCGCCGTGATACGCGGCGCGCGTCTGATGCGCGGTCGCGAGCGTGATGCCCCACGCGCCCGTTTCGAGCTGACGGCGGAACAGCTGCGGCGCCATCGTCGTCTTGCCATGCGGCGCGAGCTTCACGCCGTATTCGGCGACGAACGCCTGCATCCACTTCAGGTTGTGCTCGATCCGGTCCGCGTACAGCACGGCGGCGGGCAGGCTCACGTCCTCGGCGAGCAGGTTCCATTCGAGCCGGCCCGCGTCCGACAACGGCACGCTCGCGCTCGGCACGTTGCCGAGCCCCTTGCCGAACGGGTCGATCGTCGCTTCCTGATAGTTTGTAACTTTCATCTTATCTCACTCCATCGTCCATATGTATCGATGCGAAGTTGACTTCGCGATAGTACAGAAAGTAGCATCGCTGCGGTAATGTTATTTATTAACACGCCGGTTCGCACCGGCCGTCCCCATCGACCGAGCCCCGCCTCATGACGCCGTCCGCCGAGCAGCCCGCCTTCGACATCGTCGCCCGGATCGCCGAGTGCGCGCCCGAGTTGCGCGACGCGGAGCGCAAGGTCGCGGCGCTGATCCTCGGCGATCTGACTCAGGCCGCGCACGCGAGCATCGGCGCGCTCGCCGCGCACGCGGACGTGAGCGTGGCCACCGTCACGCGCTTCGCGAAGGCGGTGGGCTGCCGCGACGTGCGCGAGCTCAAGCTGCGGCTCGCGCAGGCGGCCGCGGTCGGCCAGCGCTTTCTGACCCCGGCCGCGGCCGATGCGCAGTGCGACGAGACGCCCGTTTCGCGCGTATACGGAGACGTGCAGGTCGCGCTCGAGCACAACCATCGGCTGCTGCGCCAGACGTCGTTCGACGCGCCCGCCGCCGCGCTCGCCGCCGCGAACATGATCTACGTGTACGGGCAGGGCGGCGGCTCGACCGCGCTCGCCGACGAGCTGCGCTTTCGCCTCGTGCGCTTCGGCCGGCCGGTCGCGACCTACCAGGACGCATTGCTGCAGCGGATGGTCGCCACCACCGCGGCGCCCGGCTGCGTGGTCGTCGCGCTGTCGGTGTCGGGGCGCATCCCGGAGCAGCTCGAAAGCTGCGCGCTCGCGAAGCGCTACGGCGCGACGCTCGTCGCGCTCACCGCGCCCGCGTCGCCGCTCGCGCAGCTCGCCGATCATCTGATTCCCGTCGTCGCGTTCGAAACCGATTTCATCTTCAAGCCGTCGGCATCGCGCTACGCGATGCTGATGGCGCTCGACGTGCTCGTCACCGAAGTCGCGCTGCGCCTGGGCGACGACTGCCGCGAGCTGCTGCGCCGGATGAAGCACGCGCTCGACATGCACCGCGGCGGCGGCGACCGCCAACCGTTAGGAGACTGACATGCACTCGCATCCCGAAGCGGCCGATACGCTGATCGTCGGCGCGCAGTTGTACGACGGCACGGGCGCGCCGAGCGTCGAGCGCGACGTGGCGATTCGCGGTGACCGCATCGTCGCGATCGGCAACCTGACGAACTGGCTCGCGGAGCAGGTGGTCGAGGCGGACGGCCGCGCGCTCGCGCCCGGCTTCGTCGACGTGCACACGCATGACGATACGCACGTGATCGACGCGCCGCAGATGCTGCCGAAGATCTCGCAGGGCGTGACGACGGTGATCGTCGGCAATTGCGGCATCAGCGCGTCGCCCGTCGCGCTGAACGGCGACCCGCCCGATCCGATGAACCTGCTCGGCACGCGCGCGGCGTTCCGCTATCCGACGTTCGCGGCCTACGTCGACGCGCTCGGCGCGGCGAAGCCGGCCGTCAACGTCGCGGCGCTCGTCGGCCACACCGCGCTGCGCAACAACCAGATGGACAGGCTCGATCGCGCGGCGACCGACACGGAAATCGCCGCGATGCGCGCGCAGCTCGAAGAGGCGCTCGCGCACGGCGCGCTCGGTCTTTCCAGCGGCCTCGCGTACGGCTCGGCGTTCGCCGCGCCCACCGAGGAAGTGATGGCGCTCGCCGAGCCGCTCGCAAAAGCGGGCGCCGTCTACACGACGCACATGCGCACCGAGTTCGACGCGATCCTCGACGCGATGGACGAGGCCTACCGCGTCGGCCGGCATGCGCGCGTGCCCGTCGTGATCTCGCATCTGAAGTGCGCGGGGCCGTCGAACTGGGGGCGCAGCGGCGAAGTGCTGGCGTCGCTCGAACGCGCGCGGCGCATCCAGCCCGTGGGCTGCGACTGCTATCCGTACAGCCGCAGTTCGTCGACGCTCGACATCAAGCAGGCGACGGGCGACATCGACATCACGATCACGTGGTCCGACCCGCATCCGGAAATGGCGGGCAAGCTGCTGAAGACGATCGCGGCCGAGTGGCGCGTGTCCGAACAGGAGGCGGCCCGCCGGCTGCAGCCGGCGGGCGCCGTGTATCACAACATGTCGGAGGACGACGTGCGCCGGATCCTGTCGCACCCGGCAACGATGGTCGGCTCCGACGGCCTGCCGAACGATCCGCTGCCGCATCCGCGCCTTTGGGGCGCATTCCCGCGCGTGCTCGGCTACTACGCGCGCGACGAACAGCTGATTTCGCTCGAGGAGGCGGTGCGCAAGATGACGTCGCTGTCCGCGCGGCGCTTCGGGCTTGCGCAGCGCGGCGAAGTGCGGGTCGGCTATCACGCGGACCTCGTGCTGTTCGATGCGGACCGCGTGCGCGATGCGGCGACGTTCGAGCAGCCGCAGCAGCCCGCGCACGGGATCGAGGCGGTGTGGGTGAACGGCGTGCTGTCGTATTGCAACGGCGTGCCGACGGGCGAGCGCGCGGGCCGCTTCGTCGCGCGCGGCGAGCGCGCCGCGGCGACGGCGCACGACGCGTTCTGAGCGTGCCCGATTGAAGGATTCGGCGCGCGCGATCGAACGGATGCGCGTGGGCCGGCGACCGAACGTCGCGCATCGCGCGGGCGGCGCGCGTTGTCAAACGAAACGAAGGAGTGAAACGATGAAGCGATATGGCGTGGGCGAAGCAAAGGGCACGGGCGGGCAGGTGATGCCGTTCGCGCGGGCGGTCGAGGCGGACGGGTGGCTGTACGTGTCCGGCCAGACGCCGATGGTGAACGGCGAGGTCGTCGAGGGCGGGATCGTCACGCAGTCGAAGCAGGCGATCGAGAACGTGATCGCGATCCTGAAGGAAGCCGGCTACGGCCTCGAGCACGTCGTGCGCTGCGGCGTGTGGCTCGACGACGCGCGCGATTTCGCATCGTTCAACAAGGTCTTCATCTCGTACTTCGGCGAGCACCCGCCCGCCCGCGCGTGCGTGCAGTCGAGCATGGTGATCGACTGCAAGGTCGAAGTCGACTGCATCGCCTACAAGGCGCCGGCGAAGTGATGCGGCGCGCGGCGGGCGCGCCGCGTTCATTAGGCGGCTGAGCGAAAGACGGGGTCCCGGCGGGGCCCCGTTTTTTCTTGGAAAGCGCGGCGCGGCGAATCGCGCGGCGCTCGCCGCTATTTCCGCGTTGCGCGGCAACCGGCAGTCGGCGCGCGGGCGCGAGGTGACGACCGGCAACGGCGCGCGCCGCCTGCGTCACTGCCGCGCGGTGCGCGCGTTGTCCGGCATCGGCTGGTTGTAGTTCGTGCGGAACGGATTGATGTCGAGCCCGCCGCGGCGCGTGTAGCGTGCGTAGACCGCGAGCTTCACCGGCTTGCACGCGCGCAGGATGTCGATGAAGATCCGCTCGACGCACTGCTCGTGAAAGCCCGTGTGGTTGCGAAACGAGATGATGTAGCGCAGCAGGCCCGCGTGATCGATCGGCGCGCCGACGTAGTGGATCTGCACGCTGCCCCAGTCGGGCTGGCCCGTCACCGGGCAGTTTGACTTCAGCAGATCGGTGACGAGCGTCTCCTCGACGGGCGCCTCGTCGTGCGATGCGGTGAGGAACGACGGATCGGTCTCGTAGACGTCGGCGTCGAGATCGAGGCGATCGAGCGACAGCCCGTCGAGCTCGTCCATCTGCAGCTTGCGGAATTCGGCGGGCGTCGCGAGCCGTACGGTCACGCTCGCGCCGCACGCGGCCGACACGTCGCGCTTGAGCGCGTCGCGCACCGCGTCGATCGATTCGAACGCGGTCTGCGCGAACGAGCCGAGATACAGCTTGAACGATTTTGATTCGACGATGTTGGGCGATTCGGCGGGCACGTAGAACGTCGCGATCGCCACTTGCGGCTTGCCGCGCGCATTGAGCCACGACAGTTCGTACGCGTTCCAGATGTCGGTGCCGAAGAACGGCAGCGGCGCGCCGATGCCGATCTGCTCGCGCGCGCCCGCGCGCGGAATCGGAAACAGCAGCGACGCGTCGTACTGGTTCGCGTAGACGGTCGTCTTGCCGAGCGGGGAGTGTTCGGGGTTCATATCGGATGGAATGGACGGATTACGACAGGAAGAGACGATACGCCGGATTGACGCTTTCTTCCCAGAACGGATAGCCGAGCGCCGCGAGAAAGCGGTCGAACGCCGCGTGGTCCGCCTGCGGTACCTGCAGGCCGACGAGGATCGAGCTGTAATCGGCCCCCTGGTTCCGGTAGTGAAACAGGCTGATGTTCCAGTCGGGCGCCATCGACGACAGGAACTTCATCAGCGCGCCCGGCCGCTCGGGAAATTCGAAGCGGAACAGCCGCTCGTCGTGCGCGAGCGGCGAGCGGCCGCCCACCATGTAGCGGATGTGCTGCTTCGACAGCTCGTCGCCCGACAGATCGACGGTCGTGAAGCCGTGCGCGGCGAAGTTGCGCGCGATTTCGTCCGTTTCGTCGCGCCGCCGGATCTGCACCCCGACGAAGATGTGCGCCGATTGCGCATCGGCGATCCGGTAGTTGAACTCGGTCACGTTGCGCTCGCCGACGAGCGAGCAGAAGCGCCTGAAGCTGCCGCGCTCCTCGGGGATCGTCACCGCGAACACCGCCTCGCGCGCCTCGCCCACCTCGGCGCGCTCGGCGACGAAGCGCATCCGGTCGAAGTTCATGTTCGCGCCGGACGTGATCGCGACGAGCGTCTCGCCCTCGATGCCCGCGCGCTCCGCATACCGCTTCGCGCCCGCGACGGCGAGCGAGCCGGCCGGCTCGAGCACGCTGCGCGTGTCCTGGAACACGTCCTTGATCGCCGCGCAAAGCGCGTCGGTGTCGACGGTCACGACGTCGTCGAGATACGCCGCGCAGAGGCGGAACGTCTCCTCGCCGACGAGCTTGACCGCCGTGCCGTCCGAGAAGAGGCCGACCTCGGCGAGCTCGACGCGCTTGCCCGCCGCGAGCGATTGCTTCATCGCGCACGAATCGTCGGTCTGCACGCCGATCACCTTGATCTCGGGGCGCACCGCCTTCACGTACGCGGCGACGCCCGCCGCGAGCCCGCCGCCGCCGATCGGCACGAAGATCGCGTGAATCGGCCCCTGATGCTGGCGCAGGATTTCCATCGCGACCGTGCCCTGGCCCGCGATCACGTACGGATCGTCGAACGGATGAACGAACGTGAGGCCGCGCTCGGCCTGCACCTTCACCGCGTGCGCGTACGCGTCGCTGTACGATTCGCCCGCCTGGATCACCTCGACGGTCGGCCCGCCGTGCGCGCGCACCGCGTCCACCTTCAGCTGCGGCGTCGTCACCGGCACGACGATCACCGCCTTCACGTTCATCCGCGCGGCCGAGAACGCGACGCCTTGCGCGTGGTTGCCCGCCGACGCGGTGATCACGCCGCGCGCGAGCGCGTCGGCGGGGATGTGCGCCATCTTGTTGTACGCGCCGCGCAGCTTGAACGAGAACACCGGCTGGTTGTCCTCGCGCTTCAGGTAGACGGCGTTGTCGAGCCGCGCGGACAGGTTGCGCGCGCGCTCGAGTTCGGTTTCGAGCGCGACGTCGTATACCCGGGCGGTCAGGATTTTCTTCAGATAATCGTGGGAAGCCATGAGAGGGCGAGAAGGGCGTGGATGCGGCGGAAAAAGGCAATGATAGCGCCAACCCTCGCCGTTTCGGCCTCGGCCGAACGGCTACCGACCGTCCGGACGGCGAATCGGGCGCGTGCCGCGCGCTGTCGGCAGACTGAAAGACAGGCGCGCCGCGTCGCATGATCCGTCGCAAACGCCCGCCGCCCGGGGGCCGCGGCCGCCTTGACGAGCCATTCGATTGCCGCGCCGACGATTAACGCGTTCGTCCAACCTGGGTTAGAATTTCGTTTTGAATCAAGGATCGGAAGATGCAAAGGCAGTCTCGGATCGTCCTTTTGAAGCCGTCGCCGCGCGCAGCGTGTCCCGCGGCGCAACGGCACGCGCGCTGCGCGCGATCGTGGTGACGGTACCGAGCGCCGCCAGGCCTCCGCGCGCCTGGTAACAGAAGATTTCCCCAAAAATCGCGCGCCACGCGCTTGCCGGTACCGCGCCCCTTCGCCGCGCGCCGGCCTCCGAATCGTCCGAACATGAACGCACCGCAAGTTTTCGATCCGCACGGCGCGGCAGCCGCCGTCGCCGCCGACCCCGCTCCGCGCCTGCGCGAAATTCCCTACAACTACACGTCGTTCTCCGATCGCGAGATCGTGATCCGCCTGCTCGGCGACGAAGCGTGGGCCGCGCTCGACGAACTGCGCGGCGAGCGCCGCACGGGCCGCTCGGCGCGGATGCTGTACGAGGTGCTGGGCGACGTCTGGGTGGTGCGCCGCAATCCGTATCTGCAGGATGACCTGCTCGACAATCCGAAGCGCCGCGCGCTGCTGATCGAGGCGCTGAACCATCGCTTGTCCGAGATCGAGAAGCGCCGCCGCGCCGATCTGTCCGAGCATGGCGATACGGCGGGCCGCGAGCGCGCCGCGCGCGTCGAGATGCTCGCCGCGGCCGCGCAGCGCGCGGTCGACGCGTTCGCGCAGGAGTTCGAAAAGATGGCGGAGCTGCGCCGCCGCGCGACGAAGGTGCTCGGCCGCTGCACGCAGAAGGACAACATCCGCTTCGACGGCCTCGCGCGCGTGTCGCACGTGACGGACGCGACCGACTGGCGCGTCGAGTATCCGTTCGTCGTGCTGACGCCCGATACCGAGGCGGAGATCGCGAGCCTCGTGAAGGCGTGCTTCGAGCTCGGCCTGACCGTGATCCCGCGCGGCGGCGGCACGGGCTACACGGGCGGCGCGGTGCCGCTCACGCCGTTCTCGGCCGTCATCAACACCGAAAAGCTCGAGCAGTTGGGCGCCGTCGAGTTGACCGAGCTGCCGGGCGTCGCGCACAAGGTGCCGACGATCTTCTCCGGCGCGGGCGTCGTCACGCGCCGCGTGACCGAGGCGGCCGAGGCGGCGGGCTACGTGTTCGCGGTCGATCCGACGTCGCTCGACGCATCGTGCATCGGCGGCAACATCGCGATGAACGCGGGCGGCAAGAAGGCGGTGCTGTGGGGCACCGCGCTCGACAATCTCGCGTGGTGGCGGATGGTCGATCCGGAAGGCAACTGGCTCGAAGTCACGCGCGTCGAGCACAATCTCGGCAAGATTCACGATATCCCCGTCGCGCGTTTCGAGCTCAAGTGGTTCGACGGCGCGCGCGCGCCGGGCGAGAGGCTGCTGCGCACCGAGACGCTCGACATCGAGGGCCGGCGCTTCCGCAAGGAAGGCCTCGGCAAGGACGTCACCGACAAGTTCCTCGCGGGCCTGCCGGGCGTGCAGAAGGAGGGCTGCGACGGGCTCATCACGTCCGCGCGCTGGGTGCTGCACAAGATGCCCGCGCACACGCGCACCGTCTGCCTCGAATTCTTCGGCCAGGCGCGCGAGGCGATTCCGAGCATCGTCGAGATCAAGGATTACCTGTTCGAGACGTCGAAGCGGGGCGGCGCGATCCTCGCGGGCCTCGAGCACCTCGATGAGCGCTATCTGCGCGCGGTCGGCTACGCGACGAAGAGCAAGCGCCAGGCGTTCCCGAAGATGGTGCTGATCGGCGACGTCGTCGGCGACGACGCCGATGCGGTCGCGCACGCGACATCGGAAGTCGTGCGCATGGCCAACGGCAAGAGCGGCGAGGGCTTCGTCGCGGTCAGCGCGGAAGCGCGCAAGCGCTTCTGGCTCGACCGCAGCCGCACCGCCGCGATCGCGAAGCACACGAACGCGTTCAAGATCAACGAGGACGTCGTCATTCCGCTGAACCGGATGGGCGAGTACACGGATGGCATCGAGCGGATCAACATCGAGCTGTCGATCAAGAACAAGCTGCAGCTCGTCGACGCGCTCGAGGCGTTCTTCACCGCGGGCGACCTGCCGCTCGGCAAGAGCGACGACGCGAGCGAGATTCCGAGCGCCGAGCTGCTCGAGGACCGCGTGCAGCAGGCGCTCGACCTGCTCAAGCGCGTGCGCGCGCGTTGGGAATTCCTGCGCGAGAAGCTCGACATGCCGCTGCGCGAGGCGCAGCACTATCTCGTCACGCTCGGTTATGAGGCGCTCGCGGAGAAATTCGCGGATCGGGTCGACGCGCAGCCGGACGCGGCCGTCTTCCACGTGACGCAGGACCGCACGGTGCGCGTGTCGTGGAAGCAGGAGATTCGCGCCCAGTTGCGGCAGATCTTCAACGGCGGCGCGTTCAAGCCGATCCTCGACGAGGCGCAGGCGATCCACAAGCGGGTGCTGCGCGGCCGCGTGTTCGTCGCGCTGCACATGCACGCGGGCGACGGCAACGTGCACACGAACATCCCGGTGAACTCCGACAACTACGCGATGCTGCAGGACGCGCACGCGGCGGTCGCGCGGATCATGAAGCTCGCGCGCTCGCTCGACGGCGTGATCTCCGGCGAGCACGGCATCGGCATCACGAAGCTCGAGTTCCTGACCGACGAAGAGATCGCCGAATTCCGCGCATACAAGCAGTGCGTCGATCCGCAGGGCCGCTTCAACAAGGGCAAGCTGCTCGAAGGCGCGGATCTGCGCAACGCGTACACGCCGAGCTTCGGCCTGATGGGCTACGAGTCGCTCATCATGCAGCAGTCCGACATCGGCGCGATCGCCGAATCGGTGAAGGACTGCCTGCGCTGCGGCAAGTGCAAGCCGGTGTGCGCGACGCACGTGCCGCGCGCGAACCTGCTGTACAGCCCGCGCAACAAGATCCTCGCGACGTCGCTGCTCGTCGAGGCGTTCCTGTACGAAGAGCAGACGCGCCGCGGCGTGTCGATCAAGCACTGGGACGAATTCAACGACGTCGCCGATCACTGCACCGTCTGCCACAAGTGCGCGACGCCGTGCCCGGTGAAGATCGACTTCGGCGACGTGACGATGAACATGCGCAACCTGCTGCGCAAGATGGGCAAGAAGAAGTTCAACCCGGGCAGCGCGGCCGGCATGTTCTTCCTGAACGCGACGAACCCGCAGACGATCAACGCGACGCGCGCGGTGATGATGGGCTTGGGCTACAAGGCGCAGCGCTTCGCGAACGACATGCTGAAGAAGGTCGCGCAGAAGCAGACCGCGCACCCGCCGTCGACCACCGGCAAGCGGCCCGCCGTCGAGCAGGTGATCCACTTCGTCAACAAGAAGATGCCGGGCAACCTGCCGAAGAAGACGGCGCGCGCGCTGCTCGACATCGAGGACAACAAGATCGTGCCGATCATCCGCAACCCGAAGACGACGACCGTCGATTCGGAGGCGGTGTTCTACTTCCCCGGCTGCGGCTCCGAGCGCCTGTTCTCGCAGGTCGGGCTCGCGACGCAGGCGATGCTGTGGGAAGCGGGCGTGCAGACCGTGCTGCCGCCGGGCTATCTCTGCTGCGGCTATCCGCAGCGCGGCTCGGGTCAGTACGACCGCGCCGAGCAGATCGTCACCGACAATCGCGTGCTGTTCCACCGCGTCGCGAACACGCTGAACTACCTCGACATCAAGACGGTGGTCGTGTCGTGCGGCACCTGCTACGACCAGCTCGCCGGCTACGAATTCGACAAGATCTTCCCGGGTTGCCGGATCATCGACATCCACGAGTTCCTGCTCGAAAAGGGACTGAAGCTCGACGGCGTGACGGGCACGCGCTACATGTATCACGATCCGTGCCACACGCCGATCAAGACGATGGACCCGGTCAAGCTCGTCAACGATCTGATGGGCGCACACAACGACGGCTACAAGATCGAGAAGAACGATCGCTGCTGCGGCGAATCGGGCACACTCGCCGTCGCGCGCCCGGACATCTCGACTCAGGTCCGCTTCCGAAAGGAGGAAGAGATCAAGAAGGGCGCCGCCAAATTGCGTAACATTCCGGTGGTGTCGGGCAACGGGGCGAGCGGCTCGGACGGTGCGGCCGCGGGCGCATCCGACGTGAAGATCCTGACGAGCTGCCCCGCGTGCCTGCAGGGGCTGTCGCGCTACAACGAGGACGCGGGCATCGAGGCCGACTACATCGTCGTCGAGATCGCGCGTCACATGCTCGGCGAAAACTGGATGGCCGACTACGTCGCGCGCGCGAACAACGGCGGGATCGAGCGCGTGCTGGTGTAAGGTGACGAACGTTCCACCAGTGAAGGAATTGACGATGGATTGCGTATTCTGCCGTGAAGACGGCGGCGAAGTGCTCTGGAAGGACGACGCGGTGCGCGTCGTCCTCGCGACGACCGAAACCGATTACCCGGGCTTCTGCCGGGTGATCTGGCATGCGCACGTCGCCGAGTTTTCCGATCTCGACGAGGCCGAGCGCGCGCATCTGATGCGGATCGTCTATGCGGTCGAGAAGGCGGTGCGGCGCGTGATGCAGCCGGCGAAGGTGAACCTCGCGAGCCTGGGTAACCAGGTGCCGCACGTGCACTGGCACGTGATTCCGCGCTTCTCGAACGATGCGCACTTCCCGCAGCCGATCTGGGCGCCGCGCCAGCGGTCGGTGTCCGACGCGCTGCTGCGGCTGCGCGCCGCGCAGGCGACGCTCCTGCACAACGCGGTGCACGAGGAAATCGAGCTGGCGGTGAGCGGAGGTCGCGCATGAGCGGGCAAGCGGCGGCGGCGCCCGTGCCGTCCGGCATCGTCGTGCATGCGGTGTCGCGCGTGCTCGAGCTGCAGTATCCGAGCGGCGAGAGCTATCGCGTGCCGTTCGAACTGATGCGCGTCTATTCGCCGTCGGCCGAGGTGCGCGGCCACGGTCCGGGCCAGGAGACGCTGCAGACGGGCAAGCGCGACGTGACGATCACGGCGCTCGAGCCGGTCGGCAACTACGCGCTCAAGCCGACGTTCTCGGACGGCCATTCGACGGGCATCTACTCGTGGGAGCTGCTGCACGAGCTCGCGACCCGGCAGGACGCGCTCTGGCGCGAATATTTCGACAAATTGAAGGCGGCGGGCGTCGAGCGAGACGCGCCGATGCCGGCGGACTCGCTGCCGCGAGGCCACCACCACTGAACGACGGCGCCGGGCGGCGCCGTTTGCCATTGATAGAGGATCAACGCGATGAGCAAAACCCACTTCGGCTTCGAGACCGTCGAGGAAAACGAAAAAGCGAAGAAGGTCGCGGGGGTGTTTCACTCGGTCGCGAGCAACTACGATCTGATGAACGACCTGATGTCGGCGGGCCTGCACCGTGCGTGGAAGGCGTTCACGATCGCGCAGGCGAACGTGCGCCCGGGCGGCAAGGTGCTCGACATCGCGGCCGGCACGGGCGATCTGACGAAGGCGTTCGCGAAGGCGGCGGGGCCGACGGGCGAAGTCTGGCACACCGACATCAACGAGTCGATGCTGCGCGTCGGCCGCGACCGCCTGCTCGACAAGGGCGTCGTCACGCCGTCGCTGCTTTGCGACGCGGAGAAGCTGCCGTTCCCGGACAACTATTTCGACGTCGTCACCGTCGCGTTCGGCTTGCGCAACATGACGCACAAGGATTCGGCGCTCGCCGAGATGCGCCGTGTCGCGAAGCCGGGCGGCCGCGTGATGGTGCTCGAATTCTCGAAAGTCTGGGAGCCGCTGAAGAAAGCGTACGACGTCTATTCTTTCAAAGTATTACCGTGGCTTGGTGACAAGTTCGCGAAAGATGCCGACAGTTATCGGTATCTTGCCGAATCTATCCGGATGCACCCGGATCAGGAAACGCTGAAGACGATGATGGAACAAGCGGGGCTAGACGCCGTCAAATATTACAATTTGTCAGGTGGCGTGGTAGCTTTACACGTAGGAACCAAGTATTAAGGGGTTCCATCCATACATTTTCCTTTCAGCTCGGAGGCCAGGATGTTCGCATCACGTTCGTCGTTCAACCGCAGTAGAGAGCCGAAGTCGTTGGCGCGGCGAATCGGCACGTTCATGATGGTTGGCCTCCTCGCCGCCGGCACGTTTGCGTCGCTCGACGCCGAAGCGAAGCGCATGGGCGGCGGGCGCAGCGTCGGCCGCCAGTCGCAGACGCTGCAGCAGCGCCAGGCGACGCCGCCCGCGCAACAGCCGATGCAGCAGGCTGCGCCCGCGCAGGCGCCGCGCCAGCAGCCGGCGCCCGCCGCGCAGCCGAACCGCTCGCGCTGGCTCGGCCCGATCGCCGGTCTCGCGGCCGGCCTCGGCATCGCGGCGCTGCTGTCGCACCTGGGTCTCGGCGGCGCGTTCGCCAGCATGATGGCGAACGTCATCGTGATCGCGCTGCTCGCGATGGCGGGCATCTGGCTCGTGCGCAAGTTCATGAACCGGCGCGGCGCGCAGCAGCAGCCGGCGTACGCGGGCGGTCAGCCGTCGCTGAACCGCGATCACGGCGGCTACAACCAGGACGCGGGCGCCTGGCGCCAGGCGGCGCCCAACGACGCATTCGCGGGCTCGGGCAGCACGTACGCGGGCGAAGCGCAGCGCGTGTTCGGCGGCGCGGCGACGGCAGCGGCGCCCGCGGCGGCGCCTATGGTGCCGGCGGGCTTCGACACCGAGGCGTTCCTGCGCAACGCGAAGGTTTATTTCGTGCGCCTGCAGGCCGCATGGGACGAAGGCAACCTCGCCGACATCCGCGAGTTCACGACGCCCGAGATGTTCGCCGAAGTGAAGATCGACCTCGACGGCCGCGGCGCGGGCGAGAACCAGACGGACGTCGTGCGGCTCGACGCCGAACTGCTCGCGGTGGAGGATCGCGGCGGCGAGCACTTCGCGAGCGTGCGTTTCCACGGCATGATCCGCGAGACGCAGGGCGCGGCGGCCGAGCCGTTCGACGAGGTGTGGAATCTGTCGAAGTCGGGCAGCCAGGGGTGGCTCCTCGCGGGCATTCAACAGGTGAGCACGCACTGACGGAAGTCGTGCCGCGCGTTGCGCCTCGCGAGGCCGCGCCCGAACCGACGTTACAATAGAAGCCCGCGCCGGCGCCCTGCCTGCGCGGGCTTTTCATTGCCACCCAGATGACCCTTGCCGCCAAGCCTTTTGCAGCCGCCGTCAATCACCTGCTCGCCCGCGAATCCTGGGCGCGCGATCGTCTGATTCCCTATGCCGGCAAGACCGCCCGGCTCGAAGTCCAGCCCGTGACGCTCGTACTGCTCGTGCAGCCGGACGGCTATCTCGCCGCCGTCGAGGCGCACGACGCGCGTCAGTTCGACGTGTCGATCGCGCTGTCGAGCGGCGGCGACGGCGGCGCGTTCGACGCGGCGGCCGCGTTCCTTCAAGGCGGGCAGGCGGCCGTGATGAAGCACGTGAAGATCGACGGCGACGCGGAGTTCGCGACGCAGATCGCGAAGCTCGCCGAGCACTTGCGCTGGGAGCCGGAGGAGGATCTCGCGAAGATCGTCGGCGACGCGGCCGCGCACCGGATCGCGACGGTCGTCCGTTCGGCGGGCGCGCACGCGCGCCGCACGGGCCGCAACGTGCTCGATTCGATCGCCGAATATTGGCTCGACGAAAACCCGCAGGTCGTGCGCAAGAGCGTGGTCGCCGATTTCGACGCCGAACTCGCGCGGGCCCGCGACGCGCTTGCGCGCGTCGAGAAACGGATCGAACGACTGGAGCAAAAAATCGACGCGCGCGCGGGCGGCAGCTCGCGACGCGTGCAGTGAGGGCCGCGAGGCATGCGCATTTTCCGTTTCGTCAAAATCGTCTTTACCGTCATCCGCTTCGGCCTCGACGAGGTGATGCTGTCGCGCATCGAAAACCCTCGCGTGAAGTTCCTGTTGCGCATCACGACGATCGGCCGGCGCTTCGCCGATCCGCCCGCGGTGCGGCTGCGCCGCGCGCTAGAGAGCCTCGGGCCGATCTTCGTGAAGTTCGGCCAGGTGCTGTCGACGCGGCGCGATCTGCTGCCCGTCGATTTCGCGAACGAGCTCGCGAAGCTGCAGGATCAGGTGCCGCCGTTCGATTCGGCCGTTGCGATCGCGATCGTCGAGAAGTCGCTCGGCGCGCGCATCGACGAGCTGTTCGACGAGTTCGAGCGCGAGCCCGTCGCGAGCGCGTCGATCGCGCAGGTGCACTTCGCGAAGCTCAAGCAGGGCGAGCACAAGGGCAAGGCGGTCGCGGTCAAGGTGCTGCGGCCGAACATGCTGCCCGTTATCGATTCCGATCTCGCGCTGATGCGCGACATCGCGACCTGGGCCGAGCGCCTGTGGGCGGATGGCCGGCGGCTCAAGCCGCGCGAGGTCGTCGCCGAATTCGACAAGTACCTGCACGACGAGCTCGACCTGATGCGCGAGGCGGCGAATGGCAGCCAGTTGCGCCGCAACTTCGCGGGGCTCGATCTGCTGCTCGTGCCGGAAATGTTCTGGGATTACTCGACGCCCTCCGTGCTCGTGATGGAGCGGATGACGGGCGTGCCGATCAGCCAGGTGGACACGCTGCGCGCCGCGGGCGTCGACATTCCGAAGCTCGCGCGCGAAGGCGTCGAGATCTTCTTCACGCAAGTGTTCCGCGACGGCTTCTTCCACGCGGACATGCACCCGGGCAATATCCAGGTGAGCCTCGATCCGAAGCACTTCGGGCGCTACATCGCGCTCGACTTCGGGATCGTCGGCGCGCTGTCGGATTTCGACAAGAACTACCTCGCGCAAAACTTCCTCGCGTTCTTCAAGCGCGACTATCACCGCGTCGCGACGCTGCACCTCGAATCCGGCTGGGTGCCGCCCGACACGCGCGTCGAGGAGCTCGAAAGCGCGATCCGCGCGGTTTGCGAGCCGTACTTCGACCGCGCGCTGAAGGATATCTCGCTCGGCCAGGTGCTGATGCGGCTGTTCTCGACGTCGCGCCGCTTCAACGTCGAGATCCAGCCGCAGCTCGTGCTCCTGCAGAAGACGATGCTGAACGTCGAGGGGCTCGGCCGCTCGCTCGATCCCGAGCTCGACCTGTGGAAGACCGCGAAACCGTACCTCGAGCGCTGGATGGCCGAGCAGATCGGGCTGCGCGGCTGGTACGAGCGCTTCAAGGTCGAGGCGCCGCAATGGAGCAAGACGCTGCCGCAACTGCCGCGCCTCGTGCATCAGGCGCTCCTCTCGCATCATGAGGCGCCGCGCGCGATCAGCGACGACCTGATCCGGCAGATTCTCGTCGAGCAGAGGCGGACCAACCGGCTGCTGCAGGCGCTGCTCGTGTTCGGGCTCGCGGTCGGCGCGGGCGCGGTGATCGCGCGGGTGCTGATCGTCATCGCGTACGGTGGGTGAGGCCGCGGCCGGGCTCGCGGCGGAGCGTGCGACACGGCGCGCGAGGCACGCGCGGATCGGCGGGCGGATGCGCTCGGCGGGCGGCGCAGCCTGCGGACGAAGGGTGAATGAAGGATAAGGTTACGAGGCGGAGCGACGGCATGACGAGCGAAGCGAACAAAGGTGACGCGGCCGTGCAGGCGGCGGGCGATGCGCAACCGGCGAGTCCGGCAAGTCCGCCGTCCGCGGACGTGCAGCCCGCACGGGCCGCGTTGGCCCCGTCTTCCGTGCCGCCCGCCCCGTCGGCCGCGAACTTCGCGTCGCGCGATCCGGGCGACGCGTCGTTCTGGGACGAGCGCTTCGAGCGGGGCGTGACGCCGTGGGACAGCGCGCGCGTGCCGGACGCGTTCGCCGCATTCGCCGCGCGGCATCCGCGATGCCCCGTGCTGATTCCCGGCTGCGGCAGCGCGTACGAGGCGCGTTGGCTCGCGCGCGCCGGCTGGCCCGTGCGCGCGATCGACTTCTCCGCCCAGGCGGTCGCTGCCGCGCGCCGCGAATCGGGTGCAGATGCCGCGCTCGTCGAGCAGGCCGATTTCTTCGCGTACGTGCCGCCGTTCGTCCCGCAGTGGATCTACGAGCGCGCGTTCCTGTGCGCGATTCCGACGAGCCGCCGCGCCGACTACGCGCGGCGCGTGGCCGAGCTGCTGCCGGCGGGCGGCTTCCTCGCCGGCTTCTTCTTCATTGGCGCGACGCCAAAGGGGCCGCCGTTCGGGATCGAGCGCGCGGAGCTCGACGCGCTGCTTTCGCCGAACTTCGAGCTCGTCGAGGACGAGCCCGTTGCCGATTCGCTGCCGGTGTTCGCCGGACGCGAGCGCTGGCTCGCGTGGCGCCGCTCGTAGCGGTGCCGCGCGCGGCACCGGAGCGCGCCCGCCTTTCGGCTATAATTCAAGGCTTTGCAAGCCTTTTATACGTTTCTGCGGGAAAATACCATGCCGATCTACGCCTATCGTTGCGAAGCGTGCGGTTACGCGAAAGATGTGCTTCAGAAGATGAGCGACGCGCCGCTGTCGCAGTGTCCGGAATGCGGGAAGGACGCTTTTCGCAAGCAGGTCACGGCGGCCGGGTTCCAATTGAAGGGCTCGGGCTGGTATGTGACCGACTTCCGAGGCGGCTCGGGCGGCGCGAGCGCGCCCGCCGCGAGCGGCGAGAAGGCAAGCGCTGAGAAGGCGAGCGGCGAGAAGGCGGCGACGCCCGCCGCCGCGGACAGCACGGCGAGCGCGCCGGCGGCGTCCACGCCTGCCGCCGCCGCGCCCGCGAGCAGCACTTGACCGCCGCACCGCCCGTGTCGGCGGCGCATCCCGCGCTTGACGTACCGGCGCGATTTTTCGACGGCAGATGATGAAAAAGACGACCCTCAAATCGGTGTTTCTAACCGGACTCCTGGTTCTCGTCCCGCTCGCGATCACGCTGTGGGTGCTCGGGCTCATCATCGGCACGATGGATCAGACGCTGCTTCTGCTGCCCGCTTCGTGGCAGCCGGAGAAGCTGTTCGGCTTCCGGCTGCCGGGGATCGGCGCGGTGCTCACGCTCGCGTTCATCTTCGTCGTCGGGCTCGCGACGCAGAATTTCATCGGCCAGAAGCTCGTCACCTGGTGGAACGTGGTCGTGCGGCACATTCCCGTCGTCGGGCCGATCTACACGAGCGTGAAGCAGGTGTCGGACACGCTGCTGTCGAGCAGCGGCAACGCATTCCGCAAGGCGCTCCTGATCGAGTACCCGCGCCGCGGCTCCTATACGATCGCGTTCCTCACCGGCACGCCCGGCGGCGACGTGGTCAATCACCTGAAGGAAGAGCACGTGAGCGTCTACGTGCCGACGACGCCGAATCCGACGTCCGGCTTCTTCCTGATGGTGCCGAAACGCGAGGTCGTCGAGCTCGACATGTCGGTCGACGCCGCGCTCAAGTACATCGTCTCGATGGGCGTCGTCGCGCCCCCGGCGCCCGTTGCCGCGCCGGCGCGCCGTCCCGTCGAGCCGCCGATGTAATGCCCGGGAGAGAGTGCGGCTCTTCCCGTTGACCACTACGAAAGAAAGCAAACATCATGTCGATGCGAACTGAATACTGCGGTCTCGTGACCGAACACCTGCTGGGCCAAACCGTGTCGCTGTGCGGCTGGGTGCAGCGCCGCCGCGATCACGGCGGTGTGATCTTCATCGACCTGCGCGATCGTGAAGGCCTCGTGCAGGTGGTCTGCGATCCGGATCGCGCGGAGATGTTCGCGACCGCCGAAGGCGTGCGCAACGAGTTCTGCGTGCAGGTGAAGGGGCTTGTGCGCAACCGTCCGGAAGGCACGGTCAACGCCGGCCTGAAGAGCGGCAAGATCGAGGTGCTGTGCCACGAGCTGACCGTGCTGAACGCGTCGGTCACACCGCCGTTCCAGCTCGACGACGACAACCTGTCGGAAACGACGCGCCTCACGCACCGCGTGCTCGACCTGCGCCGTCCGCAGATGCAGCACAACCTGCGCCTGCGCTACCGCGTCGCGATCGAGGCGCGCAAGTATCTCGACGAGCAGGGTTTCATCGACATCGAAACGCCGATGCTGACGAAGAGCACGCCGGAAGGCGCGCGCGACTACCTCGTGCCGTCGCGCGTGAACGCGGGCCAGTTCTTCGCGCTGCCGCAGTCGCCGCAGCTGTTCAAGCAGTTGCTGATGGTCGCGAACTTCGACCGTTACTACCAGATCACGAAGTGCTTCCGCGACGAGGACCTGCGCGCGGACCGCCAGCCGGAATTCACGCAGATCGACTGCGAGACGTCGTTCCTCGGCGAGCAGGAAATTCGCGATCTGTTCGAGGACATGATCCGTCATATCTTCAAGACGACGATCGACGTCGAGCTCGACGCGAAATTCCCGGTGATGCCGTATTCGGAAGCGATGGCGCGCTTCGGCTCGGACAAGCCCGACCTGCGCGTGAAGCTCGAGTTCACCGAGCTCACCGACGCGATGAAGGACGTCGATTTCAAGGTGTTCAGCACGCCGGCCAATACGAAGGACGGCCGCGTCGCGGCGCTGCGCGTGCCGAAGGGCGCCGAGCTCACGCGCGGCGATATCGACGGCTACACCGAATTCGTGCGCATCTACGGCGCGAAGGGCCTCGCGTGGATCAAGGTCAACGAGCGCGCGAAGGGCCGCGACGGCCTGCAGAGCCCGATCGTCAAGAACCTGCACGACGCGTCGATCGCGGCGATTCTCGAGCGCACGGGCGCGCAAGACGGCGACATCGTCTTCTTCGCGGCCGACCGCGCGAAGGTCGTCAACGACAGCCTCGGCGCGCTGCGCCTGAAGATCGGCCACTCGGAGTTCGGCAAGGCGAACGGCCTCGTCGAGTCGGGCTGGAAGCCGCTGTGGGTCGTCGATTTTCCGATGTTCGAGTACGACGACGAGGAAGCGCGCTACGTCGCGGCGCACCATCCGTTCACGAGCCCGAAGGACGAGCATCTCGAATATCTCGAGACCGATCCGGGCCGCTGCCTCGCGAAGGCGTACGACATGGTGCTGAACGGCTGGGAAATCGGCGGCGGCTCGGTGCGTATCCACCGCGAGGAAGTGCAGAGCAAGGTGTTCCGCGCGCTGAAGATCGGCCCGGAGGAGGCGCAGGCGAAGTTCGGCTTCCTGCTCGACGCGCTGCAATACGGTGCACCGCCGCACGGCGGCATCGCGTTCGGCCTCGATCGCATCGTCACGATGATGGCGGGCGCCGATTCGATCCGCGACGTGATCGCGTTCCCGAAGACGCAGCGCGCGCAGTGTCTGCTCACGCAGGCACCGAGCCCCGTCGACGAGCGCCAGCTGCGCGAGCTGCACATCCGCCTGCGTCAGCCGGAGCAGCCGAAGGCGTAACGCGGCCGCGCGCCGGCCTCTGCCGAATCGGAATGCCGGCACGGCTCGCGCCCGGCGCGACGATCGGCTTCGGCCGGCGCAGAAAGGAACCGCGGGAAAAGGGCGCGCGATGCGCCCTTTTCGTTTTTTGCGGTACAGTCGCCCCATGGTTTTTTGACGGTGCCGCGCTGCCCGCCGCGTCGGGCGGGCTGGCGCCGATGACATCCCGATGACGAAGCCGCCGAAAATCCCCGAATCCGTTCTCGTCGTGATCCATACGCCCGCGCTCGACGTGCTCGTCATCAAGCGCGCCGATCAGCCCGACTTCTGGCAGTCCGTGACCGGTTCGAAAGACGCGCTCGACGAGCCGATCGCGCAGGTCGCCGCGCGCGAAGTCGCGGAGGAAACGGGCATCGTCGTCGGCAGCCCGGGCATTCCGCCTGCCGCGCTCGTCGACTGGCATCACGCGATCGAGTACGCGATCTATCCGCAGTACCTGCACCGCTACGCGCCCGGCGTCACCCGCAACACCGAGCACTGGTTCAGCCTGGAAGTGCCGGCGCGCGTCGACGTGACGCTGTCGCCGCGCGAGCACACCGCCTATCAGTGGCTGCCTTACCGCGAAGCGGCCGCGCGCTGCTACTCGCCGTCGAACGCCGAGGCGATCCTGCAACTGCCCGAGCGCCTCGCGTCGCGCGCCGCATGAGCGGCAAGGCCCGGCACCGTCTCGCGCAACTGCGGCAGATGTTTCTGCAGGAGCGCGGGTCCGCGTCGCGGCTCGCGTTCACGTCCGGCAACGCGGTGCGCCTCTGTGACGGCGGCGCGGCGTTTTTTCCCGCGCTGATCGAGCGGATCGACGCCGCGCGCGAGCGCGTCGCGCTCGAAACCTATATCTTTTGCGACGACGCGGTCGGCCGCGCGGTATCGGACGCGCTCGTCCGCGCGGCCGCGCGCGGCGTCCACGTGCGCGTCATTACCGACGGGATCGGCACCGAGCGCCTGCTGCTCTTCGGCACATGGCCGGACGCAGGCGTCGAGCACCGGATCTACAACCCCTATCTGTTCGGCCGCTTCGGCTTCTCGCGCACGCACCGCAAGCTCGCGGTGATCGACGACGCCTACGCGTTCTGCGGCGGCATCAACATCGTCGACGATTTCGAGCAGAACGGCGAGCGCCTGCCGTATCCGCGCTGGGATTTCGCGCTCGAGCTGCAAGGGCCCGCCGTTGCCGACGTGCGCGCCGCGTTCGAAGTGCAATGGCACCGGATCGCGGCCGGCCATAAGCGCTATGCGGAGTATGTGCCGCACGGCGCGGACGGCACGGCGTTCGCCGGGCGCTTTCGCCGCTGGATGCGCAGCCACCGCTGGGTGAAGGCGGGCGCGCTGCGCGTCGTGACCGAGCCGAGCGTCGCGTTCGTCGCGCGCGACAACGTCGTGAATCGCCGCGCGATCGAGAAGGCGTATCTCGCGGCGATCGGCCGCGCGCGCCAGTCGATCCTGCTCGCCAACCCGTACTTCATGCCGGGGCGCAAGCTGCGGCGCGCGCTCGCCGGCGCGGCGCGGCGCGGCGTCGATGTGCGCATACTGCTCGGGCGCAACGAGTTCGCGTCGCTCGATATGGCGGTGCCGTTCCTATATCATGCATTGCTGCGCTCGGGCGTGCGCGTCGCCGAATACGACAAGACGATACTGCACGGCAAGGTCGCGGTGATCGACGATCACTGGGCGACCGTCGGCTCGTCGAATCTGGATGCGCTCAGCCTGATGCTGAACAACGAGGCGAACGTCGTGCTCGTGCGCCATCGCGAGGAGACGGCCGCGCTGCGCGACGCGATCGCCGTCGCGTTCGCCGACGGCCGAGAGATCGACCCCGCGCTCTATGCGGCGCGGCCCGCCGTCGAGCGGTTTCTGAACTGGTTCGCGTACAACGCGTACCGGGGTGCGATGAAGCTGCTGACGGTCGGCGGATACGACTAAGCATTCGCTTACACATACGGCGCGCCGCGGCCTGCACAGGGCCTCCTCCAGAGGCGCGCGACCCTGCAAAATAGCGGGGACGGTTAGAAACCGATTTCTAATAATTTCCTTGTTTCGCCGACGGCCGCACTCAATAATAGTACGGCCGTTCGATTTTATTCGATCACCCTGAACGGTTACTAAAAGCTATGCGAAAAGGCGAACAGACGCGTGCCGCGATACTCGAAGCAGCATTGGACCTTGCCAGCCGTGACGGGCTCGAGGGTCTGACGATCGGCCTATTGGCCGAGCGCATGCAGATGAGCAAGAGCGGCGTGTTCGCGCACTTCGGGTCGCGCGACGATTTGCAGGTCGAAGTCGTGCGAGAGTACCACCATCGTTTCGAGAACGAGGTGTTCTTTCCGAGCCTGCGCGAGCCGCGCGGTTTGCCGCGCCTGCGGGCGATGCTGGCGCGCTGGATCGAGAAGCGCATCCAGGAGGTGACGACGGGATGCATCTACATCAGCGGCGCCGTCGAATACGACGATCGCCCGGACAGCGCGGTGCGCGAGCAGTTGATCGCGAGCGTGAAAGCGTGGCGCGCCGCGCTGCTGCGCGCCATTTCGCAAGCGAAGGAGGAGGGGCATCTGCGCCCGGACACCGATCCGAACCTGATGCTCTTCGAGTTGTACAGCTTCACGCTCGGCCTGCACCACGACGCACGCTTCTTGCATCAGCCGGATGCGGTGCGCCTCACGTGGGCCGCGCTTGAAAAGACGATTGTTTCGTACCAGAGCGAGAGCCGATAGCGGCGGCACGACCGCCGTCGGGGAGCTCGAGCCGATTGCCTTATCTTGGAGAGAGTCATGGGACAGTACGCCGCGCCGTTGCGCGACATGCAATTCGTGTTGCACGAGCTTCTGAACGTCGAAGCCGAGGTCAAGCAGATGCCCAAGCATGCTGATCTCGACGCCGACACGATCAACCAGGTGCTCGAGGAAGCGGGCAAGTTTTGCTCGGAGGTGCTTTTCCCGCTCAACCAGGTCGGCGACCGCGAGGGCTGCACGTATGTCGGCGACGGCGTCGTGAAGACGCCGACGGGCTTCAAGGAAGCGTATCAGCAGTACATCGACGCGGGCTGGCCCGCGCTCGGCTGCGATCCCGATTACGGCGGCCAGGGCCTGCCCGCGTTCGTCAACAACGCGCTGTATGAAATGCTGAACTCGGCGAACCAGGCATGGACGATGTATCCGGGCCTGTCGCACGGCGCGTACGAATGCCTGCACGCGCATGGCGCGCCCGAGCTGCAGAAGCTCTACCTGCCGAAGCTCGTGTCGGGCGAATGGACGGGCACGATGTGCCTGACCGAGCCGCACTGCGGCACCGATCTCGGCATCCTGCGCACGAAGGCCGAGCCGAACGGCGACGGCTCGTATTCGATCAGCGGCACCAAGATCTTCATCTCGAGCGGCGAACACGACTTCTCGAAGAACATCGTTCACCTCGTGCTCGCGCGCCTGCCGGACGCGCCGAAGGGCACGAAGGGCATCTCTCTGTTCATCGTGCCGAAGTTCGTCCCGGACGCGTCGGGCGAGCCGGGCGAGCGCAACGGCGTGAAGTGCGGCTCGATCGAGCACAAGATGGGCATCCACGGCAACGCGACCTGCGTGATGAACCTCGACAATGCGAAGGGCTGGATGATCGGCGAGCCGAACAAGGGCCTGAACGCGATGTTCGTGATGATGAACGCCGCGCGTCTCGGCGTCGGCATGCAAGGGCTCGGCCTCACCGAGGTCGCGTACCAGAACTCGCTCACGTATGCGAAGGAGCGCCTGCAGATGCGCTCGCTGACGGGGCCGAAGGCGCCGGACAAGCCGGCCGATCCGATCATCGTCCACCCGGACGTGCGCCGCATGCTGCTCACGCAGAAGGCCTACGCGGAAGGCGCGCGCGCGTTCACGTACTGGTCGGCGCTGCAAATCGACAAGGCGCTGTCGCACGCGGACGAAGCGGTGCGCAAGGAAGCCGAGGATCTCGTCGCGCTTCTCACGCCGATCATCAAGGCGTTCCTGACCGACAACGCGTTCGAGTGCACGAACCACGCGATGCAGATCTACGGCGGTCACGGCTTCATCTCCGAGTGGGGCATGGAGCAGTACGTGCGCGACGCGCGGATCAACATGATCTATGAAGGGACCAACTCGGTTCAGGCGCTCGACCTGCTCGGCCGCAAGGTGCTGGGCGACATGGGCGCGAAGCTGAAGAAGTTCGGCAAGATCGTCGCCGAGTTTGCCGAGGCGGAAGGCGTGAAGCCCGAAATGTCCGAATTCATCACGCCGCTCGCCGACATCGGCGAGAAGGTGCAGAAGCTGACGATGGAAATCGGCATGAAGGCGATGCAGAACCCGGACGAAGTGGGCGCCGCCGCCGTGCCGTACCTGCGCACCGTCGGTCACCTGGTGTTCTCGTACTTCTGGGCGCGGATGGCGCGCATCGCACTCGACAACGAAGCGTCGGGCGATCCTTTCTACAAATCGAAGCTCGCGACCGCGCGCTTCTACTTCGCGCGCCTCTTGCCCGAAACGGCGGCGTCGATCCGTCTCGCGCGCGCCGGCGCGAAGACGATGATGGAAGTCGACGAAGCGCTGTTCTGACGCGACCGCCGGGCGGCGCGCGACGCACGCCGCCCGAACGACCGATTATTCGCACTCACACGCCGTGCGCGCCCTTACGGTCGGCGCCGCGCGGCTCAATCCGGAGGAGTCCCGTGAGCAATTTCAACATTCGCAAGGTCGCCGTGCTGGGCGCCGGCGTGATGGGCGCGCAGATCGCCGCGCATCTCATCAACGCGCGCGTGCCCGTGCTGCTGTTCGATCTGCCCGCCAAGGAAGGCCCGAAGAACGGCATCGCGCTGAAGGCGATCGAGAACCTGAAAAAGCTGTCGCCCGCGCCGTTCGGCGTGAAGGACGACGCCAAGTATCTCGAAGCCGCGAACTACGAGGACGACATCGCGAAGCTCGCCGAATGCGACCTCGTGATCGAGGCGATCGCCGAGCGCATGGACTGGAAGCACGATCTGTACAAGAAGGTCGCGCCGCACATCGCGCCGAACGCGATTTTCGCGACGAACACGTCGGGCCTGTCGATCACGGCGCTGTCCGAAGGCTTCTCCGACGAGCTGAAGGCGCGCTTCTGCGGCGTGCACTTCTTCAACCCGCCGCGCTACATGCATCTGGTCGAGCTGATCCCGACCGCGCACACGCAGCCGCAGATCCTCGACCAGCTCGAGACGTTCCTGACGAGCGTCGTCGGCAAGGGCGTCGTGCGCGCGAAGGATACGCCGAACTTCATCGCGAACCGCGTCGGCATCTTCTCGATCCTCGCCGTGATCGTCGAAGCCGAGAAGTTCGGCCTGCGTTTCGACGAAGTCGACGATCTGACGGGCAGCCGTCTCGGGCGCGCGAAATCCGCGACGTTCCGCACGGCGGACGTGGTCGGCCTCGACACGATGGCGCACGTGATCAAGACGATGCAGGACAACCTCGCCGACGATCCGTTCTTCGCGGTCTACAAGACGCCCGCCGTGCTCGCGAAGCTCGTCGAGCAGGGCGCGCTCGGCCAGAAGACGGGCGGCGGCTTCTACAAGAAGGAAGGCAAGGCGATCAAGGTGCTCGACGCGAAGACGGGCGCCTATGTCGACTCCGGCGCGAAGGCGGACGAAACCGTCGGCCGCATCCTGAAGCGTCCGCTTGCCGAGCGCGTGAAGCTGCTGCGCGAGACGCAGCATCCGCACGCGCAGTTCCTGTGGTCGGTCTTCCGCGACGTGTTCCACTACATCGCGATCCACCTCGAGTCGATCGCCGACAACGCGCGCGAAGTCGATCTCGCGATCCGCTGGGGCTTCGGCTGGAGCCAGGGCCCGTTCGAGGACTGGCAGGCGGCAGGCTGGAAGCAGGTTGCCGAGTGGGTGCAGGAAGACATCGCGGCCGGCAAGTCGCTCGCCACCGTGCCGCTGCCCGCATGGGTGCTCGAAGGCGCCGTTGCCGAGCAGGGCGGCGTGCACGCGGCCGAGGGCTCGTGGTCGCCTGCGGCGAAGCGCTTCGTGCCGCGCTCCGCGCTGTCCGTCTACGACAAGCAGGTGTTCCGCGCGCCCGTGTTCGGCGAAGCGGGCCGCGACCCGAAGGCGTTCGGCAAGACGCTGTTCGAGACGGACTCGGTGCGCGCGTGGGTCGACGACCGCGCGGGCGAGGATGACGTCGTGATCGTGTCGTTCAAGTCGAAGATGAACACGATCGGCCCGGGCGTGATCGACGGCCTCGCGCAGGCGATCGAGCTCGCCGAGAGGGACTACAAGGCGGTCGTGATCTGGCAGCCGAGCTCGCTCAAGCTCGGCAACCCGGGCGGCCCGTTCTCCGCCGGCGCGAACCTCGAAGAGGCGATGCCCGCGTTCATGATGGGCGGCGCGAAGGGCATCGAGCCGTTCGTGAAGAAGTTCCAGCAAGGCATGCTGCGCGTGAAGTACGCGAACGTGCCGGTGGTCGCGGCGGTGTCGGGCCTCGCGCTCGGCGGCGGCTGCGAGCTGATGCTGCACAGCGCGAAGCGCGTCGTGCACGTCGAGAGCTACATCGGCCTCGTCGAGGTCGGCGTCGGCCTCGTGCCGGCGGGCGGCGGCCTGAAGGAAGCGGCGCTGCGCGCGGCGGAAGCCGCGACGGCGGCGGGCATGACGAGCGAGCTGCTCAAGTTCCTGACCAAGCCGTTCGAGAACGCGGCGATGGCGAAGGTGTCGATGTCCGCGTACGAAGCGCGCGCGATGGGCTACGTGAAGCCGTCGGACACGATCGTGTTCAACGTGTTCGAACTGCTCGACGTCGCGAAGAAGGAAGCGCGCGGCCTCGCGGCGGCGGGCTACCGCGCGCCGCTGAAGGCGAAGGAAATCCCGGTGGCCGGCCGCTCCGCGATCGCGACGATCAAGGCCCAGCTCGTCAACATGCGCGACGGCCGCTTCATCAGCGACCACGACTTCCTGATCGCGAGCCGGATCGCGGAAGCGGTTTGCGGCGGCGACGTCGAGGCCGGCAGCACGGTCGACGAGGAATGGCTGCTCGCCCTGGAGCGTCGCGCGTTCGTCGACCTGCTCGGCACGCAGAAGACGCAGGAACGGATCATGGGCATGTTGCAGACCGGCAAGCCGGTTCGCAACTGATCGAGCCGAGCGGACAACTTTGCATGGGAGCAGAGTCAGCGCCACGGCGCTAACTGCGATCGACCGCCCAAGGGCATGGGACCAGAGTCAGCGCTGAGGCGCCAACTCTGGTCGACAGGAGTCTCAAATGAGCAAACAACTGCAAGACGCATACATCGTCGCCGCAAGCCGCACGCCGATCGGCAAGGCGCCCCGCGGTGCATTCAAGAACACGCGCCCGGACGAACTGCTCGTCCACGCGATCAAGTCGGCGATCGCGCAGGTGCCGGGATTCGACACGAAGCTGATCGAGGATGCGATCGTCGGCTGCGCGATCCCCGAGGCCGAGCAGGGCCTGAACGTCGCGCGGATGGGCGCGCTGCTCGCCGGCCTGCCGAACACGGTCGGCGGCGTGACGGTGAACCGCTTCTGCGCGTCGGGCGTCACCGCGCTTGCGATGGCGGCGGACCGCATCCGCGTCGGCGAATCGGACGCGATCCTCGCGGCCGGCGTCGAATCGATGAGCATGGTGCCGATGATGGGCAACAAGCCGTCGATGTCGCCGCACATCTTCGATCGCAGTGAAGATTTCGGCATCGCGTATGGGATGGGCCTCACCGCCGAGCGCGTCGCCGAGCAGTGGAAGGTGAGCCGCGAAGACCAGGACGCGTTCTCGGTCGAGTCGCACCGCAAGGCGATCGCCGCGCAGCAGGCGGGCGAGTTCAACGACGAGATCGCGCCGTACACGCTCGTCGAGCGCTTCCCGAATCTCGCGACGGGCGAAATCGAAACGAGGACGCGCGAGATCGCGCTCGACGAAGGCCCGCGCGCGGAGACGTCGCTCGAAGGGCTCGCGAAGCTGAAGACGGTGTTCGCGAACAAGGGTTCGGTGACGGCGGGCAACAGCTCGCAGACGTCGGACGGCTCGGGCGCGCTGCTCGTCGTGTCGGAGAAGGTGCTCAAGCAATTCAACCTGACCCCGCTCGCGCGCTTCGTCAGTTTCGCCGTGCGCGGCGTGCCGCCGGAGATCATGGGCATCGGCCCGAAGGAAGCGATTCCGGCTGCGCTGAAGGCGGCGGGCCTCAAGCAGGACGACATCGACTGGATCGAGCTGAACGAGGCGTTCGCCGCGCAATCGCTCGCGGTGATCCGCGATCTCGGCCTCGATCCGTCGAAGATCAACCCGCTCGGCGGCGCGATCGCGCTCGGCCACCCGCTCGGCGCGACGGGCGCGATCCGCGCGGCGACCGTCGTGCACGGCCTGCGCCGCCGCAACCTGAAGTACGGGATGGTGACGATGTGCGTCGGCACCGGCATGGGCGCGGCGGGCATCATCGAGCGGCTCTGATCGGAGCGCGCGACGCATGACGACGGTGCGCGGGCGGCGAGCTCGCGCACCGTTTTTTTTGATCGAGTGAAAACAGCCATGGAGACGGCTCAAATGGATATCCAGGTCGATAACGCGGGCGGCGTGCTGACGATCACGCTTGCGCGTCCGTCGAAGAAGAACGCGATCACCGCGGCGATGTACCAGACGATGGCCGACGCGCTCGCGGCCGCTCAGGACGACAAATCGGTGCGCGCGATCCTGATTCGCGGCAGCGACGGCAATTTCAGCGCGGGCAACGATCTCGACGATTTCATGAAGGCGCCGCCGAAGGACGAGAACGCGCCCGTGTTCCAGTTCCTGCGCCAGATCGCGAGCGCGCAGAAGCCGATCGTCGCGGCGGTCGCGGGCGTCGCGGTCGGCATCGGCGTGACGATGTTGCTGCACTGCGATCTCGTCTACGCGGCCGACACCGCGCAGTTGTCGCTGCCGTTCGCGCAGCTCGGCCTGTGCCCGGAGGCGGCGTCGAGCCTGCTGCTGCCGCGCGTTGCCGGCCATCAGGTCGCTGCGGAAAAGCTGCTGCTCGGCGAACCGTTCGATGCGCTCGAGGCGCACCGGATCGGCCTCGTGAACCGCGTGCTGCCCGCCGCGGATCTCGACGCGTTCGCGGCCGGGCAAGCGGCGAAGCTCGTCGCGCTGCCGGCGTCGTCGCTGCGCGCGACGAAGGCGTTCCTCAAGAAGGGGGCCGGCACGGAAATCGCCGCGCGGATGTCGGAGGAAGGCGATCAGTTCGGCAGAATGCTGCGCTCGCCCGAAGTGCGCGAGGCGATCACCGCGTTCTTCGAGAAGCGCAAGCCGGATTTCCGGCAGTTCGACTGAGCGCCATTGAGGCGGTGCGATGCGGCGCGGCGGCTCGTGCCGGCCGCATCGCGCGCGCGGATGCCGGCGCGGCGGCATGCCGCACGTCGCCTTCGCGCGTGCCGCGACGCGGCGCGCTACGCGGTGCCGTAGTCGACGTAGCCCGCCTCGCGGCAGAAACTCACGAGCCTCAGCCCCGCCTGCCGCGCGATCTCGATCGCGAGCGACGACGGCGCGGAGATCGTCGCGACCATCGGAATGCCGACGCGCGCCGATTTGCGCACGAGTTCGTAGCTCGCGCGGCTCGACAAGAATACGAAGCCGTTCGTCATGTCGGCGCGCGTGAGCGTCAGCGTGCCGATCAGCTTGTCGAGCGCGTTGTGGCGGCCGATGTCTTCGAACGCATGGACGATCGCGCCCGACGCGTCGCACCACGCGGCCGCGTGCAGGCCGCCCGTTTGCCGCGTGAGCGCCTGGTGCGCGGGAAGCTCGCGCGCCGCGCGTGCGATCGCATCCGGCGCGATGCGCGCGAGAAAGCCGGCATCGGGCACGCGTTCGGGCACGAGATCGAGCAGATCGATGCTTTCGATGCCGCACACGCCGCAGCCGGTGCGCCCCGCGAGCGCGCGGCGCTTTTCCTTCAGCGCGGCGAACGCCTGCTGGACGACCGTCAGTTGCACTTCGGCGTACGGCAGCGGCGCGTCGCCGTGCAGCGCGACCTCGATGTCCTTCACGTCGCTGCCGCGCCCGACGATGCCTTCGGACACCGCGAAGCCGACCGCGAACGCTTCCAGATCGCGCGGCGTGCACATCATCACCGCGTGCGAGATGCCGTTGAATACGAGCGCGACCGGCCATTCCTGGCCGACGCGGTCGACGGCCGGCTCGAGCGCGTCGCCGCGCCGTCTGCGCACCGCGAGCTCGACGATGCCGCTGGGTTCGACGGTTTCGGACAGACTCACGGGGGCTCCTTCGATGGGACGGGCGAGCGGGGCGCGATGCCGGGCGGCAAGCTCGACGCCCGCGAAGGTTCTAAAATACTCCAGACGGGCCAAACGTGCCGGCAATCGTCAAAGTGAGTGCAAACATGGGACTGAGCGACGCGCCGTTGCTGTTCAATTTCGAAATCGAATCGTCGGAGGATCTGACCTACATTCCGATGATCGTCCGCTTCAACCTCGACCGTTTCGGGCTGAGGATCTCGCTCGAGCAATGGCAGTTGCTGCCGATCGAGGATCGCAGGCTGCTCGCGCGCTTTCCGGCCGACGAAGACGTCGTGATCGAGCCGAATTTCGACCACGCGCTGTTCGAGATGCTGCGCACGCATGCGAACGTCGAGCCGGCCTGGTTCCAGCCGGACGAGCATCCGGCGTGGCGCAGCGCCGAAGCGGTGCCGGACGCGCTCGTCGCGCAGAGCGGGCTCGCCGGCTTGCCGGCGCCGTCCGGGGCGCAGTGGGCGAAGCTCACGCCGTTTCAGCGCTACGTGCTCGCGAAGCTCTCGCGCAAGCCGAAGCTCAATCACGACTTCGTCCCCGCGATGCGCGAGTTCGGCCTCGCCGCGCACTGAGCGGGCGGCACGAAGCCGCGCGCGCCGCCTCGTGGGGCGGCGCGCGTGTGCGGGCGGGCGGCGATGCGTGCGCCGCGCTTATTCGAGCGGCGGCAGCGCGCGCGGGCGGCGGTCGGCGTCGGTCGCGACGTAGGTGAGCGTCGCTTCGGTCACCTTCACGATCTCGCTCATCAGGCTCATCCGCTGCGCGTAGACCTCGACGTCGACCGTCACCGACGTGTTGCCCGTCTTCACGATGCTCGCGTAGAAGCTGAGCAGATCGCCGACGAACACCGGCTGCTTGAACAGGAACGAATTGACCGCGACCGTCGCGACCCGACCGTTCGCGCGACGGCTCGCCGGGATCGAGCCCGCGATGTCGACCTGCGCCATGATCCAGCCGCCGAACACGTCGCCGTGGACGTTCGCGTCGGACGGTTGCGGGACGACGCGCAGCGCGGGCGGTTTTTGCGGGAGTTGCATGGGCGAATCGGTCATGGTTGAAGCTTCCATCTTGAAAGAAAGGCAGCCGGCCCGCGCGGATTCGGCGGCCGTCGCCGGCGAGGCGGCGGGCAGCGGCGCGAACCGGCTTCTGAGACAATGCAAAGTTCTGAAATTGTACGAGAAAGTGTGGATTGGGGCCGGGCCGCGTAGGCCGCGCCGGAGATGCGGCGCGCCCGCGTGGGCCGAACCGTACGGGCGGCGCCGCGTGGCCGCGCGCGCCGCCACCGCGTAGCGTGCGATGCGCGCCGCGTCGGCGGCCGGCCAAGCAGGCCCGATACGCACACCTTCACCGACGAAGCGAACCCACGAACTCCCCCATGCGCCGCTATCCCGCTTCCTCCGAGCCCGCGCCCATCGCGACCGGGCCGCGCAACGACTGGCAGACGATCCGCTCGCTGCTGCCGTACCTGAGCGCTTACAAGTTGCGCGTCGCATTCGCGCTTGCGTGCCTGATCGGCGCGAAGGTCGCGAACCTCGGCGTGCCCGTCGTGATGAAACGGATCGTCGACAGCCTCGCGAGCGTCCAGCATCTGACCGCGCTCGGCCGCGCCGAGCAGTCGGCGGCCGTCGTGCTCGCGGGCGGCGTCGGGCTGCTCGTGATCGCCTATGCGCTCGTGCGGTTGTCGACGTCGCTCTTCACCGAGCTGCGCGAGATCCTGTTCTCGAAGGTGACGGAAAGCGCGGTGCGGCGGCTCGCGCTGCAGGTGTTCCAGCATCTGCATGGCCTGTCGCTGCGCTTTCATCTCGAGCGGCAGACGGGCGGCATGTCGCGCGACATCGAGCGCGGCACGCGCGGCATCCAGCAATTGATCTCGTATTCGCTGTACAGCATCCTGCCGACGCTCGTCGAAGTGGGGCTCGTGCTCGGCTTCTTCGTCGTCAAGTACGAAGCGTATTACGCGTATGTGACGTTCGCCGCGCTCGTCGCGTACATCGCGTTCACCGTGAAGGTGACCGAGTGGCGCACGCATTTCCGCCGCACGATGAACGAGCTCGATTCACGGGCGAACTCGCGCGCGATCGATTCGCTGATCAACTACGAGACCGTCAAGTACTTCGGCAACGAGGAATGGGAAGCGCAGCGCTACGACGAGAACCTGAAGCGCTACCGGAAGGCGGCGATCCGCTCGCAGAATTCGCTGTCGTTCCTGAACTTCGGCCAGCAGGCGATCATCGGCGCGGGGCTCGTGTTCATCCTGTGGCGCGCGACGCAGGGCGTGCTCGCGGGCAAGCTCACGCTCGGCGATCTCGTGCTCATCAACACGTTCATGCTGCAGCTGTACATTCCGCTGAACTTCCTCGGCGTCGTCTATCGGGAGCTGAAGCAGAGCCTGACCGACATGGACCGGATGTTCGGACTGCTGTCGGCCGCGCGCGAAGTCGACGACGCGCCCGGCGCGAGCGCGCTGAAGGTGAACGGCGCGCGAGTGCGTTTCGAGCGGGTGAACTTCAGCTACGAGCCGTCGCGGCAGATCCTGCACGACGTCGACTTCACGATCGAAGCGGGCTCGACGACCGCGGTCGTCGGCCACAGCGGCTCGGGCAAGTCGACGCTGTCGCGCCTGCTGTTCCGCTTCTACGATCTCGATCGCGCGGCGGGCGGCGCGATCACGATCGACGGCCAGGACATTCGCGACGTGAAGCAGGAAACGCTGCGCGCGTCGATCGGCATCGTGCCGCAGGACACGGTGCTCTTCAACGACTCGATCTACTACAACATCGCGTACGGCCGGCCGTCGGCGACGCGCGACGAGGTGATCGCGGCCGCGCGCGCCGCGCACATCCACTCGTTCATCGAGAGTCTGCCGAAGGGCTATGACACGCCCGTCGGCGAGCGCGGGCTCAAGCTGTCGGGCGGCGAGAAGCAGCGCGTCGCGATCGCGCGGACGATCCTGAAGAACCCGCCGATCCTCGTGTTCGACGAGGCGACGTCGGCGCTCGATTCGCGTTCCGAGCGGGCGATCCAGCACGAGCTCGAGCAGATCGCGCGGCACCGGACGACGCTCGTGATCGCGCACCGGCTGTCGACCGTCGTGCATGCGGACCAGATCATCGTGATGGACCACGGGCGCATCGTCGAGCGCGGCACGCACGCCGAGCTGCTGCGCGCGGACGGCCTGTACGCGCAGATGTGGGCGCTTCAGCAGCAGCGCGCGGCGGCCGACGGCGCGGCGGCGGAAGAGGTTTGATGGAGCGGGGGCGGGCGGCGGTGCCGCGCGTTTCGGCTGGCTGACGGATCGGCCGGCCGGTCAGCCGCCGCGTCCTTGCGTCGGGAATGGCATGCACGGGCGCGAAATGATGCGGAACGGTGCGCGGCGGCACGAAACGAAACGGCACGAAACGGCACGAAACGGCACGAAACGGCACGATCGCGCGCTCGCCGGATTGGCCTGAAATTCGTCGACGATCCCGCTCGGCGCGCTGCCGGACCGACGCTCTCAGCGAGCAGCCTTCAGCGCGGCGTCGAGCTCGCCCAGTTGCGCGGGCGTGCCGACGTTCTCCCATGCGCCGCTGTAGAGCTCGCCCGTCGCGCGGCGCGCGGCGATCGTCTCGCGGTAATAGGGCGTGAGCGCGCGGCGTGTCCCGGCCGGCAGATCGCGGAACATCCGCGTGTCGTAGAGCCCGATGTTGCCGAACGTCGCGCGCGGCGCGCCGTCGAGCGATAGCAGGCCGTCGTCGCCGAGCGTGAAATCGCCCGCCGGATGAAACGGCGGGTTGGGCACCATCACGAGGTGCATGCTGGGCTCGGGCGCGCCGGCGAGCGCGCTCGCGCGGGCCGACAGCGCGGCATAGTCGAAGCCGGTGTAGATGTCGCCCGATACGCCGACGAACACCTTCGGTCCGCCGCCGCCCTCGATGAGCGGCAGCGCCTGCGCGATTCCGCCCGCCGTCTCGAGCGCTTCGCGCTCGGCGGAATACAGGAGCCGCACGCCCCAGCGCGAGCCGTCGCCGAGCGCGGCCTCGATCTGCGCGCCGAGCCACGCATGGTTGACGACGATCGTGCGGATGCCCGCCGCGGCGAGCCGCTCGATCTGCCAGACGATCAGCGGCTTGCCGCCCGCCGCGAGGAGCGGCTTGGGCGTCGTGTCGGTGAGCGGGCGCATCCGTTCGCCGCGCCCGGCGGCGAAGATCATCGCCGTATCGAGTGTGTGCGTCATCGTTCGGATTCAGAACGTGTAGCCGACTTCGGCCGTCTTGTCTTCGAGATCGTCGAGGAGCCTGGCGAACGGCGCGAGCGGCCGGTAGCGCAGCGCGACGCGGCGCGCGTAGCCGAGAAAGCGCGGCAGGTCGGCGAGATAGTGCGGCTTGTGATCGCGGTAGTTGATCCGCGCGAACAGGCCGAGCACCTTGATGTGGCGCTGCAGGCCCATCCATTCGAGCTGCCGGTAGAATTCGCCGAAATCCGCCTCGACGGGCAGCCCCGCCTTCTTCGCCTTTTCCCAGTAGTACGCGAAGCAGTCGAGCTCGAACTCCTCGTCCCAGCTGATGAACGCGTCGCGCATGAGCGACACGACGTCATACGTGAGCGGCCCGTACACGGCGTCCTGGAAGTCGAGCACGCCGGGGTTCGGCTCCGCGAGCATCAGGTTGCGCGGCATGAAATCGCGCAGCATGTAGCCCTGCGGCTGCGCCTTCGCGCTCGCGATCAGCAGCGCGAACGTGCGCTCGAGCGCGCCGCGCGCGTCGGCGGGCAGCGTCTTGCCGAGATGCCGGCCGACGTACCATTCGGGCATCAGCTCCATCTCGCGGCGCAGGAACGCCTCGTCGAACGGCGGCAGCACGCCCTCGCGCGACGCGAGCTGCCAGCGGATCAGCGCGTCGAGCGCGTCGCGCATCAGCGGCCGCGCGGCGGCGGGCGCCGCCGGATCGAGCGCCGAGAGGTACGAGCGCGTGCCGAGATCGGTGACGAGCATGAAACCCGCGTCGAAGTCGTGCTCGAGCACCCTCGGCACGTGGACGCCCGCGGCGTCGAGCAGTTGCGCGATCTGCGCGAATTCGCGGCATTTCTCGGGCGGAGGCGCGTCGACGGCGATCGCCGTGCCGCCCGGCGAGGCCGCGCTCGCGACGCGGAAATAGCGGCGAAAGCTCGCGTCGGCGGATGCCGGGGCAAGCGACGCGAGGTCGAGCGCGTAGCGGTCGGCGAAAGTGGCGAGCCAGGCGGCGAGGCGGGCGAGACGGGAATCGGCTGGGGGCTGCGTCATTGAAAGTCGGGGAGGGGGAACGTCTTGCCATATAATACCCCACGACTTTTTTGACGCGTCCCGTGTCAATTCCCGCCGGCGCGGGCCCGCAGCCCGCCACGCCGTCCGTTTGCCCGCTTCCCCCGGTATGCGCGAAGCCGCAGTCACGGTTCGATTGCGCGGGCGCGGCATGTGGAGGCCGGGCTTGACAGGGGCGATTCGCCGAACGATAGATGCCGCGTAAAACGTTACTCCCGCTCGTCCCAGCTTGCGATGCCGCGCCGCGCAGAAAACGGCTCGCGGCCGCGCTTTTGGCCGTACCGGGCCTCGTGCCGGCGGTGTCGCAGGCCCAGTTGTCCGGCGCCGCGGCCGAGCCGCAGACGTTCGGCTCGCCGTGGGACCTGCGCCTCGCGCCGCAGCTCGACGAGCATCCGCAAAAGCAGGGCGGCAAGCCCGCGACGTTCGTGCTCGCCGACCACACGGGCGGCACCGCCGATCAGGACCTCGCCGCGAAGGGTTCGGCCGAGATCCGCCGCGGCAACGCGGTCGTCAAGGCGGATGCGATCCACTACGATCAGGACACCGACATGGCCGACGCGTACGGCAAGGTCACGGTGGCCAACGGCGGCACGACGTTCTCGGGGCCCGAGGCGCATCTGAAGGTCGAGGCGAACCAGGGCTTCATGACGACGCCGAAGTACCATTTCACGGCGACGGGCGGCTCGGGCAGCGCCGAGCGCGTCCAGCTCCTCGACAGCGAACGCTCGGTGTTCACGAACGGCACGTACACGGGCTGCCAGTGCTCGACGAACCCGGCGTGGTACATCAGGGGTAGCGAGTTCGATTTCGATACGGGCGCGGACGAGGGCGTCGCGCGCAACGGCGTGCTGTTCTTTCAGGGCGTGCCGCTCTTCGGCAGCCCGTGGCTCACGTTTCCGCTGTCGGGCGAGCGGCGCAGCGGCTTCCTGCCGCCGACGTTCTCGCCGTTCAGCTCGACGAACGGCATCGAGGTCTCGCTGCCGTACTATTTCAACATCGCGCCGAACCGCGACCTGACGATCACGCCGCACATCATTTCGAAGCGCGGGATCTTCACGCAGGCGACGTTCCGCTATCTGTCGACGAACTATTCGGGCGCGCTGACGGGCGAGTATCTGCCCGACGACCGCATTGCGCACCGCAACCGCTACGCGATCTTCTGGCAGCACCAGCAGAACTTCGGCAACGGTTTCGGCGGCTACATCTATTACAACAAGGTATCGGACAACCTGTATCCCGAAGAGCTCGGCTCGACGAACCAGTTCGTCAACGGGATCCAGACGGTGTATCAGCAGGAAGCCGGCCTGACCTACAACGACGGGCCGTGGTCGGTGCTCGGCCGTTACCAGCACTGGCAGACGCTGCCGCCGGCGGTCGCGCCGTACGGCCGCGAGCCGCAGTTGAACGTGAAGTACGCGAAGTACAACGTCGGCGGCTTCGACTTCGGCGCGGAAGCCGATTATTCGCGCTTTAGGATCACGACGGCCGACCAGCCGGAAGGCGACCGCGTGATGTTCAACCCGTACGTGTCGTACGGGCTGTACGGCCCCGGCTACTTCTTCGTGCCGAAGGCGCAGCTGCACATCGCATCGTACGACCTGACGACGACGACGGGCGGCGTGCCCGACCAGGCGAAGCGCTTCACGTACTCGATCCCGACACTCAGCCTCGATACCGGGCTCGTGTTCGACCGCTCGGTGCGCCTGTTCGGCCAGGACTACATCCAGACGCTGGAGCCGCGCCTGTTCTACGTGTACACGCCGTACCGGAACCAGTCGAACGCGCCGCTGTTCGACACGGCCGTGTCGGACTTCGGGCTCGCGGAGATCTTCACGCCGAACACGTTCGTCGGCAACGACCGGATCGCCGACGCGAACCGTCTGACGGCCGCGCTCACGACCCGCTTCATCAATCCGGCGACGGGCGACGAGCGCGCGCGCTTCGTGATCGCGCAGCAGTACTACTTCACCGACCAGCGCGTGACGCTCCTGCCGACCGAGGCGCCCGCGACCGCGCGGCACTCGGACCTGATCCTCGGCGCGTCGGTCAAGCTCGGCGCGGGCTTCGCGTCGGAGACGGCGTTCCAGTACAACGTCGACAACAACCAGCTCGTGAAGTCGAGCGTCGGCTTCGGCTACAGCCCGGGCGAGCGGCGCGTGATCAATGTCGGCTACCGCTACACGCGGCAGAATCCGACGCTCAGCAACGAGCCGATCAACCAGATCCTCATGTCCGCGCAATGGCCGCTCACGCGGCGGCTCTACGCAGTCGGCCGTCTCAACTACGATCTCGCGAGCAGCCGGGTTGTCGACGGTCTCGTCGGCTTCCAGTACGATGCCGACTGCTGGGCGTTCGGCGTCGGCGTCCAGCGGTACGCGAACGGCCTGAACACGTCGGGGCAGCAGAATTCGTCGACTCGCGTGCTCGCGCAACTCGTGCTCAAGGGTCTGACGAGCATCGACAACGGCCTCGTGACGGCGTTCCGGGCCGGCGTGCAGGGGTACACGCCGCTGCCGCCCGCGCCGGCGCCGCTGTCGCGCTTCAGCAATTACGATTAACCGCCGACGAGGCGTTCGCGGCGAGCGGCGTTCGCGCAGCCCGCTTTCAATGGAGTACCTGTGGCAATGAAGAAAACCCTTCGCTTCGCGGCTGTCGCAGCCGGTCTGGTCGCGTCGCTCATCACGGTCGCGCCGTCGGCGTCCGCGCAGGCGCTGCGCGCGCAGGGCGCGTCGCTCGCCGACGAGGTGGTCGCCGTCGTCAACAACGACGTGATCACGGGGCGCGAGCTCGATCAGCGCGTCGGCCTGATCGCGCGCCGCCTGCAGCAGCAGAAGGCGCCCGTGCCGCCGACGGACCAGTTGCGCGCACAGGTGCTGAACCAGATGGTGCTAGAGCGCATCCAGGTCCAGCGGGCGAAGGACGATGGCATCGTCGTCGACAACGCAACCGTGCAGGCGACGCTCGGCCGCCTCGCGCAAGCGAACGGGATGCCGCTCGACCAGTACAAGGCGCGCATCGAGGCCCAGGGCGTGCCGTGGGATCTGTTCGTGCGCGACGCGCGCACCGAGCTGATGCTCTCGAAGCTGCGCGAGAAGGAGGTCGACAGCAAGATCACGGTGTCGGACGCCGAGGTCGCGAGCTACATCGCGAGCCAGCGCGGCCCGAATGCGGGCGCGCAGCAGGATCTGCGGCTCGAGCACATCTTCGTGAAGGCGCCGACCAACGCGCCGCAGGCCGATATCGACGCCGCGCAGAAGAAGGCCGAAGGCCTGCTGCAGCAGGCGCTCGCGTCGGGGACCAATTTCGAGCGCCTTGCGAAGAGTCAATCGGAAGCCGACGACGCGAAGAAGGGCGGCGACCTCGGCTTCAAGGCGCCGTCGTCGCTGCCTTCCGACGTCGTCGACGCCGTGTCGAAGCTGCGTCCCGGCGAGGTCAACCCGACGCTGATCCGCGTGCCGGACGGCTTCGAGATCGTGCGTCTCGTCGACCGCCGCGCGAGCCAGAATCCGGCCGCGTCGCCGAAGATCGTGCAGACGCACGTGCGCCACATCCTGCTGCGCGTCGGCGAAGGCAAGTCGGAATCACAGGCGCGTCAGCAACTGATCGACATTCGCCGGCAGATCGAGGCGGGCGGCGATTTCGAGAAATTCGCGCGCACCTACTCGCAGGACGGCTCGGCGTCGCAAGGCGGCGATCTCGGCTGGATCAGCCCGGGCGAGACGGTGCCCGAATTCGAGCGTGCGATGAACGCGCTGCAGGACGGCCAGGTCAGCAACCCGGTGCGCACGGAGTACGGCTACCACCTGATCCAGGTGCTCGGCCGCCGCGACGCGGAAGGCTCGGTGCAGCAGCAGATGGACATCGCGCGCCAGGCGATCGGCCAGCGCAAGGCCGAGCAGGCGTATTCCGACTGGCTGCGCGAGCTGCGCGACTCGTCGTACGTGCAGATCAAGCTGCCCGTCGGCCAGTAAGCACAAGCCCATAGGCGCATTCATGTCCGCCCGTCCGCAGCCGCTGCGCATCGCGATCACGACCGGCGAGCCGGCCGGCGTCGGCCCCGAGCTGACGGCGCGCGCGCTCGCCGATGCGGCGACGCGCTGGCCGGACGCGCACTTCACGGTGCTCGGCGACGCGGGCCTGATCGCCGGGCGCGCGGCCGCGGCCGGCGTCGACTGGGGGCGCGTGACGGCGGGCGGCGAGACGGGGCATGTTGCCGACGCGCATGTCGCAGATGCGCACGTCGCCAACGCGCACGTCGCCGTCGCTCATCGCGCGCTTGCCGCGCCGGCCGAAGCGGGCAAGCTGAATCCGGCGAACGGGCGCTACGTGCTCGCGCTGCTCGATGCGGCGATCGACGGCGCGCTCGCCGGCAAATACGACGCGATCGTCACCGCGCCGCTGCAAAAGAGCACGATCAACGACGCCGGCGTGCCGTTTACCGGCCATACCGAATATCTCGCCGAGCGCACGCACACGCCGCGCGTCGTGATGATGCTTGCGGGCACGGGCGAGCGGCCGCTGCGCGTCGCGCTCGCGACGACGCACCTGCCGCTCAAGGACGTGGCGGCCGCGCTGACGATCGACGGCCTCGTCGGCACGCTGTCGATCATCGATCGCGACCTGCGCGAACGCTTCGGTCTCGCCGCGCCGCGCATCCTCGTGACGGGCCTCAATCCGCATGCGGGCGAGAACGGTTATCTCGGCCGCGAGGAAATCGACGTGATCGAGCCGGCGCTCGAACGCGCGCGGGCGGCGGGCATCGACGCGCGCGGCCCCTATCCGGCCGACACGCTGTTCCAGCCGCGCCACCTCGAGCACGCGGATTGCGTGCTTGCGATGTTCCACGATCAGGGGCTGCCGGTCCTCAAGTACGCGACGTTCGGCGAAGGCATCAACGTCACGCTCGGCCTGCCGATCATCCGCACGTCGGTCGATCACGGCACCGCGCTCGATCTCGCCGGCACGGGCCGCGCCGATCCGGGCAGCCTCGTCGCCGCGATCGACACCGCCGTGACGATGGCGCGCCATCAGCGCGCGGGTTGAGTTTTCGCGTCATCCGTTTTTCTATTTTTCGATGTCGAACAGCAGACAGCACCAAGGGCATTTCGCGCGCAAGCGCTTCGGGCAGAACTTTCTCGTCGATCACGGCGTGATCGACGCGATCGTCGCGGCGATTCGTCCCGAGCGCGGCGAGCGCATGGTCGAGATCGGGCCGGGCCTCGGCGCGCTCACGGGGCCCGTGATCGCACGGCTCGCGACGCCCGATTCGCCGCTGCACGCGGTCGAACTCGACCGCGATCTGATCGGCCGCCTCAAGCAACGCTTCGGCGAGCTGCTCGAGCTGCACGAGGGCGATGCGCTCGCGTTCGACTTCGGCTCGCTCGCGCTGCCGGGTGAGAAGCCGTCGCTGCGGATCATCGGCAACCTGCCGTACAACATCTCGAGCCCGCTGCTGTTCCATCTGATGTCGTTCGCGCCCGTCGTGATCGACCAGCACTTCATGCTGCAGAACGAGGTCGTCGAGCGGATGGTGGCCGAGCCGGGCACGAAGGCGTTCAGCCGGCTGTCGGTGATGCTCCAGTACCGCTACGTGATGGACAAGCTGATCGACGTGCCGCCCGAGTCGTTCCAGCCGCCGCCGAAGGTCGATTCGGCGATCGTGCGGATGATCCCGCATGCGCCGCACGAACTGCCGGCCGTCGATCCGGCGGTGCTCGGCGAAGTCGTGACGGCCGCGTTCTCGCAGCGCCGCAAGATGCTGCGCAACACGCTCGGCGGCTATCGCGATCTCGTCGATTTCGATGCGCTCGGCTTCGATCTCGCGCGCCGCGCGGAAGACGTCGGCGTCGACGAGTACGTGCGCGTCGCGCAGGCGGCGTGCGCGGCGCGGGCGGGACGCTGAGGATCGCTGCGGGCCGCTGTGGACCGCACCGCCGCGGACGATACGCAGCCGAGCCGGCGGGGCGGCGGCTCGGCGCGGTATCGCGCTTCCGGCGCACCGCCGCCAGCCGGCAACCGGGAGGGCGCATGCGCGCGGCTTCGTCGCCACCGGCCGTCGCCGAGTGCGAGCACGCTTCTTTCACGCGGCATCATCGTCGAGCCGCTGGCGCGTGCCGCCACGGTCTGCGGCTTCCCGCGCCGCCGCCTCCCGCTTGACCTATTTGCGCGCGCCGCGCGGCGGCGCGTTGACGAGCGCGATGCCCGCGAGCACGAGCGCCGCCGCCGCGACGAAGCGCGGGCCGATCGCGTCGCCGAGCAGCAGCACGCCGAAGCTCACGCCGAAGAGCGGCGCGAGAAACGTGAACACGGATAGCCGCGCCGCGCTGTAGCGCGTGAGCAGCCAATACCATGCGAGATAGCTCGCGAACGCGACGATCACGCCCTGATAGGCCAGGCTCGCGACGGCGAGCGGCGTCACGTTCGCGAATGCCGTCTGGCGGGTGACGACGGCGAGCCCGAGCAACACCGCCGACGATACGGTCAACTGATAGAACAGGGTCTGGCTCGCACGCGCGTGCGCCAGCGACGTCGAGCGCACGACGACCGTCGTCGCCGCCCACATCACGCCGCCGAGCACGCCGAGCGCGTCGCCCGCGAGTCCAACGAGCGCCGATGCGTGACCCGCGGCCGGCCGCGCGAAGCCGTCGGCGAACGCGACCGCGATGCCCGCGAACGCGATCGCGACGCCTGCCCATTGCGGGCGGCGCATCTTCTCGCCCGGTGCGAAAAGGTGCAGGCCGAGCGCGGTGAAGCACGGCGCGGTGTACAGAAAGATGGCCATGCGCGCGGCGCTCGTCAGCGTGAGGCCGAAGAACAGGCAGACGAATTCGCCCGCGAACAGGATGCCTGCGACGATGCCGGCTGCGAACGTGCCGTCCGCGCGAAAGAGGGGCGTGCCGCGTGCGCTCGCCCATGCCCAGACGCCCAGCGCGGCGATCGCCGAGCGCAGCCCGGCCTGGAGCATCGGCGGAATCGCATGCGTCGCGCTCTTGATCGCGACTTGCTGAAAGCCCCAGATCGCGCACAGCAGGACCATCACGCCGATCGCGCGCAGATCGAGCGACGGACGCGCCGGCGCGCCGGCGACGGCGCTCATCGGACGCTCCCGAAGGCGGCGCGAGCCGCGGACGGGCAGGCGGCCGGGCGCCCGGCGGACAAGCTCGGCTCTAGACAGATCAGGAAGAAGATTCGCACGGTTCGCAGGCCGACGGACCTGGCCGTCGGAAAGAGTGGTTCGATTCGTCGGGGGCGCGCGCTCGGCGGACTCGTCGCGGGCGTATCGGGCGACGCGCGCCCGCGTTGCCGCGGCGCCCGACGCGCCGATCTTAACCGATCGACATGCGCGCCGCGCATCGTCCCTGCTGCGCGGATGGGCGATGCGGCGCCCGGCGAGAATCGCGCGGGTCTGGTACATTCGCACGTTCAAGCAAGTCCCCACGGAGTACCCATCATGCGTTTGCTTCACACGATGCTGCGAGTCGGCGATCTCGACCGCTCGATCAAGTTCTACACCGAACTGCTCGGCATGAAACTGCTGCGCCGCCAAGACTATCCGGACGGCAAGTTCACGCTCGCGTTCGTCGGCTACGGCGACGAGCAGGACCACACGGTCATCGAGCTCACCCACAACTGGGACACGAAATCGTACGAGCTCGGCACGGGCTTCGGCCATCTCGCCGTCGAAGTCGAGGACGCGTACAAGGCGTGCGAGCAGATCAAGGCGCAAGGCGGCAAGGTCACGCGCGAAGCGGGCCCGATGAAGCACGGCACGACGGTGATCGCGTTCGTCGAAGATCCGGACGGCTACAAGATCGAGTTCATCCAGCGCAAGACTCACTGAGCGCTGTCCCGCCGCGGCGCCGCCGTGTCTCGGCGCGCGATGCGCTTTAAGCGTGCGCGCGCCACGTCTTTTTCTCCACCAATCCATTCTTCCCGGGCTGTACGGCACGGCGGCGCAACAGCACGGCCACGCGTTCTCGGCCCCGAGCGGCGGGCATGACGCGCGCCGCTCAGAGCGCCGGCAGCAGTTCCGGCGGATGATGCTTGAGCGTATGCCGCGCCTCGCGGAATTCCGGGAAGATCGATTCGACCGTCTGCCAGAACGCCGGGCTATGGTTCATCTCGCGCAGATGCGACAGCTCGTGTGCGACGACGTAGTCGACGATCGACATCGGAAAGTGGACGAGCCGCCAGTTCAGGCGGATCTTGCCGTCGCTCGAGCAACTGCCCCAGCGCGTCGCGGCCGAGGATAGCGCATACATCGAATACGTGACGCCGAGCTTTTCCGCATACACGGCGAGCCGCTCGCCGAAGATTCGCTTGGCTTCGCCCTGCAACCAGCCCTGCACGCGATCCTTGATCTGCTGATCGCTCGCGTGCGCGGGCAGCCCGAGCTCGAGCGTCGCGGCGGCCGCGTCGAAGCTGAGCGCGCCCTTCGTAGACGCGAGCGCGATGCTGACGGGCTTGCCGAGATACGGAATCTGCGCGCCGTCCTTCCAGTCGATCTGCGGCAACGCGCGCTGCTCGGCGCGCGTTTGCCATTCGGCTAGCTTGTTGAAGATCCAGCGGCGCTTCTCGGCGATCGCCGCCTCGATGTCGGCGAGCGTCACCCAGCGCGGCGCGGTGATCGTGAGGCCGCTGCCGTCGATCGCGAAGCCGATCGTGCGGCGCGCGGAGCGCTTCAGCTTGTATTCGAGCACGCGGCCGTCGAGCGCGAGCGTGCGGCGGCGGGAGCGGTCGGCTTCAGGCGGCGTCGCGGGCGGGATGGGGGCGGCGGGCGGTGCGGCGGAAGGGGAAGCGGGAGACGGCGAGGCGGCCGGCCCGTCGAAGAGCGGCAGGTCGAGCTGGCGGTGATCGAGAGCCACGACGGCCGGCCGTGGCCTGGGACGCTTCGGCATCAGTTCGCTTCGTTTGGCAGTGCGCAATGGGTGAAACTCGCTTGACTTCAGGAACGCGCGGCGTCGGACGCTCGGACGGCGCCGCGTGCGCCGTCGCGCTCGTGCCGGTACGCGTCCGGATCGATGCGGCGCATTTCCGCTTCGATCCAGTTTTCGACGCGTTCGTTCAGTTGATCGGGGGTGAGGCCTTGCGTGTCGATCGGCTTGCCGATCGACACCGTGACGGTGCCGGGGTACTTCGTGAACGAGTTGCGCGGCCACACGCGCCCCGCGTTGTGCGCGATCGGCACGACGGGCGCGCCCGCGCCCACCGCGAAGCGCGCGCCGCCCGTCTTGTACTTGCCCTGCCCGCCGACCGGCGTGCGCGTGCCTTCGGGGAACATGATGACCCACGCGCCTTCCGCCATCCGCTTGCGGCCCTGGCGGATCACCGAGTCGAACGCGTTCTTGCCGTCCTTGCGATTGATGTGGACCATGTGCAGCATCCCGAGCGCCCAGCCGAAGAACGGCACGTACAGCAGCTCGCGCTTGAACACGTAGCAGAGCGGCTTCGGCATCAGCGCGGGCAGCGCGATCGTTTCCCACGCGGACTGATGCTTCGGCAGCAGCACGGCCGGGCCGTCGGGCAGGTTCTCGTAGCCTTCGATGCGATACCGGATGCCGTTCAGCCAGCGCGCGACGAACAGCGTCGACTTGCACCAGCCGACCGCCATCCAGTAGCGCGCGTTCGGGCGCATGAACGGGAACGCGATGAAGCACGCGGTTGCGTACGGCACCGTGTAGACGACGAAATAGACGAGCAGCAGCAGGGAGCGGACGAAGCGCATCGGCGTGACGTTACGGTGAGGGAGGATGCGCGCGGGTGGGCATCACTCGTGTTCTTTGGAAAGGAAATCGAGCGCGAACGCGCGCAGGTCGTCGTGCACGCGCGTGCCTTCCGGCAGCCCGCCCGCGGCGAGCGTCTTCTTGCCCTTGCCCGTCAGCACGAGATGCGGCCGAAAGCCGAGCGCCGCGCCCGCCTGCAGGTCGCGCAGCGAATCGCCGACGACCGGCGTGTCCGCCGGATCGATCTCGAAGCGCTCGGCGATCAGCTTCATCATCCCGGGCATCGGCTTGCGGCAATCGCAATGGTCATCGGCCGTGTGCGGGCAGAAGAACACCGCGTCGATCCGCCCGCCGACGGCGGCCGCCGCGCGATGCATCTTCAGATGCATCGCGTTCAGCGTCGCCATGTCGAACAGGCCGCGGCCGATGCCCGACTGGTTCGTCGCGACGACGACGCGGTAGCCCGCGTGATTGAGCCGCGCGATCGCCTCGAGGCTGCCCGGCAGCGCGACCCATTCGTCGGGCGACTTGACGAAAGCGTCCGAATCGACATTGATGACGCCGTCCCGGTCGAGGACGACGAGCTTTTTGCTGGGACTGGTCGGCATCGCGTGGCTCCGGGCCTTCAGGCGGCGAGCTTCGAGATGTCCGCGACGCAGTTCATCTGCTGATGCAGCGCGGACAGGAGCGCGAGCCGGTTCGCGCGCAGCGCGGGGTCCTCGGCGTTGACCATCACGCCGTCGAAGAACGCGTCGACGGGCGCGCGCAGCGCGGCGAGCGCGGACAGCGCGCCCGTGTACGCGCGCGCCTCGAGCTGCGACTGCACGCGCGGCGTGACTTCGGCGAGCTGCTCGGCGAGCGCCTTTTCGGCCGCCTCGACGAAGAGCGCCGGCTGCACCGCGCCGTTCGCGCCGCTTTCCGACTTCTTCAGGATGTTCGAGATCCGCTTGTTCGCGGCCGCGAGCGCTTCAGCCTCCGCGAGGCGCGTGAATTCGCGCACCGCGTCGAGTCGCGCGACGATGTCGTCGAGGCGCGTCGGGTTCAGGCTCAGCACCGCGTCGACTTCGCCTGCCGTGTAGCCGCGCTCGCGCAACAGGCCGCGCAGGCGCTCGACGAAGAACGCGTGGATCGCGTCGGTCGATTCGGCGACGTCCGGCACCGCCGCGAAACGCTCGTACGTGGTGCGCAGCAGCCAGACGAGATCGAGCGGCAGCTGTTTTTCGAGCAGCAGGCGCAGCACGCCGAGCGCGTGCCGGCGCAGCGCGAACGGGTCCTTCTCGCCCGTCGGCGCGAGGCCGATGCCCCAGATGCCGACGATCGTCTCGAGCTTGTCGGCGAGCGCGACCGCGGTCGACACGGGCGTCGTCGGCAGCGCGTCGCCGGAGAAGCGCGGCTGGTAGTGCTCGCTGCACGCGATCGCGACGTCTTCCGCCTCGCCGTCGTGGCGCGCGTAGTACGTGCCCATCGTGCCCTGCAGCTCGGGGAACTCGCCGACCATGTCGGTCAGCAGATCGGCCTTCGCGAGACGGGCCGCGCGGATCGCGACCGTCGCGTCGGCGCCGATCGCGGGCGCGATCTCGCCGGCGAGCGTTTCGAGGCGCTCGATGCGCGCGAGCTGCGAGCCGAGCTTGTTGTGATAGACGACGTTCGCCAGCAGCGGCACGCGGTCGGCGAGCGGCTTCTTCTTGTCCTGCTCGAAGAAGAACTTCGCGTCGGCGAGACGCGGGCGCACGACGCGCTCGTTGCCCTCGACGATCTCGTCCGGCGTCTTCGTCTCGATGTTCGACACGATCAGGAAGCGCGAGCGCAGCTTGCCTGCCGCGTCGGTGAGCGCGAAGTACTTCTGGTTCGTCTGCATCGTGAGGATCAGGCATTCCTGCGGAACCTGCAGGAATTCGTCCTCGAAGCGGCACGGATAGACGACCGGCCACTCGACGAGCGACGTCACTTCGTCGAGGAGCGCCTCGGGCATCACGACCTGGTCGCCGCCCGCGTTCGCTTCGAGCTGCGCGCGGATCGCTTCCTTGCGGCCCGCGAAGTGCGCGAGCACCCGGCCTTTGTCGCGCAGCGTGTCCGCGTAGGCGTTCGCGTGCTGGATCGCGACGAGGCCGTCGGACAGGAAGCGGTGGCCGAGCGTCGTGTCGCCGGCGTCGATGCCGAACGCGCAGACGGGCACGATGCGATCGTCGTGCAGCGCGCTCAGGCGGTGCACGGGGCGCACGAACTGCACGTCGGTGCCGTCCGGGCGCTGATAGGTCATCACCTTCGGGATCGGCAGCTTCGCGAGCGTTTCGTCGAGCGCGGCCTGCAGGCCTTCGGCGAGCGTCGCGCCGGGCGACGCGTAATTGACGAAGAACGCTTCGGCCTTGCCGTCGTGCGCGCGCTCGAGATCGGCGATCGACAGGTTCGGGTGGCCGAGCGCCGCGAGCTTCTTCGCGAGCGGCGCGGTCGGCTTGCCCTGCGCGTCGAGCGCGACCGATACCGGCAGCACTTTTTCGCGGACCTGCCGTTCCGGCGCGACGGCACGCACGTTCTGGACGACAACCGCGAGGCGGCGCGGCGTCGCGTAGCGCTCGAACGCGAGCTCGCCTTCGATCAGGTCGCGCGCGGCGAGGCGCTGCGCGATGCCCTCGGCGAACGCGTCGGAGAGGCGCGCGAGCGCCTTCGGCGGCAGCTCTTCGGTCAGCAGTTCGACGAGCAGGGATGCGGAATGGTTTTGCGTCATGGTGTGAAGAATCTCGTCAGTCCTGATCGATCTTGCGTTCGGCTTTCAGCGGCGGGGCCCATGCGGGCTGCGCGGCCTCCTGCGCGTCGGTGGTCAAGCCCGGCACGCCCGGCACCGGGTTGCCGATCATCGGGAAGCCGAGCTTCTCGCGCGAATCGTAGTACGCCTGCGCGACGAGCCGCGACAGCGCGCGGATGCGGCCGATGTACGCGGCGCGCTCGGTCACGGAGATCGCGCCGCGCGCGTCGAGCAGGTTGAACGTGTGGCCGGCCTTCAGCACGAGTTCGTATGCGGGCAGCGCGAGCTGCGCTTCGATCATCCGCTTCGCCTCGGCCTCGTAGCTGTTGAAGAACGTGAAGAGCAGCTCGACGTTCGCCTGCTCGAAGTTGTACGTCGACTGCTCGACTTCGTTCTGGTGGTAGACATCGCCGTACGTCAGACGGCGGATCTCGGGGCCGTTCGGGCCCTGCTCCTCCCACTCGGTCCAGATCAGGTCGTAGACGTTCTCGACCTTCTGCAGATACATCGCGAGGCGCTCGAGGCCATAGGTGATCTCGCCGAGCACGGGCTTGCAGTCGAGGCCGCCCACCTGCTGGAAGTACGTGAACTGCGTGACTTCCATTCCGTTCAGCCACACTTCCCAGCCGAGGCCCCATGCGCCGAGCGTCGGGTTTTCCCAGTCGTCCTCGACGAAGCGCACGTCGTTCTGCTTCAGGTCGAAGCCGAGCGCTGCCAGCGAGCCGAGATACAGATCGAGGATGTTCTCCGGCGCGGGCTTGAGCACCACCTGGTACTGGTAGTAGTGCTGCAGGCGGTTCGGGTTCTCGCCGTAGCGGCCGTCCTTCGGGCGGCGCGACGGCTGCACGTACGCGGCGCGCCACGGCTCGGGGCCGATCGCGCGCAGGAACGTGTGCACGTGCGACGTGCCGGCGCCGACTTCCATGTCGATCGGCTGGAGCAGGGCGCAACCCTGCCTGTCCCAATAGGACTGGAGCGTCAGGATGATTTGCTGAAACGTAAGCATGAGAGGCCTTCGTGGCGCCGGGCGCTCCGCTTCGGGCAGACGGCGGGGGCGGTGAGCGCCGCGCCGGCAGCTCGCGCGGCGCGCGGCTTGGGTCTGTGCTGAAACGTGTAATTTTACCGGATCGGCGGGCGGGTGCGGTCGCAACGGGGTGGGGCAGGCCTCCATACGCGCGTGCGGGCGGGGAAACCGCCGGAAAACACCCCGGCGCCGGATGCGGTGCGGCGGCGCGTGCGCCGCGAGAATGCAGCGCCGCGCGCTGATGCGCGCCGCCGGCGGGCGGCCCGTGCAGCGGGCGTCAGCTGCGGCGGCGCAGCCGCGGGCCGAATGCGAAGCCGAATGCGAGCAGCAGCAGCGACATCGCGAGCACCGTCGCGTTGCCGCTCGTCACGTACGGCGTGCGCCCGGCGGTGCCCTCGATCCGCACGTCGAGCGAGCCGATCGTGAATGGCTTCAGCCGACCGATCACGCGGCCGTGCGCGTCGATCGCGGCCGTCATCCCGGTGTTCGTCGCGCGCAGCATCGGCCGGCCCGTTTCCAGCGAGCGCATTCGCGCGATCTGCAGATGCTGGTCGAGCGCGATCGTGTCGCCGAACCACGCGAGGTTCGTCACGTTGACGAGCACGCCGGGCGACACCGGGTTGTCGCGGATCGTCGCCGCGATCTCCTCGCCGAAGATGTCTTCGTAGCAGACGTCGGCCATCACCGGCTGATTGCGCACGATGAACGGCTGCTGGACCGGCGCGCCGCGCGCGAAATCGCCGAGCGGCATCTTCATCAGGTCGACGAACCAGTGAAAGCCCCAGGGGATGAACTCGCCGAACGGCACCAGATGGTGCTTGTCGTAGCGGTAGATGTCGCGCGAATGCGGCGTCACGCCGTACAGGCTGTTCGTATAGTCGACGATCCGTCCGTCGTTCGTCACGGTGCCGCCCACCGCGCCGAACAGCACCGCCGTGTCGGTCGCGTCGCTGAAATTGCGCACCGCGCGCGCGAATGGCTCGGGCAGTTCCTGGATCAGCACCGCGATCGCGGTCTCGGGCGTGACGACGAGATCGGCGGGTTTCTCGGTGATCATCTTCTGGTACATCGCGATCGCCGCCTGGATGCCCGCTTCCTCGAACTTGATGTCCTGCTTCACGTTGCCCTGCAGCAGGCGCACCGTGAGCGGCGCGTTCGCGGGCACCGTCCACGGCACGAGTGCGAGCAGCGGGCCGAGCGCGACGAGCGCGGCGGCCGTGAGCGCCGGCGCGGCGACGCGCGGCGAGCGCAATGCAAGCGGCACGGCGCCGGCCGGCGCGTCGGTTCGGCCGTTTCCGCCGCCGTTGTTGCGATCGCCGCCGAGACCGTTGCTGCCTTCGCGCGCGCGCGCGATCGCCTGCACGCCGAGCGCCGCGATGAGCGCGAGCACCCAGCCGATCCCGTAGACGCCGACGATCGACGCGTAGCCGGCGAGCGGCCCGTCGACCTGCGCGTAGCCGCTCGCGAGCCACGGAAAGCCGGTGAGCACGGTGCCGCGCAGCCATTCGCCGACGGCCCACGCGCTCGCGAACGCGAACGCGCCGTGCCAGGTCGGCGAGAACGGGCGCGGGTCGGCCGCCTTGCCGTTTCGCGCATGTCCCGCGCAGAACGACCAGAGCCCCGCCGAGAACGCCGGATAGATCGACAGGTACAGGCAGAACAAGACGAGCGCGCCGCCCGCGAGCGGCGCGGCCATCTCTCCGTATACGTGCATGCTGATGTAGAGCCACCAGATGCCGCTGATGAAGTTGCCGAAGCCGAACGCGCCGCCCGTGGCCGCCGCGTGCTTCCAGCTCGTCGTGCGCGTGAGCTGCGCGAATAGCCATGCGAATACGGCGAGCTGCAGCCAGCCGCCATGCGGCGTCGGCGCGAAGGTCAGCGTGTTGGCCGCGCCCGCGAGGAGCGCGGACGGATAGTGCCAGATGGGCAGCGCACGGCCGGCGGCCGTTGGGGAGACGCTCGATTGCGAGCGGGTCGAGATCGGTTCGGCCATGCGTTGCGTCGAAGGAACGGGTTGGGGAGTGCGGCGGCGCGTCAGTCTTCGCCGGCCGAGCCGCTGCGCCGGCCGGCGAGCGGCGCGCGGCGCACGAGCAGCACGTGGATCTGGCGGGCGTCGCCGCGCTGGATCTCGAACAGCAGGTCGCCCAGGCGCACTTTCTCGCCGCGATGCGGGACGCGGCCGAAATGGTGCGTGATGAGGCCGCCGATCGTGTCGACTTCCTCGTCGGAGAAATCGGTGCCGAACGTTTCGTTGAACTGCTCGATCTCGGTCAGCGCGCGCACGCGGTAGCGGCCGTCGGGCGCGGCGATGATGTTGCCGGCTTCCTCGTCGAAGTCGTACTCGTCCTCGATGTCGCCGACGATCTGTTCGAGCACGTCCTCGATCGTGATGAGGCCCGCGACCCCGCCGTATTCGTCGACGACGATCGCGAGATGGTTGCGGTTCACGCGGAAATCGTGCAGCAGCACGTTCAGCCGCTTCGATTCGGGGATGAAGACGGCGGGGCGCAGCATTCCGCGCACGTCGAATTCCTCTTCCGCGTAGAAGCGCAGCAGATCCTTCGCGAGCAGCACGCCGATCACGTTGTCGCGGTTGTCTTCGTATACCGGATACCGCGAGTGCGCTTTCTCGAGCACGAACGGGATGAAATCCTCGGGCTTGTCGGCGATGTTGAGCGCGTCCATCTGCGCGCGGGGCACCATGATGTCGCGTGCGCACAGGTCGGATACCTGGAACACGCCCTCGATCATCGACAGCGAATCGGCGTCGATCAGGTTGCGTTCGTGCGCATCCTGGAGGATTTCGAGGAGCTCGGCCCGCGAGTCGGGCTCGGGCGAGATGAAGTCGGTCAGGCGCTCGAGCAGCGAGCGCTTTTCATGCGGTTTGTCGGAGGATTTTCGACTGGGATACGAATCGTTCATGGTGGTGCGCCCCGCGAATCGGGAGCGCGCTGTCACGGAATAGGCAAGGATACACCAAGGTCGTGGCGCGTCCGTGTCGGCGGATGCGCGCGTGCCGAAGCGGCGTGTCGCGCGATTCCGGCCGGGCGGCGCGGCCTGCGGGCGTGGCTCTCATCGTAGCGCAGAAACACCCGTGCGGGCAGCGACGGAAAAAAGCGGCGGATGCGAAGCGGCGCGCGTGGCGGGCGGATTGGCGGGGAGCCGAGCCTCGGGGCCGGCGCAGCCGGCGCGAGGTGGTGCGAGAGGCGGTGTGCGGCGGCATTGGGCGGCAAGCGCTGGCCGTTTGGCGGCATCCGATGCTGCGCGTTCGGCGCGCCGCACGGCGCACGGCCGCCCGTCGCGCCGCTCGTAAGCGTTCGCCGCCGGCCGCCGGTTTCGAAGGTTTCAGCCTCCGACGGCGGCTACCGGCAGCGTGCGAGCAGCGCTTCGAGCGCGCGGTCGGGCATTCCGCTGTCGCGCAACGCAGCGACGGTGCGGCTCACGTAGTCGAGCGTCGTGCCGTAGCGGCCGCTCGCGCAGCCGAACACGGCCTTCACGACGTCGTCGGTCAGCTTGCCGGTGTAGGTCGGCACGTCGCGCCGCATCACGAACGCGAGCGCGCTGACCCGCTCGCCGCCCGCGAGCGCGCACGGCAGCCACGCGGGCCGGTACGAGCCCATCGCCATCTCGCGCCGCCACAGCGCCTCGAGGTGCGGCATCGCGGTGCCGCCGGCGAGCCGGAACGCGAGTCCCGTGCACGAGCCGCCGCGGTCGAGCGCGAGCACGAGCCCCGGCTGCTCCGGCGTGCCGCGGTTCACGCGCGACCACAGGTAGAGCCCGCGGTGGTAGCCGTGGACTTTCCCGCGCAGCGCCTCGACGGCCGGCATCCCCGGGTTCCAGATGAGCGAGCCATAGCCGAACAGCCATAGATCGCTCGTGCGATCCCAGCCGGCGAGCGTCGCGTCGAGCGACGCGGCGAGCTCGTCGTCGCTCAGGTAGCGCGCTTCGCCGAGCGATGGAGGATAGGGGCAGCGGGCGGGGGCGGGGCGGCTCACGGCGGGCGGGTCGGGCGGGTCGTGCGGCGCGGCGCGAATCAGCGGTACGGATTCGGGAAGCCGAGCTTCGCGAGGATGTCGATTTCGAGCGCTTCCATCTCGGCCGCGTCCTCCTCGCCGCGCTCGTGGTCGTAGCCCTGCGCGTGCAGCGCGCCGTGCACGAGCAGATGCGCGTAATGCGCGACGAGCGTCTTGCCCTGTTCGCGCGCTTCCTTTTCGACGACGGGGCAGCACAGCACGAGATCCGCGACCGTGACGCCGTCCGGCTCCTCGCCGTACGCGAAGGTGAGCACGTTCGTCGCGTAGTCCTTGTGCCGATAACTGTGGTTGAGCGTGCGTCCCTCGTCGGCGCCGACGAAGCGCACGGTGAACTGCGCGTCGGAGAAGATCGCGGGCTCGAGCCATTCGGCGATCACCTTGCGCTTGGGCAGCGACCTGCGCTGCGCGTCGCCGATCTCGTCGCCGTACTGAACCGCGAGGTCGAGCTCGGGCTCGCGGTTCGGCGCGTCTTCGCCCGCATCGTCCGTCGCGTCGTGGGCGAAGTCGGGGTTCTCGTCGGCGCCGGCTTCGACCGTCACGCTGTCATAGTGCTCGGGGCGCAGCGCGATCGTCGCGCGCAGCGACGGGTCCGTGTGCTGCGCGACGATCGCGACGGCCGCGTCGCCCGAGCTGCCGGACAGGTCGAACATCAGGCTGCGGCCGTCGGCGAAGTCGACGCGCAGCGCCTGTGCTTCGACCGTCTTGACTTTGCCTTTCGCATCGAACAGCGACAGGCGGGGAAACTCGGGTTGCGCCGCTTCGGCGCGTGCGGACTTGGAGGAACGGGACGATTTCATCACGTTGACGTCGGTTTGAACGCGGTTGAGGATACACCAAACGGACGAGCGCCCGGAGGGCGTTTCGCGGGGCGTCGCGGATGGGGGAGGGGCCGGCGCGCGGCGGTTCGGGGTACTTGTCGGGCGGCGGCCCGGACGGTGGTTGGCGGGCGGCTTCGGCGATGCATGGCCCGCATGCGACGACGGTTCGTTCGACGTGCGCGTGATCGCGCGGCCGCGCGTCATCGCTCGGATGCCGAACCGGTGCGCGCGAACGGAGCGCAGTGGCTGCCGAAGCGGGGCGGAATCGGCGAGCGGGGTGCCTGCAGGGTCGGTATTTCGCCGACCGCGCGCCGCGAGGGGGGCGATTTCGATCGATACTGCGCAGGCGCTCGGATGCACGTCCACGCGAGCGAGGCGACTCGTCGGCCCGATGGATTGATGGACCGGGCGATTCGGCCGAGTGACCGGGCAGCCAGGCCGCCGAACGACGCGAAGCGGACGCCGCGCGCCGCGTGCGCGGCCCGTTGCCCGCATCGCGCGACCGCCGGCGCGCATCGATCGCGTCGGCCCGATCGTTTCCCCCGGACGGCCCGCGCGGCTTACTCGTCCTTGTGCTGCGCGTGGAACTCGTCGTAAGCCTCGACGATTCGCGCGACGAGCGGATGCCGGACCACGTCCGCGCTCGTAAAGCGCGTGAGCGCGATGCCGCGCACGCCGCCCAGCACCTGCTGCGCCTCGACGAGCCCGCTCTTGTGCCCGCGCGGCAGGTCCACCTGGCTCGTGTCGCCCGTGACGACCGCCTTCGAGCCGAAGCCGATCCGCGTGAGGAACATCTTCATCTGCTCGGGCGTCGTGTTCTGCGCCTCGTCGAGGATGATGAACGCGTGGTTCAGCGTGCGGCCGCGCATGTACGCGAGCGGCGCGATCTCGATCATCTGCCGCTCGAACATCTTCGCGGTCTTGTCGAAGCCGAGCAGGTCGTACAGCGCGTCGTACAGCGGCCGCAGGTACGGATCGACCTTCTGCGCGAGGTCGCCCGGCAGGAAGCCGAGCCGCTCGCCCGCCTCGACGGCCGGGCGCGTCAGCACGATGCGCTTGACCTGGTCGCGCTCGAGCGCGTCGACCGCGCACGCGACCGCGAGATACGTCTTGCCGGTGCCCGCCGGCCCGACGCCGAACGTGACGTCGTGAGACAGGATCTGCTTCAGATATTCGCGCTGCGCGGGGGTGCGGCCGCGCAGGTCGGCGCGGCGCGTGTAGAGCTTCGGCGCCGCCTCGTCGGCATGCGGCTCGTCGCCGATGCGCACGACGGGCTCGTCGAACGGATGGTCCGGATCGCCGCGAAAGCGCACGTCGACTTCCGGCTGGCCGCTGCCGTCACCGTTGCCGTTGCCGTTGCGCCGCGGGTTGCCTGGATGGCGCGCCTCGACGAGCGCGAGCTGGATGTCGTCGACCGACAGCGGATCGCGCGCGCGGTTGTAGAAGTCCTCGAGCGCCGCGAGCGCGATTCGCGCGCCGCGGCCGCGAATTGCGATCCGGTGGCCGCGGCGCGACAGCGTCACGTCGAGCGCCTGTTCGATCTGCCGCAGATTTTCGTCGAGCGGGCCGCAGAGGTTCGCGAGGCGCGCGTTGTCGTCGCGCGGCGCGGTGAATTCCAGTGCTTGTGCAGTTTTCAAAGTGGCGTCGGGTTCCGGTAGCTTCAGTGCGTGGCGGCGCTCGCGTCGTCGTGCGCGAGCACGAGCTCGCCGCGCAGCGAGTGCGGATACGCGTGATTGATCTTCACGTCGATCATCTGGCCGATCAGGCGCGCGTGCGCCGTGAGCGGCGCGGGGAAATTCACGACCCGGTTGTTCTCGGTGCGGCCTGCGAGCTCGTTCGGGTCCTTGCGCGACGGCCCCTCGACGAGGATTCGCTCGACCTTGCCGAGCATCGACTGGCTGATCCTCGCGACGTTCTCCTCGATCGTCGCCTGCAGATGTTGCAGGCGCTCGAGCTTGACCTCGCGCGGCGTGTCGTCGGCGAGGTTCGCGGCCGGCGTGCCGGGGCGCGGGCTGTAGATGAACGAGAAGCTCGTGTCGTAGCTCATCTCGTGAACGAGCGCCATCGTCTTGTCGAAGTCGGCCTCGGTCTCGCCGGGGAAGCCCACGATGATGTCCGTCGACAGCGACAGGTTCGGGCGGATCGCGCGCAGCTTGCGGATCAGCGATTTGTATTCGAGCACCGTGTAGCCGCGCTTCATCGCCATCAGAATGCGGTCCGAGCCGTGCTGCACGGGCAGGTGCAGATGGTCGACGAGCTTCGGCACCTTCGCGTACACGTCGAGCAGGCGCTGCGTGAATTCCTTCGGATGCGACGTCGTGTAGCGGATCCGCTCGATGCCGGGGATGTCGGCGACGTATTCGATGAGCGTCGCGAAATCGGCGATCTCGTGCGCGCCCGCCGTCAGCGCGCCCCGGTATGCGTTCACGTTCTGGCCGAGCAGCGTGACTTCGCGCACGCCCTGATCGGCGAGGCCCGCGATCTCGGTCAGCACGTCGTCGAGCGGGCGCGAGACTTCGTCGCCGCGCGTGTACGGCACGACGCAGTAGCTGCAGTATTTCGAGCAGCCTTCCATGATCGACACGAACGCGCTCGGGCCTTCGACGCGCGCGGGCGGCAGGTGGTCGAACTTCTCGATTTCGGGGAACGTGATGTCGACCTGCGCGCGGCCGCTTTCGCGGCGCGCGTCGATCATCTGCGGCAGGCGGTGCAGCGTCTGCGGGCCGAACACGAGGTCGACGTACGGCGCGCGCGCGACGATCGACGCGCCTTCCTGGCTCGCGACGCAGCCGCCGACGCCGATCAGCAGATCCGGCTTCGCCTCCTTGAGCTCGCGCACGCGTCCGAGATCGGAGAACACCTTCTCCTGGGCCTTTTCGCGCACCGAGCAGGTGTTGAACAGGATGATGTCCGCGTCTTCCGGGCTGTCGGTCTTTTCCAGCCCTTCGGCGGCGTTGAGCACGTCGACCATCTTGTCCGAGTCGTACTCGTTCATCTGGCAGCCGAAGGTTTTTACGTAAACTTTCTTGGTCATGAGGATTCGCCGTTCGCAGTGGTTGACCTGGGGGCGTCGTTCAAAATGAATCAGGGGGACGGACCGGCGCGCCGCCAGCCGCGCGATGCACGCGCCGCATACGGGAAGATGTCGCCGGGAAAGCCTTCCATTATAGCTTTTCGAGCCCCGGCGGGCGGCGGCCGCGCGCGAGCGTCGTTACCGGCACGCGTTCAACAGATCCTCGAGCGCCTTTTCCTCTTGCGCGAAGCGCTCGACGAGAAAATCGAGCAGCACCCGCACGCGCGGCGCCATGTAGCGCTTGCTGTGATGGATCGCGTGCAGCGGCGCGTCCTGGTGCCGCCACTCGGGCAGCAGCACCTTGAGCCGGCCCGCGCGAACGTCGCGGGCGACGTCCCAGATCGATTTCAGCGCGATTCCGTGGCCGCGGATCGTCCATTCGCGCGTGAAGCCGCCGTCGTTCGTCTCGTGCGCGTTCGCGAGCGGCACCGTGTAGGTCTGCGTATCGCCGCCGCGCGTGAAGCGCCAGACGTTGATCGGTCCCGATGCGACCGTGATCACGTTGCATGGAAAGCGGGCCAGATCGTGCGGGTCCTTCGGCGTGCCGTACTTGTCGACGAACGCGGGCGACGCGCACAGCACGCGCCGGTTCGCCGCGAGCGGCCGCGCGATCAGCGCGCCGTCGGGCGGCGCGGCGAAACGGATCGCGAGATCGATCTCGTCCTGCCACAGATTCGACGACGAATCCGACGCCGTCACCGAGAACGTCACGTCCGGATAGCGCGCGTTGAATTCGTCGAGCCAGTCGAGCAGCTGATTGCGCCCGAAATCCGCGGTGGACGACAGCCGCACCTTGCCGCTCACGACGTTGCGCCCTTCCTGCAGCATCGCGTCCGCGTCGTCGAGCGCCTGCAGCGCTTGCCGGCAGCAGTTCAGGTACAGGCGGCCCTCGTCGGTGAGCCGCAGCCGCCGCGTCGAGCGTTCGAACAGGCGCGTCGATACCTGCGCCTCCAGCTTCGCGAGCCGCGCGCTCGCGGCGGCGGGCGTGAGGTTCAGCTTGCGCCCGGCGGCCGACAGGCTGCCGAGCTCCGCTGCCTCGACGAACAAGCGGATGTCGCCCAGTCGATCCATGCGATTTTCAGAAAATTTTTGAAAATGATTCAAATGCTACGCCAATTATCAAAAATCTTCGGATTCGGGACAATGCGCGCTCGTCTGACCTTTTGATGCGGTGCGGCACGGGCCGCGCCGCATCCGTCCCGCATCGGAGCGTCCCATGCCTCTACCGTTACTCGCGCTCGCGATCAGCGCGTTCGCCATCGGCACCACCGAATTCGTCATCATGGGCTTGCTGCCCGACGTCGCGCGCGATCTCGCCGTCACGCTGCCGTCCGCGGGCCTCCTCGTGAGCGGCTATGCGCTCGGCGTCGCCGCGGGCGCGCCGCTGCTCGCCGTGCTCACGAGCCGGATGCCGCGCAAGGCCGCGCTGCAACTGCTGATGGCGATCTTCATCGCAGGCAACGTGCTGTGCGCGCTCGCGCAGAGCTACGGGATGCTGATGTTCGCGCGTGTCGTCACGTCGTTCGCGCACGGCTCGTTCTTCGGGATCGGCGCGGTCGTCGCCGCGTCGCTCGTGAGCGTCGACAAGCGCGCGAGCGCGATCGCGCTGATGTTCACCGGGCTCACGCTCGCGAACGTGCTCGGCGTGCCGTTCGGCACCTTCGTCGGCCAGACGCTCGGCTGGCGAGCGACGTTCTGGATCGTCGCGGCGCTTGGCGTCGCGTCGCTCGCCGGCGTCGCCGCGCTCGTGCCGAAGCCGCGCGATGCGGGCCGCGCCGCGCTCGGCCGCGAGCTGCGCGTGCTGAAGGAGCCGCAGGTGTGGCTCGCGCTCGCGATGACGGTGCTCGGCTTCGGCGGCGTGTTCGTCGTGTTCACGTACATCGCGCCGATCCTCGAGGACGTGACGGGCTTCTCGCCGCACGCGGTGTCGCTCGTGCTCGTGCTGTTCGGCGTCGGGCTCACGATCGGCAACGCGATCGGCGGCCGTCTCGCGGATCGTGCGCTGATGCCGTCGCTGCTCGCGATTCTCGTCGCCCTGATCGCCGTGATGGCGGTGTTCGCGAAGACGAGCCATCTGCCCGCCGCGGCGGCCATCACTGTGTTCGTGTGGGGAATCGCTGCTTTTGCGACGGTTCCTCCGCTACAGTCGCGTGTCGTCGAGAAGGCCGCGCACGCGCCGAATCTCGCGTCGACGCTGAACATCGGCGCGTTCAACGTCGGCAATGCGGGCGGCGCGTGGCTGGGCGGCGTCGCGCTGTCGCACGGGGCGCCGCTCGACGCACTGCCTTGGGTGGCGGCCGTCGTCACGCTCGCCGCGTTGGCGGTCACGGTGCTCGCCGCACGGCTCGATACGCGCGTCTCACCGGGGGCGGCTGCAGCGGCGCAATGACGCATCGCAAAACGCTGTCCTCTGCGATCCTGATAACAGTGTGAAGATAACTTTGTTTGATGGCACCGTGGCGGATGTTAGTCTTTGTCTCATCTGAAACCGCTGGGCTCGCTCGGGCCCTGGAGGCAACGTCATGCATTCACCGTTGGCGCTCGTGCGCGATGTGTCTTCACAGGATGCCGCTGCGGCGGCCGACGCCGATATGTCGCTCGATGCGCTCGAGCGGCTCGTCGGCGTGAATCTCGCGCGGCTGCGCGCGGAACGCCAGCTGTCGCTCGATGCGCTCGCGCGGCTCTCCGGCGTGTCGCGCGCGATGCTCGCGCAGATCGAATCGGCGCGCAGCGTGCCGTCGATCAAGGTGCTTTGCAAGGTCGCGGCCGCGCTGAAGGTGTCGGTTGCCGCGTTCCTGCGCCGTCACGCGGTCAACGGCTTCGAGCACTTGAGCGCCGAGCGCGCGGTGCGCGTCGTCAGCTCGAACGGACGCTTTTCCGCGCGCGCGCTGTATCCGGAAGGCGAGCCCGCGGTCGCCGAGTTCCACGAGTTGCGGATCGCGCCGCTGCACACCGAGCCGGGCGCGCCGCGCGCGCCCGGCACGAGCGTGAATCTCGTCGTCAGCGAAGGCACGCTCGAAGTCAGCATCCACGATCGCCGCCAGTTGCTCGCGACGGGCGATGCGATCGTGTTCGACGCCGATCAGCCGTACACGCTGCGCAATCCGGGCGATACCGAGGCGCGCGCGTTTCGCGTGACGGTGAACGCCGAAGTGCCGCCGCGCTGGCACGTGCCGGCTTGACGCCGCATTTCGCCGCGCACCCCGCGCGGTTTAGACGGATTCGTCAGTAGGGTCTTGTCGCGTTCCCGCTGCGGCGATTGATCGGCTGTTGTATGCTTCAGCGGCCGGTTTGTCCGGCAATCAGTGCGTCTTCAGGGCGGGGCGAAATTCCCCACCGGCGGTAGGCCGGCATGTTGCCGGCGAGCCCGCGAGCGCCCGCGCGATGCGCGGGGTCAGCAGATCTGGTCCGATGCCAGAGCCGACGGTCATAGTCCGGATGAGAGAAGATGTGCAGATGGTCATGTGCGCCCCGTCTCGCCCGCGGCGCGCGGCGTCGTCCGCGCGGCGCGGAAGCGGCGTCGCGCTGTCTGTTTGCTATGCCCTGAAACGTTTTTCGCCCCATTCTTTCCGCGAGGAGCGTTTCACATCATGTCGTTTCCGTTGCCTTCGAAGTCGGCGCCCGCCGACGCTTTCTCCGATCTTCCATTGCTCGATGTCGAACCGGTGCCGCCGCGCATCGCCGCCGCGCTCGCCGCGCTGCGCGAAGGGCGCGCGGTCGTGCTGCAGGACGACCACGACCGCGAGAACGAAGCCGATCTGATCGTTGCCGCCGAACGGCTCACCGACGAGACGATGGCGCTCCTGATCCGCGAGTGCAGCGGCATCGTCTGCCTGTGCCTGACGGACGAAAAGGTGCGCGCGCTCGCGCTGCCGCCGATGGCGCAATTGAACGAGAGCAAGAACGGCACCGCGTTCACGGTATCGATCGAGGCGCGCGCCGGCGTGACGACGGGCGTGTCCGCCGCCGATCGCGTGACGACGATTCGCGCGGCGATCGCCGACGACGCACAGCCGCACGACATCGTGCGCCCCGGCCACGTGTTTCCGCTGCGCGCGGCGCCGGGCGGAGTGCTCGCGCGGCGCGGCCATACCGAGGGCACCGTCGATCTCGCGATCCTCGCCGGGCTGAAGCCCGCGGGCGTGCTGTGCGAGCTGATGAATCCGGACGGCACGATGACGCGCGGCGCGGACGTCGAGCGTTTCGCCGCGCAGCACGGGCTGCCGATGCTGACGATCGCGGAGCTCGTCGAATTCCGCGAACGGCTCGCGTCGTTGCGCGAGCGCGACGCGTGCTGCGAGGGCGTCGCCTGACCGACTCCGGTTCGCCGGGCGACCGCGTGCTGCGTGCAAGCGGCGCCGCACGCGACGCGGCTTTGCCCGGCTACGACTGCACGTCGCCGAATTCGCCGCGCATGCCCGCGCTGACGAGCGCGGGCAACTCGTCCATCGAGCGCATGATGCGCATGATGCCCATCTTGCGCAGCGCATCTTCATAGCCGCCGGGAATGTGGCTCGCGCCGACGAACGCGATCGTCTTCATGCCGGCCGCGCGCGCGGCGTTCAGCCCCGATACGCTGTCTTCGACGACGATGCAGCGCGCCGGCTCGACGCCAAGCGTTCGCGCCGCGTGCAGATACACGTCCGGATAAGGCTTCGGCCGTGCAACCTGTTCGGCGCTGAACACGCGCTCGCCGAATACGTCGGTGAGCGCCGCGCGCTTGAGCGAGTTGCGCACGCGCGCGAGCCGGCTGTTCGACACGACGGCCGCGGGCAGGGCGATCTTCGTCAGTGCGTCGCGTACGCCCGCGATCGGCGCGAGCCATTGCGCGAGCCCGGTCTCGATGTTGTGCTCGATCGTATCGAGGAAGTCCTCCGGCATCGCGATGCCGTGGCGCGCTTCGAGATCCGCGAGGAAGCGCGACGTTTGCTGGCCGAACGCGGCTTTCGCGTCTGCCGTGAAATCGATTGCGGGGAACGCGGCCGACAGCGTGTCGAACAGCACGCGATCGGCGATCACTTCGCTGTCGACGAGCACGCCGTCGCAGTCGCAAATGAGGTGGTCGAGCATAAGGACAACAAAAAGGGTGGGGCGACGAAGCGCCATGATACGTGCTTTGTCGGCGGCGGGCGCGGCGCCGCGCATCCGCCTCAGCGTCGCGTGGCGGGGTGCGGGCGAATCCCGTGCGCGTGCCGATGCGAATGAACGGTCGGGCGCATCGGCGGGCTCACGCCGACTGGCGCGACGCGGCGCGTGATTTCCGCGCGGAAAGCGAACGCCGCATGGCGCGCGCCGAGCGAGCGTCTGCGCTCGCGAAGCGCCGGGCCGCGCATCGCCGCCTTGTCGAAGCGCGGCGATGCGATGGCGACGCGCATTGACGCGACGGGTCCGATGGGCGTGCCGGCACGCGCGCCGAAAACGACCCCCCCTCGTGCGCTGCCGGCAGAGGGGGGGGAAGAGCGCCGCCCGCGTGCGGCCGGCGATTCGACGCGCGGTGTTCAGTGCGCCGTATGCAGATACAGGTACAGGTTCGCCGCGAGCACGCCGCCGACGAGCGGCCCGAGCACCGGCACCCATGCGTAGCGCCAGTCGCTGTCGCGCTTGCCGGGAATCGGCAGCAGCGCGTGCATGATGCGCGGCGACAGGTCGCGCGCGGGGCTCATCGCGTAGCCCGTCGGGCCGCCGAGCGAGATGCCGATGCCGAGCACGAGCAGGCCGACGGGCAGCGCGTCGAGCGCGCCGAGACCGACTTGCGGCGACGCGAGATACAGCACGCCGAGGATCAGCACGAACGTGCAGATCGCCTCCGTCAGCACGTTGTGCGTGACGCTGCGGATCGCGGGCGCCGTGCAGAACACGGCGAGCTTCAGGTCGGGATCGGTTTCCTTCGCGAAGTGCTGGCGATATGCAAGCCACACGAGGAGCGCGCCCGCCATGCCGCCCAGCATCTGCGCCGCGATGTAGCCGCCCACCTTCGCCCAGGCGAACTTGCCGGCGAGCGCGAGGCTGATCGTGACGATCGGATTCAGGTGCGCGCCGGAGAACGATGCGGTCACGTAGACCGCGACGAATACCGCCATCGCCCAACCCATCACGATGACGATGAGGTCCGCGCCTTTGCCTTTGGTCTTCGCGAGCAGGACGTTCGCGACGGCGCCGTTGCCGAGCAGCACGAGGAGGGCCGTGCCGATGAACTCCGCGATGTATGGTGACATGATGTTGTCTCTCTACCGGTATGGCGGGCTCGCGGCTTGCGTCGCGCGGCCCGCCTGATTGTTGTGAATGGTGTCGTTGAAATGAGATCGATACGGATGCCGAACGAACGGGCTTACTGCGTGTCGTCTGCCCATGCCTTCGCCGCGCGCACCGCGCGCTGCCAGCCGCAGAGGCACGAGCTCACCTGCTCGCGCTGCATCGACGGCGCGAAGCGGCGCTCGAGCTGCCATTGGCTGTGCAGCTCGTCGACGTTCTTCCAGTAGCCGATCGCAAGGCCCGCGAGATACGCGGCGCCGAGCGCAGTCGTCTCGGTGACGCGCGGGCGCACCGCGTCGACGCCGAGCAGATCCGCCTGGAACTGCATCAGCAGATTGTTCGCGCTTGCGCCGCCGTCCACGCGCAGCTCGCCGATCCGGATGCCCGAGTCGGCTTCCATCGCCTTCAGCACGTCGAGCGACTGATACGCGATCGAATCGAGCGCCGCGCGCGCGAGGTGCGCGGACGTCGTGCCGCGCGTGACGCCGAAGAGCGATCCGCGCGCGCGCGCGTTCCAGTGCGGCGCGCCGAGGCCGGCGAACGCGGGCACGAGATAGACGCCGTCCGTGTGAGGCACGCCCGCCGCGAGCGCTTCGATTTCCGACGCGCTCTTGATGATCCCGAGCCCGTCGCGCAGCCATTGCACGACCGCGCCCGCGATGAAGATGCTGCCTTCGAGCGCGTAGTTGACCTTGCCGTCGACCTGCCATGCGATCGTCGTGACGAGGTTGTTCTGTGATTCGATCGGCGTCTCGCCGGTGTTCATCATCAGGAAGCAGCCGGTGCCGTAGGTGTTCTTCACCATGCCGGAGCTCGTGCACATCTGGCCGAAGAGGGCGGCCTGCTGGTCGCCCGCGATGCCGGCGAGCGGAATCTTCGAGGCGAACACGGTGGTCTTCGTCGGCCCGTAGATCTCCGACGACGCGCGCACTTGCGGCAGCATGCTGCGCGGGATCTCGAGCGCGTCGAGCAGTTCGTCGTCCCAGTCGAGCGTGTGGATGTTGAAGAGCATCGTGCGCGACGCGTTCGTCACGTCGGTCACGTGCAGCTCGTGCTTCGTGAAGTTCCAGACGAGCCAGCTGTCGACCGTGCCGAACGCGAGCTTGCCCTGGCGCGCCTTCTCGCGCGCGCCTTCGACGTTGTCGAGAATCCAGCGGATCTTGGTGGCCGAGAAGTACGAATCGATCGGCAGCCCCGTCTTCGCGCGCACCTTCTCGCTCAGGCCCTGCGCTTTCAACTGGTCGCAGAAATCGGCGGTGCGGCGATCCTGCCAGACGATTGCGTTGTAGATTGGATGGCCCGTCTCGCGATCCCAGACGATCGTCGTCTCGCGCTGGTTCGTGATGCCGATCGCGGCGATCGACGTGCCGTTCAGGCCGACGCGCGTGACGGCCTCGGCCGCGACGCCCGCCTGCGTCGACCAGATCTCCTGCGGATCGTGCTCGACCCAGCCCGGCCGCGGATAAATTTGCTCGAATTCCTTCTGCGCGATCGACACGATGTTGCCTTGTCGATCGAACAGCATGGCGCGGGAGCTGGTCGTGCCCTGGTCGAGCGCGAGGATGTATTGATCCTGCATCTGTCTCATCTCCATCCGTACGTAGTTGTGATTGGCGCCGCGGGCGCGGCGCATTCCTGATGTTTCCCTGTCGTCGTTCGTCGTTGCCGGCGTCGTGCGCGCCGGTCAGTGTGCGGCGCTCGCCGCCTCGCGCGCGGCGCCGAACCAGGCGTCGAGCGCGGCCGTCACGGCGTCGAGCGTGCCCGGCGCGACATGCAGGCCGAGCTTCGAGCGCCGCCACAGTACGTCGTCCGCGCAGCTCGCCCATTCGGCGTCGCGCAGATAACGCAATTCCGCTTCGTAGAGGCCGGGCGCGAGTTCGGCGCCGAGCTCGGCGAGCGACTTCGCACCGCCGATCACGCGCTCGGCGCGCGTGCCGTACGCGCGCGCATAGCGGCGCGCGAGCGCGGCGGGCAGCCACGGGTGACGTTTCGCGAACGCTTCGGCGAACGGCGCGAAACGCGCATCGGCGATGTCGCCGCCGGGCAGGGGCACGCCCGCCGTCCATGCGCCGCGCGACGCGCCGAGCGCGCCGCCCAGCATGTCGGTCGCCTCTTCGGCGAGCTTGCGAAACGTCGTGATCTTGCCGCCGAACACCGACAAGAGCGGCGCGCCGTCGCCGCCGTCGAGCTCGAGGCGATAGTCGCGCGTGACGGCGGATGGGTTGTCCGCGTTCTCGTCCTCGAGGAGCGGGCGCACGCCGGAATAGGTCCAGCACACGTCGGCGGGCGAGATCTTACGCTTGAAATAGCGATTGATCGACTCGCACAGGTAGCGCGTTTCGTCGCGGTCGATCGCGACGCGCGACGGATCGTCGCGATATTCGACGTCGGTCGTGCCGATCAGCGTGAAGTCGCGTTCGTATGGAATCGCGAAGATGATCCGCTTGTCCGGATTCTGGAAGATGTATGCGTGGTCGTGATCGAACAGGCGCCGCGTGACGATGTGGCTGCCCTTCACGAGCCGCACGCTGTGCTGTGCGCCGCGGCCGAGCGCGCCGTGCAGCACGTCGCCGACCCACGGGCCCGCCGCGTTCGCGACCGCGCGGGCGCACACGTCGAGCGTCGAGCCGTCGGCGCGTTGCAGCCGCGCATGCCATTGCCCGTCGCGGCGCTCGGCCGACACGAGCTTCGTGCGCGTGAGGATGCGCGCGCCGCGCTCCTGCGCGTCGAGCGCGTTCAGCACGACGAGCCGCGCGTCGTCGACCCAGCCGTCCGAGTAGACGAAGCCGCGCTTGATCGAATCGACGAGCGGCGCGCCCGCCGGGTGGCGGCGCATGTCGATGCCGCGCGAGCCGGGCAGCAGCTCGCGCTTCGCGAGATGGTCGTACAGGAAGAGGCCGATCCGGATGAGCCACGCGGGGCGCAGGTTCGGCATGTGCGGCATCACGAAGCGCAGCGGCCAGATGATGTGCGGCGCCGCGCGCAGGAGCGTCTCGCGCTCCTGCAATGCCTTGCGCACGAGCCCGAATTCCTTGTATTCGAGGTAGCGCAGACCGCCGTGGATCAGCTTCGTGCTCGAAGAGGAGGTGTGCGACGCGAGGTCGTCCTGTTCGCAAAGGAGCACCGACAGGCCCCGGCCGGCCGCGTCGCGCGCGATGCCCGCGCCGTTGATCCCGCCGCCGACGACGAGCAGATCGTAACGATTCTGTTGAGTCACCCGCTGATCCTAACGTTCGTATAACAGAAAATGAGCGAACCTGAAATGTTCGCATTCGAAATTTAACGAACATAATCGAAAAAGTAAAGTTCGCTTTTGAGGGTCGGGTGGCGCGCCGCACGTTCCCGGACGATACTGGCGGCTGACCAACGAGCGAGGGGATGCAGATGCGTACGATGATCGCGGCCGGCGCGCTCGCGCTGCTGGCCGGATGTGCGGGCGGGCCGGCGATGTTCGGCGGTTGGGGCGGGCCTTCGTTCGCGGACCTGCAGCGCAGTTGCGGCGACGTGCGCGATTACGGCGAGGACGCGCAGGCCGTCTATTCGGCGGTGTTCGATGCGTGGGTCGCGAAGCGCCACGGCAAGCTGACCGATGCGCGCTTCTGCGCGTTCGAAAACGAACTCGCGCAACATCGCGCGGCGCTCGGGACGAGCACCGACCCGGCCGAGCGTGGCCGCTGGGTGAGCTATCTCAACGACGCGCGCGCACGGGCGCTCAGTTGGCGGGCGGCAGTGGACCCGTCGCTGCGCGGCGGTTGAAAGGCGGGAGAAGCGTGGGCGGAACGGGCGCTGCCTGGCACTGGCCGCGCCCGTCGCGCCGGCACATCACGAATAGCGGAGCTTGATTGATCGCAAGGCTGCGTCGCCGATTTCGGTGACGCAGTATTTCCTGCCGGAGCCGAGCGCTTCCAGCTTCACGAGCTGTCGCTCGAGCAACGCGTCGAGTTCGTCGCGGTCCATGTCGGCTTGATCGGGCGCATCCTTCACAAGCAGCAGCGTGGCGAATTCATGCGGACTTAGCATCGTTCTCTCCATGACAACCGTACTGTCCCGGGCGCAAATGTCCGGTCGAGTGACCCAGCAAGGGAAGGCGTGGGGGGAAAAGCCGCTGTCCCGGCCTTGGCGTTATTGGCGTCGCCCCGGTTGCACGAAGCGCGCGCAACCGCGCCGGGGATTTGGAGTGTAGTCAAGCCCGCCGGCATCTACAAATCGCACCCCGATAATTTTCTGATTGACATCAAGGAAATCGTCAGGCGGTTGCGCCGGTGCGGCAATTCCTTGATTTCACTTGAAGTTCTGGGTGCGACGCAGCATCGCGCGACGCCGAGCACGCACGGGCCGCTCAGTCGGCGACGTAGACCTGTGTGCCCGCCTGCGCGATCGTTTCGGCCATCTCGTCGGGCAGCGGCTTGTCGGTGAAGAGCGCGTGGATCTGGTTCAGATGCCCCTGCCGCACGAGCGCCGGGCGGCCGAACTTCGAATGGTCGGTGACGAGATAGACGGTTCGCGCGTGCTGGATGATCGCCTCGGCGACGCGCACCTCGCGCGTGTCGAAATCGCGCAGCGTGCCGTCGCTCTCGATCGACGACGTGCCGATGATCGCGTAGTCGACCCTGAACTGGCGGATGAAGTCGATCGCGAGCTCGCCGACGATGCCCTTGTCCCAAGGCCGCACGATGCCGCCCGTGATCAGCACCTCGCATTCCGGATAGCCGCTCATCATGCTCGCGACGTTCAGGTTGTTCGTGATCACGCGCAGGCCGCGATGCCGGTTCAGCGCGCGCGCGACTTCTTCGGTCGTCGTGCCGAGATTGATGAACAGGGACGCCTGATCGGGGATGTGCGACGCGGCGAGCGCCGCGATCCGGCGCTTTTCGTCGTGGAACATCCGCTGGCGCGCGGTGTACGACACGTTCTCCGAGCTCGTCGGCAGGCTCGCGCCGCCGTGGTAGCGGCGCAGCAGGTTCAGGTCGGCGAGCCAGTTGACGTCGCGGCGGATCGTCTGCGGCGTTACGTTGAAATGGGCGGCGAGATCGTCGACAGTGACGAAGCCGTCTCGCTGCACCCATTCGAGCAATTCCTGTTGACGCGCATTGAGGGTGAGGCGGGGGTCTCGTGTCATGTTCGCGGGTGTCGATTCGGCTCGGTGGGACGGGAAACGGGGGCGGCAAATCCGCATTGTAAGGGCTGTTCGCGCGGAGTCGCCCGGCACGCGGCGCGCGTCGCCGCGCACGCGCGCCGATCTCGGGCTAGACTCGATTCATGTCGTTCATGCATCGATTCATGTGACAAATGAATTTGCCGGGGGGGCGCAATCGCGTTGGAATGTCTGTTTCGATCCTGTTTACCATGTCCCTGCGATGACTCTTCATTCGAACATCTCCGGCGTGCCGTTCTCGTGGCGCAATCCGTATCTGACGACGCGCGTGCCGGTATTCGCGCGCAACGTCGTGTCGACGTCGCATCCGCTCGCCGCGCAGGCGGGGCTCAGGATGCTGTGGAAGGGCGGCAATGCGGTTGATGCGGCGATCGCCGCGGCGGCCGCGATCACCGTGGTCGAGCCGGTGTCGTGCGGCCTCGGCGGCGATGCGTTCGCGCTCGTCTGGGACGGCGCGAAGCTGCACGGCCTGAACGCGTCGGGCGTCGCGCCCGCCGCATGGAGCGTCGACTACTTCCGCCGCCGGCACGGCGACGCGGGCAACGGCCTCGCGCGACAGCCGACGCGCGGCTGGGACACGGTGACGGTGCCCGGCGTGATCGCCGGCTGGGAGGCGCTGCACGCGAAGTTCGGATCGCTGCCGTTCGCCGATCTGCTCGAGCCGGCGATCGAGCTCGCGGAGCGCGGGCATGCGGTGGCCGCCGTCGTCGCGCACAAGTGGGCGGCCGCCGTGCCCGAGCTGAACGGCCAGCCGGGTTTCGCGGAAACCTTCATGCCGCGCGGCCGCGCGCCCGAGGTGAGCGAACTGGTTCGGCTGCCGGGCCACGCGAAGACGCTGCGCACGATCGCCGCCGAAGGCGCGCGCGCGTTCTACGAAGGCAGCATCGCCGAGTCGATCGCCGGGTTCTTCCGCGACGGCGGCGGCGCGTTGACGGCCGACGACCTGCGCGCGTATCGCCCCGAGTGGGTCGAGCCGATCGGCAAGGACTTTCGCGGCTACACGGTGCACGAGATTCCGCCGAACGGGCAGGGGATCGCCGCGCTGATCGCGCTCGGCATCGTCGAGCGCTTCGGTCTCGACGACCTGCCGCTCGATTCGGCGGAGGCGCAGCACGTGCAGATCGAGGCGATGAAGCTTGCGTTCGCCGACGTCTATCGCTACGTCGCCGATCCTCGCGCGATGGCGCTCACGCCGGCACAGATGCTCGACGACGCGTACCTCGACGCGCGCGCGAAGTTGATCGACGTCACGCGCGCGACGCATTTCTCGTTCGGCATGCCGCGCGCGGGCGGCACGATCTACCTGTCGGCGGCTGACGAGCGCGGCATGATGGTGAGCTTCATCCAGTCGAACTACATGGGCTTCGGCTCGGGCCTCGTCGTGCCGGGCATGGGGATCGCGCTGCAGAACCGCGGCTGCGGGTTCTCGATGGACCCGACGTCGCCGAACGTCGTCGAGGGCGGCAAGCGGCCGTTCCACACGATCATCCCGGCGTTCGTCACGCAGCAGGCAGGCGGCGCGCGGCACGCGGTGATGAGCTTCGGCGTGATGGGCGGCGACATGCAGCCGCAAGGCCATCTGCAGACGATCGTGCGGATGCTCGGCTACGGCCAGCAGCCGCAGGCCGCGTGCGATGCGCCGCGCTGGAAGGTGAGCCGGTCGTTCACGCTCGACGTCGAGGCGGCACTCGGGGCGTCCGTCGTCGATGCGCTTGCCGCGCGCGGCCATACGATCCAGGCGATCGACGATCCCTACATGGATTTCGGCTCCGGCCAGTTCATCTGGCGGCTCGATCGCGACGAGCCCGACCGCGGGTATGTCGCGGCGAGCGACAGCCGGCGCGACGGCCTCGCGGCGGGTTTTTGACGTGCGCCGGCGCGCATGGAATGCGCGCGCGTTTCGTTGCGGGCGAAACGATATCGAAAGGCATTTCAAAAGTGGCTTTCGATGATGTTCGCCTTTTCGAATTACGCGTCTAATATTGCGTGATGATTGCCGTGGAACTGCGATTGCCGATTAAGGTCAGTGTTTCGAAGCACGATCGAAAAAGTCCGGCTAAGATGGCCGGACATGTCGAATAACCGATTTCAACGCGCCGCATGCGGCGGGATCGCGAGCCTGGTGCGCTGTGCGATCCGTCCGGATGCGTGCAGCGTTTGGGAGCGCGAAACATGCTGGCTGATTCCGATACCACGCACGAGATGCCCTGGCGCATCGAAGACATCGACCTGACGCGCATCGACCGCCAGCGCGCCGCGGCCAACGAGGATCTGTTGCTGCTGCTGTGCGCGGCGTCGTTCATCGAGAGCGGTTCCGATCTTTACACGAGCAATCTGAGTCAATTCTTCGACGACGATCCCGAAGTGTCTGCGTGGCTCAACACCGAATGGGAGCACGAGGAACTGCAGCACGGCCGCGCGCTGAAGGCGTATATCGCGCACGTGTGGCCCGAGTTCGACTGGGATCTCGCATTCGCGGATTTCTTCGACGAGTATTCGAAAACCTGTTCGCTCGAAGCGTTCGAGAAGACGCGCGCGCTCGAGATGGTCGCGCGCTGCGTCGTCGAGACGGGCACTGCGACGCTCTATCGCGCGATCAACGAGTGCTCGGACGAACCCGTGCTCAAGGAAATCACCGACAATATCCGCACCGACGAAGTTCGGCACTACAAGCACTTCTTCCGCTACTTCAAGAAGTACAACAAGGTCGAGGGCAATGGCCGGCTCGCGGTGCTGGGCGCGCTGATGCGGCGCGTGCTCGAGATCAGGAACGAGGATTCGGAGATCGCGCTGCGGCACGTGTTCGCGATTCGCTATCCGGACCGCGCGGGCGATTCCGCGTATTGCCGCGAGCGCACCGCGCGCGTGAACGCGCTCGTGCGGCGCAATCTTTCCGCCGACATGTGCGTGAAGATGCTGCTCAAGCCGCTCGACTTGCCCGCGAAGATCCAGCCGGGCGTTCACTATCCGTTGACGAAGCTCACGCAGCACGTGTTCTTCCGCTGAACGCCGGCGGCGCGGGGCGCGGTATGCTGCGGGTTTCGCTCGACGCGACGCGCAGCAGGAGAGAACACCGTGACCCATCCGGACCGCCGCTCCCTCGAACGGACGACGTACGACGCGTGGCCGCGCGCCGCGCTCGCGCTGTTCGACGGTGACGATCTCGCGCGCAAGGCGGGCTTCACCGCGTCGCTCGTCGTTGTCGATCGCGGCGTCGAGCCGCCGCAACCGCGCACGACGCTGCTGAGCGCGGGCGAACTGTATGCGCCAGATTCGAGGTCGCTGCGCTTTTCGCTATGGCCGCAGTCTCGCGCCGCGCGCGCGCTCGCCGTGCATCCCGATGCGACGCTCGCGTTCGTCGCGGACGACGCATTCCATCAGGCGCGCCTGCACGTCGATTCGTCCGATTCGACCGACGACGGGCTCGCGCGCTTTACGGCCACGCTTGTCGACGGTGAAGCGCAGCGGGTCGGTTACGCGCGCCTGACGGCCGGCATCGTGTTCGAGCTCGCCGAAGCCGATGCGCCTGCCGTGCTCGCGCGCTGGGCGCGCCAGATCGCGCAGCTCAGGCGCTGAATCACGCGCGCGGTGCGCGCGCCGAACGCAGGGGCGCGCACGCATCGGGTGAGCCCGACGAGACGGGAGCGCTTCGATGCGCGGCCCGCCACGCGCGATGACGCTCAGCGGCCGCGCTGGCCGCTGCGCGACGAACGGTTGCGGTTCGCATGCGCGCCGCCGCCGTTCGAAGCGCCATTGCCCGCCGGCCGTCCGCCGCCGCGTGCCTGCGGCTTGGCGGCCTTTGCCTGCGTGCCGCCGTCTCGCCGCGCGGCGGGCTGACCCTGCTGCGCCTGCGGCTGGCTCGCCGCGCGCGGTGCGCGATTGCCGCGGCCGGCGTTTCCTGCGCTACCGCCGCCGTTACCGCCGTTAGCGCCGCCGCCGTTACCGCCGCGCTGCCCGCGCCGCTGGATCGGCTCCGGCTTCGCGTTCGGGTCCGGCTCGAAGCCCGGGATCACTTCCTGCGAAATCTCGCGCTTGATGAGCCGTTCGATGTCGCGCAGCAACTGCTTTTCGTCGACGCACACGAGCGACACCGCCTCGCCGTTCGCGCCCGCGCGGCCGGTGCGGCCGATTCGGTGCACGTAGTCCTCGGGGACGTTCGGCAGATCGAAGTTCACGACGTGCGGCAATTGATCGATATCGATCCCGCGCGCGGCGATGTCGGTCGCGACGAGCACCTGCAGCGTGCAGTTCTTGAACTCGGACAGCGCGCGCGTGCGCGCCGACTGGCTCTTGTTGCCGTGGATCGCCATCGCGCTGATGCCGTCCTTCGTCAGTTGCTCGGCCAGCCGGTTCGCGCCGTGCTTCGTGCGCGTGAACACGAGCACCTGGAACCAGTTGTGCTCGCGGATCAGATGCGTGAGCAGTTCGCGCTTGCGATCGCGATCGACCGGGTGGATCTTCTGCGCGATCGTCTCGGCCGTCGTGTTGCGGCGCGCGACCTCGATCAGCGCGGGCGAATCGAGCAGGCTGTCCGCGAGCGACTTGATCTCGTCGGAGAAGGTGGCCGAGAACAGCAGGTTCTGGCGCTTCGCCGGCAGCTTCGCGAGCACGCGCTTGATGTCGTGGATGAAGCCCATGTCGAGCATCCGGTCGGCTTCGTCGAGCACGAGGATGTCGAGGCTCGATACGTCGATCGTCTTCTGCTGCATGTGATCGAGCAGGCGCCCCGGCGTCGCGACGACGATGTCGACGCCGCGCTTCAACGCGTCGATCTGCGGATTGATGCTGACGCCGCCGAACATCACGGTCGAGCGCAGCTTCACGTACTTGCTGTACGCGCGCACGCTTTCCTCGACTTGCGCGGCGAGCTCGCGCGTCGGCGTGAGGATGAGCGCGCGCACCGCGCGGCGCGCGCCGCGGTTTTCCGCGTAGAACGCGTGCAGGCGTTGCAGGATCGGCAGCGTGAAGCCGGCGGTCTTGCCGGTGCCCGTCTGCGCGCCGGCGAGAAGATCGCCGCCGCCCAGTACGGCGGGAATGGCCTGAGCCTGGATTGGCGTGGGCTGCGTATAGCCCAGCTCGTTGACGGCCCGCACGAGCGGTTCGGCGAGACCGAGAGATGCGAAAGACATAAATACTCTTGATTATTGGTAAGGCGGCGTCCTCGCGGCCCGTGCGAAAAACGGACGTCACCGGAAAAACAAAAGGGGCGCGGCCGCGGTTCCCCGCAGCCGCGCCCCGTTAGCGTCACCCGATACTTAGTCGAGCGGTGCGGAACGCAGGTCGCTCACCTGTTGCGGTGAAACCGGCGAACCGTTGTTGCCCCACGACATCCGGATGTACGTGACGACCGCCGCGACTTCCTGGTTCGACAGCGACTGCGCGAACGGCGGCATCCCATACGGACGCGGATTCTTGAACGTGCTCGGCGGATAGCCGCCGTTGAGCACCATGCGGATCGGATTGACGGCCGATTCCATCATGATCGAACGGTTCTGCGCGAGCGGCGGGTAAGCGGTCGGCTTGCCTTCGCCCTGCGCGCCGTGACAGGTCGCGCAGTTGTCCTTGTAGATCTTCTGGCCCTGCCCGAGGAGCGCGTTGCCGAACTGCGGCGACGGTTCGTACTGCATGTTCTTCGGCGCTTCGGCCTTCTGCGGGATCGACTTCAGGTAAGTCGACATCGCGCGCGTATCCTCGTCTGTCATGTACTGCAGGCTGTTGTGGACGACGTCCGCCATCGGGCCGAACACCGCGCCCTTGTGCGATACGCCGGCCTGCAGCAGGTCGGAGAGCTCCTGCACGTGCCAGTCGCCCAAGCCGAGCTCCTTGTCGTTCGTGAGCGACGGCGCATACCAGTTCTGCAGCGGGATCAGGCCGCCCGCGAAGGCCGCCGAGCTCACCGGGCCGCCCATCATGTTGATCGACGTGTGGCACATCGAGCAATGGCCAAGGCCTTCGACGAGGTACGCGCCGCGGTTCCATTCGACCGACTTCGTCGGGTCCGGCTTGTACTCGCCTTCCTTGAAGAACAGCGTGCGCCAGCCGATCAGCAGGTTGCGGTTGTTGAACGGGAAGCGCAGCTCGTGCGGGCGGCTCGGCGTGCTGACCGGGGCGACCGAGCGCAGGTACGCGTAGATCGCGTCCGAATCCGCACGCGTGACCTTCGTGTAGCTCGCGAACGGGAAGCCCGGGTAGAGCAGGCTGCCGTCCTTCGATCGGCCCGTGTGCATCGCGCGGTAGAAGTCGTCCGACGTCCACTTGCCGATGCCGGCCTGATCGTCCGGCGTGATGTTCGGCGTGTACATCGTGCCGAACGGCGTCGCCATCGGCAGGCCGCCCGCGAACGGCTTGCCGCCGCGCACGGTGTGGCACGCGATACAGTCGCCGACGCGCGCGAGGTATTCGCCCTTCTTGACGAGCGCTGCCTGGTCGGCGGGCGTCGCGGCGACGGCGGCGTTGCCGTGCAGCGTGTCGTTGCCCGGCCACAGGACGGGCACGAGGGCCGCTGCCGCGACGATCGCGACAGCCGAGAGTGCAAACAGGGACTTGCGTTTCATTGTGTCTGTCTCCCTTGCCTTATTGCGGTTCGCTGCCGCAGGCGAGCGGAGTCTTCATCGAACGGGCCGGGGCCGGCACGGGGTTGGCGGGCGCCGGCTGCGCGGCGAGCCACGCGGTGACGGCGGTCACGTCCTCGTCGGACAGCTTGCTCGCGACCTCGTGCATGCAGTCGGGCGCCTTCGCATGACGCGTGCCCGAACGCCACGCGCCGATCTGCGCGCTCAGATAGTCGCTGTGCAGGCCGACGAGGCCGGGAATCGCGGGCTGCATGCCGGTGAGCGCGGTGCCGTGGCACGCGACGCACGCGGGCAGCTTGCGCGCCGGATCGCCGTGCAGCGCGAGCTGCTTGCCGCGTTCGACGACGGCGGCGGGCACCGTCGTCGTCGTCGGCGTCGGGTACGGCGGGCGCTCGTCCGAGAAGTGCTGGGCGATCTCGCGCAGGTAATCGTCGCTCAGGTACGTGAGCAGATAGTTCATCGGCGGGTACTTGCGGCGGCCGTCGCGGAAGTTCACGAGCTGGTTGTACAGGTACTCGGCCGGCTTGCCTGCCAGACGCGGGAAGTAATCGTTGTCGGTGCCTTGCCCGTGCGTGCCGTGACAGGCCGTACAGCCGCGAACGCGCTCCGCCATCGTGTCGGGCGCTTTCAGGGGCGCCTTCGCGGCGGCCGGCTCGGTGGGCTTGTTCTGCGCGTGCGCAGTGCTCAGCAGGCCCGCTGCGCCCATCAACAGAACGGCGAGCAGCGGACGGAAAAGGCGTCTAGAAGACACACGGGACTCCATTGTTATTCGTCGGGGACCTGACCGGGCTCCGATCGGCTCGGCATGACGGCAAGAACTAACGAGGGGCAGGCAGCCGGGCTGCTGCGACGCGGAATTCTATCATCGATGGGTAATGGCGGCTATTTGACGCGGAGGGCCCGGTTCCAAGCCGTGGTCGGGTTGCGACAATATGACGCGCGGACGGCGCGCGGGACCACGTCGAATGCCGGACAAGCTGCGCAGCGGGCGGCGAAGCCCGTACACTTCCGGGGGCGCGGCATCGGGGCGGTTGACCGATGCGCCGCCGCCGATTTCTATCCTTTCATGCGAGTCGATGAAGTCTTCTTTTTCCTGTTTGCCTGAAAACAACGGTCGATCCTTTCATGCCTTGCGCGCGCGGCGCGTCGGGGCCGCATCCGCTGCGCGCGGCGCGGGCGGTGCGCGATGAAGCTCGACAGCCTCTGGTTCGGCCAGGCGGCGCTCGCCGCGCTCGGCGATGTCGCGTTCGCGGTCGCGGTCGGGTCCGCGCTCATCGGCGCTTGGCTCGCGAACGACGGCGCGAAGAGTGTGATCGCGCCGTCGCACCCCGCGTGGCGCCAGTCGCTGCGCTCGCTCGCCGTCGCGGCGGCCGTGCTCGTCCTGGCCGACGCTGGCTGGCTCGTCTATCAGGCCGCGGCGATGAGCGGCGCGGGCCTGCGCGGCGCGTTCGGCGCGATTCCGCTCGTGCTCGAGCAAACGCACGTCGGGCATGCGTGGGCCGTCGCGTGCGGCGGCGCGCTGCTGCTGTTCGCCGTCGCGCTCGCGCGACCGAGCGGCCCCCTCGCGGGCGCGCTGCTCGCGCTCGCGACGCTCGTCGTCGCGGCGGGCAAGGCCTCGCTCGGACATGCGGCCGATTCGGGCGCGTTCTCGGCCGCGGTCGGCGTGCAAACCGTGCACGTCGCCGCGACGGCCACCTGGGGCGGGCTCGTGATCGCGGGCGGGATGGCCGTGTTGCCGGCGCTCGGCTCGTCGATCGCGCGCGGCGCGATGATCCGCATCGCGCAGCGGCTGTCGGGCGCGTCGATCGCGGCGCTTGCGTTCGTGGTCGTCACGGGCGCGCTCAACACGTTGCGCGGCACGGGCGGCGATTTCGTCGCGCTCGACGGCAGCACGTGGGGGCGCGTGTTGCTGCTGAAGCTCGCGCTCGTCACGCTCGCGCTCGTGCTCGCGGCGCTCAACCGCTTCTCGGCGCTGCCGCGGCTGCGCCGCACCGCGTCGACCGAGGATGCGCACACGTTCCGCAACGTGCTGCATCTCGAGGCGCTCGCGATGATCGGCGTGTTCATCGCGGCGGCGGTGCTGTCGTTTACCGCGCCGATCGCGGCGGGCTGACGCGCGACGCTTGCCCGAAGCGCGGGCGGTGCGGAGACGGCGGCTCGGAGTGCCGCCGGCGCGCGGCGGGCCCGGCACGGGTTGCGGCGGCGGATGCCGGCCGGATGCCGGGGGGCGACAGGCCGGGGGCGACAGGCGGACGTCGAGGCCGGCTGCGCGCCGATCGCAGCGGCGCTCATCGTCGCAACGCGGGGCGGGCATCCGCTATCGGCCGCGCGACGTGCGGCCGGCCGCCGACACCTGACTTGATCGGCCGATTCGCCGCACGGCTGCCCAGCCGATCAGCCGATCAGCGGCTCGGCCGCTTACCCGCGCGGCCGCGCGCATCGTCACCACTCGGCGACGCTGCCGTCCGCGTGCCGCCACACCGGATTGCGCCACCGGTGCCCGGTCTTCGCCATCTCCCGCACTTTTTCCTCGTCGACGTCGATGCCGAGCCCCGGCTCCTGCGGAATCGCGACGAAGCCGTCCGCGTAGCGGAACACCTCGGGGTTGCGGAGATAGTCGAGCAGATCGCTGCCCTGGTTGTAGTGGATGCCGAGGCTCTGTTCCTGAATGAACGCGTTGTAGCTGACGGCATCGAGCTGCAGGCACGCTGCGAGCGCGATCGGCCCGAGCGGGCAGTGCAGCGCGAGCGCGACGTCGTAGCTTTCCGCGAGCGTCGCGATTTTGCGGCACTCGGTGATCCCGCCCGCGTGCGACGCATCGGGCTGCACGATGTCGACGTAGCCGCCTTCGAGGATGTACTTGAAGTCCCAGCGCGAGTAGAGCCGTTCGCCGAGCGCGATCGGCGTGCTCGTTTGGTTCGCGATGTCGCGCAGCGCCTCGGCGTTCTCCGACAGCACGGGCTCCTCGATGAACATCAGCTTGTACGGATCGAGCTCCTTCGCGAGCACTTTCGCCATCGGCTTGTGCACGCGGCCGTGGAAATCGACGCCGATGCCGACGTAAGGGCCCACCGCGTCGCGCACCGCCGCGACGTTCGCGATCACCTTGTCGACCTTGTCGAAAGTGTCGACGATCTGCAATTCCTCCGAGCCGTTCATCTTCACGGCCTGGAAGCCGCGCTCGACGACCGCGCGCGCGTTGTTCGCGACGTCGCTCGGCCGGTCGCCGCCGATCCATGAATACACCTTGATCCGGTCGCGCACGGGGCCGCCGAGGAGGGTATGGACGGGCGCGCCGTGATGCTTGCCCTTGATGTCCCAGAGCGCCTGGTCGATGCCCGCGATCGCGCTCATCGCGATCGGGCCGCCGCGGTAGAAGCCCGCGCGGTACATCACCTGCCAGTGGTCCTCGATGCGAAGCGGGTCCTGGCCGACGAGGTAGTCGGCGAGCTCGTGCACGGCCGCCTCGACCGTGTGCGCGCGGCCTTCGACGATCGGCTCGCCCCAGCCGACGATGCCCGCGTCGGTCTCGATCTTCAGGAACAGCCATCGAGGCGGCACGATGAAGGTTTCGAGGCGGGTGATTTTCATGGCGGGTGTCTCCTTGTATCTTCGATTTGCTTCGGATCTCGGTGGGCTGCGCGCAGCGCCAGCGGCCGAACCGGTGGGCTGCCGCGGCACGGCTTGTGCCTTTTGCGAGACCGTCGGCGGGCTGTCTGCTTGAATCACGCGTGAATCGTACAGCGGCGTCGCGCGAAAGTAGTATCGATCGCGACGTTGTGCACATAGTGAGCGCGGCGGCGCGCGAGTCGGGTCGGGTGCGATTTGTCGCCCGTCGCTCGCGGCTCGTCGCCCGGGCGGTTGCGATTCGCCCGGCCGGGCGTTACCGTACGCCACCGGCCGGTCGTCAGAGCGCGGCGCCGCCGCGCCGCCGCGCCGGAACCGATCCAAGGAGGCGACGATGCTTTACACCGGTGGCTGCCATTGCGGCAAGGTCAGGTTCGAGGTGGAAGGGGAGATCGACGCGGCGTGCGCGTGCAACTGCTCGATGTGCGTGCGCAAGGGTTCGCTGCTGTGGTTCGTGCCGCGCGACGCATTCCGCCTGAAAACGCCCGATGAGGACGCGGCGACCTATCTGTTCAACAAGCACGTGATCCGGCATCGGTTCTGCCCGACCTGCGGAATTCATCCGTTCGCCGAAGGCACGGACCCGAAGGCAACGCGATGGCGGCCGTCAACCTTCGCTGCGTCGACGGCCTCGATCTCGACGCGCTGAGCGTCCGGCATTTCGACGGACGCGCGCTCTGAGCGCTTCGCGCGTTGCGCTGACATCGTCGCGTCACGCATCCCGTCATAAGGTGTCGGCGCCGACGCGCACGGCGAACGCCGTTCGCGTCGTTTCCTTTCCGCAGACCTACCGACAACCGGACGAAACATGTCGAACAAGCCAGCCCCCGATGCGCCGCCGACCGAGCAGCCTTGCGCCGTCTCCCGCCGCGGCTTTCTCAAGTTCGCCGGCGTATCCGGGCTCGCGACCGCCGCGAGCGGCCTCGCGGCGGCGCGCGCAGCCGCTGCCGCGCCCGACGGCACGCCCGAGCAGATTCATCTGACCTGGGGCGACGCCGACGCGAACGAAGTCGTCGTGTCGTGGGCTTCGCTCGCGGCCGCGACGAACCCGCGCGTGCGCTTCGCGGGGCCGAACGAAGCGTGGCGAACCGCTCACGGCGTGCAGCGCACGTACACCGACGGCCTGAACGGCGAAGTCGTGTTCACGTATCACGCGCGGCTGCGCGGCCTGAAGCCGGGCGCGCGCTATCGCTACGAGGTCACGGCCGACAACGACGGCAACGCGGCGCAACCGTTCGCCGCGCACTTCGAGACCGCGCCGCGCGGCCGCGCGGCGTTTCGCTGGACGAGCTACGGCGACCTCGCGACGCCCAACACGGGCTGGGTGCTGTCGTCGCCGCAGAGCCGCTTCGCGGTGCAGGCGGTCGAGCGCTTCCAGCCGCTCTTTCACCTGCTGAACGGCGATCTCTGCTACGCGAACCTGAACCCCGCGCATCAGCCGGCCGTGTGGCGCGACTTCGGCAACAACAACCAGACGTCCGCCGCGAACCGCCCGTGGATGCCGTGCCCCGGCAATCACGAGATCGAGTTCCACAACGGCGCGCAGGGCCTCGATTCGTATCTCGCGCGCTACACGCTGCCCGAGAACGGCACGCGCTTTCCGGGCCGCTGGTACAGCTTTCGCGTCGGCGCGGTACTGTTCGTGTCGCTCGACGCGGACGACGTCGTCTATCAGGACGCGGCCGCGTTCGTCGCGGGGCCGAACCCGCTCGTGCCGGCGGCGAGCACCGGCAACGAGACGATCGCCCCCGGCACGTCGCTCTACGTGCGCGGCTACAGCCACGGCGAGCAGACGCGCTGGCTCGAGCAGACGCTGCGCCGCGCGTCGAACGATCGCGACATCGACTGGATCGTCGTGCAGATGCATCAGGACGCGCTCAGTTCGTCGAAGACGGGCAACGGCTCGGACAAGGGCATTCGCGAAGCGTGGCTGCCGCTTTTCGACCGCTACGGCGTGGACCTCGTGCTGTGCGGCCACGATCACGACTACGAGCGCAGCTTCCCGGTGCGCGGGTGCAATCATCGCGCGGGCGTCGACGCGGCGACGGGCGAGGTCGTCGATACGCTGCAGCCGCGCCCCGTCGTCACGACGGACCCGGCCGACGGCAAGTTCGACACGTCGCGCGGCACGATCCACATGATCCTCGGCGGCGGCGGCACGAGCGCGCCGCTCGACGTGTACGGCGAGAACCCGGCGACCGGGCTGCCGCAGGCGCGCGTGTTCACGAAGCCGAACCGGCCGGTGCCGGGCCCGGCGCCGAACACGTTCGTGCGCCGCGGCGCGGATGCCGTGGAGGACGCGATCTGGTCGGCGCGGCGCGACACCGGCACGGGCTACGGGATCGCGGTGTTCGATTACGAGCCGGGCGAGCACGGCGGCCACTCGACGATCACGGTGAACTACTATCACGCGCCGGGCGCCGACCAGAAGCCGACGGCCGAGTACGAGCTGTTCGAGACGATCGTGCTCAGCAAGCCGCGCCGCGCGTAAGCGGCGCCGCCGGCGCGGCGGCGCGCCCGATTGCGCGGGCCGCCGCGCGCACGGCGCTCGCGCGGCTCGCCTCGTCGCTAGTCTCATCGCTCGCCTCGTCGCTCGTCTGCGTCCGCGCGGCCGGGCCGGACTTGCGCCGGATCGGCAGCGTGACCGTAAACGTCGAGCCTCGTCCGATGCGGCTCTCGACGTCGATGCGCCCGCCGTGATGCTCGACGATGCCGTGCGAGATCGACAGCCCGAGCCCCGTGCCCTGGCCGACCGGCTTCGTCGTGAAGAACGGATCGAAGATCTTGCCGATCACGTCGTCCGGAATGCCCGCGCCCGTGTCGGCGATCGAGATTGACACGGTGTCGGCGTCGCACGTCGTGCGAATCGTGATCGTGCCGTGCGTGCCGATCGACTGCGCGGCGTTCACGAGCAGGTTCATGAACACCTGGCTCAACTGCGCGGCGTTGCATTCGACGAGCGGCAGGCGGCCGTATTCGCGCACGACGTCCGCCTTGTACTTGAGCTCGTTGTGGACGACGTTCAGCGTGCTCTCGAGGCTCGCGTGCAGATCGGCGAACGCCCACGCGTCGCCGCTCGGCCGCGAGAAATCGCGCAGGTCGCAGACGATGCGCCGCACACGCATCGCGCCGTCGATCGATTCGTCGATGAGCGCGATGATGTCGCCGCGCACGTAATCGAGATCGACGTCGCGCGCCACCGCGGCGAGCGGCGCGCGCGCATCGGGCCCGAGCGTGCTCGTCAGCGCTTCCTGCACGGCGATCACGTCGAGGAGACCTGCGACCCAGCTCTTCAGCGTGTTCAGGTTCGCGTTGACGAAGCCGATCGGGTTGTTGATCTCGTGAGCGACGCCCGCCGCGAGCTGGCCGATCGACGCGAGCTTTTCCGATTGCAGCAGTTGCACGTACGTTTCCTCGAGCCGCCGGATCAGGCGGCGCTGCTCCTCCTTCTCGTGCTCGAGACGCGCCTGCGCGGCCTTGCGTTCGTCGATCTCCTGCTCCATCTTCCTGCGCGTGCGCTGCAGCACGTGCGTCGTGCGCTCGTATTGCCGCAGCGCGCCTTCGAGCTCGCTCGTGCGCTTCGCGACGAGTTCCTCGAGCGCGTCGGTCATGCCGCGCAGGAACGCGGTGCGCGCGTCGAAGCGCGATACGACGAGCGTCGCGCTCAGGATCGTCACGGTGAAGAGCGCGATCGTCGCGCCGAGCCACGCGCCGCTGATCTCGCCCGCCGCGCCGCACACCGAGTTCGCCGCGAAGTGCGCGGCCGCCATCCCCGTGTAATGCATGCCGGTGATCGCGATGCCCATCACGCCCGCTGCGGCGATCCGCTTCGAGAGCACGCGCGGCTCGTTCTCGTTGCTCAGGCGATGCGCGATCCACAGCGCGGTCGTCGACGCGCCGATCGCAATCGCGATCGATGCGACGAACAACGTGAAGTCGTAGTCGATCGCGGGCTGCATCCGCAGCGCGCTCATGCCGGTGTAATGCATGCCCGCGATGCCGATCCCCATCAGCACGCCGCCCATCGCGAGCCGCTCGCGCGTGAGCGCGGCGCGCGTGAGCGCGTCGAGCGCGAAGTACGACACGATCACCGCGATCGCGAGGGATGCGAACGTGTAGCCGAAGTCGTAGCCGAGCGGGATCGGCAGCGAGAACGCGAGCATGCCGACGAAGTGCATCGCCCAGATGCCCGTGCCCATCGCGGCCGCGCCGCCCGCGAGCCACGCGCGCCGCATCCGGGGCTGGTCGAGAAGCGCGATGAGCGCGCTCAGGTCGAGCGCCGTATACGACGCGAGCGTCGCGATCGCGAGCGACAGCGTGACGAGCGGGAGATCGAAGGTTCCATGCATGGGCCGTTGGCGCTTGCCGGCGCGCGCGTCAGCATTCGTGTCCGGCTGCCGCCGCCGCCTCGGCGAGCGGCATCGTCTGGATCAGGATCGTGAACGGCGTGCTCTCCTGCGCCTCGTAGCGCCGCACGAGCGCGACCTGGTGGGCGGACACGACGCTGCCCTTGGTCATCAGCAGCACGCCGCGGCTCGTGCGCAGATCGTCGGCGAGCCGCATGCCTTCGAGCAACTGGCCGCCCGTGATCCGCGCATACGGCGTGTTGCAGCCGAGCGTCGCCAGGTCCTTCACGAGCGCGGCGAAGCGATCGACGATCTCCGGGTCGTAGCGCAGGCCCGCCTGCGACTTGATGAGCGCGATCGCCTGCTCGGGCTGCATACGCTGATTGACGACGCCGCCGCGCTGCAATCCCTCGTAGTCGCGCGCGATCGCAAGGATGCGCGAGCCGAGCGGGATATCGTCCCCCGCGAGGCCGTCGGGCGTGCCGCGCCCGTTGAAGCGCTCGTATTGATGGCGAATGATGTGCGAGACGTGATTGAGTTGCGCGACCGGCGTGAGCACCATCTGCGCGCGCAGCGGATGCTGATGGAACTGCCGGCTCTCTTCGGCGCTCATCCTGTCGATCGATTTGCGCAGCAGCTCGTCCGGCAGCGACAGCTTGCCGATCCCGTGCAGAAGCCCGGCGAAATGCAGATCCTGCGCCTGCAGCTCGCTCATGTCGGACGCGAGCGCGAGCCGCTTCGCGAGTTCGCCGATGCGCCGCGATTCGCCGCCCATCACGCCGCAGCGCAGCTCGATCATGTTCGCGCCGACCTGGATCATCGTCATGAAATTGCGCTTCAGGTCGCGCTGCGCGTCCTCGAGGAACATCACGGTCTGCCGGATCTCCTCGGTGCGCGCATGCACTTGCGCTTCGAGTTCGGTGCTGAATGCGAGGAGCTCCGCGTTCTGCTGCTGCGTGAGCGCGAAGAGGCGCGCGGTCTGCTGGCGCAGACGCCGTTGCTCGAGCGCCTGCTTGACCGTCAGCAGCAGGTCGTGATCGTCCCACGGCTTGTTCAGGTAGCGATACACGCCGCCTTCGTTGATCGCGCTCACGACCGCATCGATCTCGGAATAGCCCGTCAGCAGGATGCGCATCGTGTCCGGATGGAGCGCCTGCGCGCGCGCGAGGAATTCGGCCCCCGTCATGCCGGGCATCCGCATGTCGGAGATGATGAGGTCGGCTTCGCCGGCGGCGAGCACGTCGAGCGCCGCGGCGCCGCTCTCGGCCGTCACGACCTGGTAGCGCGCCGTGCGCAGCAGGCGCTTGAGCGCGGACAGGATGCTCGGCTCGTCGTCGACGATCAGGATCACGGGCACGGCGGGCGCGTCACCGTCGGCGCCCGCCGCGACGGCCGGCGCGGCGCCGTCGCAGCGCGCATCATCGGCCGCGCGGGGGGGCGGCGCATCCGGCGCGATGGGCGTTGTCGATTCCTCGGGTCCGTTCACGAAGCCTCCGTCTCAGTTTTTGTCATCGGCTAGCTGCGATATCGGCGCGCGGGCGCGCGCGCTTGAGCAAAAAAAATGGGGCGTAAGCGTATTTACCTAGCGCGCGTGCCCGCCGCGCCCGCGATGCGCGCGAACGGTGTGTGCGCGCCGAAAGAGTCGGCCAGACTGTTTCGGAAGCGCGCATCGATGCGCGCGTGATCGATGCAGGGACGCGGGCGCGATGCGCGCATGCCGAGCCGCGCGCGAACATGACGAGCGCGTCGTCGATGCCTGCGAGCATGATGCGCATGCTCGCGCGCCTTTCGTCTTACCTCCCGTTACACAATCGACACCGTCGTTGCACCTCGGTCTCGATGCGCCTCCTAGAATGCACTCGACGGGTTGCGCCGCGTCCGAGTCCGCAGCGGGTGCGCGCATGGCGAAGGCGTCGCACGCTTCGCCGCGCCGTGCCCGGCCCGCAGCGTCGCCACCCCGATCGTCGATCCGCTGATGACTTTCACCCTAAGGAGAACGTATGACTCGCCGCTCTACTTTTTCGCTCGCCGGCGCGTGTGCCGCCGCACTGTTCGCCTTCTCGGCCGCCGCATCCGCACAGAGCGCACCGGCGCCCGCGCCGGCGCAGCAGCGCCCCGAGGCCGCCGCCGACGCCGGCACGCGGCTGCATGAAGCCGATCAGGCCTTCGTCACCGATGCGACGAAGGCCGTGTCGACGCAGCGCGACGCCGCGCGCATCGCGAATTCGCGCTCGAACGACCGCGCCGTGAAGACGTTCGCCGAACGCGTCGCGGGCGACAACGAGAAGCTGTCGCAGGCGCTGCGGGCGGCGAGCCCGCGCGGCGTCGATGTGCCGCACAACGATCCGGACCCGGCCGTGCTCGACAGCATCAAGAACCTGCGCGGCGATGCGTTCGACAAGGCATACATCGAGCAGGTCGCGCTCGAGGGCAACCGCAAGACGTTGTCGGTGTTTCAGGCCGAGATCGCGTCCGGCCGCAATGAGCAGTTGAAGAATGCCGCTCGCAAGGGCTTGCCGATGATCCAGGCGCATTACCAACTGGCTCAGGCGCTCGCGAGCCGCAAGCATCTGGCGGGCGACGCCGCGAAGTGACGGCGGCGGCTCGCCGGGCGTCGCCGCGCTCGCGGCGGCACGCGCGGTAAATGCAGCCGGCGGAGCGGTCGCGCGCCGGGCATCCGGCGGGCGGGATCGCAAACGAACAGGCGGTGCGCGAGCGCCGCCTGTTTTCGTCTCGACGCCGCAACGCGCGGCGCATGCCGTTCAGAATGTCTGCCAATCCATATCCGCGTGCGCCGTCGTCCGGGCGGGGGCGTTCGCCGTCGATGCGCTCGCGAGCGCGGGAGACGGAGCCGGCGCCGCGCGCATCGCGGGCTGGTTCCGCGCGACGCTCGCGCGCTCGCGCATCGCATGCTCCGGCGCGGCTCGAGGCGCACGCGCATCGTCGCGCCGCGCGTGCGCGCGCCCGTTCAGGCGAAACACGGCCACCGCATCGACGAGCCGCTGCGTGCGGCGTTTCAGCTCGTCGGCGGTCGTCGCCGATTCCTGCACGAGCGCGGCGTTCTGCTGGGTCATCTTGTCCAACTGCGTCACGGCGACGTTGACCTGGCCGATCCCGTCGGACTGCTCGCGCGTCGCCGAGCTGATCTCGCCGATCAGGCCCGCGACCCGCGCGACCTGCGAGCGGATATCGTTCATCGCTTCGCCCGCCTGATCGACGAGTGCGCTGCCCGCCGCGGTCTTCTGCGCGCTGTCGTGGATCAGCGCCGCGATCTCTTTCGCCGCGTTCGCGCTGCGCTGCGCGAGCGTGCGCACTTCGGCCGCGACGACCGCGAAGCCGCGCCCTTGCTCGCCGGCCCGCGCCGCCTCGACGGCCGCGTTCAGCGCGAGGATGTTCGTCTGGAACGCGATGCTGTCGATCACGCCGATGATCTCGCTGATCTTGCGGCTCGACGCACTGATCTCGCCCATCGTGGCCACCACTTTGCCGACCACCGCGTCGCCTTTCTCGGCCGCTTCGCTCGTCGAGCCGGCGAGCTGGCTCGCCTGCGTCGCGGTATCCGCGTTGTTGCGCACCGTCGCCGTCATCTGTTCCATCGACGCGGCGGTTTCCTCGAGGCTCGCGGCCGCCTGCTCGCTGCGGCCGCTCAGATCGTCGTTGCCCGCGGTGATCCTGCCGCTCGCGCTCTGCAGGCCGGACAACTGCTCGCTCACGTCATCGACGAGCGAGCGCAGATTGAGCCCGGCCTGATTGACCGCGCGCATGATCATGCCGATTTCGTCGACGCGATTCAGATGGACGTTGTCGCCCGCCTGGCCCGCCGCGACCGCGAGCGATTGCTTCAGCACGCGTTGCAGCGGCCCGGTGATCTGCGCGGCGAGCCAGAACTCCGCGAGCAGCAGCAACACCGTTTCGGTGGCGGCGAAGCCGTCGAGCATCACGCCGTGCAGCCCGCAGAGGAACGCCGTCCATGCGGAGCCGGCGAGGAGCGTGAGCAGCGCCGCGCGGACGCGCCAGCGCGCGCTGATCGTTTGCGGCAGCGACATCCAGCCGAGGAGCCCGGTGCGCACGATGAGGCCCTGATGAAACTTCCTGCCGCGCGCGCGGTGCTCGCGCAAGTCGCGATAGAGCGCGTCTGCTTGCGCGATTTCCTCGCGCGACGGTTTCGTGCGCACCGACATGTAGCCGACGAGCTGCCCGTTGCGGATCACGGGCGTCGCGTTCGCGCGCACCCAGTAGTGATCGCCGTTCTTGCGGCGGTTCTTGATGACCGCCGTCCACGAGCGGCCGGATTTCAGCGTCGCCCACATGTCGGCGAACGCCTCGGCCGGCATGTCGGGATGACGAACGAAATTGTGCGGCTCGCCGATGATTTCGTCGCGCTCGAATCCGCTCACCTGGATGAACGCCGCGTTTGCGTACGTGACGTAGCTCTGGGGATCGGTCGTCGACATCAGCGTCGCATCGTCGGGAAAGTCGAATTCCCGCTGGGTCACTGGAAGATTGGCGCGCATGAAAGTCTCTCTCCGTAAGATCGGCAACGTCGTGTGTCGCGGGCGCGGCGGATGCGCAATGCGGCAGCATGAACGGGTTTACGGACGATTTCGCGAGAGCTGAGTCGGTGGAATCCATGACGTCCGCTTGATCTGGGTCAACGCATGCGCAATCGTTTGCGAATCGGCGCGAGGGCGAAATAAAACTATCGGATTCCAAATTGTCCGGGCGTCGGCGTCGGCGTCGGCGTCGGTTTCGGCATAGGCGCGGGCAGCGTTGCGATCGCGGCGAGCGCGATCTGCTCGGTGACGACGCCGGCCGCGAGGCGGTGGTTTGCGGTGATTGGCCCCGGGCAGCTTCGTCATCACGCAGACGGGCGGCGCGCACGGCGGCGAGCCGCAGCCTGCGCCGCGTTACGACGCCGTCGGGATCAGCGCGAAGCGCGGCGTGCGCGCCACCAAGAGGCTCGCTGCCGGGCGCGCATGCGCGCGGGCGAGGCCGGCGCGAGCACGGTACGCGCCGCATCCGCCGATGTCGCGCGCCGTTCGTCGCGCGCGTAACGGCGACGCGCCCGCGCGGCCATCGCGTCGCGCACCAAGGTGGGCGAGCGCGACGAACGGCGCGGCGGGCGTATCAACCCATCAGCCGGTCGAGCAGCGGCGATGAAAACACGCGCCGCGGATCGTAGCGCTCGAGCGTGCGCAGCGCCGCGTCCCAGTTATCGGCCGGCGACAGCCCCAGGCGGAACAGATCCGGAATCGTCGTGCCGAGCATCGCGCCGTCGCTCCATGCGGCGGTGTCCGCGTAGCCCCAGCCCTTCGACCATTCCGGCCGCACGGTCGCGTAATCGCCGCTGTAGTTCGACAGCATCCACTGCTCGATCTCGCGATAGAAGCGGTTCGCGTCGGGCGTGCCCGGTATCGTCAGGATGTCGAACCAGATCGCCGCGTTCCAGTCGGGATGGTCGGGCCGCGGCCGGATCGCGGACAGCGACGGCGGCACCGCGCCCGGCCCGACGTCGGCGGGCGTATCGACGCCCGTCACGCGGATCTCGACGGGGCCGTTCACCGGATAGCGGCCCGCCGCGCGATAGTCGGCGATCCGCTGCCGATACGCGCCGACGAACTCGTTGATCGCGCGCTGCACGTTCTCGCGGCGCGTGAGCACCGCATAGCCGTTCGCGGTCACGCGCAGCGTCGTCGGCCGCACGTAGTGCAGCACCGAGCGCGACCATCCCCACAGATTCGTCCGCGGCCCGAAGATGTTTGTCAGGCCGAGATACGTGATCGTGTACTGCGTTTTTCCGAAGAGCGGCGCCAGCTGGATTTCGCCGTTCAGCACGATGCGGCTCACCAGATCGGACACATGCTGCGATATCGAATCGGAAAACGGATAGTTGTACGGCTGATCGACGACGCGCGCGCCGGACGGCCGGGTCGGCCGGACGGTCCATACCTTCAGCCACGGATAGTCGGTAAACGGAAACCAGATCGCCTCGATGCGCCCCGAGCGCCGCACGAACGATTCGACGGTTCGGCCCCGCGAACCCGCCGGGGCGAACAGTTCGGAGGCCGGAATGTCGACGAAGCTCTCGCATTGCAGCCGCTGATTCGCGCCGACCTGCAACGTCGCCTCGACGACGAACGCGCGGCCGACGTGCGCGAGAAACGGGCCGATGTCCGGATCGGTGCGATCGAACGTGCGAAGCGCGTAGCGGCCCGACGATGCGTCGTGGACGACCGCGGTCAGCGCGAGCACCGCATTGCTGAGCGAGCCGTACGTATGCCCGGGCGTGCGCGTCTCGTCCGCCGCCGGCAGCGCGGTGCCGTGCGCGCCAATTGCGAGCGCGCCGCCGAGCGTGATGTCGCCGGGCGCGGGCGCCGCCGCCATTCCGAGCCCGTGCTGCTCGAGCGTCGCGAGCAGCGTGTCGAGCGATACGCCCGCTTGCGCGACGACGCGCGCGGGCGTCGCCGACGCGTCGACGGACACAGCGGTCAGATGCGTCGTCGTGTCGACGAGAATCGTGCGCTCGCTCGCTCCGTTGCCGGCGACCGTGAGCGGCGACCAGTTGTGCATGTGGCCGAGCGGCCGTGCGCGATAACCGTTGGAGGCCGCCCAGTTGACGATCGCGACGACGTCGGCGGGCGTCGCGGGCACGGCGGTCCACAGGTCCGCTACCGCGATCTCGCCGCTCCAGTTGCGAAACGCCTGCTTGTGGAGCGGGATGTCGGCGGGAAAATTCGGCGGCGCCGCGCCCGCGGGTTGCGCATGGGCGGGAATCGGCCGAATCGGCGTCCATCCGGCGACGACGCCAGCGCCGGCGAGGCGCGCGATGTCGCCGAGAAACGCGCGGCGGCGAACGCGCGAAGCCGGATCTCCAAGGATCTTTTTCATGGGCTTTTCGAAAGTTGATGGATTGCGCAATGTCGGAGTGAAACTTTTCAGTGAATCGAAATGCGTTTCCCTCTTTAGCCGCGTGCTTGTTGTTCGAAGCGCGTGATTGTTTTGGAGAAGATTGTGGCCGGCCGACCGAAAGTCATTGGATGATAGGTGGCAACGCGCATGCGTCAAGCGAATCGATGCGTCGACCGTGCGGGGGAAAAAGACAGGTGGCCGAGGCGGAGCGGCCGCGCCGAATCAATGTGAATCGAAACGAATCAACGCGGCCCGGTGTGAATCGACAGGCGCATGCCGCCGGTGTTGCGGCGGCATGCGCTCTCCGGGAGAGGACGCGGCATGCGCGGGCGATGCGCGCGCGGCGCGCTTCGCTCGGCGCCGGAAGCCGTGCGGCCTGCACGGCGCGCGCTCGAGCGGTGTTCCGCCGATGCTCAACGGCCGTTGCACGGCGGCCGTGCCCGTTCGACCGCGTTGGGCGGCGTGCCGCGCGTGAGATAATCGCGCTTCCACCGCCAGCGATGATGCGGCCCCGCCGCGCCCGATACGTTGAATCTCCAACCTGTTTCCCTCGACCAGATCGACGATTTCGACGAGATCGTCGACGTCCGCACGCCGCTCGAATACGCGGAGGACCACATTCCGGGCGCGCTGAACGCGCCGGTTCTCAGCAACGAGGAGCGCGTGATCGTCGGCACGATGTACAAGCAGGTGTCGCCGTTCGAGGCGACGCGCATCGGCGCGGCAATGGTCGCGCGCAACATCGCCGCGCATCTCGACACGACGTTCGCCGACCGTCCGCGCAACTGGCGGCCGCTCATCTATTGCTGGCGCGGCGGCAAGCGTTCCGGATCGATGACGGTCTGGTTCAACATGATCGGCTGGCGCGCGCGGCAGCTCGACGGCGGCTACAAGACGTATCGCCGTTCGGTTGTCGACGCGCTCGGCCAACTGCCCGCCGCGTTCCGCTATGTCGTGCTGGCGGGGCATACGGGAAGCGGCAAGACGCGGCTGCTGCACGCGCTCGCGCAGGCGGGCGCGCAGACGCTCGATCTCGAGGCGCTCGCCGCGCACCGCGGTTCGCTGCTCGGCGCGCTGCCGAGCGGCGAGCAGCCGTCGCAGAAGGCCTTCGATACGGCGCTCGTCGGCGCGCTGCGCGGCTTCGATCGCGAACGGCCGGTGTTCATCGAAGCGGAGAGCCGGCGCATCGGCGCGATCACGCTGCCGCTCGCGCTGCTGACCGGCATGCACGCGGCGGATTGCGTGAATGTCGAGACCGCGCGCGAAGAGCGCGTCGAGCTGTTGTTGCAGGACTACGGGCATCTGTTCGATCAGACCGCGTTCTTCAAGGTCCAGCTCGAGAAGCTCGTGCCGCTGCATGGGCATGCGCGGATACGCAAGTGGCACGAGATGCTCGACGAAGGGCGGCGCAGCGAGCTGTTCGAGGAACTCGTCGACGTTCACTACGACCCCGCCTATACGCGCAGCAGCGGCGCGCACTTCACCCGCCTGCCGCAGGCCGAGCGTTTCCCGTTCCGGCCGACCGCGCGCGACGTCGTCGAGCAGGCGCGGGCTTTGCTCGCGCATCTCGATGCGGCGGGCGCGAGCGCCTGCGGCAAGCGGGCCTGATCGGCGCATCGCCCGAATGCGGCACGCGGTGCGTGCGGTTCGAGATGGGCGCTGCATCGTGCGAGGCGATCGTTGTCGCGGCCGCCGTGCTTCGTGTCGCTTCGCGAATTCGTAAGCGATCGTTGCGTTGACGCGTGACGCGTGACGCCCGCGCGAGTATCGAACGATCGCCCGGCGATCCTGACCATCGATATTCGACGGGCGTTTGGGACGCGTGCCCGGGCAATGCGCTCGCGCGCCCGCGTTCGCTCGCGCGGCGTTCTTGTCGCCGGCTCTGTCCAGCCGCAGCCGCGTTCGTCAATGCTCGGTCGAATCGCCGCCGCCGGGCGGCGCGGACTGCCCAGGCGTATCGCCGCCGCCGGGCGCGTCCGGCGCCGATGCGCCCCCGTCCTGCTTCTTGAGGGTGTGCTCGACCGCATGTTGGGCGGCCGGCACGACGACGGTCGGAAAGAGCACCGCGAGGGCGACCCACAGCACGACACCTGCAACCATGATCGATCTCCGGAAGAATCGCGCGGCACCGGCGCGCGCATCGGTGTGAATCGATGGCGCGCGGATGCCGCGTGCGGATGCGTCGGCGCCGCGCGTGTCGATGTCGGACGAACGCGCGTCGTGCCGACGCGCGCCGTGCGGGCCGCGCCGCGCTCGACCCGGGCGGCCGATGGATGACTCGATGCATCCGCAAGACGCACGCGCGGCCGTCGCGCTCGCACCGATATCGTGCAAGCCGCACGCAGGGCGGCACGGGAAACGCCGGCTCGCCCGGCGCAACGCGCGTGACGGGATACCGCGATCACTGTACGGGCAACGCCGCGCCGCCGTTTGATCGAACTCAATCGGACCGGAAAACGCTCGGACTGCGAAGCGACGGCGTGAACGGGCGCTAGCCGTGCGCGTCGTCCTCGTCGCGGCGGAACACGCGCGCGTCGTCGTCATAGTCGTAGAGGCCCGCGAAGCGTCCCCAATCGATCGCGACGCGCAGCGTATTCGCCGCATCGAGCGGATTCAACCGGTCGAGCAGTTCGAGCTCGAAGCGCTCGCGCGGCGCCTGATGGCCGGCGCGCTCGTCGAGCACCTGGCGGATGTGCGCGGCGAGCGGAACGAAGTGCTCGAGATGCTCGCGAAACAAGCGCTTGCGCTCGCCCGCGTCGCCCTGCGCGTACACGCGGCCCGCGGCCGTGAGTCGCAGCGCGCCGTCGCGCAGCTCGGCGAACTCGAGCACATGCAGCGCGGCGGCGAGCGGCAGCAAATCGTTGATCGGCATCGCGAGCGCGGACGCGAGCCGCGGCAATTCCGCGCAGCCGTCGCGCGCATGCCGGACGAACGCGTCGACGAAGCCGTCGAGCCGGTGGCTCGACACGTTCGGCAGCCGTTGCGCCGGAACCCCAGGCTTGCCGTTTCGTGCGGCGACCGCATCGGCGATGCGCGACGTGAGCGCGGCGTAGATGTCGTCGACGATGCGCTGCAGTTCCGGATCGAGCCGGTTGCGCGGATGGCCGAGCGGAATCGGCACCTCCGCGAGGATGTGGCCGGGGTGCGCACCGAGCACGAGAATCCGGTCGCACATCAGCACCGCTTCCTCGATGTTGTGCGTGACCATCAGCACCGCGTCGATCGGCAACTGGCGCGCGTGCCAAAGATCGAGAAAATCGGTGCGCAGCGTGTCGGCCGTCAGCACGTCGAGCGCGGAGAACGGTTCGTCCATCAGGAGCAGCGACGGATCGCCGACGAGCGCGCGCGCGAAGCCGACGCGCTGGCGCATGCCGCCCGACAGCTCGCGCGGATACGCGGATTCGAACCCGTCGAGCCCGATCAGCGCGATCGCGGACATCACGCGTGCGCGCGCTTCGTCCGGCGGCACACGAATCGCGTCGAGCCCGAGCTCGACGTTCTCGCTGACCGTGAGCCACGGATAGAGCGCGAACGTCTGGAACACCACGCCAATGCCGGCCGCGGGGCCTTCGAGCGGCGCGCCGCGATATTCGACGCGCCCGCTGCTCGGCTTCACGAGTCCCGCCGCGATGCGCAGCAGCGTCGACTTGCCGGAGCCCGAGCGGCCGAGCAGGCCGAGGATCTCGCCTTCGCGGACCGTCAGGTCGATGTCGGCGAGCACGGGCAGCGCCGCGCCCGACGGCTTCGCGAACGACATGCTGACGCCGTGCAGCGCGACGACGGGCGCGCGGGCGTCGCGCGCGTCGCTATCGAAGGCGGGAGGCTGGGCGGAGGCGGGGCGCGTCGGCGTGGACATGGCGTCACCTAGTCGAGACGGGAGCGGCGTTCGGCGAACGCATAGAGCGGCCGCCACATCAGACGATTCATCGCGATCACGAGCAGCGACATCGCGGCGACGCCGAGCGCGATCCGCGGATAGTCGCCCGCCGCGGTCGTCCGAGCGACGTACGCGCCGAGGCCGGACGCGTCGAGCGTCGTCGGTCCCCAGCCGACCAGCTCCGATACGATGCTCGCGTTCCATGCGCCGCCCGACGCGGTGATCGCGCCCGTCACGTAGTACGGCAGGATGCCGGGCAGCACGATCTCGCGCCACCATGTGGGCGTGCGCACGCGCAGGCTCGCCGCCGCTTCTTTCAGATCGTCGGGAAACGCGCTCGCGCCGGCGATCACGTTGAACAGGATGTACCACTGCGTGCCGAGGATCATCAGCGGACTGAGCCAGATCGCGGGCGCGAGCCTGAAGCGCACGATCGCGAATACCGCGAGCGGGAACAGCAGGTTCGCGGGGAACGCGGCGAGGAACTGCGCGACGGGCTGCACGAGGGCGGTCGCGCGAGGCCGCAGTCCGATCAGCACGCCGGCCGGCACCCAGACGGCCGTCGCGATGCCGATCAGCACGAGCACGCGCGCGAGCGTGAGCGCGCCGTTGCGCGCGACGTCGGCGACGTCGGACCACGACAGCGCGGGCGCCGCGATTCGCAAGAGCGCGGCGCCGGCATAGAGGGCGCCCGCCGCGCATAGCGAAAACCAGACGACGCGCCCGGCGCGCCGCGACAGCGAGCGCTCGCGCGCCGACAGGCGCACGCCGAGCGACAGGCGCGCGCGCGCCGCGCGATGCAGCATCGCGCCGAGCGGCGCGCCGACGCGTTGCGGCAGGCTCGCGCGATGCAGCAGATCCAGAAGCCAGCTGCGCGGCGCGGGGCCGCTCACGGTCTGATCGCAGCGGAACTTGTGCGCCCATGCGACCATCGGCCTGAACAGCAACTGATCGTAGAGCACGATCGCGATCGTCATCGCGGCGATCGCGAAGCCGATGGCGGCCAGGTTGCGCTCGGCGATCGCGCGCGCGACGTAGGCGCCGACGCCGGGCAGCGCGATGCGCAGATCGCCGACGGAGATCGCCTCCGACGCGACGACGAAGAACCAGCCGCCCGACATCGACATCATCGCGTTCCACACGAGGCCCGGCATCGCGAACGGCACCTCGAGCCGCCAGAAGCGCTGCCAGCCCGTGTGCCGCAGGCTGCGGCTCGCCTCGTCGAGATCGCGCGGCACCGTGCGCAGCGACTGATAGAAGCTGAACGCCATGTTCCACGCCTGGCTCGTGAAGATCGCGAAAATCGCCGCGAGCTCCGCGCCGAACGTGCTGCCGGGCGCGATCGACAGGAAGAACACGACGGTGAACGACAGGTAGCCGAGAATCGGCACCGACTGCAGCACGTCGAGAAGCGGGATCAGCACGGCCTCCGCCGCGCGGCTTTTCGCGGCGAGGCTCGCGTATGCGAACGTGAACACGAACGACGCGCCGAGCGCGGCGAGCATGCGCAGCACGGTGCGCAGCGTGTAGCCCGGCAGCGCGAGCGGCGACAGCGAGATCGCCTCGGGCCGCGCGGCTCCGAGCGGCAGCGCCATCTGGCGCGCGCCGGAGCCGAGCACGACGATGAGCGCGAGCACGAGCAGCAGCGCGACCGCGTCGCGCCATCCGAGCGTGCGCAGTCGCCAGCGCCCGCTGGTCAGCAGGTCGGCATGATGCTCCATGGCCACCTCGGTTCGAATGGTCGCGCACCATCGTCGGCGAAGGCGCGGCGCGCGCGCTTGACGTGCGTCAAAGGCGTCGCAGCGCGGTTCGTTCTACGCCGCGCGCGGCGCCGTCCCGCACAGGCCGGAAATGAAGCGCGCGCATGCGTGCGGATCGGGTTATTCGCACTGCAACTTCCGCGCGGAGCGCGTAAATTGAAAGAGACGCGCCGTTCGTGAGCGACGGCGCGACCGCGGCCGAGATCGTTGACACAACGCAACGTTTCGGCGAAGCCGCGGTCGACAATGACCAGTCAGCCGCCCTGCGCGGCGTCGCGCGACGGCACGCCGCGAACGACGCGCGGCGCCGCGGCGGTCGTCAGGAGACGATTCATGCATCCTGCGAAAACGCCCTTTCTCGCCGTGCGGGATCTCGCGCGCCGGTTGCGCGGCGATGCGGCCGATTTCGATGCGTTGATCGACATGGCCGACGATGCCGACGTGGTGCTGCTCGGCGAATCGACGCACGGCACCGACGAGTTCTACCGGATGCGCGCGCGGATCACCGCGCGCCTCGTCGACGAATGCGGTTTCGACACCATTGCGATCGAGGGCGACTGGCCCGACGCGTGGCGCGTGAATCGCTACGTGCAGGGCGACGCCGCGATCGCGGATGCGGATGCGGCGCTCGCGGACTTTACGCGTTTTCCCGCATGGATGTGGCGCAATCGCCCGATGCGCGAATTCGTCGGATGGCTGCGCGAGCGCAACGCGACGCTGCCGCGGCAATCGCGCTCGGGCGTCTACGGGCTCGACCTGTACAGCCTGTATCGCTGCGCCGACGCGGTGATCCGCTATCTCGACGACGTCGATCCCGGGCAGGCCGAGCTCGCGCGGCAGCGCTACGCGGCGCTCGATCACGTGCGCGAGCCGAGCGCATACGGCTACGCGGTCGCCTCCGGCGCGCGGCCCGCCGCGACGGCCGGCGCGCTCGAGCAACTGCGGCAATTGCGCGAGCGCGAAGCGGCGTATCTCGCGCACGACGGCATCGACGCGCTCGATGTGCTCGATGCGCAATTCTTCGCGGAGCACAACGCGCAGGTCGTCGTCAATGCGGAAGCCTATTACCGCGCGATGTTCGGATCGCGCGCGAACACGTGGAATCTGCGCGACGCGCACATGCGCGACACGCTGTTCGCGCTGCGCCGCCATCGCGTGCGCGGCGGCGGCGCCGGGCGCGCGGTCGTGTGGGCGCACAACTCGCACGTCGGCGACGCGCGCGCAACCGAGATGCACCTGCGCGGCGAATGGACGCTCGGCCAGCTCGTGCGCGAGGCGCTCGGCGAGCGCGCACTGTCGATCGGCTTCACCGCGTACACGGGCCACGTGTCGGCCGCGTCGCACTGGGACGGCGACGTCGAGCAGAAATGGATGCGCCCCGCGCTGCCCGGCAGCTACGAACATCTGTTTCACGCGACCGGGCTCGACCGCTTCTTCCTGCCGCTGCGCGAGACGGTCGCGCAGCCGCTCGGCGAAGCGCTGCTCGAGCGCGCGATAGGCGTGATCTATCTGCCGCAGACGGAGCGCGGCAGCCACTATTTCGTGTCGTCGATCACGGGACAGTTCGACGCGCTGTTCCATCTCGACGAAACGAGCCCGCTCGAACCGCTCGCGCCGCCCGGCGCGTGGCATCCGCGCGAGGAGCCGGTGTCCGCGCCGTGACGGCGAAGCGGACGTGGAGAAGGCAATGCAGATTCAGGAAGTACGGATACCTATCGGAAAAGTCGAGCTGAACGGGCTGCTCGCGGTGCCCGAACGTGCGTCCGGCATCGTCGTGTTCGCGCACGGCAGCGGCAGCAGCCGGCTCAGCCCGCGCAATCAGGAAGTCGCGGCGGTGCTGCAGCGTGCGGGGCTCGCGACGCTCCTGTTCGATTTGCTGACGATCGAGGAGCAGCGGCGCGACGCGGTGACGGCCGAGTACCGGTTCGCGATCGCGTTTCTCGCGCGCCGGCTCGTCAGCGCGCTCGACTGGCTGCGCGAGCGGCCGGATGTCGGCGGGCTGCCCGTCGGCCTGTTCGGTGCAAGCACGGGCGCGGCGGCGGCGCTGATCGCGGCGAATGCGCGCGGCCGCGCCGTGCGCGCGGTCGTCTCGCGCGGCGGGCGCCCCGATCTCGCGGGCGACGCGCTGCCGCGCGTGCGCGTGCCGACGCTGCTCATCGTCGGCGAGCGCGACGACGAAGTGCTCCGGCTGAACCGCGTCGCGGCCGGCTGGCTGATCGGCGAATCGAAGCTCGTCGTCGTGCCGGGCGCGACGCACCTGTTCGAGGAGCCGGGCACGCTCGACGAAGTCGCGCGCGTCGCGGCCGACTGGTTCGTCGCGCATCTCGGCGACGGCCGGCGGCCGCCCGAAGGGACGCGAAGATGACGAAGCCCGTGCGCGACGGCGCGCTGCTCGCCGACCTGTACGAATTCACGATGCTGCAGTCGTATTTCGATTGCGGGATGAACGACACGGCGACGTTCGAGCTCTTCGTGCGCAAGCTGCCCGCGCATCGAAACTTCCTGATGGCGGCGGGGCTCGAGCAGGCGCTCGATTATCTGGCGGCGCTTGCGCTCGAGCCCGACGAGATCGAGGCGCTCGCGAGCACGGGGCTCTTCAGCGACGGCTTTCTCGCATCGCTCGAATCGCTGCGCTTCACGGGCTCGGTGCGCGCGATGCGCGAAGGCACGGTGTTCTTCGCCGACGAGCCGATCCTGCAAGTCACCGCGCCGATGCGCGAGGCGCAACTGATCGAGAGCCGCGTGATGAACCTGCTGCATTACGAATCGATCGTCGCGAGCAAGGCCGCGCGCGCGGTGCTCGCGGCGCCCGGCAGGACGCTCGTCGATTTCGGGCTGCGCCGCGCGCACGGCGCCGAGGCCGCGCTGCTGTCGGCGCGAGCGAGCTACGTCGCGGGCTTCGCGGGCACGGCGACGCTGCTCGCCGGCTTGCGCTACGGGATTCCGACGTACGGCACGATGGCGCATTCGTATGTGCAGGCGCACGACGACGAATCGCTCGCGTTCGAGCATTTCGCACGCTCGTTCCCGCGCAACGCGATGCTGCTCGTCGACACATACGACACCGAGGCCGCCGTGGGCAAGGTCATCGACGTGGCGAGGAAGCTCGCGCGCGAAGGCGTCGAAGTGAAGGGCGTGCGGCTCGACAGCGGCGATCTCGCGCAGCACGCGATGCGCGTGCGCGCGATGTTCGATCGCGCGGGGCTCGACCGGGTGACGATCTTCGCGAGCGGCAATCTCGACGAGTACAGGCTCGCCGAGTTGATCGGCAAGGGCGCACCGATCGACGGCTTCGGCGTGGGCACGCGAATGAACACGTCGGCGGACGCGCCGTATGCGGACTGCGCGTACAAGCTGACCGAATACGCGGGCGTGCCGCGCCGCAAGCGCTCGGAGGGCAAGGCAACGTGGCCCGGGCGCAAGCAGGTGTACCGCCGCTATCGCGACGACGGCCTGCTCGACGGCGATTGTCTCGCGCTGCATGACGATGTGCGCCCGGGCGTCGCGCTGCTCGCGCCGGTGATGATCGCCGGCGAGCGCGTCGCGCCCTCGCCGAGCCTTGCCGACGTCCGCGCGCACGCGCGCGCGCAGCTCGACGCGCTGCCCGCGGCGTTGCGCGATCTCGCGCGCGCGGCCGAGTATCCGGTCGCCGTGACCGGCACGTTGACGGCGCTCGCGCAACGGCTCGACTCGCCGGCGGCGGGCGATGCGTCGCGCGCGTAGCGCGGCGCGCGCGGGCCGCGCTACGCGCATTGGCGCGAATCGTCGCCGGTCGCCGCATGCATCGGTATGCAGTCGAACGGGCCGCAGGGGCGAGACCGTTGTCCGCGCCGCGGCGAAGGAGGCGTGATGGACGATTATTTTCGCGATCGCGTTGATGCGGGCAGGCAACTCGCCGCGCATCTCGCCGATTATGCGCACCGCGACGACGTCGTCGTGCTCGCGCTGCCGCGCGGCGGCGTGCCGGTCGCGTTCGAAGTCGCGAAGGCGCTGCGCGCGCCGCTCGACGTGCTGATCGTCAGGAAGCTCGGCGCGCCCGGCAATCCGGAACTCGCGATGGGCGCGATCGCGGCGGGCGGCATCGTGCTGCTCGAGCAATCGGTGCTGCACGCGATGCGCGTGACCGACCGCGAGCTGGCCGACACGATCGAGCGCGAGCGCGGCGAGCTCGCCCGGCGCGAAGCCGCGTATCGCGACGGCCGCGCACCGCCCGCGGTCGAAGGGCGCACCGTGATCGTCGTCGACGACGGCATCGCGACGGGCTCGACGATGCTCGCCGCGCTCGAGGCGGTGCGTGCGCGCAAGCCGGCGAAGCTCGTCGCGGCGGTGCCCGTCGCGTCGCCGAGCAGCGCGCAGAAGGTGAAGGCGGCGGCGGACGCGATCGTCTGCGTGATGCGGCCGGATTGGCTGATGGGCATCGGCCAGTTCTATCGCAACTTCGATCAGACGAGCGACGACGAGGTGTGCGCGCTGCTCGAGCGCGCGCGCGAGTGGGCGCAGGCGGGCGGAAAGAACGCGCCGCCGGCGCAAGCCGGGGCCGAGGATTGAAGACGGGGCGATCGAGGGCGGCGATCGGCGCGGCGCGCGCCCGCGCCGGAACGCTCAACCGTTGGCGGCCGCCTGCGCGCTCGCGCCGTTCGTGTCCGTGTTCGCGCCCGGCGCGCCGGGCGCGATCATCAACGGCTGCAGCGCCGGCGCGAGCGACTTCAGCAACTGCACCGCCATCGCGCTCGTGAAGTCGTAGCGGGCGGCGTACGGCTCGTGCGCGTAGGCGGTCAGCACGCCGAAGAACCGGTCGCCGAGCGAGAACGCGAACGTCGCGCTGCGGTTGACCTTGCGCGATTCGATGAGGCGCGCGCCGCGCGCGTACACGTTGAAGCGCTGGTCGCCCGTGCCGGTCTTGCCGTACACGGGCAGCGTCGTGCCGTCCGGGAACGTCATGCCCTGCGCGAGGCGGCGGCCCGTGCCTTTCTGCACGACGTCGCCGAGCAGCACGTGCACCTGGTTCGCGATCTCCGGCGACAGCAGCGGTTGCGGCTGCACGGCCGCGCGAACGAAGCGCGTTTCGTACGGCGTGCCGTGCGCGAAATCGAGCGACGAGATCCGCTCGTTGGGCACCTTCGCGCCGCCGTTGGCGATCAGGCCGACGAGCTTGGCGAGTGCGTCCGGCTGATCGCCCGACGCGCCGATCGCCGCCGCGTACGACGGCGTCAGGTGCTCGAACGGATAGCCGAGCGCACGCCACGACGCGCCGATCGCGTCGTACGCGCGCAGTTCGACCATGTGCCTGATGCGGCGGTCCTGCGTTGCGTGATAGCGCGTCTTGAAGAGCCACGAATACGACGCGATGCGCGCGTCGCGGCTTGCTTTCTGCACGTCGTCGAGCGATGCGTCCGGATGCTTGCGCAAATACGCGAGCGTCCACAGCGCAAGCGGGTGCACGCCCGCGATGTAGCCGCGGTCGTTCAGGTTGAAGCGCTCGATCGCGTACTTCGTGTAGAGCTTGTCGAGCGCGTCGTCCGACAGCTTCGCGGCGGCCGGCGTGCCGCGCAGCGTCGCGCGCATTTTCGCGTCGAACCATGCGCGCGGCTGCTCGGGCGCGACGCTGCGCAGCACCGTCGCGACGCGCGGCGGCGATTTGCGCACGTTGCCGAGCATCGCGGCGAGCGCGTCGTCGCCGGGCTTGCCCGCGTATTGCGTGTAGAAGCGCTTCACGTACACGCGGCTCTCGGAATCGACGAAGCGCAGCAGATAGCGTTGCCGCAGCGCGGGATCGTCGAGCCACGACGAAGACGGCCCGCTCGTGCGGATCATCTCGTAATGGACGATGTCGCGCATCAGCCGCACGAACACGAGGTTCACCGAGTTCTGGAACGCGACGTGCACGGTCAGGATTTTGCCGTTGTCCGATTTGTCGAAGTTCGTGAAGCTTTGCGCGCCGCCGCCCGTGTAGAACGTCTCCCCGGGGCTCGCGGAATACTTGCGCTCCACGGCCGCGGCGAGCATCGGCTGCAGCGAGCGGTCCCGCGTGTGCGCGAGATAGTCGAGCGCCCAGCGCGTGAGCGCGTCGGTCGGATCGGGCTTCACCCGCGCGAGCTCGGCCGCGCTCAGGTTCGCGTAGCGCGCGTGCAATTCGGAGACGATCTGCAGATACGTGACGATCGTGCGCAGCTTCGCGGTCGAGCCGAGGTTCAGGCGCGCGCCCTGGTTGATGTCGAACGGCTGGTCGACGCTGTCGGTCTGCACGCGCAGCAGGTTCGCGCCGTCGCGGCGTTCGTACAGCGTGAAGCTGTACTGGATCTTCGACGGATCGTCGCCCGAGCGCAGCATCTCGAAGCCGTAGAGGCCCGCTTCGCGCGCGCCGTCGGGCGTCGCCGCGCGCGCGAGGCCCGCCGCGACCGCCTGCTGCACCTTGTTGTTCAGCGTGTCGGTCGCGCGCAGGTCGAGCCGGTCGAGCTGATAGACGTTGTCGATGCCGAGCGCGGCGAGCAGGTGCGAGCGCGAGGACGTCACCGCCTTGCGCGCGACGAACGAGCGCGCGTCGGCGGCGGCGGGCGCCGGGCTGCGCTCGATGTGCGCGGCAAGCGCCGCGTCGCGCAGCGCCGGCGTGATCACGCCGCCCGTCGCGAGCAGGCGCAGGTAGCTGTCGGTGAGGCGCAGCAGCATCGGGTAGCCGCGATTCAGGAAGAACGACGGCGCGCGCTGCGCGATCATCAGCGACAGCACCTGCCGGAACGCGACGCCCTGCGCGGCGACGTTCTCGGGCGTCGTCGGCGCGGCGAGCAGGCGGTTCACTTCGTCGAAGTCGCGCCCGTACCACGCGGTCAGGCCGTCGCCGATGCCGGTGACTTCGCCCACGCGCGCGCGCGCGGCGAGCGGCACCGAGTTCAGGTAATGGACGACGATCTCGCGGCGCGCGGCCATCGTCTGCGGACCGTTCAGATACGCGCGCACCGATGCCGACGCGATCTGCCGGAGCTTCTCGGGCGGCGTCGCGGTGCGGCCGTCGGGCGAGTGACGGAATTTCTCGAGCTGCGTCGCGAGCGTGCTGCCGCCGGGCGTCGCCTGGTGGCGGTTCACATAGCGCAGCCCCTGATCGACGAGCGCGCGGCTGAAACGGCCCCAGTCGATCGCCGGATTGCGGTTCGGCTGGTTCGGGTCGAGCAGGTAGCGATCCTCGATGAAGAGGAGCGACTGCACGACGAGCGGCGGGATCGTCTCGAAGCCGCCGTATGCGTGATGCGGATAGCGGACGTCGAAGAGCGGCGAGCCGCTCGAATCGACGATCGACAGGCCGGCCTGGTCCTTTTCGTCATACGGCAGGAACAGGTGCTCGTCGGCGAGCGATAGCATCCGGTCGGACACGCGCGCCTGCGACTCGACGACGAAGCCGCGCGACAGCAGCCGCGCCTGGAAGGACGGCAGCAACGCATAGCCGAGACGCAGGTCGTACGGGCCGCTGTCGGGGAAGCGGATGCGCGTGCTCGCGCCTTCGTCGACGCTGTAGCCGACGTCGCGCGTCAGTTCAGACAAGAAGCGCGCCTGCAGCCGGGAGGTTTCGATTTCGATCTGGACGAGGCGCGCGACGATCGCAAGCGCGATCACGACGATCACGATCAGCGACCATTTGAATCCCTTCCAGAACGATTGCGTCCCGGTCGGGCGAAAGGGAATCCGAATCAGCGGCCGATTCATGACGGCGTCTCCCGGCGGGCCGCGGCACGCGCCGCGACCATTTCGATAAGTTTAGTACCGAATCGCGCAAGTCACTGTACGGGTTGACTCTGAAAAACCACAGTCGAAAACCGCGGTTGCTGGAAACGTTTCCGTTCTCGCGCGATTCGCGGCGCGCCGGGCGGCCGAGCCCGGGAGAGGCGCGCGCGATTCGGCGATTCGGACGGCCGGGCGCGATGTGGCGCCGTTTGTGCGGCTGGTTTGCTCGGGGGGAGGCTGTCACGGCGGCTGCCGTTCGCCTGGTTTTTCCCGGCGCGTCGCGCGGGCGCGCGATGACGCGCGTGCCGCATCTGCGACGTTCGCGTTCGGACGGGCGCACGCTCGCGCGGCCGTGTGATCGCGCTCGGGACCGCTGCGATCCGGCGGCGTGCGTCGCCGGCGCCGATTGCCGCAGCCGGGGTATCCCGAATCCGCGGATCTGCGGCGGCTAGGCGCTTGCGGCCGCTGGCGGCGTGAACTCGTCGCCGACGATTCAGGCGATCGCATGCCGCGCCGCCGGCGAGCATCTCGCGCGCATCCGGCTCGCGGGCCGCGACGCTACACGAGCTGCGCGATCGCGCTGCGCGGCTCGCATCGATGCAGCTCGCGGCCCGTGTCGCGCGCATACGCGACGAGCTGGATGAAACCGTTCGGCGGCGCATGCAGCGCGAAGAAGCCGTCCATCACGTCGATGAACGCCTTCAGGCTGCACGTGGCGAAAGCGGCTTCGTTCAGCGTCAGCGCGACTTCGATGCCGCGCACGAACGTCGGCATCGGCTTCACGGCCATCCACCGCACGGCGACCTTGTGATCGAGATTCGCGATCGCGTCGATTTGCGGCATCGCGCTCGACGAGCGCGTCGCGTACTGGACAAGCAGCGCCTTCAGCGCGCCGAGCCCAGACGGCTGCAGCAGCAGCGCGTGCGGCGTCATCGCCGCGATCATGCGCCACAGCGCGCCGTGGTCGCGCGCAAACCGGCGGGTTTGCGTCGGCTTGCGCAGCATCGTGATGCGGCCCGGCAGATTGTCCGTCTCGTTGAGCAGATCGCCGTCGGCGTCGCCGATCGGCAATGTCTGCGGATAGTCGCCGTTCGTGCAGCTCAGCTCGACGTTCAACTGATCGGCGCGCGGCCGCACGGGCGCGCCGCCGGCATCGACGAGCCTGAGTGCCGCCGGCTGCGCGCCGTGCGCGAAGCGGTCGCGCTCCGCGAGCCAGTAGACGGGTTCCTTGCGGCCGTGCTGCCCGTGCAGCATCGAGCGGTACGGCGTCACGTCGACGTTCGCGCGCGGCTCGCCTTCGCGCGCGATGCGCACCGCGTCGATCGAGCGCACCTCGATGCCGTTCGATTTCAGCGCCTGCGGCACGACGGGGTACGCGGCCGCGGCGTCGCGCAGCGAGATCGGCATCGCGTCCTGGCTGAACAGATTGACGATGGGCGTGCAGAACAGGCGCAGGTTCGACGCGGCGAGCGTGCCGAGCGCCCGCGCTTGCTGCGAATCCGGCGCGACGCCGACCACGGGCAAGTGCAGCGACAGGCGCCGGCACGGGCCCGCCGCGCGCGCGATGCGCGCGACGTCGATGTCGACGAAATCGAATTTCGCCGGGAATGCGAAGTATTCCATCAGCAGCCGGAACGGCGGCGCGCCGTGCGGGGGATCGAGCAACGCGTCCTCGGCGGCGAATCCGACGGGCGCGAGCGGCGCCTTCGACAGCGGCTTCCAGCGCCCGTCGCCGTCGAGCTCGATGAACGCGGCAGGCGCGCGCATCGCCAGCGTGTCGGCGAGCGCGGCGACGAGCGGCGCGTCGCCGTGCAGATGCGCGCGCAGGCCGCGCGCGCGCAGCGCCGCGAGCGTCGGCTTCGCGGTCAGCGCATCGAACGTGATCGACACGATGCCCGTCGACGACGGCGGCATCCGCGCGGCGGGCGGCGCGGCCGACGCCGGGCGAAAGCGCGCGTCGACGATCGACACGGGCGCGAGCGCGACGTCGTATGCGGTGCGGAACCGATTCGCGCCGATGCGGCTTTCCAGCATGGTGCCGCGCCCGATCGTCACGCCCTCCGTCAACTGGCTGAACAGCGAAGCCGCGTCGAACTGCGCGATCGAGCATGCGGGAAACGGGCGCAGATAGTCGGGACACGCGGTTTCGACGAGCGCCTCGGTGAACTCCGGATACTCGTCGTCGAGCGCCTCGCCGATCTGCGCGCCGAGGAGCGCGAACGACTGGAGCATGCGCTCGACGTGCATGTCGTCGGTCTGCCCATCGGCGATGCCGAAGCGCGTCGCGATCTTCGGATGGCGGATCGCGAATTCGCGCATCGAGTGCCGCAGCATCGCGATCTCGCGTTCGTAGTAGGGAAGGAGGTCGTTCATCGGAAAGAGACGGTCCCGGGGAAGCCGGTTGGCGCGGTCGTGCGGCGCGCGGTCATCCGCGCTTCGCGTGCGCGCCGCGGCGGGCGGCATCGCGCGGGCGACGGTTCGCGGCGGCATGTCCGGCATTCGGTCGGCGTCGGCATGAGGTTGCGTCGTTCATCTTGCGTGCGGGGCGGCGGAATCGCCGCCGAGATAATCGGCCGCGCGCCGATACAAAATGCGAACGGCGCGCATCGTATCGAAGCATCGCGGCCCGTCGAACGAGAAAATCGTCACCGTCATGATCGAGATTCGTACCGAATGGCCGTGCTATTGCCGCTTCGCGCCCGAACCGGCATGCGCTTCGCGCGCTTCATTAAACCAGGGTGGGCGTGCGGCGAGGACGAATATTCCGCGTCATCGTGCAACCGCATGACATGAAAGGGATTTTTTCACGTCCGAAACCAGGCGTCGCGGCGATTGCGGGGGCGTCGCCGTCGGGCCCGGATTCATGTCCGGCGATTTTCGACGCAACCGCGAATTATCGCAACCGTTTGTTATTCCGCCCGTATCGACGCGCGCGGGCGTCGACCATCGAATTGAATATCCGGCGGGGCCGGCCGAATATCGGCGGATTTTCGCGCGCGTACGGGAACGGATGCGAATGTTGAATGCCGATATGCGCGACAGGCGACAGGCGACAGGCGACAGGCGACAGGCGACAGGCGACAGGCGCGGACGCCCGCGCGCCTGCCGGCGAATGCGGGCGCACGCGCGATCGGGCGCGCGGTCAACGCAGGCGACGCCTTGACGGACGCGCCGCCGCTGCCGAATATTCGGGGGCGGGTCGCGCAGACGATACGCGAGGCGATCTCGCGGTTCGAAACGGCCGATGCCCACGAGCCGAGCGGCGCGCGCCGCCGCACCTGCCGGCGGATCGCCGCACGCCGCCAGTAGGCCGGACGGCGGCGCGCCGGCCCAACCTCACGGATTCGCGCACACCATGGCTTCGACCCGGAACCGCATGCGGCGCTCTCTGAAGATCCTGTCGGCCCTGACTCTGCTCGGTCTGCTGATCGCGATCGCCGGCGCCGCCGCGTACCTGCGCGCGAGCCTGCCGCAGCTCGACGGCGACGTTCGCGCGCCCATGCTCGGCGCGCCGATGACGGCCGAGCGCGATGCGCTCGGCGTGCCGACGATCACCGCGCGCGACCGGTTCGACGCCGCTTACGGGATCGGCTATCTGCATGCGCAGGACCGGTTCTTCCAGATGGACATGCTGCGCCGAAGCGGCGCGGGCGAGTTGTCGGAGCTGTTCGGGCCGGTCGCGCTCGACGTCGATCGAGACCATCGCCTGTACCGTTTTCGCGCGCTCGCGGCCGCCGTCGTCGCGCATCTGCCGCCCGACGATCTGCTCGTGCTGCAGCGCTACGCGCAGGGCGTGAACGACGGGCTCGCCGCGCTGCGCGCGCGGCCGTTCGAATACGCGCTGCTGCGCATGCGGCCGCGGCGCTGGCAGCCCGAGGATTCGCTGCTCGTGATCTGGGCGATGTACTTCGACCTGCAAGGCAAGCTCGCGTCGCGCGCGTTCGCGCGGCGCTGGCTGCAAGCGCATTCGACGCCCGGGCAGCTGGCGTTTCTGCTGCCGCCGTCGAGCCGCTTCGATGCGCCGCTCGATGCGCCTGGCATCGCCGCGCCCGGCGCGCCGGTGAGCGCGACCGCGCCGGCCTGGCTGCGCGACGCGCGGCCCGCGGCGCCGATCGACAGCGTGTCGATCGACGCGCAATCGTCGGTTGGCAGCAACAACTGGGCGCTCGCGGGCAACCGCACGGCGAGCGGTGCGGCGATCGTCGGCAACGACATGCATCTGTCGCTCGGCTTGCCGAACATCTGGTATCGCGCGATGTTCAAGCTCGGCGGCGGCGGCGCGGGGCCGGCCGTGCGTGTCGTCGGGATGACGCTGCCCGGCTTGCCCGTCGTCGTCGTCGGCAGCAATGGGCGCATCGCGTGGGGTTTCACGAACGGCTATGCGGATTGCCTCGAACTGCTGCCGCTCGAGCGCGACGCCCGCGATCCGAACCGCTTCAAGCTCGGTGGCGCATGGCAGACCGCGCGCGCGACCGTCGAGACGATACGCGTGCACGGCGCGGCGCCCGTCGCGCTGACCGTGCTCGACACGACGGCGGGCCCGGTGCTCGACATCGGCGGCAAGGTCTATGCGTCGCACTGGATCGCGCAGGCGAGCGGCGCGGCGAATCTCTCCTTCGCGAAGATGATCGATGCGACGGGCGTCGGCGACGCGCTCGGCGTCGCCGCGGCGGCGGGCCTGCCCGCGCAGAACATCGTGATCGGCGATAGCGCGGGGCGCATCGGCTGGACGGTCGCGGGCGCGCTGCCCGATCGGCGCAAGCGCGTCGAGGCCGACGCGCCCGGCAAAGGCGCGCCGTCGTGGCAGGCGGAGTTGCCGCCCGACGCGCATCCGCGCATCGTCGATCCCGCCGGCGGCCAGTTGTGGAGCGCGAACAACCGGCAGCTCGCGGGCGACGCATACCGGCTGATCGGCGACGGCGGCGCGGATCTCGGCGCACGCGCGCGCCAGTTGCGCGACGGCCTGACGGCGCTCGGGCGCACCGACGAGCGCGCTGCGTACGGGCTCGATCTCGACGATCGCGCGCTGTTCATGTCGCTCTGGCGCGATCGGGCGCTGCGCGTGCTCGACGAAGCGGCGCTCGCCGGCCATCCGGCGCGCGCGGAGTTCCGCCGGCTGCTCGCGAGCGGCTGGACGGGGCGGGCGAGCGTCGACTCGGTCGGCTACACGCTCGTGCGCGGCTATCTGTACCGGCTCTACGACGTGCTGTTCGGCAGCCTCGACGCGCGCCTGAAGCAGCAACGGCACGACGCCGATTACGCATTGGCGAATTCGCGCTGGCCCGCCGTGATCGCGCGGCTGCTCGACGAGCAGCCGGCCGCGTGGCTGCCCGCGGACGCCGCGAGCTGGCGCGACGTGCAGCTCGCGGCGATCGACCGGACGATCGAGGCGCTGACCGCCGATGGCGCATCGCTCGCCGACGCAACCTGGGGCGAGCGCAACACGCTGCGGATCGCGCATCCGTTCGCGCGCAGCGTGCCGTTTGTCGGACGCTGGCTGTCCGCGCCGGCCGATCAGGTGCCGGGCGACGCGAACATGCCGCGCGTCGCCGCGCCGAAGTTCGGGCAATCGGAGCGGATCGTCGTGGCGCCGGGGCGCGAGGCGCAAGGCCGCTTCAACATGCCCGGCGGACAGAGCGGGCATCCGCTCAGCCCGTTCTTCCTCGCGGGGCATCGCGCATGGGTGAAGGGCGAGCCGCTGCCGCTGCTGCCGGGGCCGACCGAGCACACATTGCGATTCGTGCGTTGATTCGAGATGCGAACGGTCGGCGCGTGCGCGCGGGCGATTTCGATAATGTCGGCATCGGCATCGGCATCGGCATCGGCATCGGCATCGGCATCGGCATCGGCGTCGGCATCGGCATCGGCATCGGTGCCCGGTGCCCGGTGCCCGGCGCGCGGCGCGCGGCGCGCGGCGCGCGCAACGCCGGACTATTCGGCGAAAGCGAATAGTCGCGAAGCGGCTTGAATCCGGGTACTCGCGTGCTTTATTCTGTCCTGTTGGCGATTCGAAGGGGGACGGCATGGACCGCATTCAGGCAATGGAAGTCTTCACCCGCGTGGTGGAGGCGAACAGCTTCACGCGGGCCGCGGAGACGCTCGGGATGCCGCGCGCGTCGGTGACGACGATCATCCAGAATCTCGAGGCGCTGCTCGGCGCGCGCCTGATGCACCGGACCACGCGCCGGCTGTCTCTGACGCCGGAGGGCGCCGCGTACTACGAGCACTGCATCAAGATCATCACCGAGATCGCGGAGACGGACGCGAGCTTTCAGGTCGGCAAGCGCAAGCCGAGCGGCGCGCTGCGCGTGCACATGCCGAGCTCGCTCGGCCGGCGGCTCGTGATTCCCGCGCTGCCGATCTTCCGCCAGCGCTACCCGGACGTCGTGCTCGATCTGGGGCTGTCCGATCGCCCCGTCGATCCGGTCGAAGAGGGGATCGACTGCATGATCCGCATCGGGCCGCTCGAGGATTCCTCGATGGTCGCGCGGCGCATCGGGATGCTCAAGCGCGTCACCTGCGCGTCGCCCGACTACCTGAAGCGCTTCGGCGAACCCATGGAGATCGCGGAACTGGCCGCGCATCATGCGGTGAATTTTCGCGCGAGCCACGGTTCGCGGCCGGTGCCTTGGGTGTTCGTGATCGACGGCAAGCCGGTCGAGGTCAGGATGGAGGGCGGCGTGACCGTCAATGATTCGGATGCCTACGTGACATGCGGCGTCGAGGGTTTCGGGATGATCCAGCCGACGCTCTTCATGGTGCTGCCGCACCTGCTCGACGGCACGCTGAAAGAGGTGCTGCCGGGCTTGAATCCGAAGCCGAAGCCGATCTCGATCGTTTATCCGAACAACCGGCACCTGTCCGCGAAGGTCCGCGTGTTCGCAGACTGGATCGCCGAGCTGTTCGATTCGACGCCCGCGCTCGAAGGCGGCGAAGACTGGCGCGGCGGCGTCGCGGCGCGCGAGAAGCCGGCGCGGCGCGGGCAGGTCGCGGCATAGCGGCGCGGGGCAGGCGGGCGGCGGACGCGTGCGGCACGCGTCGCCGCGGGCGTGTCGAACGCGTGTCGAATCGGGTAACGCCGCCCGACGCCCGACGGCGGGCGCGGCCCCGCTTCTCAGCTGCGCAGCCGGCTCACGATGCCGTTGAGCGTATCCAGGTGAATCGGCTTGGGGACGAATGCATCGAAGACCGCGTGATCGCCCTTGAGCATCGCCGATTCGTACGCGCTCACGCCGAGTATCGTCGTCTTCTTCGCCGCGTCGGGCGATGTCGCCCAGCGAATCTGCTCGGCCACCTCGAAGCCGCTGATGTCGGGCAATTCCAGATCGAGCACGACGATGTCGTGCTGGCATTCGCCGAAGCACCGCAGGCCTTCCTTGCCGGTGCCGCGCAGGTCCGCCCGGATGCCGAGCGCCGTCAGCATCGCGCCCAACGTCTCGCGCGCGTTCTCGTTGTCGTCGACGACGAGGGCGTGCAGATCGCGATGCGTCGTTTGCAATGACGGCGGCGCGTCGTCGTCGGGCGCGTCGGCGCTGCCGGGCAGTTCGACCGGCAGCGTGACGACGAATTCGCTGCCCTCGCCGACGACGCTGCGAACATCGACGTGCCCGCGCAGCGCGACGACGAGCTCCTGGACGACCGCGAGCCCCATTCCGATGCCGTCGACGTGACGAACGCCGGGATCGTTCACGCGAAAGAACGGCTCGAAGATCTTCGACAGCAGATTCTTCGCGATGCCGACGCCGGTGTCGCGCACCGCGATTTGCATCGTTCGATTGCTGGGCGTGCCGGCCAGCTCCGCCGAGATCGCGATCGTCCCACTGTTCGTGTATTTGATCGAGTTTTCGACGAGGTTGGACGCGATCTGCTGGATCAGCTTGCGATCCGATTTGACGACGAGATCGGGCGGCTCGACGCGCAGCGACGCGTTCAAATGCTTGTCGCGGATCCTGCCGCGCAACGGATCGAGGACGTCGGCGAGCAGCGGCGCAATCTCGACGGGGTCCGACTGAACCGATCGGTTCGTCGACCGGAGCTTGATGTAGTCGGTCAGGTCCTTCACCTGCGCTTCGAGCGACGCGGCCGAGTTCTGCAGGCGCTTGATCGTCTTCATGTTCGCGTCGGACTGGGGCCGCGCGAGCAACACCTCGATCGAGCCGCAGATCGCCTGCAACGGCGTGCGCAGCTCGTGGCTGACCATGCCGAGGAACGCGTTCTTCGCGGCGATCATCTCGAATGCGCGATCGGACGCCTTGCGTTGCGCGTCGAGCGCCGCCTGCTGCTGCTCGAGCAGACTGCCGCGCGTGCGTATCGTGTAGAACAGCAGCAGAAACAGCGCGCCGAGAATGACGCCGAGCACGCCGCCCAGCATGACGATCGCGCGCCGCTTTTCCTTCAGTTGATGAAACGTGAAGTCGCGCTGTTCCATCTCGATCGCGCGAAAGTAATTCGCGAGCGCGTTCACCTTGGGCCAGTGCCGGGCGACGTCCTCCAGCACGCGCCTCGAGTCGCCCGCGCGCGCGCCCAGCGCCGGAACGTCGCGGCGCAGGGTCGCCATGAAGCGGGACAGCTCGGCGATGTCGTCACGGGCCTTCGGAATGCTCAGCCAGTACGCCGAGACTTCGGACGGCCGCTCGAGGAAGCCGAACGACGCTTCGAGGCTGTCGAGCTGAAGCAGCACGTTGTCGAAGTCGCGGTCCTGGCGGGTCGCGTAGAGAATCAGTTGCCGCTCGAACCGGCTGAACGAGTTCCGGTATTGCGCGGCAGTCCAGAACACGCCCTCGCGCGGGCCTTCCAGAATGCCTTCCTTGACGGACGTGCCGAGCAGGTCGAACAGCAGGAACGCCCAAGCGGCGAAGCCCAGAATCCACAAGGACCCCAGGGCGACGATGATCTTCTCGTTTCGCCATTTGACCCGGCTCATTTCACCGTGAGTCCGATGATCTGCCATGCGAATTTCGCTTCGCTGATCGGCGTCTTCAGCTCATCGGGGAACTGGTCGCGCGGATACATGATCCACAGCGGCCCGTAGTTGTTGTTGTCGAGCACCTTGCCGTTCATCGTCCGCGCGAGGATCACGCCGTACTTGTCGGCGTCGGAGACGGGAATCGTGAACGTGTATTCGTCGATGCAATGAAACTCGATTTGCGTGCCGGTCGCGCCGACAGTCTTCAGGATGTCGCTCAGGCGCGGGCCGGTGAACGTCGCCTTCGGCGTCCAGCTCGTGGAGGTCGTGATCGAATGTTGCGGCAACGCCATCAGCGCCTGTTCGGAGAAGACGTACGTGCGGCGCCCTGTCTGGTTGGTCTGCGTGATGTTGCCGTCGACGGTGAACTTGAACGGGGCCGCGTAAGACGAGAGCGCGACGCCGAGCAGCAGCGCCAGCATCAGGCTCTTCATCCAGTTCGTCGAAATTCGCATGGTTTGTCCTCGCAACGTGATGGTTCAACTCGCCTGCGCATTGGGCGGATACGCGATCTTCAGCGCGCGCGCGACCTCGGCGAACAGGATCGGCAGTCTGACCGGCTTCTCCTCGCAGCGGGCATTGAAGCTCGACACGATGTCCGCGATCTCGTCTTCGCTCGCCTCGCCGGTCGAGATCTTGCCGGTCAGCAGAAAGATCGGCGCATCGGCATTTTCGCTCGCGCGGATGCCGCGCACGAGATGGGCGGCGGTTTCCGCGCCGAGCATCCAGTCGAGAATGTAGCCGTCGAAGTCCTCGACCTCCAGTGCTTTGCGAAACGAAGCGCTGTCGTAATACGCGATCGCGGCGACGCCCTTTTCGGCGAAGTATTCGCAGATCGTTTCGGCGACGTCGGGCGAATCGTCGACCACCGCGATCCGCACTTCGTACGCGCTGCTTTCGCTCGAGCGCAACTCGATCACGTCGACCGGATAAGCGCGGCCCTCGGGCGCGTGTTTCTTCTCGTAGACGACCCAGCTGTCCTGCCACTGGTGCGCGACGAAATCCGAATCCGCCTGGCTGCTCGCCTTTGTCGAGATCGCCGCGCGGCAGCGGAAGCGCCGCGTCTCGATGACGAGCGTCGCGTCGCGCATGTCGACGGCCGGATTCGGCGGGACGCCCTTGTCGTCGAGCAGGATCGCGGGCGGTACGCCGAAGTACGACGCGATGTCCTGAAGCTGCGACAGATTCCATGGAATCTGTCCTTTCATCTTGCGCGTGACGACCGAGAAACTCAGGCCGAGGATGTTGGCGATCGTCGTGTTGTGACTGCGCGGCGCAATGCCCGTCCGAGTGAGGAGATCCCGGACTCTGGTGGCGGTGATCAAATCGGCGTTGGCCGAATCGGGCTGAGTCATCTCGGTGCGCTCCTCGGTGGTTTTGGGTGGAAGAATAACAAATGTGACGCGATATGCAAATTTGTTTCGTATGGATTGGCTTGACATGCCAATTTTCTGCATTATTATGACGTTTCGCGTCACCATTGTTCGATGCGTCATGTCCGATGACGCCCGATGCATGGCGATGCCGGCTGCCGATGCGAAACAAGAAACGGGGCATCGGGCCGAACGATTCGACAAAGGGAACCTGAGAGAGGCTGGGCGGCATCAGCGCCCGATGACGGCGGCGTCGTGCCTGCCGCGTGAGGCGGAGTGGCTTGGCGCGGATTCGAGCGATTTCAATTGCGGTGCGGAAATGACTCGAGGTCGCGCCGAAAAGCGCTGCCGTTTGTGCGTATCGTTGCTGTTGCTGTTGCTGTTGCTGTTGCTGTTGCTGGCCGCTTGTGCGCAGAATCCGCCGACGAGCGACGTGGTCGCGGATCGGCGGCGGTCACGGTTGTTCCGGTCGGCCTGAAAATCAGGTGTCCTATGAGCTGAAGAACGACGATGTCGATCAGGAAGGGCTGCGGATCGCGGCGCGGAAGGAGCGTGCGAAGACGGAGCGCGAAGGCGGCTTGCGGCCTGGGTCTGCGCCATTTCCGCGGCGACGGCGTGACGCAAGACGGCTGTCAGGCGTCCGCGCGGATGCGCGCGGCGGCCGAACACGGCAACCTGCGGGTGCAGAACGCGCTTGGCGCCTTCTATCTGATCGGCTTCGAAGAGAAAGGCTCTGGCGCGCGCGAGGGCGACAGGTGGCGGTCGAGCGCGGCGGGGCGCGGCGACATGGAATCCAAGAAACTGCTCAAGCAGGCCCCGCGCGGACAAGCGCGGATGAAGATGATTACAGATGACGCACGCCAAGGCGTGACGTTTAGTCCGGCTACTGGCATCCGGGCTATCCGTACCTCGGTGTCCGGCGACAGCCGGACTGGTATTGGTATTGATCGGGTGCCGGCGTTAGCGGGGCGATCGCAGGAGACCAACTCATCGCGCGCTTTGCTGGAGTGGCTTGACGCGGTTCGCGCGAACGGGGACGGAGCGCGTAAATCGAAAACAAAGATCCGCCGAAAATAAAGACCAACGACGCCAATATCCGCATGAAGACCGTCTTCTCCCATCCGCTCATTCTCGAGCCGGCCGCCACCACGGTGCCGGCCGCCTCTTTTGCGGTTTGCGGAGGCGTCGTGTCCCCGCTCGGCGCGATCTCGGTCGACGACGGCCGCAATGCGGACTGGTGGGGCTGGTTCGACGGCGCGACGAAGGTAGCGAGCTTCGATTTGCCGCTGCGTCTCGCCGTGCAGCAGTCGAACTGCTTTGTCATCACGTCGATCCGCAATCGGAACAGCGATGCGCGGCTGATGCGGATCACCGGCTCGCGGCGCAATTCCGGCGGGTATCGCGCGGGCTCGAAATAGCACGAGGGGTAGCGCGCCGCGGCCGACTCGGGCGCGGCGGGCTGTTGCAGGTCAACTGACGCGGGGCGAGTGTGTCGCCGGCCCGCCCGTTTCGGGCGACGATCGGCGGCGGTGCGCGAGGTCTTTCGTCTTCGATTGGAGAGGTGCGGCGCAAGCCGCCGCGTCGGCCGCGGCGTACCGCGGGCGACGGTCGAAGGCGAAGGGGCCGGCATCGCAAGCCGAGGGCCCGGAACGGGGACCGGGATCGCGGCTTGGCAAGGGATTCAGGCTCTGGCGAGCGTGGGCTTCTTGTTCGACTCGGATCGCTTGATTGCGGCGGTGATGGCGGTCGGGCGTTTCGATGGATGGCGGCTGGGTGGTGGTGACTTGTGCGCGGTGATGGTGCGCCAAGTGGCTGGCTGGGTAGTGAAGAGAGAAGCCCCTGGTGATCGGTCGATTCCAGGGGCTTTGATTTTTGGGGAGCAGGAGTCGGTAGGGTGAATGCCTGACGCAACGATTCCGGTTCGGCGCGCGATGTGATGGGTCGTCGACGGCCGGTTTTCCACGGCGCATCTGTGATGAAGGCCGCGTCCGGCGATGCTGTTCCCGTGCGACATCTTCCGAATGAGTGTCGAGCGACACGCTGTCTTGTCGCCGGCGCGAATAAACGCAAATTGAATGCGGAACTCCAGTGAGGAAATCCGCTGGGACCATATTCGCCGAACCTGCGGGATATGTTCTTTGAATGTTTGCCGATATGATCCCGGTTCAGATCAAAAAGGCGTATTTTCCCTACTGATTTTCTCGCTTCAACCCATTCCAAGAAAGATGTCGCAAGCACGGCCTTAGCGAGTGGGATATTCCGCACACTGTTGGTGTTCTTAACGCGGGTTTCAGTCGCGTCATCGCCCGTATGATCGGGGCGAATGCGAAGGAAGGTAAATCCGCCTTCCTTGAAAATGTCGTCAACTCTCAACTGGCAGAGTTCTTCCAGCCGAGCCCCGGTGTATAGCCCCAACTGGGTGCAGTAGTAATCCTCTGGGCGCGTGGCGAATGGCAGGAAGTTGGCCGGATCGAAAATCTTCCCGAGCTCTTCCGGCGTGAACTGCTCATAGCCGCTGCCTGCCGCTTCCTTTTCGCGCTGCTGTTTGGTCAGTTTGACGAGGGCGCGGGCCGGGTTGTCGCCTTTGTAAATCCCGGTATCAATCAGCCACTGAAAGAAGCCGTTCAACGTTACCTGCTGAACCTTCTGCGTCGTAGCACTGATGGCGTCCCTGGGGCGAATGCCGCTATCTATCGCGCGCCTGACGAACTCCTTTGCATCCATTCCGCCGAAGTCCTTGGCTTTGCGCTTTTCGTAGTTCGTCGGCAGCCAGGACAGGTATTCAAAGTATTGCCGCAGGTCGTTGCGGTCCAGCATCTGGATCGGCGTTACTTCGCTGGCCCAAGCCGCAAAGCGGTTCAGGCAGTTTGTGTAGTCTTTCCTGCTCGCGGGCGAAAGTCCAACGTGGGCGGTCAGATACTGCCTGACGCATTCGGCCAGTTCAGGGGATTTCGACGCCAAGTATGTCGGGCGAAGATTTGCGGCTTCGGCGGCTTGGCGTGAGACCTCTTCCGGGTCGATGACTGCAATGGGAGTAGGTGAGTGCGTTGCGATGAACGCGTTCAATGCAGCCTGATCCCGTTCCAACGCTTCGGGCGTGGAGTTATCGAGTTCGATCCGTTCGATTTGCACGCCGCCGACTTTCACGCCGTGGAGCGTGAAGTCAAGGGCGTTCTTCTTGATCTCGCTTGCCGGGGTGTTCAGCAGTTTCCTAACCAGTTCGGGATCGGGCTTGCTCATCAGCAGGGCACTCACTTTTGCATTCAGCACGTAGGCAAGAAGTTTAGCTTTGTCAGGGTCGCGTGTCCGCAATGAGTGCCAGATTTCGCGCCGGTTGCAGATAGCGGCGAAAGCAGGGGGAAGGATAAAGCGGAAGTGAAAGACGCCATAGCGGCTGCGATGCAGCCGGGAGGCCAGGCGCGGGGTCGGCATTGGTGGCGAATAACCCGTGAAGTCGAGTTTTGAAGTCGCTTCGCCAGCCGGGAATAGAAAAAGCCCTGCAAGTCCAGGGACTTACAGGGCTTTTTGCATTTGGTGGCGAATCAGGGACTCGAACCCCGGACCTGCGGATTATGATTCCGTCGCTCTAACCGACTGAGCTAATTCGCCAACAGAAGGGGAATTATGGAGATCGATCCTGGATGTGTCAAGCCCTTTTTGTCGATTCCTTCAAGAAAGTGGAGGGCGTCGCGGCGAGGGCGGGTGCGTCTCCAGTCATCGCCCGAAGCGCCGGCTGTCGATCGACGAGCCGCTTGGCCAACCGACGCCAACCGGCGCCGGCCGTCGCCCAACGGTCGACGGGCTAGACGTCCCTCCCTCCGAGGCATCACTCGCGCCGCAGCCCGCCGCGCCCCGCCCGTCCTCAATCCTGCGCGTAAATATTCGAATCCTTGGTTTCCTTCACGAACAGCAGCCCGATCACGAACGTGATGAGCGCGACGCCGATCGGATACCAGAGCCCCGAGTAGATGTCGCCGTTGGCCGCGACGATCGCGAACGCGGTTGCCGGCAGGAAGCCGCCGAACCAGCCGTTGCCGATGTGATACGGCAGCGACATCGACGTGTAGCGTATCCGCGTCGGGAACATCTCGACCAGCATCGCCGCGATCGGCCCGTACACCATCGTCACGTAGATCACGAGAATCGCGAGGATCGCCGTCGTCATCGGCCAGTTGAGCTGCGCCGGATCGGCCTTGGTCGGGTAGCCGGCCGTCTTCAGCGTCGACGCGAGCGTCTTGTCGAATGCCTTCGCCTTGTCCTTCGCGTCGGCCGCCTTGCCGTCATACGTGTCGATCACCGTGTCGCCGATCTTGATCTGCGCGAGCGTGCCCGCCGGCGCGGCGACGTTCTCGTAATTGAGGCCCGATTTCGCGAGCGCGCTCTTCGCGATGTCGCAGGACGACGTGAATTTCGCCGTGCCCACCGGGTTGAACTGGAACGAGCATTCGCCGGGATTGGCGACCACGGTGATCGGCGCCTTTTGCGTCGCCGCCTCGAGCGCCGGATTCGCGAAGTGCGTGAGCGCCTTGAAGAGCGGGAAGTAGGTGAGCGCGGCGATCAGGCAGCCGGCGAGGATGATCGGCTTGCGGCCGATCTTGTCCGACAGCGAGCCGAAGAACACGAAGAACGGCGTGCCGATCAAAAGGGCGAGCGCGATCAGGATGTTCGCGCTTCCTCCGTCGACCTTCAGCGTTTGCGTGAGGAAGAAGAGCGCATAGAACTGGCCCGTGTACCAGACAACCGCCTGGCCGGCCGTCAGCCCGATCAGCGCGAGGATCACGATCTTCAGGTTCTTCCATTGGCCGAACGCTTCCGTGAGCGGCGCCTTCGACGTCTTGCCCTCGGCCTTGATCCGCAGGAACACCGGCGACTCGTTCAGTTGCAGGCGGATCCACACGGACACGGCGAGCAGCAGGATCGACGCGACGAACGGCACGCGCCAGCCCCAGTTGCCGAACGCTTCCTCGCCGATCGCGGTGCGCACGCCGAGGATCACGAGCAGCGACAGGAACAGGCCGAGCGTCGCGGTCGTCTGGATCCACGACGTATAGAAGCCGCGGCGATGCGCGGGCGCGTGCTCGGCGACGTAGGTCGCCGCGCCGCCGTACTCGCCGCCGAGCGCGAGGCCCTGCATCAGCCGCATCGCGATGAAGATCACGGGCGCGGCGATGCCGATCGATGCGTAGCCCGGCAGGAAGCCCACGACGAAGGTCGAGATCCCCATGATCACGATCGTGATGAGGAATGTGTGCTTGCGGCCGACGAGGTCGCCGAGGCGGCCGAACACGATCGCGCCGAAGGGCCGGACCGCGAAGCCCGCCGCGAAGCCGAGCAGCGTGAAGATGAACGCCGCGGTCGGATTGACGCCGGAAAAGAAGCTCTTGCTGATGTAGGCCGCCAGCGAGCCGGCCAGATAGAAGTCGTACCACTCGAACACGGTGCCGAGCGACGATGCGAAGATCACGCGCTTTTCGTCGCCCGTCATCGGCGCGTGCGCAATTTGTCCGCCAACCGTTGCCATGAATGTCTCCAATTTTGATATAGAGGTCGCGCGCCCTCTCGGGAGGGCGGCTCCGAGTCGATTATTGGAGGGCAAACTTACGGCGCACTGACTCGCCGCGTCAAAATCGCGCATCGTCAATTTGCGCGTTATGTCGATCTTCGTCTTTCTTTGTCTTTTAATTTGATGGCAATTTTCTGTTTTGCGCCTATGGGGAGGGGCGGGCGGCGGCTTCGCCTAGGGTTATTCCGGGGCCCCTTCCCGTAAGCCGACGCTCACGCGCACGAGCGTGCCCGCGAGGCGCGGCGACGTCTGATACACGTTGTCGTCGATCGTCAGCGTGCCGCCGTGCTGCGCGACGATCTCGCGAACGATTGCAAGACCGAGCCCGCTGCCGTCGCCTTCGCGGCCGAGGATGCGGTAGAAGCGCTCGACGACGCGCTCGCGTTCGTTCGCCGGAATGCCGGGGCCGGTGTCCTCGACTTCGAGATGCACGACGCCCGCCGCGTGATCGGCGCGCACGCGCACGGTGATGCGGCCGCCCGTCGGTGTGTAGCGGATCGCGTTGTCGATCAGGTTGCCGAGCATCTCGCGCAGCATCACCGGATGTCCGTCGATGCGCAGCGGCGCGGCGTCGGCGTCCGGGCCTTCGTAGCCGAGGTCCATCTGTTTCGCGAGCGCGGCCTGCACCCAGTCGCGCACGGCCTGCCGCGCGAGCGACGCGATCTCGACGGGCTCGAACGTGAGCCCTGTCGCGCGGTTTTCCGCGCGCGCGAGCGCGAGCAGTTGCGTGACGAGCCGCGCCGCCTGCCCGGAGCTCGTCGCGATCTGCTCGAGCGAGCGCGCGACGTCGTCCGGCACCTCGTGGCGCAGCGCGAATTCGGCCTGCGTGCGCAAGCCGGCGAGCGGCGTCTTCATCTGGTGTGCGGCGTCGGCGATGAAGCGCTTTTGCAGCGTGATGTTCTGCTCGAGGCGCGCGAGCAGATCGTTGAACGACGTGACGAGCGGCTCGATCTCGGGCGGCGCGCGGCGCGCCTCGACGGGCGACAGGTCGTCCGGGCGCCGGCCGCGGATATGCGCCTGCAGCGCGGTGAGCGGCGCGAGCCCGCGCGACAGCCCGAACCAGACGAGCAGGATCGCGAGCGGCAGGATCACGAACTGCGGCAGGATCACGCCCTTGATGATGTCGTTGGCGAGCGCGTTGCGCTTGTCGAGCGTCTCGCCGACCTGCACGAGAACGGGTTGCGAGCCCGTCGCGCCCGGCAGCGCGACGCTCGTGTACGCGACGCGCACGTCGTTGCCGCGCAGCAGATCGTCGCGGAATACGACGACGCCGGGCGGCGGCCGGTCGTCGTCGCGCGGCAGCGGCAGATCCGCTTCGCCCGCGACGAGCTCGCCGCGCGTGCCGAGCACTTGGAAGTAGAGGTTGTCGACGTTGTCGGCGCGCAGGAAGTCGAGCGTCGCCTGCGGTAGCTTCAGTTCGGCGACGCCGTTGACCGGCGCGATCTGCCGCGCGAGCACGTACGCGTCGGTTTCGAGCGCGCGATCGAACGGGCCGTTCGCGATCGTCTTCGCGACGAGATAGGTGACGGCGATGCTCATCGGCCACAGCAGGAGGAGCGGCGCGAGCATCCAGTCGAGAATCTCGCCGAACAGCGAGCGGGGGCGAGGGCCTTCGGCGGGGTCGGTTTCGTCCGGCGGCGCGAACGGGTTCTCGTAGCGGGCGTCGCGCGCGGCGTCCGCATCGGGCGCCGCGGCGGCCGCACGGTGCGCGGCGTGGAAGGAACGGACCGGCATGGCCTTCGGCCGCTCGCTCGTGGGCGGCGCTAGCGCAGCGACTGGCTCGCGCCGGCTTCGGCCGGCGGCGGCGCGGCGCCGGTCGGCGCGTCGCTCGCGGGCGCGGGCGCCGCCTTCTCGAGGCAGTAGCCGAGGCCGCGCACGGTCGTGATCCGCACGCCGCTCGGCTCGATCTTCTTGCGCAGCCGGTGGACGTAGACCTCGATCGCGTTGTTGCTGACTTCCTCGCCCCATTCGCACAGATGATCGACGAGCTGCTCCTTCGATACCAGCCGGCCGATCCGCTGCAGCAGCACTTCGAGCAGGCCGAGCTCGCGCGCGGACAGCTCGAGCACGCGGTCGTTCGCATACGCGATCCGGCCGACCTGGTCGAACGACAGCGAGCCGTGCCGCACGACGGTCGGCCCGCCGCCCGCGCCGCGCCGCGTCAGCGCGCGCACGCGCGCCTCGAGCTCGTTGAGCGCGAACGGCTTCGCCATGTAGTCGTCGGCGCCGAGATCGAGCCCTTTCACGCGCTCGTCGACGCTGTCGGCGGCCGTCAGGATCAGCACGGGCAGGTTCGAATTGCGCGCGCGCAGGCGGCGCAGCACGTCGAGGCCGGGCATTCTGGGCAGGCCGAGATCGAGGATCAGCAGGTCGAAAGCCTGCATCGACAGGGCCGTGTCGGCCTCGACGCCGTTCCTCACGTGATCGACGGCATAGCCCGATTGGCGGAGTGACCGGGTGAGGCCGTCCGCGAGTATGCTGTCGTCTTCGGCGATGAGAATTCGCATGATGCGCAACCGGTTGCCGCTCCGCGGCAATGGCGCTGCGCGCGGCTGTCTCCGAAATATGCGGCGATGCCTGCCTGCAACGCGGGCTTGCATAAACCACTGTTTTTTTATACAGTGTCTGCATTCGCGCACCTAACGGCTTGCTGGTCGTGTCGAAGCCGGTGCGTCCGTATCAGACGCTGCTCATCATAGCAAAGGACGATTCATGGAAGAAAGCAAGAAAGGCTCCGGGCTGACTGCCGAAAAGAGCAAGGCGCTTGCCGCCGCGCTCGCGCAGATCGAGAAGCAGTTCGGCAAAGGGTCGATCATGCGGCTCGGCGACGGCGAGGCGGTCGAGGATATCCAGGTGGTGTCCACGGGCTCGCTCGGTCTCGATATCGCGCTCGGCGTCGGCGGCCTGCCGCGCGGCCGCGTGGTCGAAATCTACGGGCCGGAATCGTCCGGCAAGACGACGCTCACGCTGCAGGTGGTTGCCGAGATGCAGAAGCTCGGCGGCACCGCGGCGTTCATCGACGCGGAGCATGCGCTCGACGTCCAGTATGCGTCGAAGCTCGGCGTGAACGTGCCGGAGCTGCTGATCTCGCAGCCGGACACGGGCGAGCAGGCGCTTGAAATCGTCGACGCGCTGGTTCGCTCGGGCTCGATCGACATGATCGTCATCGACTCGGTCGCGGCGCTCGTGCCGAAGGCCGAAATCGAAGGCGAGATGGGCGACGCGCTGCCCGGCCTGCAGGCCCGCCTGATGTCGCAGGCGCTGCGCAAGCTGACGGGCTCGATCAAGCGCACGAACTGCCTCGTGATCTTCATCAACCAGATCCGGATGAAGATCGGCGTGATGTTCGGCAATCCGGAAACCACGACGGGCGGCAACGCGCTCAAGTTCTATTCGTCGGTGCGTCTCGACATCCGCCGGATCGGCTCGATCAAGAAGAACGACGAGGTGATCGGCAACGAAACGCGCGTGAAGGTCGTCAAGAACAAGGTGTCGCCGCCGTTCCGCGAGGCGATCTTCGACATCCTGTACGGCGAAGGCATTTCGCGCCAGGGCGAGATCATCGATCTCGGCGTGCAGGCGAAGATCGTCGACAAGGCGGGCGCATGGTACAGCTATAACGGCGAGAAGATCGGCCAGGGCAAGGACAATGCGCGCGAATTCCTGCGTGAGAATCCGGAAATCGCGCGCGAGATCGAGAATCGCATTCGCGAGTCGCTTGGTGTCGCCGTGATGCCGCAGGACGCCGGTTCCGAAGCCGAGATCATGGACGAAGAGGAGTAATGCGCAAGAACCGGCAGGGCGCGGATTCGCAACAGGCGGGGCGCGGTGCGCGGGCTGTGTCCGCCGACGAACCTCACGCCGAACGTGAAACGCACCCGACGGTTTCGGGCGAGGGGCGGCCGGCCGGCCGCCCGGCAGCGAGGGCATCCGACGATGCCCTCGTTTCCTTTCGGCGATCGGTTGCGTTTGAAGCGGCCGAGCCGTTCGACCCATATGAATCGTTCGATGCGCACGATGTCGCGCGGCGGTGTGCGCCGGCAAGTGCGGATGGTGCGGATCGCGCAGGTGGCGGCGGCGACGCGCGTCGCGATGCGGTTGACGGTGGCCGGGCTCGCGGCTCTCGCGCCGCGGAGCGTTCGCGTGCGGCGGTGGGTTTCTCGTCCGCCGCAGAGCGGGGGGAAGTCGCCGGCGACGTCTATACGCGCACGAGCCAGGCCGGGAGCCGGTCGCGGCGAGGCGCATCGCCGCGCCATGCCGAATCGCCCGCGTCGGACGATGCGCAACGCTCGTCGGCATCGCAACGTCCGGCGCGGACGCTGAAAGGGCGCGCGGTCGCCTATTTGTCGCGCCGCGAATACAGTCGCGCGGAGCTTGCGCGCAAGCTCGCGCCGTACGCGGGCGAAGGCGACGATATCGAGTCGCTGCTCGATGCGCTAGAGCGGGAAAATTGGCTGTCCGATTCGCGGTTCGCCGAAAGTCTCGTGCATCGCCGCGCGTCGCGCGTCGGATCTGCGCGCATCATCAGCGAATTGAAGCGTCACGCGGTCGGCGACGCGCTAGTCGAGTCCGTCGGATCGCGGCTGCGCGAGAGCGAGTTCGAGCGCGCGCACGCGGTCTGGCGCAAGAAGTTCGGCGCGGCGCCGCAAACGCCGGCGGAGCGCGCGAAGCAAGCGCGCTTTCTCGCGATGCGCGGTTTCTCGAGCGCGACGGTCGCGAAGCTGCTGAAAGGTGACGTCGACGAATTCGGAGGCGATTGAGCGGGGCAAGCCCGCTCAATCGCCGTGATTTCGCTGATTGGTCTCCATCGGCTGAAGTCCGGGCTGACCATCGAGCCGGGGCGGGCGTTTCGCGAGAAAGCCTTGCAACGGCCGTGCAAACCGCTACGATGCCCGGCCGATTGCCGATTGCCGATTGCCGATTGCCGATTGCCGATTGCCGCCCAATCTCCCCAAACCCCTTGAAACCCGCACGGGGCCAGACCGGGCAGGCGCGGACGATATGTTAGAATCGCCGAGTTTCCCTCTTCGGCTTCACTTTCCGCATGCCGCTACCCGAGCCCGTATCCCGACAGTTGCGCCATCGCCGCGCAATTCGAGCGGAAGCCTACGAGCGTGCCGACGGCTTGTGGGACATCGAAGCCTGCCTGACCGATCACAAGCCTCGCGACGTCACGCTGGCGTCGGGCGTCAGACCGAACGGCCTGCCGATCCACGAGCTCTGGCTGCGCGTGACGATCGATCGGGAACTGAATATCGTCGACGCCGATGCGTCGTCGGACTGGGTGCCCTACCCAGGCCAATGCGAAGCCGCCAAACCCGCCTACCGCGTCCTCATCGGACTCAATCTTTTCCGCCATTTCCGTCGTGACGTCTCCCGGCTGCTGTCCGGCGTCGCCGGCTGCTCGCATCTGACCGAGCTGTGCGCGGTGTTGCCGACGGCCGCGATTCAGGCGTTCGCGGGCGACGTGTGGAACGTGAACGAGTTGTCGGGCGACGGCGCGAACGGGCGCAACCGCGCGGCCGGCGAGCCGCCGTTCCAGCTCGGCCGCTGTCACGCGCTGCGGTTCGACGGGGAAGCGGTACGGCAGTTCTATCCGCGTTGGTACGGCGCGAGCCGCCCCGCGCGCGAGGGCTCGGACAGTGCGAAGGAATGAGGGCGAACGCTTGAATCGTCAGAAGAAGCGATCGTCAATCGACTTTTTTAGCCAACTCACAGACTGAAGGAATCACGCATGAAGATTCACGAGTACCAGGGTAAGGAAATCCTGCGGAAATTCGGAGTCGCGGTACCGCGCGGCAAGCCGGCGTTCTCGGTGGACGAGGCCGTCAAGGTGGCGGAAGAGCTGGGCGGCCCGGTCTGGGTCGTCAAGGCCCAGATTCATGCGGGCGGCCGCGGCAAGGGCGGCGGCGTGAAGGTCGCGAAGTCGCTCGACCAAGTGCGCGAGTACGCGAACCAGATCCTCGGCATGCAGCTGAAGACGCACCAGACGGGCCCGGAAGGCCAGAAGGTCAACCGTCTGCTGATCGAGGAAGGCGCGGACATCAAGAAGGAACTGTATGTCGGCATCGTGATCGATCGCGTGTCGCAGAAGGTCGTCGTGATGGCGTCGAGCGAAGGCGGCATGGACATCGAGGAAGTCGCGGAAAAGACGCCGGAAGCGATCCACAAGGTCGCGGTCGAGCCGTCGACGGGCCTGCAGGACGCCGAAGCCGACGATCTCGCGAAGAAGATCGGCGTGCCGGATGCGTCGATTCCGCAAGCGCGGGAAATCCTGAAGGGCCTGTACAAGTCGTTCTGGGAAACGGACGCGTCGCTCGCCGAAATCAACCCGCTCGTGCTGACGGGCGACGGCAAGGTGATCGCGCTCGACGCGAAGTTCAACTTCGATTCGAACGCGCTGTTCCGCCATCCGGAAATCGTCGCGTACCGCGATCTGGACGAAGAAGATCCGGCTGAAATCGAAGCGTCGAAGTTCGACCTCGCGTACATCTCGCTCGACGGCAACATCGGCTGCCTCGTGAACGGCGCGGGCCTCGCGATGGCGACGATGGACACGATCAAGCTGTTCGGCGGCGAACCGGCCAACTTCCTCGACGTGGGCGGCGGCGCGACGACCGAGAAGGTCACCGAAGCGTTCAAGCTGATGCTGAAGAACCCGGGCCTGAAGGCCATCCTTGTGAACATCTTCGGCGGCATCATGCGCTGCGACGTGATCGCGGAAGGCGTGATCGCCGGCTCGAAGGCGGTGAACCTGAACGTGCCGCTCGTCGTGCGCATGAAGGGCACGAACGAAGACCTCGGCAAGAAGATGCTCGCGGAATCCGGCCTGCCGATCATCTCGGCGGACAGCATGGAAGAAGCGGCGCAGAAGGTCGTCGCGGCTGCTGCGGGCAAGTAACGAGCGCCTGCATCCCTGGCGCCGCGCGCCAGGCCCCGAAGCGGGGCGGGAAGACTCGGGCAGTCCCGCGTTTTTCCGAGCGCAACATTGAACACGCATGGCGGCGCGGTTTCTTTTCGCGACGCCGATCGAACAGAGGTCATTACATGTCGATTCTGATCAACAAAGACACGAAGGTCATCACGCAGGGCATCACCGGCAAGACCGGCCAGTTCCACACGCGCGCCTGCCGTGAATACGCAAACGGCCGCGAAGCGTTCGTCGCGGGCGTGAACCCGAAGCGCGCCGGCGAAGATTTCGAAGGCATTCCGATCTACGCGAGCGTCAAGGAAGCGAAGGCGGAAACCGGCGCGACCGTGTCGGTCATCTACGTGCCGCCCGCGGGCGCCGCCGCGGCGATCTGGGAAGCGGTCGAGGCCGATCTCGATCTCGCGATCTGCATCACGGAAGGCATCCCCGTGCGCGACATGATCGAAGTGAAGGACCGCATGCGCCGCGAAGGCCGCAAGACGCTGCTGCTCGGGCCGAACTGCCCGGGCACGATCACGCCGGACGAGCTGAAGATCGGCATCATGCCGGGCCACATCCACCGCAAGGGCCGCATCGGCGTCGTGTCGCGCTCGGGCACGCTGACGTACGAGGCGGTCGCGCAACTGACGGCGCTTGGCCTTGGCCAATCGTCGGCGGTCGGCATCGGCGGCGACCCGATCAACGGCCTGAAGCACATCGACGTGATGAAGATGTTCAACGACGATCCGGATACGGACGCGGTCGTGATGATCGGCGAGATCGGCGGTCCGGACGAGGCCAACGCGGCGCAGTGGATCAAGGACAACATGAAGAAGCCCGTCGTTGGCTTCATCGCGGGCGTCACGGCGCCTCCGGGCAAGCGCATGGGCCACGCCGGCGCGCTGATCTCGGGCGGTGCGGACACGGCCGAAGCGAAGCTGGAAATCATGGAAGCGTGCGGCATCAAGGTCACGCGCAATCCGTCGGAAATGGGCCGCCTGCTGAAGGCCGCGCTGTAAGCGCCGGTTCCATCGCCACAAAAAACGCCGGTTCCGCCGGCGTTTTTTGTTATGCTCGCGCAATCGTTTCGTAAGGCCCCCCGTCGGGCGGCCCGTCGCGGGCGGAACGCACGCCGACGCCCGCCGGTCCCACTTCCTCTGCTTCGTTCTCATGCTCGAATTCTTTGCCTCGCTCCATTGGGGCGCCGTCGTCCAGATCGTCGTGATCGATATCCTGCTTGGCGGCGACAACGCCGTCGTGATCGCGCTCGCGTGCCGCAACCTGCCCGTGCAGCAGCGCGTGCGCGGCGTGCTGTGGGGGACGGCCGGCGCGATCGCGCTGCGCGTCGTGCTGATCGCGTTCGCGGTGCTGCTGCTCGACGTGCCGCTCCTCAAGTTCGCGGGCGGCGTGCTGCTGCTGTGGATCGGCGTGCGGCTGGTGGCGCCCGCCGAGGACGCGCACGAGAACATCCGGCCCGCCGACAAGTTGTGGGAGGCTGTGAAGACGATCGTGATCGCGGACGCGGTGATGAGCCTCGACAACGTCATCGCGATCGCGGGCGCGGCGGAGCAGGCGGATCCCGGCCACCGGATCGCGCTCGTGATCTTCGGCCTGCTCGTCAGCATCCCGATCATCGTCTGGGGCAGCACGCTCGTACTCAAGCTGCTCGACCGCTTTCCGATCTTCATCACGTTCGGCGCCGCGCTGCTCGGCTGGATCGCGGGCGGCCTGATGGTGAACGATCCGGCGGGCGACCGCTGGCCGCTCCTCGACACGCCCGCCGCGATCTATGGCGCGAGCGCCGCGGGCGCGCTCTTCGTCGTGATCGCGGGCTACGCGCTGAAGAAGCGGCGCGCGACATCGAACGTGACGAATTCCCACTGACCGATGCGCAAGCGCGGCGTCGGCCATCCGGCCGACTGCCCGGTTTGCTGTCCGCTGGCTACGATCGACACGCCTGCCTGATTCGGCAGGCGTGTTTCGTTTTCGGAGCCTGTCATGAGCGAAGTTCTTTCCGTTTCACTGGCGATTGCGCCGCTTTTGCCTCAATGCAGGCGCGCTGCGCGCGGCGTGCGCCGGGCGTGGCGCGCGTCCCGGCGCATGATGCGCGGCCGTGGCTTCACGCTGATCGAATTGATGATCGTGCTCGCGATCGTCGGCGTGGTCGCCGCGTACGCGATTCCCGCGTATCAGGATTACCTCGCGCGCAGCCGGGTCGGCGAGGGGCTCGCGCTCGCCGCATCCGCGCGGCTCGCGGTCGCCGAGAACGCGGCGAGCGGCAACGGATTCTCGGGCGGCTATGTGTCGCCGCCCGCCACGCGCAACGTCGAATCGATCCGCATCGACGACGACACGGGGCAGATCGCCATCGCCTTCACGGCGCGCGTCGCGGCGGCGGGCGCGAATACGCTCGTCCTCGTGCCGTCGGTGCCGGATCAGGCGGACACGCCGACGGCGCGGGTTGCGCTGTCGAAGGGTGTTATCCAGGCGGGGACGATCACGTGGGAGTGCTTTGCCGGCGACAAGGCGTCGTCGTCGCTGCCCGCACCGGGCGCCGGACCGATGCCGACCGATGCGCCGACGCTGGCAGGCAAGCTCGCGCCGCCCGAGTGTCGCGCGTGAAGTCAACGCTGCGGGCCGCGACGAAGCGGCGCAACCGCCCGGCGACGCGACGGAGCGATCGCCGGGCACGGGACTTGCGCGACATGGCGGCGATCCGCCGCCGGGTGGAGCCGCGCGCGGTGCGACGCCCTTGCACCGCGATGGTGCGTTCCACGTTGTCCGTGTGCGCCGGGCGCCAGCGCCCGCACAGCGGGAGGTTTTTTTTGTATAGTGCGCCGGTTGCTGACACCCGGTTTGCTCATGCCTTCCTCTTTTCTGCGTTCTTTATCGCTGATCGCGCTCGCCGTCGCACTGATCCTGCCGTACGCGATCACGAATCATACTTACCCGATCCCGACCTTCTATTCCGAATTCGCTGCGTTCGCGTTGTATTGGGTGCTCGGCGCGAGCGTCGTCCTGCTCGTGAAAGCCGAGCGCGCCCGACAACCGTTCGCGGCGCCGATGGCGCTCGTTGCGCCGCTCGGATTCGGCGCGGTATTGCTCGCGCAGATCGCGCTGCTGCCGCTGCGCCTGCCTTCGATGAACTGGCTCGCGATGGGCTACCTGCTCGGCGCGCTCGTCGCGATGCAGGCCGGCTATGCGCTCGCGCGCGCGAACATGGTCGACGTGGTCGCGCGAATGATCGCGGGCGCGACGATCATCGGCGGCGTCGTCGCGGTCGCGTGCCAGTTCGTGCAACTGTTCCATCTGGAGACGATGTTCTCGCCGTTCGTCGTGTCGTACGGTGTGACGGTCGACCGCCGTCCGTACGGCAACATGGCGCAGGCCAACCATCTCGCGACCTATATCGCGTTCGCGCTCGCGGGCGCGCTCTATCTCGTGCAGACGCGGCGGATGCCGGCGCTCGCGTGGGCGGCGCTGTCGGTGCTCTTGTCCGTCGGGCTCGCGCTCACCGTGTCGCGGGGGCCATGGCTGCAGGTCGGCGTGATGGTCGTCGCCGGCTTCTGGATGGCGTTCGCGCAGACGCGGCGCGATCCGGCCGCGCGCCGCGCGCGCGCATGGGTGATTCCCGTCGTGCTCGGCGCGCTGTTCGTCGCGGTCAACGTCGCGGTGCGCTGGGCGAATGCCCACTACCATCTCGGTCTCGCGGAATCGGCTGCGGAGCGCATGCGCGACGCCGGCCAGATCGCGCCGCGTCTCGCGCTCTGGAAGTACGGCCTCACGATGTTCCGCGAGCATCCGCTGCTCGGCGTCGGCTGGGGCGAATTCCCGATTCATCAGTTCGAGCTCGTGCGCAGGCTGGGCGGCGTCGAGATCGCGAACAACTCACACGACATCTTCATCGATCTGCTCGCGAAATCCGGCTTGCTCGGTCTCGGCGTGCTGTTCGTCGCGCTCGTCGCGTGGTTCGTGCGTGCGCTGCGCGCGCCGCATGCCGAGAGCCGCGTGTTCGGCTTCGCGCTCGTCGGTATCGTGTTGATGCACGCGCTCGTCGAGTATCCGCAGCAGTACACGTTTTTCCTGCTGCCTGTGATGTTCGTGATCGGCCTGCTCGAGACGAAGCCGCTGCGCATGCTGCCGGGCCGTGCGGCGTTCGCGCTGTTCGCGGCGCTGTCGGTGGCGGGGCTCGCGTCGCTGTATCCGGTGCTGCGCGACTACCAGCGGGCCGAAGTGTTGTATTACGGCACGAATCCGGCCGAGCAATACCGCGAGCAACCGTCGTTCCTGTTCGGTGCTTGGGGCGATTACGGCGCGGCAACGCTGCTCGCGATTTCGCGCGACAACTTGCAGGCGAAGCTCGCCGCGCACGAGCGCGCGATCGCGCTGTTGCCCGGCGAGACGGTGCTGCGCCGCTATGCGGTGTTGCAGGCGCTCGACGGCCGCGAGGCCGACGCGCTCGATACGGTCGAGCGGTTGCGCGTGTTCGCGGAAGAGCTGCACGACTGGCCGGTGCAACTTGCCGCGCTGTACAAGCTGCTCGACGAGCAGCCGTCGCTGAAGTCGTTCAAGACGGCGCTCGTCGCGAAGTACGGAACGCCGGCGGCGAACCTGTCCGCCGACGACGAGGAAGACGACAGCGACGAATGATTGCCGGGAGGCTCGAAACCGAGCGATTGATTGAGAAACCGCCGCTCGATGCGGCGGTTTTTTTGTAGGGGGCGGGAAGATGCGGCGAACGGGGGCGTGATGGGGCGATGATGGCGGTGACCTTGGATCTTGGACACCGCACGTCGCACATCAAATGAAACATGACGCGAAACGCGTGAAGCAGGGCCCGCGAAGCCGGATGTGTGATCGAGCGGGCCGGCATTTCGCGATGCGGGCAGTCAACATGAGCAATCGCGTGCCGCTTTTCCGCTTTGCATCGCCGGCGCCGCCCGCATCGACACTGCGTCGCCGCCACGGACGACCGACGCGAGCAGTCATGGCGAGATCGTCCGGAAATCGCCGCATGCCTCTCGCCTTGTCGCCGATGACGTTAACCAGTGTTAAATTCCGCCGAGTTCGCACATCGCGCCCCGCCGTGAGCGTATGCACGCGATGTCGTTCGGGTATGCTTGGGCGCGTGATTTACCGACCGGACCGATTTTCCGCCCTGAGAGGAAGCCCATGAAAACGCGTACGCATCGTATTGCCGCAGCAGGCATCCTGGTTGCCAGCATCGTGTCGTTTTCGGCCGCGCATGCGCAGCTCGGCGATTTTCTCAAGCAAGGCGCCGACGCGGGCAACGGCGCGGGCGGTATCGCCGGCGCGCTCGGCAATCTCGGCGGCGCGGGCGGCGCGGCGTCGGCCGGCTCGCTGCTGACGCCCGGCAGCTCCGGCAACGTCGCGGGCCTGCTGCAGTTCTGCATCAAGAACAACTATCTCGGTGACGGTGGCGCGTCGTCGGTCAAGGATGCGCTGATGAGCAAGCTGGGCGGCGGCGTCACGTCGGACAGCGCGTATTCAAGCGGCGCGAACGGGATTCTCGACGCCGGCAACGGCCGCACGCTCGACCTGAGCGGCGGGCAAAGCTTCAAGCAGCAGTTGACGAAGCAGGTGTGCGACAAGGTGTTGTCGCAAGCGAAATCGCTGTTGTAAGCACGGTCGGCGGATCGCGGCGGGCAGCGGGCCGTCGTCGCCGGAACAGCGGCGCGGATCGGAACGCGCGCCGCCGAAGCAATGCGTGCCGGCGAGTTCCGGGGACCGCTCGCTGCCTGGCGCAGGCACCCCGCGTGAGCGAAACGTCGACGAGAAACGGGGGCGCGGAATCGGTTGGCGGCGCGTGACGCGCCTGTCGGCGATTCGCGAGACGGACGCTGTAGACGGACCACAACCAACATGAAGACCTACTCGACGTACCTGACGCTGCCGCTTGCCGCGTCACTGCTCGCCGGCTGTGCGGCGTTCGCGCCGAGCGACGCGGCGAAGCTCGAATGCACGATGCCCGTCGCGGCGTACCCCGAGAATGCGAAGCCGCTCGAGCGTCGGGCGACCGTGCTCGTGCGCGCGATGATCACGGCATCGGGCAACGCGGAGAACGTCACGGTGACGACGAGCAGCCGTAACGCCGCGGCGGACCGCGCGGCTGTCGACGCGATGTCGAGGATCGTGTGTTCGCAGACGCCCGCGCGCGGCGGCGAGCCGTATCCGTTCACGCTGACGCGGCCGTTCGTGTTCGAGCCGCGGGCGAAGGCGTCGCGGTGACGCTCATCGGAGCGCGCCGAGCGCATTGAACGTGCTGACGAGTGCGGGGCGGGCGAGTGACGGCTGCGCCGTCCCGGGACGGCGCGATCGCCGCTCGCGGCCTCGAGTGTGTCGACGGCCGCGGGCGATGCGCACGCCCGGCTCAGATGAGGCGCGCGTGGTCGGCGCAGCCGGGCCGCATCACGCGCCGGCGTCGTTCGCCTTCCAGTCTCCCGACTTCCCGCCGCGCTTCTCGCGCACGCTCACCTCGGTGATCACCATCCCGCGATCGACCGCCTTGCACATGTCGTACACGGTCAGCAGCCCGACCTGCACGGCAGTCAGCGCTTCCATCTCGACGCCTGTGCGCCCGAGCGTCTCGACCTGCGCGCTGCAGCGCACGCCGGGCAGCGCGTCGTCGAACTCGAAATCGACCGCGACGCGCGTGAGCGCGAGCGGATGGCAGAGCGGAATCAGATCGGCGGCGCGCTTCGCGCCCTGGATCGCCGCGATTCGCGCGACGCCGAGCACGTCGCCTTTCTTCGCGCGTCCCTCGCGGATCAGCGCGAGCGTGTCGGGCAGCATCCGGATCGCGCCGCGCGCCACCGCGATGCGCTTCGTTTCCTGCTTGTCGCCGACGTCGACCATGTGCGCGTGACCGGCGGCGTCGAAGTGTGTGAACCCAGATCCAGACATGTCGTGCTCCGTTAGAGGGCGCCTATCATAGCAGCGCGGCTCGCCGCCACGCTCCGGCGTGCGAGCGGCGGCCGGCGCGCCGTTACAATGATGCCGTTGCGTCGAACCATTACGCCACGGCCGCCCAGATCCTTGTCCATGCGCGTCAAACCGTCGTTTGCCGTCCTGCTGTCCGCGGCGCTCGCACTGCCGCCCGGCAGCCACGCGCAGTCGCGCAGCGATGCGCCGCCGCTCGAGCCCGCGCTTTCCGCCGGTGCCGCGGACGCGGCGCCGCTCGCGCGCGAGGCGTTGTCCACGGTGCCGTCCGGCATTGCGGCCGGCGTGTTCGGCACGTACGGCGGCGCGGACAGCCGGCTCGCCGGTCCGGCGTCGGGCACGCCCAGTTTGCGCGCGCCGCTTCGCTCGTTGCAACTGCCCGATCTCGGCGACGGCTCGGGCGGCTCGCTGACGCCGCAGGCGGAGCGCCGTCTCGGCGAGCGCGTGATGCGCGAGGTGCGGCGCGACCCCGACTATCTCGACGACTGGCTCGTGCGCGACTACCTGAATTCGGTCGCGGCGAAGCTCTCGGCGGCGGCCGCCGCGCAGTTCATCGGCGGCTACATGCCCGATTTCGATCTGTTCGCGATGCGCGATTCGCAGATCAACGCCTTTTCGCTGCCGGGCGGCTTCATCGGCATCAACAGCGGGCTCGTCGCGGCGACGCAGACGGAATCCGAGCTCGCGTCGGTGATCGGCCACGAGATGGGGCACGTGCTGCAGCGGCACATCGCGCGGATGATCGGCGCAAGCGAGAAGAGCGGTTACGCGGCGCTCGCGACGATGCTGTTCGGCGTGCTCGCGGGCATTCTCGCGCGCAGCGGCGATCTCGGCAGCGCGATCGCGATGGGCGGCCAGGCGTTCGCGGTCGACAGCCAGCTCCGGTTCTCGCGCTCGGCCGAGCGCGAGGCCGACCGCGTCGGCTTTCAACTGCTCGCGGGCGCCGGCTACGATCCGTATGGAATGCCGAGCTTTTTCGAGCGGCTCGAGCGCGCGTCGATGGGCGACGCGGGCGTGCCCGCGTATGCGCGCACGCACCCGCTGACGGGCGAGCGGATCGCCGACATGGACGATCGCGCGCGGCGCGCGCCGTACCGGCAGCCGCGACAGTCGCCGGAATACGGTTTCGTGCGCGCGCGCCTGCGGATGCTGCAGAACCGCTCGGCGACCGATTACGCGAACGAGGTGAGGCGAATGCGCGCGGAACTCGACGACAGGGTCGCGCCGAACGTCGCGGCGAACTGGTACGGGATCGCGCTCGGCGAGATGCTGGGCGGCCGCTACGACGACGCGGACCGCGCGCTTGCGGCGGCGCGCGATGCGTTCGCGCGCACGGCCGCGCGCGAGGGCGAGGCGGCGCGCAGCTCGCCGAGCCTCGATGTGCTCGCGGCGGAGATCGCGCGTCGCGCCGGCCGCGAGGATGACGCGGTGCGGCTCGCCGCCGCCGCGCAAGCGCGGTGGCCTGGCTCGCACGCGGCCATCGCCGCGCATCTGCAGGCGCTTCTTGCCGCGCGGCGCTACGGGCAGGCGCAGACGCTCGCGCAATCCGAAGCGGGCAGCGATCCCGGACAACCCGACTGGTGGCGCTACCTCGCGCAGGCGAGCCTTGGCGAGGGCGATGCGGTCACGCAGCGCCGCGCGCTCGCGGAGAAGTTCGCACTTGAAGGTGCGTGGCCGTCGGCGATCCGGCAATTGCGCGAGGCGCGCGACCTCAAGTCGGCCAGCTTCTACGAGCAGTCGATCATCAGCGCGCGGCTGCACGAGTTCGAGGCGCGCTACAAGGAAGAACGGGAAGAGGACAATGACAACGGGCGCGGGTGACGCGGCGATGTCCGCATGGGGCGTGCCGGCGGTTGCGCGTGCGTTCGGCTCGCCAGGTTGCCGATCGGCGCATCTTCGGACGAAATTCGGGGAAATCCGGACGAAATCCGGATGAAGCGCAGGGCGCGGAAGCACCTGAAAAATCGGGAGCGCCGAGCGAAGCGGACGAGGCGGACGAAGCGCAGTGGCCGCGCACGGCGCGCGGTTCGCCCGCCATTCGCTCCCGTGGCCCGTCGCCCGCGTCAGTCCGCCGGCTTGCCGTCCTTCGTCTGCCTTCCCGCGCGCGCGGCCGGACTTGCGACGAAGCCGAACCGCCGCGCAACGTCGTCGCGCCGGATCGGCTCGAGCGGCAGGTCCACGCCGCCGCCGAGATGCAGCACGCCGTGCGCGCCGTCGTCGTCGAGTTCGGCGCAATCGGCGAAGCGCGCCAGATCGTGATCGTGCAGCGCGGCGACACGCGGCGGCGTCGAGCGGTCGGCGAACAGCACGCCGCCCGCATCGTCGAGCCATGCGCGCGCCGGCTCGAACGCGCGGCCGGTATGGTCGGTCAGCGCGACGCGCGCCGGCTCGCCGCCGGCGGGCGCGGCCGCGAGCCGGACGATCCACGGCGTGTACGCGAGCTCGACGTACACGCGCTGCGGCCCGTTCTGGAAGAACCATTGGCCGTCTTCGTCGCGCTCGTAGTTGCGGGCGATGAAATCGACGAGCGCCGGGTGCCGCACGGGCGAGCCGAGCGCGCCCGCCGCCTGCGCGGCGTCGTCGCGCATCCGCCAGCCGCCGCGCCGGTCGAGCAGCAGCCATCCGGTGCAGTGCGGGACGTTCGGCCATTTGGCGAGCGCCTGTTTGACGATGTCATCCATGATCGGTGAAGCGTGAGCAGAATTCGAAGATGCGCGCCGGGAGCCAGTCGATACGCCCGGGGAACGGGCCCGTCATGAAGCCCGCGTGGCCGCCGTGCTCGGGCTGGTCGAGCACCACCGCGCGCGATACGTCGCGCGGGCCGGGCAGCGCCGATGCCGGCAGGAACGGGTCGTTGCGCGCGTTGAGGATCAGCGTCGGCACGTCGATCGCCGCGAGGAGCGGGCGCGTCGTCGCCTGCGTCCAGTAGTCGTTCGCATCGACGAAGCCGTGCAGCGGCGCGGTGACGATGTCGTCGAAGTCGTGCATCGTGCGCGCGGCGAGCAACGCCTGCTTGTCGAAAAGCCCCGGGTACTGTTCGAGCTTCACGAGCGCCTTCAATTTCAGCGTCTTTAGGAAGCTTCGCGTGTAGACCATCGAGAAGCCTTGCGACAGCGCGCGGCCGCCCGCGTGGACGTCGATCGGCGTCGACACCGCCGCGGCCGCCGCGACGATCGACGTGTCGCCGCGCCGCTCGCCGAGCCAGCGCAGCAGCACGTTGCCGCCGAGCGACACGCCGACCGCGACGAGCGGCCCGCGATGGCTTTTCACGAGCCGCTGCAGGATCCAGTCGACTTCCGCGCTGTCGGCGAGGTGGTAGAAGCGCGGCAACCGGTTCATTTCGCCGCTGCAACTGCGAAAGTGCGGAACGACGCCGTGCCAGCCGCGCGCGCGGGCGGCCGCCATCAGCACGCGCGCGTAATGCGAATCGGAGCTGCCTTCGAGGCCATGGAACAGCACGGCGAGCGGCGCGAGCGGCCCGGGCGCGGCGCCCGGCGCCGGCGCGAGCCAGTCGACGTCGATGAAATCGCCGTCCGGCGTGTCCCAGCGCTCGCGCCGGTACTCGACGTCGGGCCGGCGCGCGAAGAGCGCGGGGACGATCGTCTGCGCGTGGCTCGTCGGCAGCCAGAGCGGCGCGCGGTAGAGGGACGAGGCTGCCGGGCGGGCGGTCTCGTCGGCAGCGGGAAGCGGGGGGAGTGCGGTGCTCATCGCTGCAAACGCCCGTCGGTCAGTGGAGCGGCCCCTGCGCGTGGCGGATCTTCGCGGCGAACTGCGTCGCCGTCTGCTCGGGGATCGGGCTCGCGTGGATGTGGGCGATCCGCCATTCGCCGCGCTCGTGGATCATCACGTAGGTCGTGAACACCATCTGCGGCTCGGCCGTCAGATCGGCCTGCTGGTGCGCTTCGGCGACCGTGTAGACGACGGTGCCGAGGCTGTCGTAGACGCGGATGTCGAGCGGCTCGATCGTGACGGGCTGCGTCGACAGCCGCGCGCCGAACCCGCTTCGGATCTGCTCGAGGCCGTGCAGGTGCGTGCCGTCCGACCAGATGCAACTGGCGAAATCCTCGTCGATCCAGAGGACCATCAGCGCGTCGAGGTTGGCGTCGGCGACCGCCTGATAGTACGCGTTCAGCGTATCGGCGGCGGCTTCGAAGAGGCGGGCAAAACGTGGCATCGGGTCTATCTCTCGCGCGCGGCGCGCGCCGTTTCATCGAGGCGGCCTCGTCTTCGACGGGGCCGCCCGCTCAAGCGGTGAATCGGGTGCGGGTGCGCGGCGCGCGACGGGCGGCCTCGCGGCCGCGGACGTCAGCGCTGTCCGACGAGCATCCCGCGCAAATCGCCGAACACCTGCTCCGGGCTCAGCTCGCGCAGGCACTTCAGGTGGCCGAGCGGGCATTCGCGTTCGAAGCAGGGACTGCATTCGAGATGCAGCCATTGTACCTTTGCCAGCTCCGACAGCGGCGGGGTATGACGCGGATCGGTCGACCCGTAGAGCGCGACGAGCGGCCGGCGCAGCGCCGCCGCGACGTGCATCAGCCCGGAATCGTTCGTGACGACCGCGTTCGCGCGCGCGATCAGCGCGCACGCCTCGGTGAGCGAGGTCTGGCCGCAGAGGCTGCGTACGTTCGGCGCGCGTTCGGCGATCGCCTGCGCGGCCGCGGCGTCCTTCGGCGAGCCGAGCGCGACGATCTGCGTATAGGGAAAGGACTGGCTCACGCTTTGCGCGAGCGCGGCGAAATGCTCGGGCGGCCAGCGCTTCGCCGGGCCGTACTCGGCGCCTGGGCAGAACACGACGAGCGGCTTGCGCGTGTCGAGATTGAAGCGTGCGGACACGCGCGCCGTCTCGTTCAGGTCCGCTTCGAGCCGCGGCGGCGGCAGCGTCTGGAACGATTCGGGCAGCTTCGCGCCGGGCGCGTATGCAAGCGCCGCGTAATGTTGGACCATCGGCGCGCGCGTCTCGCGCGCCTTGCCCGGATTCGCGTGCCGCACGTTGAGCAGCGCGTAGCGATGCTCGCCCGTGTAGCCGACCCGAAGCGGGATGCCGGCGAGCCACGGGATCAGCGCGGATTTCAGCGAGTTCGGCAGCACGTACGCGGCGTCGTAGCCGACGTCGCGCAAATCGCTCGCGAGTTGCCAGCGGTGCAGCATCTGCAGCTTGCCGTGCGCGAGCTCGGTCGCGTGGACATCGTGAATCTCGGGCATCCGTTCGAGCACGGGCGCGACCCAGGCCGGCGCCACGGCGTCGATGACGATGCGGGGATGCAGTTTCTTCAGCAGCGCGAAAAGCGGCTGCGCCATCAATGCGTCACCGATCCAGTTCGGTGCGATAACCAACGCGCGACGCATCAGGTCGTTTTCCGATGTCGTAATAAAGCGCGACGCTCGTGCGCCGCGCTCGGGTTGCGGGGGAGCGGCGGCGGCCCGCGCCGCTTGCCCGGCGCGCGCCGCGTCGGGCGGTGAAGCCGCCGCGCGCTCAATGGTGGCCGCGCAGCACTTCGCCGTCGCGCAGCTTGTAGCGCGTGCCGCAGTACGGGCAGCGTGCCTCGCCGTGCGAGACGTCGATGAACACGCGCGGATGCGCGCTCCAGCGCGGCATCGCGGGGTTCGGGCAGTAAGCGGGCAGATCCTTGGCCGTCAGTTCGATGAGCGGCATTTCCTTGATTTCACTCATGGGGCTTTCTCGTTATGGCGATGGCGAGCGGCGCGCGCCGGCGTGGCGCCGCGCCGCATTCGGGCTCAGATCTTCGTGAGCCAGTCCGCGTGCTTCGCGCTCTTGCCGTTGACGACGTCGAAGAACGCGCTTTGCAGCTTTTCGGTGATCGGGCCGCGCGCGCCGCTGCCGATCGTGCGGTTGTCGAGCTCGCGGATCGGCGTGACTTCGGCCGCGGTGCCGGTGAAGAACGCCTCGTCGGCCGTGTAGACCTCGTCGCGCGTGATGCGCTTCTCGATCACTTCGATGCCGGCTTCCTTCGCGAGCGTGATGACCGTGTCGCGCGTGATGCCGTCGAGGCACGACGCGAGATCCGGCGTGTAGAGCTTGCCGCGGTTCACGAGGAAGAAGTTCTCGCCGGAGCCTTCGGACACATAGCCGTCGACGTCGAGCAGCAGCGCCTCGTCGTAGCCGTCGGCCGTCGCTTCCTGGTTCGCGAGGATCGAATTCACGTACCAGCCGGACGCCTTCGCGCGCACCATCGACACGTTCACGTGATGGCGCGTGAACGACGAGGTCTTCACGCGGATGCCCTTCGCGAGGCCTTCCTCGCCAAGGTACGCGCCCCACGGCCACGCGGCGATCGCGACGTGGATCGTGTTGCCCTTGGCCGACACGCCGAGCTTCTCCGAGCCGATCCAGATGATCGGGCGCAGGTAGCACGACTCGAGCTTGTTCTCGCGCACGACGTCGCGCTGCGCGGCCTCGAGCGTTTCCTGGTCGAACGGCACGTCCATCTGGAAGATCTTCGCCGAGTTCAGCAGGCGCTTCGTGTGCTCTTTCAGGCGGAAGATCGCCGTGCCGCCGTCGGCCGTCTTGTACGCGCGCACGCCCTCGAAGACGCCCATGCCGTAGTGCAGCGTGTGGGTCAGCACGTGGATCTTGGCGTCGCGCCATTCGATCAGCTTGCCGTCCATCCAAATCTTGCCGTCGCGATCGGCCATTGACATAGGTCTTCTCCTAGTGGATGCGGGGATGCGCAGAAGGGGCGAGCGGGGCTCGAAACGGCTCCGCGTCGCAAAGACGCTCATTTTAGCGTTTTTGTCCGTGCAACGGTCGGGGCGACAGGGTCCGGCGCTATAATCGACGCGCAATCTGCGTGAAAAAATAACGGACGGCGGCGCGCGACGCGCGCGAGCGGTCCGGCTTTTCGCCTTCGCGGCGCCTCCCCGATGCTCGCTCGCCTTTCCGCCACCGACCGTTTCGCCCTCGCGCAGGGTTTCCGCGACTTTTCGCCGACGCTAATGGCGATCCTGTCATGGGGCCTCGTCACCGGCATCGCGATGAGCAAGTCGGTGCTGACGACGGGGCAGGCGGTCGGCATGACGATCCTCGTCTACGCGGGCTCGTCGCAGCTCGCGGTGCTGCCGCTGTTCGCCGCGAAGCTGCCGGTCTGGACGATTCTCCTGACGGCCGCGATGGTCAACATGCGCTTCGTGATCTTCAGCGCGGGGCTCGCGCCCCATTTTTCGTATCTGCCGCTGTGGCGGCGCCTCACGATCGGCTATTTCAACGGCGACGTGATCTACCTGCTGTTTCAGAAGCAGGGCTTCGCGGCGGGCCACGTGCCCGGCAAGGAGGCGTACTTCTGGGGGATGGCGCTCACGAGCTGGCTCGCGTGGCAGGCGTCGTCGCTCGCCGGCATCGCGCTCGCGAGCGCGTTTCCCGACAGTTGGGGGCTCGCGCTCGCCGGCACGCTCGCGCTGATCCCGATCATGGTGTCGGCGATCTCGAACCGCTCGACGCTCGCGGCCGTCGCTGTGGCCGGGATCGTGTCGCTCGTCGCGTTCGATCTGCCGTACCGGCTCGCGCTGCCGCTCGCGGTGGTCGCGGCGCTCGCGGCGGGCAGCGTGGCCGACTGGTTCGTCGAGCGCGCCGACTGGCGGCGCATTCGCGCGGCGAGCCGCGCGACGCATACGGAGGACGCCGAATGAGCGGCTGGCAGGTCTGGCTCGCGATCGCCGGGATGACGCTCGTCACCGCGATCACGCGCGCGCTCTTTCTCGCGGGCGGCGAGCGCACGGTGCTGCCCGAGCGCGTGCAGCGCTCGCTGCGCTACGCGCCCGCCGCGGCGCTCGTCGCGGTCGTGCTGCCCGACGTGCTCGAGACGCCCGCGGGCATCTCGTTCGCGCTGTCCAACCATGACTTCTACGCGGCGGCCGCCGGCCTCGCGTGGTTCCTGTGGCGGCGCAGCATGCTCGGCACGATCGTCGTCGGGATGCTCGTCTTCACCGCGCTGAGGGTCCTGTTCTGAGCGGTTCCGACCCGGCCTGCGGCCTGTCGCGCGCTCGCCTCGGCAGGCGCGACGCAACGGCGCACCTCGCCGCGGGATAGCGGGAAATCGGCAGGCATTCGCCGCGCGGCGGGGGAGCGCGCCGGGCGGATCGGCTAGAATGGCCCCTTCCGGAAAATTTTTTCGCGCGCGCGCCGCGCGGGCCCTGCCGCGCGAAGCCGGCGGGCCGCGCGAGGCGCCCGGCGCGGCAGCCCGCGCGCGTCGAACCGCCTTCCTTCATCAACCTTCATCAGTCCCATGAGCCAAGTAAAGCGTCTTACCGACCTGATCGCCGAAGGCAAGCTCTCCGGCAAACGTGTGTTCATCCGCGCCGATCTGAACGTGCCGCAGGACGATCACGGCAACATCACCGAAGACACGCGCGTGCGCGCGTCGGTGCCCGCGATCCAGGCGGCGCTCGACGCGGGCGCGGCCGTGATGGTCACGTCGCACCTCGGCCGCCCGACGGAAGGCGAGTTCACGCCCGAGGATTCGCTCGCGCCCGTCGCGAAGCGCCTCGCCGAGCTGCTCGGCCGCGACGTGCCGCTCGTCGCGAACTGGGTCGAGAACGGCGTCGAGGTTGCGCCCGGGCAGGTCGTGCTGCTCGAGAACTGCCGCGTGAACAAGGGCGAGAAGAAGAACTCGGACGAGCTCGCGCAGAAGATGGCGAAGCTCTGCGACGTCTACGTGAACGACGCGTTCGGCACCGCGCACCGCGCGGAGGCGACCACGCACGGCATCGCGAAGTACGCCCCCGTCGCGTGCGCGGGCCCGCTGCTCGCCGCGGAGCTCGACGCGCTCGGCAAGGCGCTCGGCAACCCGAAGCGCCCGCTGGTGGCGATCGTCGCGGGCTCGAAGGTGTCGACGAAGCTGACGATCCTGAAGTCGCTCGCGGAGAAGGTCGATCAACTGATCGTCGGCGGCGGCATCGCGAACACGTTCATGCTCGCGGCGGGCCTCGCGATCGGCAAGTCGCTCGCGGAGGCCGATCTCGTCGGCGAGGCGAAGGCGATCATCGACGAAGCCCGCAAGCGCGGCGCGTCGGTGCCGATCCCGACCGACGTCGTCGTCGCGAAGGAATTCTCGCCGACGGCCGTCGCCACCGTGAAGAAGGTCGCCGACATCGAAGCCGACGACATGATCCTCGACATCGGGCCGGAAACCGCGAAGGCGCTCGCCGGCCAGCTCGAGAAGGCGGGCACGATCGTCTGGAACGGCCCCGTCGGCGTGTTCGAGTTCGACCAGTTCGGCAACGGCACGAAGACGCTCGCCGACGCGATCGCGAATTCGGCCGCGTTCTCGATCGCGGGCGGCGGCGACACGCTCGCCGCGATCGCGAAGTACGGGATTCACGACAAGGTCAGCTACATCTCGACGGGCGGCGGCGCGTTCCTCGAATTCCTCGAGGGCAAGAAGCTGCCCGCCGTCGAAGTGCTGGAAACGCGCGCGTAAGCACGCGACATCGCGCGCGGCCGCGAGCAGGTGCCGGCGGCGCGCGATAAACGCGGGCGGCAGCCGCCCGCGTGACGCCGGCGGGCACGCGCGTTGCGCGCCTCGCCGGCCCGGCGGCTTTCGTCAGGCCGTCAAGCGGTGCGCCCGGGGCGGGCGCGCCGAACCCGAATCAACGACGCGGCGCCGGCCGTTCACGCCGGCGCCCGCGGACAAAGCGACGCCGGGCGCACGCACCGGCGCGCGTTCCGAAGCGGCGGCGGCTGGGCCGCGCGGCTTCGGCTCTCGCGGCGTTACATCCAGCGCTTTCACTCAGTCAGACGAGGAGATTCATGCATCGCGCCACCAAGATAGTCGCCACGATCGGTCCGGCATCCAGCTCGCCGGAGGTCCTGTTGCAGATGATGCACGCGGGTCTCGACGTCGTGCGGCTCAATTTCTCGCACGGCTCCGCCGACGATCACCGCGAGCGGGCCGAGATGGTCCGCGAGGCCGCGCGCCGGGTCGGCCGGGAAATCGCGATCATGGCGGACCTGCAGGGGCCGAAGATCCGCGTCGGCAAGTTCGAGGCGGGCAAGACGACGCTCACGCCCGGCCAGCCGTTCATCCTCGACGCGACGTGCGAGCTCGGCAACGACGAGCGGGTCGGCCTCGACTACAAGGATCTGCCGCGCGACCTGAAGCCGGGCGACGTGCTGCTGCTTAACGACGGCCTGATCGTGCTGAAGGTCGACCGCGTGTTCGGCGATGAGATTCACACGACCGTCAAGGTGGGCGGCGATCTGTCGAACAACAAGGGGATCAACCGGCAGGGCGGCGGGCTGTCGGCGCCCGCGCTGACCGCGAAGGACATGGAGGACATCCGCACCGCGATGTCGCTCGGCGCGGATCTCGTCGCCGTGTCGTTCCCGAAGAACGCGACCGACATGGAGATGGCGCGCCAGCTCGCGAACATCGCGGGTGCGCCTTACGGCATCAAGCCGAAGATGATCGCGAAGATCGAGCGCGCCGAGGCGATTCCGGCGCTGCAGGAGATTCTCGACGCGTCGGACGGCATCATGGTCGCGCGCGGCGATTTGGCCGTCGAGGTCGGCAACGCGGCCGTGCCCGCGCTGCAGAAGCGGATGATCCGGATGGCGCGCGAGTCGAACAAGCTCGTGATCACCGCGACGCAGATGATGGAATCGATGATCCACGCGCCCGTGCCGACGCGCGCGGAGGTGTCGGACGTCGCGAACGCCGTGCTCGACGGCACCGATGCGGTGATGCTGTCGGCCGAGACGGCGACGGGCAAGTATCCGGCCGTGACGATCGAGGCGATGGCGGCGATCTGCGTCGAGGCGGAGAAATCCGAGCACGTCGAGCTCGACAAGGATTTCCTCGACCGCACGTTCACGCGGATCGACCAGTCGATCGCGATGGGCGCGCTCTTCACCGCGTACCACCTGGGCGCGAAGGCGATCGTCGCGCTGACCGAATCGGGCGCGACGGCGCTCTGGATGTCGCGCCACTACACGCACGTGCCGATCTTCGCGCTGACGCCGCGAGTCGGCAGCGAGCGCGCGATGGCGCTCTTTCGCAACGTGACGCCGCTGCACGTCGACTTCGACAGCGATCGCGATTCCGCGCTGCAGCAGGCGCTCGAGCTGATCGTGCGGCGCGGCTACGTCGCGCATGGCGACATGGTCGTGCTGACGGTCGGCGAGCCGATGGGGCAGGCGGGCGGCACGAACACGCTGAAGATCGTGCGCGTCGGCGAGCACTACTGAAAGCGGCCGGATGCCCGAGCGGCGCGTTCGCTCGCCGGGCATGCCGCTTGCGCGGTCACGAGGAAGCCGCGGGGTCCGACGCCCCGCGGCTTTTTTCGCTTGAAGGCGACCTGAAAGACGTAACAAATTGCCAGCGAATCCGCCATTTGGTCTGAATCGGAGGCGCTTCGCGATAAAATGCGGCTATTCGACGCTCGGCCGCGCCGGCCCGCCCGCCTTCGAAGCCGGGACGGGCCGTAAGACGCCGCGTAGGGCGCAAGGTTTTCATTCAAGGAGTACCACAATGCCTCTCGTATCAATGCGTCAACTGCTGGATCACGCCGCGGAGAACGGCTACGGCCTGCCCGCGTTCAACGTGAACAACCTGGAGCAGGTGCAGGCGATCATGGCGGCCGCGGACGAAGTCGGCGCGCCCGTGATCATGCAGGCGTCGGCGGGCGCCCGGAAGTACGCGGGCGAGGCGTTCCTGCGCCACCTGATCGAAGCGGCGGTCGAGTCGTACCCGCACATTCCCGTCGTGATGCACCAGGATCACGGCCAGTCGCCCGCCGTCTGCATGGCGGCGATTCGCAGCGGCTTCACGAGCGTGATGATGGACGGCTCGCTCGAGGCCGACGGCAAGACGGTCGCGTCGTACGAATACAACGTCGACGTGTCGAGGAAGGTCGTCGAGATGGCGCACTCGATCGGCGTGACGGTCGAGGCCGAGCTCGGCGTGCTCGGCTCGCTCGAGACGATGAAGGGCGACAAGGAGGACGGCCACGGCGCAGAAGGCACGATGACGCGCGAGCAACTGCTGACCGATCCCGAGCAGGCGGCCGATTTCGTCAAGCTCACGCAGTGCGACGCGCTCGCGATCGCGATCGGCACGTCGCACGGCGCGTACAAGTTCACGAAGAAGCCGACGGGCGACATCCTGTCGATCCAGCGGATCAAGGAAATCCACGCGCGCATCCCGAACACGCACCTCGTGATGCACGGCTCGTCGTCGGTGCCGCAGGACCTGCTCGCGGAAATCCGCGAATTCGGCGGCGACATGAAGGAAACCTACGGCGTGCCCGTCGAGGAAATCCAGGAAGGCATCAAGCACGGCGTGCGCAAGGTCAACATCGACACCGACCTGCGTCTCGCGATCACGGGCGCGATCCGCCGCTACATGTTCGAGAATCCTGGCAAGTTCGATCCGCGCGATTACCTGAAGCCCGCGCGCGAAGCGGCGAAGAAGATCTGCGTCGCGCGCTATCTGGCGTTCGGCTGCGAAGGCCAGGCGGCGAAGATCAAGCCGGTGCCGCTCGAGAAGATCGCCGAGAAGTACAAGGCAGGCGACCTCGCGCAAGTGGTGCGTTGAGTCTGTAGTACGATCTGGCCGGCCCGCGCGCGGGCCGGCCGGGCAAGTCCGGTCCGGTCCCGAAGCCGGCCGGCCCGCCGGGCCAAGCCGCCCGGCCGGTTCGCCGAAGTATTGCGAGGCCGCCGTTCCCGCCAGCCGCGGGGAACGGCGTTTCCCTTTTTGTTTGCTCCTTATCTGCGAAAAGACGATGTCTACCCTCTACGAATCCACGCTGCGCTCGCTGCCGCTCCTCGGTCGCGGCAAGGTCCGCGACAACTACGCGGTCGGCAACGACAAGCTCCTGATCGTCACGACCGATCGCCTGTCGGCGTTCGACGTCATCATGGGCGAGCCGATTCCGAACAAGGGCCGCGTGCTGAACCAGATGGCGAACTTCTGGTTCGACAAGCTCGCGCACATCGTCCCGAACCACCTGACGGGCGTCGCGCCCGAGACGGTCGTCGCCGCCGACGAGGTCGAGCAGGTGAAGGGGCGCGCGGTCGTCGTCAAGCGGCTCGAGCCGATCCTCGTCGAGGCGGTCGTGCGCGGCTATCTCGCGGGCAGCGGCTGGAAGGACTACCAGGCGACGGGCAAGGTGTGCGGCGTCGAGCTGCCGGCCGGCCTCTCGAACGCGCAGAAGCTCCCCGAGCCGATCTTCACCCCCGCCGCGAAGGCCGAGATGGGCCATCACGACGAGAACATCTCGTTCGAGGAAACCGAGCGCCGCATCGGCACCGAGCTGGCCGCGACGATTCGCGACATCTCGATCAAGCTGTACAAGGAAGCGGCCGACTACGCGGCCACGCGCGGCATCATCATCGCCGACACGAAGTTCGAGTTCGGCCTCGACGAGCACGGCAAGCTGTTCCTGATGGACGAGGCGCTGACGGCCGATTCGTCGCGCTTCTGGCCGGCGGACGAATACCGGGTCGGCACGAACCCGCCGTCGTTCGACAAGCAGTTCGTCCGCGACTGGCTCGAGGCGCAGAACTGGAGCAAGGAGCCGCCCGCGCCGAAGCTGCCCGACGACGTGGTCGCGAAGACGAGCGCGAAGTATCAGGAAGCGCTCGAGCGCATCACGGGCAAGACGCTCGACTGACCATCGTCCGATTCACCGAAACGAGGAAGCGCACGATGAGCGAAGTCCAGACCGCCCACACGCACAGCGCGCCGCTCGTCGGCGTGCTGATGGGTTCCAGCTCCGACTGGGACGTGATGAAGCATGCCGTCGCGATCCTGCAGGAATTCGACGTGCCGTACGAGGCGAAGGTCGTGTCCGCGCACCGGATGCCCGACGAGATGTTCGACTACGCGGAGAAGGCGCGCGAGCGCGGCCTGCGCGCGATCATCGCGGGCGCGGGCGGCGCCGCGCACCTGCCCGGCATGCTCGCGGCGAAGACGACCGTGCCCGTGCTCGGCGTGCCCGTCGCGAGCAAGTATCTGAAAGGCGTCGATTCGCTGCACTCGATCGTGCAGATGCCGAAAGGCGTGCCCGTGGCGACGTTCGCGATCGGCGAGGCCGGCGCGGCGAACGCGGCGCTCTTCGCGGTGTCGATCCTGTCCGGCACGTCGGTCGACTATGCGAACCGGCTCGCCGCGTTCCGCGTGCGGCAGAACGAGGCCGCGCACGCGATGACGCTGCCGCCGCTGTGAGGCCGCCGCGCCGCCGCCTGCAACATCGATCGTCCTGACCGCGGCGGGCGCCGCCGCCCGCCGCCACCGACCCTAGACATGACTGCACTCCCCAACCCGAATTCCCCGATCCTGCCGGGCGCCTGGCTCGGCATGGTCGGCGGCGGCCAGCTCGGCCGCATGTTCTGCTTCGCCGCGCAGGCGATGGGCTACCGCGTCGCCGTGCTCGATCCCGATCCGACGAGCCCGGCGGGCGCCGTCGCGGACAAGCATCTGCGCGCCGCATACGACGACGAGGCCGCGCTCGCCGAGCTCGCGCAATTGTGCGACGCGGTATCGACCGAGTTCGAGAACGTGCCCGCCGCGAGCCTCGATTTCCTCGCGCAATCGACGTTCGTCGCGCCCGCCGGCCGCTGCGTCGCGATCGCGCAGGACCGGATCGCCGAGAAGCGTTTCATCGCGGCGTCGGGCGTGCCGGTCGCGCCGCACGTCGTGATCGAGTCGGCCGCGCAGCTCGCGGCGCTCGCCGATGCGGATCTCGCCGCGGTGCTGCCCGGCATCCTGAAGACCGCGCGCCTCGGCTACGACGGCAAGGGGCAGGTGCGCGTCGCGACCGCGCAGGAAGCGCGCGACGCGTATGGGTCGCTCGGCGGCGTGCCGTGCGTGCTCGAGAAGCGCCTGCCGCTCAAATACGAGGTGTCGGCGCTGATCGCGCGCGGCGCGAACGGCGCGTCCGCCGTGTTTCCGCTCGCGCAGAACACGCACCACGGCGGCATCCTGTCGCTGAGCGTCGTGCCCGCGCCCGCCGCGAGCGATGCGCTCGTGCGCGACGCGCAGCAGGCGGCCGCGCGGATCGCCGATTCGCTCGACTACGTCGGCGTGCTGTGCGTCGAGTTCTTCGTGCTCGAAGACGGCTCGCTCGTTGCGAACGAAATGGCGCCGCGGCCGCACAATTCCGGCCACTACACGGTCGATGCGTGCGAGACGAGCCAGTTCGAGCAGCAGGTGCGCGCGATGACGCGGCTGCCGCTCGGCAGCACGCGCCAGCATTCGCCCGCCGCGATGCTTAACGTGCTCGGCGACGTATGGTTCGCGAGCGGCGCGTCGGGCGAGCCCGTCACGCCGCCGTGGGACCAGGTCGCCGCGATGCCGACCGCGCGGCTGCATCTGTACGGCAAGGAAGAAGCGCGGGTCGGCCGCAAGATGGGCCACGTGAACTTCACCGCGGCGACGCTCGACGAAGCGGTCGCGGGCGCGACCGCGTGCGCGCGGCTGTTGCGCATTCCGCTCGACTGACGGAGCGCGAGATGTCGAACGATCGACCGATTCCGACCGACGAGCAGATCGACGAAGCCGCCGCGCTGCTCGACGCGGGCGAACTCGTCGCGTTTCCGACCGAAACCGTCTACGGGCTCGGCGGCGACGCGCAGAACCCGGCCGCCGTCGCGCGCATCTACGCGGCGAAAGGGCGGCCGGCGAACCATCCGGTGATCGTCCACCTCGCGCCGGGCAGCGATCCGGGCTACTGGGTCGATTCGTTGCCCGCCGACGCGCAGAAGTTGATCGACGCGTTCTGGCCCGGCCCGCTCACGCTGATCCTCAAGCGCGCCGCGCGTATTCCGGACGCGGTGAGCGGCGGGCAGGACTCGGTCGGCTTGCGCTGCCCGTCGCATCCGGTCGCGCAGGCGCTGCTGCGTGCGTTCGACGCGCGTCGCGGCGGGCACGGCGGCGTCGCCGCGCCGTCGGCGAACCGTTTCGGCCACGTGAGCCCGACCACCGCGCAGCACGTGCGCGACGAATTCGGCGATGCCGTCCGCGTGCTCGACGGCGGCCCGTCCGACGTCGGGATCGAATCGACGATTCTCGATTTGTCGCGCGGTTTTCCGGCGCTGTTGCGCCCGGGCGACGTGAGCCCGCGGCAGATCGCCGATGTGCTCGGCGTCGCGCCGCGCCTGCCCGACGGCAGCGATGCGACCGCGCCGCGCGCGTCCGGCACGTTGAAGGCGCATTACGCACCGCGCACGCCGCTCGCGCTGGCGGCGTTCGAGCGGCTCGAGCCGCTGCTCGCGGCCGCGCGCGACGCCGGCAAACCGGTGGCGCTCGTCGCGCGCGTGTCGCGCGCGGGCGCGTGGGCGCACGCACAGGGCGTGCATTTCGTCGCGGCGCCCGAGGACCCGCGAGTCTACGCGCGTGAGCTCTACGGGCTGCTGCGCGCGCTCGACCGCGCGCAGGTCGCGCGCATTCTCGTCGAGAAGCTGCCGGATACGGTCGAATGGATCGCGGTGAACGACCGGCTCGGCCGTGCGGCGGCCGCGTTCGACGCGCAGGAGTGAGCGTCGGGCGGTTCGGCGGCTGATTCGGCGGGTGAAGCCGAGCATGTCTTCGTTATGCTCTGGCCGCCGAAACGCCGAAACGCCGAAACGCCGAAACGCCGAAACGCCGAAACGCCGAAACGCCGAAACGCCGAAACGCCGAAACGCCGAAACGCCGAAACGCCGAAACGCACGACAGAGCCGGCTCCGATGACAAACGCCCGGTTCGCATTACGCGAACCGGGCGTTCTCATTTGAAGCGCGGATTCGTCGCCGCGTCGCAACCGGGCGGCACGCGCGAGACGCTCCGCCCTTCGCGCGCCGGCTGCTTACCTGCCGACGCCCGCCTTCGCGATCTGCTGCTCGACGTACTGCGCGAAGAGCGCGTGCAGGCGCGTCGTCGGGTGGACCGTGTCGGCGAACATGTAGGTCTGGTCCGCGTTCGCGGCCGTGTACATCTGCGGCGAGCAGAACAGCGACGAGCCGAACGCGGTCGGGTTCGTGACACCCGCCTTCGTCGCGGCGGCGATCATCGACTGCAGGTTGCACGCGGTGCCCGTGTTCGCCACCGAGAAGCCGTTGCCCTGATAGTTCGCGGCGATGCCGTCCTGCCACGTGAACGCGTCGATCAGCACGGCCTTCGCGGGATCGACGTTCAGCGCCTTCAACGCCGCGGCAAGCGTGCTGTTGAAGACCGTCGACAACTGCGTGAGCGCGGCCTGCTGGCCCGTCGACACCGCGAGCGGCGTGCCGCCGATGTCCGGCACGTTCGAGACGAACACGTGCGCCGCGCCCGCCGCGACGATCTGCTGGACGACGCCCGCGAGCTGCTGCGCGGCGAGGCCGATCTGCTGCGCGGCGGCGAGCTGCGCGGCCGGCGTATTGCCCTGAGTCTGCGCGACCTGCACCTGATAGAAGATGTCGTTCGCGCCGCCGTTGATGAGCACGATCTGGTTCGCGTTGAAGCTGCCGTGCTGCTGCAGGTATTGCTGCACCTGCGTCGCGACGGGCACGGTCGTCGCCTGCGCGTAATCGGCGTTCGCGACGCTCGCGTCCGCGTGGCCGATGCCCGGCTGCTGCGTGACGCGCGAGCCGCCTTGCGCGTAGCCCAGGCCGCCTGCCGCCTGCAGCGGCACGCCGAAGCCGCCTTCGAACGCCGGCGTGAGCGTGCCGCCGTAATAGGCGGCGACGTCCTGCGTCCACACCTGGCCCGGATTCGTCGTGAAGCGGCCGCCGCCGAAGCCGATCAGGATCTGCGGCGAGTAGGTGCCGACGTCCGACAGGCTGTCGCCGAAGGACACGACCTGCATGTTCACGCCGGCGCTCGGCTGCGACGCGCCGTTGTTGTCGCCGCCGCCGCACGCGGCGAGGAGCGCGAACGCGGCGCTCGCGAGCGCGACCTGCGCGCCGCGCCAGAAGCGGCGGCGTGCGGCGCCGGCGGGTTGTTGTTGTCGTTGCAGCTGATTCATGCGGGTCTCTCCTCGTAGATATGCTTGTGTTGCATGGCCTGCGCCGGGCCGCGACGCGGCTCGGCGCAATGGTTGTGAAGCCTGGTTTCGTTATCGTTCGCGCGGTGCGGCGGCGAGCGCGGACGGCTCGTGCGGCTGCGCGTGCGCAACCCGAGCATGATAAGCGCTCGCCCATTCGGGCGGACCGAAAAGCGCAAGCAGTTTGTTGCGCCAGCCGTCGACGCCGAACGCGTCGGCCGCCATCGACCGCCATTCATGGAACGTCGCGACGAGCGGGTTGTTCGACCGCAGCGGCTCGACGATTCCGTATTCGGGCGGATCGCGCGGGTCCTCGTCGACGTAGCTGCCGAACAGGCGGTCCCAGATCACGAGCACGCCGGCGTAGTTGCGGTCGATGTAGCGCGGGTTGCGCGCATGGTGCGCGCGGTGGATCGACGGCGTGTTGAGCACGTATTCGAGCCAGCCGAGCTTGGGAATCGTCTGCGTGTGGACGAAGAACTGGAACGCGAGGTTGATGAGCACGATGCCGACGATCTGCTGCGGCGGGAAGCCGAGGAACGCGAGCGGCAGCCAGAACGCCCACATGCCGGCGACCGGGTACATCAGGCTTTGCCGCATCGCGGTCGAGAAGTTCAGGCGCTCGGACGAATGATGGACGACGTGCGCGGCCCACAGCCAGCGAACGCGGTGGCTGCAGCGGTGGAACACGTAGTAGAGCAGGTCCTGCGCGACGAACAGCACGGCGAACGACGCCCACGTGTTGTCCCACGTGAGGAGCCGGTAGTGCGTGTAGCAGTACGCATAGATCGGGATCACGAAGATCCACGCGATCTTGTCCGCGCCCTGGTGCATCAGCGCAAGTGCCGCATTGCAGAGCGTGTCGCGCAGGTTGTAGACGTGCTCGCCGGGGCGCGTGCGCGCGAGGTGCCACGCTTCCCAGCCGATGCAGAGCAGGAAGACGGGCGCGAGCGCGAGCAGAAGCAATTCGACGTTGAATTGCATGAATGTCTCCCTCTTGTTGTGCTTCGATCGCCCCGGTGCGTGCGGCGTTTGGTTCACGCGCGCGGATCGTCGACGTCAATTGCAGCCAAAAGGGTACGCAATCGGCGTACCGGGCGCGAGGGTGTTTCGTAGAGGGAGTCTTCGACGGACGGCCGACATGGTGCGGCGCGCCGGGCCGCCGTGCGGCGGCTGAGCGGCGGAAACCGGCGGCGAATGCGGGCGGATTCTGCGGGGGTCGGCGGGGACGGAACCGGTTCCTAGCCGCGCGCGGCCGGCGCGAAAGCCGCGCCGCCGCACGTACGGCCGCGAATCAGCGCGGCCCTTCGTACACCCATTCGAGCAGCGCGTCGTGCGCCGCGCGCGCGGCCGATGCGCGGTCGTCGTTGATGAAGCTGACGACGACATAGCTCGACCCGTCCGCCGACGCGACGTAGCCCGCGATCGCGCGCACGTCGCGCAGCGTGCCCGTCTTGATGTGCGCGTTGCCGCCGACGGGGGCGTTCGCGAGCCGGTTCTTCATCGTGCCGTCGACGCCCGCGATCGGCAGCGAATCGACGAACGCCTGCGCGACGGGGCTCGCGTTCGCCGCCTGCAGCATGTCGGCGAGCGACAGCGCGCTCACGCGTTCGTCGCGCGAGAGCCCCGAGCCGTTCTCGAGCGTGAGGCCGTCGGTCGGCAGCCCGCTGTGCGCGAGGAACGCGCGGATCGTGTCCGCCGACTGCGCGGGTGTCGCGGGCGGCCGGTGCTCGACCGCGCCGATCGTGAGGAACAGGTTGCGCGCCATCACGTTGTTGCTGAACTTGTTGATGTCGTGCACGACGCTCGACAGCACCGGGCCGTGGTGCGACGCAACGGGCCGCGCGCGGCCCGGCACCTTGCCTTCGGAGATCGTGCCCGAGAACGAGCCGCCCGTCTGGCGCCACAGCGCGAGGAAGCCGCGCGCGAAGAACGCGGAATGGTTCAGCACCGCGAGGTTGGTCGTCGTCGGGCCGCAGCTCGGCGGATAGTCGCCCGCGAACGACGCGGTGAGCCCGCCGCTCGCGTCGGTCACGAGCGTCGGGCGCGCGGCGCCGCACGAGCCCTGGCCTTCGACCAACTGGTTGTCGACGGTCAGGTTCGCGAGCGGCGGCACGACGTCGACCGCGACCGCGCCGTTGTCGGTCGGCGTCACCGTGAACGACAGCGCCTTGAACGCGTAGAGAAGCGGATCGGGGCCGACGTTGTAAGGCGCGCTCGCGTCGTCGTCGAGGGGCGGCAGGTCGCGCGTCTCGGGCGCGAAGAAGGTCTTGTCGAGCACGAGCGCGCCGTCGACGTTGACGATTCCCGCGCGGCGGATCTTGTTGACGAGGTCGATCAGTTCCTCGGGCACGAGCTTCGGATCGCCCGTGCCCTTCACGTACAGCGTGCCGTGCAGCGTGCCGTTCTCGTCGACGCCGCCGTCCGCGTACGCGCTCGTGCGCCAGCGATAGTCGGCGCCGAGCAGCGACAGCCCCGCGTAGGTCGTCACGAGCTTCATCGTCGATGCGGGCTGCATCTGCCGGCTCGCGTTCCACGCGACGACGGGCGTGGAGTCGCCGATCCGCTCGACGACGACGCTCAGGCTCGACGCCGGCACGCGCGCGCGCTGCAGCGCGACGAGCACCGACGCGGGCAGCACGTTGCGCGCGGCCGACACGGCGGCGGGGTAGCGCGGCGGCTTCGGCTTTCGGCGAGCGTCGGCGGGCGCGGCGAACGCGAGCGCGGCGCACGCGGCGACGAGCATCGCGCCGCGCAGGAGCGCGCGCGGCATGCGGGCGGCGGGACGGGCCTGACGTGGCGAGGCGGCGATGCGGGCGGCGTTGTGATTCATCGACGAATACGGGAACGGAGGGCGGCGTGAGCAAAAGGGGCGTGCGCATGCGCGCGACGCAAGCCGCACATTGTAGAGAAAACGGCGCGCGGGCAGCGTCGAAATCGGCCGAAGGTCCGTTTGCGCGCGCGGCGGCGCTACAATGTTCGCCATCTCGAACGCATGCGACGGACGTTTTTCAGGATGCGGATACTGCTGGTAGAAGACGATCGGATGATCGCCGACGGAGTGCGCAAGGCGCTGAAGGCCGACGGCTGCGCGGTCGACTGGGTGCAGGACGGCGACGCGGCGCTCACCGCGCTCGGCGGCGAGGCGTACGATCTGCTGCTGCTCGATCTCGGGCTGCCCAAGCGCGACGGCATCGACGTGCTGCGCACGCTGCGCGCGCGCGGGCTCGCGCTGCCGGTGCTGATCCTGACCGCGCGCGACGCCGTCGCCGATCGCGTGAAGGGCCTCGACGCCGGCGCCGACGACTACCTCGTCAAGCCGTTCGATCTCGACGAGCTCGCCGCGCGGATGCGCGCGCTGATCCGCCGCCAGTCGGGGCGCAGCGAATCGGTGATCCGGCACGGCGCGCTCACGCTCGATCCGGCGTCGCACCAGGTGACGCTCGACGGCGCGCCCGTCGCGCTTTCTGCACGCGAGTTCGCGCTGCTGGAGGCGCTGCTCGCGCGCCCGGGCGCGGTGCTGTCGAAGAGCCAGCTCGAGGAGAAGATGTACGGCTGGGGCGAGGAAATCGGCAGCAACACCGTCGAGGTCTATATCCACGCGCTGCGCAAGAAGCTCGGCTCGGACCTGATCCGCAACGTCCGCGGCCTCGGTTACATGGTCGTGAAGGAAGCGTAGCGCGTGAGGTCGATTCGCCATCAATTGCTGATCTGGCTGCTCGCGATCGTCGTGGCCGGGGTGGGGCTCGCGGGCTGGATGATCTACCGGCAGGCGCTCGCCGCCGCGAACGAGCTGTTCGACTACCAGTTGCAGCAGATCGCGGCCGCGCTGCCGTCCGAGCCGTTCTCGCAGGTGCTCGGCTCGCAGACGAACGGCGACGAAGGGATCGTGATCCAGATCTGGAACCGCAACGGCGTGCTGATGTACTTCTCGCATCCGCGCGCGCCGATCGCGCCGCGCGCGGAACTCGGCTTCTCGACCGAGCGCACCGAGCGCGGCGCGTGGCGCGTGTACGGCGCGATCGTCGGCGACAACGTCGTGCAGCTCGCGCAGCCGCTGTCGGTGCGCAACCGGCTCGCCGCAAGCGTCGCGCTGCGCACGCTCTGGCCGCTCATCGTGCTGCTGCCGTTCCTCGGCGCGGCCGTCTGGATGATCGTCGGGCGCGGGCTCGCGCCGCTGCAGCGCGTGACCCGCGCGGTCGAGGCGCGCCGGCCCGAGGCGCTCGATCCGCTGCCCGATTCGCCGCTGCCGCTCGAGGTGCGTCCGCTCGTGCGCGCGCTCAACGGGCTGCTCGCGCGGCTTTCGGCCGCGCTCGACACGCAAAAGGCGTTCGTCGCGGACGCCGCGCACGAACTGCGCACGCCGCTCGCCGCCGTGCAGATCCAGGCGCAGCTCGTCGCACGCGCGCAGGACGACGCATCGCGCCGCGAGGCGATCGTCGATCTGCAAAGCGGGGTCACGCGCGCGACGCGCCTCGCCGAGCAACTGCTCGCGCTCGCGCGCGCGGAGCCCGGCGACGCGACGGTGCGCGAGCGCGTCGATCTGCGCGCGATCGTCGAGGAATGCGTCGCCGCGCATGCGCCGCTCGCGCAGCGGCGCGACATCGATCTCGGCTTCGAGCAGCTCGAGGACGCGAGCGTGGACGCCGATCCCGCCGCGCTGCGCGTGATGTTCAACAACCTGCTCGACAACGCGGTGAAGTACACGCCGCCGGGCGGGCGCATCGACGTGTCGCTCACGCGTGGCGACGGCGCGCGCGCCTGCGTGCAGATCGGCGATAGCGGCCCCGGCATTGCGGCCGCCGAGCGAGAGCGCGTGTTCGATCGCTTCTACCGCGACACGTCCGCGCGGGCGCGTACCGACGTCTCGGGCAGCGGCCTCGGTCTCGCGATCGTCAAGCGGGTGGCCGCGCAGCAGCGCGCGACCGTGACGCTCGGCGAAGCGGCGGCGGGCGGGCTCCTCGTCAGCGTCTCGCTGCCGCGCGCGGGCGACGCGTGACGGGCCCGCGCGCACGGGGGGCGGCGCATGCGTTCCTCGCGTGCGGCATGCCCGCGCGGCCGCCAGCCCGCCGATCCGCGCCCGTGATCCGCCCCGCGTTCGCGATCGCCCCGGCGGCCTCTCGCTTACCCTATCCGTTTGGCGGTTCCCGAAGCCGATTAAGCCTGCTTTAAGTCAGGGTCGCTACGCTGCAAACGGTTAGACGAGGAGAACGATCGATGACTACCCGAATCCTTGCGCGTGGCGCAGTTGCCGTGGCCGTCGCCGCGGCGTTGTCGGCGGGGTATGTGGCGGGCACCCGCCATGCGGAACCGCAGATCATCACACCGGCCGTCGCCGCGCTGATGCCGGCCGAGGCAGCCGCGAAGACGGGCATCCCCGACTTTTCCGGCCTGGTCGAGACCTACGGGCCGGCCGTCGTGAACATCAGCGCGAAGCACGTCGTGCAGCGCGTCGCGCAGCGCCGCGCAGCGCCGCAATTGCCGATCGATCCGGAAGATCCGTTCTACCAATTCTTCCGACATTTCTACGGGCAGGTTCCCGGGATGGGCGGTGGCCGCCAGCCGCAGCCGGACGACCAGCCGAGCACGAGCCTGGGCTCCGGGTTCATCATCAGCGCGGACGGGTATATCCTGACCAACGCGCACGTGATCGACGGCGCGAACGTCGTCACGGTGAAGCTCACCGACAAGCGCGAGTACAAGGCGAAGGTCGTCGGCACCGACAAGCAATCCGACGTCGCGGTGCTGAAGATTGACGCGTCGGGCCTGCCGACCGTGAAGATCGGCGATCCGGCGCAGAGCAAGGTCGGCCAGTGGGTCGTCGCGATCGGTTCGCCGTACGGGTTCGACAACACGGTCACGTCGGGCATCATCAGCGCGAAGTCGCGCGCGCTGCCCGACGAGAACTACACGCCGTTCATCCAGACCGACGTGCCGGTGAACCCCGGCAACTCGGGCGGTCCGCTCTTCAACCTGAACGGCGAGGTGATCGGCATCAACTCGATGATCTACTCGCAGACGGGCGGCTTCCAGGGCCTGTCGTTCGCGATCCCGATCAACGAGGCGATGAAGGTGAAGGACGAGCTCGTGAAGACGGGCCACGTGAGCCGCGGCCGGCTCGGCGTCGCGGTGCAGGGGCTCAACCAGACGCTCGCGAGCTCGTTCGGCCTGCAAAAGCCCGACGGCGCGCTCGTCAGCTCGGTCGACCCGAAGGGGCCGGCCGCGAAGGCGGGGCTGCAGCCGGGCGACGTGATCCTCGCGGTCGACGGCGTGCCGGTTCAGGACTCGACGACGTTGCCCGCGCAGATCGCGAGCATGAAGCCGGGCACGAAGGCCGACCTGCAGATCTGGCGAGACAAGTCGAAGAAGACAGTGTCGGTGACGCTTGCGTCGCTGGCCGACGATCAGGCGAAGGCGGGCGCCGACGAGCCCGTCGAGCAGGGACGCCTGGGCGTCGCGGTGCGGCCGCTTTTGCCGCGCGAGCGCAACGGCACGTCGCTCACGCACGGCCTCGTCGTCCAGCAGTCGACGGGCCCCGCCGCAAGCGCGGGCATCCAGCCGGGCGACGTGATCCTCGCGGTGAACGGGCGGCCCGTCACGAGCGCCGAACAATTGCGCGACGCGGTCAAGCGCGCGGGCAACAGCCTTGCGCTGCTGATCCAGCGCGACGACGCCCAGATTTTCGTGCCGGTCGATCTGGGCTGAGCCGGGGCGCATCGCACCCGGCGCGACGGGCGGGCCGGCGCGGCGGCGCGGCGCGCGGGCGGCAAGACGGCCGTCCGCCTCATCGCGCGGCCTGCCTTGCCCGTCATGTTCGCCGGCGGTCCTGCGGGGCCTCCGGTTTCGGCTGGCAGATTCAAGGAGCGAATCATGCGACAGCAGACCATTTCCAAACACCTGATCGCGGCGGCGCTGGCTTTCGGCCTCGCGGGCGTCGCGAACGCGCAATCCGGCTTGCCCGACGTGCAGCACCAGGGCGACGTCGGGTTCGTGTCGGGCGGCGTGGGGCTCGACGAGTCCACCGCGTTCCGGCGCAGCGAAAGCAACTGGCCGCTCGCGCTGCGCTTCACGGGCGCGGGCGGCGAGTACCTGTCCGACGTGCACGTGTCCGTGCTCGACGCGCATGGCGGCGAAGTGCTGAAGACCGATGCGCGCGGTCCATACATGCTCGTCAGGCTGAAGCCGGGGCGCTACACCGTGCATGCGAGCTACAACGGCAACGAGCAGACCCGCGCGGTGACGGTGCCGGCGAAGGGCGGCGCGAAGGCGGCGTTCTCGTGGAAAGCGCAGTGACCCCGCTGCGGCGATGACGCCGCGCAATTTGCGGCGGTTTGGCCGATAATGCGATAACAAGCGGCGTTTCGCCGCGGCCATGCTTATTGTCGGCCGGCGCGTCGCGCGCGGCGGCCACGGGGGGGAACCGATGTCCGACGCCGCAGGCCATCGCATCGAGATCGAGCCGAACCGCCATCGCGTTCGCGTGATCCATCGGGGGATCACCTATGCCGATTCGCTTGCCGCCTACACGCTGAAGGAAGCGGGCGCGCCCGACGTCCAGTATCTGCCGCGCGACGATGTCAACATGTCGCGGCTCGTGCCGTCCGATCGCGTCGCACACTGCGCGCACAAGGGGGCGGCAACCTATTTCCATCTGCATACCGAAGACGGCGTGATCGAGAACGCCGCGTGGAGTTACGAGGAGCCGTCCGGGATCGCGGATGCGATCCGGCAGTACGTGGCGTTCGATGCCGAGCGCGTCGACCGCATCGACGTGACGTCCTGACGCGGCGGTTCATCGGGGGAGACGATCATGGAACTGAACGACGCGCTGTACATTCCGCTCGCGCCGTCCGTCGTCTGGGATGCGCTGCAGGATCTCGCGCTCGTGCGCGCGAGCCTCGATCATTGCGAGTCGCTGTCGCGGCTCGCGCGCGGCGAATATGCGCTTGCGCTGACGGTGCCGCTCGGTCCGCTGCGCGCGCGCTACGACGTGCGGGCGCACGTCGTCGGCGAGCGCCACGAGGAGCCGGCGCACACGAGGCGCACGCTGAACTTCCGGGCCCGCGCGGACGGCATCGGCGCGCTGCGCGGTCAGATCGACGTCGTGCTCGCGCCCGCGGACGACGAGCCGGGCGCGAGCCACGGCGCACCGTCGACGCGGATCGAATACGCGGTGTGGGCGACGGCGTCCGGCCCGCTCGCCGAGCTGCCGGGGCGCCAGATCAAGAACGCGCTGCACGAGCTCGCCGACGATTTCTTCAACGAATTCTGCGCGGTGGTGCAGGCGAAGCACGGGCTCGCGCCGAACCGCGCCCGCGACGGCGCGCCGCAGCGGCAGCATGTGTTCCTGCGGCCGGCGGCGTTCATGGGCATCGCGCGCCGCGCGCACGCGCAGCACCTGGGCGGTGCGTTGACGGGGCGCGCGGCGAGCGCGCTGCATCATCGCGAATCGAACCCGGTGCCGCTCTGGGCGTGGGCCGCGATGATCTTCTTCGTCGCGCTGCTGCTGTACGCGGCGCGCTGGTTCAACGGCGGCTGAGCGGCGCGAATTTTGCCGTAGCGCGGCTTCGCGCCTCGTCGGGAGGCCATTCGCCGTACGACGGCCACCGCGCGTGCGGTCGGCGGGCGGGTGCCGCGCTTCCCTCCTTCTTTTTTGCATTCCTTCCTGCCGGATTGCCGCGCACGCGGGCGCTCCGTGCGCCGCCGCGCGCATCGTTGCGCCGCGCTCAGCCGTCCTTGTGCATCGCGGGGCTCGTGCGCAGCATGTCGAAGCAGCCGTCGACGAGCTTTTCCGCATGCCGCTCCGCATCGATCTCGCCCGGCAGCATCAGCATGTCGCGCACGAAGCCGCTCACGAGCGTATGCAGCATCAGCGTCGCGCGCCACGTGTCGAGATCGGCCGGCAACTGGCCGTTCGCGACGCCCTGGGCGAGATCCGCTTCGATGTTGCGCAGCGCGTCGCGCATGCCTTCGCGGTTGCGCTGCAGGAGCGGCCCCATGTCCGCGACGTACTCGCACTTCATGAACAGGATGCTGAACACGCGCCGCAACTGCGGATCGCGCGCCGCGCCGAGCAGGCACCAGATCAGGATCTCGCGGACCCGGCCGAGCGGATCCGCGTGCGGCTCGCCCGTGCCGGCCTTCAGCTCGTCGATCGGCAGCAGCACGCGGTCGAACATCGCGTCGAAGAGTTCGCTCTTGCTCGCGAAATGCCAATAGATCGCGCCGCGCGTGACGCCCGCGTGCTGGGCGATGTCGGCGAGCGACGTGTGCGACACGCCTTTCTCGAAGAAGACGTGCTCGGCGGCGTCGAGGATGCGGTCGCGCGTCGCGAGCGCTTCCTCCTTCGTGCGTCTGGCCATTCAACAGCTCATCGTGTGCAAGATCGGGGTCATTGCGTGAATAATAAGGGTTGCATCGCAGGCGTCGTCCAACGGACGCCCTTTTTGCTTACGTGCCGTAAACCTTGGTAATTGTAAGAAATTGTGCGATGCATAAAGGACTTTTACATACATTCGTGAATGTATATACAATGCCAGCTTACGGCCGAATGGCCTTCGAGGCAATCAGTTAATATCCGTCTCTGCTGATTTCCCTCCTCATTGTTGTTCCGCGCGCACCGCGCGCGGCGGCATCACGGCACGGCGGTCGCGTGCCGCTGTTGTATCCGCAGTCAAGCAATTCAGTTGTCCGATCCGCGTCGCAAGGCGCGTTCGTGTTGTGTCCCCGAGGCCGGCACTTATTTCATCTAGTTACAAACGAGGTCGCTCCATGCGCGTCGAACGGGTTCCATACCGCTTAATCACTGTCGCGACGGCTGCCGTTTTTCTGGCCGCGTGCGGAAAAAAAGAATCGGCTCCGCCCCCTCAAACGCCCGAAGTCGGCGTCGTCACCGTCCAGCCGCAAGCCGTGCCGGTCGTCTCCGAATTGCCGGGCCGCACGAGCGCGTATCTGGTCGCGCAGGTGCGCGCGCGGGTGGACGGCATCGTGTTGCGGCGTGAGTTCACGGAAGGCAGCGACGTCAAGGCCGGCCAGCGTCTGTACAAGATCGATCCCGCCCCGTACATCGCGCAGTTGAACAGCGCGAAGGCGACGCTCGCGAAGGCGCAGGCGAATCTCGCGACGCAGAACGCGCTCGTCGCGCGCTACAAGGTGCTCGTCGCCGCGAACGCGGTCAGCAAGCAGGACTACGACAACGCGGTGGCCACGCAAGGGCAGGCCGCCGCCGACGTGGCGGCCGGCAAGGCCGCGGTCGACACCGCGCAGATCAACCTCGGCTATACGGACGTGGTCTCGCCGATCACGGGCCGCGTCGGCATCTCGCAGGTCACGCCGGGCGCGTACGTGCAGGCGAGCCAGGCGACGCTGATGTCGACCGTCCAGCAGCTCGATCCCGTCTACGTCGACCTCACGCAGTCGAGCCTCGACGGCCTGAAGCTGCGCCAGGACATCCAGAGCGGGCGCATCAAGACGGAGGGTCCGGGCGCGGCGAAGGTCACGCTGATCCTCGAGGACGGCAAGGCGTACTCGGAGCCGGGCAAGCTGCAGTTCAGCGACGTCACGGTCGACCAGACGACGGGCTCGGTCACGATTCGCGCGATCTTCCCCAACAAGCAGCGCGTGCTGCTGCCGGGCATGTTCGTGCGCGCGCGCATCGAAGAGGGCGTCAACGACAACGCGTTCCTCGTCCCGCAGATCGGCGTCACGCGCGATCCGAAGGGCCAGGCGGTCGCGATGATCGTCGACGGCAAGGGCAAGGTCGAGCCGCGCGTGCTCACGACGAGCGGCACGCAGGGCCAGAACTGGGTCGTCGAAGGCGGCCTGCAGGCGGGCGACCGCGTGATCGTGCAGGGCATCGACAAGGTGCGCCCGGGCATGACCGTGAAGACCGCCGAAGCTCAATTGCCGGCCGCGGCGTCCGGCGCGTCCGGCGCCGCGCCCGCGGGCGGCTCGCCCGCCCAGGCCGCGGCGGCGAGCGCGGCCGCATCGGGTGCCGCGCCGTCGAGCGCTGCCGCCGCGTCGAGCGCGAAATAACAGGGGGCCTGCTTCATGGCAAAGTTTTTTATCGATCGCCCGATCTTCGCGTGGGTGATCGCCATCATCCTGATGCTGGCCGGCGTCGCGGCGATCTTCACGCTGCCGATCGCCCAGTATCCGACGATCGCGCCGCCGTCGATCCAGATCACCGCGAACTATCCGGGCGCTTCGGCGAAAACCGTCGAAGACACGGTCACGCAGGTGATCGAGCAGCAGATGAGCGGTCTCGACAACTTCCTGTACATGTCGTCGACGAGTGACGACTCGGGCAACGCGACGATCACGATCACGTTCGCGCCTGGCACGAATCCCGACATCGCGCAGGTCCAGGTGCAGAACAAGCTGTCGCTCGCGACGCCGATCTTGCCGCAGGTGGTGCAGCAGCTCGGCTTGTCGGTGACGAAGTCGAGCAGCAGCTTCCTGCTCGTGCTCGCCTTCAACTCCGAAGACGGCAGCATGAACAAGTACGACCTGGCGAACTACGTCGCGTCGCACGTGAAGGACCCGATCAGCCGGATCAACGGCGTCGGCACCGTCACGCTGTTCGGCTCGCAGTACGCGATGCGGATCTGGCTCGATCCGACGAAGCTCACGAACTACGGGCTCACGCCGGTCGACGTGACGAGCGCGATCTCCGCGCAGAACGTGCAGATCGCGGGCGGCCAACTGGGCGGCACGCCGGCCGTGCCGGGCACCGTGCTGCAGGCGACGATCACCGAGGCGACGCTGCTGCAGACGCCCGAGCAGTTCGGCGACATCCTGCTGAAGGTGAACCAGGACGGCTCGCGGGTGCGGCTGAAGGACGTCGCGCAGATCGGCCTGGGCGGCGAGACGTACAACTTCGACACGAAGTACAACGGCCAGCCGACCGCGGCGCTCGGCATCCAGCTCGCGACCAACGCGAACGCGCTCGCGACCGCGAAGGCGGTGCGCGCGAAGATCGACGAAATGTCGGCGTATTTCCCGCACGGCCTCGTCGTCAAGTACCCGTACGACACGACGCCGTTCGTGCGCCTGTCGATCGAGGAGGTGGTGAAGACGCTGCTCGAGGGCATCGTTCTCGTGTTCCTCGTGATGTATCTGTTCCTGCAGAACCTGCGGGCGACGATCATCCCGACGATCGCGGTGCCCGTCGTGCTGCTCGGCACGTTCGCGATCATGTCGATGGTCGGCTTCTCGATCAACGTGCTGTCGATGTTCGGTCTCGTGCTTGCGATCGGCCTGCTCGTCGACGACGCGATCGTCGTCGTCGAGAACGTCGAGCGGGTGATGGCGGAGGAGGGTTTGTCTCCGAAGGAAGCGACGCGCAAGGCGATGGGCCAGATCACGGGTGCGCTCGTCGGCGTCGCGCTGGTGCTGTCGGCGGTGTTCGTGCCGGTTGCGTTCTCCGGCGGTTCGGTCGGCGCGATCTATCGTCAGTTCTCGCTGACGATCGTCTCGGCGATGGTGCTCTCCGTGCTGGTCGCGTTGATTCTGACGCCGGCGTTGTGCGCGACGATCCTCAAGCCGATCCCGCAAGGGCATCACGAGGAGAAGAAGGGCTTCTTCGGCTGGTTCAACCGGACCTTCAACGCGAGCCGCGACAAGTATCACGTCGGCGTGCACCACGTGATCAAGCGCTCGGGCCGCTGGCTCATCATCTATCTCGCGGTGATCGTCGCGGTCGGCCTGCTGTTCGTGCGCCTGCCGAAGTCGTTCCTGCCGGACGAAGACCAGGGCCTGATGTTCGTGATCGTCCAGACGCCGTCGGGCTCGACGCAAGAGACGACCGCGCGCACGCTCGCGAACATCTCCGACTACCTGCTCACGCAGGAAAAGGACATCGTCGAATCCGCGTTCACGGTGAACGGCTTCAGCTTCGCGGGCCGCGGCCAGAACTCGGGCCTCGTGTTCGTCAAGCTGAAGGATTACTCGCAGCGGCAGAGCTCGAGCCAGAAGGTGCAGGCGCTGATCGGCCGGATGTTCGGACGCTACGCGGGCTACAAGGACGCGCTCGTGATTCCGTTCAACCCGCCGTCGATTCCCGAGCTTGGCACGGCGGCCGGCTTCGACTTCGAGCTGACCGACAACGCGGGTCTCGGCCACGACGCGCTGATGGCCGCGCGCAACCAGTTGCTGGGGATGGCCGCGAAGGACCCGACGCTGCGAGGCGTGCGTCCGAACGGGCTGAACGACACGCCTCAGTACAAGGTCGACATCGACCGCGAGAAGGCGAACGCGCTCGGCGTGACCGCGGATGCGATCGACCAGACGTTTTCGATCGCGTGGGCGTCGAAGTACGTGAACAACTTCCTCGATACCGACGGCCGGATCAAGAAGGTGTACGTGCAGTCCGACGCGCCGTTCCGGATGACGCCGGAGGACATGAACATCTGGTACGTGCGCAACGGCTCGGGCGGGATGGTGCCGTTCTCGGCGTTCGCGACCGGCCACTGGACGTACGGCTCGCCGAAGCTCGAGCGCTACAACGGCATCTCGGCGATGGAAATCCAGGGCCAGGCCGCGCCGGGCAAGTCGACCGGCCAGGCGATGACGGCGATGGAGACGCTCGCGAAGAAGCTGCCGACGGGCATCGGCTATTCGTGGACGGGGCTGTCGTTCCAGGAAATCCAGTCGGGCTCGCAGGCGCCGATCCTGTACGCGATCTCGATCCTCGTCGTGTTCCTGTGTCTCGCCGCGCTGTATGAAAGCTGGTCGATCCCATTCTCGGTGATCATGGTCGTGCCGCTCGGCGTGATCGGCGCGCTGCTCGCCGCGACGCTGCGCGGGCTCGAGAACGACGTGTTCTTCCAGGTCGGTCTGTTGACGACGGTCGGCCTATCGGCGAAGAACGCGATTCTGATCGTCGAGTTCGCGCGCGAGCTGCAGCAGACGGAGAAGATGGGGCCGATCGAGGCGGCGCTCGAGGCGGCGCGGCTGCGGTTGCGTCCGATTCTGATGACGTCGCTCGCGTTCATCCTCGGCGTGCTGCCGCTCGCGATCAGCAACGGCGCGGGCTCGGCGAGCCAGCACGCGATCGGCACCGGAGTGATCGGCGGGATGATCACCGCGACGTTCCTCGCGATCTTCATGATCCCGATGTTCTTCGTGAAGGTGCGGGCTGTGTTCAGCGGCGAGAAGGAAGACGCCGACGAGGCGCTGCGCCTCGCGCACGAGCACATGCACCGTGACGACAAGCCGGAGCACGGCGACGACGCTGGCAAGAAGGATTAACAGATGAAGCGAAAACATGCTTTGACTGCACTCGCAGTCGCGCTGCTCGCCGCGGGCTGCACGCTCGCGCCGCGCTACGAGCGTCCGGCCGCGCCCGTGTCGGGCGCGTTCCCGACCGACGGCGTCTACGCCGCGCAGCCGGGCGCCGCGGCCGGCGCGCGCAGCGCGAACGGCCAGGCGGCCGTCGACATCGGCTGGCGCGAGTTCTTCGTCGATCCGCGCCTGCAGCGGCTGATCGAGATCGCGCTGAAGAACAACCGCGATCTGCGCGTGTCGGTGCTCAACGTCGAGGCGTCGCGCGCGCAGTATCGGATCACGCGCGCGGGCCTGTTCCCGACGCTCGACGGCACCGGCACGGGCACGATCCAGCGCACGCCGGCCGGTGTGTCGGTAACCGGCCAGCCGCTCATCTCGCGGACCTACAATGTCGGCGTGTCCGCGTCGTGGGAGCTCGACCTGTTCGGCCGCGTGCAGAGCCTGAAGGATCAGGCGCTCGCGCAATACTTCGCGACCGCGCAGGCGCGCAAGGCCGCGGAGATCTCGCTCGTCGCGAGCGTCGCCGATCAGTATCTGACGCTGCTGTCGACCGACGATCTGCTGCAGATCACGGAGAACACGCTGAAGACGGCGCGCGCGTCGTACGACCTGACGAAGCTGCAGTTCGACAACGGCACCGGCTCGGAGCTCGATCTGCGGCAGGCGCAGACGGTCGTCGAGACCGCGCTCGCGAACCAGCAGGCGCAGGCGCGCGCCCGCGCGCAGGCGGTCAACGCGCTCGTGCTGCTGATCGGCGAGCCGCTGCCCGACGATCTGCCGGCCGGCCTGCCGCTCAATGCGCAGAATCTGCTGACCGACATCCCGGCCGGGCTGCCGTCCGATCTGCTGACGCGCCGCCCCGACATCATGCAGGCCGAGGAGACGCTGCGCGCGGCGAACGCGAACATCGGCGCGGCGCGTGCGGCGTTCTTCCCGAAAATCTCGCTCACCGGCGCGTTCGGCACCGCGAGCCCGACGCTCGGCGGCCTGTTCAAGGCGGGCACGGCGGCGTGGTCGTTCGCGCCGAGCATCGCGCTGCCGATCTTCGAGGGCGGACAGAACATCGCCAATCTCGATCTCGCGCACGTGCAGAAGCGCATCGAGATCGCGAACTACGAGAAGGCGATCCAGAGCGCGTTCCGCGAGGTGTCGGACGGGCTTGCCGCGCGCGGCACGTACGATCAGCAGATCGCGGCGCTCGAGCGCAACGAGCACGCGCAGCAGCGCCGCTACGATCTGTCGGACCTGCGCTACAAGAACGGCGTCGACAGTTATCTGTCGGTGCTGACCGCGCAGACGGATCTGTATTCGGCGCAGCAGCAACTGATCAGCGCGCGGCTCGCGCGCTGGACGAACCTCGTCGATCTGTATCGCGCGCTGGGCGGCGGCTGGATCGAACGCGCGGGCGAGACGCCGCGCCCGGCGGATGCGCCTGTCGACTACGGCAAGGCGGCAGCGCCTGCGCCGGCGTCGGCGTCGGCGTCGGCGGCGCCCGCTGCGGCGGCCAGCGCGCCGGCGGCCGGCTGAGCGCTCGCCGGCGCCGCGACGGACGAAGGCAGCCGATTCGTTCGCCGCGCGGCGCGCGATCGGTAGCGAATTCGCCGCATCGCGATGCATACGCGAAAACCCCGCGCTTTTCGAGCGCGGGGTTTTTTGTCTGGTCGTTGCTGTCCGCTCCCGGCCGGCGTCGCGCCGCTCGACGATGCGATGCGGCTTGCGGCATTCCGCGCACAAGCCGCATGCGCCTGTCCGGCCGGCGGAGCGGATGTCGCGCGTCGGAAGACGAGAAATGCCGCGAAACGCGATGCGATGCGAGGGCGGGGGCGCGCTGCACGGCTTGTGCCGCGCGCTTCACCGCGAAGCGATGTCTGCGTCCGGTTCGCGGCGGCGTTCGCCGCGCGATCGTAATTCAATGATCGGATCGAGACGCGAGGTCGGCGAGGCGATTCGACAGGCGGCGCGCCTGTTCGATCGCCCGCGCGCCGCGCGTCCGCGGCTCAATGCAGATCGGCCGGCCGCCCGTCGAAGTCGCAGCCCGCGCTGTGAATGTCGCAGCGCGCGTCCCTCTCGCCCTTCATCCCGTTGAACACGAGATTGAGCACGACGGCCGACACCGACGCGAGCAGGATTCCGCTATGGAGGATCGGCGCGAGCGCGGCGGGCAGCTTCGAGAAGAAGTTCGGCGACACGACGGGCACGAGCCCGAGGCCGATGCTCACCGCGACGATGAACAGATTGTGGTGGTTGTGCACGAAGTCGACCTTCGACAGGACCTTCACGCCGTTCGCGGCCACCATCCCGAACATCACGATGCCTGCGCCGCCGAGCACGAACGGCGGCACCGACGCGACGAGCTGCGCCATCTTCGGAAAGAGCCCGAGCAGCACGAGGATCATGCCGCCCGTCGCGCAGACGAAGCGGCTCTTCACGCCCGTCACGCCGATCAGCCCGACGTTCTGCGAGAACGACGTGTGCGGAAACGAATTGAAGATGCCGCCGATCAGCGTGCCGAGCCCGTCGACGCGCAGCCCGCGCACGAGCGTTTCCTGATCGACGGGCCGCTCGACCATGTCGCCGACCGCGAGGAACATCCCGGTCGATTCGATGAACGTGACGAACATCACGATCACCATCGTCGCGATCGCGAGCGGATCGAAATGCGGGAGTCCGAAATGAAACGGCGCGACGAAGCCGACCCACGGCGCCGCCGCGACGCCGTCGGTGTTCACGCGGCCCGCGGCGAACGCGATCGCGAAGCCCGCGACCATCCCGAGCAACACCGAGATGTTCGCGACGAAGCCGCGGCCGAACTTGTTGATGACGAGGATCAGCGCGAGCACGATGAACGACAGCCCGAGATAGACCGGGTCTCCGTAGTTCGGATTGCCGACGCCGCCCGCCGCCCAGTTGATGCCGACTTCCATCAGCGACAGCCCGATCACCGAGATCACGGTGCCGACGACGACGGGCGGAAAGAACCGCAGCAGCTTGCCGATCATCGGCGCGAGCACGATGCCGATCGCGCCCGCGGCGATCGTCGAGCCGAAGATGTCGAGAATGCCGAGGCCCGGGTTCGTGCCGATCGCGATCATCGGGCCGACGGCCGCGAACGTGCAGCCCATGATGACGGGCAGGCGGATGCCGAAGAGCCACACGCCGAGCGTCTGGATCAGCGTCGCGATTCCGCAGGCGAACAGATCCGCGCTGATGAGGAACGCGATCTGGTCTTTCGGCAGCTTGAGCGCGCCGCCGACGATGAGCGGCACCGCGACGGCGCCCGCATACATGACGAGAACGTGTTGCAGCCCGAGCGTCAGCAGCTTGCCGGACGGCAACACCTCATCGCACGGATGGACCGTGTTCGATTGCATCTGTCTCACTCCATGATCTTGTTTTGATGGTGGTTCAACGTTATGCGCATCGACGAATCGCAACAAGAGCACAGGTTTCTATTCCGTGCTTCGCTGCGTCGATATGCGCGCCGGGGGCGTCGGAGCGATGCGTTCATCTCGGGGGCCTGCGCGAGCGGGTGAGTGATGCCGTTTTATCGCCAGCCAAAATTGATCGGTCGACGCCGCCAAATATCGTCTGGTTTATGGTCTGTATCGGCGCATCGGCATAGTGGCTTCGCGCGAAGCGCGGCAGGCGCAGCGGGTTTACCCGCGCGCAGCCGCTTCGGGCGGGAATTCCGGCCATGCGCGCCGCGCGCGTGAGCATCGATGTTCGGGGCGGTTATCATCGGCGTCGGCTCATTCGAATCCATGTTTCGTTATGCGATTTCTCGGCATTGATCTGGGGACCGGGTCCCTCAAGCTCGCGATCGTCGACGGCGACGGCCGTGCGTGCGCGTCATCGGGCGCCGCGTGCGCGGTCGCGACGCCGCAGCCCGGCTGGGCGGAGATCGACGTCGCCGTGTGGTGGCGCGCGCTCGTCGACGCCGCGAAACGGTTGCCCGAGCAGGAACGCGCGCGGGTGCGCGCGATCGGCTTCTCGGGGCAGATGCACGGCGTCGTGCTGACCGATGCGTCGGGACGCGCGCTGAGGCCCGCGATGCTGTGGCCCGATGCGCGCGCGACCGCGCTCGTCGCGCGCTGGCCCGCGTCGCCGAATCCGGTGTCGCCCGGCATGGCGGGGCCGTTGCTCGCGTGGCTTGCCGCGCATGAGCCGCATACGCTGCGCGCCGCGCGCTGGGCGCTGCAGCCGAAGGACTGGCTGCGCGTCGCGTTGGGCGGCGACGTTGCGAGCGACCCGTCCGATGCGTGCGCGACTGCGCTCGCCGGCCCGGACGGCGAGTGGGACGACGCGCTCGTCGCCTCGCTCGGCTTGCCGCGCGAGCTGTTCGCGGCGCCGTGCGCGTCGGACGCGCGGTGCGGCGCGCTGTCGGCCGACGCGGCGCGCGCGCTCGGCCTGCCCGCCGGGATCGCGCTTGCGGCGGGCGCGGGCGATACGCCGTGCGCGGCGCTCGGCAGCGGCCTCGCGCAGGACGGCGACGCGCTGCTCACGACGGGCACGGGCGGGCAGATCGTCGTGCTGACCGCGCAGGGCGCCGCGCCCCGCGCGGGGCTGCACCGCTATCGCGCGGCGAGCGGCGCGCGCTATTACACGATGGCCGCGATGCAGAACGTCGGGATCGCGCTCGAATCGGCGCGCGGCTGGCTCGTCTATCCGGACTGGCGCGCCGCGTACGACGACGCGTTCGGCGCGAGCGCGTCGCCGCGGATCAGCTTCCTGCCGTACCTGACGGGCGAGCGCTCGCCGTGGATGAATCCCGCCGCGCGCGGCGGCTGGCTTGGCCTGTCGCTCGGCGACACGCGCGGCGCGCTGATGCGCGCGGCGTTCGAAGGCGTCGCGTTCGCGTTGCGCACCGGGCTCGACGCGATTCGAGCGGACGGCTCGTCCGTGCGCGCGCTGCGGCTCGCGGGCGGCGGCTCGGTCGAGCCGCGCTGGCGGCAGTTGCTTGCCGATGCGCTCGACGTCGAGTTGCACGCGGTCGACGGCGCGGACGCCGCCGCGCGCGGGGCGGCGCTGCTCGGTGGCGTCGCGGCGGGGCACTGGCGCGCGGCGGAGCTCGCGGCGCTCGCGCCGCGCGCGACGCGCGTCGCCGCGCCGGCGCACGACACGGCGCTCGCCGCGCGGCACGCGCGCTTCATCGAGCTGTATCGACGGGCCGAAGGGTGGTTCGACGCGGGCGGTTGAGCGGGGACGCCGCACCGACGGGGGCCGATCGATGTCGGGATCGACGTCGTGCCGACCGGCGCGATGCGAGCGTTGCCGTGAAGGCGTGGCGCGCGTCCGGTGAGTTGCGTTGCCGCCGCGTCGCCGAGACTGGCGGACGGATTACGCGCGCGCGGGGCGTTTTGCAGGGCGCCTGGCCGGAAACTCGTGTCGCATTTTCTGCGCCCGACGCGCCCGACGCGTCAGTCCGCGTCGCCGCTCGCCCGCACGTCGCGCACGCCGGTGCCGGAGAACCGCTCGCGATACGCGCCGGGCGTCACGCCGAGGCGGCGCATGAACACGCGACGCAGTTGGTCGTCGGAGTGAAACCCGCTGCGCATGGCGACCGACTTCAGCGGTAGCGCTTCCTGCTCGAGCATGCGGCGCGCTTTTTCGAGCCGCGCGATTTCGATGAATTCGGCCGGACGATAGCCGGTTTCCCGCACGAACACGCGGATGAAGTTGCGCTCGCTCATCGCGGCGCGCTTCGCGAGCTGCGCGATGCTCAGGCGCGTGTCGAGCGAGTTCAGAATCCAGTCCTGAACGTCGCGAATCGACGCGTGCGCGGTCATCTGGCTCGCCAGATACACGCTGAATTGCGACTGGCCGCCCGGGCGCTTCAGATAGATCACGAGATCGCGCGCGACGGCGAGCGCGATCTCGCGGCCGAGATCCTCCTCGACCATCGCGAGCGCGAGATCGAGGCCGGCCGTCACGCCCGCCGAGGTCCACACGTTGCCTTCGCGCACGAAGATCGCATCGGGCTCCACCTTCACCGCCGGATAACGCGCCCGCAATATGGGGGCGACGCTCCAGTGCGTCGTCGCGCGGCGGCCGTCCAGCATGCCGGCCTCGGCGAGAAAGAAGCAGCCCGAGCACAGGCCGACCATCCGGCCGATCCGGCCGGACACGTCGCGGCACCATCCGACGAGCATCGACGTGTCGCGCAGCGCACGCTCGATGTCGCGCGCGCCGACGACGATCGCCGTGTCCGGCACGGCGAGCGTGTCGAGCGCCTTCGTCGCTTCGAGCACGATGAGGGTGTCGGACTTGACCGCGCCCTTCGCGGGCGCGGCGATCTGAAGATCGTAGACGGGCGCGAGCCCGGCGGCGGCGAGCCGCGCATTCGCGTAGTCGAACACGTTGATGACGCCGACGGCCTCGATTGCCTTGAATCCCGGATAGATCACGACATCGACGGCCGTCGTCCGATGCCGGAGGGGAATTTCCGCTGCCATGCCGTTTCACCATCGACTTGCCGAGACCGCGCCGATCTTAACTCACTTCATCGGCGCGGACGATCGCGGCGGCCGGGGCGGCGGCCGCTCCGGCGTCGCGCTCGGCGCATCTTCGCCGGCGGCGGAAAGCCCGCGGCCGGCGGACCGGGGCGGCTCGCCACGCGCCGGCCACGGCAGCGGCAGCGGCAGCGGCTGGCGGCGACACCCCGACACCCCGACGCAACCGCACGCGCGCCGCCCTGGTGGCGCATGGCGGCATGGCAACACGCCCCCGACACCCCGGAAGCGGCCGTCCGCACGGCCGCCCGAGCCTGACAACGTTCCGCCGATTCCTGCCAATTTCCGCGCCGCAGCCGCCGGCCCGGCCGCGCATGCGGATACACTTGGCGACATTCCACCCAGTGACTTCTCCGGAGAACACGCATGAAGACGAAAGCCGCGATCGCCTGGAAGGCGGGCGAACCGCTGACGATCGAAGAGGTCGATCTCGAGGGCCCGCGCGCGGGCGAGGTCCTGATCGAAGTGAAGGCCACCGGCATCTGCCACACCGATTACTACACGCTGTCGGGCGCCGACCCCGAAGGCCTCTTCCCGGCGATCCTCGGGCACGAGGGCGCGGGCGTCGTGGTCGACGTCGGGCCGGGCGTCGGCACGTTGAAGAAGGGCGATCACGTGATTCCGCTCTACACGCCCGAATGCCGCGAGTGCAAGTTCTGCCTGTCGCGCAAGACGAACCTGTGCCAGAAGATCCGCGCGACGCAAGGGCGCGGCCTGATGCCCGACGCGACGTCGCGCTTCTCGATCGGCGGCAAGCCGATCTTCCACTACATGGGCACGTCGACGTTCTCGAACTACATCGTCGTCCCCGAGATCGCGGTGGCGAAGGTGCGCGAGGACGCGCCGTTCGACAAGATCTGCTACATCGGCTGCGGCGTGACGACGGGCGTGGGCGCCGTCGTCTACTCGGCGAAGGTCGAGGCGGGCGCGAACGTCGTCGTGTTCGGCCTGGGCGGCATCGGCCTCAATGTGATCCAGGGCGCGAGGATGGTGGGCGCGGACAAGATCATCGGCGTCGACATCAACCCGAAGCGCGTCGAGCTCGCGAGGAAGTTCGGGATGACGCACTTCGTCAACCCGAACGAGGTCGAGAACGTGGTCGACCACATCGTGCAGCTGACCGACGGCGGCGCCGACTACTCGTTCGAATGCATCGGCAACGTGAAGGTGATGCGCCAGGCGCTCGAGTGCACGCACAAGGGCTGGGGCCAGTCGTTCATCATCGGCGTCGCGGCGGCGGGCGAGGAGATCAGCACGCGGCCGTTCCAGCTCGTGACGGGCCGCGAATGGAAGGGCTCCGCGTTCGGCGGCGCGCGCGGGCGCACCGACGTGCCGAAGATCGTCGACTGGTACATGGAAGGCAAGATCAACATCGACGACCTGATCACGCACACGCTGCCGCTCGAGAAGATCAACGACGGCTTCGACCTGATGAAGAAGGGCGAATCGATTCGCTCGGTCGTGCTGTACTGATCGGGGGCCTTGCATGGGGACGACGATGCTCGAACTCGTTTCTTCGCATGCGTGCCACGGCGGCGAGCAGCGCTTCTATCGGCACGAATCGAAGACGATCGGACTGCCGATGAAGTTCTCGGTGTACCTGCCGCCGCAGGCGGCGCGCGGCCGCGTGCCGGCGCTGTTCTACCTCGCCGGGCTCACGTGCACCGACGAGACGTTCGCGATCAAGGCGGGCGCGCAGCGCTTCGCCGCGCAGCACGGCGTCGCGCTCGTCGCGCCCGATACGAGCCCGCGCGGCGCGCTCGTGCCGGGCGAGGCGGATGCGTGGGATTTCGGCGTCGGCGCGGGCTTCTACCTGGATGCGACCGAGGCGCCGTGGTCCGCGCACTGGCGGATGGAGTCGTACGTCGCCGGCGAGTTGCGCGAGATCGCGGCGGCCGAGTTGCCGATCGACGGCGCGCGGCTCGGGATCTTCGGCCACTCGATGGGCGGCCACGGCGCGCTCGTGCTCGCGCTGCGTCATCCGGACGTCTACCGCTCGGTGTCTGCGTTCGCGCCGATCGCCGCGCCGTCGCGCTGCCCGTGGGGCGAGAAGGCGTTTTCCGGCTATCTGGGCGCCGACCGCGAAGCGTGGCAGCAGCACGACGCGAGCGAGCTCGTCGCGCGCGCCGGCGCGAAGCGGTTCGCCGAAGGCATCCTGATCGATCAGGGGCTCGCCGACCCGTTCCTGGCGACGCAGCTCAACCCCGACGTGTTCGAGGCCGCGTGCCGCGCGGCGGGCCAGCCGCTCACGCTGCGCCGTCACGCGGGCTACGATCACGGCTACTACTTCATCTCGACGTTCATCGCCGATCACATCGAGCATCACGCGCGCGTGCTCGGCCGATGAGCCGGCGCGCGCGATCGGCACGACGAGCGGCGCGGCAAGCGAAAACGGCGAGAATGACGGAAGAAGCCCGCACGGCTCGCAAGCGCGGTGCGGGCTTCTTGTTGTCGACGCTCGAGCGACGCGCCTCGCGCGCGAGCGCGCGTCACGCGTGATGCCGTTTCCCGACGAGGCTCGCGCCGTAGACGAGCGCCGACAGCGCGGTGATCCAGAAGCTCGTCGGCCAATCGGTGTAGTACGCGAGCGTGATGCCGAACCAGGCTTCGCCGAGCGCGAACGCGGCCGCGAGCCAGATGCCCGTCGACAGCCGGGTCGCGAGGTTCTGCGCGGCGGCGGCCGGCCCCACGAGCAGCGTGAACACGAGCAGCACGCCGACGATCTGCGTGCACGCGGCGACGGCGAGCGCGCAGATCGACAGGAACAGGACCGACACGAGCCGCAGCGACACGCCCTTCGCCTCCGCAAGCTCCGGCTGCAGCGACGCGAACAGGAGCGGCCGCGCGATCGCCGCGAGCGCGGCGAGGCTCACCGCGCCGATCGCGGCGAGCACGACGAGTGTCGCGTGGCTCACGCCGAGCACGTTGCCGAACAGGAGCGAGGTGACCTGCGTCGCGTAGCTCGTATAGAAATGCAGGAACAGCAGCCCGCAGCCGAGCGCGACCGACAGGGTCACGCCGATCGCGACGTCGCGGCCCGCGAGCCGCTCGCCGAGCGCGCCCATCCCGATGCCGGCGGCGAGCGTGAAGCCGAGCATCCCCCAGATCGGCGAAAGGCCAAACAGCGCCGCGCCCGTCGCGCCGGTGAAGCCGACGTGCGACAGCGCATGGCCCGCGAACGTCTGTCCGCGCAGCACGAGGAAGTAGCCGACGATGCCCGCGAGCACGGCGACGATCCCCGCCGCCGCGAACGCGTTGATCATGAATTCGTATTCAAACATCGTGTGAGTGCCCGCCGCCGTGTGAGTGCGCATGCCCGTGGCCGTGCGCGTGGCCGTGCGCGTGGCCGTGCGCGTGGCCATGCCCGTGACCATGATCGTGGTCGTGCTCGTCCTCGTGTCCGTGATCGTGCTTCTCGACTTCGACGTCGCCGGACATCACGAAGATGCGCCCGTTCACGCGCATCACGTCGATCGGCGAGCCGTACAGGCGCGACAGCACGGGCTTCGTGATCACTTCGTCGACGGTGCCGAGCGCCGCGACGCCGTTGCCGAGATACAGCACGCGGTCGAGCGCGTTCAGGAGCGGATTGAGCTCGTGCGCGGAAAACAGCACGGTGATGCCGAGCTCGCGCTGCACGCGCCGAACGAGCTCGACGACGCCGCGCTGATGGTTCGGATCGAGGCTGATGAGCGGCTCGTCGAGCAGCAGCAGCTTCGGCGCGCCGAGCAGGCATTGCGCGAGCAGCAGGCGCTGGCGCTCGCCGCCGGAGAGCTCGGACAGCGGGCGCGTCGCGAGCGCGCTCGCGCCGACGAGATCGAGCACGCGATCGACGTCGGCCGCGACCGCGGCGCTCGCGCGCGGCAGCCCCCAGCGGTGGCCGTCCGCCGCCATCGCGACGAAATCGCGGCCGCGCACGCGCCGCCCGGCGAGCGCGCTGCGGATCTGCGGCATGTAACCGATCGCCGCATTGCCGCGCGCCACGGGCTCGCCCGCGACGCGAATCACGCCGGACTGCGCCGGCACGAGGCCGAGCACGGCGCGCATCAGCGTCGTCTTGCCCGCGCCGTTCGGCCCGAGCACGCCGACGAATTCGCCCGATTCGACGGCGAAGCTCACGTCGCGCAGGATCGTGCGGCCGCCGAGCGCGAGCGTCACGTGATCGAGTTCGAGCGCATGCATGGGGTGGGTCATGTCGTTGCTGTCGTGAAACGTTCGTTACGGGCGCTGCCCGAGCGCCGCCGCGAGCGCGTCGAGCTGTGCGAGCATCCATTGCTGGAAGGTCTTGCCGGCGGGTTGCGTCTCGGTGACGCTCACGGTCGGCACGCGCGCGTCCTGCGCGAGCTTGAGCATGCGCTTCGTCATCGGCTCGACCGCCTGGCTGTTGTAGATCAGCACGCGCACCTGGCGCTTCTTCAGATCGTTCTCGAACGCGGCGATGTCGGCCGGGCTCGCCTCGGTGTCGTTCATCGCCGCGAGCTGGAAGCGCTGGTTGCGCATGTCGAGCCCGATCGCGTCGGCCATGTAGCCGAACACGGGCTCCGTCGCGGTCACGCTCGCGCCCTTGTAGCGCGCGCGCAGCTCGGCCAGCTTCGCGTCGATCGGCTTCATCGACGCGACGAACTTCGCGAGATTCGCGTCGTACTCGGCCTTGTGCGCGGGGTCCGCGGAGCCGAGGGCCGCGGCGAGCGCGCGCGCCGCGGCGGGCATCGTCGCCGGGTCGTACCACAGGTGCGGGTTGTCGCCCGCCTTCTTGCCGACGAGCTCGGCGACGACGATGGTCGCGCGCTTCGCATTCCTCGACGCGGCCAGCAGCGTCGCCATCCACGGATCGTAGTCGGCGCCGTTGTAGATCACGAGATCCGCGTGCTGCAGCTCGCGCGCGACCTTCGGGCTCGCCTCGAACAGGTGCGGGTCCTGATCGGGATTGCTGAGCACGCTCGACACGGCGACGCGCGCGCCGCCGATCTGCTTCGCGACGTCGCCGTAGAAGTTCTCGGCGGCGACGATCTTGAGCGCCGCGTTCTGCGCGAACGCGGCGCTCGTGAGCGCGAGCGCGGCGATGCCGGCGGCAAGCGTGCGCGCCGCGCGCAGCAGCGGCGATGCGTGTAGTTCGAGCGCCGGGCGCGGCGCGCGGGGCGAAGAGGCAAACGTGCGCAGCGGCGCGCGCAACGTGGCGGCAAGGGACATGCGGTCTATCCTCGATTCGGTTGGCGGCATGAAGAAGCCGGGAACAGCGGCCGGCCGCGCAGCGAGCCGAGCGGCCGGAAAAAGCGGCGAACGGATTCAGCCGTGATGCGCGTGCTTCGTCTTGCACTGCCCGCACAGGCCGGTCAGCTCGACGACCTGCCGATGCACCTCGAAGCCGTGCGCGGGCGGGCTCGACGACAGCTGCTTCGCGAGATCGCCGCCGGGAATCTCGACGGTGTCGCCGCATTCCTCGCAGATCAGGAACTGCCCTTCGTGCGGCTTGCCGATCTCGCAGCACGCGATGAACGCGTTCTTCGATTCGATCCGGTGGATGAAGCCGTGCTCGACGAGAAACTCGAGCGCGCGATAGACGGTCGTCGGCGGCACGCGGCCGCGCTGCGGCTCGAGCTCGGCGAGCAGATCGTACGCGCCGGTCGGCCGGCCGGCGGCGAGCACACGCTCGTAGACCTGGCGGCGCAGCGGCGTCCACGCGAGGCCGTGCTCGGCGGCGAACGCGTCGGCGCGGGAAAGGCGGGCGGCGAGGGAGTGGGTCGATGCCATCGTGCGAACCGTTCGGGCGGGGAGATGGCGTGATGATATAACGTATCCAGGCGCGCCGCATCCCCGCGCCGCGCACGTCGGCTTCCGCCCTTGTCCCGCGTGGGCCGCCCCGGGATCGCGATGCGGCGGCGCATCATCGAAACCCCGATTTTCCGCCTTGACAGTGCCGGTTTCGTGGTCGATCATTCGTTCGCAAGCAGAGCAAATGATCGGTTAATGAGCGAACGCTCGGCCCGGCGGCCGGCGGCGCGACGTATAACGAATCGGAGACACCAGTGAGACTGCAGGAGAAGGTCGCGATCCTGACGGGCGCGGCAAGCGGTATCGGCGAAGCCGTGGCGCGACGCTATCTGGAAGAGGGCGCGCGCTGCGTGCTCGTCGATCTGAAGCCGGCCGACGGCGCGCTCGCCCGGCTCGTCGACGCGCATGCCGGGCGCGCGATCGCCGTTTCGGCGGACGTCACGCGCCGCGACGACATCGCGCGCATCGTCGCCGCAGCCGTCGAGCGCTTCGGCGGCGTCGACATCCTGTTCAACAACGCGGCGCTCTTCGACATGCGTCCGCTCCTCGACGAATCGTGGGACGTGTTCGATCGCCTGTTCGCGGTCAACGTGAAGGGCATGTTCTTCCTGATGCAGGCGGTGGCGCGGCGCATGGTGGAGCAGGGCCGCGGCGGCAAGATCGTCAACATGTCGTCGCAGGCGGGGCGCCGCGGCGAGGCGCTCGTGTCGCACTACTGCGCGACGAAGGCCGCGGTGCTGAGCTACACGCAATCGGCCGCGCTCGCGCTCGCCAAGCACGGGATCAACGTGAACGGCATCGCGCCGGGCGTCGTCGATACGCCGATGTGGGAGCACGTCGACGCGCTCTTCGCGCGCTACGAGAACCGCCCGCTCGGCGAGAAGAAGCGGCTCGTCGGCGAAGCGGTGCCGCTCGGCCGGATGGGCGTGCCCGACGATCTGACGGGCGCCGCGCTCTTTCTCGCATCGGCGGACGCCGACTACATCACCGCCCAGACGCTGAACGTCGACGGCGGCAACTGGATGAGCTGACCTCATGGCCGCGATCGTCGCCGCAGGCGAGCTGCTCGCCGAATTCGTCGCCGCGAAGCGCGGCCAGGGTTTCGCCGCGCCGGGCGAGTTCGCCGGCCCGTTTCCGAGCGGCGCGCCCGCGATCTTCGCCGATCAGGCGGCGCGCATGGGCGCGTCGGTCGCGTATGCGGGCTGCGTCGGCCGCGACGCATTCGGCGACGCGATCGTCGCGCGGCTCGCGGGCCACGGCGTCGACGTCGCGCGCATCCGCCGCGCCGCGCGGCCCACGGGCATCGCGTGCGTCGCGTATCACGCGGCCGGCGGCCGGCAATTCGTCTACAGCATCGAAGGCAGCGCGAGCGCGCTCCTCGAGCCGGCCGACGTCGATGCCGCGATGTTCGCCGGCTGCCGCTACTTCCACGTGATGGGCTCGTCGCTCACGAGCGAGAGCGCGATCGCCGCGGTCAAGCGCGGCGTGATCGAGGCGGCGCGCGTCGGCGCGAAGATTTCGTTCGATCCGAACGTGCGCGCCGAGATGCTCGCGTTCGCGCCGATGCGCGCGGCGCTGCGCGACATGCTCGACGCGTGCCACCTGTTCCTGCCGAGCGAGGCGGACCTGCCGTTTTTCTGCGGACCGCAGCCGCCCGAGCGCGCGATCGCGGGGCTGCTCGCGACGCATCCGCTGCTCGAGCGCGTCGTGCTCAAGCGCGGCGCGGCGGGCAGCGCCGCGTTCGATCGCACGGGCAGCATCGCCGCGCCCGCGTACGAGACGGCCGAAGTCGATCCGACGGGCGCGGGCGACTGCTTCGGCGGCACGTTCGTCGCGTGCCTGATCGCGGGGCTGCCCGTCGCGACCGCGCTCGCGCGCGCGAATGCGGCGGGCGCGCTCGCGGTGTCGCGCGTCGGGCCGATGGAGGGCAACAGCATGCCGGACGACATCGACCGTTTTCTGGCCGAGCGGGGTGTGCGATGCGCGGCGTGAGCGCGGTTGCCGAACGCCCGCGCGCGGGCGGCCACGTGCAGTTGTTGCGCGAGATCTTCGATGCGAATCGCGCGGGGCGCGCGAGCGGCATCTATTCGGTGTGCAGCGCGCATCGCCTCGTGCTCGAGGCGGCGTTCGAGGCGGCGCGCGCCGACGAATCGCCGCTGCTCGTGGAGGCGACCTGCAATCAGGTCAATCACCGCGGCGGCTATACCGGTATGACGCCCGCGGATTTCCGGCGCGACGTCGACGCGCTCGCGCGCGATGCGGGCTTTCCGGCGCAGGCGCTGATACTCGGCGGCGATCATCTCGGCCCGAATCCGTGGCGGCATCTCGCCGCGCGCGACGCGATGCGCGAGGCGCGGACGATGGTCGCCGCGTATGTCGCCGCCGGCTTCACGAAGATCCATCTGGACGCGAGCATGGCGTGCGCGGACGATGCCGCGCCGCTGTCCGACGAGACGGTCGCCGAGCGCGCCGCGCAGCTGTGCTCGGCCGCCGAGGAGGCGGCCGTGGCCGCGGGCGCGTCGCCTGTCTACGTGATCGGCACCGAGGTGCCGACGCCGGGCGGCGAGGTGAGCGCGGCGGCAGCCGGCGCGGCGAACGATCCGGATGGCGAAGCAAATCCGCCGGCGCGCGAGGCGCTCGAGGCGCGCAACGAAGCGGCCGCCGACGGCGGCGCGTTTTCGCGGATCGAAGTCACGCGCGCGCAGAGCGTGGGCGCGACGCTCGCCGCGCATCGGGACGCGTTCGAGCGGCACGGCTTGCGGCACGCCTGGTCGCGCGTGATCGCGATCGTCGCGCAGCCTGGCGTCGATTTTGACGATCGCCGCGTGCTCGACTACGATCCGGCGCGCGCCGCCGCGCTCGGCGCGAGCATCCTGCGCACGCCGTCGCTCGTGTTCGAAGCGCATTCGACCGATTACCAGACAGAAGATGCGCTCGCGGCGCTGGTGCGCGATCACTTCGCGATCCTGAAGGTTGGGCCGGCGCTGACGTTCGCGCTGCGCGAGGCGCTGTTCGCGCTGACCTACATCGAGGACGCACTCATCGACCACGCATCCGAGCGCTCGCGACTGCGCGAGGTGATCGACGCGGCGATGCGCGAGCGTCCCGAGTACTGGGCGCCGTACTACCGCGGCGACGCGCTCGCGCAGCGGATCGCGCGCCAGTTCAGCTACAGTGACCGAATCCGCTATTACTGGCTGCAGCCCGCGGTTGCGGCGGCGCTCGAGCGCCTCTTCGACAACCTCGCGCGCCGCGCGCCGCCCGAGACGCTCGTCGCGCAGTGGCTGCCCGACGTGTACGCGGCCTGCCGGCGTGGCGAGCTCGCGCGCGAGCCGCTCGCGTGGGTGCGATACCGGGTCCGGGACGTGATCTCGCGCTATGCGCGCGCGTGCGGAATGCAGCAAAGCGCTTGAAGCGGCCCGCCCGCCGGGCGGCCACACGATATCAAAACAGGAGACATGCCATGCAACGAAAGACGTCCATCGCCGCCGCACGCGCGGCCGCGCTCGCCGCGCTCGTGTCGTCGGCGCTCGCCGCGCACGCGGCGACGCTGACGATCGCGACGCTCAACAACCCGGACATGATCGAGCTGAAGAAGCTGTCGTCCGCGTTCGAGAAGGCGAACCCGGACATCAAGCTCAACTGGGTGATCCTCGAGGAGAACGTGCTGCGCCAGCGCGCGACGACCGACATCACGACGGGCAGCGGCCAGTTCGACGTGATGGCGATCGGCACGTACGAGGCCCCGCAGTGGGGCAAGCGCGGCTGGCTCGCGCCGATGACGAACCTGCCCGCCGGCTACGACCTGAACGACGTGATCAAGACGGCGCGCGATTCGCTGTCGTACAACGGCCAGCTGTACGCGCTGCCGTTCTATGTCGAGAGCTCGATGACGTTCTACCGCAAGGACCTGTTCGCGGCGAAGGGGCTGACGATGCCCGAGCAGCCGACCTACGACCAGATTGCCGAGTTCGCCGACAAGCTGACCGACCGCGCGAACGGCACGTACGGGATCTGCCTGCGCGGCAAGGCGGGCTGGGGCGAGAACATGGCGTACGTGTCGACGCTCGTCAACACGTTCGGCGGCCGCTGGTTCGACGAGAACTGGAACGCGCAGCTCACGTCGCCCGAGTGGAAGAAGGCGATCAACTTCTACGTGAACCTGCTGAAGAAGAACGGCCCGCCGGGCGCGAGCTCGAACGGCTTCAACGAGAACCTGACGCTCACCGCGTCGGGCAAGTGCGCGATGTGGATCGACGCGACAGTCGCGGCGGGCATGCTGTACAACAAGCAGCAGTCGCAAGTCGCGGAGAAGATCGGCTTCGCGGCGGCGCCGGTGGCCGTCACGCCGAAGGGTTCGCACTGGCTGTGGGCGTGGGCGCTGGCGATTCCGAAGACGTCGAAGCAGCAGGATGCGGCGAAGAAGTTCGTCACGTGGGCGACGTCGAAGCAGTACGTCGAGATGGTCGGCAAGGACGAGGGCTGGGCGTCGGTGCCGCCGGGCACGCGCCAGTCGACGTATCAGCGCGCCGAGTACAAGGCGGCCGCGCCGTTCTCGGACTTCGTGCTCAAGGCGATTCAGACCGCCGATCCGAACGACCCGTCGCTGAAGAAGGTGCCGTACACCGGCATCCAGTATGTCGGGATTCCTGAATTCCAGTCGTTCGGCACGGTGGTCGGCCAGGCGATCGCGGGCGCGGTCGCGGGGCAGATGAGCGTCGATCAGGCGCTTGCAGCGGGGCAGGCGGCGGCCGATCGCGCGGTGCGCCAGGCCGGCTACCGGAAGTGAAGCGCCGCGCGCGCCGCGCCCGCACGAGGCGCGGCGCGCGCGGCATCGCCGTCACGCGGGCGCAAGCGCTGCACGCGCCCGCGCATCGAAAGAGGTGGTCCCGATCATGCGTCACTTACGTCTTCCTCTCGCTCACTCGGCGCCGCTCAGCGACGCGGGGCGCGCCGCGGGCGGGCGCGCGCGCGGCAAGCCGGCGCGCTGGCTCGCGACGCCGTCCGTCGCCGTGCTGTTCCTGTGGATGGCGATTCCGCTCGCGATGACGATCTGGTTCTCGCTCACGCGCTACAACCTGCTGAATCCGGACGTCAAGGGCTTCGCCGGCCTCGACAACTACCGCTTCCTCGCGACCGACCCGTCGTTCCTGCCGGCGATCTGGCACACGCTCGCGCTGATCGGCGCGGTGCTCGCGATCACGGTCGCGGGCGGCGTGCTGATGGCCGTGCTGTTCGACCGCAAGTTCTACGGGCAGGGCATCGCGCGCCTCATCGCGATCGCGCCGTTCTTCGTGATGCCGACGGTGTCGGCGCTCATCTGGAAGAACATGATCCTGCATCCGGTGTACGGGCTCGTCGCGCGCGCGATGCTCGCGCTCGGGATGCAGCCGATCGACTGGTTCGCGCAGTATCCGCTCGCCTCGATCGTGATGATCGTCGCGTGGCAGTGGCTGCCGTTCGCGTTCCTGATTCTGTTCACCGCGATCCAGTCGCTCGACCAGGAGCAGAAGGAAGCCGCGCGGATCGACGGCGCGGGCCCGTTCGCGATGTTCTTCTACATCACGCTGCCGCATCTGAGGCGCGCGATCGCGGTCGTCGTGATGATGGAGACGATCTTCCTGCTGTCGATCTTCGCCGAAATCTACACGACGACGGGCGGCGGCCCGGGCGACGCGACGACGAACCTGTCGTACCTGATCTACGCGCTCGGGCTGCAGCAGTTCGACGTCGGGCTCGCGTCGGCGGGCGGCATTCTCGCCGTCGTGCTCGCGAACGTCGTGTCGTTCTTCCTCGTGAGAATGCTCGCGCGAAATCTGAAAGGGGAGTACGAAGCATGAGCGATCTGACCGTATCGGCTTCAAGCGGCGGGCTGCCCGCCGCGCTCGGCGCGGTGAGGCGCGCGCTGCCGGGCCTGCTTGCGTGGCTCGTCGCGCTCGCGCTGTTCTTTCCGATCTTCTGGATGGCGATCACCGCGTTCAAGACCGAGCAGCAGGCGTATTCTTCGACGCTCTTCTTCGTGCCGACGCTCGACAGCTTCCGCGAGGTGTTCGCGCGCAGCAACTACTTCGCGTTCGCGTGGAACTCGGTGCTGATCTCGGCAGGCGCAACCGTGGTCTGCTTGCTGCTCGCCGTGCCCGCCGCGTACGCGATGGCGTTTTTCCCGAGCGGGCGCACGCAGAAGGTGCTGCTGTGGATGCTGTCGACGAAGATGATGCCGTCCGTCGGCGTGCTCGTGCCGATCTATCTGATGTGGAAGGACGCGGGCCTGCTCGACACCGTCTCGGGGCTCGTGATCGTCTACACGCTGATCAACCTGCCGATCGCCGTGTGGATGACGTTCACGTATTTCAACGAGATTCCGAGGGACATCCTCGAGGCGGGGCGCATCGACGGCGCGTCGACGTGGCAGGAGATCGTCTATCTGCTGATGCCGATGGCGCTGCCCGGCCTCGCGTCGACCGCGCTGCTGCTCGTGATCCTGTCGTGGAACGAGGCGTTCTGGAGCATCAACCTGTCGAGCTCGAACGCCGCGCCGCTGACCGTGTTCATCGCGTCGTACTCGAGCCCCGAGGGGCTCTTCTGGGCGAAGCTGTCGGCGGCGTCGCTGCTCGCGGTCGCGCCGATTCTCGTCGTCGGCTGGCTGTCGCAGAAGCAGCTCGTGCGCGGCCTCACGTTTGGGGCGGTCAAATGACGGCGCATGCGCACGACGCGCGCGCGCTCGTCTGCGATTGCGACGGCGTGCTGATCGACAGCGAGGCGATCGCGGCCGACGTGCTGGTGCGCGAGCTCGAGGCGCGCTGGCCGGGCGTCGCGGTGCGGCCGATCGTGATGCCGCTTCTCGGCCTGCGCACCGAGCGCGTGCTCGGCTGTGCGAGCGAGCGTACGGGCCGCGCGCTCGCCGATTCGGATGTCGAAGCGATTCGGCGCAGCGTCGAGGCGGCGGCGGTTCAGGCGCCGGTCGTCGACGGCATCGACGCGGCGCTCGCGCGGATCGATCTGACGATCGCGTGCGCGAGCAACAGCCGCCGGCATTACGTCGACGCCGCGCTGCGCCGCACGGGCCTCAAGCGTTTTTTCGGCGAGCGCCTGTTCTGCGCGGACGGCGTCGCGCGCCCGAAGCCCGCCCCCGACGTCTATCTGGCCGCCGCGCATGCGCTCGGCGTCGCGCCGTCGCGATGCCTCGTCGTCGAGGACAGCGCGACCGGCGTGACGGCCGCGTCGGCGGCGGGCATGACGGTGCTCGGCTTCGTCGGCGGCGGCCACGCGTCGCCGCGGCAGGTCGACGCGCTGCGCGGAATCGGCGCGCGGCGCGTGTTCGACGACATGCGGGAGCTGCCCGGCCTCGTCGCGCGATGGGTCGAGACGGGGGCGCTCGATCCGCACTGAACGATCGCGCCGCGCGCGCCCGATGCGCCGCGCGGCCGCACAACTGAACGGAGACAAATCATGGCAAGCGTGCTCCTGCGCAATATCGGCAAGCGCTACGACGACAACGAGGTGCTGCACAACGTCAATCTCGACATCGCGGACGGCGAGTTCGTCGTGTTCGTCGGGCCGAGCGGCTGCGGCAAATCCACGCTGATGCGGATGATCGCCGGGCTCGAGGACATCTCGGGCGGCGAGCTGCTGATCGACGGCGCGAAGGTCAACGACGTGCCGAGCGCGAAGCGCGGCATCGCGATGGTGTTCCAGTCGTACGCGCTCTATCCGCACATGACGCTCTACGACAACATGGCCTTCGGCCTGAAGCTCGCGGGCGCGAACAAGCAGGAGATCGACGACGCGGTGAAGCAGGCCGCGCAGATCCTGCACATCGATCATCTGCTCGACAGGAAGCCCAAGCAGCTCTCGGGCGGGCAGCGGCAGCGCGTCGCGATCGGCCGCGCGATCACGCGCAAGCCGAAAGTGTTTCTTTTCGACGAGCCGCTGTCGAACCTCGACGCGGCGCTGCGCGTGAAGATGCGGCTCGAATTCGCGCGGCTGCACGACGAACTGAAGACGACGATGATCTATGTGACGCACGATCAGGTCGAGGCGATGACGCTCGCGGACAAGATCGTCGTGCTGTCGGCGGGCAGCGTGCAGCAGGTCGGCACGCCGAACGAGCTGTATCACGCGCCCGCGAACCAGTTCGTCGCGGGCTTCATCGGCTCGCCGAAGATGAACTTTCTCGCGGGCGCGGTCGAATCGGCGTCGGCCGACGGCGCGCTCGTGCGCTTCGAGACGGGCGAGGCGCAGCGCGTGGCCGTCGACGCGGCCACGCTGCGCGCGGGCGATCGCGTGACGGTCGGCATCCGGCCCGAGCATCTGCACGTTGGCGTTGCGGGCGGCGACGGCGTCGTCGCGCGGACGATGGCCGTCGAATCGCTCGGCGACGCCGCGTATCTGTACGCGGAATCGGCCGCCGCGCCGGACGGGCTGATCGCGCGCATTCCGCCGCTCGACACGTATCGCGCGGGCGAGAAGTTGCGCGTCGGCGCGCAGCCCGAGCATTGCCATCTGTTCGACGCACACGGGCGTGCGTTCAAGCGCAAGCCGAGGCACGCGCTGGCCGCGTGACGCGGCCGCGGGGCCGTGCGCATCGCGCGCGCGGCTTGCGGGCGGCGATCGGCCGACGGGACCGATGCGCTGCGCCGGGTTCGGCTTGGCCTCGCACATGCGGTCCGTTGCATGCGCGAGGCCGGCACGGCGCGCGGCATGCGCGGCGCGCCGCTGCCTGCCGCCGGCGCGCGGCGATCACGCGAGCAGCCTGGGCTCGCGCTTGCCGTACTTGATCGAGCGCTCGTCGGCGACCATCAGCCCGGTGTTCTCGTCGCGCCCCTGCAGCACGAGCCGCGCGTCCTTCGCGCCGATCTGCTCGGCCGCCTTGCGGCTGTCGAGGCCGATCTCGCCTTGCTTCATCCGGTTGACGATCACGCCGACCGCGGTATCGGCGAAGTCGCGCAGCATCCACGCGTCGCCGTCGCTGTCGCCGAATACGAGGAGCGGCCCGTAGCCTTTCTTCGACTGCAGCTCGCGGCGGATGCCGACCGTCTTGCCCGGTCCGTAGTTGAAGTGCCAGTCCGGCAGGTATTCGTTCACGTACTTGCCGTCCGCCATCGTGAGCCGCATGCCGATCACGTTCTCGGCGGGCACGCCGTAGCCGAACGCCGCGTGGCCCGCGAACACGCGCACGACGTCGTCGAGCGACGCGGTGCTGATGTACACGTCGATGCCGTTCGAGCGCAGCGTGTCCATCACCGCGCGGATTTCCTCGTGGATGCGGATGCCGTGGAAGTGCGTCGCGGCGACCACGCCCGTCCGGCCCGGCAGCGCGCGCGAGCTTTCGTACGTGACCTTGCGCAGCGCGTCGCCGAGGTTCGCGACGTTGCTGTCGAACGCCATCGCCTGCAACTCGTCGCGCGTCATCCCCGCGTACCAGTACATGATCCACTTGTAGCCGATCTCGACCGGGTACGTGTCGCAGATCGCGTCGTACATGAAGTACAGCTTCGCGCGGAAATCCCGGAACTGCTCGCTGCGGCGGATCTCGTCGAGCGGCTTGTCGCCGGCGAGGCCGCGGTAGTTCGCGTGCAGCCACCGGTAGTCGGCTTCGACATCGGCCGCGATGTCCTCCATCCGCACGGGCTTGCCGTCGATGGTGGTATAGCCGAGCTTCGCGTCGAACGGGCCGTCGGGCACGCCCTGGCGCAGGATCGCGGAGAACTGCCCGGGCGTGAGCCGGTAATGCAGCCCGTCGATCTGGTGCATCAGCAGCGCTTCTTCGCAGTCGTTCATGATGCTCGTGTTGTCCCAGTCGAACACCGCGTACGGGCGGCGCTCGGCGCGGTAGCGCGGGCTCGTTGCGCCGTGCTCGGCGAGCACCGCGCGCAGCCGCGCGACGTTGTTCGGCGACCAGCGCCCGGGCGTGAGCGACAGCGGGGCCGCGGACGTGCCGGGCACGTCGGATGCGGCGCGCGCGGGGGACCATGCGGCGGCCGCGAGCGCGGCCGAGGCGCTCGCAACCGAGCGCACGAAGTGTCGACGTCCTGTTTTCATCGAGTTCTCCGAAGGGGATTCGCACGCCGAGGCCGGGCTGGCCGTGTGCCGCCCGCCGATCCGCCGGGAGAGGCGGGTGCCGCCCAGCATCGTTGCCCATAAAACGGCGCGCCCGTCGAAAACGGACATCCGGATGTCGAAATGCGACCGGCGCGGGACTGCGCCCAGGTTCTCCTCGCCGAGCGGGGTGGCGGCGGGTGCGCGCGCGGCGGGCGGCGTCGCCGGCCGCGTGACGGGGGCACGTTGCGGGGTGGGGGCGGCGTTTGCGTCGGCTGCGCAGGCCGGTGCGCGCAAGCCCCGTCGAGAGCGTTACTCCGCGAGCGCGGCACGCGCGCAGGTCTCGTCGGTCACGAGCCCCGAGAGCCATCTGCCGCGCAGCGCGGCGAGCACCGCGGCGCGCTTGCGCGGCCCGCCCGCGAAGCCGATCGTCGGGCGCTTCGGCGGCGCGTCGAGCGCAACGCTCGTCACGCGCGTGCTCGTCGACGCGACGACCGGCCGCCCCTGCGCGTCGATCGGCAGGCCAAGCATCTCGGCCACCGCGCCGAGCTCGACCATCTCGTTCAACTCGCCCTCGGTGATGAAGCCGTCCTCGAACAGCGGGCAGTGCGCGCCGATGTTGCCGACGCCGACGAACGCGACGTCCGCCTGCGCCGACAGCTTCTCGACGATCCGGTACAGCCGGTGATTGCACCACTGCGCGCGCTCGGTCTCGCTGTCCGCGAAGAGCGGCGCGGGCAGCAGGAAGTGCTTGCCGCCCGTCTTCTCGGAGATGTGCTGCGCGACGTCGTACGGGTTCGACGAGCCGTCCTGCGCGATCGCGCCCACCATCGACACGAGCCGGTGCTGCGGCCGCTCGAGCTGCGCGATCTGCGCGACGGCGGCCTTCAGCGTGCGGCCGCTGCTGACCGCGATCACCATCGGCTTGTCTTCGCTCAGGTAGCGCTCCATCACCTGCGCGCCGGCGACCGCGAGCTTGCGGTCGATCGCGTCGGGCGCGTCGCCGTCGATCGGCACGACTTCGCACATCGCGAGGCCGTAGCGCTTCGACAGCTGCGCGGCGAGATCGAGGCAGTCGGCGATGCGGTGGTCGACGCGCACGCGGATCAGGTTCTTCTCCACCGCGAACGCGACGAGGCGCTGCGCGACGGGGCGCGACACTTGCAGCTTCTCGGCGATTTCGTTTTGCGTATCGCCCGCGACGTAATAGAGCCAGGCGGCGCGCGTCGCGAGATCGAGTTTTTCGGAGGACTTGGACACGGTGGCGGAGTCTCGGGTCGGGCGCGCGCGACGGGCTTCAGGCCGGCCGTCGCGCGCCGGGAAAATTCGCACTGTAGCGCAAACGCGCTCACGCGAGCCGCGCGCGCGTCGGCTCGAAGAGCGGCCGCACGTGCCGGTACAGCGCGCGGAACGCGTCGAGTCGCGCGCGCAGCGCCTCGTGACGGGCCGCGTTCGGCGCGAATTCGTCGCGCGGCGGTGGCTTCGCCAGCACGTCGCGCGGCTCGCCGCCCACCGCGAGCCAGCCGAGCCGCGCCGCGCCGAGCGCCGCGCCCGTCTCGCCGCCGCCGTGGCGGCGCGTGCGCACGCCGAGCGCGTCGGCGATCAACTGCGCCCAGTACGCGCTTCGCGCGCCGCCGCCGATCAGCGACAGCGCGTCGGTCTGCGTGCCGCCCGCGATCAGCGCGTCGAAGCCGTCGGCGAGCGCGAGCGTCACGCCTTCGAGCACCGCGTAGCCGAGCAGCGCGCGATCGGTGCCGTGCGTCATCCCGAAGAACACGCCTTGCGCGTACGGATCGTTGTGCGGCGTGCGCTCGCCGGACAGATAGGGCAGGAAGATCGGCGCGTTCCCGCAGGCGGCCGGATCGAGCTCGGCGATGTCGGCGAGGAGCGCCGGCTCGTCGGTCGACGTGAGCGTGCAGACCCAGCGCAGGCAGCTCGCCGCCGAGAGCACGACGCTCATTTGCTGCCAGCGGTCGGGAATCGCGTGGCAGAACGCATGAACAGCGGACGCCGGGTTCGGCCGGAAGCGGTCGCCGACGACGCTCAGCACGCCCGACGTGCCGAGCGACACGAAGCCGTCGCCCGGCTGCGTCGCGCCGATGCCGAGCGCGCTCGTCGCGTTGTCGCCGCCGCCGCCCGCGACGACGGTCGATTCCGCAAGCCCGAGCGCGCGCGCGACGTCCGCGCGCAGCGTGCCGGACGGCGCGTTGCCCTCGACGATCGCGGGCATCTGCGCGCGCGTCATGCCGCCCGCGGCGAGGAGCGTGCCGGACCAGTCGCGCTTCGCGGCGTCGAGCCATAGCGTGCCCGCCGCGTCGGACGGATCGGATACCTTCGCGCCCGTGAGCTTCAGGCGCAGATAATCCTTCGGCATCAGCACGCACGCGATCCGGCGGAACACGTCGGGCTCGTGGCGCGCGACCCACAGCAGCTTCGGCGCGGTGAAGCCCGGCATCGCGAGATTGCCGGCGATCGTGTGCAGATCGGGCGCGCGCGCTTCGAGCTGCGTGCATTCGTCGGCGCTGCGCATGTCGTTCCACAGGATCGCGGGGCGCAGCACGCGATCGTCGCGATCGAGCAGCACCGCGCCGTGCATCTGCCCGGACAGGCCGATGCCGCGCACTGCGGCGAACGCGCGCGGATGCCGCGCGCGCAACGCGGCGAGCGCGGCGAGCGTGCCTGCCCACCAGTCGTCCGGATGCTGCTCGGCCCAGCGCGGATGCGCGCGCTCGACGGTAAACGGCGTGCCCGCCGTGCCGACGACGGCGCCGTCGGGCGAAAGCAGCAGCACCTTCACTTCGGAGGTGCCGAGATCGATGCCGAGGTACATGGGCGAAAAGCGGTGCGTCGACGGGAAGCCGCTACTTTAGCCGCGTGCTCGCCGCCGTGCCAATGGCGATTTGACCCGAGCGATGCGGGCGGCGCTCAGCGGCTCGCGAGCCACGCGTCGACGCGCGCGAGGCCCGCGCGCAGCGCGCGCTCGAGCGCGGGCGTGCCGGCGAGCGCGCCCCAGAGCGGCCGTTGCGCCGCGAGCGCGGCGACGGGATCTTCCGCGCCCGCGATCGCGCGCGCGACGCGCTCGTCCATCACGCCGTCCTGATACGCGTACGGCAGCGCGCGTTGCGCCCAGCGCTGCAGGAAGCGCAGGAAGAGCGCGGGCAGCACCGCGGTCGACGCCGGCTCGACGCCGCGCGCGATCGTTTCGGCGAGCGTCGGCGCGATGAAGCCGGGAATCTTCGAGAAGCCGTCGGCGGCCACGCGCTGGTTCGTGTCGCGGATGTGCGGATTGCCGAAGCGCTCGAGCACGACGTCGCGGTAGCGCGCGAGGTCGAGCGGGCTCGGCGTGAGGCAGGGGATCACGTCGTCGGTCACGTACGCGTGCGCGAAGCGGCGGATCTCCGCGTCGCGCGTGCCTTCGTGGATGTACGCGTGGCCCGCGAGCGTGCCCGCCCATGCGATGCAGCTGTGCGTCGCGTTCAGGATCCGGATCTTCGCTTCCTCGTACGGATGAACGTCGTCGACGAGCGCCGCGCCCGCCTTCTCCCACGCGGGACGGCCGGCCGCGAAGCGATCCTCGATCACCCACTGGATGAACGCCTCGCCCATCACAGGGCACGCGTCGTCGATGCCGGTGGCCGCGCGCACGCGCTCGCGCACGTCGGGCGTCGGGCGCGGCGTGATGCGGTCGACCATCGAGCTCGGGCAGGCGGCGTTCGCGTCGAACCACGCGAGCAGATCGACGAGGTCGCGCCGCGCCAGGAATTCGCGCATGCCGGCGCGAAAGCGCGCGCCGTTGCTGCGCAGGTTGTCGCAGCTCAGCAGCGTGATCGGCCCCGCGCCGCGCGCGACGCGCTCGGCGAGGAGCGCCGCGAGCGCGCCGTAGATCGTGAGCCGCGCGCCTTGCAGGTCGGCCGCGAGATCGGGGTTCGCCGCGTCGAGCCGGTCGTGCTCGTCGAGGTAATAGCCGCCTTCCGTCACCGTGAACGACACGATCCGGCACGCCGGATCGGCGCCCGCGTCGACGAGCGCCGCCAGATCGGCCGACCACGGCAGCACGCGCGCGATCGAGCGGATCGTCTCGTACGCCCGCTCGCCTTGCGGCGTGACCGTCTCCAGCGTGTAGACGCCGTGCTGCGCGGCGAGCGCGTCGCGGGCCGCGCGCATGTCGTCGCGGATGTCGCCGACGACGAGCGACCATCGCTCGGCGGCGGGCGACGCCTCATTGACGCGATGCAGATACCACGCCTGATGCGCGCGATGAAACGAGCCGACGCCGATGTGCAAGATCGCCGGCGCGGCGGTGGACGGACTGCTCATCCCGTGTCTCCTGTCGGCCGGCTGACGGGCCGAATTTTTGTAGATCATTTGCTCTTTACATGAGCGAATGATCGTATTCGGGTGAGCGAAAGTCAAGGCGATCGAGCGGGCTTTCGATGTTGCGGCGCGCCAATCGATGCGCGGGCGCGGCGCCGCGGCGCGCCGCCCAACGGCGTCAGAACGGCTCGCGGGTCAGCAGCGCAAGCTGTTCGAGCAGCTTCGCGGCCGGGCCGGGCAGGATTCCGTGGCGGCGGCGGAACGCGGTCAGCGTGCGGGTGGCGGCGACGCCTTCGACGGCGAGCGTGTCGATCGTGCGCGCGCGGCGTTCCGCGCGGTACATCGGCTCGGCCATCCAGCTCAGGAAGCCCGCGTGCGCGACGAGGCTCTTGAGCGCCGTCACCGAGCGCGTTTCGACCGCGATGTCGGGCGGCGCGAGCCCCTGCGCGTCGAACGCCGCGCGCATCTGCTCGTACGGCGCGGTGCCGCGCGGCGGGATCGCCCAGCGCGCGGCGCGCGTGCCGGCGAGCGTGAGCGGCGCGCGCGCCGCGCGCAGCGGATGATCGGGCGCCGCGACGACGTGGCTCACGTCGTCCCATCGGCAGTCGGCGGTCGCGACGATGTCGTCGGTGTCCGGCACGCGCGTGCTCAGCGCCACGTCGATCTCGTGCGTGAGAAGCGCATCGACGAGCCGGTCCCACACGCCTTCGACGATCACGACGCGCAGGTTCGGCCAGCGGTCGAGCACGCGCCCGATCGCCACGGGCAGCACGAGGCTCGCGATGCTGCCGACCGCGCCGACCTTGATCGTGCCCCTCGCGAGCCCGCGCAGCGCGTCGATTTCCTCGCGGGCGTGCTCGGCCTCGTGCTGCAGCAGCGTCGCGTGCGGCAGCAGCGCCTCGCCGATCGCGGTGAGCTGCACGCCCTTCGAATGGCGCTCGAAGAGCGGCGCGCCGATCTGCTCCTCGAGCCGCTTCAGGATGCGGCTCAGCGCCGGCTGCGTGACGTGCAGCGCGTCGGCCGCGCGGCCGAGGCTGCCGCTCGCGGCGATCGTCGTAAAGGCGCGCAACTGGCGCAGGTCGAAAGTCATGCTGTCGTGTAATGGCTTATTGCAGAAAATACAGTATCGAGGAATGTGTGCGCCGCCGATACTGTGGAAACCAATGACGACGACGTTGAGGAGACACGCCCGCATGACCCCCCCCGATCTTCGCGCCGACGCGCCGGCGCACGCGCCGTACACGGTTCGCGACGCCGTAATCGACCTGCTGCGCCGGTTCGGCATCCGCAAGGTGTTCGGCAATCCGGGCTCGACCGAGCTGCCGATGTTCCGCGATTTCCCCGCCGATTTCGAATACGTGCTCGGCCTGCACGAGGCGGTCGCGGTGGGGATGGCGGACGGCTACGCGCAGGCGAGCGGCAACGCGGCCGTCGTGAACCTGCATTCGGCGGCGGGCGTCGGCAACGCGATGGGCGTTCTGTTCACCGCGTACAAGAACAAGACGCCGCTCGTCGTCACGGCCGGCCAGCAGGCGCGCTCGATCCTGCCGTTCGAGCCGTTTCTCGCGTCGGTGCAGGCGGCCGAATTGCCGAAGCCGTACGTGAAATGGAGCATCGAGCCCGCGCGCGCCGAGGACGTGCCCGCCGCGATCGCCCGCGCGTACCACGTCGCGATGCAGGAGCCGCGCGGGCCCGTGTTCGTATCGATTCCGGCCGACGACTGGGATCGCCCCGCCGAGCCCATCGCCGCGCGCACGGTGAGCAGCGAAGTGCGGCCCGCGCCCGATGCGCTCGCGCGATTGGGCGACGCGCTCGACGCGAGCGAGCGTCCGGCGTTCGTGGTCGGCGCGGCGGTGGCGCGCGCGGGGGCGTGGGACGAAGCGGTGCGGCTCGCCGAGCGGCACCGCGCGCGCGTGTACGCCGCGCCGATGTCGGGCCGCTGCAGCTTTCCCGAGGATCATCCGCTCTTCGCGGGCTTTCTGCCGCCGATGCGCGAGCGGATCGTCGAACGGCTCGCCGGCCACGATTTCATTCTCGCGTTCGGCGCGCCCGTCTTCACGTATCACGTCGAAGGCTTCGGCCCGCACGTGCCCGCGGGCGCGACGCTTCATCAGCTCGTCGACGATCCGTCGGTGGCCGCGTGGACGCCCGTCGGCGACGCGGTCGTCGGCAATCTGCGGCTTGCCGCGCGCGACCTGCTCGCGCGTCCCGTGCCGCGCGAGCGGCCGATGCCCGCGCCGCGCGCGCCGCACGAGCGCGCCGGCCCGGGCGCGCCGGGCGAGCGCATGCCGGTGGCGTTCGCGCTGCAGACGCTCGCCGACGTGCGCGGCCCGGACGACATCGTCGTCGAGGAAGCGCCGAGCGCGCGGCCGGCGATGCAGCAGCACCTGCCGTTCTCGCGCGTCGACACGTTTTACACGATGGACAGCGGCGGCCTCGGCTACGGGATGCCGGCCGCGGTCGGCGTCGCGCTCGGCTCGCCGGGGCGGCGCGTGATCGCGCTGATCGGCGACGGCTCGAGCCTCTATTCGATTCAGGCGCTCTGGAGCGCCGCGCACCTGAAATTGCCGGTCACCTTCGTGATCCTGAACAACGCGCGCTACGCGGCGCTGCAGGAGTTCGCGCCCGTGTTCGGCTTTCGCGACGACGAGCCGGTGCAGGGCACCGCGCTGCCCGATCTCGATTTCGTCTCGCTCGCGCGCGGGCTCGGTTGCGACGGCGTGCGCGTGAGCGACGCGGCGCGCCTGCGCGACGCGCTCGAACGCGCGCTCGCGTCGCCCGCGCCCGTCGTCGTCGACGTGCAGATCGCGTGACGCGCGCGAGCCCCACGAGCCCCACGAACTGCGCTCGATGGCGTTCATGAGCGTCGCGAAGCGCGGCAAAGCACTCAGAAGGAGAACACCCGCATGCAGGACATTTCGATGTTGATCGGCGGCGAACGCCGCTCGGCCACGGGCGGCGCGACGTTCGAGCGCCGCAATCCGCTCGACGGCGAGGTCGCGACGCGCGCGAGCGCCGCGACCGCCGACGACGCGCGCGCGGCCGTGGACGCCGCATCCGCCGCGTTCGCGCCGTGGGCCGCGCTCGGCCCGGGCGCGCGCCGCGCGCTGCTGCTGAAGGCGGCCGCCGCGCTCGAAGCGAAGCGCGACGCGTTCGTTGCCGCGATGGCGGCCGAGACGGGCGCATCGGCGATCTGGGCGCGGTTCAATGTCGAGCTCGCCGCGAGCGGCCTCGTCGAAGCGGCCGCGCTGACGACGCAGATCGGCGGCGAGCTGATTCCGTCCGACGTGCCCGGCTCGCTCGCGATGGGCGTGCGGCAGCCGGCGGGCGTCGTGCTCGGCATCGCGCCGTGGAACGCGCCCGTGATCCTCGGCGTGCGCGCGATCGCGCTGCCGCTCGCGTGCGGCAACACGGTCGTGCTGAAGGGCTCGGAGCTGTGCCCGGCGACGCACGGGCTCATCGTCGACGCGCTGCACGAAGCGGGGCTGCCGCGCGGCGTCGTGAACTTCGTGACGAACGCGCCCGCCGACGCCGGCGCGGTCGTCGACGCGATGATCGCGCATCCGGCCGTGCGCCGCGTGAACTTCACGGGCTCGACGCGCGTCGGCCGGATCATCGCCGAGCGTTGCGCGCAGCATCTGAAGCCCGCCGTGCTCGAGCTCGGCGGCAAGGCGCCGTTCGTCGTGCTCGACGACGCCGATCTCGACGCGGCCGTCGCGGCGGCCGCGTTCGGCGCGTTCGCGAATTCCGGGCAGATCTGCATGTCGACCGAGCGGATCATCGTCGACGAGCGGATCGCCGACGCGTTCGTCGCGAAGCTCGCCGACAAGGCCGCGACGCTGCCGCTCGGCGATCCGCGCAACGGGCCCGTCGTGCTCGGCTCGGTGATCGACAGGCAGACCGTCGAGCGCTGCAACGCGCTCATCGACGACGCGCTCGCGAAAGGCGCGGTGCTGCTTTGCGGCGGCAAGGCGGCGAGCACGCTGATGCCCGCGACGCTCGTCGACCGCGTGACGCCTGCGATGCGCATTTACGAAGAGGAATCGTTCGGGCCGGTGAAGGGCATCGTGCGCGTCGCGGGCGAGGAGGCGGCGATCGCGTGCGCGAACGACAACGCGTTCGGCCTGTCGTCGGCCGTGTTCAGCCGCGACATCGCACGGGCGATGCGCGTCGCCGCGCGGATCGAATCGGGGATCTGCCACGTGAACGGGCCGACCGTTCACGACGAGGCGCAGATGCCGTTCGGCGGCGTGAAGGACAGCGGCTTCGGCCACTTCGGCGGCAAAGCGGGCATCGCCGAATTCACCGATCTGCGCTGGATCACCGTGCAGACGGCGCCGCGCCACTATCCGTTCTGAACGATGGCGACGATGAAAATCGCGATGCTCGGCGCGGGCGCGATGGGCTCGCTGTTCGGCGGATGGCTCGCCGAGGGCGGGCACGACGTGACGCTCGTCGACGTGAACGCCGCGCATGTCGACGCGATCGCGCGCGACGGACTGCGGCTCGACACCGATCGCGGCGAGCGGCGCGTCGCGCGGCTCGCCGCGCTGCGGCCGGACGGCGTCGCGGCGCTCGCCGGCGCGCCGCCCGACCTGGTGATCGTGTTCACGAAGACGCTGCACACGCGCGCGGCGCTCGCGGGCGCGCGCGCGCTCTTCGGCCCGCACACGTGCGTGCTGACGCTGCAGAACGGGCTCGGCAATGTCGAGGTGCTCGCAGAATGCGTGCCGCGCGAGCGGATTCTCGTCGGCGTGACGACGTGGCCGGCCGATCTTGCCGGGCCCGGGCACGTGCGCTCGCACGGCGCGGGCTGGGTCAGGCTGATGAGCGCGGACGGCGCGATGCGGCCGATCGTGCAGGCGAGCGCGGACGCGCTCGATCGCGCGGGCCTGAACTGCACGGTCGACGCGGGCGTGTGGGCGACGATCTGGGAGAAGGTGGGCTTCAACGCGGCGCTCAATACGCTGTGCGCGGTCACGCGCTGCACGGTCGATGCGCTCGGCGCGCGCGAGGACGGGCCGGCGCTCGCGATCGCGATCGTCGCGGAAGTGGCGGCGGTCGCCCGCGCGAAGGGCATCGAAGTCGACGGGCGCAGGATGCGCGAGAACGTGCTGCACGCGATCGGCGAGCATCGCGGCCATCGCCCGTCGATGCTGCAGGACGTGCTCGCGGGGCGGCGCACGGAGATCGAATCGATCAACGGCGCGGTGGTCGCGGCGGCGCGTGAGCTCGGCGTCGCGACCCCGCATGTGGAGACGCTGCTGCGGCTCGTCAGGCTGATCGACGCGCGGGTGGGGTAACGCGGCGGATGCGACGAAGCGGGCGTGGCGCGAACGAAATCGCGCGAAGGCGTCCGCACGGCCGCCATGAGGGCAGGACGCCATGACGGCATCGCGGTGCCGCGGCGACGACGCACGCGTGCGGAAAACGCGAATGGCGGCGCGATGACCGGCGGTGCGCCGGCTCGTCGATCGAGTGCGCGATGACGGCCGCACCGGCGATCTCGACGATCGCGCGCGCATCGTCCTTCGCCGGACCGGCATGGCGTGCCCGCGTTCGCAGGACCGACTCGTGCCGCGCGGATGCATCGGCCGTCCGCTGTCCGCGCGACGACCGTTGCCGGCCGTCGTTAGGGTTTCTAATAATTCAACTAATCGAAATTGGTTTTACCATTCGTAACTTCATAAGCTTGCGCTAGATCAATGCGCGGTCGCTCGGATGCTCGCCGTCCCGCGCCGCGCGGCGAACGTGCGAGGCGGATGAAGCCCTCGCGCCGCAGGGCATGCCCGCGCCATCGCGAACGGTTTCGAAGAAGGCCGGGCGGGGCGGGTCAACGCGACGCGCCGATCCAGAGGATCTCAGAGGACATTCAGGAGACGACATGAAGCACACCCCGACCCCGTGTTTCGCCGCGGCGCGCCGCCGCATCCGCCGCTCGAGCGGCGCGCGCCGGAGGCTCGCATGAGCGCCCGCCGCGGCAGCGCGCCGCTCGCGGTCGACATCGGCGCGACGCTCGACCACGGCCCGTTCACCGCAATGCAGCGCGTCGCGGTGCTGCTCGCCGCGTTCTCGATCGTGCTCGACGGCTTCGACAGCCAGTTGATCGGCTTCGCGATTCCGGTGCTGATCAAGGAGTGGGGGATCACGCGCGATGCATTCGCGCCCGCCGTCGCGGCGGGCCTGTTCGGAATGGGCGTCGGCAGCGCATGCGCGGGCCTGTTCGCGGACCGCTTCGGCAGGCGCTGGGCGATCATCGGCAGCGTGTTCGTGTTCGGCGCGGCGACCTGCGCGATCGGCTTCGCGCCGAATGTCGCGACCATCGCCGCGCTGCGCTTCTTCGCGGGCCTCGGGATCGGCGGCGCGCTGCCCACCGCGGCGACGATGACGGCCGAATACACGCCCGCGCGCCGCCGCACGATGATGGTGACCGCGACGATCGTCTGCGTGCCGGCGGGCGGGATGCTTGCCGGCCTTTTCGCGCACGAGGTGCTGCCCGCATACGGCTGGCGCGGCCTGTTCTGGCTCGGCGGCGCGTTGCCGTTCGCGCTCGGCCTGCTGCTCGTGCGCGCGCTGCCCGAATCGCCGCGCTATCTGGCGCGCGATCCGGCGCGCTGGCGCGAGCTCGGCGCGCTGCTCGCGCGAATGGGGCGGCCCGTCGCGGCGGGCACCGCGTTCACCGATCTGGCCGAAGCGCGCGCGCACGAAGGGCAGCGGCGCGGCGTGCGCGCGCTGTTCTCGGCCGCCTACGCGCGCGACACGATCGCATTGTGGTGTGCGTTCTGCATGTGCCTGCTCGCGGTCTACAGCGCATTCAGCTGGCTGCCGACGATGCTGACGTCGCAAGGCTTGAGCGTGTCGGTGGCGGGCTCCGGGCTTACCGCGTACAACCTCGGCGGCGTCGTGGGCGCGCTCGGCTGCGCGTTCGCGATCGGGCGCTTCGGCTCGCGCTGGCCGCTCGCGTTTTGCTGCGCGGGCGGCGCGGCGAGCGCCGCGTGGCTGCTCGGCGTCGATGCGGCAAGCCACACCGGCTGGCTGATCGCGGGCCTCGCCGCGCACGGCTTCTTCGTGAACGCGGTGCAATCGACGATGTACGCGCTCTGCACGTACATCTATCCGACGCCCGTGCGCGCGACGGGCGCCGCCAGCGCCGTCGCGTTCGGCCGCGTCGGCGCGATTCTGAGCGCGTTCGCGGGCGCGTACGTGATCTCGGCGGGCGGCGCGAACGCGTATCTGACGATGCTGACCGTTGCGATGGCGGTCGTGCTTTTCGCGTTGCTCGCGCTGCGCCGGCACATTCCGCGCTTGCGCCGCGGCGGGCTGCCGGCGAGCGACGAGCTCGCGCGCGCGGCCCCCTGACGTTCCGACGCTTCGCCGCCCGCCCGCGTGCGTGTGTGCGGCGGGCGCGCGCTACAGCGTCGTGCGCACGTGCCAGAGCTCGGGGAACAGCACGACGTCGAGCATCTTGCGCAGATACGGCGCGCCGCTCGTGCCGCCCGTGCCCTGCTTGAAGCCGATGATCCGCTCGACCGTCGTCACGTGGCGGAAGCGCCATTGGCGGAACGCGTCCTCGAGATCGACGAGCTCTTCGGCCATCTCGTACAGCTCCCAGTGCGCGTTCGGCTCGCGGTACACGGCGAGCCACGCGGCCTCGACGGTCGGATCGTGGCGCGTCGGCTGCGTCCAGTCCGCGTCGAGCCGCTCGGGCGCGATCGGAAAGCCGCGGCGCGCGAGCAGGCGAATCACTTCGTCGTACAGCGAAGGCGATTGCAGCGACGCCTCGAGATGCGCGTGGATCGCCGGCCGGTGCGCATGCGGACGCAGCATCTGCGCGTTCTTGTTGCCGAGGATGAACTCGAGCTCGCGATACTGGTACGACTGGAAACCCGACGACGCGCCCAGGTACGGCCGCATCGCCGAATACTCGGACGGCGTCATCGTCGCGAGCACGTTCCATGCCTGCACGAGCTGCTCGAGCACGCGCGACACGCGCGCGAGCATCTTGAACGCGGGCGGCAGCGCGTCGTCACGGATCGACGCGAGCGCCGCGCGCAGCTCGTAGAGCGCGAGCTTCATCCACAGCTCGCTCGTCTGATGCTGGATGATGAACAGCATCTCGTTGTGATCGGGCGAGCGCGGATGTTGCGCATCGAGGATCGGATCGAGCGACAGATAATCGCCGTAGCTCATCGACTGCGAGAAGTCGAGCTGCGCGCGATGCCAGCCGGCCTGCGCGTCGTCTTCGCCGGCGGCGGGGCTCACGTGCGGCGCGTCGGGCGCGTGAGCGCCGGCGAACGGGCAGCGGGGCGCGTCGTCGTCGCGGGGCGGCTGCATGTGACCTGAATTCACGATTGTCTCCATGGAATAAATGTGTGGCGTCGCGGGGCGGTCAACCGGCCGAGCGCCGCCGCGCGGATCGCGCGGCGCTCGCGCGGGCTCAGGTCACCGCGGCGCGCGTCGCGAATTCGCTCGCGCGCCACGCTTCGGTTTCGAGAATGTCGCGCAGCGTCTCGACCGCGTCCCACACGTCGACGAAGCGCGTGTAGAGCGGCGTGAAGCCGAAGCGCAGGATGTGCGGCTCGCGGTAGTCGCCGATCACGCCGCGCGCGATCAGCGCCTGCATCACTTCGTAGCCGTGCGGATGCTCGAAGCTCGCCTGCGAGCCGCGCTGATGATGCGCGCGCGGCGTGACGAGCCTGAGCGGCTGGCCCGCGCAGCGCGCTTCGACGAGCGCGATGAACGCGTCGGTCAGCGCGAGGGACTTGCGGCGGATCGCGTGCATGTCGGTTTGCGCGAACACGTCGAGCCCGCATTCGACCATCGACATCGACACGATCGGCTGCGTGCCGCACAGAAAGCGCGCGATGCCCGGATCGGGCTCGAACGCGGGCTGCATCGCGAACGGCGCGCGGTGGCCCCACCAGCCGGACAGCGGCTGCTCGAACGCCTGCTGATGGCGCTTGGGCACCCAGACGAACGCGGGCGAGCCGGGGCCGCCGTTCAGATACTTGTACGTGCAGCCGAGCGCGCCATCCGCGAGCGCGCCGTTCAGATCGACGGGCACCGCGCCCGCCGAATGCGCGAGATCCCACAGCATCAGCGCGCCCGCCTGGTGGACCGTCTGCGTGACGGACGGCATGTCGTGCATGTAGCCCGTGCGGTAGTTCACGTGCGTGATCATCGCGACGGCGGTTTCGTCGTCGAGCGCGTCGGGCAGGTCGGCCGGGTCGTCGACGAGGCGCAGCTCGTAGTCGCGGTCGAGCTGCGCGATCAGGCCCTGCGCGATGTACAGATCAGTCGGGAAGTTCGAGCGTTCGGACACGATCACGCGGCGCTTCGGCGCGTGCCGGGCCTGATGCCGCAGCATCGCGGAGAGCAGCTTGAACAGGTTGATCGAGATCGTGTCGGTGATCGCGACTTCGCCTTGCGCCGCGCCGATCATCGGCGCGAGCCTGTCGCCGAGCCGGCGCGGCAGCGCGAACCAGCCGGCCGTGTTCCAGCTGCGGATGAGGCCTTCGCCCCATTCGGCGCCGATCACCTGCTGCGCGCGGGCGGCCGACGCGCGCGGCTGCGCGCCGAGCGAATTGCCGTCGAGGTAGATCACGCCGGCGGGCAGCGCGAACTGGTCGCGCAATGGCGCGAGCGGGTCGTCGCGATCGAGCGCGAGCGCTTCTTCACGTGTTTTCATGATGTCGAACCTGGTTGGGGGAGGGGCGATCGCGTCCGCTTTTCTTCAGCGCGGCGCGTCGGGCAGCGCGCGCAGCACCGCGCGCACGGGGCTTGCATCGAGCGTCGCGAATTTCAGCGGCAGTGCGATCAGCTCGTAGTCGCCGGCGGCGATTTCGTCGAGCACGAGGCCTTCGAGAATCGCCATCCCGTGCGCGCGAATGCGCCGGTGCGCGTCCATCGTCTTCGATTCCTGCGGGTCGAGCGACGGCGTGTCGATGCCGACGAGGCGCACGCCGTGCGCGGCGAGCAGATCGATCGTCTGCGGCGCGACCGCGCAGAACGCGCTGTCCCACGCGCGCTGCGGCGCCTGGCCGTAGGTGCGCAGCAGCACGCGCGGCGGCGCGTCGGCGAGCGCCGCGCGCACATCGTCGGGCGAGACGACGGGATGCGCGCCGATGCAATGGATCACGCGGCAGCGGCCGAGATACGCGTCGAGCGGCACCGCGCCGATCGGCGCGCCATGGGCGTCGTAATGCAGCGGCGCATCCGCGTGCGCGCCGGTGTGCGGCGACAGCGTGATGCGCGCGACGTTGACGGGCGAGCCCGCCTCGATGCGCCACACCCGCTCGATGCCGACGGGCGTGTCGCCCGGCCAGACGGGCGTCGCGGGGGCGATTGGCGGGGAGATGTCCCAGATCGTGTCCATGCGTTGTCGAAAAGCCTCGAATGTTTCGCATGATAGGCAAACCTGCGGAGCAGGTGCTTGCGAAATAAGCATGGACAATCCACCGATATGGCAGATAATTCGAAACAGATCTAAAACGGAGACCAAAAATGCATGCGATCACGCTGGATGCAACCGATTGCCGTATTCTCGCGGTCCTTCAGCAGGAAGGACGGATCAGCAACCTCGATCTGGCCGAGCGCATTTCGCTGTCGCCGTCCGCGTGCCTGCGGCGGATGCGACTCCTCGAAGAGCAGGGGGTGATCGAACGCTATCGCGCGTGCCTGAGCCGCGAGAAGCTCGGGTTCGAGCTGGAGGCGTTCGTGCAGGTGTCGATGCGCAACGATCAGACGCAGTGGCACGAGCGTTTCGCGCAAGCGGTGCGCGAATGGCCGGAGGTGGTCGGCGCGTTCGTCGTGACGGGCGAGACGCACTATCTGCTGCGCGTGCTCGCGCACAACCTGAAGCACTACTCCGATTTCGTGCTGAATCAGCTGTACAAGACGCCCGGCGTGCTCGACATCCGCTCGAACATCGTGCTGCAGACGCTGAAGGACGACGTGGGGCCGCCTGTCGCGCTCGCGCGCACGGGGCCCACGGTCAAAGCCGTGTGAGGCCGTGGAAGCTGCCGCTCTGGAACACGAGCGGCGCGAGCGCTGCGGCGTCGGGGTGCACGCCGCAGCGCTCGACCTCGCCGACGAAGATCACGTGATCGCCTTCGTCGTAGCGGCTGCGGTTGTGACATTCGAACCACGCGAGCGCGCCGTCGAGGACGGGCATGCCGGAGTCGCCCTGCGCGTGCGACACGCCTTCGAAGCGGTTGCCCTTGAGCGTCGCGAAGCGCATGCACAGATCGTGCTGCGACGCGGACAGCACGTTGACGACATAATGGCTGTTCGTGCGGAACACCGACATCGACGCCGATTTGTGCGCGAGGCTCCACAGCACGAGCGGCGGATCGAGCGATACCGAGTTGAACGAGCTGGCGGTGATGCCGATCAACTGGCCGGACGGCGCGCGCGTCGTGATCACGGTCACGCCGGTCGCGAACTGACCGAGCGCTTGGCGGAACGCGGCGGCATCGAAATTTGGCGGGCTGGCCTGTCCGTGTTTCATTGCGTGACGGCCTCGAGCGATGGGCGCGCGCGGCGGCGGGCGGAACGGGCGGCGGCGCCGCGGGCGAAATGGCGGGAAGTGAGCAGGGCAGTCATCGGAAAATTCGTCGGGTTGGCGACGATTTTAGCGGCAATCGTGCAAGGCTGCGACGGACCGCCGCGCCCGGCGAGTGGCCGGCGCCACATTTTTCGCGGAACGCCGTGCGCGTCGCGATGCGGCGCGGCCGACGAAAAGCGCGAAGGCGGCGCGATGCGCGGACGCGGCACAAACCGTGTGCGGCGGCGGCCGGGGCAGGCGCGGCGCGCGGGCCGCACGACGAACGTAACGAACGAAAGGAATCCGATATGAGTGAAGCAACGAACGAAATCGCGACGCTGGGCGGCGGCTGCTTCTGGTGCCAGGAGGCGGTGTTCCTCGACGTCAACGGCGTGACGGCCGTCGAATCGGGCTACGCGGGCGGCCATACGCGCAATCCCGGCTACCGCGACGTGTGCGACGGCGAAACGGGCCACGCGGAGGTCGTCAACGTGACGTTCGACCCGAGCCGGATCGGCTATCGCGAGATCGTCGAGATTTTTTTCGCGACGCACGATCCGACGCAACTGAACCGGCAGGGCAATGATGTCGGCACGCAATACCGGTCGGTGATCTTCACGCGCTCGGATGCGCAGCGCGACGTCGCGCTCGACGTGATCCGCGCGCTCGAGCGCGACAAGCTGTACGACGCGCCGATCGTCACGCAGGTCGAGCCGCTGAACGACAACTACTGGCCAGCGGAGGCGTATCACCAGAACTATTACGCGCGCAATCCGGGGCAGGGTTACTGCGCGGTCGTGATCGGCCCGAAGCTCGCGAAGTTCCGGCAGAAGTTCGCGCATCGGCTGAAGTCGCGCGGCGCGTGACGCGATGCGGAGACGCCCGTGTGCGTCGCGCGGCGTCCTGTTGCGTGATCGCGCGCCGGGCGGGCCTGGACGGCGCGCGTATCGCCCGCCGGCGGCGGGCGGCTTGGCGTGCCGCCGCGCGCGATCGTCCTGACCGGCGTGCGACGCGTGACGGCGTCGCGTGCCTCGTGCCGCCGTCTGCCGTGAAAGGTGTTTGCCAAGCGGCGCACGGCGCGCCCCCGTGCGTTACGCCGCCTCGCCGCGCCAGCGCGCGCACGCGGCCGCGATTTCCTTCGCGAGCGCGATGCACGACAGCGGCGCCGATCCTTCCGCCTTGTTGTTCACCGTGATGAGCACCGGCTGGCCGGCGAGCACATAGCGCGCGGCGAGCTCCGCGAGCGCCGTGCGGGTATGCGGGTCCTCGTCGACGAGCCGGTCGAACGGCTCGTACTTCGCCTTCGCCTGTTCGTACTTGAAGCCGCTGTGCAGGCTCCAGCGGACGATCAGCGGGCCCGACGGCTCGCCGTCGAGGAGCGCGAGCGCCGCCGCCTGACGCAGCGGGTCCGGCATCTTCGCGTGCAACCCGACGCAGTAGCGCACCCCCGCCGCCGCGAGCGCGCGGATGAAGCGGGGCGTGAGAAGGCTCGCGTCGCGAATCTCGATCGCGTAGCGCGGGCCGTCAGGATTGTCAGGGCCGTGCGGCAGCGGCGGCAGCGCGCCGAGGAACGCGCTCAGGCGATCGACGAGCGCGGCCGGATCGGCGAGCAGCGTGCCGGGCAGCGGCGGGAACTGGAAGACGAGCGCACCCGCCTTGCGGCCGAGCCCTTCGAGGCACGGGCGCACGAATTCGTCGGCGGCGAGCTGCGCGTTCAGGAACGCCGGGTTCGGGCCGGTCGGCTCGCCGCGCGCGCCGCGCAGCACCGCATCCGTGACGAGCGCGGGCGCCTTGACGACGAAGCGGAAATCGTCCGGCACCTGCTGCGCGTAGCGCAAATAATCGGTGACGGTGAGCGGTGCGTAGAACGAGCGGTCGAGGCTCACGCTCTTGAGCAGCGGATGAGCGGCGTATGCCTCGAGACCTTCGCGCGACAGCTTCGATTGCGCGTAGTCGTCGCCATAGACGATGCCCTTCCAGCCGGGGAAATACCACGACGACGTGCCGAGCCGTACGTGCGGCGGCAGCTCGCGCGCGGCGGCCGCGACGTCGTCCGCGATCGCGGCGGGCGAGACGCCGCGCCGTCGCGCGCGCTTCTTCGGCACGGCGGCAGGCGGCGGCGCGTCGAAGCCGGGGAGCGCGGGTGTCGCGGCGGAGTCGGGCGGGGTGGTGGAGCCGGCGGGGGCGGCCGGCGGAGCGTCGCCGGCGCGGGCGCCGGCGTCGGGCGCGGCTTCGGGTTTCGCGTGGGTGCCGGTGTGGGAATGAGCATGCGAATTGGCGCGAGCGTCGGCAGTGCCATCGCTCTCGCCGTTGGCGCGATCGTTCGCGCCCGGCGCGGGGTCTGCGGGAGGCCGGGAGGATCGTGCGATGCCGTCGCGCTGCAATGCATCGCGCGGCGCCGCGACATCCCGCGATGTGCCGCGCGGCTTGCCGGCCGTCGCGCGCTTGCGTTTGGCGCCCGATCCGCCGGCCGATGAAGCCGCCGAATCCGAATCCGCAGACGCGGGCGCGGGCGGCAGCGGTTCCCCGCCGAACAGGTCGAATTGATCGCTTCGCGCGTCGTCTTGTCGTGGCGGCGCAGGTTTGCGCCGCGTGCTGCCGTCACCCATCCGTCATCGCAAAAAGGCGCTGCCCGTCAGCGCGGCAGCGCGTGTTCGTACATGTAGCGCCGCGACCACGGCAGCGTCTTCGCGCTCTGCCCGGCCTTGCGGCACACGATCTGGAAGATCGACACGTCGTCGTGCTCGAATGCATACGCGCAGCCGGCCAGATACACGCGCCAGATGCGGAATTTCTCGTCGTCGACGAGCGATCTGGCTACCTCGGCCTTCGCCTCGAAGTTCTCGGTCCAGATGTCGAGCGTGCGCGCATAGTGCCGTCGCAGGCTCTCGACGTCAATCGCCTCGAGTCCGCCGCGCTGCGCCGCCTCGAGCGCGAGGCTGATGTGCGGCAGCTCGCCGTCCGGGAACACGAAGCGGTCGATGAACTCGCCGCCGCCGAGCGCCGTCTCGCCGCTTTCCGCGTCGGTCGACGTGATGCCGTGATTCATCGCGATCCCGTCGTCGGCGAGCAGCTCGCGGATTCGCGAGAAATAGAGCGGCAGGTTCTTGCGGCCGACATGCTCGAACATCCCGACGCTCGTGATCCGGTCGAACTGGCCGTCGATTTCGCGATAGTCCTGCAGCCGGATCTCGATCTGGTTCTCGAGGCCCGCGCGCTTCACGCGCTCGGTCGCGAGATCGAACTGGTTTTGCGACAGCGTGACGCCGACGCAGCGCGCGCCGAACTTGCCCGCCGCGCGCAGCACGAGCGCGCCCCAGCCGCAGCCGATGTCGAGCAGGCGCTGGCCGGGCTGCACGCGAATCTTCGTGAGGATGTGGTCGATCTTCTTGATCTGCGCGGTGCCGAGGTCTTCGTCGCCGTTCTCGAAGTAGGCGCACGAGTAGACCATGTTCTCGTCGAGCCACAGCTTGTAGAACTCGTTCGACACGTCGTAGTGGTACTGGATCGCCTTCTTGTCGGAATTCTTCGAGTGATTGAAGTAGCGCTTCACGCGCGCGAGCTTGCTCGCGCTCGTTACCGTGCTGCGCGCGAGCGAATAGCCGATGTTGATGATGTCGGCGAGCTTGCCCTCGATGTCGATCTTGCCCTTCACGTACGCCTCGCCGAGATTGTCGAGGCTCGGCTCGAGCAGCAGCGGCAGCGCGGATGCGCTGTTGACCTTCAGCGTCACCTGCGGCGCCGCGAACGTGCCGAAATCGAGTTGCTGTCCGTTCCAGAGGACGAGGCGCGCCGGTATGTTCGACTTCTCCCGCACCTCGTCCGCCCACTGTGCCAGTTTCTTTTCCCAGAACATTTGGAATCCCCTTTTGTTCGTTGAAACGAAATACAGCCAAGTTGTCGGGCGGGCGGCCGGCGTGCGAAGGCGCCGGCCGCCCGCGAGCAAAACGAAACGCGGGCAGGGCGGGGGCGGGCGCGCCGCGTTACGGCGCGAGGCGCGCGATTCTCCAGCCGCTCGCCGACGCGGCGTCGCGCGTATACAGCAGGCGGTCGTGGAGCCGCGACGGGCGGCCCTGCCAGAATTCGATCGTGCTCGGCACGAGACGGTAGCCGCCCCAGTGCGGCGGGCGCGGCGGATTTTCGCCGAAGCGCGCGCTGATTTCCTTCTCGCGCGCCTCGAGCAGCGCGCGGCTTTCGATCACCGCGCTCTGCTCGGACGCCCAGGCGCCGATCCGCGAGCCGAGTGGGCGCGACGCGAAATACCGGTCGCTTTCCTCTTCGGTCGTCTTCTCGATGCGCCCCTCGATGCGAACCTGCCGCTCGAGCTCGATCCAGTAGAAGAGCAGCGCCGCGTTCGGGTTGTGCGCGAGCTCGCGCCCCTTGCGGCTCTCGTAGTTCGTGAAGAACACGAAGCCGCGCTCGTCAACGCCCTTGATGAGGACGATCCGCGCGGACGGCCGCCCGGCTTCGTCGACGGTCGCGAGCGTCATCGTGTTGGGCTCGGGCAACTGCGCGCTGAGCGCTTCCTTGAACCAGACGTCGAACTGGACGAACGGATTCGGGTTCACGTCCGCCGCGTCGAGCGACGCGCGGGAGTAGTTGGTGCGGAGATCGGCAAGTGTCGTCATTGGTGTGCGAACGCTCAATCGGGGCCAGTATAGCGAAGGTGGAAAAAACCTGCGTTGCAGTGGTTCGGCGCGTGATTGCCGCCGGTCGATCAGGCAAAATAACGGGCTATCCGTTTCCTTTCGATCAGCTTGTATGTCTCGCACCGACGCCATTGCGACGCTTCACGATGTTACTCCGCAGCCATCCGGCGAGCTTGACGCGGATCGCGCCCGGCGCTTCGGCGGCGTCGCCCGGCTGTACGGCGCCAACGCGCTCGCCGCGTTCGAGCGCGCGCGCGTCGCCGTGATCGGCATCGGCGGCGTCGGCTCGTGGGCGGCTGAGGCGCTCGCGCGCAGCGCCGTCGGGGAACTGACCCTGATCGATCTCGACAACGTCGCCGAAAGCAACACGAACCGGCAGATCCACGCGCTCGACGGCAACTACGGCAAACCGAAGGTCGACGCGATGGCCGAGCGGATCGCGCTCATCGATTCGGCGTGCCGCGTCGTGAAGATCGAGGATTTCGTCGAGCCGGACAATCTCGATACGCTGCTCGGCGGCGGCTTCGACTACATCGTCGACGCGATCGACAGCGTGCGCACGAAAGTCGCGCTGATCGCGTGGTGCGTCGCGCGCGGCCAGCCGCTCGTGACGGTCGGCGGCGCGGGCGGCCAACTCGATCCGACCCGCATCCGGATCGACGATCTCGCGCAGACGATCCAGGACCCGCTGCTGTCGAAGGTGCGCGCGCAGTTACGCAAGCAGCACGGCTTTGCGCGCGGGCCGAAAGCGAAATTCAAGGTGAGCGCCGTGTATTCGGACGAGCCGCTGATCTATCCGGAGGCGGCCGTGTGCGACGTCGACGAGGTCGCGATGCACGCGGCAACCGACGCGCAGGCGCCGGGGCCCACCGGGCTCAATTGCGCAGGCTTCGGCTCGAGCGTGTGCGTGACCGCGAGCTTCGGATTCGCGGCGGCCGCGCATGCGCTGCGCGCGCTCGCCGCGCGGGCGCAGCGGTAACGCGCGGGCGGCGAGCACGCCCGTCGCGGCGCGGGTGCGGCCGCGGCTGAGCCGTGCGTGCCGGAACGGCGTTTCCCGGGAGCGGACGAACGACTCGCGCGGCGCGCAACGCCGGCTTCGCATCGTCTTCGCGCGGCGCAGCCGTCGCTTAACCGTTCGGAAAGAAAAAAGCGGCGGACGCGCATCACGCGCACCCGCCGCATGGCCGCTCCGGCCTAAGCCTGTCGTCGTCGGTTCGTCGGATTGTCGGATTATCGGTTCGTCAGTTCAGCGCCGCGCTCAGCTTGCGCCGCCACGCGGACACGAGCTCGGGCTGGTCCGCCGCGAGCTCGAACACCGAAATCATCGTCTTGCGGCCGACGTCGTCGCCGAACGTCCGGTCGCGCCGGACGATCTCCAGCAACTGCTCGAGCGCGCCATCGTACGCGCGTCGCGCGATCAGGCTCTGCGCCAGATCGAAGCGCGCGTCGAGATCGGCGGGGTCGCTCGCGATCCGCGCTTCGAGCGCATCGGTCGGCGGCAGGTCGGCGGTCGCATCGAGCGCGTCGAAGCGCGTCTTGATCGCCTGATAGCGCGCGTCGGCGCCGCCCGTCGTCTGCGGCGACAGGCGCGCGGCCTCCGCGCGGGCGTCGTCGATCCGGTTCAGCGCGAGCAGCAACTCGACGAGATCGAGGCGCGCTTCGTCGTAGCCGGGGTTCAGCGCGAGCGCGTTTTCGAGGTGCGACAGCGCGTCGTCGATCCGCTCTTCGGCGAGCGCGGCCTGCGCGGCCTGCCGCTCGGCTTCGTCGGGCGTGGGCACGAGGCGGTCGAGGAACGCACGCAGCTGCCCTTCGGGCAGCACGCCGACGAACTGGTCGACCGGCTGTCCGCCCGCGAATGCGATCACATGCGGAATGCTGCGGGTCTGGAAGTGCGCGGCGAGCTCCTGATTCTCGTCGACATTGACCTTCACGAGCTTCCAGCGGCCCTCGTACGCCTGCTCGAGCTTCTCGAGCAGCGGGCCGAGCGTCTTGCACGGGCCGCACCAGGGCGCCCAGAAGTCGACCAGCACGGGGGCGGCAAGCGATGCTTCGATGACGTCGCGTTCGAAAGTGGCGAGCGTGGTGTCCATGGCGTTCTCGTCGATGTTGGATGAATGCACAGTGAGGGTGCGCGGAGGTTTTTTCAATGTGCGCGGCGCTCCGGGAACGGAATCCAGTCGGTCTCGCCAGGTACCGTTCCCATCTGCTGCGCCGCCCATGCGTGTTTCGCGCGCTCGATCGCGTCGCGCGAGCTCGCGACGAAATTCCACTCGATGAAGCGCTCGCCGTCGAGCTTGTCGCCGCCGAGCAGCATCGCGCGCGCGCCGCCCGCGCTCGCGAGCGCCGCGCGCGCGCCGGGCGCGAGCACCGCCATCTGCGCGAGCTCGAGCGGCATGCCGTCGATCGTCAGGTCGCCGTCGACGAGATACACCGCGCGTTCTTCGTGATCGGCGTCGAGCGCGAGCGTGCCGCCCGCCGCGAACACGGCGGCGACGTACAGCGTGCGCGAGAACGTCGTGACGGGCGAGCGCGCGCCGAACGCGTCGCCCGCGATCACCGTCAGCGCGACGCCGTCGCGCTCGAGCTTCGGCAGCGTCGCGGCCGCGTGGTGCTCGAACGACGGCTCGCACGCCTCGTGCTCGCGCGGCAGCGCGACCCAGGTCTGGATGCCGTGCACGGTCTGCCCGCGCGCGCGCGCGTCGTCGGGCGTGCGCTCCGAATGGACGATCCCGCGTCCGGCCGTCATCCAGTTGACGTCGCCCGGCACGATCTTCTGCACCGAGCCGAGGCTGTCGCGGTGCAGGATCGCGCCGTCGAACAGGTAGGTGACGGTCGCGAGGCCGATGTGCGGATGCGCCCGCACGTCGAGGCCCGCGCCCGCCGGCTGCTCGGCGGGGCCCATGTGATCGAAGAAGATGAATGGGCCGACGGTGCGCGCGGTGAGCGCGGGCAGCGTGCGGCGCACGGTCAGGTTGCCGATGTCGCGCACGTGCGGCTTCAGGATGGCTTTGATCGAGTCGGTCATGGCTGGCGGGGGCGGTTCGGAACGCTCGACGCGTTCGCGTGGCGGATACGGAATGTGCGGCCCATTGTAACGGCGTAGCGGAGTGACGGCGTCTCGGCGGATGCGGCGGCGCGCGTTCGAGGTGCGCGGGGCCGCCTGCAAGCTTCGCGAAACGCCGGTAGACTCGGCGATTCGCGCGAAAAAGACCGAGGAGACGACGATGGCCCCGAAAGACCTGTTGCTGGCGCTGGTGGTGATCCTGGCTTGGGGCGTGAACTTCGTCGTGATCAAGGTCGGGCTGCACGGCGTGCCGCCGATGCTGCTCGGCGGGCTGCGCTTCCTGCTCGCGGCGGTGCCCGCGGTGTTCTTCGTGCGCCGCCCGCGCATTCCGTTGCGGCTTCTCGCGCTGTACGGCTCGACGATCCTGCTCGGCCAGTTCGTGTTCCTCTTTTCCGCGATGTACGTCGGCATGCCGGCCGGGCTCGCGTCGCTCGTGCTGCAGGCGCAGGCGTTCTTCACGCTCTTCTTCGCGATGCTCGTGCTCGGCGAGCGACTGCGTGCGCAGAGTCTCGCGGGCCTCGCGATCGCCGCGGTCGGGCTCGTCGCGATCGCCGTGCAGGGCGGCCGCGGCATGACGCTCGCGGGCTTTCTGCTGACGATCGGCGCGGCGGCGTCGTGGGCGCTCGGCAATATCGTGACGAAGAAGGTCGGCAAGGTCGATCTCGTGTCGCTCGTCGTGTGGGCGAGCCTCGTGCCGCCCGTGCCGTTCTTCGCGCTGTCGTACTGGTTCGAGGGGCCGCAGCGGATTCAGGCCGCGCTCACGTCGCTGTCGGGCGCGTCGATCTTCGCCGTCGTCTATCTCGCTTTCGTCGCGACGCTGCTCGGCTACGGGCTGTGGAGCCGCTTGCTGTCGCGCTATCCGGCCGGGCAGGTCGCGCCGTTCTCGCTGCTCGTGCCGATCGTCGGCCTCGCGTCGTCGTCGCTGCTGCTCGGCGAGCGGCTGACGCACGCGCAGCTCGCGGGCGCCGCGCTCGTGATGGCGGGGCTCGCGGTCAACGTATTCGGCGATCGCGTCGTGCGCCGTTTTTTCGCGGCCGCGTCGTGATGGCGGGGTAGGGCCGGCCCGCGCTCGCGCGAGCCGGAAGGCGGCACTCGGGGCGCGGCGGCCACGGCGTCGCCGCGCCGCGCGCGCGGGTTACGTCATCCGGCTCTTCGCGAGCGGCGGATTCGCCGCGAAATAGCGCTTGATCCCGCGGAAGATCGCGTCGGCCATCTGGTCGCGATACGCGTCATCGTTGAGCCGCCGCTCTTCGTCCGGATTGCTGATGAACGCGGTCTCGACGAGGATCGACGGAATGTCGGGCGCTTTCAGCACCGCGAACCCCGCCTGCTCGACCGAGCCCTTGTGCAGCTTGTTGATGCCGCCGACTTCGCGCAGCACGTAATTGCCGTAGCGCAGCGAATCGCGGATCTGCGCGGTCGTCGACATGTCGAAGAGCGCGCGGTTCACCGAGACGTCCTGCGTCTTGATGTTGATCCCGCCGATCAGGTCCGACGAGTTCTCCTTGTTCGCGAGCCAGCGCGCGGCCGCGCTCGACGCGCCGTGGTCCGACAGCGCGAACACCGACGAGCCGCGCGCCGACGGCGTCGTGAACGCATCCGCGTGAATCGATACGAACAGATCCGCGCCGACGCGCCGCGCCTTCTGCACGCGCACGTTCAGCGGGACGAAGAAGTCGGCGTCGCGCGTCATCATCGCGCGCATGTTGGGCGCCGCGTCGATCTTCGCGCGCAGCTTCTTCGCGATGTCGAGCGCGATGTGCTTCTCGTACGTGCCGGCGCCGCCGATCGCGCCCGGGTCCTCGCCGCCGTGGCCCGGGTCGATCGCGACCGTCAGCAGGCGCACGGTGCCGCGGCCGGACTTCGGCGCGGTGAACGCGTAGGTGTCGGCGTCGCCGGAATCGTCGTCGTTCTTGCGCGCGACGACGGGCGGCGGCTTGACCGCGGGCCGCTGCGGCGCGGCGGGCGGTGCCGTCTGCGCGACGGGCGGATTGGCGGGCGCCGGCCGCGGCGAGTGCGCGGGCGGCGTGCCGTTCTGCGCGAAGCGCTGGAAGAACGCATCGCTGTTGTCGGTCGCGGCGGGCGGCGCGGCGGTCGGGCCGTTGAGCGCGGCCGTCGGCGGCTGCGCCTGCTGCGCGCGCAGCGTATCGTTCAACTGCTGTTCCTTGCGCTCCGTCTGCGCGATCAGGTCGGACAGCGGGTCGGGCGCGACGGCCGGATACAGGTCGAACACGAGCCGGTACTTGTAGGTGCCGACGGGCGGCAGCGTGAACACCTGCGGCTTCACCGAGCCCTTCAGGTCGAACACCATCCGCACGACATGCGGCTGATACTGGCCGACCCGCACCGACTGGATCTGCGGATCGTTCGGCGCGATCTTCGACACGAGGTCGCGCAGCGCCTGGTCGAGCTCGAGGCCGTTCAGGTCGACGACGAGCCGGTCCGGCCCTTGCAGCAGTTGCTGCGTGTTCTGCAGCGGCTGATCCGATTCGATCGTCACGCGCGTGTAGTCGCGCGCGGGCCACACGCGCACGCCGAGCACGGAGCTCGCGTGCGCGAGGCGCGGCAGCGCGAGCCCGAGCACGAGCGTCGACGCGCCGGCGCGCAGGATCTGCCGGCGTCGCCAGTTATGGGTCGCGGTGGCCGCCGATTCGATCGAGCGGAACGGTTTGATCAACATCTTTCGAGACATGCCTTTCCTGATGCGCTGTACGCCCGGGCGGTGAGGCGGCGGCCTTCGCCGTCCACGTCGAGCGAGAACACGAGATCCGGCACGCCAAGGAGCGCGCCCGCCCGTTGCGGCCATTCGACGATGCAGATCGCGCCGGAATTGAAATACTCGCGAAAGCCTGCGTCGGCCCATTCGGCCGGATCGCTAAAACGGTACAGATCGAAGTGATAGACCGCGAGTTCCCCATCGGAGCGTGCGAGCGCGTAGGGCTCGACAAGCGTGTAGGTCGGACTCTTCACGCGGCCCGCGTGGCCGAGGCCTCGCAGCATCGCGCGCACGAGCGTCGTCTTGCCCGCGCCGAGATCGCCGTACAGCTGGATCTGCAGGCCGTCGAACGCGTGCGCGGCGGCGCGCTCGGCGCGCACCGCGTCGAGTGCGTGCGCGAGGCGTCCGCCGAACGCGATCGTCGCCGCTTCGTCGGCGAGCGCGAGCGTGTGCTCGGCAAGCGGAGCGGGCAGGAGGGGCGCGGCGTGCGCGTGGCTAGGCTGCTCGGGCATTCTCGTAAAATAGAGCGATGAACCGAATTCCGGAACTCGCAGTCGCAGACGCGCGCCCCTCGCAGGATGGGCGCGCGGCGCCGTCTCGCCTTGACGATGCGAGGCTCGCGGAGCTCGCGTCGCGCATCAAGGCCTGGGGGCGCGAATTGGGTTTCGGGGCGATCGGCATCAGCGATACCGATCTCTCGGATGCCGAAGCGGGGCTCGCCGCCTGGCTGGAAGCCGGATGCCACGGCGAAATGGATTATATGGCCAAACATGGGATGAAACGCGCGCGGCCGGCCGAACTTGTGGCCGGCACGCGACGCGTGATCTCCGCGCGGCTCGCGTACCTGCCCGCCGAAACGCTCGGCGACGCGCTCGATTCGGGTGGCGCGCGGCGCGACTGGCGCGCGCGCGAGGCGGCGCGCATCGCCGATCCGCAGGCGGCCGTCGTGTCCGTCTACGCGCGCGGCCGCGACTATCACAAGGTGTTGCGCAACCGCCTGCAGACGCTCGCCGAGCGGATCGAGGCCGAGATCGGCGCGTTCGGCCATCGCGTGTTTACCGATTCGGCGCCCGTGCTCGAAGTCGAGCTCGCCCAGAAGGCGGGCGTCGGCTGGCGCGGCAAGCACACGCTGTTGTTGCAGCGCGACGCGGGCTCGTTTTTCTTCCTGGGCGAAATCTACGTCGACGTGCCGCTGCCGACCGACGCGCAGACGTCGCCGGACGCCGCGCCCGAGACGCCCGGCGCACATTGCGGCAGTTGCGCGCGCTGCATCGGCGCGTGCCCGACGGGCGCGATCGTCGCGCCGTACCGTGTCGACGCGCGGCGCTGCATCTCGTATCTGACGATCGAATTACACGGCAGCATCCCCGAGCCGCTGCGGCCCCTCATCGGCAATCGCGTGTACGGCTGCGACGACTGTCAGCTCGTCTGCCCCTGGAACAAGTTCGCGCAGGCGGCGCCCGTCGCCGATTTCGACGTGCGGCACGGGCTCGATCGCGCGTCGCTCGTCGAGTTGTTCGAATGGACGGCCGAGCAATTCGACGAGCGGATGCAAGGCAGTGCGATTCGCCGGATCGGCTACGAGCGCTGGCTGCGCAATCTCGCGGTCGGCCTCGGCAACGCGCTGCGCGCCGCGCCCGGCCGCATCGAGCCCGGCGCGCGCGCGGCGATCGTCGCGGCGCTGCATGCGCGTTTGGGCGACCCGTCCGTGTCCGCGCTCGTGCGCGAGCACGTCGAGTGGGCGCTGCGCGCCGCCTGAAGGCGGCGTAAAGTGGCGGTTTGGCGGGCGGCCCGCGCATTGCGCGGGCGCGTCCTTTCAGGAGGGAACGATGTTCAACGCAGTAATCGATGCGCCATTCGGCAAGATCGGCATCCGCACCGACGCGTCGGTCGTGCGCGAGATCGTCTACTTGCCCGAATCGATGAAGAGCGTCGCGCCGGACACGACGCTCGCGATGCGGGTGGCGCGTCAGATCGAGCGTTATTTCGAGCGCGCATCCGCGCATTTCGACTTGCCGCTCGCCGAAGTCGGCACGCCGTTCCAGCATCGCGTGTGGAACGCGATCTGCGCGATTCCGCCCGGCGTCGTGCTGACCTACGGGCAGATCGCGAAACAGATCGGCAGCGCGCCGCGCGCGGTCGGCCAGGCCTGCGGGGCGAACTATTTTCCGCTCGTGATTCCGTGCCATCGCGTCGTCGCGTCCGGCGGGATCGGCGGCTTCGCGAACCACGACGACGAAGGCTATTTCCTGAAGGTCAAGCGCTGGTTGCTCGCGCATGAGGGCGTGCGGTTCTGATGGCGCGCGCAGCACGCATTCCCGCGCCCGGCCCGGCGAGCGGCGGCGCCGGCCGGGGGGCCGCGCCGTCGGCCGATCGCCCGGCCGACGAGTTGGCCGCGTCGCCGGCGTGGCGCGACAGCCGCACGTCGATCGATCTGTTCTGCGACGCGATGTGGCTCGAGCACGGGCTGTCACGCAACACGCTCGACGCGTACCGGCGCGACCTGCAATTGTTCGCGCAGTGGCTCGCCGCGCGGCACGCGGTAAGTCTCGATCGCACCGAAAGGCCGATGCTCGAGGGCTACATCGCCGCGCGCAGCGATGGCAAGGCGACGTCGTCGAATCGCCGGCTGTCGGTGTTTCGCCGCTATTACGGCTGGGCGGTGCGCGAGCACCGCGCGGCCGTCGATCCGACGCTCAGGATCGCGTCCGCGAAGCAGGCGCCGCGGTTTCCGTCGACGTTGTCCGAGGCCCAGGTCGAGGCGCTTCTCGCCGCGCCCGACGTCGACACGCCGCTCGGCTTGCGCGACCGCACGATGCTCGAGCTGATGTATGCGAGCGGGCTGCGCGTGAGCGAACTCGTCACGCTGAAGACGGTCGAGGTCGGATTGAACGAAGGCGTGGTGCGCGTGACGGGCAAAGGCTCGAAGGAGCGGCTCGTGCCGTTCGGCGAAGTCGCGCACGGCTGGATCGAACGCTATCTGCGCGACGCGCGGCCCGCGCTGCTCGGCGCGCGCGCGGCGGACGCGCTGTTCGTCACCGCGCGCGGCGACGGCATGACGCGCCAGCAGTTCTGGAACATCATCAAGCGCCATGCGCAGCAGGCGGACGTTCGCGCGCATCTGTCGCCGCACACGCTGCGGCACGCGTTCGCGACGCACTTGCTGAATCACGGCGCGGACCTGCGGGTCGTGCAACTGCTGCTCGGCCATAGCGACATCTCGACGACGCAGATCTACACGCACGTCGCGCGCGAGCGGTTGAAGGCGCTGCATGCGACGCATCATCCGCGCGGGTGACGCTTGCCCGTTGCGATCGGGGCGCCGTCGCGCGTGCGCGATCGTCGGGATCGCGCGCCGGCACACGATGTGTGCCCGCGCCCCAGGTCTTGTTCGGGCCGCGGTGAGCTCGCTGATCGTCGGCGCATCGGCGGCGCGATCTCGGCCCGCGCCGCGTCATAGCATTTCGCGCAATCGGTGCTTGAGCACCTTGCCCGTCGACGCGGCGGGCAGCGCGTCGAGCGCGCGAATTTGCGCGGGACGCTTGTACGGCGTGAGTCTGCCCGCGCACCACTGCTTCAGGTCGTCTTCGGTTGCGGCCGCGTTAGGCGCGAGCTCGACGAACGCGATCACTTCCTCGTTGCCTTCGACCGCGCGTCCGATCACAGCCGACTGCACGACGTCAGGATGTGCGTTCAGCGCCTGCTCGATTTCGGACGGATAGACGTTGAAGCCCGAACGGATGATGAGTTCCTTGCTACGGCCGACGATCGTCACCGCGCCGTCGGCGCCGGCGCGCGCAAGGTCGCCCGTCTTCAGCCAGCCGTGCGCCGTGACCGCCGCGCGCGTGCCTTCCGGATCGCGGTAGTAGCCGAGCATCACGTTCGGCCCGCGCACCCACAGCTCGCCGACTTCGCCCGGCGCCACGTCGGTTCCGTCCGCCGCGCAGAAACGTACGGCGACGCCCGGGATCGGCGCACCGACCGAGCAATCGGTGCGCGGCGCGTCGATCGGCGTTTGCGTGATCGTCGGGCTGCTCTCGGTCATCCCGTAGCCGTTGTGCAGCGGCAGGCCGTAGACGCGTTCGACGCGCGCCTTCAGATCGGCGTCGAGCGGCGAGCCGCCCGAGTAGACAAAGCGCAGATGCGGCGCGTGCCATGCGTGCCCGTGCGTGCGCAGATGTTCGAGCAGTTTCGCGTGCATGGCAGGCACGCCCTGGAATATCGTCACGCGCTCGTCGGCGAGCGCGCGGCGCAGCGCCTGCGACGAGAAGCGGGGCACGAGCCTGAGCGTCGCGCCCGCGTAGAGGCTGCCGAGGCAGACCGACGCGAGCCCGTACACGTGCGAGGCGGGCAGCACGGCGTAGACGACGTCGGTGGGCGCGACGCGCCGCTGCGTGCTCGACACGGCCGCGACGAACAGCAGGTTGCGGTGCGACAGCATCACGCCCTTCGGCGTGCCGGTCGTGCCTGTCGTATAGACGAGCGCCGCGCACTGGCGCGCGCCGTCCGCTTCGACCGGCTCCGCGCGCGCGCGCGCATCGAGCGTGTACGACCACGCGCCGATGTCGAACTCGAACGGCGCGGCCGGTTGCGCACCGCGGCGTTCTGCGTGTGCGTGTGCGTCGGGCGACGTGCCGGTGACGAATGCGATCAGGCGCGGCTGCGCGTGCGCGGCGATCGCATCGAGCTCCGCCGCCGAGAGGCGCGCGTTCGATACGATCGCCCACGCGTCGAGCCGTGTTGCCGCGAACAGCAGCACGATCTGCGCGACGCTGTTCTCCGCGACGATCATCACGCGGTCGCCGCCCCGCACGCCTAGGCGGCCCAGCCGCTCGGCCGCGGCATCGATCGCGCGCGCGAGTTGCGCATACGTGAGCCGGCGGGTGTCTTCGATCAGCGCGACGTGATCCGGCGCGCGGTCGGCCACGCGCGCGGGCAGTGCCGCGATTCGCGGCGGCAACGCGTCGATCAGCGCGTCGACGTCGATCGACGCGCCGGTGGAAAACTCGATGGTCATGGTCTCTCCGATGAATCGGCGCGAGCGCGGTGCCGCGCGCGTCGCCTATCGTGTGGCGACGATCGTGCCACGCGGGCGCCGCGCGGACAATCTGCCATTCGGACAATAGTCCCGCGCGCCGCGTGCAATTAAAATGCGCGCATGAGCAAATCCAAACACGTTTCCGAAACGCCCGCGACCCAGTTCCTGCGCCGCCACGGCGTCGCGTTCGGCGAGCACGTCTACGAATACGTCGACCACGGCGGCACGTCCGAATCGGCGCGGCAGTTGGGTGTCGACGAGCACGCGGTCGTCAAGACGCTCGTGATGGAAGACGAGCACGCGAAGCCGCTCATCATCCTGATGCACGGCGACCGCACGGTGTCGACGAAGAACCTCGCGCGGCAGATCGGCGCGAAGCGAGTCGAGCCGTGCAAGCCGGAGGTCGCGAACCGGCATTCGGGCTACCTCGTCGGCGGCACGTCGCCGTTCGGCACGAAGAAGGCGATGCCCGTCTATGTCGAATCGACGATCCTCGATCTGCCGTCGATCTACCTGAACGGCGGCCGGCGCGGCTATCTGGTGAGCCTTGCCCCCGCCGTTCTGACGACGTTGCTGAGCGCGCGGCCCGTGCAGTGCGCGAGCGTTGACTGAGGGTTTCACCCGCATGGCGCGCCGCGCCGCTTCGGTAGAATGAGCGCCGCCGCGGCTTCGCGATCGAGGCCATCCATCCAACCCATACGTTGAAACAAGAGTCCTTCGCATGCAGATCCTGCTCGCTACCGTCGCCGCCTATCTGATCGGATCGGTGTCGTTTGCCGTCGTCGTCAGCGCCGCGATGGGGCTCGCCGACCCCCGCTCGTACGGCTCGAAGAATCCCGGCGCGACCAACGTGCTGCGCGGCGGCAACAAGAAGGCGGCGATCCTCACGCTCGTCGGCGATGCATTCAAGGGCTGGCTCGCGGTCTGGCTCGTCAAGCACTTCGGCATCGGCGGCGAGATCGGCGTCGCGCTCGCGGCGATCGCGGTGTTCCTCGGGCACCTGTATCCGGTGTTCTTCCGCTTCCAGGGCGGCAAGGGCGTCGCGACCGCGGCGGGCGTGCTGCTCGCCGTGCATCCGGCGCTCGGCCTCGCGACCGCGCTCACGTGGCTCATCATTGCGTTCTTCTTCCGTTATTCGTCGCTCGCGGCGCTGGTCGCGGCCGTGTTCGCGCCGGTTTTCGACGTGTTCCTGTTCGGCACGCGCAACAATCCGGTCGCGTGGGCAGTGATCGCGATGAGCGCGCTGCTGATCTGGCGACATCGCTCGAACATCTCGAAGCTGCTCGCCGGCGAGGAAAGCCGGATCGGGCAGAAGAAAACGGACGCGTGATTCGCGCGCTCGTCCGCGATACGCGGATGAGCCGGCTGCACCGCGTGCCCGGCGTCTGGCGCGTCGGGAGAGGCGTGATCGAGCGGAGGGGGCGGTTTTGCCCGGACGCCGTGCGTTTTGGGTTTCGCGCGCCGATCGCGTGCGCGAGCGGCTGGCGCCGAATCGGTGCAAGCGGCGTGTGGGACGTGCGTGACGACGCGAAAGGCACGCGGCGCGCCGGAACATGCGCCGCTGTCGCGGCGCAATCGCGCGAACGACGCGAACCGGCTGCCGAATCGTGAGCGATGCAAAGCATGCCGGCGGCGCGGGTCAGCCGCCGCTGCCAGCGTCGCATTCGATTGCGCCACTGCTTGGGACGCTGCGCGCTGTTGTCAGGCAACCCGATACGCCGCGAGACCGCAACGCCGCGAGGCGCTCGACGCTGCAATCGCCGCCACGCCGCATCTGAGCCGGCGGCGGCGTGGTGCGGCGGGCGGACGGCGCGGGCAACCTTGCCCGCGGGGCCCCGTCCGGGCGTCAGTCGCGGAAGTTGTTGAAGTCGAGCGGCGTATCGGTCACTTCCTTGCGCAGCAGCGCGATCACGCTTTGCAGATCGTCGCGCTTCGCGCCGGACACGCGCACGGCATCGCCCTGGATGCTCGCCTGCACCTTGATCTTGCTGTCCTTCACGATGCGCACGACCTTCTTCGCGAGGTCGCCCGACACGCCTTTCTTGATCGTCGCGACCTGCTTGACCTTGTCGCCGCCGATCTTCTCGATCTTGCCGTAGTCGAGGAAGCGCACGTCGACGTTGCGCTTCGCCAACTTGCCGATCAGCACGTCCTTGACCTGGCCGAGCTTGAAGTCGTCGTCGGCGTAGAGCGTGAGTTCGCGCTCCTTCTGCTCGACGCGCGCGTCGGAGCCCTTGAAGTCGAAGCGGGTCGAAATTTCCTTGTTCGACTGCTCGACTGCGTTTTTCACTTCGATCATGTTCGCTTCGGAAACGACGTCGAACGATGGCATGGCATTCTCCTGTAGAGCGTGCCGCACGCGGCCTGCGTACGGGCACTCGCTATAATTGCGGGCTGACCGCCATTTTACCGGCGCCCCCTACATTTGCCCAAGGCCGCGGACTTGACCGCGCGCCGGCGCAACCGCGAATGCCGATGTCCCGTCCCGATTCTTCCGTCCAATTGCTTTCCGACTATTCGCTGCGTGCGCACAACACGTTCGGCTTCGACGTGCGCGCGCGCGTCGCGGCGCGGATCGGCTCGCCCGAGCAGTTCGCGTCGCTCGCGCGCGATCCGCGCGTCGCGGGGCTCGATGCGCTCGTGCTCGGCGGCGGCAGCAATGTGGTGTTCACGCGCGACTTCGACGGCCTCGTGCTGCTCGACGAGATCCGTGGCCGCGCGCTCGCGCGCGAGGACGACGACGCCTGGTACGTCGAGGCGGGCGGCGGCGAGAACTGGCACGCGTTCGTCGAGTGGACGCTCGCCGAAGGCATGCCCGGGCTCGAGAATCTCGCGCTGATTCCGGGCACGGTCGGCGCGGCGCCGATCCAGAACATCGGCGCGTACGGGATCGAGATGAAGGAGCGTTTCGCGTCGCTGCGCGCGGTCGAGCTCGCGACGGGCGAGATCGTCGAGTTCGACGCGGCGCGCTGCGCGTTCGGTTATCGAGACAGTTTCTTCAAGCGGGAAGGGCGCGGCCGTTTCGCGATCGTGTCGGTGACGTTCCGGTTGCCGAAGGTGTGGGCGCCGCGGCTCGGCTACGCGGACGTCGCGCGTGAGCTCGCCGCGCGTGGAATCGACGCGAGCCGCGCGAGCGCGCGCGACGTGTTCGACGCGGTCGTCGCGATCCGGCGCGCGAAGCTGCCCGATCCGCTCGAGCTGGGCAATGCGGGCAGCTTCTTCAAGAATCCGGTGATCGACGCACACGCGTATGCCGCGCTGCGCGCGCGCGAGCCCGACGTCGCGTCGTATCCGCAGCCGGATGGCCGGATGAAGCTCGCGGCCGGCTGGCTGATCGATCGCTGCGGATGGAAGGGGCGCGCCCTTGGCGCGGCGGCTGTCCACGACCGGCAGGCGCTCGTGCTCGTCAATCGCGGCGGCGCGTCCGGCGCTGACGTGCTCGCGCTCGCGCGTGCGATCCAGCGCGACGTGCTCGAACGCTTCGGCGTCGAACTGGAGATGGAGCCGGTATGCCTGTAGGCGGCTTGCGGCCGCCCGCAGCGGCTGCATCGACGGTCTAGCGATAAAAAAACCTCGCTGTCGATCAGCGAGGTTTCTTCTTGCGCCGAAGGCGAGTGCGCGGGCGCCTCGTTTCGCGGGCGCCGCGTCGCGTGCCGATCGGCGCCGCAGCCGCGGTGCGCGCCGGCAAATCAGTGGTTCAGGCGCCCGAGCAACAGGAACTCCATGAGCGCCTTCTGCACGTGCAGACGGTTTTCCGCCTCGTCCCACACGACGCTTTGCGGGCCGTCGATCACGCCCGCCGTTACTTCCTCGCCGCGATGCGCGGGCAGGCAGTGCATGAAGAGCGCGTCGGAATTCGCGTGCGACATCATTTCCTCGTCGACGCACCAGTCGGCGAACGCCCGCTTGCGCGCCTCGTTCTCCGCCTCGAAGCCCATGCTCGTCCACACGTCGGTCGTGACGAGATCCGCACCCTTGCACGCTTCGTTCGGATCGTCGAACACCTGGTAGAACGGCGCGCTTTCGGCATCGACGAGCTTCGCGTCGAGCGCATAGCCGGGCGGCGTCGACAGCTGCAGCTTGAAGTCGAGGATGCGCGCGGCCTGGATCCACGTGTACAGCATGTTGTTCGCGTCGCCGACCCAGGCGACCGTCTTGCCGCGAATCGGGCCGCGGTGCTCGTAATACGTGAAGATGTCGGCGAGCACCTGGCACGGGTGGTACTCGTTCGTCAGGCCATTGATCACCGGTACGCGCGAATTTTCGGCGAAGCGCTGGATGATGTCCTGCTCGAACGTGCGGATCATGATGATGTCGACCATCCGCGAGATCACCTGCGCCGAATCCTCGACGGGTTCGCCGCGGCCGAGCTGCGTGTCGCGCGTGCTCATGAACACGGCGTGGCCGCCTAGCTGAAAGATCCCGGCCTCGAACGACAGGCGCGTGCGCGTCGAGCTCTTCTCGAAGATCATCGCGAGCGTGCGGTCGTGCAGCGGGTGATAGGTCTCGTAGTTCTTGAATTTGCGCTTCAGGATACCCGTGCGTTCGAGCACGTACTCGTAGTCTTCCAGCGAGAAATCCTTGAACTGCAGGTAGTGACGAATGGTTTTGGCGGTCATGAAACGAAATACGGCGGACTCAACCGGCGGCGAACGCGCCGGACGGCGCCGCCGTCGGATGTGATAACTCGAACCAGCATAAAGGATTTTTTACGCTTTGACGAGCCGCGCGGCGGGGCCGCCGGGCGCCCGGCGCGCCGCCGCGCCGATTCCCGGCGCGTGCTCGACACGACGCGCAATGGCGCGCTGCGGTATAATTTCAAGGTTTTCTCAAGCCCGGCGGGCAAGGTTCATGCTTGGTCTGCCGGACACAATCGACCAATGCGGTTGACCAACGCGCGGAGGCTTGCCTCTCGCACGATGCGTCGCGGGCCGGAGCGCACGGTCGGGCGGGCTCGTCGCGAGCCGCCGCGAAACCGCTTCCATTGTGTTCGAAGTGTCCAGGCGCAGTTGCGCTGGCGCACTGCTGGGCCGTCACTTGGGTACCCTCATGGCTGAAACTCTCCCGACCGAATATTTCATTCAGGGCATCACGAAAGATGGGAAGAAGTTTCGGCCGAGCGACTGGTCCGAGCGTCTAGCGGGCGTGATGTCGTGCTACGGTCCGGGGGCGAGCGGGCCCAATGCCCGCCTTCAATATTCGCGCTACGTGCGGCCGACGCTGCTCGGCGATCTCAAGTGCGTGATCGTCGATGCCCGGCTGCGCGACATCGAGCCGATGGCGTTCGATTTCGTGATGAATTTCGCGAAGGACAACAATCTCGTCGTCACCGAGGCGTGCGAGTTGCCCGATTACAGCAAGGCGCAAAAATAAGGTTCAACGCAGGAAACCGTGGAGGGTTTTCGAGTGATTGCATAATCTGACACCTGATTCTAAGGATGTCGGAGGAAGCAATTGCTCGATCGAAAGGCACTTCAGGCACTGGGCTGCTGGACCGGCTACCGGTTGGAACGGGTGGAGTGGCCGCAAGGAGAAGAGCGCACGCTATCGCTGTATCTGAAGCCGGTCAGCAAGGTCATGTACTGCGAGCAATGCGGGGCGCGCTGCCAGCAGATCCACGAGACGACCGTTCGTCGAGTGCGCGATCTGCCGCTGTTCGAATACCGGGTGGTGTTGCATGTGCCTCGTCGCCGGGTCTGGTGTGAGCACTGCGGTGGCCCGCGACTGGAGAAGCTGGCGTGGCTGGGCCGCTACCAGCGCGTGACGGAGCGGTTCGCCAAGGCCTGCGAGAAGCTGCTACAAGCGGCCAGCGTGCAAGCGGTCGCAGCCTTCTACGAGTTGGGTTGGCACACGGTGAAATCGATCGACAAGATGCGCTTGCGAGCGCGCGTGGCCGAGCCGGACTGGTCGACGATCCGCTATCTGGCGATGGACGAGTTCGCGCTCCATAAAGGCCATCGCTACGCCACGGTGGTGGTCGATCCGATCGGCCGGCAGGTGCTCTGGGTCGGACCAGGACGCTCACGGGAAACGGCGCGAGCCTTCTTCGAACAACTCCCTGAAGGCGTGGCCGAGCGTATCGAAGCGGTTGCGATCGACATGACCACGGCCTACGAGTTGGAGATCAAGGAGCAGTGCCCGCAGGCGGAAATCGTCTTCGACCTGTACCACGTCGTGGCCAAGTACGGGCGCGAAGTGATCGACCGGGTACGGGTGGATCAGGCCAATCAACTCCGACATGACAAGCCGGCGCGGAAGGTCCTGAAGTCCAGTCGTTGGCTGCTGCTGCGCAACCGCCACAATCTGAAGCCGGATCAGGCCGTGCACCTGAAGGAGTTACTGGCCGCCAATCAGTCGCTGTTATGCGTCTACGTGCTGCGCGACGAACTCAAACGGCTCTGGTTCTACCGAAAGCCAGCCTGGGCGGAAAAGGCCTGGGGGCAATGGTTCGAGCAGGCTCAGCAAAGCGGGATTGCCGCCCTACAAAAGTTCGCCCAGCGCTTGCAGGGGTACTGGCACGGAATCGTGACTCGCTGTCGTCATCCGCTCAACACCAGCGTCGTTGAAGGCATCAACAACACCATCAAGGTCATCAAGCGCAGGGCTTATGGGTACCGCGACGAGGAGTACTTCTTCCTCAAGATCCGCGCCGCATTCCCCGGAATTCCACGATGAACCAAAAATAAGCGGCGCGGCTGCGTTTCGGCGACGAGGCGGGGCTGGGCGCGCGACGCATGCGGGCGTGAATGCGGTCGCCGGCGATCGAGCGGCGCGAATCGCGGCGAAGCGCGCGCGAGCCTCGCCAGAGGCAAAACTCGCAAGAATCCCCAAGCAAAAAGCCCGCGTGAAGCGGGCTTTTTGTCGATCGCAGAGGAAACAGGGCGCCCGCCTCGCGGGCGCGCCGGATCTTTACTGCGCGGCTTGTGCCTGCAGGCCCTTGACGGCTGCAGAGAGGCGGCTCTTGTGGCGAGCGGCCTTGTTCTTGTGAACGATCTTCTTGTCGGCGATCGTGTCGATCGTCTTCGTCGCGGCCTTGAAGAGCTCGGCGGCCTTCGCCTGATCGCCGGCGTCGATCGCCTTGCGGACGGCCTTGATCGCGGTACGGAATTTCGAGCGCAGCGCCGAGTTGTGCGAGTTTGCCTTCGCTGCCTGACGGGCGCGCTTGCGTGCTTGTGCGGAGTTAGCCATGACGGTTCCTTATCCTGTCCTGTTCCCAGAGCTTGGAGCCTGACGGCCAAGCGCTGCTTTTCGATCCGACTTCCGGGAGCGATTGCCCGGAAGCGCAAAAAAACGTGGGTTTTAACCGAGGCCGGCCGACGCGCTTGATCGTGAAACGACGCTTGGGCGACGCACGAAACGCTACGAAACGCGTATGACAGGCTCAGAAACCGGCAATTATAACAACAAAATCAAGCGAGTGGCAAGAAAAAGCCGCGTCTGCCGGATCGTCGGCGGCGGGCACGCCTGTTCCGACATGCCGACGCCGGCGCACCCGTGAACGGTCGCCTCATGCCGGTACGCCGATGCCGATATGCCGCTTTTGCTCGACCGGATCGGTTGCCGCCGCCCGAGGTCCGTATAATAAGCGCCCCATGAATCTATTCCGAGCCCTGCTGACGGTCAGCGGCTTCACGCTGCTGTCGCGCGTGACCGGACTGGCCCGTGAGACGCTGATCGCCCGTGCGTTCGGCGCCAGTCAATTCACAGACGCGTTCTACGTCGCATTCCGCATTCCGAACCTGCTGCGCCGGCTGTCCGCCGAAGGCGCGTTCTCGCAGGCGTTCGTGCCGATTCTCGCCGAGTTCAAGAATCAGAAAGGGCACGATGCAACGAAAGCGCTCGTCGACGCGATGTCGACCGTGCTCGCGTGGGCGCTCGCGTTCCTGTCGCTCGCCGGGATCGCCGGCGCGTCGTGGGTCGTGTTCGTCGTCGCATCGGGGCTGCGCACGGACGGGCAGGCATTTCCGCTCGCCGTCGCGATGACGCAGATCATGTTCCCGTACATCGTGTTCATTTCGCTGACGACGCTCGCGTCCGGCGTGCTCAACACGTACAAGAGCTTTTCGCTGCCGGCGTTCGCGCCCGTGCTGCTGAACGTCGCGTTCATCGCCGCCGCCGTGTTCGTCGCGCCGCATCTGAAGGTGCCCGTCTACGCGCTCGCCTGGGCGGTGATCGCGGGCGGCGTCCTGCAGTTCGCGGCGCAGTTGCCGGGCTTGAAGAAGATCGACATGGTGCCTTCGATCGGCGTGAATCCGATGCGCGCGCTCGCGCATCCGGGCGTAAAGCGCGTGCTCGCGAAGATGGTGCCCGCGACGTTCGCGGTGTCGGTCGCGCAGCTGTCGCTGATCATCAATACGAACATCGCGTCGCGGCTCGGGCAGGGCGCCGTGTCGTGGATCAATTACGCGGACCGGCTGATGGAATTCCCGACCGCGCTCCTCGGCGTCGCGCTCGGCACGATCCTGCTGCCGAGCCTGTCGAAGGCGCACGTCGATGCCGATTCGACCGAGTATTCGGCGCTCCTCGACTGGGGGTTGCGGGTCACGTTCCTGCTGGCCGCGCCGAGCGCGCTCGCGCTCTTCTTCTTCGCCGAGCCGCTGACGGCGACGCTCTTCAACTACGGCAAGTTCGACGCGCATACGGTCACGATGGTCGCGCGCGCGCTCGCGACGTACGGAATCGGCCTCGTCGGCATCATCCTCATCAAGATCCTCGCGCCCGGCTTCTACGCGAAGCAAGACATCAAGACGCCCGTGAAGATCGCGGTCGGCGTGCTCGTCGTCACGCAGCTGTCGAACTACGTGTTCGTGCCGATCATCGGCCATGCGGGGCTCACGCTGAGCATCGGCGTCGGCGCGTGCCTGAACTCGCTGCTCCTGTTCATTGGTTTGCGCCGCCGCGGCATCTACCAGCCGTCGCCCGGCTGGCTGCGCTTCTTCGTGCAGCTCGCGGGCGCGTCGCTCGTGCTCGCCGGCGTGATGCACTGGCTCGCGATCAACTTCGACTGGACCGCGATGCGCGCGGCGCCGCTCGATCGGATCGCGTTGATGGCCGCCTGCCTCGTTCTGTTCGCTGCACTATATTTCGGTATGTTGTGGCTGATGGGTTTCAAATACGCATACTTCAGACGGCGCGCCAAGTAACGGACCCCAATGACTCGCGTTCTCGACTATTTCAGTTCGCTCGTCGCCGAAGACGATGGCTTGCCGCTCACCGAGGCGGCGCTGTCGCTCGCGCAGGACGCCTATCCCGACGTGGACCTGCAAGGCGTGCTCGCGGAGCTCGACGCGCTCGCCGCGCGGCTCGCGAGGCGGCTGCCGGACGGCGCCGGCGCGAGCGACAAGCTCGCGCTCCTGAACGACTTCTTCTTCCGCGAACTCGGCTTCGCGTGCAACCACAACGACTACTACGATCCGGACAACAGCTACCTGAACATGGTGCTCAAGCGCCGTCGCGGGATTCCGATCACGCTCGCGGTGCTGTATCTGGAACTGGCCGAGCAGGTCGGCGTGCCGGCGCGCGGCGTGTCGTTTCCCGGCCATTTCCTGCTGCGCATCGCGCTGCCGGACGGCGATTCGATCCTCGATCCCACGACGGGGCGCTCGCTGTCGGAATCGGAGCTCGTCGAGATGCTCGAACCGTATGTCGCGCACGCCGGCGGCGGCACGGCGAGCGTGCTGCGCGCGCTGCTGCAGCCGGCGACGGAGCGCGAGATCGTCGCGCGAATGCTGAACAACCTGAAGGCCGTCTATCTGCAGACGGAACGCTGGCAGCGGCTGCTCGGCGTGCAGGAGCGGCTCGTGATCCTGCTGCCCGGGCAGCTCGACGAAGTGCGCGACCGCGGCTTCGCGTACGCGCGTCTCGACTACCTGCGCCCCGCGCTCGAGGATCTGGAGACGTATCTCGGCGAGCGTCCCGACGCGGCCGATGCGACGGTCGTCGAAGCGCAGGTCAGCGAATTGCGGCAGCGAATGCAGCGCGACGACGACGATTGAGCGGCATGGCGGCCGGGCGGGGCGCTCGACGGCCCCGGCGCGCGCCGCAGGCCGCCTGTCTCGGGGCGCCGCGCGCGTGCGTTCGCTCGAGCGTGCCGAGCGCCGCGCTTCGATGTCGCGCCCCGAATCACGGGATCGTCAGGCAAGCGGCATGAAGACGCCTGCGGATGCCGCTGCATTCCGCAGGCGTTTTTTGTCCGCTCGGCGGTGTGCTGCACGCGGCGCCGCTGTGGCCGCGTGCGCCGCCGCATTACTTCGGCTGCATCCGAATCGCGCCGTCTAGGCGGATGACCTCGCCGTTGAGCATCGGGTTCTCGAAGATCTGCCTGACGAGCATCGCGTATTCGGCCGGCTTGCCGAGGCGCGGCGGGAACGGCACCATCGCGCCGAGCGCGTCCTGCACTTCCTGCGGCATGCCGAGCAGCATCGGCGTTTCGAAGATGCCGGGCGCGATCGTCATCACGCGAATCGCATTGCGCGACAGGTCGCGCGCGATGGGCAGCGTCATGCCGGCGACGCCCGCCTTCGACGCCGCGTACGCGGCCTGGCCGATCTGGCCGTCGAACGCGGCGACCGACGCGGTGCTGACGATCACGCCGCGCTCGCCGGTTGGCGCCGGCTCGTTCGCGGCCATCGCAGCGGCCGCGACGCGAATCATGTTGAACGTGCCGATCAGGTTCACGGTGATCGTCTTCGCGAACAGCTCGAGCGGGTGCGGGCCGTCCTTGCCGACCGTTTTCGCCGCGGGCGCGATGCCCGCGCAGTTGACGAGCCCGCGCAGCGTGCCGAGCTTCGTCGCGGCGGCGACGGCCGCCTGCGCGTCTTCCTCGCGCGCGACGTCGCACCGGACGAACACGCCGCCCAGCTCGCGCGCGAGCGCTTCGCCCGCGTCCTGATTCAGGTCCGCGAGCACGACCTTGCCGCCTGCTTCGGTCAGCAGGCGCGCGGTGCCCGCTCCGAGCCCGGATGCGCCGCCCGTGATCAGGAAGACGTTGTCGCGAATCTCCATGTTTGCTCCTTCTCCTTGGATTGATTGGAATGAATGTCGATCGAATGTCGTGAAGCGCGCGTTGCGACGATTGTACGAGCGAGCGCGGAAGCCCGGCGCGAAGCGAACGACCGGACGAAAAAAAACCGCCCGGAGAGGGCGGTTCTTTCGTCATCGTGGCGCGGGATGCGCGGCGCGCGCCGGGCGCGATTCACTTCAGCGCGTCGAACACGCGCGCGCGGATTTCGTCGACGGCGCCGAGGCCGGAGATCTTCCGGTACGCGGGCGCCTTCAGGCCGTTCTCCTCGCCGCGCGTCGCCCAGTCGCCGTAATACGTGATGAGCGGCTTCGTCTGCGCTTCGTACACGTCGAGGCGCTTCTTCACCGTTTCTTCCTTGTCGTCGTCGCGCTGAATCAGCGGCTCGCCCGTCACGTCGTCCTTGCCCTCGACCTTCGGCGGGTTGAACTTCACGTGGTACGTGCGTCCCGACGCCGGGTGCGTGCGGCGGCCGCTCATCCGCTCGATGATTTCCGAGAACGGCACGTCGATCTCGAGCACGTAGTCGATCGCGACGCCCGCTTCCTTCATCGCGTCGGCCTGCGCGATCGTGCGCGGGAAGCCGTCGAACAGGTAGCCGTTCGCGCAGTCCGCTTCCTTCAGGCGCTCCTTGACGAGGCCGATGATCAGCGAATCCGGCACGAGCTTGCCTTCATCCATGTACGCCTTCGCTTCGACGCCGAGCGGCGTGCCGGCCTTCACGGCGGCGCGCAGCATGTCGCCCGTCGAGATTTGCGGAATGCCGAACTTTTCCTTGATGAAGTTTGCCTGGGTGCCCTTTCCCGCGCCGGGCGCGCCCAACAGGATCAAACGCATGGTGATATCTCCGGTATGTGAATGCTCTGGTGCGAGACGCTACGGGACCCGCTGCGCGGCTCGGCGGTTCTGCAGCAAGCGCGATCGGCCGGTCTGACTGCGGCGGGTCGAATGCGACGCGCGGCGGCCGGCGAATGTCGGGCTTGGGGTGAATCTCGGTGAGCGGCGCGGGCGGATCGCTCGCACAATCGCCCGATTATGCCATGGGTTATTTGGCCCGAGACCGAAAAAGGGCCTGCACGCGTTCGAGATCGGCCGGCGTGTCGATGCCGGCCTCGGGCGCGTGCTCGGTGACGAGCACGGCGATCCGCTCGCCATGCCACATCGCGCGCAACTGCTCGAGCTGCTCGGCCGCCTCGATCGGCGCCTGCGCGAGCGTCGGGTACGTGCGCAGGAACCGCGCGCGATACGCGTAGAGGCCGATGTGCCGATAGACGGGGCACGTCGGCGCGGGCATCGCCGCGATGTTCGGCCAGTGCGGCAGGTACGCGTCGCGCGACCACGGAATCGGCGCGCGCGAGAAGTACAGCGCGACGCCGTTCGCGTCGAGCACGACCTTCACGTAGTTCGGATTGAACACCTCGTGCGCTTCGTGAATCGGGTGCGCGGCCGTCGCGATCGCGCACGACGGATGCGCGGCGAGGTGCGACGCTACGTCGCACACGAGCTGCGGATCGATCAGCGGCTCGTCGCCCTGAACGTTGACGACGATCGTGTCGTCGCTGAAGCCGAGCTTCGCGGCGACCTCGGCGAGGCGGTCGGTGCCGGACGGATGGTCGGCGCGCGTGAGCACCGCGTCGAAGCCGTGCTCGCGCACCGCGTCGAGCACGCTCTGCGCGTCGGACGCGACGAGCACCTGCTGCGCGCCCGCCTCACGCGCGCGCTCGGCGACGCGCACGACCATCGGCTTGCCGCCGAGATCGGCGAGCGGCTTGTTCGGCAGGCGGGTCGATGCGAGGCGGGCGGGGACGACGGCGACGAAAGGGAGCGGGGAGGTCATCGGACGGGCGCGAAGCGCAAAGGGTTCGAAAAATGCGCCCGCTTGGCGTGCGGGCAGCGGCGTTGGCGCGTCAGGGCGGCGGCGGTTCGGCGCGCGCGCCCGGCTTGCGCGAAGACGGCGGGCACCGTGCGAGATGGCGCGGCGCGCAAGCGCGTGAGCGTGCGCGGGTGTCAGCGGCCCTGGGCCGGGCCGGCCGGATCGACCGGCGTGCCTTCGACGGTCTGGCGCGCTTCGTCGACGAGCATCACCGGGATGCCGTCGCGGATCGGATACGCGAGCTTGTCGGCATTGCAGACGAGCTCCTGCGCGCCGCGGTCGTAGTGGAGCGGGCCCTTGCAAACCGGGCAGACGAGGATTTCAAGCAGACGTGCGTCCACGGAGTTTCTCCACAACGAGAGCGATAAGGCGGGGATCGAGCGCGGCCTCGACCGGCACGACCCAGATGCGAGCGTCGCGCCACGAAGTCCCCAATTTTACTGCATCCTTCTCGGTGATCAGGATCGCGTCGAAATGATCGTCGACGAACGGGTTCGTGGCGAACGCGTAGTGATCGGGCAGCGCGCGCGTCGCCGGCGTGACGCCCGCCGCGCGCAGCGTCGCGAAGAAGCGCTCCGGCGCGCCGATGCCCGCCGCCGCGAGCACGCGCTCGCCCGCGAATTGCGCGAGCGGCTTGCGGCGCGACGGCCGGGCGAGATGCCATGCGTCGCCGGGCGCGAGCGACAGCGCGAACGTGTCGGGCCACGGCGGCAGCGCGCGGCTGTACGGATCGTTGACGAGCGTTGCGTCGCGGCGGCGCGACAGCGGCTCGCGCAGCGGCCCGGCCGGCAGCAGGAAGCCGTTGCCGCCGAGGCGATGGTCGAACACGACGATCTCGACTGCGCGCGCGAGCCGGTAGTGCTGCAGGCCGTCGTCGCTCACGACGACGTCGACTTCGGGGTGCGCGGCCTTCAGCGCGCGCACGGCCGCGACGCGGTCCGGGCACACCCACACGGGCGCGAGCGTGCGGCGCGCGATCAGGAGCGGCTCGTCGCCTGCCTGCTGCGGCGCCGACGCGGGCGTGACCGCGGTCGGCGCGACGATCTTCGCGCCGTAGCCGCGCGACACGACGCCGGGCGTGAAGCCCGCGGCGCGCAGCGCGTCGACGAGCGCGATCACGGTGGGCGTCTTGCCGGTGCCGCCGACCGTCACGTTGCCGACGACGACGACGGGCACGCCGCAGTCGACGCGCGCCTTCCAGCCGCGCGCATAGGCGGCGCGGCGCAGCGCGGCGATCGCGCCGAACGCGCATGCGAAGGGCGTGAGCGCCCATGCGAGTGCGCCGCGGCGCTGCCACTCGCGGGTCAGGCGCGCTTCGGCGCGCGCGAGCAATCCCGGCCGAGCGCTCATGACGCGAGACACGAGACGCCGCGCGGCGCGGCTGAGGACGGATTCGTCAACACGTTTCTCCGGATGGCGGCGGGCGGCCGCGCGGTCTTCTCTTCGAAAGGCGGCACTCTAGCGCGCCCGCCGCGCGGCCCGCAAGTCGCGCGGGCGCCGCATGCGGCGCCCGCCTCGCCGCCGCGCATTCGAGCCGCCTGTGGATAACTCTGTGAAAAACTCCGCATCGAAGCGTGCGGCGAGGCCATATGGCGGGCCTCCGGTCGGCGGGGGGGCGGGTTGGATTCGAAAAAAATCCATTGGAATCATATATTTGATCGAAATCATCAGGGGTTTCGGGGCGATTGTTACAACACCGTCCCTGTTTCGCGCGCCGTGTGGACACCTGGGCGGCGCGCACGTGCGGCTTGCCGTGCGCGCCGAGGCGGTCTATCGTTGGGCGCCCGAAATCTCCCGATCGTCCATGCATTCCGAAACCACTTTCGCCGGCTCCGGCGGCGCGCCTGCCGGCGACGGCGTCATTCCCGTGTCCGCGCTCAACCGCGCGATCGGCACGATGCTCGAGCGCACGTTCCCGCTGCTGTGGGTGGCGGGCGAAGTGTCGAACTTCACGCGCGCGGCGAGCGGCCACTGGTATTTCTCGATCAAGGATCAGCAGGCGCAGATGCGTTGCGTGATGTTCCGCGGCCGCGCGCAGCATGCGGAGTTCACGCCGCGCGAAGGAGACAAGATCGAAGTGCGCGCGCTCGTCACGATGTACGAGCCGCGCGGCGAAGTGCAACTGAACGTCGAGGCGGTTCGGCGCACCGGGCAGGGGCGGCTTTACGAAGCGTTCCTGCGGCTGAAGGCGCAGCTCGAGGCCGAAGGGCTCTTCGCGCCCGAGCGCAAGCGGGCGCTGCCGACGCATCCGCGCGCGATCGGCGTCGTCACGTCGCTGCAGGCGGCCGCGTTGCGCGACGTGCTGACGACGCTCGCGCGCCGCGCGCCGCACGTGCCGGTGATCGTCTATCCGGCGCCCGTGCAGGGCGCGGGCGCGGCGGAGAAGCTCGCCGCGATGGTCGCGACCGCGAGCGCGCGGCGCGAGGTCGACGTGCTGATCGTCTGCCGCGGCGGCGGCTCGATCGAGGACTTGTGGTCGTTCAACGACGAGGCGCTCGCGCGCGCGATCGCGGCGAGCGAGGTGCCTGTCGTGTGCGGCGTCGGCCACGAGACCGATTTCACGATCGCCGATTTCGCGGCCGACGTGCGCGCGCCGACGCCGACCGGCGCGGCCGAGCTCGTGAGCCCGCAGCGCGCGCTGTTGCTGCGCGAGCTGGGCGAGCGGCAGAACGCGCTCGCGCGCGGCCTGCGGCGCGGCCTCGATGCGCGCGCGCAACAGCTCGACTGGCTCGCGCGCCGGCTGATCAGCCCGGCCGAGCGTCTGCAGCGTCAGTCCATGCACGTGGGACAGCTCGCCGCGCGGCTCGCGGCGGCGGGCGCGCGGCCGGTGCGCGATGCGCGCGCGCGTTTCGCGCTCGTGCAACTGCGCTGGCAGCGCGCGCGGCCCGACGTCGCGCCCGCGCGGCAGGTGCTCGCGACGCTCGCGCAAAGGCTCGATGCGACGCTGCGGCGACGCGTCGAACGCGATACCGCGCGCGTCGCCGCATGCGCGGCGCGGCTCGAGGTGCTGAGCCCGCAGCGCACGCTGGAGCGCGGCTATGCCGCACTCATCGACACGCAGACGGGCCGCGCGGTGCGCGCGCCCGCGGCGCTCAAGCCGCAGCGCCGGCTGACCGTGCATCTCGCGGAAGGCTCCGCCGACGTGTCGCTCGCCGACGTGCAACCGCGCCTTTCGGATACGTTCTGAAGACGCGCCGCGCGTGCGGCACGCGGTGCGCGCGCGCCGTTTGGCGCGTCGCGCATGCCGCGTCGACGTCGATTTTTCGGATATGACGGATAAAGGCCCGCGAGTTTGCGGGGTTATTCGGACTCGCCTACAATCGGGCGTTCCGCGGCATCCAACACTGCCCTCCCTACATACACATCGAAGGAACCGATCATGGCTCATACGCTCCCGCCGTTGCCGTACGCTGAAGACGCCCTCGCTCCGCACATCTCGCAGGAGACGATCCAGTATCACTACGGCAAGCATCACCAGGCTTATGTGACGAACCTGAACAACCTGATCCCCGGCACCGAGTTCGAGAACCTGTCGCTGGAAGAGATCGTGAAGAAGTCGTCGGGCGGCATCTTCAACAACGCCGCGCAAATCTGGAATCACACGTTCTTCTGGAACAGCCTGTCTCCGAACGGCGGCGGCGCGCCGACTGGCGCGCTCGGCGACGCGATCAACGCGAAGTGGGGCTCGTTCGACGCGTTCAAGGAAGCGTTCACGAAGGCGGCGGTCGGCACGTTCGGCTCGGGCTGGGCGTGGCTCGTGAAGAAGGCGGACGGCTCGCTCGACATCGTGTCGACGAGCAACGCGGCCACGCCGCTCACGACGGCCGACAAGCCGCTCGTCACGATCGACGTGTGGGAGCACGCTTACTACATCGATTACCGCAACGCGCGTCCGAAGTTCGTCGAAGCGTTCTGGAACATCGTGAACTGGGATTTCGCCGCGAAGAACTTCGCATAACGCGCACGTTCGCATCCGTCATTTCCTACGACGACAGTTCGCAAAAAATCGAGCGATACGCAGTGACGAGATCTCGAATCAGTCCCGACAAAAAGCCCTCCGATGGAGGGCTTTTTTTTCGTCTTTAACGGGGGCCTACCCTACTTGCATCGGGCTGCCATTCCGTCAGCGGATTGGCCGGCGGCCGTGAATTCCGGCGTCGACGGGCGAAACGCATCCGCTCGTCGGGGAACGAATCGCGGCGGCCGGCGAGGCCGCTCGTTCGGTGCGCGCTTCGCGTGAGCGGGCGCGATTCCATCGGTTTTTTTTCGGCGCGTGGCGCGGTGTTCGCCATGCGCGATTTCGCCGGGCGGCGGTGATTTCGCCGTCGCCCGGCATTCGGCGTGCCGTCGCGTCCGGGGGGGCGCGGTACTTTTCTTTGCTTCTGGAAAAGGTAAACAGACAACATGGCACTCTCACGAGGCACTCGCATCTTGATCGGCGCAACGCTTTGCGCATCCGTGACGCTGATGACCGCCGCCTGCGGCGGCGATGGCTCCAGCGGCGCGCCCGGCGTCAGCGCCTTCAAATCGCCGCACGGCTCGGGCACAACGGGCAGCGCCGGCACATCGGGCACCACGGGCACGAGCGGCACCACCAGCAGCACCACGAGCACCACGAGCGCCAGCACGCAGGGCACGATGGCGCTGCAGATCGCGGATTTCCTCCTCGCTCAGCAGGATGTCAACGGCGCGATTCCGGACGAGGCCGGCACCGGCACCGCCAACACGGACTCCGACATGGAGTATGCGCTGATCGGTCTAGCGGCCGCATACGGCGCGACGCATGACGCGAAGTACCTGAGCGGCCTCGAGAAAGGCATCGCGTGGCTCGCCGCGCGCGAGGAGATGACCGATCCCGCCTGGCAGGGCAGCTGGCGCTATGCCTATTCGATGACGCCGCCGTACGATCCGGTTCCGACGTCGCCGGGCGCGGGGATCGCCGACGTACGCGGCGTGGATGCGACGTCCGCGCTGTTCGTCTACCTGCTCTATCTCGACCGGCAACTGACGGGCAGCACGGCGCTCGTCACGCAGTACGGCGCGAATGCGCGCGCGGCGCTCGATTTCGTGCTCGCGAAGAACATCAATCCGAGCGGCTACTCGGGCAGCTCGTGGCAACTGCCCGTCGGCAGCGCCACGTGGCAGTTCTGGCCGTACGAGTACGCAGCGGATCAGGGCGACGTCTACCTCGGCATGAACGCGGGCGCGCTGCTGTTTCCGGACAATCCGAACTATGCGGCGAAAGCGGCCTTCCTGAAGAACAACGTGCCGTCGCAGTTCTACATGACGAGCGCGCAGCGCTACTCGGTCGGCCGCGACACGGGCGCGCCGCTCGACGCGGATCTCGGCATCGACACGATCTTCCCGCAGGGCTACCTGCCGTGGGTGTTCGGCGCGAATTCGCAGAGCATCGGCGCGATCCAGTGGATGATCAACCAGACGGCCGCCGACGGCAGCATCCGCTCGCCGTCGACCGACCCCGCATACGCGCTGTCCAACGTGATCCTGCTGCTCGGCGCGCCGACGCAAGGCATGCAGGCGCCGTCGACGACACTGCCCTGGATCGTGAACAACGTGCTCGATCCGCAGACGCACGGCATCCACGACTACCCCGGCTCGCCGGACCAGGAGACGAACGTCTCCGGGTTCGCGGTCGCGGCGTTGCTCGGGATGAAGGCGTTCCCCTGATCGGCGCGTGAGTCCGGCGGGCGATGGCGCACGCCCGCCGGACTCCGTCTTTGCCGCCGGGCGCTCATGTTCGGGGCGCGGCTCGTCCGCGCAGGCTGCGGCGGCGGTGCGGGCGGAACGAGGCGATCGCGCCGGCTCGTCCCGCATCGGTTGGGCGCCGCGACGAATGTCCGCGCGATGCGCGTTCATTGCGTTCGCGAATTTCGCCGCTTCGTCCCGTCACCCGCACGGCGACGCACGCGCGGCGGCGGTGGCGGCAGCGGCGCGCGCGGATGCGCGGCCGCCGTTGCGTCCGCGATCGTCCGGCGGCGGCGCGTGATTTGCCCGGGGGCGAGCCGGTTGCCGCGCTCAGCGTGCGGCCGGCGAACCCGCGCAGCGCGCCCGGCGCACTGAAACGCGTCAAACCGAAAAGACGATCCACCCCGCGGCGCACGCGCCGATCACCACGATCCACGGCGGCACGCGCCAGAACGTCAGCGCGACGAACGCGACGAGCGCCGCGACGAAGTCGCGCGGCGCGAGGATCGCGCCCGTCCACACCGGCTGATAGAGCGCGGCGAGCAAGAGGCCGACGACGGCCGCGTTGACGCCCGCGAGCGCCGCCCGCATCCGCGCGTTCGTTCGCCAGCGCTCCCAGAACGGAATCGCGCCCGTGACGAGCAGGAACGACGGCGCGAAGATCGCGACGAGCGCGAGCGCGCCGCCGAGCCAGCCCGACGGCGCATCCTTCATTGACGCGCCGAGAAACGCCGCAAACGTGAAGAGCGGGCCGGGGACGGCCTGCGCGGCGCCGTAGCCCGCGAGAAACGTCTGGCCGCCGACCCAGCCGGGCGTGACCACCGATGCCTGCAGCAGCGGCAGCACGACGTGCCCGCCGCCGAACACGAGCGCGCCCGCGCGATAGAACGCGTCGACGATCGCGAGCGCGTGGCTGCCGGATGCGCACGCGGCGAGCGGCAGGCCGGCCAGCAGCGCGACGAACAGCGCGAGGCAGCACGCGCCGGCACGCCGGCCGAGCGAGATCGGCAGCGGATCGTGTGCGCCGCCGCGCGCGGGATCGACGTGAAGCAGCCCGATGCAGGCCGCACTCGCGATGACGGCGAGCTGCGTCCATGTCGACGGCACGACGAGCGCGACGCCCGTCGCGGCCGTCATGATCGTCACGCGCCGCGCGTCGGGGCACAGATTGCGCGCCATGCCCCAGACAGCCTGCGCGACGACGGCCGCCGACACGATCTTCAGCCCGTGCAGCGCGCCCGGCGCGAGCGCGTGACCGGCCGCGCCGGCCATGCCGTAAGCGAACGCGATCATCGCGAGCGCGGACGGCAGCGTGAAGCCCGCCCACGCGGCGAGCGCGCCCGCGTAGCCCGCGCGCGACAGGCCGATCGCGATGCCGACCTGGCTGCTCGCCGGGCCGGGCAGGAACTGGCAGAGGCCGACGAGGTCCGCGTAGCTGCGCTCGCTCAGCCAGCGCCGGCGGACGACGAATTCTTCGCGGAAATAGCCGAGGTGGGCGATCGGGCCGCCGAACGACGTGAGGCCAAGGCGCAGGAACGCGACGAAGACCGGCCAGGCGCGGCCGATGGCGGAGCGGGATGCGGATGCGTGCATGCGATCGCGGTTGCTTATGAGGGCGATTGGGGCGATGCGCGATGATAGCGGGCTCGCGCGAGCGCGGCAGGAAAATCGTCGCCCGGACCGGGCGGCGCGCGGCGATGCGGCCGGCGACAGGTAAGTCGGCGACGGCGCCGGTTCTCGCCGGTCCTGGGTGCGATGCCGGTTCTCCGGTCCTGATGCCGGCCCCGGTCTAGGTCTCGTTCAAGATCGAGGTCTCGGTCTCGATCTCGATCGATGTCGATTCGCAAGCCGAATCCGCCGCTGCCACTGCCGCTCGCGCGACGACGCGACTACGATCGGCGGCGCGTGGCGTGCGCGCGGCTGGCGTCGCCGGCGCCGTGCGCATCGCCGTCCGATCGCGCATCGCCCGCGCCCGCCAGATCGTCTTCCGCGCGATGCGCCGCGCCGCTCGCCGCGCGCAGCGCATTCAGATCGACGATCTCGATTTCGCCGACGTGCAGCCTCACGACGCCGCGCGCCGCGAGCTCCTTCAGCAACTGGTTCGCCGTTTGCCGCGACAGCGACAGCATCGCGCCGAGCCGCTCCTGCGACAGCCTGATCCGCCGATGCCGCGTGCTGATTCCGCCGTAGCCTTCCGCGATCATCAGCAGGCGCGCCGCGAGCCGCTGAGCGGCGGGCATCAGCGTCAGCGCCTCGACGTTCATGAACGACATGCGCAGCTTTTGCGCCATCAAGAGCGCAAGATATCGCCAGTAGCGCGGTGTTTCGTCGAGCAGTTGCTGCAGCGCGGCTTGCGGCACGTGCATCAGCAACGCGTCTTCGAGCGCGATCGCATCGTGCGTGCGCGGCAGCTCGTCGAAGAGCGCGATTTCGCCGAACCAGGTCATCGGCTCGGCCACCGTGAGGAGCGCTTCCTTGCCGCTCGCGTCGACGGCGCCCACCGACAGCGCGCCGCTCAGCACCGCGTAGAGCCCGCACGGCGCGTCGCCGCGGCGGAACAGCACCTGGCCCGCCGCGAGCCGGCGCGGCACCGCGGTCGCGGCGAGCGCATCGCGCAGCTCGGCGGGCAGCGCGCCGAACCACGGGTGCGCGTCGAGCTGGGGGCGGTAGGGTTCGAAGAGCGGATGCATCGGCCGTCGCGGTGTCGGGTAGCTGACAGAGAAAACGTCGCGTGACGGGCATGATAGCGCTCACTCGCATCAGGAGGGGACACGATGAGGACCTTGGTCGATCAACTCGCGCAGTACGCGGCCTATCATCGCGACGCGCGCAACATCGCGACGCATCTCGTCGGCATTCCGATGATCGTCGTCGCTGTGACGGCGCTGCTGTCGCGGCCGACGTTCGGCGCGTGGGGCGCGCTCGCGCTCACGCCCGCGGCGCTCGCCGCGCTCGCGGCCACGCTCTTTTACCTGCGGCTCGATCTGCGCTTCGGCATCGCGATGGCCGTGCTGCTCGCGCTGAGTCTCTGGGCCGGCCGCGCGCTCGCCGCGCAGACGACCGCGCTCTGGCTCGGCGTGGGGCTCGGGCTCTTTTTCGTCGGATGGGTGATCCAGTTCGTCGGCCACTACTTCGAGGGGCGCAAGCCCGCGTTCGTCGACGATCTGATCGGGCTCGTCGTCGGTCCGCTGTTCGTCGTCGCCGAAGTCGCGTTCTTCGCCGGGCTGCGCGGCGAAGTGCGCGCCGAAGTCGAGCGGCGCGTCGGGCCGGTGCGCGCCGGCACGCGCGGCGCGCGCGTCTGACTCGCGCCGATGCCGACGATTTGCGTTTATGGCGCGGGCGCGCTCGGCTGCTATATCGGCGGCCGGCTGATCGCGGGCGGCGCCGACGTCGCGCTGATCGGCCGCGGGCGGATCGGCGACGCGCTGCGCGCGCACGGGCTCGTGCTGTCCGATTACCGAGGGCGCGACGCCCGCGTGCCGCCGTCCGCGATCGCGTTCTCGACGGCCGATGCGGCGGCCGCATCCGCGGAACTCGTGCTCGTCACCGTGAAGTCCGCGGCGACGCCCGCCGTCGGCGCCGCGCTCGCGCGCATCATGCGGCCCGATGCGGTCGTCGTCAGCTTTCAGAACGGCGTGCGCAACGCGGATGTGCTGCGCGCCGCGTTGCCCGGCGCGACCGTGCTCGCCGGCATGGTGCCGTTCAACGTGATCTCGCGCGGCGAGGGCGGATTCCATCAGGGCACGGCGGGCGAATTGCAGGTCGAGGCCGCGCCCGCGCTGCGGCGCTTCGCGGAGGCGTTCGAGCGTGCGGGGCTGCCGCTCGTGCCGCGCGCGGACATGCGCGCGGTTCAATGGGCGAAGCTGCTGCTCAATCTCAACAACGCGATCAATGCGCTCGCGAACCGGCCGCTGAAGGAAGAGCTCGCGGCGCGCAGCTATCGGCGCTGTCTCGCGCTGGCGCAAATCGAGGCGCTGCGCCTGCTGTCGGCGGCCGGGGTCCGTCCCGCGCGGCTCACGCCGCTGCCGGCCGCGTGGGTGCCGCGCTTGCTGAGCGTGCCGGACCCGCTGTTCGCGCGGCTCGGGCGGAAGATGCTCGAGATCGATCCGCTCGCGCGTTCGTCGATGTCGGACGACTTGGCCGCGAAACGGACGACCGAGGTCGAGTGGATCAACGGCGAGATCGTGCGTCTTGCCGGGCGGCTCGGGCGCGCGGCGCCCGTCAACGCACGCCTTTGCGCGCTGGCTCACGACGCGGAGCGCTCGCACGCGCGGCCGGCGTGGGGCGGCGACGCGCTGCTCGCCGAATTGCTTGCCGCGGCGCGGGCGGGATAGCCCCGGGGCGGCCGTCGGGTGCTTTGCGCGCATCGGCGGGCAGGCCGTCGATGTGCGCACGCGTGGCCGGGTTGCCGTGCGGGCGTCGGCGTTGGCGCGGCGGATCGCTTGAGGCGGCCGGGGACGCTCGTTCGGCGAGCGCCGTTCGCGCGGACGCTACGTCGCCGCTCGCCGGCTCGCGCCTGCCGATGGCGTCGGCAGGCGTTCGCGGGCGGCGATCGACGCGAGCACCGATCCGCCGACATCGACGCGATCGATCGGCGCGACGACGCGCCGGCTCCGGCCGATATCCCGACCGTCATCCCGGCCGATATCCCGGCCGCGTGGCCGCGGCCGCATCGCTTCGGTCGTCGCGCCGCTGCGACGGACGAGGCATGAAATGTCCGTCGCGATTAACATGACGGCGGCGCGCGCTCGCCTTCCACGAGCCGGCGCGCGACCGTCAACCGAGGAGATGACGATGGATCGCACGACGCTCGACGCATACGACCGCCACGCGGCCGATTACGCACGCGAATGGGACGAACAACCGGCGCCCGACGACATGTATGCGCTGCTCGAACGCTACTTCAAGCCCGGACCGACTGCGGACGTCGGTTGCGGCGCGGGGCGCGACGTCGCGTGGCTCGCGAGCCGCGGCTTCGACGCGCGCGGCTACGACGGCAGCGCGTCGCTTGTCGCCGAAGCGCGGCGCAGCCATCCGGCGCTGCGCTTCGAAGAGGCGCTGCTGCCGGCGCTCGCGGGCGTGCCGTCCGGCGCGTTCAGCAACGTGCTGTGCGAGACGGTGATCATGCATCTGCCGGCTTCGGCCGTCGACGCGGCCGTCGCGCGGCTCGTCGAGCTGCTCGCGCCGGGCGGCACGCTGTATCTGAGCTGGCGGGTGACGACGGGCGACGCGCTGCGCGACGGGCGCGGGCGGCTTTACGAGGTGGTCGATGCCGAACGCGTGCACGCCGCGCTCGGCGATGCGTGCGACGTGCTGTTCGAGCACGAGCAGACGAGCGAATCGTCCGGCAAGCGCGTGCACCGGCTCGTCGCGAGAAGGCGCGCGACTGCGGCTGGCTGACGCGCGTCGGACGCGCGAACGCTCGGGCGGCGGGCGTTCGACGCCCGGGCGTCGCGCGCTAGTCGCGGTGCGCGGCGGCTTCCCAGTTGATGTCGACGCACAGCACCTGCATGCCCTGCGCGGCGGGCGTCGCGATCGACGCCGTCACGCACAGGTGCGCTTCGTTGATCGACAGATAGGGCGGCGTGAAATGCACGCGCCCCGGCACGCGCATCGCCTCGATGAAGTATGGCCGGCGCTCCCAGCTCGCGCCTTCCGAATGCATGAGCGGACTGAAGCGCTTCGCGCGCTGCGATGCGCGCACGCGCGGCAGCACGTTGTCGCCGATCTGCCGGCCCGACGCGTCGAGCAGGAAGCAGCGCGCGGCCTCCGGCAGCTCGAGCAGTTCCTTCGACGCTTCGGTCAGGTCGCGGCCTTCGCGCAACAGTGCGCTCGCCTGCAGCAGCGCGGCGACGTACGGCGCGAGACGCGCCTCCTGCGCGCGCGAACGCTCGGCGACGCGCAGCCGCAGCGCGGCCGACAGCGTGTCCATGATGCCCGCCGCGACCTGCGGCTGCACCGGCTCGACGCTCGGTCCGGCGAAATACTGCCCCTGCACGAAATCGACGTCGCATTCGAGCGCGATCAGCGCCTCGCGCTCGGTCGTGATGCCGCCCATCAGCACGAGCTGCCCCGATTCGTGCAGCAGCGACACGAGGCCGGGCAGCACGCGCTCGAGATGCGAGTGCTCGCTCGCCTGCGCGAGGATTCCGCGATCGAGCGTGACGATGTCCGGATGCAGGTGCCAGACGCGATCGATGTTCGAGTGCTTCGCGCCGAAGCCGCCGAGCGCGATCAGGAAGCCGGCCTTGCGCAGCCCGTCGACGATCGCCGCGAAGCGCGGCGTCTCGCCGCCCGCCTGCTCGGGCACCTCGAGCACGACGCGCTGCGGCGGCAGCCCGAGCGCCTTCAGGTTCGCGAGGAGCGCGTCGCCGTAGACGGTGTCCATCAGCGCGGCGGGGTGCAGGCTCAGGAAGAGCCATTCGTCATGGCTGTCGAACGTGTGGAAGTTGCCGAGATGCAGCGATTCGGCGAGACGGCCGAGTTCGAGCAGATCGCCGCGGCGCGCGGCCTGCGTGAACACGTCGTGCGACGGCACCTGGTTGCCTTGCGAATCGTGCGCGCGCAGCGACGCGTGGTAGCCGATCGCACGTCGATGCGACACCGAGAAGACCGGCTGGAACACGCTGAACACGGTGTAGTCGCCGTACAGCACGGTGCGCCGGTTGCCGTCGTCGCCCGCGATCGGGCGCGGCGACTGGAAGCTGGGGGGATCGATGTCGATCATGCTCATGATTCGGCTGCCCGAGAACCGTCAGTTTACCTACAGAATAGGCGAGCAAGAACCGTGCGCAAAAAGGCGCGCCGGCGCGCCGCAGCTTCGCGCGCGGCGCGCAATTCATGCACTCGCATGGTGCGCCGTGCGTCGCGGCGGCGCGGGAGCGTGGCGCGCGGCGTCCGGGCGGTTCGCCGGGATGCGGCGAGACATGGCCGGACATGCGCCGGATCGTGGCGCGACGGGCCGCGCTGCGACAATCGGACGCTCGAAGGCCCGGCACACAGCCGGTATCGATGCGCGCGCATGCGCCGGCGCCCGAGCGTTCGAACGGCCGGACGTTTCGGCGTCCGGGCAGGCGCGTGTTCGCCGTGCGCCGATCCGCATGCGCGGACTTCGCGCCGAAGCCGCCGCGCGCAGCTTCTTCGGTGTCGTCGATGCGAAATCCCGCGCGCCCGTCAGCCATCTCGAACGCATTGCCGCCGCCGCGCCGGCCGCGCGGCAGCCCGTCGCGCGGCGAGCGCGCCACCGCGTCACGCGCGCTCGGACGGATCGGTCTTGCGGCGCGCGGCGCCGCGCACGTCCGGCGACAGCTGCGCGAAGATCCACGCGGACGCGGCGGTGATGAGGCCGACGCACACGAACGTCGCATGGAACGCGGGCAGCGTGTGCGTTGGCGTGACGCTTCGCATCATGCCGGTGAAGGTCGCGAGGAGCGCGCCCGCGATCGTCACGCCGAGACTCATCGACAGCATCTGCACGAGCGAGAACAGGCTGTTGCCGCTGCTCGCGCCGCCCGTGCCGAGGTCCTTCAGCGTGAGCGTGTTCATCGCGGTGAACTGCATCGAGTTGAAGCCGCCGAAGAGGGCGAGCTGCGCGATCTTGAGCCATGCCGGCATCGCGTCGCTGATCAGCGCGAAGCTCGCCATCATCAGCCCGACCATGATCGTGTTCGCGAGCAGCACCTTGCGGTAGCCGTGGCGCGTGATGAGCACCGTGATGATCCGCTTCGAGAACATTCCCGCGGCCGCGACGGGCAGCATCATCAGGCCCGCTTCGAACGCGTCGTAGCCGAGGCTCACCTGCAGCAGCAGCGGAATCAGATACGGCATCGCGCCGCTGCCGATGCGCGCGAACAGGTTGCCGAGCAGGCCGACGCTGAACGCGTGGATCTTGAAGAGCTCGAGCGAGAAGATCGGCTGCGGCGCGCGCACCGCGTACAAGCCGTACGCGACGAAGCACGCGAGGCTCAGGATCAGCAGCACGAGCACCATCGCGTGCTGCATGCCGAGATCGGAGAGGCCGTCGAGCGACAGCGAGATCGAGATCATTCCGATCGTCAGCAGCAGGTAGCCTTTCAGGTCGAAGCGGCCCGCGGCCGGGTTGCGCGCGTCGGGCATCGAATAGAACGTCGCGATGCAGCCCGCGACGCCGACCGGCACGTTGATCAGGAAGATCCAGTGCCACGAAGCGATCTTCACGAGCCAGCCGCCGAGCGTCGGCCCGATCAGCGGGCCGATCAGGCCCGGAATCGCGACGAACGACAGCGCGGGCAGATAGCGCTCGGCGGGGAACGTGCGCAGCACGGCGAGCCGCCCGACGGGCAGCAGCATCGCGCCGCCCACGCCCTGGATCACGCGGAACGCGACGAGGAGCGGCAGCGTATGCGCGTTCGCGCACAAGAGCGAGCCGAGCGTGAAGATCAGGATCGCGCAGAAGAACACGCGGCGCGTGCCGAGCGTGTCGGCGAGCCAGCCGGACACGGGGATCATCACGGCCATCGTCAGCGAGTACGCGATCACGACCGACTGCATCCGGAGCGGCGATTCGCCGAGGCTCGCGGCCATCGACGGCAGCGCGGTGTTGACGATCGTCGCATCGAGCGTCTGCATGAAGAAGCCGGTGGCGACGAGCCACAGCATCACGGTCAGCGACTTCTCGCTCGGGGCGGCGGCGGGCGGGGCTTGAAGCATGAAAGCGGGGCGCGGCGGGCGCGTTCGGGCGTGCAGCCGACATTGTAGGGAAAGCCCGCGATGCGTGCAGCGGGCGGGCGCGCGCATCCCGCGCGGCGCGGCCGATTGCGTTTTCGCCTCGCGTGGGCGGGCGTGTCGTGCGTCATCCGTGTCTGCCGCGCCTGTTCCGGCCAGGCGGCCGGGCCGTGCCGACCGCTCGCCGGTGCAGTGCGGGAGACGACGCGTGCGAGCGTGCATGGAGCGCGACGCGCGCTTCGCGGTGATCATCGGGACATCGAAGGATCTTCCTCCGCTGCGCGGGCCGTGCGCGCGATCCGCACCGACGTGCTCGACTATCCGGAGCCGGCCGCTGTCCGGCCCGCCTCGCGCGGCGCGACGGTCGCGGCGCGCTCAGGCCGCGTGGTCGACGCCGACGTAACGCGCGCGCGGCCGGATCAGCTTGCCGTCGGCGCGCTGCTCGAGCGCATGCGCGATCCAGCGGGCGACGCGCCCGGCGGCGAACAGCGCGAGCGCGGCGACGGGCAGCAGCGCGAGCGCGCGCTCAAGCGGCGGCCGATCGCGCCACGGATCGAGCCAGCCGAGCCAGCGGGCCGCGTCGAACGACGAAAAGACGTCGGGCGCGGCCTGCACGCGCGCGGGCGGGCATTCCCACAGCAGCGCGGCGGCTTCTTCGAGCGTCGCCGCCGTCGCGAGCGCGATCGCGTCGCGGCCGCGATACCGCAGCGTGCCGTTCGCGATCGGCGTGATGCGCGATTCGAGGACAGGCACGCCCCAGTCGAGCGTGCGCTCGGCGACGTTCCCCGCGCGCTTCGCATCCGCACGGCGGCGTGCGAGCCGGCGAACCTCGGCGTCGTCGTAATAGCGGCGCTTGCTCGCGCCGTCGGCGCGCGAGCGCAGCAGGCCGCGGCTCACGTACGCGTAGAGGGTCGGCACGCTGACGCCGAGCAGTTGCGCGGCTTCGTTCGCGCTCAAGCGGGACATGGCGGCGGTTCCTCGGTCGAAGGGCGGACGGACGAGCGGGGCGATGCGCGTGCCGCGTTCGCGCGGCGGCCGTTCGTCGAGCGCGCCGGCTCGCAATCGGGATGGAATGCGTCTGCGCGCCATTCTAGACGCGTTTCGATGTTCGCCCGGGCCGAGGCCGATGCCGATGCGATGACGCCCCTGCACGCATCGACGCGTCTGTGGCTTCTCGCGGGCGGCGACCCGGCCGCGCCCGAACGCGCCGAGCTCGACGGCGGCGATCCGTGCCTGCCGTCGGCCGATCGAATCGGTGCGCTCGCCGGGGCGTCGAACGCGGCGGCGGCGCTCCCCGCAGCCGAATGCGATCGTATGCGGACGGGCCGCGCGCGGCGGGTTCGCGTGTCGGTGCGGCATGCGCCGATACTGCCGGCGACGCCGCCGCGCCGTCCAAGCGGGCCGGTGCCGAGCAACCACGATGCGCCGCGCCGGCTGCCGTGACGCGCGCGGCGCATGCCGCTTACTTGCGCAGCTCGACGACGAAATCGTAGTAATCGTTCCGACAGTACGTGTCGGTGAGTTCGATCGCGCGCTGATCGTGCGTGAAGCCGATTCGCGTGATCAAGAGGAGCGCTTCGTGCGGCGCGATGCCCATCTGCCGCGCGATCTCGTCGGTTGCGTTGACCGCGCGAAAGTGCTGCAGCGCGCGCACGATCGGCGTGCCGCGCTGCTCGAGATAGCTGTACAGCGAATCGCCGATCGCCTGCGGATCGGGAACGATCGTGGCGGGGAACGTGGAGTTTTCGACGGCCATCACGATGCCGTCCGCGAGCCGCAGACGCTTCAGGCGCGTGACGGATGCAGCGGGCGACAGCCCGAGCTGGATCACCTCGTCGCGATTCGCGGGCTGGATGTCGCGCGACAGCCACGTGGAGCTCGGCGTGAAGCCGCGGCGCTTGAGCATCTCGCTGAAGCTCGACAGCCGCGACAGCGGGTCCTCGTAGCGCGGCTGAATGAAGTTGCCCGCGCCTTGCGTGCGCCGGATGAGCCCTTGCTCGACGAGCAGCGCGATCGCCTTGCGCGCGGTGATTCGCGACACGCCGAGCGATTCCGCGAGCAGTCGTTCCGAAGGCAGCGCTTCGCCTGCGGCCCAGCGGTTGTCGTGGATTGCGTCGCCCAGCTTGCGGGCGAGTTGCAGATAGAGCGGCGTGTCGTTGTCGGGGTCGGGGCGCAGGTCGGACCAGCGGTCTTCCGTCGATGGCTTCATGGAGTGGGCATAAAAAACGATGCGGCCATTCTAAGACATCGCGTGCCGCGGTTATAGCCGGGTTTTGCGCGCGATGCCGCCCGGCGCGCGTCGAATCGCTACACTGACGAATCACCCGCGGGCCGTGCGCGTCGCGCGCCGCGCTCGAATACGTGACGAGGAACGATATGACCAGCAGGCTCGAAACCGTCGCGCTGCCCGGCGGCGAACGCATACCGAAGCTCGGGCAGGGCACCTGGGAAATGGGCGAGCGGCCCGCGAAGCGCGCGGCCGAGATCGCCGCGCTGCGCGAGGGCGTCGACCTCGGCATGACGCTCATCGATACGGCCGAGATGTACGGCGACGGCGCGACCGAGACGCTCGTCGGCGACGCGCTCGCCGGCGTGCGCGACCGGCTGTTCACCGTGAGCAAGGTGCTGCCGCATCATGCGAGCCGCGCGGGCGTTGTCGCCGCGTGCGAGGCGACGCTGAAACGCTTGCGCACCGATCGCGTCGATCTGTATCTGTTGCACTGGCGCGGCCCGGTTCCGCTCGCGGAGACGATCGCGGGCTTCGAAGCGCTGCGCGACGCCGGCAAGATCCGCTACTGGGGCGTCAGCAACTTCGACGTCGACGACATGGAGGCACTCGTCGCCGAAGCGGGCGGCGCGGTGTGCGCGACGAACCAGATCCTCTACAACCTCGCACGCCGCGGCCCGGAGTTCGATCTGCTGCCGTGGCTCGCGCGGCGCGGGATGCCGGCGATGGCGTACAGCCCGATCGATCACATGCGGTTGCCCAGGCGCACGGCGATCGACGAGATCGCGCGCGAGCGCGGCGTGTCGCCGGCGCGCGTCGCGCTCGCATGGGTGCTCGGGCAGCCGAACGTGCTGGCGATTCCGAAGGCGGGCAGCGTCGAACACGTGCGCGACAACCGCGCGGCGCTCGATTTCGTGCTGGGCGAGGACGAGCTCGCGCGGCTCGATGTGCGGTTCAAGCCGCCGCGTGGCAAGCGGCCGCTCGAAATGCTGTAGCGCCGTGCGCGCCGCGGCAAGGCGGCCGGCTCGGGCAGCGGCTTGCTCGCGCAGCGTGCGGGCGGTGCGTCGCGGACGCCACGGCGCGCGCGGCCGATGCCGCGAAACGCGCCGAAACGCTTGCGCGGCGCACGCGGTTCGCGCGGGCCAAGCATGACGGCGTTGCCGATCGTCACGAGGCGGCGGCGGTGAACGCCCGATCGCGGCCTCGCCGATGTCGGGGCGACGCGCGCGCAGCAAAAAAGCCCGTCCGTTTCCGGACGGGCTTTCTTTCATCGATCGCGCGGCGCGGCAGCGCCGGGCGTCGTCGCGGGACGCTCGCTCAGTAACGGAACTCGGCGAGCATCGCGCGTTAGCCGCGCCCGACCTGCTTCGCGTTGATGACCGCTTCCGATACGTTCGACGGCGTTTCCGCGTAGTGCTTGAACTCCATCGTGTAGGTCGCGCGGCCTTGCGTCGCCGAGCGCAGCGACGTCGAATAGCCGAACATCTCGGCGAGCGGCACTTCGGCGCGCACGAGCTTGCCGCCGCCGCCCGCGATGTCCTCCATCCCCTGTACGATGCCGCGCCGGCTCGACAGGTCGCCCATCACGTTGCCCATGAACTCCTCGGGCGTCTCGACCTCGACCGCCATCATCGGCTCGAGCAGCACCGGCTTCGCGCGGCGCATCGCTTCCTTGAACGCCATCGAGCCGGCCATGCGGAACGCGTTTTCGTTCGAGTCGACGTCGTGATACGAGCCGAACGTGAGGTGCACCTTCACGTCGACGACCGGGTAGCCCGCGAGCACGCCGCTCTTCAGCGTTTCCTCGATGCCCTTGTTGACCGCCGGGATGAATTCGCGCGGAATCACGCCGCCCTTGATCTCGTCGAGGAACTCGTAGCCCTTGCCGGGGTTCGGCTCGAGCTTGATCACCGCATGGCCGTACTGGCCGCGGCCGCCCGACTGCTTGACGAACTTGCCCTCGACGTCCTCGGCCACCGTGCGCACCGTTTCGCGATACGCGACCTGCGGCTTGCCGACCGTCGCCTCGACGCCGAACTCGCGCCGCATCCGGTCGACGATGATCTCGAGGTGCAGCTCGCCCATCCCGGAGATGATCGTCTGGCCGGATTCCTCGTCGGTCTGCACGCGGAACGACGGGTCCTCCTGCGCGAGACGGTTCAGCGCGAGGCCCATCTTTTCCTGGTCGGCCTTCGTCTTCGGCTCGACCGCCTGCGAGATCACGGGCTCGGGGAATTCCATCTTCTCCAGGATGATCGGCTTGCCCGGGTCGCATAGCGTGTCGCCCGTCGTCGCCTCCTTCAGGCCGACCGCGGCCGCGATGTCGCCCGCGCGCACTTCCTTGATTTCCTTGCGCTCGTTCGCGTGCATCTGCAGGATCCGGCCGAGCCGCTCCTTCTTGTCCTTCGTCGCGTTGAGCAGCGTGTCGCCCGATTCGACGACGCCCGAGTACACGCGGAAGAAGATCAACTGGCCGACGAACGGGTCGGTCATGATCTTGAACGCGAGCGCGGAGAACGGCTCGTCGTCGCTCGGATGACGTTCCGCTTCGTTGTCGTGGAGATCGTGGCCAAGGATCGCGGGCACGTCGGCGGGCGACGGCAGATAGTCGATCACCGCGTCGAGCATCGCCTGCACGCCCTTGTTCTTGAACGCGCTGCCGCAGAGCATCGGCACGATCTCGTTGGCGATCGTGCGCCGGCGCAGCGCGGCCTTGATCTCGTCCTCGGTGAGCGAGTGGTGATCGGTCAGATACTTCTCGAGCAGTTCCTCGCTGGCCTCGGCGGCGGCCTCCACCATCTTCTCGCGCCACTCGTGCGCAATCTCGACGAGGTTCGCCGGGATGTCCTCGTACGTGAACTTCACGCCCTGGCTTTCGTCGTCCCAGACGATCGCCTTCATCTTCACGAGATCGACGACGCCCTGGAAGTGCTCTTCCGCGCCGATCGGAATCTGGATCGGCACCGCGACGCCCTTCAGGCGCTCGCCGATCTGCCGCTGCACGCGGAAGAAATCGGCGCCGACCCGGTCCATCTTGTTGACGAACGCGATGCGCGGCACCTTGTACTTGTTCGCCTGGCGCCACACGGTTTCGGACTGCGGCTGCACGCCGCCCACCGAGTCGTAGACCATGCACGCGCCGTCGAGCACGCGCATCGAGCGTTCGACTTCGATCGTGAAATCGACGTGACCCGGGGTATCGATGATGTTGATCCGATGCTCTGGATAATTGCCGGCCATGCCTTTCCAGAACGCCGTCGTCGCCGCGGAGGTGATCGTGATGCCGCGCTCCTGTTCCTGCTCCATCCAGTCCATCGTGGCCGCGCCGTCGTGAACCTCGCCGATCTTGTGGCTCACGCCGGTATAGAACAGGATGCGCTCGGTCGTCGTGGTCTTGCCGGCGTCGATGTGAGCGCTGATCCCGATATTGCGATAGCGCTCGATGGGGGTTTTGCGGGGCACGTGAACCTCCTGGTGGCTCTGGACGAAAACGGCTCGGCCGGTGCGGCCGGCGCCGTCGCTCTTGCGAGACTTAAAGCATAGCGCTTGCTCGTGGCTTTTGCAGATGCGGGCGATGCGTCGGCGATCAAGTCCCGCGGCGTGGCGGGCGTGTTCCGTCCGTTGGGCCGCGCCGGCCGTGCACGAAAACGGCGCGTAAAAAAGCCGGCGCGCGGCCGGCTTGTCGGGCGGGGCGGGCGGCGCGCATCGACCAAGCGCGCCGGGCGTCATTGCGGCTTCGGCAGCCCGTCGATCTTCATGCCGGGCTTGATGCCCTTCGCGGTGAACCAGCCCTTGTTCATCTCGAGCGCGTAGACGCCGTTGTTGCGCGGGCAGTGATTGTCGGTCGTCTCGGCCTTCATCTCGTCGACGTCGGTGATCGTGCCGTCCGCGCGGATGAACGCGATCGACAGCGGAATCAGCGTGTTCTTCATCCAGAAGCAATGCACGGCGTTCTCGTTGAACACGAACAGCATGCCTTCGTTCGGCGCGAGCTGCGAGCGGTACATGAGGCCCTGCTCGCGATCGGCGTCGTTCGCCGCGACGGCCGCGTCGATCACGTACATGCCGGCGCGCAGCTTCACGCGCGGGAATTCGTCCGGCTGCTTCGCGCCGGGCGGCAACTGCGCGGTTTGCGCGGACGCGGCGTGCATGCCGCCCGCGGCGAGCGCGAGCGCGACCGCGACCGGAAAGACGGTGGCTCGCACGAGTCGGGCGAGCGAAGAGCGCGGGGAAAATCGCACGGCTAGGGCTCCTATCGGGAATTCGAGACCCGCATGGTACGCGAAGCGCGGCGTTGCGCGCAGATGGGACGCGGCGTCACGCGGGCGAGCGGAAACAAAAACAAAAAGGCAGATCGCCTCGCGGTGATCTGCCTTGCAACGCCGTAAGAACGGCAACAGCTTGTTCTTGACTGCGTCTTACAGAATGCTTTCTGCTTAGTTCGATGCCGGTTCAGCGGCGCTGGCGGCTTCGGCCTTCGCTGCCTTCTTGTGCGCCTTCTTGTGAGCGTGCTTCTTGTGGGCCTTCTTAGCCGGTGCCGAAGCAGCTTCAGCCTTCTCAGCCGGAGCCGAAGCGGCGGCCGGAGCCGAAGCTTGCGCGAAAGCAGCCGTTGCGAAGAGACCAGCGACCAGAGCGGCGATCAGTTTGTTCATGTTGTGTTCCTCAGCTTTAGTTAATTAACCAAATGACCCGGCATAGGAGTCATGTCGTCTAACGTGCCATCCACCTTTCGGTTGACAGACGCATCGAGAAAAATCTCTTCGCGCTGCGGGCGGCCGGTTCGCGGGGTGTCGCTCAAGCGACGGGACCGCGGCTCGGTCGCCAATGCCGGATAGCTGGGAGTGGCATCTGCGTGGTTTAACGCGTCGGGTTCGCGGTCGGTTGACGCACGGCGAAACGTTCCGCCGAATTGTCATCCGTGCCGCACTGCGCGCTCCCATGGCGCGCGCGGCGGCAGCTCGCGGGTCTCGCCGGGCGCGAGGCCGAGCGCGAACACGTCGAGCGCGCCGATGCCGACGCGAATGAGGCGCAGCGTCGGAAAGCCGATGGCCGCGGTCATTCGCCGCACCTGACGGTTCTTGCCTTCGGCGATCTCCAGCTCGATCCAGGTGGTCGGGATCGCCGCGCGATAGCGGATCGGCGGGGTGCGCGGCCAGAGCGTGTCGGGCGGCGTGACGAAGCGCGCGCGGCACGGGCGGCTCACGTAGTCGCCGAGATCGACGCCGCGCTCGAGCGCGGCGAGCGCGGCCGCGTCGGGCGCGCCCTCGACCTGTGCCCAGTAGCGCTTGACGAGCTTGTGGCGCGGCTCGGCGATCTTCGCCTGCAGCGCGCCGTCGTCGGTGAGCAGAAGCAGCCCCTCGCTGTCGGCATCGAGACGGCCCGCCGGATAGACGCCGGGCGTCTTCACCCAGTCGCCGAGCGACGCGCGGGCTTCGTGCGGGGAGAACTGGCAGATCGTGCCGAACGGTTTGTTGAGGGCGATGAGGCGCATGGGGCAAGGCTCGCGAGGAAACGGGCGGCGCGACGCGGGCCGCGTTCTATGGCAAATGGCGGAATCTTAATGCATAATACGGAACGGCAAGTCTTTTGTCTTATATAAGACTTGCGCGGGTCCCGCGTGCCTGATTCGCGCCGCCTCGCGCCGCGAGAGCGCTAGAATAGCGGCTCGCCGTCGCGGACGCAGGGCCGGCGCCGCGCTTGCCCGACCGCGCACAACCAGATACCCACCAGCCCAGCCATATCACTGGAGTCGATCATGCCGTATCAGCACATCAAGGTTCCGGAAGGCGGTGACAAGATCACCGTCAACAAGGATTTCTCGCTCAACGTTTCCGATCAGCCGATCATTCCCTACATCGAGGGCGACGGCACGGGCTTCGATATCACGCCGGTGATGATCAAGGTCGTCGACGCGGCGGTCGAGAAGGCGTACGGCGGCAAGAAGAAGATCCACTGGATGGAGATCTACGCCGGCGAGAAGGCGACGAAGGTCTACGGTCCGGACGTGTGGCTGCCGGAAGAGACGCTGCAGGTGCTGAAGGAGTACGTCGTGTCGATCAAGGGGCCGCTCACGACCCCGGTCGGCGGCGGCATCCGTTCGCTGAACGTCGCGCTGCGCCAGGAGCTCGACCTGTACGTCTGCCTGCGCCCGATTCAGTACTTCAAGGGCGTTCCCTCGCCCGTGCGCGAGCCGGAGAAGACCAACATGGTGATCTTCCGCGAGAACTCGGAAGACATCTACGCCGGCATCGAATGGGCGGCCGAATCCGAGCAGGCGAAGAAGGTCATCAAGTTCCTGCAGGAAGAGATGGGCGTGAAGAAGATCCGCTTCCCGGAAACGTCGGGCATCGGCATCAAGCCCGTGTCGAAGGAAGGCACCGAGCGCCTCGTGCGCAAGGCGATCCAGTACGCGATCGACAACGACCGCAAGTCGGTCACGCTCGTCCACAAGGGCAACATCATGAAGTTCACGGAAGGCACGTTCCGTGACGCCGGCTATGCGCTCGCCCAGAAGGAGTTCGGCGCGGTGCTGATCGACGGCGGCCCGTGGATGAAGTTCAAGAACCCGAAGACGGGCAACGAGATCGTGATCAAGGATTCGATCGCCGATGCGTTCCTGCAGCAGATCCTGCTGCGCCCGGCCGAGTACGACGTGATCGCGACGCTGAACCTGAACGGCGACTACATCTCGGACGCGCTTGCCGCGCAAGTCGGCGGCATCGGCATCGCGCCGGGCGCGAACCTGTCGGATTCGGTCGCGATGTTCGAAGCGACGCACGGCACGGCGCCGAAGTACGCAGGCAAGGACTACGTGAACCCGGGTTCGGAAATCCTGTCCGCCGAAATGATGCTGCGCCACCTCGGCTGGACCGAAGCGGCCGACGTCATCATCGCCGCGATGGAAAAGTCGATCAAGCAGAAGCGCGTCACGTACGACTTCGCGCGCCTGATGGAAGGCGCGACGCAAGTGTCGTGCTCGGGCTTCGGTCAGGTGCTGATCGAAAACATGCAGTAAGCGCGTCGGCGTAGCCGATGTCGAGCGACACCCCGGCGGGCCGCGTGCCCGCCGGGGTGTTTCGTTTTGGTGCGGCGCGCGCATCGTTTGCAAGTAGTGCGCAGCGTGTGCCGGCTGGTGTATCGTCGAAACCTCCGTTTCGGCGACACAGGAATCGATCGATGTTGCGCAGACATTTTCTTTCGAGCGCGCTGGCGGCCGCCGCCGCGTCGCTCTTCGCGCGCGGCGCGCTCGCCGCGGGCCATGCGATGGACGGCATGCAAGGGATGGACGGGATGGACGACATGCCCGACATGTCGCCCGCGCCTGCGCGCGCACGGCACGCGAAGCCGACGGCGCCCGCGCTCGCGGCCGCCGACGCGTTGCCCGCGGGCGCGCCGCTCGCCGCGCTGCGCGTGCTCGCGAACGAAAGCCGCGAGCCGGGCATGTTCCGTGCGACGCTCGTCGCGCAGCCCGTCCGGCGCGCGCTTCTGCCGGGCGCCGCGCCGACGGTGTTCTGGCAGTTCGGCGCGGGCGCGCAAGGGCCCGCAGTCGGCCCGCTCATCGACGTGCGCGAAGGCGATACGGTCGAGATTCGCTTCGTCAACCGGCTGCCGCAACCGTCGACGATCCACTGGCATGGGCTGCCCGTGCCGCCCGACCAGGACGGCAATCCGTCCGATCTCGTCGCGCCGGGCGCGACGCGCGTCTATCGCTTCACGCTGCCGAAAGGAAGCGCGGGCACGTACTGGTATCACCCGCATCCGCACATGGCGACGGCCGAGCAGGTGTTTCGCGGACTCGCGGGGCCGTTCGTCGTGCGCGCGGCCGACGATCCGCTCGCCGGCTGGCCCGAGCGGCATCTGTTCGTGTCCGATCTGAAGCTTGCACGCGACGGCACGATTGCGCCGAACGACATGATGGACTGGATGAACGGCCGCCAAGGTCAGTTCGTGCTCGTCAACGGTGCGCGGCGGCCGCGCATCGCGCTCACCGGCGACGAACGCTGGCGCGTGTGGAACGCGTGCAGCGCGCGCTATTTGCGCATCGCGTTTGACGACGGAAGAGCATTTGCGCACATCGGCACCGACGGCGGCTTGTTCGAGGCGCCGCGTGACGTGACGTCGCTGCTGCTCGCGCCGGGCGAGCGCGCCGAGATCGTCGCACGCGCGGGCGACCGCGCGTCGCGCGCGGTGCTGACGGCGCTCGAGTACGACCGCGGCAAGATGGCGATGTCGGACGCCGCGCACGGCAGCCTGCCGCCCGATCCCGCGATGCCGCTTGCCGACGTCGCATTCGAGTCCGCCGCGCCGCGCGCGCTGCCTGACCGGCTGCGCGCGGTGCCCGCGCTCGGCGAGCCGGTCGCGCACAAGGAAGTCGCATTCGGCGAGCAGATGGACAGGAACGCGATGATGCGCGCGGACGCGCGGGGCCGACCGGCCGGCATGCGATTCATGGTGAACGGCGCGACGTTCGAGCCGCATCGCGCGACATTGACGAGCCGGCGCGGCGACGTCGAATCGTGGACGATTCGCAACGAAACCGACATGGACCATCCGTTCCATCTGCACGGCACGCAATTCCAGGTCGTCGAGCGCGAGATCGGCGGCAAGACGACGCCGGAGCCCTATCGCGCGTGGCGGGACACGGTGAACGTTCGGAAGGGCGAGCGCGTGCGGATTCTCACGACGCAGACCGAGCGCGGCGAGCGAATGTTTCACTGCCACATCCTCGAGCACGAGGATCTCGGGATGATGGGAACGCTGAAAGTCGTTTGAAATGGGCGGCGGCCGAGTTCCGTGGTGGAGCGCATGGTTGTTCGCCGCGGCACTCGGGCGAAAAAAAACCCGGCTGGAAGCCGGGTTTTCTATTTCTGATCCAGACGGCCCTCAAGCAGCTTGGATGTTCGACGCTTGCTTACCCTTCGGGCCTTGCACCACCTCGAAGCTGACCTTTTGGCCTTCCTTCAGGGTCTTGAAGCCCTGCATGTTGATCGCCGAGAAATGTGCAAACAGATCTTCGCCGCCTTCGTCGGGCGTGATGAAACCGAAGCCCTTCGCGTCATTGAACCATTTGACAATACCAGTTGCCATACCTACTTCCCCTGTCACACAGTCGCTACTTACAACGAGCACGCTCGAAAAGCTAAACGACCGGCATACGCAGCCGTTCCCCCCTCACAAGCTCACCTCGGCCTCTTTCAGATTGTCAAAGACAAATTGAAAAAAGTGCCAGCTTGATTGTTGGCGCTCTTTAATTGAGTGTCAAGAAAATTTTTAGACGTATACGGGGACGTTGTAAAGAACCCATTTTCAGGGTTTATCCCGCTTTGCTTCGCAGCATCGGAGCGAGCGAGGGGACTTGAAAAGTCGCATAATCGTCGCACATACCAGGCTCGAGTGACGCGCGTTCGAGGTTCTACGCGTTGTGGGATACTCGATCCATGCACAATGCGCGGGCGGCATGCCGCATGCTTGCACATCGAACCGGAGCCGGCCCCGCAGCCGGCTCCGGTTCGATGTGAGAGGGACGCTGCCGCGCGTGGGGAGCCGGGGAGGGCGCCGGCTGGTCAGTCGGTTAACGACAGGATTGCGGGCCTGTCCGAGTTGTTTAGAATGGGTGTATGGCGATTATCCCGGACAAGCAGGACAGCACCGTCCTGGAACGCAAGGAACAGAAGCTCAAGCCGCCTTCGATGTACAAGGTGGTGCTCCTGAACGACGACTTCACGCCAATGGAATTCGTCGTGATGATCGTGCAGGAGTATTTCAAGAAGGATCGCGAAACGGCCACACAGATTATGCTGAAGGTGCATCGCGAAGGGCGGGGGGTTTGTGGGGTCTATACGCGAGACATCGCGTCGACCAAAGTCGAGCAAGTCGTTACCCATGCGCGGCAGGCCGGGCATCCGCTGCAGTGCGTGATGGAGGAAGCATGATTGCCCAGGAATTGGAAGTCAGCCTGCACATGGCGTTCATGGAAGCGCGCCAGGCGCGGCATGAGTTCATTACGGTCGAGCATCTTTTGTTGGCCCTGCTGGATAACCCGACGGCAGCCGAGGTGCTGCGCGCGTGCGCGGCGAACATCGAGGATCTGCGTCAGAACCTGCGCAACTTCATCCACGACAACACGCCTACCGTTCCCGGCACCGACGATGTCGACACGCAGCCGACGCTCGGCTTCCAGCGCGTGATCCAGCGCGCCATCATGCACGTGCAGTCGACGTCGAACGGCAAGAAGGAAGTCACGGGCGCGAACGTGCTCGTCGCGATCTTCGGAGAGAAGGATTCGCACGCGGTCTACTACCTGCAGCAGCAGGGGGTGACGCGCCTCGACGTCGTCAACTTCATTTCGCACGGCATCGCGAAGACGAGCGGCGGCGAAGCCGCGAAGCCCGCCGACGCGAACGCGGAAGGCGAGGACGCGAGCGCGCAGAAGGAAACGCCGCTCGCGCAGTTCACGCAGAACCTGAACCAGATGGCGAAGGACGGCCGCATCGATCCGCTGATCGGGCGCGAGTCGGAGGTCGAGCGCGTCGTGCAGGTGCTCTGCCGCCGCCGCAAGAACAATCCGCTCCTCGTCGGCGAGGCGGGCGTCGGCAAGACGGCGATCGCCGAAGGCCTCGCGTACCGGATCACGCGCGGCGAGGTGCCGGACATCCTCGCGAACGCGCAGGTGTATTCGCTCGACATGGGCGCGCTCCTGGCGGGCACGAAGTACCGCGGCGATTTCGAGCAGCGTCTGAAGACGGTGCTGAAGGAACTGAAGGAGCGGCCGCACGCGATTCTCTTCATCGACGAGATCCACACGCTGATCGGCGCGGGCGCCGCATCGGGCGGCACGCTCGACGCGTCGAACCTGCTGAAGCCGGCGCTGTCGTCGGGCACGCTCAAGTGCATCGGCGCCACGACGTTCACCGAATATCGCGGGATCTTCGAAAAGGATGCGGCGCTGTCGCGGCGCTTCCAGAAGGTCGACGTGACCGAGCCGACCGTCGAGCAGACGGTTGCGATCCTGCGCGGCCTGAAGTCGCGCTTCGAGGAGCATCACGGCGTCAAGTATTCGTCGGGCGCGCTGTCGGCGGCCGCCGAGTTGTCGGCGCGCTTCATCACCGACCGTCATCTGCCCGACAAGGCGATCGACGTGATCGACGAGGCGGGCGCCGCGCAGCGCGTGCTGCCGAAATCGAAGCAGAAGAAGACGATCGGCAAGAGCGAGATCGAGGAAATCATCTCGAAGATCGCGCGCGTTCCGCCGCAGAGCGTGTCGCAGGACGACCGCAGCAAGCTGCAGACGCTCGATCGCGATCTGAAGAGCGTCGTGTTCGGCCAGGACCCGGCGATCGACGCGCTCGCGGCCTCGATCAAGATGGCGCGTGCGGGCCTCGGCAAGATGGACAAGCCGATCGGCGCGTTCCTGTTCTCCGGCCCGACGGGTGTCGGCAAGACCGAAGTGGCGCGCCAGCTCGCGTTCACGCTCGGCATCGAGCTGATCCGCTTCGACATGTCGGAATACATGGAGCGTCACGCGGTGAGCCGCCTGATCGGCGCGCCGCCCGGATACGTCGGGTTCGACCAGGGCGGCTTGCTGACCGAGGCCGTCACGAAGAAGCCGCACTGCGTGCTGCTGCTCGACGAAATCGAGAAGGCGCATCCGGACATCTTCAACGTGCTGCTGCAGGTGATGGATCACGGCACGCTGACGGACAACAACGGGCGCAAGGCGGATTTCCGCAACGTCATCATCATCATGACGACGAACGCGGGCGCGGAATCGATGCAGAAGGCGACGATCGGTTTCACGACGCGGCGCGAAGTCGGCGACGAGATGGCGGACATCAAGCGCCTGTTCACGCCCGAGTTCCGCAACCGGCTCGATGCGACGATCAGCTTCCGTGCGCTCGATGAGGAAATCATCATGCGGGTGGTCGACAAGTTCCTGATCCAGCTGGAGGAGCAACTGCACGAGAAGAAGGTCGACGCGCTCTTCACCGACGCGTTGCGCAAGCATCTCGCGAAGCACGGCTTCGATCCGCTGATGGGCGCGCGGCCGATGCAGCGGCTGATCCAGGACACGATCCGGCGTGCGCTTGCCGACGAGCTGCTGTTCGGCAAGCTCGTGAACGGCGGCCACGTGACGGTCGACGTCGACGAGAACGACAAGGTGCTGCTGTCGTTCGACAAGACGGCGACGCCGCCGAGCAAGCCGAATGAAGAGGCGGTGGAAGTCGAATAGCCGCAGGTCCAAAATGTTTCGCATGAACGGCGCGGGAGGTCTTCCGCGCCGTTTCGTTTTATTCGCGGCAGATACACGGTATTGAAGCAGGAGTCTGGTGTGACACAAGAACAAAGAACGTTCGACTCGATCGTCGAGCGCGAAAAGGGGCTGCGGCGCGGGCTCTCGTCGGGGCAGATGGCGATGATCGCGATTGGAGGCGCGATTGGGACGGGGCTCTTTCTGGGCAGCGGTTTCGCGATCGGGCTCGCGGGGCCGGGCGTGCTGGTGTCGTATGCGATCGGCGCGCTGATCGCGCTGCTGCTGATGGGCGCGCTGGCGGAGATGACGGTCGCGCATCCGACGTCCGGCTCGTTCGGCGCGTATGCCGAGCATTACGTCGGCCCGCTCGCGGGTTTTCTCGTGCGCTACGCGTACTGGTCGGCCGTCGTGTTCGCGGTCGGCACCGAGGTGAGCGCGATCGCCGTCTTCATGAAGTACTGGTATCCGGGCGTGCCGGGCTGGTATTGGGTCGTCGGCTTTTCGGCCGCGCTGATTGCGGTGAACATGACGAGCGTCACGCTCTACGGCGTCGTCGAGTATGTGTTCTCGATGCTGAAGATCGCCGCGATCGTCGTGTTCATCGCGCTTGGCGCGTACTTCGTCGCGACGGCGCCCGCGTCGTCCGGCATCGGCTTCGCGAACTATTCGGCGCACGGCGGCTTTCTCCCGAAAGGCTTCTCGGGCGTGTGGGTCGCGGTGATCGTCGCCATCTTCAGCTATATGAGCATCGAAACGGTCGCGATCGCGGCGGGCGAAGCGCGCGATCCGCAGCGTGCGGTATCGCGCGCGTTTCGATCGACCGTGTTCCGCCTCGTGCTGTTTTATCTGCTCACGCTCGCGCTGATGCTCGCGATCGTGCCGTGGACGCAGGCCGGCACCGACGAGAGCCCGTTCGTCAAGGTGATGGCCGCGACGCACGTGCCGTATGCGGCGGGCGTCATCAACTTCGTCGTGCTCGTTGCCGCGCTGTCCGCGATGAACAGCCAGTTGTACGTGACGACGCGGATGATGTTCAGCCTGTCGCGCGCGCGGCTCGCGCCCGCGATGTTCGGGCGCGTCGGGGCGAACGGCGTGCCGCTGGCGGCGCTCGTCGTGTCGTCGAGCGGCGTCGCGGTCGCGGCCGTGCTGGTCGCGCTGTATCCGGAGGCCGCGTTCACGCTGTTGATGGCGATCGCGATGTTCGGCGCGCTGTTCACCTGGCTGATGATCTTCGTCACGCATCTGTGCTTCCGCGCGCGCTATCGCGGCCCCACCCCCGCGTTCCGGATGTGGCTGCATCCGGCGGGCAGCCTGACGGGCGCGGCGCTCGTGGGCGCGGTGCTCGTGACGACCGCGTTTACGCGCGAGTTCAGAATGACGATGATGGTCGGCGTTGCGTTCGTCGTGCTGCTGACGCTCGCTTACCGGCTGCATTACCGCGCGCGGCACGCGCGTTAGTTCGCGCGGCGTGAGGCGCGTGAATCGCATCGCGATCGTGATGCGACGCGAGTTCGCGACGGCGCAGCGAGTAAGTCGACACATCTGGCGGGAGGCCGCATGACAACGAGTAAGACGAGCGGGGCATCCGATGTCGACCATGCAAAGGCCGTTGCGCAGGCATGCTCGCTCGGGCGTGCGCTCGCGCGCGCGGCGAGGTGCGTCGCGCTGATCGGCGCGGTGTTCGCCTCGCCGCTCGGCGCCGCGTTCGCGGCTTCGAGCGGCGCCGCTGTGCCGCCGCTCGATACGACGCCATGGCTCGCGAGCGTGCAAGCGCCGAAGACGCCGTTCTTCACGCGCGAATCGGACGCGCAAGGCGTGTCGTTCCACTTCACGAATAGCGGCCGCTACGTTGCGAGGGGGCGCGAGGTCGTCGTCAGCGAAACGGCGGACGGCGACATGTGGCAGGGCGGGATGGTGCATGCGACGTACATCGACGGCGCGGGCGTCGAGACGTCCGGATGGCTCGTGCGCTCGCATCTGCGGCAGGTGAAGAAATTCGCGCCGCCATCCGCGTGGGACGGCCGCTGGCGCGGCAGCGCGGGCGCGCGTCGGCTCATCGTGCACGGCGATCGCATCAGCTATTCGTTCGCGAGCGGCGCACAGTCGCGCGTCGAGATGCTGCTGCGCTTGCGGCCCGTGTCGGACGACGAAGCGATGCTGTCGCGCATGCAGGTGCCGGACGGCGTGTGCGATCTCGACGTGCGACGTCTGGGCGACTATCTCGTCGTATCGGCGCGCGATTGTTTCATTCCGGGCGCGAATCCAGAAGGAATCCTGCGCAAACAGAGATAACGCGCATGCCGAAAGCGGCATGTTCTTCGCGCGCGCACATGCCGATCGATCGTTGTCAGCACGCCAGGCATGCGGGTTAACACTCTCTTAAGCGGCCGCCCTCTAGCATTCGGATCTCGTGCCGCACTGCGGCGATTGAACCGGTCCGAAATCCTTCGAGGGCTCGCATGAACAAACTCCCGGCGATCACGCTCGCATTCTGGGTAATGAAGATCTGCGCGACGACGCTGGGCGAAACCGGCGGCGATCTGCTGTCGATGACGCTCAACGTCGGCTATGCGTACAGCTCGCTGATCCTGTTCTCGATTTTCATCGTCACGCTCGCCGCACAGCTCGCGACGACGCGCTACCGCCCGGCGATCTACTGGGCGGTGATCGTCGCGACGAGCACCGCCGGCACGACGATGTCCGACTTCATGGACCGCACGCTCGGCCTCGGCTATGCGGCGGGCTCCGGCATCCTCGTCGCGATCCTGCTGACGATCTTCGCGGTGTGGCGTCTGCAGGGCGAATCGCTCGCGGTCACCGAGATCCGCACGCGCAAGGTCGAGGTGCTCTACTGGATCGCGATCCTGTTCTCGAACACGCTCGGCACCGCGCTCGGCGACTTTCTCGCAGACAGCTCGGGCCTCGGCTTCGCGGGCGGCGCGTTCCTGATCGGCGGCCTGCTCGCGGCGATCGTGCTTGCCGCGTACTTCACGAACGTGTCGAAGGTGTTCCTGTTCTGGGCGGCGTTCGTGCTCACGCGTCCGTTCGGCGCGACGGTCGGCGATCTGTTGACGAAGCCCGTCGCGCAGGGCGGGCTGGGTTTTGGCACCGTCGGCTCATCGGCGATTCTCGCGGGCGCGCTGATCGCGCTCGTGATTCATGCGACGCTCGGCGAAGCGAAGCGGTGGAAGCGGGCGAGGGCGACGAACTTGGCGCGGCAGCCGAGCCTCGACTGGCGTGAGCGGACCGCGCTCGAGGAGTGAGCGGCGGCGCGACGGAAGCGGGAGTGAGACGGCAGGCGAGCACGTGTGGGGCTGCCGGGCCGCGCGAGGCCCCCGCGCGGCCCGGTCCGGGGCTTCGGTCAGTGGCGGCCGGTGCTGCCGAAGCCGCCCGCGCCGCGATCGCTTTGCGCGAAATCGCCGACGATGTTGAACGTCGCCTGCACGACCGGCACGATCACGAGTTGCGCGAGGCGCTCGAACGGGTTCAGCACGAACTCGGTCTGGCCGCGGTTCCATGTCGAGATCATCAGTTCGCCCTGGTAGTCCGAATCGATGAGGCCGACGAGGTTGCCGAGCACGATGCCGTGCTTGTGGCCGAGGCCCGAGCGCGGCAGGATCAGCGCCGCGTAGCCGGGATCGGCGAGATGGATCGCGAGGCCGGTCGGCACGAGCGCCGTGTCGCCCGGCTTCAGCGTGACGGGCGCGTCGAGGCACGCGCGCAGGTCGAGGCCCGCGCTGCCCGTCGTCGCGTACTTCGGCAGGTAGTCGCGCATGCGCGCGTCGAGAATCTTCAGGTCGAGTTTCATGCGGCGAGAATCGGTGGCGAGAGTTGAGAGTTGAACGATGAGCGGCGCGGCGACGCGTCAGATGAGGCTCGCGTCGGGCAGGCGCTTTGCGATCTCGGCGACGAGCGCGTGCGCGAGCGTCATCTTGTCGGCGCGCGGCAGCCGCGTCGCGCCGCACGCTTCGAACAGCACGACTTCGTTGTCGTCGAGCCCGAACGTGAGCGGCCCGAGGTTGCCGATCAGCAGCGGCACCTTCTTGCGCACGCGCTTTTCCTCGCCGTGCACGTCGAGATCGCCGCTTTCCGCCGCGAAGCCGACGCAGTAGGGCGCATCGGGCAGCGCGGCGACGCTCGCGAGAATGTCCGGGTTCTCGACGAACGTGAGCGCCGGCATCTTGTGGTCGGCCGTCTTCTTGATCTTGTGCTCGGCGGGCTGCGCGGCGCGCCAGTCGGCGACCGCGGCGACCGCGATGAACACGTCCGCGTCCGGCACCGCGTTCATCACCGCGTCGTACATCTGCTGCGCGGTCCGCACGTCCTCGCGGTACACGCCCCACGGCGTCGGCAGGTGAACGGGGCCGGCGACGAGATGCACGTCGGCGCCCGCCTGCTGCGCGGCGCGCGCGAGCGCGAAGCCCATCTTGCCGCTCGAGCGGTTCGTCAGGCCGCGAACCGGATCGAGCGGCTCGAAGGTGGGGCCGGCCGTGATCAGCACGCGGCGATGCGCGAACACCTTCGGCTGGAAATGCGTGACGATCGCTTCGTAGATCGCTTCCGGCTCGAGCATCCGGCCGTCGCCGATCTCGCCGCACGCCTGCGCGCCCGAATCGGGGCCGAGCACCGCGACGCCGTCGCGGCGCAGTTGCGCGACGTTGCGCTGCGTCGCCGGGTTCTGCCACATCTGGCGGTTCATCGCCGGCACGACGAGGAGCGGGCAGTCGCGCGCGATGCACAGCGTCGACAGCAGATCGTCGGCGAAGCCGTGCGAGAGCTTCGCGAGGAAATCGGTCGACGCGGGCGCGATCACGATCGCGTCGGCTTCGCGCGACAGATCGATGTGCGCCATGTTGTTCGGCATCCGCGCGTCCCACTGGCTCGTGTAGACGGGGCGGCCGGACAGCGCCTGCATCGTGACGGGGGTGATGAACTGCGTCGCGGCGTCGGTCATCACGATCTGCACGGTCGCGCCCGCCTTCGTCAAGAGGCGCGTGAGCTCGGCGATCTTGTAGCAGGCGATGCCGCCCGTGAGGCCGAGGACGAGGTGTTTTCCTGCGAGTTCTGCGTGTGCCAACTGAGGCCTCCGAAAGCACGTGGGGCCGGCGCGCGCCGGCCCCTGCGCGAAGTGTATGCGCCTAGCGCGCGCCGCGCACGCGACGCAACTCGTCGTAGATGAGGAGCACCGCGCCCACCGTGATCGCGGAGTCGGCGAGGTTGAACGCGGGCCAGTGCCACGCGCCGACGTGGAAATCGAGGAAGTCGATCACGTGACCGTAGATCAGGCGATCGATCACGTTGCCGAGCGCGCCGCCGAGAATCAGCGCGAGCGACAGGCTGAAGAGGCGCTGGTGCCCGTGGCGCTTGAGCAGATAGCAGATCACGAGCGTCGCGCCGATGCCGAGCGCGGTGAACGCCCAGCGCTGCCAGCCGCCCGCGGTCGCGAGAAAGCCGAACGCGGCCCCGCGGTTGTAGATCAGCGTCAGGTTGAAGAACGGCGTGAGTTGATGCATCGCGCCGTACGCGAAGGTCTTCAGCACGGCGATCTTCGTCAACTGATCGAACAGGATCACGATCAGCGAGATGCCGAGCCACGGCGCAAGCGCGCCGCCCGAGGATTTCGACAGGGTCTTCGCCATTTACGCAGCGCTCCGGGTTTCGCCGTTTTCGAACAGGTTGGAGAAGCAGCGGCCGCAGAGCGTCGGATGATCGGCATGCGCGCCGACGTCCTCGCGGTAGTGCCAGCAGCGTTCGCACTTCTGGTACTTCGACGCCGCGACTTCGACGCTTTCGTCGCTTTGCGCGTCGACTTTCACGACCGTCGCCGCCGACGTGATCAGCACGAACTTCAGGTCGTCGCCGAGGCTCGCGAGCGCGTCGTAGCGCGCGCCCGACGCGCGCACTTCGACTTGCGCCTGCAACGACGAGCCGATCCGGTTCGCGGCGCGCGCTTCCTCCAGCGCCTTCGTCACGTTGCCGCGCACGTCGCGCAGCAGCGTCCACTTCGCGACGAGCGCGTCGGCGTTCGCGATTTCCGGATACGCGTAGTAGGTCTCGGTGAAGATCGTCTCGCTTTGCGGCAGGAACACGCGCCACGCTTCCTCGGCCGTAAACGACAGGAACGGCGCGAGCACGCGCAACAGGCCCTGCGTCACGTGGTAGAGCGCCGTCTGCGCGGAGCGGCGCGCCTTCGACGCCGGCGCGCTCGTGTACAGGCGATCCTTCAGCACGTCGAGATAGAAGCCGCCGAGATCTTCCGAGCAGAACGTCTGCAGTTTCGCGACGACCGGGTGGAACTCGTACTTCTCGTAGTGCGCGAGCAGCTCGGCCTGCAGCTGCGCGGAGAACGCGACCGCGTAGCGGTCGATCTCGAGCCATTGTTCGGCGGGCAGCGCGTCCTTCGCGTAGTCGAAATCCGACAGGTTCGCGAGCAGGAAGCGCAGCGTGTTGCGGATTCGACGATAGCCTTCCGTCACGCGCTTGAGGATTTCCTCGGAGATCGCGAGCTCGCCCGAATAGTCGGTCGACGCGATCCACAAGCGAATGATTTCCGCGCCGAGGCGGTTCGCGACTTCGTGCGGATCGATCCCGTTGCCGAGCGACTTGCTCATCTTGCGGCCTTCGCCGTCGACCGTGAAGCCGTGCGTGAGGAGACCCTTGTACGGCGCGCGGCCGTCGAGCATCGACGCGGTCAGCAGCGACGAATGGAACCAGCCGCGGTGCTGGTCCGAGCCTTCGAGATACAGGTCGGCCGGGAACTGCAGTTGATCCTTGTGCGAGCCGCGCAGCACGTGCCAGTGCGTCGTGCCGGAATCGAACCACACGTCGAGCGTGTCGCGGTTCTTTTCGTACAGGTTCGCGTCGTCGCCGATCAGCTCGCGCGCGTCGAGCGTCTGCCACGCCTCGATGCCTTGCTGCTCGACGCGCTTCGCGACTTCCTCCAGCAGCTCCAGCGTGCGCGGATGCAGCTCGCCCGTTTCCTTGTGCACGAAGAACGCCATCGGCACGCCCCATTGGCGCTGGCGCGACAGCGTCCAGTCGGGGCGGTTCGCGATCATCGCGTGCAGGCGCTGCTTGCCCCACGACGGATAGAACGCGGTCGCGTCGACCGCGTCGAGCGCGGTCTCGCGCAGCGTCTTGCCGCCGTCGGCAGGCTGCGTGTCCATGCCGGCGAACCACTGCGACGTCGCGCGGTAGATGATCGGCGTCTTGTGGCGCCAGCAGTGCATGTAGCTGTGCGAGTAGTGCTCGTTGCGCAGCAGCGACCCGGCCGCCTTCAGCGCGTCGACGATCTTCGGATTCGCGTCCCAGATCGTGAGTCCGCCGAAGAGCGGCAGCGATTCGATGTAGCGGCCGTCGCCCATCACCGGGTTGATGATGTCCGAATCGGTCATCCCGTGCGCCTTGCACGACGTGAAATCCTCGACGCCGTACGCGGGCGACGAGTGGACGATGCCCGTGCCGGTGTCGGTCGTCACGTAGTCGCCGAGATAGACGGGCGACGTGCGCTTGTAACCCGGGTGCGCGGCGGCGAGCGGATGATGGAAGCGCAGGTTCGCGAGCTTGTCGCCGCGCGTCGTCGCGACCACGCGGCCCGTGAGGCCGAAGTCCTTCATGCACGCCTCGACACGCTCCTCGGCCATGACGAGCAGGCCGCGCTCCGTGTCGACGAGCGCGTAGACGATCTCCGGATGCAGGTTGAGCGCCTGGTTGGCGGGGATGGTCCACGGCGTCGTGGTCCAGATCACGATTCCGCCTTCGGCGCGCGGCAGCGCGGCCAGGCCGAACGCATGCGCGGTCTTCTCGGGCTCGGCGAACGCGAACAGCACGTCGATCGTCGGATCGGTGCGGTCCTTGTACTCGACCTCCGCCTCGGCGAGCGCCGAGCCGCAATCGAAGCACCAGTTCACCGGCTTCAGGCCGCGATACACGTAGCCCTTCTCGATGATCTTGCCGAGCGCGCGGATTTCCTCCGCCTCGTTCTGGAAGTTCATCGTCTTGTACGGATTGCCCCACTCGCCGAGCACGCCCAGGCGCTTGAAGCCCGCCTTCTGCTTCTCGATCTGCTCGGTCGCGTATGCGCGCGCCTTCGCCATCACCTCGGCGGCGGGCAGCGACTTGCCGAACTGCTTCTCGATCTGGATCTCGATCGGCATCCCGTGGCAGTCCCAGCCGGGCACGTACGGCGCGTCGAAGCCCGCCATGTTGCGCGACTTCACGACCATGTCCTTCAGGATCTTGTTGACCGCGTGGCCGAGGTGGATATCGCCGTTCGCGTACGGCGGGCCGTCATGCAGGATGAATTTCGGGCGGCCCTGGCTCGTCGCGCGGATCTTCTCGTAGACGCCGCGCGCCTCCCAGTCCTTCACCCATTGCGGCTCGCGCTTCGGGAGGTCGCCACGCATCGGGAACGGCGTGTCGAGCAGGTTGACCGGATACTTGGCCTGCGGTTTCGAGTCGGCTTTCTTGTTGCTCATGTCGGGATCGCTGTGAAATCTTGGGGACGCTCGCGCGTTGTGGAATCGGTGAGGCGCGGCGGCGGCTTTCGGCGGCGCGCAGGACGTGAGCGCACGGTGCGCTCGCCGCGTCGATCAGCTAATTCGGTCGGTGGCCGACGTCGCGAAGCCGGTTGCGCGGCTGCCCGGCGCACGGCCGTGCTCGGCGAAGTACGCGCGCGTATCGACGACGTCCTGCGCGATCGCGCGCGAGAGCGTCTCGAGATCGACGAATTTCGCCTCGTCGCGCAGCTTCTTCAGGAATTCGACGCGCACGAGCTTGCCGTACGCGTCGCCGTGCCAGTCGAGCAGATGCACCTCGAGCAGCACGCGGCCGGAATCGTCGACGGTCGGGCGCACGCCGAGGCTCGCGACACCGGGCAGCGGCTCGGGCCCGATGCCGTGCACGCGGACGACGAAGATGCCGGACAGCGCGGGACGCTTGTGCGCGATCGGCAGGTTCAACGTCGGGAAGCCGAGGTCGCGGCCGAGCTTCAGGCCGTGCGTGACATGGCCGCTGATCGCGTAGCCGTGGCCGAGCGCTCGCGCGGCCGCGTCCAGATCCCCCGCCGCGAGCGCGGCGCGCACGCCTGAGCTCGAGAACCGCGCGCCGTCGGCGTCGGCGAGCGTTTCCATCTGCTCGACCTCGAAACCGAAGCGCTCGCCCGCCGCCTTCAGCGACGCGAAATCGCCCGCGCGTTTCGCGCCGTAGCAGAAATCGTCGCCGACCATGATCCAGCGGGTGTGCAGCCCGTGGACGAGCGTGCGTTCGACGAACGTCTCGGGCGACTGGCTCGCGAACGTATGGTTGAAGTGCTCGACGACCACGCGGTCCACGCCGTGCTCGCGCAGCGCCTCGAGCTTGTCGCGCAGCATCGCGATGCGCGGCGGCGCGCTCGCCGGATTGAAGAACTCGCGCGGGTGCGGCTCGAACGTCATCACGCACACGGGCAGCCCGCGCGCGTCCGCCGCCGCGCGCACGCGCGCGAGCAGGGCCTGGTGGCCGCGATGGACACCGTCGAAGTTGCCGATCGTCAGCGCGCACGGGGCGCGGCTCTCGGCGTTGGGCAGGCCGCGAAAGACTTTCACGATAGCGGGTGACAGCGTGGGGGAAAGCGCGGCCGGATGCCGCAAAGCAAAAGATTATAAACGCTCGGGCGGCCGGGCGGCTCAGGATGCCGGAAACGGCGGGGGCGAATGGTAAAATCCGCGGATGAAAAAAATCGTCATCCTGATTTCCGGCCGCGGCAGCAACATGGAGGCCATCGTACGCGCTTGCGCGCGCGAGGGCTGGCCTGCCGAGGTTGCCGCCGTGATTTCCAATCGTCCGGGCGCAGCCGGCCTCGAATTCGCGGCCGCGCACGGCATCGCGACGGCCGTCGTCGACCACCGCGCGTTCGACGGCCGCGACAGCTTCGATGCGGCGCTCGCCGCCGAGGTCGATCGCTTTGCCCCCGATCTCGTCGTGCTCGCCGGCTTCATGCGCATTCTCACGCCGGCCTTCGTCGCCAAATATGAGGGCCGGATGCTGAACATCCATCCGTCGCTGCTGCCGAGCTTCAAGGGCATCCATACGCACCAGCAGGCGCTCGACGCGGGCGTCGCGCTGCACGGCGCGTCCGTCCACTTCGTGATTCCGGAGCTCGACAGCGGCGCGATCGTCGCGCAGGCGGCCGTGCCCGTCGTCGCGGGCGACGGCGCCGATGCGCTCGCTGCGCGCGTGCTCGCCGCCGAGCACGTGCTGTATCCGCGCGCGGTGCGCTGGTTCGTCGAAGGGAAGCTGCGTCTCGACGCGGGGCGCGCCGTCGTCGCGCCCAACGAGGCGCGCTGGCTGTTCGCGGATGCGATCGACACGTCGACGAGCGAGGGCGTATGAAGCTGCACGGTTTCCTGATTGGCCAGACCGAGGCGCTCCTTGCCGACGTCCTGAAATTCGCCGGCCCGGCCGACGTGACGACGAGCCGCTTTTTCCGCGCGCATCCGAAGCTCGGCCACGCCGAGCGCGGCGTGATCGCCGAAGCGGTGTTTGCGGTGCTGCGGCGGAAGATGGAGTACGCACACCTTGCCGAAAGCGGCACTGGCGCGCCGGCGCGGCGCTTGGTGCTGCTCGGGCTGATGCAGACGGTCGGCCGCTCGGCGGTGAAGCCGTTCGTGTCGGACGCCGAGTGGGCGTGGCTCGACCACGTCGCGAAGATCGATCCCGCGAGCTTGCCGCTGCGCGTGCGCACGAACCTGCCCGACTGGATTCATCAGGCGCTTGCCGAGCGCATGGGCGCCGACGAGCTTGCGCAGTTCGCCGCGGCCGTCAACTATCCGGCGCCGCTCGATCTGCGCGCGAACGCGCTGAAGGCGACGCGCGACGAGGTCATCGACAGCCTGCGCGCGGCGGGCATCGATGCCGGCGCGACGCCGTTCGCGCCGTTCGGCGTGCGCGTCGTCGGCAAGCCGGCGCTCACGAAGCTCAAACTGTTCGAGGAAGGGCAGATCGAGGTGCAGGACGAGGGCAGCCAGCTGCTGTGCTCGCTCGTCGCGCCGCGGCGCGGCGAGATGGTCGTCGATTTCTGCGCGGGCGCGGGCGGCAAGACGCTCGCGCTCGGCGCGATGATGCGCTCGACGGGGCGCCTGTACGCGTTCGACGTGTCCGAGAAGCGGCTCGCGAAGCTCAAGCCGCGCCTTGCGCGCAGCGGCCTGTCGAACGTGAACCCGGTGCTGATCGACAGCGAGCACGACGCGAAGATCAAGCGGCTCGCGGGCAAGATCGACCGCGTGCTCGTCGACGCGCCGTGCAGCGGCCTCGGCACGCTGCGCCGCAATCCCGACCTGAAGTGGCGCCAGTCGCGCGAGACGGTTGACGAGCTCGCGCCGAAGCAGGCGTCGATCCTCGCGAGCGCCGCGCGACTCGTGAAGAAGGGCGGCCGGCTCGTCTACGCGACCTGCAGCGTGCTCGAGGCGGAGAACGAGGCGATCGTGTCCGAATTCCTCGCCGCGCATCCGGAGTTCGCGCTGGTGCCGGCGAGCCGCGTGCTCGCCGAGCAGCGGATTGCGCTCGACACGGGCGACTATCTGTCGCTCTGGCCGCATCGCCACGCGACCGACGGCTTCTTCGCCGCGGTGCTCGAGCGGCGCGCGCAGTAACGGGCGGGCTCGCGCATGGTCACGAATCACCTCACGCGACGGCTCGCGGCCGTCGCACACGACTTCGGCCAGCCGGCGATGATCTGGCAGGCGGTCGCGTTCCTCGGCTCGCTCGCGCTCGCGTGGCTCGTCGCGCGCTATCTGCGCGGCCGGATCGACGCGCGCCGCCGCACGGCCGGCCGCGCGCCCGGCCCGGGCGCGCTCAGCCTGAACCGCGCGCTGTTCCCGCTCGTCGGCGGCGTGTTCATGTGGGTCGCGGAGACGGCGTTCGACGAGCTGATGCCGACGTCGCTGCTGCAGCTCGCGCTCGTGCCGCTCTTCGGCATCGGGCTCATCTACATCCTGTTCTTCGTCGCGCGCCGCGTGTTCGCGCGCGACGGCCACACGCACGCGTGGCTGTCGATCGTCGAGAAGTTCGTGTCGATCGTCGTGTGGATCGCGATGGCGCTCACGGTGCTCGGCATCCAGCGCGACGTGCTCGTCTGGCTCGACAGCGTCCAGTTCCGCGTCGCGAACGCCCGCCTCACGCTGTTGTCGGTCGTGTCGGGCGCGCTGTGGATCTGCGTGACGCTCGTCGTCGCGATGTGGCTCGGCTCGGTGCTCGAGGAGCGGCTGATGCGCGCGCGCTCGCTCGACGCGAACCTGCGGGTCGTGCTCTCGCGCGTCGGTCGCGCGCTGCTCATCTTCGCGGCGGTGCTGATCGGGCTGTCGCTCGTCGGCATCGACGTGACCGTGCTCGGCGTGTTCGGCGGCGCGCTCGGCGTCGGGCTCGGCTTCGGCCTGCAGAAGATCGCGAGCAACTACGTGTCGGGCTTCATCATCCTGCTCGACCGGTCGCTGCGGCTCGGCGACGCGATCAACGTCGGCGGCCTGCAGGGCGTCGTCACGCAGATCCGCACGCGCTATACGGTCGTGCGCGGCCTCGACGGCAACGAGACGCTGATTCCGAACGAGAAGCTCATCACCGACGTCGTGCAGAACCAGTCGTCGTACCTGACGCGCGGCTATGCGAAGGTCGCGGTTCAGGTGGCGTACACATCGGACGTCGAGCAGGCGATGGCGCTGCTCGCGGACGCGGCGACGGGCGTCGAGCGCGTGCTCGAGGACCCGGCGCCGACGCCTTATCTTGTCGGCTTCGGCGCGGACGGGATCGACCTCGAGCTCGGCTTCTGGATCGCCGACGCGGCGAAGGGGACGGCGAGCGTGCGCTCGGCGGTCAATCGGAACATCTGGCGACTTTTTGTCGCACACGGAATCTCGATTCCGTTCCCGCAGCGGGAGGTGCGCGTGATCGGGCTGCCGGACGCCATCGCGCCCGCGGCCGGCGCGCACGGCCCGGCGGCGGAGCGGCAGCGGCAGGACGCGTAGCGCCGGGCGGGCGCCGCCGCGCGCCCGTTCAACCTGAAAATCCGCGCGCGCGTATTGCGCCGCCGCAAAAAATATTCATTTTTTACAAAGACTTGGAACGGATGCAGTAAAATTCCGTCCTACTGTGCGGTATGCTTTCATTTTCTTGACGCAGGTCATTTGAGCCGGCGTCCCTACTACTTCCACAGGTAACTGCCTTGTTGAATTCCCTGCTCGATTTCCTTTCCAACGGGCTTCTGCGTTTCTCGTGGTGGCAGGTCGTGCTGTTCACGCTCGCCGTCACGCACGTGACGATCGTCGGCGTGACGGTCTATTTGCATCGCTGCCAGGCGCACCGCGCGCTCGATCTGCATCCGGTCATGAGCCACTTCTTCCGCCTGTGGTTGTGGATGACGACGGGCATGCTGACGGGCCAGTGGGCGGCGATCCATCGCAAGCACCATGCGAAGTGCGAGACCGAGGAGGACCCGCACAGCCCGCAGACGCGCGGCATCTGGAAGGTGCTGCTCGAAGGCGCCGAACTGTATCGCGCGGAGGCGAAGAACGAAGAGACGATGCGCAAGTACGGCCACGGCACGCCGAACGACTGGCTCGAGCGCAATCTCTACTCGAAGTATCCGATTCTCGGCGTGAGCCTGATGATGGTGATCGACGTCGCGCTGTTCGGCGTGGTCGGCCTCACCGTGTGGGCGGTCCAGATGGTGTGGATTCCGTTCTGGGCGGCGGGCGTCGTCAACGGCCTCGGCCACTTCTGGGGCTATCGCAACTTCAATGCGGCCGACGCGAGCACGAACCTGTTCCCGTGGGGCATCGTGATCGGCGGCGAGGAACTGCACAACAACCATCATACGTTTGCGACGTCGGCGAAGCTGTCGAACAAGTGGTACGAGTTCGACATCGGCTGGATGTACATCCGCATCATGTCGGCGTTCGGGCTCGCGAAGGTGAAGAAGATCGCGCCGACGCCGCGCCTCGCCGCGCGCAAGACGGTGCTCGACCAGGAAACGCTGCAGGCCGTGCTGTCGAACCGCTACGAGGTGATGGCGCGCTACGCGAAGACGCTCAAGCGCGCGTACAGGCAGGAGCTCGTGCACCTGAAGGAACTGGGCGCGCGCGAGAAGTATCAGCTGATGCGCGGCGCGCGCAAGTGGTTCCACAAGGAAGAGGCGGGCCTCGACGAGCCGCAGAAGCGGATGCTGCCGGAGATCTTCGCGAACAGTCAGAAACTGCATACGTTCTTCCAGCTGCGCACGGAACTCGCCGCGATCTGGGAGCGCTCGAACGCGTCGCGCGACCAGTTGCTCGCGCAGCTGCAGGATTGGTGCCATCGCGCCGAGCAAAGCGGCATCAAGGCGCTGCAAGAGTTCGCGACGCGTCTGCGCCGCTACGCCTGAGTCGTCCGCGCCGAAATCGATTAGAATTTCAGGACGTCACAAACCCCGCGCTGGCGGGGTTTTTTCTTTTGGGCCGCCGTTTGGCGACGGCAGCCTATCGGCAGATTGAACTTTGCATGGAACCAGAGCATGCGCCAAGCGCTAACTCCGGTCGACAGGAGATGAGGATGCAATCGGCGATCAAACCCGTCGAGTACGACCGCCCGCTCGCGGCAGGGGCGGCCTGCGGCGTGGGCGAGGCGTGGGCGAAGGTGCCCGCGCCGCTCGCTGCCGGCGAGCGCGAGGCGCTGAAGGCGCGGATCAAGGCGTTGCTCGAACGCGAGAAGGCCGTGCTGGTCGCGCACTATTACGTCGACGCGGAGCTGCAGGAACTCGCGGACGAGACGGGCGGCTGCGTTGCCGATTCGCTGGAGATGGCCCGCTTCGGGCGCGACCACGGCGCGCAGACGCTCGTGGTCGCCGGCGTGCGTTTCATGGGCGAGACGGCGAAGATCCTGAGCCCGGGCAAGCGCGTGCTGATGCCCGACCTCGACGCGACGTGCTCGCTCGATCTCGGTTGCCCGGTCGACGAGTTTTCCCGGTTTTGCGACGCGCATCCGGACCGTACGGTCGTCGTCTACGCGAACACGAGCGCCGCGGTGAAGGCGCGCGCCGACTGGATGGTCACGTCGTCGATCGGCCTTGAGATCGTCGCCAATCTGCACGCGCGCGGCGAGAAGATCATCTGGGCGCCGGACCGCCACCTCGGCGGCTACATCCAGAAGAAGACGGGCGCGGACATGCTGATGTGGCAGGGCTCGTGTCTCGTGCACGACGAGTTCAAGGGCATCGAGCTCGACTTGCTGCGCAACGAATACCCGGATGCGAAGATCCTCGTGCACCCGGAATCGCCGGAGGGCGTCGTCGCGCTCGCGGACGTCGTCGGCTCGACGACGCAGTTGATCGATGCGGCCGTGAAGCTCGACGCTCAGCGATTCATCGTCGCGACCGATCTCGGCATCCTGCACAAGATGCGGCTCGCGGCGCCCGGCAAGACCTTCATCGAGGCGCCGACGGCCGGCAACAGCGCGACGTGCAAGAGCTGCGCGCACTGCCCGTGGATGGCGATGAACGTGCTGTCGAACCTCGCCGACGTGCTCGAGCGCGGTCACAACGAGATCTTCGTCGATGCGGCGATCGCCGAGCGCGCGCGCGTGCCGATCGACCGGATGCTCGATTTCGCCGCGCGCCACAAGCAGCGCGTGCAGGCGAGCGGCGATCTGCTGCGCGATCAGCAACTCTTCGCGAACGTGGGGGCGGCATGACGAACGGCGCGATGTCTCCGCTTTTCGCTGAAATCTCGCGCGAATACGGCGCCGCGTTCGACGCGGCGATCGCGCGCAACGTGGCCGATGCGCTCGCCGAGGACGTCGGCGGCGGCGATCAGACCGGGCGCCTCGTGCCGGACGGCGCGCCGCGCCGCGCGCGCGTGATCGTGCGCGAGGAGGCCGTGCTGTGCGGCGTGCCGTGGTTCGACGCGGTGGTGCGCGCGGTCGATCCGTCGATCGAGGTCGACTGGCGCTATCGCGAAGGCGACCGGATGACGGCGGATTCGACCGTCTGCGAACTGCGCGGCCCCGCGCGTTCGTTGCTGACGGCCGAGCGCAACGCGCTCAACTTCCTGCAGCTGCTGTCGGGCGTCGCGACCGCGACGCGCCGCTACGTCGACCGGATCGCCGATACGCGCACGCGCATTCTCGACACGCGCAAGACGCTGCCGGGCCTGCGGCTCGCGCAGAAGTACGCGGTGCGCGTGGGCGGCGGCGCGAACCAGCGGCTCGCGCTCTACGCGGGCATCCTGATCAAGGAGAATCACATCGCGGCGGCGGGCGGCGTCGGCGAGGCGCTCGACGCGGCGTTCGCGTTGAACGCCGCCGTGCCGGTGCAGATCGAGGTCGAAACGCTCGACCAGCTTCGCACGGCGCTCGCGCACGGTGCGCGATCGGTGCTGCTCGACAATTTCACGCTCGATATGATGCGCGACGCGGTGCGCATCACCGAGGGCCGCGCGGTGCTCGAGGTGTCGGGCGGCGTGAATTTCGATACGGTGCGTGCGATCGCCGAGACGGGCGTCGATCGAATCTCGATCGGCGCGCTGACGAAGGACGTGCGCGCGATCGATTATTCGATGCGTATCGTCGAGTGACGTGACGGGCGCGCGCGTGCATCGCGCAGGCGTGCGCTCGGGGCAGAGAAGCGGGCCGAAGACATAGGCCAAAGGCATGAGCCAAAGGCGAGGCCGCCGGCGCTTGACGCGCGGGCGGCCTTTTTTGTCGCGTATCGCGCGCGGATGCGAGGCATGCCGCACGGCCGGCCGTCGTTACTTCGGCATGCGCCGCGACGGCGTGAGCACGGTCGGCAGCGCCTTCGGCAATGCGTGCGGCCAGTCGCGGCTGTAGTGCAGCCCGCGGCTTTCGTGGCGTGCCCGCGCGCCGTCGACGATCAGCGACGCGACGTCCACGAGATTGCGCAACTCGAGCAGATCGCGGCTCACGCGGAAGTGCGCGTAATACTCGTGGATCTCGTCGCGCAGCAGCTTGAGCCGATGCTGCGCGCGCTCGAGGCGCTTGTCGGTGCGCACGATGCCGACGTAGTTCCACATCAGGCGGCGCAGTTCGTCCCAGTTGTGCGCGACGACCACCTCCTCGTCGGCGTCCGCGACGCGGCTCTCGTCCCATGCGGGCAGCGGGCCGTGCGTCGCCGAATCGTAGCCGGCGGCTTCGATCGACTCGGCGGTCGCGCGGCCGATCACGAGGCATTCGAGCAGCGAATTGCTCGCGAGACGGTTCGCGCCGTGCAGGCCCGTGTACGACGTCTCGCCGACTGCGTACAGGCCCGCGATATCGGTGCGCCCGGCCAGATCAGTGACGACGCCGCCGCACGTGTAGTGCGCGGCCGGCACGACCGGGATCGGCTCCTTCGAGATGTCGATGCCGAACTCGAGGCAGCGCGCGTAGATCGTCGGGAAATGCTCGCGCAGGAATGCCTCGGGCTGATGGCTGATGTCGAGATATACGCAATCGATCCCGCGCTTCTTGATCTCGAAGTCGATCGCGCGCGCGACGATGTCGCGCGGCGCGAGTTCCGCGCGCGGATCGTGCGCGGGCATGAAGCGGGTGCCGTCCGGCAGCTTGAGCAGGCCGCCTTCGCCGCGCACGGCCTCGGAAATGAGGAACGACTTCGCGTACGGATGGAACAGGCACGTCGGATGGAACTGGATGAACTCCATGTTCGCGACGCGCGCGCCCGCGCGCCACGCCATCGCGATGCCGTCGCCCGTCGCCGTGTCCGGGTTCGTCGTGTACAGATACACCTTGCCCGCGCCGCCCGTCGCGAGCACCGTGTGCGGCGCCTCGATCGTCACTGTCCGGCCCGTCTGCACGTCGAGTGCGTAGAGGCCCACGCAGCGCCGGCCCGGCAGGCCAGGTAGCCCGAGGCGATCGGACGTGATCAGATCGATCGCATGGTGATCCTCGAAGAACGTGATGTTCGGATGCGTGCGGGCACGCTCGGACAGCGTCGCGAGCACCGCGTGGCCCGTCGCGTCGGCCGCGTGGATGATGCGGCGATGGCTATGGCCGCCTTCGCGCGTCAGGTGAAAGCCGAGTTCGGCGGCGTCGTCCTTCGTGAACGGCACGCCTTGCGAGATCAGCCATTCGATTGCCTCGCGGCCGTGCTCGACGATGTAGCGCGTCGCGGCTTCGTCGCACAGGCCGCCGCCTGCGATCAGCGTGTCGTTCACGTGATTCTCGACGCTGTCCGCCGAATCGAGCACTGCGGCGATGCCGCCTTGCGCGTAGTCGCTCGCGCCCTCCATCATCGAGCGCTTCGCGATCAGCGCGACGCGGCGCGTTTGAGCGAGATTGAGCGCGACCGACAGACCGGCGAGGCCGCTGCCCACGATCGCCACATCGAAATTCATCTGCATCTCCGTTTCTTGCGCGTTTTGTCTTATCTTTTCCGCCATGCGCAATGCGGCGGAAAGGGCAGAGCATACCGCGTCGGAGAAACGCTTGCGTGCCCGCCAACGCAAAAAGCCCCGCGATTGCGGGGCTTTTCGTCGTCGTCAGGCTCGTTGAAACCGGAGAATTACTTGATCTTGGTTTCCTTGTACGCCACGTGCTTGCGGGCGACGGGATCGAACTTCATGATCTCCATCTTTTCCGGCATGTTGCGCTTGTTCTTCGTGGTCGTATAGAAGTGGCCCGTGCCAGCGGTGGACTCGAGCTTGATCTTGTCGCGTGCGCCTTTCGCCATGTTCGTGCTCCTTGGACTTAGGCTTCGCCGCGTGCGCGCAGGTCAGCGAGCACGGAATCGATGCCGTTCTTGTCGATCAGGCGCAGGCCGGCGTTCGAGACGCGCAGACGCACCCAACGGTTTTCGCTTTCCACCCAGAACCGGCGGTTTTGCAGATTCGGCAGGAAGCGACGCTTCGTCTTGTTGTTGGCGTGGGAAACGTTGTTGCCGCTCATCGGCGCTTTCCCAGTTACTTGGCATACGCGTGCCATGAGAGCACTCCTAATACGCTGAATTCGGGTTCGATCGCCGGTGAAGGTTCTCTTCCTCGCATGGCCGCGTGAGTTTCGGCCTTGCCGGGAAAAGCGCCTCCGATCCGTGGTTGGCCTGACGACCTGCCACGAGACCGCTTCAGCGGCTTCAGAACTGGTTGGAAAAAAGACAGACGGCGATTCTAACAGAAAAACTTCAGGAAAATCAAACCCAATTTCGCATGCGGATGTCGCGGGGCGCTGGGGCCCGGCCGTGCGTGCGGCGCGTTGTGCGCGGCGCGCTAGATCCAGCCCGCCTGCGCGAACGAAAACGTATCGTTCGCGCCGACGACGAAATGATCGATCAACTGGACGTCGACGAGCGCGAGCGCGTCGCGCAGCACGCGCGTGAGGTGCCGGTCCGCGGCGCTCGGCCGCACCGCGCCCGACGGGTGATTGTGCGCGACGATGAGCGCAGCCGCATTCAGCGCGAGCGCGCGCCGCACGATTTCGCGCGGATAGACGGCCATCCGCGTGAGCGAGCCGTGCGCGGTTTCTTCCGTTTGCACGAGCCGGTGCCGCGCGTCGAGAAAAAGGCAGACGAACACTTCGCGCGGCCGCGTGCCGATCAGGAGCCGCAGATAATCGTCGACCGCGCCCGGCGAATCGACGAGCGGCCGCTCGCGGGCCTTCTCGGCGAGCGCGCGGCGCGCGAGCTCGACGACGGCGACGAGGATCGCGGTGCGCGCGGGGCCGATCCCGCGCAGGCCCTTGAAATCGTCGGGCGCCGCGTCGAGCAGCGCGCGCAGCGAGCCGAAGCGCGTGAGCAGCGTGTGCGCGAGCGCGAACACGTCGTGGCCGGGCAGGCCCGAGCCGAGCAGGAGCGCGACGAGCTCCGCGTCGGACAGCGCGGCCGGGCCGCGCGCAAGCAGGCGCTCGCGCGGCAGATCGCGGCCGCGGCGCGCTGCGCCCGCGGCCGGCAATGCGGCGGGCCGCGGAATGCCGGGTGCTGCGGCGGCCTGCGCGACGGGCCGCTCGCGCTCGGGTTCGTCGCCGACGTTTTCGCCGGCCGAGACAATCTCGTATTGCATGCTGTTGACCTCCAATATCCTGCGTGCTCGCAAGGCGAATCGCGCCGGCATTCCGCTTCGATCGCCGAGGTGACTTACAATATGGGCTTTGCGCTGCGCCGCCCGCCGTTTTCGGGCGCCGATTGAACGAGTACCCCATGAGCCTCATCGACCTTGCAGAAGTGAAGCCCGGTTCGCACGTCACGCTTCATTACCGGCTCGCCCTTGCCGACGGCGCCGACATCGTCAACACGTTCTCCGAGAAGCCCGCCACGCTCCTCCTCGGCGCGGGGCAGCTTGCGCCGTCGCTGGAGGAGATTCTGATCGGCCTCAAGGCGGGCGACCATTCGACTTTCCGGCTAGCGCCCGAGCAAGCGTTCGGGCCGCGCAATCCGGACATGATCCAGCGCGTGTCGCTCGCGACGCTGCGGGAGAACGGCATGGTCGGCGACGATTTCGCGCCGGGCGATCTGATCGAATTCAACGCGCCGGACGGCGGCCGCTACGCGGGCGTGCTCAAGGAGATCGGCGAGACCTCCGCGCTTTTCGATTTCAACCATCCGCTCGCGGGCCAGGCGCTCACGTTCGAAGTGAAAATCATCGGGATTCTGTAATCATGAGCTCCACCGATACGTTGTCCGGCCAGGTCGCCGCGGCCGACGCCGAGATTCTGCTCGCCCAGCCGCGCGGTTTCTGCGCGGGCGTCGATCGCGCGATCGAGATCGTCGAGCGTGCGATCGCGATGCACGGCGCGCCGATCTACGTGCGCCACGAGATCGTGCACAACAAGTACGTCGTCGAGGACCTGAAAAAGAAGGGCGCGATTTTCGTCGAGGAACTCGAGGAAGTGCCGTCCGGCAACACGGTGATCTTCAGCGCGCACGGCGTATCGAAGGCGGTGCGCGACGAGGCGGCCGTGCGCGGGCTGCGCATTTACGACGCGACGTGCCCGCTCGTCACGAAGGTGCACGTCGAGGTCGCGAAGATGCGCCAGGAAGGCGTCGACATCGTGATGATCGGCCACAAGGGCCATCCGGAGGTTGAAGGCACGATGGGGCAGGTCGAGCGCGGCATGCATCTCGTCGAGAGCGTCGAGGACGTGCTCAAGCTCGAACTGCCCGATCCGGAGCGCGTCGCGCTCGTCACGCAGACGACGCTGTCCGTCGACGACGCGGCCGAGATCATCGGCGCGCTCAAGGCGAAATTTCCCGCGATTCGCGAGCCGAAGAAGCAGGACATCTGCTACGCGACGCAGAACCGCCAGGACGCGGTGAAGTTCATGGCGCCGCAATGCGACGTCGTGATCGTCGTCGGCAGCCCGAACAGCTCGAATTCGAGCCGTTTGCGCGAGGTCGCCGAGAAGCGCGGCGTCGCCGCCTACATGGTCGACGCGCCCGAGCAGATCGACCCGGCCTGGGTGGCCGGCAAGCGCCGGATCGGCGTGACCGCGGGCGCGTCGGCGCCCGAAGTGCTCGCGCAGGCCGTGATCGCGCGTTTGCGCGAGCTCGGCGTGACCAACGTGCGGGCGCTCGAGGGCATCGAGGAGAACGTGTCGTTCCCGTTGCCGCGCGGCCTGAATCTGTCTTCCGCCGCCTGATCGCCGGTTTCGTTTCCGTCGCAATGCAAAAGCGCGCCCCGGGCGCGCTTTTCTTTTGCGCGCGATATGTGCGCGATTTTCCGGAGAGCAACCATCCGGCGTCAAATATGTGCAACCCGGTTGCAATATCGCCGGGAACCCCGCTCTCAAAAAAGGTTGCAATGCAGGAAAACCCTGTCGAATCAGGAATATTGGTCGTCCTATAAATAGAGTTACAATGCGCCCGTTTTCAGGCCTGATGGCCTTTGAAACATGGTTTTGGCAAGGCGCTGGAGACCTTATTCGATGCATCTGGAGTTGGTTTACGCCGGGCCCGTCGACGCTGCGGTTGCGCTTTTCGCAGCGGCCGCCGACGGACGCGACGGCAGGGCGGCGGCGCAGGCCGCGACAGCCCCGGCCGTTTCCCCGAGCGACGTGATCGTCGCTGGGGCCGGACGTCCTGCGGCGAATTTCGCCGCGAAGCCGACTCGGATCAAGCGCGCGCGCATCGACGTCGTCGCATCCGTCGGCATCGGCGGGCCGGTCGCGCGGCGGACGGCCGTCCGCCGCATGGCGGGACCGTCCCGACGCGCGCCGATCGCAAGCGACGCAGTGCGCGCGATCGCCGACACCACGAGGCGCGCCATCCCGAGCGAAGCATTCGACGTGCCGCAGCCGATGACGGCGTCCGCCCCCGAGGCGGCCGCTGTCATGCGCGGCCGCGTCGGCTGCGCGAAGGCTGGCGCATGGACGCTCTACGACTTCAAGGAGGCCCAGCACACCGTCCTCAAGTCGTGAATTACAGACGGGACTCGCGACGGCACCGAAGCTTCAGTGCGGTGCCGTTTTCGTATCCGCCCCGGCAGGGCGCGCGGTCGTACAGTCCGCATCGTCCGTGCCGGGCCGGCATCACCTTACCGGTATTGATTCAAGTACCCGCAGTGTCGTTGAGATCGCGCGATTCCATCGCTTATCCGCATGGCTGAGCGCGCATCCAGCAGCACGGGCCAAGGAGCTTTAAATGGATATTTTCGTCCAGCAGATCCTCAACGGACTGGTGCTCGGCAGTGTCTACGCCATCATCGCGTTGGGCTATACGATGGTGTACGGCATTCTCGGTATCATCAACTTCGCGCACGGCGACGTGCTGATGGTGGGCGCGATGGTCGCGCTTTCCGCGATCACGGTGCTGCAGAACCACTTTCCGGAGCTCGGCCACGTCGCCACGCTGACGATCGGGCTCGTGATCGCCGCGGTGGTCTGCGCATGCGTCGGCTTCACGATCGAGCGCGTCGCGTACCGGCCGCTGCGCCGTGCGCCGCGCCTCGCGCCGCTCATCACCGCGATCGGCGTGTCGATCCTGCTGCAGACGGCCGCGATGATGATCTGGTCGCGCAATCCGCTGCCGTTCCCGCAGCTTTTGCCCACTGATCCGATCAACGTGATCCAGGCGGGCGCGAATAATCCGGGCGCGGTGATTTCGATGACCGAGATCACGATCATCATCGTCGCGTTCCTCGTGATGGCGGGGCTGCTCCTCCTCGTGCACAAGACGAAGCTCGGCCGTGCGATGCGCGCGATCGCCGAGAACCCGAACACGGCGAGCCTGATGGGCGTGAACCCGAACTTCGTGATCTCCGCGACGTTCATGATCGGCTCCGCGCTCGCGGCGCTCGCGGGCGTGATGATCGCTTCCGAATACGGCAACGTTCACTTCTACATGGGTTTCATCCCCGGCATGAAGGCGTTCACGGCCGCGGTGCTGGGCGGGATCGGCAACCTCGGCGGCGCGATGGTGGGCGGCGTGCTGCTCGGCCTCATCGAGCAGCTGGGCGCGGGCTATATCGGCAACCTGACGGGCGGGGTGTTCGGCAGCAATTACCAGGACGTGTTCGCGTTCATCGTGCTCATCATCGTGCTCGTGTTCCGGCCGTCGGGCCTGTTGGGCGAACGTGTCGCCGATCGCGCGTAAGGAGAACAACATGACATCCATTCAACCGATCGAAACGTCGGCTTCGCTCGTCGAGGAGCGCCATCCGGCGAAGACCGCCACCATCAGCATCCTGATCGCGGCGTTCGTGATCGCCGCGCCGCTCGTCATCGGCGCGGCGGGCGGCAACTACTGGGTCCGCGTGCTCGACTTCGCGATGCTGTACGTGATGCTCGCGCTGGGCTTGAACGTGGTCGTCGGCTTCGCCGGCCTGCTGGACCTCGGCTACATCGCGTTCTACGCGGTGGGCGCGTACACCGCGGCGCTCCTGAGCTCGCCGCACCTGACGTCGAACTTCGACTGGATCGCGCACGCGTTTCCAGCCGGCCTGCACGTGCCGTTCTTCCTGATCGTGCCGATCGCGATGGCGCTCGCCGCGGTCTTCGGCATCCTGCTCGGCGCGCCGACGCTGCGCCTGCGCGGCGACTACCTCGCGATCGTCACGCTCGGCTTCGGCGAGATCGTCCGAATCTTCATGAACAACCTCGACCGTCCGGTCAACGTGACGAACGGGCCGCAGGGCATCACCGGCATCGATCCCGTCACGATCGCGGGGTTCAACCTGTCGCAGACGCACCAGATCTTCGGATTTTCGCTGCCGTCGGTGTACATGTACTACTACCTGTTCGTGCTTTGCGCGCTGCTCGTCATCTGGGTCTGCACGCGCCTGCAGCACTCGCGGATCGGCCGCGCATGGGCCGCGATCCGCGAAGATGAAATCGCCGCCAAGGCGATGGGCATCAACACCCGCAACGTGAAGCTGCTCGCGTTCGCGATGGGCGCGTCGTTCGGCGGCCTGTCGGGCGCGATGTTCGGCGCGTTCCAGGGCTTCGTGTCGCCGGAATCGTTCACGTTCTGGGAGTCGGTCGTCGTGCTCGCGTGCGTCGTGCTGGGCGGCATGGGCCACATCCCGGGCGTGATCCTCGGCGCGGTCCTGCTCGCCGTGTTCCCCGAGTTCCTGCGCTCGACGATGAGCCCGCTGCAGCACATGCTGTTCGGCCACGACATCGTCGATACCGAGGTGATTCGCCAGGCCCTTTACGGCCTCGCGATGGTGGTCATCATGCTGTATCGCTCGGAAGGCCTGTGGCCCGCGCCGAAGCATGAGGACAGGATCGCGAAACTGGCGAAGCGCGGCGGCAAGAAGCCGGTGCGCGCGTAAAGGACGTGGGACCGGCGCCCAGCGCCAGCGCGCGAGCGCCGGTCGACACAGGAGAAAAGGTAATGAGCGAACAAATTCGACTGTCCGTCAAAGGCGTGAACAAGCGCTTCGGCGGCCTGCAGGCGCTGTCCGACGTCGGCCTCGAGATCCGCGAAGGCCAGATCTACGGCCTGATCGGCCCGAACGGCGCGGGCAAGACCACGTTCTTCAACGTGATCACGGGGCTCTACACGCCGGATTCCGGCGAGTTCAAGCTCGACGGCACGGAATACACGCCGACCGCCGTGCACCAGGTCGCGAAGGCGGGCATCGCGCGCACGTTCCAGAACATTCGCCTGTTCGGCGGGATGACCGCGCTCGAGAACGTGATGGTCGGGCGCCATGTGCGCACGAAGCACGGCCTCTTGGGCGCCGTGTTCCAGACGCCCGCCGAGCGCAAGGAAGAGCGCGAAATCAAGGAGCGCGCGATCGAGCTGCTCGACTACGTCGGCGTGCTGCAGTACGCGGATTACACCGCGCGCAACCTGTCGTACGGCCACCAGCGCCGGCTCGAGATCGCACGCGCGCTCGCGACCGATCCGAAGCTGCTCGCGCTCGACGAGCCGGCGGCCGGGATGAATGCGACCGAGAAGGTCGAGCTCACGCGCCTGCTCGACAAGATCCGCTCGGACGGCCGGACGATTCTCCTGATCGAGCACGACGTGAAGCTCGTGATGGGGCTGTGCAACCGGATGACGGTGCTCGATTACGGCAAGGTGATCGCCGAGGGTCTGCCACAGGACGTGCAGAAGAACCCGAAGGTGATTGAGGCATATCTCGGCGCAGGGGTGCACTGATGGCAGCGGCAATGTTGAGAATCAAGGGCTTGCAGGTCAACTACGGCGGCATCCAGGCCGTCAAGGGCGTTGACATGGAAGTCCGTCAGGGCGAGCTCGTCACGCTGATCGGCGCGAACGGCGCGGGCAAGACCACGACGATGAAGGCGATCACGGGCCTGAAGCCGTACTCGGCGGGCGACATCGAGTACGACGGCAAGTCGATCAAGGGCGTGCCGCCGCACGAGCTGCTCAAGCGCGGCCTCGCAATGGTGCCGGAAGGCCGCGGGATCTTCGCGCGGATGTCGATCGTCGAGAACATGCAGATGGGCGCGTACCTGCGCAACGACAAGGAGCAGATCAAGAAGGACGTCGAGCGGATGTTCGGCTTCTTCCCGCGCCTGAAGGAGCGTGCATCGCAGCTCGCGGGCACGCTGTCGGGCGGCGAGCAGCAGATGCTCGCGATGGCGCGCGCGATTTTGTCGAAGCCGAAGCTGCTGCTGCTCGACGAGCCGTCGATGGGGCTCTCGCCGATCATGGTCGAGAAGATCTTCGAGGTGGTGCGCGAGATCTCGAAGGAGGGCATCACGGTGCTGCTCGTCGAGCAGAACGCGCGCCTCGCGCTGCAGGCAGCGGACCGCGGCTACGTGATGGACTCGGGCACGGTCACGATGGAAGGCGACGCGAAGCAGATGCTCGACGATCCGAAGGTGCGCGCCGCGTATCTGGGCGAGTAAGCGTCGATCGATGCCGGCCGCGCGCGGATCGCGCGGTTGCGGCGTTCATGAAGCCGTCACGGTTCGCCGTGACGGCTTTTGGTTTTTCGGCGGCCCCGTTTGCTTTGCCGGGGCGGCGCGGTGGCGATGGCGGCGGCTGCGCGCGGACGGCTGTCGCCCGCCGCGCGAAGCGACGGCGCGCGACAGGATGCGCTGACGCGAGGCCGGCGGCACCGCGATGCGCGGCGACCCGCGTTCGCCGATCGGTCTATCGAAAACCGGCGCGCAACTCGGGCACAATGTGTGCGCTACCCTTGAACGGAGACGCACATGAGCCTCGATTACGGTTTCGTGAAAGCGAAGATCAAAGCGGTTGCGGGTTTGAAGGCGGCGGCGCGCGCGAACGAGACGCAGTATCACGTCCATCTGACACTCGCGCTGGCCGACGGCGACTGGGACGTCGCGATCAACGTCGGCACCAACGATGCGGACGATCTGCTCAAGTACAAGCTGGTCTACGATTTCCATCATCCGGTTACGCAGACGCTTGCCGCCGCGGCGGAAGGCTACACGGACCTGACTGGCGGCAATGCGCTGCCGGCGCTCGATTACGTGCGCAGCGACGTCCTGAACGAAACGGGCGCCTGGCGGATGAGCGACGTGATGGACGGCACCGAGCATCCGGAACCGATTCCGTCGGTGTTGCGGCTCGTCGACGCCGCGCATCAGCAGAACCTCGACCTGTACGTGTTCGGTCGCACGTATGTCGAAGGCAACGGCATACACGATACGCACATGAACCAGGGATCGTCCGGGCCGCATTTCCAGCATCGGCCGAGCGACGACGCGAACGATCACAACGACGTGTGGCAGGACGGCGCGCTCCTCGTCGATCTCGGCGGCGAGCAATGGGCCGCATACTTCGCGGCGTTCGAGCAGCAGGCGGTGCCGACCGACGGCCTCGGCAATCCGCTGCCGGGCGCGGGGTCGATTTCGTAGGCAGGCGCGAACGAGCGGCGGTGCGCCGCGTGCGTGCGGTTCGCGAGCCTGCGCGCCGATGGCCGGCACGCCGACGATAGCGGCCGGGTCAGGTTCGGCGTGCGCGCGAACGTGTGCGCCCGTCATGCATGACGGTGGGCGGCGGCGCATGACGAGCAGCAATACGGCGGCGCCGCGCGACGCCGATCCGCGACGTCAATCCGTCGCGAGCCGCTTGCCGAACGAGATGCGCTCCTCCGCGCAGTAGCCGAGCGCTTCGTAGAACCGGCACGCGTCGTCGTTGCCCGGCAGCACCTGAAGGTTCACCTTCGGGCAGCCGCGCGCGGCGAGCGCCGCCTCCGCATGCGCGAGCAGCGCACGGCCGATGCCGAACCGCCGCGCGCAAGGCTCGATGGCCAGCGAATACAGCCAACCGCGATGGCCGTCGTAGCCGGCCATCACGGTTCCGACGACGCGCCCGCCGGCGATCGCGACGAAGAACAACTCGGGCTGCGTCGCGAGCTTGAGCTCGATCGAGCGCCGCGGATCGCGGTGTGGCGCGCTCGCGTCCGAATACGAAGGGAACGCGTCGCGCCACACCGCGAGCACGGCATCGGTGTCGCCGCGCTCGAACGGGCGGATCGCGACGCCGTCCGAGACGATCTCGGCCGACATGCGCGATCAGAGCGAATCGAGCACCGAACGCAGCATCGCCATCATCTGGTCGATCTCGTCGTTCGTCACGTTCAGGGCTGGCATGAAGCGCAGCAGGTTCGGGCGCGCGGCGTTCAGCAGCAGGCCGTCCGGCTGCATGTCGCGCGCCTTCTCGACGATCTGCGGGCCGATGTCCTTGCCGAGCAGGAGCGCGCGCAACAGGCCTTCGCCGCGCTCGCCCCCGAAGCCGCGCTCGTCGGACAGTTCGAGCAGCTTGTGCTTCAGGTATTCGCCGCGCGCGCGCACGCCTTCGAGGAAGCCCGGCGCGACGAGCTGCGAGATCACCGCGTGCCCCGCCGCGGTCATCAGCGGGTTGCCGTTGTAGGTGCCGCCCTGGTCGCCCGCCTCGAACACCGCGACGTCCGCCTTCGACAGCAGCGCCGCGAGCGGCACGCCGCCGCCGATGCCCTTGCCGAGCGTCATGATGTCCGGCTCGATGCCGGCGAGCTCGTACGCGAACAGCGTGCCGGCGCGACCACAGCCGCTTTGCACTTCGTCGACGATGAGCAGCAGGTCGTGCTGCTTCGTCAGCGCGCGCAACTGTTGCATGAATTCGCGCGTCGCCGGGATCACGCCGCCTTCGCCCTGGATCGGCTCGAGCATCACGGCGACGGTCTTGTCGTTGATCAGCCGCTCGACCGAGTTGATGTTGTTGATCTCGGCCTTCGGGAAGCCCGGCACTTGCGGCGCGTAGATCGTGTCCCAGCCGGCCTTGCCGCTCGCCGACATCGTCGCGAGCGTGCGGCCGTGGAAGCTGTGGTCGAACGTGATGATCTCGTACGCGCTGTTCCTGAACTTGCGGCCCCATTTGCGAGCCAGCTTGATCGCGCCCTCGTTCGCCTCGGCGCCGCTGTTCGCGAAGAACACCTTGTCGAACACGCTGTGCTGCGTGAGGAGGCCCGCGAGTTTCGCCATCGGTTCGTTGTAGAACGCGGGCGACGGGTTCAGCAGCTTTTCGGCCTGCGCCTGCAGCGCCTGGACGAGGCCGTCGTTGCAGTGGCCGAGGCAGTTGACCGCCCAGCCCTGGATGAAATCCAGGTAGCGCTTGCCGGTGTGGTCGTAGAGCCACGAGCCCTTGCCGTGCGTGAACACGATGTCGGGGCGGTTCGTGATGTACATCAGCGAGTCGATCGGGTAGTCGTTCAGCGGCATAACGGCAGGCTCCAGCGGGGGGGCGGCGAAAGGACAATAAAAAAAGCCACGGGATGCCGTGGCTTGGTGGTTCGAACAGCTTTTGCGTAACGGGGAAGCGGTTACGCGCGAGTCCGTGACGAGCCGGCGGCATCCGTGCGGAGCGGCGAGCGGCGACGTCGGGAAGCGGACTGGAAGCGGTTCATGTGCGCAAGCATAAGGCATCACGCGGCCCCAAGTAAACCGCTGCGACGCGACAATTCCGTGTCGCGGCGGTTTTTCCGGGGCCGCGCGGCGTTCAGACCGGATGCGCGAGGTCCGCGGCGCTCGTAAACGAGTCCGCGTAGAACTCGTCGGCGGGCAGGCCATGATGTTGCGTGAAGTCGCGCTGCGCGGATTCGACCATCACCGGCGCGCCGCATGCGTACACCTGGTGGCCGGACAGATCGGGCAGATCCTCGATCACCGCGCGGTGCACGAAGCCCGTGCGGCCGGTCCATGCGTCGCTCGCGTCGGGCTCGGAGAGCACCGGCACGAACTTGAAGTTCGGGATTTCCTTCGCCCATTGCTCGGCGGCGTCGAGCAGATACAGATCTTTCTTGCGGCGCGCGCCCCAATAGAGCGTCATCGGGCGCGCGAGCTTCACGTGGTGCGCGTGCTCGATGATCGCCTTGATCGGCGCGAAGCCCGTGCCGGAGGCGAGCAGCACGATCGGCTTGTCCGAATCTTCGCGCAGGAAGAACGTGCCGAGCGGGCCCTCGAAGCGCAGGATGTCGCGCTCCTTCATCGCGCCGAACACGTGGTCGGTGAATTTGCCGCCCGGCATGTGGCGGATGTGCAGCTCGATCGGCCCTTCCTCGTGCGGCGCGGTCGCCATCGAATAGCTGCGGCGCGTGCCGTCCTTCAGGATGAACTCGATGTACTGGCCGGCCAGATACTGCAGGCGCTCGTTCGCGGGCAACTGCAGCCTCAGCACGATCACGTCGTCCGCGCGGCGCTCGAGCGCGGCGACGCGGCACGGCAGCTTCTTCACCTGGACGCCGTCGACGCCCGCGATCTCGCGCACATCGACTTCGAGGTCGCTCTGCGGCTTCGAGCAGCACAGGAGCGCGAGGCCGCGCGTGCGCTCGTCGTTCGACAGCGCCGATGCGGAATGCGGCCCCTGCTCGAACTGGCCTTGCACGATCGTGCCCTTGCACGATCCGCACGCGCCGTTCTTGCAGCCGTAGGGCAGATGGACGTTCTGACGCAGCGCCGCCGCGAGCACGGTTTCGTCGGCCTCGACCTGGAACTGCCGGCCGCTTTGCTTGAGGGTTACGTTAAAAGCCATAAGTCGTTGAGAACAAAAAGTGGGGACCGTGCAACGCGTGCACGGCGGCTACAATGCATTCCTACGGATCAACCGATACACCATGATTGCGACACGAATCCTGCGCCGGCCGCGCGTATTGATCGTCGGCTGCGGCGATGTCGGCATGCGCTGCGCGGCGCAGTTGCGCGCGCGGCACGAGAACCTGCGCGTCATCGCGCTGACGAGCCGGCGTTCGCGCTGCGCCGAACTTCGGGCGGCGGGCGTCGTGCCAGTTGTCGGCGATCTGGACGCGCGCGCGACGCTCGAGCGGATCGCGCGCGTCGCGCATGTCGTGCTGCACCTCGCGCCGCCGCAGGCCACGGGCCACGTCGATCGCCGAACGCAGGCGCTCGTCGCCGCGCTCGCGTCGCCGCGGCGGCCGCGTCAGCTCGCGCCGGCATACGGCAGGCTGCGCGCGGGGTGGGCCGCCGCCAGATCGGCGCGGCCTCGTTTTCAAGCATCGGCTATTGTACCCGACGCCCCGTCGCGTCCCGTCGTCGTCTACGCGAGCACGAGCGGCGTCTACGGCGATTGCGGCGGCGCGCGGGTTGACGAAACGCGTCCGGTGCGGCCCGCGAATCCGCGCGCGCAGCGGCGCGTGTCGGCCGAGCGCCAGCTTCGCCGTGCGACCGCGCGCGGCGCGCTGTCCGCGCGCATCGTGCGGATTCCCGGCATCTACGCGGCGAACCGGCTGCCGCTCGCGCGGCTCGAGAAAGGGACGCCGGCCTTGATCGAGGCCGACGACGTCTATACGAACCATATCCATGCCGACGATCTCGCGTCGATCCTGCTGCGCGCCGCTGCGCGAGGCAAGCCCGCGCGGGTCGTTCATGCGAGCGACGACACCGAGCTGAAGATGGGGGACTATTTCGAGCGGGTCGCGCGCGCGTTCGGCCTGCGCAGCCCGCCGCGCATCGCGCGCGCCGAAGCGGAACGGCAGCTCGAGCCGATGCTGCTGTCGTTCATGCGCGAGTCGCGGCGGCTCGCGAACGCGAGAATGAAGCGCGAATTGCGCATCGCGCTGCGTTATCCGAGCGTCGATGACTTCCTGCGCACCATGCCCGCGCCGCGCCCGGTCAAGTGATCGACGGCAGCGCCTCGATCAGCAGGAAGCACAGCAGCGCGCCGATCAGCGCGCCGATCAGATTCGGATGATATTTGTGCTTCAGATGCATCGCGGTGAGCAGCCCGCCGATGATGATCGCGCCAAGCGCCGCGAACGCCAGCATCACGGACGAAATTTCGATCGGATTGTCGATGGTCATGCTGTCCCCCAAACCCGGAATGTATTGTGGTTTGCTTCGAGTATAGCGGGGCTTGATGACGCTGCCATGCTGCGCGGCAGCATGGCTGGGGAAGCCGAGTGGCGGCCCTTCTCGCTTACCCTGATAGGGTTTTTGCCGTGTCGCGCAATGCGGCGAGATCGCGCTCGTCGAGCCAGCGCCAGGCGCCTTCGGCGAGATCCTCGGGCAGCGCGAAGCCGCCGATGCGCGAGCGATGCAACGCGTCGACGCGATTGCTCGCGGCGGCGACCATCCGCTTCACCTGGTGGTATTTCCCTTCGGCGATCGTCATTTCGAGGAGTCGTTCTCCTCGGGCGGCGGCGGCGAGCGCGGCGATCGGCTTCGGCTCGCCGTGAAGCAGCACGCCCGCGCGCAGCGCGTCGAGCTGCGCGTCGTCGAGCGGGTGGCGCACCGTCGCGACGTAGGTCTTCGGCACCTTGCGTTTCGGCGATGTGTACGCGTGGACGAACTGGCCGTCGTCGGACAGCAGCAGCAGGCCCGTCGTGTCCTGATCGAGGCGGCCGACGCATTGGACGCCGCGCTCGGCGAACTGCGGCGGCAGCAGGCTGAACACGCTCGCATGATGCTGCGGCTCGCGCGAGCACTCGTAGCCCGCCGGCTTGTTGAGCGCGACGTACGCGCGCGCGCGGTACGGCCACGCGACACCGTCGACCTCGAACACGAGCCGGGCCGTGTCGAATGACGTGTGCGCGTCGGCGCACGTCGCGCCGCCGACGGCGACGCGTCCCGCTTCGACGAGCGCGCGGCATTGGCGGCGCGACCCGAAGCCTTGCGTGAACAGAATGCTTTCGAGATCCATGGCGCGCGCATTGTACCAAGCGCATCGAACGCGCAACGGGCGAACGGCCGGCGCGCGGCCGAGCGCAGGCCCGCGCGAGGGCTGTTAAGCTCGGGGCCTGCGGTCGCGCGCTCGCGACCGCCATTGCTCGTTCGAACGAAGGTAACGATGACCATGACGATCACTTCCGTCGCGCGGCGCGGCCTCGCCGCCGCGCTCGCACTCGCGCTGTCGAGCGTTGCGTTCGCGCACGCGAAACCCGAAAAGACTGATCCGCCCGCGAATGCCGCGGTGGCCGCGCCTCAGGCCGTGTCGATCGACTTCACCGAGACGCTCGAGCCCGCGTTCAGCTCGATCGTCGTCGTCGACGCCGCCGGCGCGCCGGCCCAGGCCGCGAAGGCGGTCGTCGCCGCGCACGATCGCAAGCGCATGTCGGTCGCGCTCAAGCCGCTGCAAGCCGGCGCGTATACGGTCAAGTGGGTGGCGGTCGCAACCGACGGCCACCGCACGCAGGGCCGCTATACCTTCACCGTGAAATAAGCGCGGGGCGAAGGGCCGCCGCGGTGTTCCGATGCGCGGCGGCATGCGCCGGGACGGGATTTTGCCGATTCGCCGCAATTCGTCGTTCGAGACCGCTCGGCGCTGCGCCGGTTGCGTGGCAGCGATGCTTCCAGATCGATTCGAATCGTTTCATCGCGTCGATATGAAAACGGTCGAATGAAAACGGAATCGCGCACTCGAGCATCGAGGCGACAGTGAGATTCGCCGACGCGAATCAATCGCGCGCGCTTGCCGCATTCCGGTCTGGCGGCTGCGCGTGCGATGCGGCTTGCGCGCGGGAGGCCGTGAATGTGTCCGACAGCGCGCGGCGAGCCTTTCGTCGTTTTTCCGCCGCCGAACGGACCCAGACGCGGGTTGGCGCGATCGGCGCTTTGGGTGCGCATCGCGTGCGCATGCGCACGCACGTTCATCCGCGCGACGACACGCCGGAGCGCATCGGCGGCGACGCGTTCAGCGCAGCCGCGTGACGACGGCGCGTGCGCCGAGCATCGGCGCGTCGCTGCGATCGCCGGCGGCGCGCGGCCCGATCCGTATCCGCTCCTTCAGGAACTCGAGTAGCGCATGCACGCGCATCGGCAGGTGTTCGCTCGGCCCGACGAACACCGCGTTGATCTCCTCCTCGTCGCCCGGATTGAATGCTTCGAGCACCGGCACGAGGCGCCCCGCGTCGAGGTCCGCGTCGACGTGAAAGCGCGCGAGCCGCGCGAGCCCGAGCCCGGAGACGGCGGCTTCGCGGATGCTTTCGTTGTCGCCGAGCAGCAGGTTGCCGCCCCACTGCAGCAGGCGCTGGCCTTCCGTCGCGGCGAACGGCCATGCCTTCGCGTTGCCGCTCAGGCCGATGCAGTTGTGGCGATCGAGATCGTCGGGCGTCGCCGGCATGCCGTTGAGCTCGAGATACGCGGGCGAGCCGACGACGATCATCCGGCTGCCGCCGAGCCGGCGCATCACGAGCCGCGAATCGTCGAGCGAGCCGGAGCGGATCGCGATGTCGCTGCGGTCGTCGAGCGGGCCGGCGGCCGCGTCCGACAGCACGATGTCGAGCGTGATGTCCGGGTAGCGGCGCTGGAACTCGGGCACGAGCGGCATCAGATGATGCTTGCCGAACGGCACGTGCGAATTGATCCGCACGCGTCCTTGCGGAATCGCGCCATGCGTCGCTTCGCGTTCGGCGTCGGCGATGTCTTCGAGGATGCGCACGCAGCGTTCGTAGAACGCGGCGCCTTCGGGCGTGAGCTGCAGCTTGCGCGTCGTGCGATTCAACAGGCGCACGCCAAGCCGCGTCTCGAGCCGTTGAACGAACTTGCTGATCGCCGACGGCGTCATGTCGAGCCGCCGTCCCGCCGCGGAGAATCCGCACGACTCGATCACCTGAACGAATACGGCCATCTCGGAGAAACGATTGACCTCGCGCATGGACGTTTGGACGAGATTTTGAATGGATGAATCCTAGTATATCCGCGGCTTGTTTTCGAACTCGCGGGATTTTCTTATTCCCGTGCTCGTCGATTTTCATCGCTTCGTTGCCGACCGTTCATCCCGCTTCAGCCGCCGCGTATTGGCGATTCATGGCGAGACGGACGTCTCGATCGATTGCGCATTCGCTCGCGCCCGCGCGTCAATGCGTCGACATGAAGCGGCGGCGGCGTCCGGTTTCGCGCACCGCCTCGATCAGCGCGGCGCCGGCGGGCGTCGGCCGATGCGCGAACGCATGGAAGCGCGCGGCGGGCAGCGCGGGCAGCGCGTCGTTTGGCCCGCATTCGCGCAGGCCGTCGCGCAACTGGCTGCGCGCGACGACAGTGACGGCGAATCCCGCGAGCGCGGCCGATACGCAGCCCGCCATGCTGCCGCTCTCGAATGCGATTCGAAATGGCCGCAACGCGTCGCTCAGCGCGGCGAGCGCCGCCTCGCGGTACACGCAGGGCTCGGGAAAGAGCGCGAGCGGCAACGCGTCGTTCGCGTCGAGCGCGGCGTCGGACGCGAATGCCCACACGAGCGGTTCTTCCCATAGCAGCTCGCCGGCTTTGTCGTCGATGCGGCTGCAGTGCTTGCCGAACACGACGTCGAGGCGGCCCGACGCTTGCTGTCGCAGCAGATCCGCGGTGACGCCGACCTTCAGCTCGATCGTCGCGCGCGGATGCAGGCGGCCGAACGCATGCAGCACCTGCGGCAGCCACGCGCCGGCGAAATCCTCCGACGCGCCGACGCGCAGCCGGCCGAGCAGCGGCGAGCCGCGCAGCCGCGCACGCGCCTCGCGTTCCAGCTCGACGATGTTGCGCGCGTATGCATAAAGGGTCTCGCCCGCGTGCGTGAGCTCGACGCGCCGCGTCGTGCGGGCGAGCAGCACGGCGCCCGTTGCCTGCTCGAGCCGCTTGATGTGCCCGCTGACCGCCGACGGCGTGAGCGCGAGCCGCTCGGCGGCAGGCGCGAAGCCGCGGCTGTCGGCGACTTCGAGAAAAGTGCGCAGCAGCACGATGTCGAGCGACATTGCTGCCGAGTCCGACGGCGCATTCATATGGATCACTCATTCAACGAGATAGTCGAATAATAGATGACGATTCCTTGAGAATCGTGACGAGAGCTCGGGCTACGATCGACATCACCGACCTGACGCTCGACGGAGACCCCGATGCCCGACTATCTGTTTGCGACGACCCCGCTGCTGGACGTCGCGTATCTCGAATGGAACCCGGACGGGGCGCGCACCGCCGTGCTGCTGCACGGCTGGCCGGATAGCCCCGCGTGCTGGAAAGCGGTCGCGCCGGCGCTCGCCGACGCGGGCTATCGCGTGCTCGCGCCCGCGCTGCGCGGCTTTGCGCCGACCCGCTTTCGCGACGCGGCGACGCCGCGCAGCGGGCAACTCGCGGCGCTTGGGCGCGATCTGCTCGATTTCGTCGATGCGCTGCGGCTCGAACGCCCGGTGCTCGTCGGACACGACTGGGGCGCGCGGGCCGCCGCGAACGCGTGCGGGCTGCGCGAGCGGGTGGCGTCGGGGCTCGTGATGCTGTCGGTCGGTTACGGGACGAACGATCCGAATCAGTCGCTGTCGCTGCAGCAGGCACGCAATTACTGGTATCACTGGTTCATGGCGACGCCGCGCGGCGAGCGGGCGGTGCGTGACGATCGCCGCGCGTTCGCGCGGACGATGTGGGACACGTGGGCGCCGGCCGGCTGGTACGCGCCGGAGGACTTCGACGAAGCGGCCGACGCGTTCGGCGGGCCCGATTGGGCGGACGTCGTGCTGCATTCGTATCGGCACCGCTGGGGCTTCGCGGACGGCGATGCCGCATATGCCGGCGACGAAGCGCGTCTGAATCCCGCGCCCGTGCTGTCCGTGCCGTCGCTCGTGCTGCATGGCGGCGCGGACACCTGCAATCATCCGGACAGCTCCGCCGCGCGCGAGCGCTTCTTCGCCGGACGCTATGAGCGCGCCGTGCTCGACGGCGTCGGTCATTTCCCGCAGCGCGAGGCGGCGGCGCGCGTGGCCGACGCGATCGTCGCGTTCGGCGCTAACGCTTGCGCGCGCCGGGGATCGCCGGTCGACCGGTGATCGGCCGGCTTCGCCGCTGCGTCGCGCGTTCATCTCATCCGTCGAGCCGCTTCGTCCAATCCTCGACCGCGCCGGCCTTCAGCCGCCGCTCGAACAATTGCCGCCACGACGGCGGCAGCGCATCGATGCGCGACAGCGCTTCGAGCGCGCCGGCGTCGAGCGTGCGCCGGTACAGCACGTCGAGCACGCACGACAGCGGCCATTGCGGATGCGGCCGTTCGCGCAACGCGAGCTCGCCGTCGGGCTCCACCCAGCCTTCGTCGAGCACGCGGTAGTACCAGCCGGTCCGCCCGCTCTGCTGCACGCGCGCGGACATCTTCTGGAATCCGAAGCGTGCGTTGAGCTTCCAGCACGGCTGCCGCGATTGCGACACCTGCAGCGTCGCGCCGCCGAGCGTGAAGACGTCGCCGAGGCACACGTCGCGCTCGGTGACGCCGCGCGTCGACAGGTTCTCGCCGAATGCGCCGGGCCGAGCGAGCACATCGCGCGGGCCGATCTCGGCGATCCACAGCGGATAGTGGTCGAACGCATAGTGATGGACCGCCTTGTCCGGACCGCCGTGATGCTTGCGATCGGCCTGCTCGTCGCCGGCGAAGCCCGTGCGTGCGAGCCATAGGCGCTCGCGTACCGGTTGCTTGTCGATCGCGCTCGCGTGCGGCGTGCCCGCGAGCGGCCGCGTTGCGCCGATCAGCAGCGCATCGAGTTTCGCGTGCGGCGAATGCATGCGCGCCGTTCCATTCACGCGTGCGCTGCGTCGCGCAGCGCGTCGAGAATCGCGGCGAGCTCGCGCGTGCGCTCTTCGCCGAGCGGGCGCAGCGGCTTGCGCGGCTCGCCCGCGTCGAAGCCCGCGAGCCGCAGCCCCGCCTTCACCGTGACGGGCAGCCCGTCCGCGACGATGAACTGCAAGAGCGGCAGTTGCCGGTGGAAGACGGCGCGGGCCGTGTCGAGATCGCCCGCGCGCATCGCTTCGTACAGCGCGAGCGGCAGACGCGCGTTCAGGTTCGGCGCGGCTGTGCACCAGCCGGCCGCGCCGGCCGCGAGCGCGGCGAGCGCCATCGGATTGCTGCCGTTGTAGAACGGGATCGCGCCGTCGCTCAGTTGCGCGAGCCGGTGCATGCGTTTGATGTCGCCCGTGCTTTCCTTGACCATCGTCACGTTGTCGACCGTGCGGAAAATGCGCGCGATCAGCTTGGGCGACATGTCGATGCCGCTCGTCGCCGGGTTGTTGTACAGCATGATCGGAATGCCGATCGCGTCGCCGATTGCGCGATAGTGGCCGATGATCGCTTCGTCGTCGAGCTTCCAGTACGACACGGGCAGCACCATGACCGCGTCCGCGCCCGCCTGCTCGGCGAATTTCGCGCGGCGCACCGCGTTCGCCGTGGTGAGATCGGAGATGCCGACGACGGTCGGCACGCGGCGGTCGACGGCGCGAATCGAGGCGGACGCGACGGCCTCCCATTCGGCGTCGGACAGATAGGCGCTCTCGCCCGTGCTGCCGAGCGGCGCGATGCCGTGCACGCCGCTTGCGATCAGGCGTTCGACGAGCGCGCCGAGGGCGGCCGTGTCGACTTGGCCGTCGGGCGAGAAGGGCGTGACGGGGTAGGCGATGATGCCTTGCAATGCGTGGGACATGAGTTGGGGTGCTCCGAATGTTCGTTGTGGTCGGTGCGTCGGCGGCTTGTCGCCGGCCCGACGCGCGGGCGCCTCGGCGGATCAGCCGAGGCAGTCGGGGTGATGGCGCAGCGCGCGGCGCGCGTAGTACGCGAACGTCACCGCGTCGCGCTTGGGCGTCGAGATCCAGTCGCGCGCGTCGGTCGCGAGCGCGGGCGGAATCGGCTCGATCGCGCCCGCGGCCATCGCGAGCAGTTGCAGCCGCGCCGCGCGCTCGATCAGGATCGCGAGCATGCAGGCCTCTTCGATCGTCTTGCCGACGACGAGCTGGCCGTGATGGGACAGCAGGATCGCGCGCTTGGCGCCGAGCGCGTTCGAGATGATCTCGCCTTCCTCGTTGCCGACGGGCACGCCCGGCCAGTCCTTCAGGAACGCGCAATCGTCGTAGAGCGGACAGGTGTCCATGTGCGACACGACGAGCGGCGTCTCGAGCATCGATAGCGCGGCGACGTGCGCCGGATGCGTGTGGATGATGCAGTTGACGTCCGGACGCGCGCGATAGATCCATGTGTGGAAGCGGTTCGCCGGGTTCGGAATGCCCTGGCCGACGATCACTTCGATATCCTGATTGACCTGCAGCAGGTTCGATTCGGCGATCTCGTCGAAACCGAGTCCGAGGCGCTGCGTGTAGTACGTGTTCGGCGTGTCGGCGCGGCACGTGATCTGCCCGGCGAGGCCGGAGTCATGCCCGTCGTCGAACAGAATCCGGCACGTGAGCGCGAGCTTTTCGCGCGCGGTCCATCCGCTGTCCTTGATTTCGTTGTCGAGCCGCCGCTGCGCGAGCGCGACGAGCTCGGCCTTGCCCATCTTCAATGTGTCGACCATGCAGCCTCCAAGTCGTGAACGAATGTGCGATGTGTGCGATGCGGCGCTGCGCCGCACGCAAAACACAAGGTCGATTATATGACACGAAGTGTCATGAGATACAATCTGTTTTTCAAAAGACATTCGCCGTCATGACGATTCGCCTGAAGCTGCTGAGGAAGCAGAAGGGATGGACGCTCGACGTGCTGGCCGAAGCGGCCGGTCTCACGAAGAGCTATTTGTCGAAGGTCGAGCGCGGCCTCAGCGTGCCGTCGATCGCGGTTGCGCTGAAGCTGTCGAAGGCGCTGCAGGTCGACGTCGAGCAACTGTTCTCGGAGAGCCGGGACCGCGAATTGATCACGGTCACGCGGGCGGCGCAGCGCGCGCCGATGGGCAGCGCGGCGAGTGCGCGCACGTACGAGAGCATCGCGGCGGGCGTCGCGCCGAAGAAGCTGTTGCCGTTCGTCGTGCATCCACCGCGCGATTACGTGAGCTCGGCGTTTCGCGAGCACGAAGGCGAGGAGATGCTGTTCGTCCACAAGGGGAGTGTCGAGATCGAGTTCCCGAACGAGACGATCAAGCTGAAGACGGGCGATTCGGTGTATTTCAACGCGTTGATTCCGCACCGGATGCGCAGCGTCGGCGTGACGCAGGCGGAAGTGCTCGTCGTCGTGAGCGACGACGAGGGCGTGCACGACGGCGCGCGGTAGCGGCTGTGGGCGCGTCCGCGCAAGCGGCGGTCAATCGGGAGGAGAAAGGCGATGCGCGACGGGCGGGGGGCGTCCGGCGGCGCGTGGCACGGAGGATGGACTGGTGAATGCGCCGTGCCGATCGGCCGGACGCGAATCGTCGGTTAGCGAGGGCTTATTCGTCGTTGCCGATCTTCATGAAGCGCCGGATCGACCGGATCGCGTACGCCAGGCCGCCTGCCGCGACGAGACCGCCCAATCCCAGCAGCACGTTTTCGAGCGAGAGCGTGTGTTTAAGAGATAAAACAATGCCTTGCATCTATTGCATTCATCATACGTTTGAAGGGGAATTGTAATAGTTCCGTGCTGTATCGGTCCCAGATATTTGCGTACGGCGAAACTTTTGGCGGGTAAGCCGGCGATTTCTTCCGGAGAGACACCAATTCGGGCCGCAGGCGAGCAGGCGCGCGGCGTTTGATGTGCGTCATTACCTTGATGGGTTGCAAGGGTGCGCCGCGTGGCACGGCTTGGCCCCGTCGGCGGAGCCGCACCCGGCGAAGCAAATGAAAAAGCCCCGTGCTGATTGGATCAGTCGGGGCTCGATGGCAGTGGTCGACGAAGCGGAGCATGTCCGTCGTCGGTCTGTGCTGTAGTGAGCATCGACGGCGCCGCCGCGATGCTTCGATGTTACTGGTGCCAGGGCCGGAATCGAACCGGCACGCCTTGCGGCGGGGGATTTTGAGTTTGGCAGCCTCCTATAGCATCGGACTACGCTGGAACCTGCTAAGCCTTGCTGGGCTTGGTTTTCCAAGAGGTTAGTCCCGTCTAACCTTACGCCTAGACCAGACCGATTGCGGCACACTTTCCGATGCCGTGGCTCCTGGCTGGTTCCTGCGTTCGATCTCGAACTAGGAGGCGTCATGGCCAAGATCAAGCTCACAAAATCCGCTGTTGATGCGGCTGAAGTCACCGGCAAAGATTACGAACTGCGGGACACCATTGTCCCCGGATTTCTCTGCAAAGTCACCGCCCACGGGCGCAAGGTCTTCATGCTCCAGTACCGCACGAACTGGGGCGAGCGCCGCAAGCCGAAAATCGGCCAATTCGGCGAGTTGACCGTCGAGCAGGCCCGCTCGATCGCGCAGGACTGGCTGGCTGATGTGCGGAAAGGCAACGATCCGAGTGCCGCGAAACTGGCTGCGCGTATGTCGCCTACCGTCAAAGAGTTGTGTACCCAGTTCATGGAGGAATACTCCAGACCTCGCAACAAGCCGAGCACCGTTGATACTTACCAAGACCAGATCGACCGTTTCATCGTGCCGATGCTGGGCAAGCTCAAAGTACCCGACGTAACCCGACAACATATAACGACTCTGATGCGCGATCTGGCGAAAATTCCGGTCACGGCCAACCGGGTTCTGTCCTGCATCCGCAAGATGTTCAACATGGCCGAGGTATGGGGCTAACGTTAATGGTAGCGGTGCCGGCTCGGCATCCGCTGCTGGCGCATAAATATTTGCCACTGGAAGAAGTGCTGCACTACCCGTTGGTACTGGGCGACCCACACGCCTGCGAGGGCTTTGCTCGCCAAGTGGATCGTATTCTGCGCCGCGTGGATCGAGAGCCGATCGTTGCCGAATGGGTCGCATCCATCGACTTGATGATGGCCTTAGTGTCAGCAGGCTTCGCCTTGGGTCTGGCGGGCACCTCGCAGATTGTGGCCAGCAGAGAGCCGGGTATCGTCGCACGGCCGCTGGCTGGACGCGCTCCCATGCTCACGACCTATCTGCTGCGTTCCGACAATGAACCGTCGCAGGTGCTGGCTCGTTTCATTGAGCGAGTAAGCAATCTTGAATCACTTGCGGCAAAGAAGGCCGTCGTATCATTTGATCCCGACGCGAGGGAGGAATAGCGCCGTGAAACCGATCATGCTGATTCTGCTCGTTGCATTGCTGACGGCCTGCGGCAAATCCAAGCCGACCGAAACGGTGGATTCCCTCGTAGCCAATCCCGAGCACTTGAAGGAACTGCGCCAGCAGTGCAAGAAAGATCGTGTCACACTTGGCGACGAACTCTGCAACCGCGTGGCCGAGGCAACGAACCGGCAGTTCCTGGGCAATGGCAAAGCGCCGTACACCCCGCCGAAGGATGCGCCGAAGTTCTAATCGTTGCCGATTCATCTAAAACTTCGATCTTCCAGCTTGATACGCCGCAATGCGCCTTTGCTTGCGGCGTTTTTCATTCGTTCGCCTTTGCGCGAAATCTTGCTTTTTTCTCGATATTTCTGCCGATAACGGTCTTTGACCGCCTCTTGACCTGACGCCAATCGGCCGCCTACAACCCGCTGCTCGAAGTCCGGCGCGGCGCGCATGAAGTGCGTGACGTGCAGAACATCGCGGACATTCTGGTCGATCCCGAAGGTGCGCTGGAGAAGCGCAACCATTGGGAGAAGACCTCGCACGCACTGCTGGTCGGCGCGATCCTGCATGTGCTCTACGCGGGCGGGGACAAAACGCTGCGCGGTGTCGCCAACTTCCTGTCCGATCCGGCTTGCCCGTTCGAGCTGACGCTGCACCGGATGATGACGGCACTCGGCAATGGCGACTTCTTCGCGACGAGCTATTTCGGCCAGGAGGCGATCGACATGATGCCGGCGCTACAGATTCCGCGCACCGTCGATCTCGCCGGCGTGATCGTAGGGTTCCTCTGCATCGCGATGTCAGCGTTCATGCGGCTTGTCGCTAGCCGGCGCGCGCACGTGTGCATCGCGCTCGCGCTGCTGGCTGCGCTGATCGGTGGCGGCTGGCTTGCGCGCGATGCCATGGCGATACTCGGCAACCTGAATCTCGTGCTCGATTTCGTCGTGCTGCTCGGTGCCGCCATTGCGATCGGTGTGCCGATCGCATTCGCGTTCGGCGCGGCGACAGTCGGCTACCTTCTTGTCGTCACGCACGTGCCGCTAAGCATCGTGATCGGTCAGATGACAGACGGCATGACCAACCTCGTACTGCTCGCGATTCCGATGTTTGTGCTGCTCGGGCTGCTGCTGGAGGCGACCGGCATTGCGCGACGGCTTGTCGAACTGATCGCGATGTTTGTCGGTCGCACGCGCGGCGGCCTGAACGTCGTGCTGGTGGCGGCGATGTTTTTGGTCTCTGGTATTTCCGGATCGAAGCTCGCGGACATGGCCGCAGTGACACCGGTGCTTTTTCCCGAAATGGAGCGGCGCGGACAGCAGCGCGCCGAAATGATTGCGCTGCTCGCCACGTCGGCGGCGATGGCCGAGCTGATTCCGCCGAGCCTCGTGCTGATCATCGTCGGAACGGTCTGCAATCTGTCGATCCAGTCTTTGTTCATCGGCGGGCTGATGCCGGCAGTGGTCGCGTCGCTAGGTCTGATCGCGGTCACGCTGCTGCGCGCGAGGCGGCGCAGCGAGCGCGCCGACGCGACGACGACGTCACGAGCCGCGGCAGCCTTGCCTGTGCATCCCGCAACCGCCGTATTCGAACGTGGTCACGGTGCGCGACGCTGGCGCGTATTCTTCGCCGCTTTGCCGGGGCTCGTATTGCCGTTCATGATCCGTTACTTCGTTGTCGAGGGCATCACGACCGCGACCGAGGTCAGCACGGTCGGCATCGTGTATACGCTCGCGGTCGGCATACTCGTGCATCGCGAGTTCAATTGGCACAAGCTCTATCCGATGCTGCGTGAAACCGCAGTGCTCACGGGGGCGATCATGCTGATGATCGCGATGGCGACCGCGATGAGCTGGGCGCTGACGCAGGCAGGCTTTGCCAGTGCGCTTGCACGGATGCTGGAGCACGCGCCCGGTGGCAAGGTGACCTTCATGGCGCTGTCAATTGCGCTGTTTATCACACTCGGAGCACTACTCGAAGGCATTCCCGCGATCGTGCTGTTCGGGCCGCTGCTGTTTCCGATCGCGCTGCAGCTTCATATCGACGGCATTCACTATGCAATCGTGGTCGTGCTGTCAATGAGCATCGGCATGTTCGCGCCGCCGATCGGCGTCGGCTACTACGGTGCATGCGCGGTCGGCAAGTGCGATCCGGATCGGGGCGCCACCGCGATGCTGCCATACCTCGGCGCGCTGCTGGCGGCGCTAGTGGTGATCGCCGCCGTGCCGTGGTTGTCCACAGTCGCGGTTTGAGGGTGTGATACGAACAATTACGGAACGGTGAGGAGACACATCATGAGCATGAATCGCAGAGCTTTCGTGGGCGTGGTCGCGGGCATCGCCGCGGTGACCGTTGTACCGCGCGCCGCGCGCGCCGCGGAATTCACGTACAAGCTCGGACACGACCAACCGATTACGCATCCGCAGCACATTCGCGCGGTGGAGGCGGCTGATAAGATCGCCAATGCGTCGGGCGGCCGGATGGTCCTCGAAATCTATCCGAACAGCCAGCTCGGCAGCGATACGCAGATGGTCGCGCAGGTACGTTCGGGCGCGTTGGAGATGACGCTGCAAGGCGACATCATTCTGGGCAACATCGTGCCGGCCGCGTCGCTCGCCGGTCTACCGTTCGCGTTCGCCGGCTATGACGAGCTATGGCGCGCGATGGACGGCGAATTCGGCCGCGCCATTCACGCGGAAATTGAGCGCAAGACCGGGCTGCACGTGATGGAGAAGGGATGGGACGCCGGCTTCCGTCATCTGTTCACGAGTGAGAAGCTGGTGCACAGCGCGGCGGACATGAAGGGCCTGAAGCTGCGTGTACCGGCGGCCGCGATCGACCAGTCGCTGTTCAAGTCGCTTGGTTCCGCGCCGACACCGGTGCCGAGCGGCGACGTTTATACCGCGCTGCAAACGCGGCTCGTCGATGGCGCGGAGGGTCCGCTCGTCACGATCGAAAACGCGAAATACTATGAGGCCGCAAAGATTGTTTCGCTAACGAGCCATCAACCGACGCCGTTCGAGCTGGTCGTGAATGGCGCCGCGTGGCGGCGTCTGCCGAAGGATCTTCAGGCGATCGCGTCCCAGTACCTGAACGAAGCCGCGCTGTTCGCGCGCGCGGACATCGCGAACGGCGAGGGCGGTCTCAAGCAACGGCTACGTTCGCAAGGCGTGACCCTCGTCGATCCGGACCGCGATTCGTTCCGGCGCGCGGTGCGCGACGCGGGCCTCTACCGGCAATGGCGCGACAGCTACGGCGTGGCGCCGTTTGCGATGCTGGAGAAAGTCGTTGGCACGCTGGCATGACGAAGCTGCGGCGGCGCGGTGATCCTGGAGCGGGTGCGCACTGGCCGTCGGACCGGCGCAGGTTGGCGGCGAGATCGGAGTCGGGTATCGTTCTGCGGATAACCAGGAAAGAGTCATGGGACGCAAGAGTCATTCGCACACGGTGACGCTGAAGGACGTGGCGCGCGAAGCCGAGGTGTCATACCAGACCGTGTCGCGTGCCATCAACGGATACGATGAAATCAGCGCGGAAACGCGCGAGAAGGTGCTCGATGTCTGCCGTCGGCTAGGCTATCGCCCCAACCGCCTGGCGGGCAGTTTGCGATCGAAACGCTCGAATGTCGTGGGCCTCATTGTGTCCGATATCGAAAACGTGTTTTTTGCCGAGGTGGCGAGTGGCGTCGAATCCGAGGCGAGACACAAGGGTTATTCGGTGTTGCTCGCGAATACGGCCGAAGACATTGTGCGCGAACGCGAGGCGGTAGGGCAATTCTTCGAGCGGCGCGTCGACGGGCTGATTCTTGCGCCGAGCGAGGGAGAGCACGATTACCTGCGCACCGAGCTGCCGAAGACGTTTCCAATTGTGGCGGTCAATCGCGAGCTGCGGATTCCGGGCTGCGGCGCGGTGCTGTCCGAAAATGTGCGAGGCGCGCGCACCGCGGTCGAGTATCTGATCGCACGCGGCCATACGCGCATCGGCGCGATCGTTGGCAGCGCGGGGCTGATGACGTCGCGTGAACGGTTGAAGGGCTTTCGCGCCGCAATGTCCGCGGCGGGCCTGCCGGTCCGCCAGGAGTGGATCGCCGCAGGTGGCGTACGCGCGGACAACGGCCGCGACGGGGCGATCAAAGTGCTCACGGGTGCGGATCGCCCCACGGCATTGCTGACGTCGAGCCATCGGATCACCGAAGGGGCCATGCAGGCGCTGAACGTTCTAGGCTTGCGCTATGGGCCGGACGTGGAAATCGTAAGCTTCGACAATTTACCGTGGATGGCCTTTCTCGATCCGCCACTACCCGTGGTCGAGCAACCGACCCGGCGCATCGGGCAGGAAGCCATGCGCATGCTGATACACATGATCGAAGGCACGGGCAATGCGACGGAAATGCGTTTACAGACTCGCTTTGTCACGCACGTGGGTCAGGATTTAAGCGTCGAAGCAGAATGACTCGATGTCCACCCACGTCAGGTCATCGGGCTCGGAAGTAGGTGTTCTGTTTGCCCGCGTATATTTGTGTCGCGCTGATCGGAGTTAATGCGGACTTCCCTAATGTCGTGGGTTTCATTTCATATGGCGAGCGCAAGAACGGCACACTCGACCTGACCTCATCGCGCAGCAAGCCGCAGCAGGCGGACTGGGCGCCGCCCACCGCATCCCCTGCCCATTGCGGCGGGGCGTCGTGCTGCTGAGGCAGCACGTCGCGCACGCGCGTCGCGTTTCTTCAACACTGCCCCCATCTCCTCGCGCACCTTCGCTAGGACTTGGTCGGTCAGTTTGTGGATGGTCGGGCGTTTCAGGTCGGAGTGCGTCAGGATTGTAGTCCCTTCGTGCGACGATCGATATCGACTGGTTACCAACGAGAAAAAGCCGCCTCTGCATGAGCAGAGGCGGCTTTTCTTGAATTGGTGCCCGAGGCCGGAATCGAACCGGCACGCCTTGCGGCGGGGGATTTTCTTCCCACTTCGGCTTTCGCCGCCGACGCTTCCGAAGAAGCGGCGTTCGTGGTCTGGAGCACGCCTTCACCATAGCGCCGCGTGTTACCGCCTTGCCTTAGGTGCCCGCCGTCTGCTCTCTACACCTTCCCTTGGATCTTTCGATCTGAGGGCTTGGCTCGGCATTAGCTCGGACTGAATCGTCCAGGGCCTTCACCGAGTTTGACGGGCTTCACCTCAAGAATTTCTTCGAGAGGGCTCAAATTTGGTCTGAGTCCCCTGCGTCTACCAATTTCACCACTCGGGCATGACGCGATGTTACAGCACTACCTACTGCGACCTACTTTGAGCCAGTACGCGCCGTACCGGCTCCTGATTGGCTCCTAGCTCGAAAAGCTGGCTTTTCGCTCAGGAGCCGAGATTTCCTACAAACCCTTGTCTGTCATGGCTTTGCGGACGATGAACCCAAGCTAACCATAGGTAAAAGTACCTATTTTTGAGTCCCCTGCGTCTACCAATTTCACCACCTAGGCAAACCTGCGCCGCACATGCGATTGCGCGCGGCGAAAACGCAAATTATTACCGAAATCCCCCTTGCGGGCAAGCATCCCGCATGCCGATGCGGAACATGGGATGGTTCGAGGGTTCCCTGGCTCAGACAGATCAAGCGCCATGCGTCACGATGCGCATCACGCCTGCCCGCTGCGTCGCCCGCGAACTGCGTGACCGGGTCGCGCCCGTATTTTGCCTCGCGTGCGACGACGAACGCGAGCGTCGCCCGCTTCGCCGGAAGGCCGGCCGGCGGGCAGCGCGCGCGGCCCGGCGTCACAGCTCGTAGGTCTCGGCCTCGCCCTTGAGCGCAGTCTCGACGAGCTTGCGGTTCAGCGTCGGCGACAGCAGCTCGACGAGCGTGTAGATATAACCGCGCAGATACGCGCCCTGCTTGAGCGCGACGCGCGTCACGTTGCTGCCGAACAGGTGCCCGACCGGAATCGCGCGCAGATTGCGGTCGCGCTCCGGGTTGAACGCGACGTCGGCCAAGATGCCGACGCCGAGCCCGAGCTCGACGTAGGTCTTGATCACGTCCGCGTCGATCGCCTCGAGCACGATGTCGGGCGTGAGGCGATGCAGCGCGAACGCCTGGTTGATCTTCTTGCGGCCCGCGAACGCGTCGTCGTACGTGATGAGCGGAAACTGCGCGAGATCGTCGAGCGACAGCGGCTTGCGCTCGAGGAGCGGGTGATCGGCCGGCACGACGGCCGTGTGGTGCCACTGGAAGCAGGGCAGCGACACGAGTTCCTTGTAGTCGGCGATCGCCTCCGTCGCGATCGCGAGGTCCGCCTGATCGTGGATCACCATTTCGGCGACCTGCGTCGGGCTGCCCTGCAGGATCGACAGATGCACCTTCGGGAAGCGTTTCTTGAACTCGGCGATCGCGGCCGGCAGCGAGTAGCGGGCCTGCGTGTGCGTCGCGGCGATCGTCAGGTTGCCCTGGTCCTGCGCCGCGTAGTCCTTTCCGACCCTTTTAAGGCTCTCGACCTCCTGGAGGATCCGCTCGACCGATGCGAGGATGATCCTCCCCGGTTCGGTCAGGGAGCGCACGCGTTTGCCGTGGCGCGTGAAGATCTCGACGCCGAGTTCGTCCTCAAGCTCGATGATGGCTTTCGATACCCCCGGCTGCGACGTGTACAGCGCTTTCGCGGCTTCCGTGAGATTGAAATTCTGCCGGACGGCCTCGCGCACGAAGCGAAATTGGTGCAGGTTCATTTATAACCCTTCCGCATATCAACAGAATTTTTTAGTCGTTTGAAATATAAGGGGAGTTTATTACGATTGCCCCGTGTTTTTCAAATATGGATATCTGTAATCGTCATTTGCACATGACCGGCCGGGCGGATGGCCGACTCGGCGCGGACGGTGCAGGATTCGGGCGCGGCGTGGCTAGGACGCCGCGCGGTCATATCGAGCAAACCCTGGGGTCCCCGAATGTACCAGTACGACCAGTACGATCAGACGATCGTCGACGAGCGCGTCGCGCAGTACCGCGACCAGGTCCGCCGCCGCTTGTCCGGCGAATTGAGCGAGGACGAGTTCCGTCCGTTGCGGCTGCAGAACGGCCTGTACATGCAGCGCCACGCGTACATGCACCGCATCGCGATTCCCTACGGCAATCTCCGCAGCGTCCAGTTGCGCATGCTCGCACGCATCGCGCGCGAGCACGATCGCGGCTACGGCCACTTCTCGACGCGCTCGAACATCCAGTACAACTGGGTGAAGCTCGAGGAAACGCCCGAGATCCTCGCGAAGCTCGCGTCGGTGCAGATGCACGCGATCCAGACGTCCGGCAACTGCATCCGCAACATCACCGCCGACCAGTTCGCGGGCGTGGCTCAGGATGAGGAGATCGATCCGCGTCCGTGGGCCGAGATCCTGCGCCAATGGTCGACGTTCCATCCCGAATTCGCGTGGCTGCCGCGCAAGTTCAAGATCGCCGTGTCCGGCTCGAAGGCAGACCGCGCGGCCGTGCAGATCCACGATCTCGGCGTCTACCTGAAGAAGAACGAGGCGGGCGAAGTGGTCGCTAGCATCCTCGCGGGCGGCGGCCTCGGCCGCACGCCGATCGTCGGCGCGATTATCCGCGAGAACCTGCCGTGGCAGCACCTCCTCACCTATTGCGAGGCGGCGCTGCGCGTCTACAACCGCTTCGGCCGCCGCGACAACCTGTTCAAGGCGCGGATCAAGATCCTCGTGAAGGCGCTGTCGCCTGCGAAGTTCTCGCAGATGGTCGAAGAGGAATGGCAGCATCTGAAGGACGGCCCGTCGACGCTCACGCAAGCCGAAGTCGACCGCGTGTCGCAGTTCTTCCAGCCGCCCGCCTACGAGAAGCTCGCCGACACCGACGCGTCGTTCGAGCAGCATCTGCTCGAGAACCGCGCGTTCGCGCGCTGGGTCGAGCGCAACGTCGCGCCGCACAAGGTGCCGGGGTACGCCGCCGTCACGCTTTCGCTGAAGAACCATCGCGTCGCGCCCGGCGACGCGAGCGCCGAGCAGATGGAGCAGGTCGCCGACTGGGCCGACGCCTATTCGTTCGGCGAGCTGCGCGTGTCGCACGAGCAGAACCTGATTCTCGCGAACGTGAAGAAGCGCGATCTGTTCGCGGTATGGGAAAAGGCGAAGGCGGCCGGCTTCGCGACGCCGAACGTCGGCCTGCTGACCGACATCATCGCGTGCCCGGGCGGCGACTTCTGCTCGCTCGCGAACGCGAAGTCGATTCCGATCGCGCTCGCGATCCAGCAGCGCTTCGACGATCTCGACTACGTGTACGACCTGGGCGACGTGTCGCTCAACATCTCGGGCTGCATGAACTCGTGCGGACACCACCACGTCGGCAACATCGGCATTCTCGGCGTCGACAAGGACGGCGCCGAGTGGTATCAGGTGTCGCTCGGCGGCGAGCAGGGCACGGGCGCGGGCGGCGCGCGCCTCGGCCGCGTGATCGGCCCGTCGTTCTCCGCGGAGGAGGTGCCCGACGTGATCTCGAAGCTGATCGACACGTTCGTCGAGTCGCGCATCGACGGCGAGCGCTTCATCGACACGTACGATCGCATCGGCATCGCGCCGTTCAAGGAGCGCGTCTACGCGGCGCGCCAGACCGCGCACGCGTAACCCAGCGTAGAGGAATCTGCAGATGGCTTTGATTATCAAGAATCGCGAAGTGATCGACGACGCGTGGCAGGTCGTGCGCGCGGCCGAAGACGGCACGCTGCCCGCGCTCGACGCGCTGCCCGCCGGCAAGGTGCTCGTGCCGCTCGCGCTGTGGCAGGCGGCGCGCGACGCGCTCGTCGCCACGAAGGCGAAGGAAGAGCTCGGCGTGTGGCTCGCGCCCGACAGCGAGCCCGCCGATCTCGCCGCGGACTTCGGCCGCATCGCGGTGATCGGCGTCGAATTTCCGCGCTTCGCGGACGGCCGCGGCTACAGTATCGCGCGCCTGCTGCGCGAGCGTCATGGCTGGAAGGGCGAGTTGCGCGCGATCGGCGACGTGCTGCGCGATCAGCTCCTTTACATGTCGCGTTGCGGCTTCGATGCGTTCGCGGTGCGCGCGGACAAGAACATCCACGACGCGCTGAACGCGTTCGGCGAGTTCTCGCAGCGCTACCAGAGCGCATTCGACGAGCCGGCGCCGCTGTTCCGCCGCCGCGCGGCGGCGGCCGAAGCGAAGGTGAGCGCATGAGCGCCGCCGACGCAACGTTGCTGAGCCCGGCGCTCGCCGGAAAGATCGAGCGGCTCGACGCGCTGCTCGCGCGGATCGCCGAGCGTCATCCGGAGGTCAAGCTCGCGAGCAGCCTCGCTGCCGAGGACATGCTGATCACGCATGCGATCCTGTCGAAGGGCGTCGCGATCGGGGTCTTTTCGCTGAATACGGGCCGCCTGCATGCGGAGACGCTCGGCATGATCGAGCGCGTGCGCGAGCGCTACGGCTACGAGATCGAGCAGTTCCATCCGAGGCAGGACGCGATCGACGCATATGTCTCCGAGCACGGCCTGAATGCGTTCTACGAAAGCGTCGAGCTACGCAAGCGCTGCTGCGAGATCCGCAAGGTCGAGCCGCTGAACCGCGCGCTCGCGGGCGTCGACGCGTGGGTGACGGGCCAGCGGCGCGAGCAGTCGGTCACGCGCGCGGAGCTTCACGAAGAGGAGCGCGACGCCGCGCGCGGAATCGCGAAGTACAACCCGCTCGCCGACTGGACCGAAAGCGACGTGTGGGCTTACCTGAAGGCGTTCGACGTGCCGGTCAATCCGTTGCACGCGCGCGGCTATCCGAGCATCGGCTGCGAGCCGTGCACGCGCGCGATCCGTCCCGGCGAGGACAGCCGCGCGGGCCGCTGGTGGTGGGAGTCGCGCGACACGAAGGAGTGCGGGCTGCACATCACGATCGCGCCGGTGCCGTCGGCCGGAGCCGAATCGGCTTCCGCCTGATCCGGGCCCGGCACATAATAAGATAGTCAGATTGCGCCGCCGGCAAGCCCGGCGGCACGAACCCAGACAAGGACCGTAATCATGAGCACGACGCTCGAACAATCCGCTTTTGCCCCGTCCGCCGGCGCGTCGTCGGGCCGGATGGGCCATCTCGACTGGCTCGAGGCCGAGTCGATCCACATCCTGCGCGAGCTCGTCGCGGAATGCAGCAAGCCGGCGCTGCTGTTCTCGGGCGGCAAGGATTCGGTCGTCGTGCTGCATCTCGCGCTGAAGGCGTTCGGGCTCGGCGCGAACCGCAAGACCACGCTGCCGTTTCCGCTCGTGCATATCGACACGGGCCACAACTACGACGAGGTGATCGACTTTCGGGACCGCCGCGCGAAGGAGATCGGCGCGCAGCTGGTGGTGGGCCACGTCGAGGATTCGATTGCGCGCGGCACGGTGGTGCTGCGCCGCGAGACGGATTCGCGCAACGCCGCGCAGGCGGTCACGCTGCTCGAGACGATCGAGCGGCACGGCTACACGGCGATGATCGGCGGCGCGCGGCGCGACGAGGAGAAGGCGCGCGCGAAGGAGCGGATTTTCTCGTTTCGGGACGAATTCGGCCAGTGGGACCCGAAGGCGCAGCGCCCGGAGCTGTGGAGCCTGTACAACGCGCGGCTGCACCGGGGCGAGCACCTGCGCGTGTTCCCGATCTCGAACTGGACGGAGCTCGACGTGTGGCAGTACATCGCGCGCGAGCGGCTGGAGCTGCCGTCGATCTACTACGCGCACCGCCGGGAGATCGTGCGGCGCAACGGGCTGCTCGTGCCGGTGACGCCGCTCACGCCGATGCGCGAGGGCGAGACGAGCGAGCAGGCGCTGGTGCGGTTCCGCACGGTGGGCGACATCTCGTGCACGTGCCCGGTCGAGAGCGACGCCGACGACGTGGAGAAGATCATCGCGGAGACGGCGGTGACGGAGATCACGGAGCGCGGGGCGACGCGGATGGACGACCAGGCGTCGGAGGCCGCGATGGAGCAGCGCAAGAAGCAGGGCTATTTCTGACGCACGCGAGGACATATCCATCATGAGCATCATCGAGAACAACGAAGACCTCGGCGTACTGCGGTTCATCACGGCGGGCAGCGTGGACGACGGCAAGAGCACGCTGATCGGGCGGCTGCTGTACGACAGCAAGGCGGTGCTGTCCGATCAGCTTTCCGCGCTGTCGCGCGCGAAGAACAAGCGCACGGTCGGCGACGAGCTCGACCTCGCGCTGCTCACCGACGGCCTCGAGGCCGAGCGCGAGCAGGGCATCACGATCGACGTCGCGTACCGCTACTTCGCGACCGCGAAGCGCAAGTTCATCATTGCCGACACGCCGGGCCACGAGCAGTACACGCGCAACATGGTGACGGGCGCGTCGACCGCGCACGCGGCGATCATCCTGGTCGACGCGACGCGCGTGACGTTCGAAGACGGCGCCGCGCAACTGCTGCCGCAGACCAAGCGCCACAGCGCGATCGTGAAGCTGCTCGGTCTGCAGCACGTGATCGTCGCGATCAACAAGATGGATCTCGTCGACTACAGCGAGACGCGCTTCAACGAGATTCGCGACGCGTACGTGAAGCTCGCGCAGCAGCTCGGCCTGGCGAACGTGCGCTTCGTGCCGGTATCGGCGCTGAAGGGCGACAACATCGTCGCGGCGAGCGAGCGGATGCCGTGGTACGCGGGCGAGCCGCTCCTGAACGTGCTGGAGACGCTGCCCGTCGAGACGCAGGCGCATGACGCGCTGCGCTTCCCGGTGCAGTGGGTCGCGCGCCAGGACGGCAGCTCGGCCGACGATTTCCGCGGCTACATGGGCCGCATCGAGGCGGGCGAGGTGAAGGTGGGCGACGAGATCGCCGTGCTGCCGTCGAACCGCACGGCGACGGTCGCCGAGATCATCGCGCCGGTGCCGGGCGGCACGGCGGCCGTCGATCACGCGTTCGCGGGCCAGGCGGTGACGATTCGTCTTGCCGAGGACGTCGACGTGTCGCGCGGCGACACGTTCGTGCCGCGCGCGCAGCCCGTCGAACCGGCGAAGAAGCTCGAGGCGGATCTCTGCTGGTTCGACGAGACGCCGCTTTCGCCGCAGCGCAAGTATTTGCTCAAGCAAACGACGAACACCGTGTTCACGAAGGTCGGCGCGGTCAAGCAGGTGCTCGACGTGCACACGCTGTCGCACGCAACCGATCGCCACGATCTGAAGATGAACGATATCGGCCGCGTCGCGTTGACGCTGCAAAAGCCGATCGTCTGCGACACGTACGATGCGCATCCGGGCACGGGCGCGTTCGTGCTGATCGACGAGGCGACCCATCACACGGTCGCAGCGGGTATGATTCGTGCGTTTTCCGCGTGACGTCGCGCGCCGCATCGGCGGCGCCCGCCGGCACACGTGCACGAAGGGGATCGATGCAAATGGGTAAGGTGTATCTGATCGGCGCGGGGCCGGGCGCGGCGGACCTCATCACGGTGCGCGGCGCGCGCCTGCTCGCCGAAGCCGACGTCGTGCTGCACGATGCGCTCATCGAGCCCGCGATGCTCGACTACGCACGGCGCGCGCGCAGGATCGCGGTCGGCAAGCGTTGCGGGCAGCGCTCGACCGCGCAGCACTTCATCAACAAGCAGATCGTCGACGCGGCGCGCGAACACGCGGTCGTCGTGCGGCTGAAGGGGGGCGATCCGATGCTGTTCGGCCGCGCGGACGAGGAAATGCGTGCGCTCGAAGCGGCCGGGATCGATTACGAAGTCGTGCCGGGCATCACTGCGGCGCTCGCGAGCGCCGCGGCGCTCAAGCGCTCGCTGACGCTGCGCGGCGTCGCGCGCAGCGTCGCGTTCGCGACGAAGAGCCGCGCGCCCGGCAGCGACGAGATTCGCGAGCAGGTGAACGCGGATTCGCTCGTCTACTACATGGGCCGCGACAGCGCGCCCGGAATCGCGCAGCAACTGATCAACGCGGGCCGCGCGGGCGCGACGCCCGTGGCGATCGTCGAGGCGTGCAGCACGCCGCGCGAGCGCATGCTCACGCTCACGCTCGCCGAAATGGCGGCGGGGGCGGCGCAGGCGTGGCTCGATCCGGCGCAGCCGAGCCTGCTGATGATCGGCGACGCGTTCGCCGAGCGTGCGCCGCAGCTTGCGGACGAGGCGTCGCGCGACGAACCGAACAGGCGAGGGATGCGCAACGCGGCTTGATGCGGCGTGCCCGGGTGTGCCGGCGAAGCGGCTCGCCCGCACACGGCGCGCGGCCTTCGGCGCGGGAAGCGCGCGCGAGCCGGGCGGGCGGCGCGACACGGGCGGAAGATACGACTGAATCGCGCGATAGGCGCGAAACGAACGATGCGCCGGCGATGAGCCGGCGTTTTTTTATGCCGTCGCCCAGGGCTGCCGCGAGCGGCGAGCGGTCAATGCGCGGGGGGCGCGCTCGTGCGCATGCAGTACGCGACGATCGCATCGAGCACCGCATCGTCCTCGCCGACCGCGGTCGCGCAGCGAATGTCGATGGCCGGATACGCGGCGCGGCACGCGTCGATCAGTTGCGGCAGGTCGCGTCGAACGTGGCCGCCCTCGCCGAAGAACACCGGAATCACGGTGATCACGTCGCAGCCTTGCGCGGCGAGTGCGGCCGTCGCCTCGACGAGTGACGGCTGCATCAATTCGAGAAACGCGAGCGCGACGCTCGCATCGGCGCCGCGCGCCGCGCGCAGCTTCGCCGCGAGGCGCTCGAACGGCTCGGCCCAGCGCGCGTCGCGCGCGCCGTGGCCGAAAAGGACGATTCCGTGTCGATTCATCGCGCCCTCCGATGATGCGCGTATGCGCTCAGTGCCGATCGACCCACTTCAGCGCGAAGAGGCCGAGCGCGAGATAGATGCAGCCGGGCAGCGCGGCGGTGAGCGGCGCGGGCCACGTGTTCAGCGTGCCGATGTGCGAGAACAGCGTGTTGAAGAGCTGAAAGCTCATGCCGAGCATGATCCCGCCGAACACCTTCACGCCGACGACGCCCGCGCGGGTATGCAGATACGCGAACGGCAGCGACAGCACGAGCATCACGAACACCGCGAACGGATACAGCAGCTTGCGCCACAGCGCGATGTCGTAGCGCTGCGTGTCCTGCTGGTTCTCCTTCAGGTGCTGGATGTAGCGGAACAGATTGAAAAGCGACATCCGCTCGGGCGACACGAGCAGCACCGACAGGATCTGCGGCGTCAGGTCCGAGCGCAGCGAATACTGCGGCAGCGTGACCTGTTGCGCGCGATACACGGGGTTGAGCGTATCGTTGGGCGCCGTCGCGCCGTTGCCCGCGAGGTTCGTGAGCTGCGTGTCGGTGACGTCGGTCAGCAGCCAGTGGCCGGGCGGCTGATAGCGGCCGCTCTTCGCGATCCGCACGTTCTGCAGGTTGAATTTGGAATCGAATTCGTAGATGCGCACGTCGCTGATCGTCGAGTCGGGCGACAGCGTGCCGACGTTGACGAAGCGTGTGACGGGCTCGCCGTTGTCGCGCGCGGTCAGCGTGTCCTTCACCCAGACGCCCGATGCGAAGTTTGTCGACACCGACGAGCCGAGCGCCTCGAGCCGCACGCGCTCGGACAACTGATCCGAGTACGGGCCGATGAATTCGCCGATCAGGTAGGTCGCGATGACGATCGGCACGCCGATCTTCACGAGCGAGCGCAGCGCCTGGTTCGTCGCGAGGCCGGACACGCGGAAGATCGTGAATTCCGAGTTCGCGGCCATCTGCGCGAATACGTAGATCGCGCTGATCAGCGCGGCGACCGGAATGATCTCATAGAAGCGCGACGGCGCCTGCAGCGCGACGCGCAGCACCGCGTAGCCGAACTTGTAGTTGCCGTGGCCGACCGAGTTCAGCTCGCTGATCAGATCGAAGAAGAAGAACAGCCCTGAGAACGCGAACAGCACGAAGATGAACGTGACGTAGATCTGCCGCGCGAAGTACTTCTCGTAGAGACGCATCGGTCAGGCCCCCTGCGAGCGGCCGAACGCGGCGCGCGAGAAGAGGGGCCGGTTGCGCACGCGCAGCCAGAACAGGAACGCGACGACTCCGGCGATGATCGCGTGCAGCCCGATGAGCCCGAGGCCGAACGGAATCTTGCCCCGCTCCATTTGCGACTGGACGACGTTCAGCAGATTCGAATAGGTGAGGTAGATCAGCACGGCCATCACGAGGTTCACGGTCCGCCCGCGGCGCGGGTTCTGATAGGCGAGCGGGATCGCGAGGATCATCAGGTTGATCGCGATGAGCGGCAGCCCGGCGCGCCACGCGAATTCGGCGAGGTTCTGGTTGGTCGGGTTGCGCAGCAGATCGGGCGTCGACGTGCCGGTGGTCGTCGGCTGGCTGACGACCTGCTTGCTCTGGATCTTCACGCCGTAGCGCTCGAACTCCATGATCTTGAAGTTCGGCTGGCCGGGCACGCCGTCGTAGCGGCGGCCGTTCTCGAGCACGATGAAGCGGTCGCCGTTCTTCATCGTCTCGGTGTGGCCCGTCTGCGACACGACGACGTTCACCTTGCCGTGCTCGGTCGTCGTGACAAACACGTTCTGCACCTTCGCCTGGTCGGGCGACATCTTCTCGATGAAGAACACGCGGTGGTTCGCCGCGGACTCGCGGAACTGGCCGGGCGCGAGGAGCGACACCTCGTCGCGCTGCTGGAAGCGCGCCTTGATGAGCTTGCTCTGCTGGTTCGACCACGGCCAGCCGACGAACGCGAAGAAGGCGATCAGGATCACGATCGGCGTCGCGAACACGCCGATCGGCTTGATGAGCCGCGTGAGGCTCACGCCGGACGCGAGCCAGACGACCATCTCGGAATCCTTGTACCAGCGCGTGAGCACGAACAGGATCGACACGAACAGCGTGCCGACGAGGATCATCGCGAGATAGCCGATCACGGTGAGGCCGATCAGGACCAGCACGTCCTTCGGATTCACCTCGCCGGACGCGGCGTAGCCGACGATGCGGATCATCATCGACGTCAGCATGATCGTGAGCAGCACCATGAAGACGGCGCCGGCGGTATACGCAAGCTCGCGCTGGAGGGAGCGTTCGAAGATCATTATTGATGCGAAGAGGGCGGGAAACAGCGCACGAGTGGGGGGCGCTCACGCCGCACGGGAAAAATAGCGGATAATTGCGGCTTTCATCCTTAGCCCAGATTTTATCCGAGGACAAGCGCGATGGACTTTAGCATAAAAGGCTGTGATTGGAGCAAAGGCTCGGCGAAGGGTTTCCTGACGGGGAAATCGGACTGCATCGTGCTGGGCGTGTTCGAGGCGCAAACCTTGTCCGGCGCGGCGCTCGACATCGACGAAGCGGCGAAGGGCCTCGTCTCGCGCGTGATCAAGGCGGGCGACATCGACGGCAAGCTCGGCAAGACCTTGTTTTTGCACGAGGTTTCGGGAATCGGCGCGTCGCGCGTGCTGCTCGTCGGCCTGGGCAAGCAGGATGCTTTCAGCCAGAAAGCCTACAACGACGCGGTGAAGGCCGCCTGGCGCGCGCTGCTCGGCACGAAAGTGGTCCAGGTCACCTTCACGCTCGCGCAGTTGCCCGTGCCCGAGCGCGCGTCCGACTGGGGCGTGCGCGCGGCGATTCTCGCGCTGCGCAATGAGACGTACAAGTTCACGCAGATGAAGAGCAAGCCGGACGCGAGCGCGCCGGCGCTCAAGCGCATCGTGTTCAGCGTCGATCCGGCCGACGAGAAGGCAGCGAAGATCGCCGCGAAGCAGGCGGTCGCGCTCGCGAACGGGATGGACCTCACGCGCGACCTCGGCAATCTGCCGGGCAACGTCTGCACGCCGACCTACCTCGCGAACACCGCGAAGAAGCTCGCGAAGGACTGGGGCCTGAAAGCCGACGTGCTCGGCCTCAAGCAGATCCAGGCGCTCAAGATGAGCTCGTTCCTGTCGGTGGCGAAGGGCTCGGTCGAGCCGCCGCAGTTCATCGTGCTGCACTATCAGGGCGCGGCTGCGAAGGCGGCGCCCGTCGTGCTCGTCGGCAAGGGCATCACGTTCGACTCGGGCGGCATTTCGCTGAAGCCGGGCGAGGGCATGGACGAGATGAAGTACGACATGTGCGGCGCGGGCTCGGTGCTCGGCACGATCCGCGCGGTCGCCGAAATGGGCCTGAAGATCAATGTCGTCGCGATCGTGCCGACCTGCGAGAACATGCCGGCCGGCAACGCGAACAAGCCGGGCGATATCGTCACGAGCATGAAGGGCCTGACGATCGAGGTGCTCAACACCGACGCGGAAGGCCGTCTCATCCTGTGCGACGCGCTCACGTACGCGGAGCGCTTCAAGCCGGCCGCGGTGATCGACGTCGCGACGCTGACGGGCGCGTGCATCATCGCGCTCGGCCATCACAACACCGGCCTCTTCTCGAAGGACGACGCGCTCGCGGGCGAACTGCTCGACGCGTCGCGCGAGGCGGGCGACCCGGCGTGGCGCCTGCCGCTCGACGACGAGTATCAGGATCAGCTGAAGTCGAACTTCGCGGATCTCGCGAACATCGGCGGACGCCCGGCCGGCAGCGTGACGGCCGCGTGCTTCCTGTCGCGCTTCGCGGAAAACTATCCGTGGGCGCACCTCGACATCGCGGGCACCGCGTGGAAGAGTGGCGCGGCGAAGGGGGCGACGGGCCGTCCCGTGCCGCTTCTCGCGCAATTCCTGATCGACCGCGCCGGCGCGTGATGGCGCAAGGTTCGGCAAACGGCGCGGCAGGGCGCGGCGAGCGATGACGCGGATCGATTTCCATACGAACGTCGGCGATTCGCTCGCATACGCGTGCCGGCTGCTGCGCAAGGCGTATCAGGCGGGGCAGCCCGTCGTCGTGTGCGCGGAGCCCGCGCGGCTGCGCGCGCTCGACGAGCGTTTGTGGACGTTCTCGCCGCTCGATTTCATTCCGCATTGCGCGGTCGACAACGCGCATGCGGCGAGCACGCCGATCGTGCTGACCGCGGATCTCGAGCGCGCGCCGCATCACGGAATCCTGCTGAACCTGGGCGCGCAGGTGCCGGCGCAGTTCGCGCGCTTCGAGCGCCTGCTCGAGGTGGTCGGCAACGCGCCCGACGAGCTCGCGGCCGGCCGCGACCGGTACCGGTTCTACCGCGACCGTGGTTACGCGCTCAACAATCACAAGCAGGGCGGCTAGCCCGAGCGGACGGAGGACAACGTGGTCGAAGCCAACGAATCGTCGATCCCCGTGCTGACCGACGTGCTCGTGCCCGGCAATCCGGCGCTCGCGCGGTCGTCCGTCGCGGAGCGTGCGGACTCGGGCGAGCCCGCCGCCGGGACTCGGGCCCATGAGGTCCACGAGGCCCGCGAGGCCGACAAGTTCGATGCGGACGATGTGGCGGCTCCCGTGGCGCGCGATGCGGCGCTTGCGCCCGTCGGTTCGCCGAGCGCGCCGATGCGCGCGGAGTCGTCGTTCATGCCCGCGCCCGATCCGCTCGCGGCCGAACTGCCGACCGCCTACGCGGCGAGCGTGACGTACGCGGACGAGTTGCCCGCCGCGCATCCGGCGCCGGATCTCGAGCCGCCTGCCGCGCTGGCGTCGTCGGTGCCCGAGGTCGCGCAGGCCGCGCCGTCGTTCGCCGCGGACCTCGAAGCGCGGCAGATCGCCGAGCGGCTGAAGGGCCGCATGACCCGCTATCTGGCGGGAGAGGGCCGCGATCTCATCGAGGCGCGTTGTCGTGACGCGCTGCACGACCATGCGGGCTGGCTTGTCGGCCAGATCGCGCGCGAGGTCGCGCTCGCGCTCGAGACGGAGGTTGCCGGCTGGGTGACGGAGGAAGTCGGCGCGGCGCTCGCGCGCCGCAACGCGCCCACGCAGCGCGATAGCGGATAACGGCAAGCCGGCCGGCTTGCCCGCCATCATCTGGTGTGTGGCTCGTCACGCGTAGTGTGAGATGCGAAGCGTGCCGGCGTCGCCGCGTTGCGCGCGCAACGGGATGCCCTGTGCGGCCGGCGGCGCGTTTCGATGCGAGCGGCTTATTTGCGCGACAGAATCCAGTGCGCGAGCGTGCCGGCTTCGGCGCTCGTCAATTGCGTGTTCGCGGGCATCGGCACGTTGCCCCACACGCCGACGCTGCCTTTGACGATCGTCTGCGCGAGATAGGCGGCGGCATCGCCGCGCGCCGCGTATTTGTCGGCGATCGCGTGGAATGACGGCCCCATCAACGTCTTGTCGATCGCATGGCAGGCCATGCAGTTCTTTCGTTGCGCAAGCGCGAGGCCGTCGGCCTGTTGCGCGCGCGCGTTTGCGGCCGCGGCAACGAGCGCGATTGCCATCAGGCGCAAAGTCGTTCTGTTCATGCTGGTCTCCGCCGGCGCAGCGTCCGGCTTGGCGGTGCGCGCATTATATAAAGGAAAGGGGGCGCGAGTACGTCGCGCCCCCTTCTTCGTCTTGTCGCTTTTTGTCGTCCCGCCGTGGCGCCATCGTGGCGCCGCCGTCGCGTTGCGATGCGCGCACGCAGCGCGCGCCGGCTTCGGGGCCGGCGCGCTGCCGTGCGTCAGCCCGTCACCGCGCCCTTGTTCGCCGGGCGGGCGAGCGCCGCATATTTCGCGAGCACCCCGCGCGTGTAGCGCGGCGCCGGCTGCTTCCACGCGGCGCGGCGGCGCGCCAGCTCGGCGTCGTCGACGTTCAGCTGCAGCAGCAGCTTGTGCGCGTCGATCGTGATTGAATCGCCTTCCTGCACGAGCGCGATCGTGCCGCCGACGAACGCTTCCGGCGCGACGTGGCCGACCACCATCCCCCACGTGCCGCCCGAGAAGCGGCCGTCCGTGATGAGGCCGACCGATTCGCCGAGGCCCTTGCCGATGATCGCCGACGTCGGTGCGAGCATCTCCGGCATACCCGGGCCGCCCTGCGGGCCGAGGTAGCGCAGCACGACGACGTCGCCCGCACGGATCTTGTCGTCGAGGATCGCGGCGAGCGCGCTCTGCTCGTCGTCGAACACGCGCGCCGGGCCGGTGATGACCGGGTTCTTCAGGCCGGTGATCTTCGCGACCGCGCCGTCCTCGGCGAGGTTGCCCTTCAGGATCGCGAGGTGGCCTTCCTTGTACAGCGCCTGGTCGATCGGGTAGATCACCTTCTGGTCGGCGCGCGGCACGCTCGGCACGTCCTTCAGCTCCTCGGCGATCGTGCGGCCCGTGATCGTCATGCAATCGCCGTGCAGCAGGCCCGCGTCGAGCAGCAGCTTCATCACTTGCGGAATGCCGCCCGCCGCGTGCAGGTCGGTGGCGACGTACTGGCCCGAGGGTTTCAGGTCGCAGATCACCGGCACGCGTTTGCGGATGCGCTCGAAGTCTTCGATCGACCAGTCGATCTCGGCCGCGTGCGCGATCGCCAGATAGTGGAGCACCGCGTTCGTCGAGCCGCCCGTGGCCATGATCACCGACACCGCGTTCTCGATTGCCTGCTTCGTGATGATGTCGCGCGGCTTCAGATCCTTCTTCACCGCCTCCACGAGCACGCGCGCCGACTCGGCCGCCGAATCGACCTTCTCCTGATCGGGATTGGCCATCGTCGACGAGTACAGCAGCGACATGCCGAGCGCCTCGAACGACGAGCTCATCGTGTTCGCGGTGTACATGCCGCCGCATGAGCCCGTCGTCGGGCACGCGTTCTTTTCGACCCCTTCGAAATCCTCCTGCGACATGCGCCCCGCGGTGAACTCGCCGACCGCCTCGAACGCCGACACGATCGTCAGATCCTTGCCTTTCCAGTGACCCGGGCGAATCGTGCCGCCGTACACGTAGATGCCCGGCACGTTGATGCGCGCGAGCGCGATCATGCCGCCCGGCATGTTCTTGTCGCAGCCGCCCACGACGACGACGCCGTCCATCCATTGGCCCTGCACGCAGGTCTCGATGCAATCGGCGATCACCTCGCGCGACACGAGCGAGTACTTCATCCCTTCGGTGCCCATCGACATGCCGTCGGAGATCGTCGGCGTGCCGAACGTCTGCGGATTCGCGTCCGCCTGCTTGACCGCGGAAACGGCCGCGTCGACGAGGCGCTGCAGGCCCGCGTTGCACGGCGTGATCGTCGAGTGGCCGTTCGCGACGCCGATCATCGGTTTGTCGAAATCGTCCTTCTGATAGCCGAGCGCGTAATACATCGAGCGGTTCGGCGAACGGGCCACGCCTTGCGTGATGTTCTTCGAGCGGCGGTTGTACGACATGGGGGACTCCATCATCGACTGGTTGACTGTGGGGCGGCGCGGCGCGCTGCATCGGCGCGATCCGGCTCAGGTGGGCAAGAATGCAGTTTCTGTTAGAGAATGTCCAATATATTATTCATCGCCTATTAGGTCGGCATGCATATTAATCGGTGTGCCGACGACGATGCGGAGCCTGATTTGACCCCCGATCTGCGCCAATGGCGCTATTTCGTCGCCGTCGCCGACGAGCGACACTTCGGCCGCGCCGCCGAGCGGCTTTCGATGACGCAGCCGCCGCTGTCGCAGGCGATCCGCGCGCTCGAGGACGCGCTCGGCGTCGCGCTGTTCGCGCGCACCAAGCGCTCGGTCGAGCTGACCGCGGTCGGCGCGGCGCTGCTGCCCGACGTGCGGCGGCTGATCGCCGCGGCCGACGCGCTGCCGCCGCTCGCGCAGAGCCTCGCGCGCGGCGAGGCGGGATCGCTCGCGCTCGCGTTCGTATCGACGGCCGATTACGGGCTGCTGCCGCAACTGTTGCGCGAGTTCGGCGCGCGCTATCCGCACGTGCGGCTGCAACTGACCGAGGCGACGAGCGACGTGCAGATCGAGGAGCTCGTCGCGGGCCGCATCGACGCGGGGCTCGTGATTCCGCCCGTGCCGCCGCGGCATGCGGCGTCGCTGTCGTATCTGCCGGTGCTGCGCGAGCCGCTCGTCGTCGCGATGCCGGCCGACGCCGCGGAGGCGGCGGGGGACGCGCCGGTGCGCATCGCCGACATCGCGTCGCTGCCGCTCGTCATCTTTCCGCGTCGTTTGGCGCCCGGCTTTTATGACATCATTACGGGCTGCTACGGCGCGGCGGGCGTCGCGCCGCGCATCGGCCAGGAGGCGATCCAGATGCAGACGATCGTCAGCCTCGTGTCCGCGGGCATGGGTGTCGCGCTCGTGCCGCAATCGCTGCGTAACCTGCGGCGCACGGGCGTCGTCTACCGCGCGCTCGCCGATCCGGCGCCCGTCGTCGAAACGGGCCTCGTGTGGCGCACGGACGACGTGAGTCCGGTGCTCGCGGGCTTCATCGACGTCGTGCGCGGCGCGGCGCGGCCCGCGCCGTCCTCGCGGCCGGATTCGACGCCGGGCGCGGGCGGGCGTGCGGCGACGCGGCCGTGAACGTTCGTGCGGCGCGTGCGTCGAATCGCGGTCGCAACGCGTTTTCGCGGTGGCGGCGGACGTCGCCGGGCATGCCGTATCGATTCAGAACCTTCAACGCTAACTCATGATCATTCATCCGAATTTCGATCCCGTCGCGATCCACCTCGGCCCGCTCGCGGTGCGCTGGTACGGGCTCATGTATCTCGTCGGCTTCATCCTCGCGATCGTCGTCGGGCGGCTGCGCCTCAAGCTGCCGCACGTCGCTGCGCAAGGCTGGAGCGCGAAGGACATCGACGACATGATGTTCTACGGCGTGCTCGGCGTCGTGCTGGGCGGCCGGCTCGGCTATGTGTTGTTTTACAAGGCGGACTACTACTTCTCGCACCCGCTCGACATCTTCCGCGTGTGGGAGGGCGGAATGTCGTTCCACGGCGGCTTTCTCGGCGTCACGCTGGCGATGGCGCTGTTCGCTTGGCAGCGCAAGCGACACTGGCTCGAAGTGACCGATTTCGTCGCGCCGATGGTGCCGACGGGGCTCGCGGCCGGGCGGCTCGGCAACTTCATCAACGGCGAGCTGTGGGGCCGCGTGACGAGCCCCGATGCGCCGTGGGCGATGCTGTTCCCGGGTGCGTCGCGCGACGACGCCGCGTGGCTCGCCGCACACCAGGACATTGCCGCGAAGTGGAATCTGAACGAGGTGTTCCTCGCGCACCAGATGCTGCCGCGGCATCCGTCGCAGCTGTACGAAATCGCGCTCGAAGGCATCGCGCTCTTCTTCGTGCTGTGGTTCTTCTCGCGCAAGCCGCGGCCGATGGGCGCGATCTCGGCGCTCTTCCTGATCGGCTACGGCGCCGCGCGCTTCACGGTGGAGTTCGCGCGCGAGCCGGACGACTTCCTGGGCCTGCTGACGTTCGGCCTGTCGATGGGGCAGTGGCTGTCGCTGCCGATGATCGTCGCGGGCGTGCTGATGATGATCTGGGCGTATCGGCGCGGCGGCGCCGCGAAGGCGGCCTGATCGTTCCGGGCGGGCGGTTGCGCGAGGTTGCGCGGCCGTCCGACGGCGGAATGAAGGCGGTGCGACGCGGGAGGCAAGCGCGCCGGTATGCTGGCTGCGAAGCACGAAGCACGAAGCACGAAGCACGAAGCACGAAGCACGAAGCACGAAGCACGAAGCACGAAGCACGAAGCACGAAGCACGAAGCACGAAGCAGCGATGTGCGATCGCTCGTACGACGCGCGGCAGGCGCGCGCTCGGCCGCTCGGCCGAGTACATGCGACACAGGATCGCCAATCCCGACGCGCGGGGCACGCAATGAAAAACGCCGGCGACGAGCCGGCGTTTTTGCATCGACTGCGAACGGCGCGCCCACGCGCCGCCTTCGGCGCGTCACTTCATCTGCACCGAACCGTTCACGTTGACGGTCACCGTCGTCTTGCCGCCTTCTACGGCGATCGGCGCGTTCATCTTCGTGCTGTCCATCGCGGGCGCGGCCATCGCGAACATTCGCGGATACGGCTGCACGCTGCGGCCGCTGCCGACGTTGACTTCACGGATCGAATAGTTGTTGTAGCCGAACGCGCGCGTCGCTTCCTCGGCGCGCGCGCGGAACGCCTTGATCGCTTCGGTGGTGAGCTTCTGCTCGGCTGCGCGCTGCGCTTCGGGCGACAGCGAGAACGCGACGTTGCCCACCTGCATCGCCGGGCTTAGCTGGCCGGCAAGCTTCGACGCGGCAGCGAAGTCGTGCGACTCGATCACGACCTCGGTGCGGCCGCGCCAGGCGGAAATCTTGCCGTCGCGGTCGACGCTCGGCGACACCGAGAATTCGCCCGTGCGGGCCGTGACGCCCGTGACGCCGCGCGCCTGCGAGAGCGCCGCATCCGCGCGTCTGTTCAGCTCGGCGGTGAGCGTGCCCGGGTCCTTCGCCTGTTGTTCGTAGAACAGCGTGATGTCGACGACGTCCTGCGGGACGTCGGTGCTTGCCTGCGCGGACAGCGACAGCACGCCCGCGGGCGGCTGTATCTGCCCCATGCTTTGCGCATGCGCGGCGGACGGGGCGAGCGCGAGAGCGATCGGCAGCGCCGCCGCGAGCGTGGCGGCAACGGCTAGAGCGGATTTTTTCGTCATTGTTGACTCCTTGAGCGTAAGCGCGCACGCATTTGGGGGCGTGCGGCGCGCGGACGGACGCCGCGCTTCTTTCGAACCGCCCGACGGACGCGGCACGGCATCCGTCGATGCGCCCGTTAGGCCGTCGAAAGCGGACGGAGGTTCCGGCCGGCGCGGCTTTGCGCGCTGGCTCTGACAATGTTTGACGCGGCGGCCGGCCACGTCATTTCATCAGGCGCTGCGTGATGAAGCGCCACTCGTCCGGCGTGACGGGCGTGATCGACAGCCGGTTGCCCTTCGCGAGCACGCGCATGTCCGCGAGCGCATCGTGCTCGCGCAACGCGGCGAGGGGAACGAGCGGCGATTTCCTGACGAAGCGCACGTCGACGAGCACCCAGCGCGGCGATTCCCGCGTCGACTTCGGATCGTGGTACGGACTTTGCGGATCGAATTGCGTCGGATCGGGGTAGGGCGTCGACGAGACTTGCGCGAGCCCCGCGATACCGGGCTCGGGGCAGCTCGAATGATAGAACAGCACGCCGTCGCCGATCTGCATCGTGTCGCGCATGAAGTTGCGCGCCTGATAGTTGCGCACGCCGGTCCACGGCAAGGTCTGGTCGGGGGCGGCAGCGAGGTCGTCGATGCTCGCCTCGTCCGGTTCGGATTTCATCAGCCAGTAGCGCATGGATCGGAATGACTCGACGCAATGTAAAGGCCGCACAAAAGGAAACGGCATCGGGACTCGCCCGATGCCGTTGAATAGGCCCCCGCCTTAGCCGCTAGGCCGGCATCCTGAACCTGAGGTTCAGAATTGGTCGCAGTTAGCAGCACTTCGGGTACATCAGACAGAGTGACGCGCGCGCCCGTGCTACAAATTTCCGCAACCGTGCACATGGCATTGGTTCAAGGAATATATGACCTTGGCGAACCAGGCAGGGAAGCTGACTTGACTGTTCGAATCACCTTTGGATTCAGCGGCTTGAACGCGATGGATCAAGCATTGGCCGAACCCGGTGAAACTTGTTTACTGCACCTCGTGCTGTGCGAGCACCGCACCGAGTTGTTCATTCATTTGGCGCATTGTACGCCGGATTTCTTCCGCAGGGAACGCCTCGCCGTGACGCACGCTCTGTTGCAGCCTGAGCAACTCCGACGCGAGCGACAGCGCGGCCATCACCGCGATGCGATCCGTGCCGCGCACCGAGCTGTTCGCACGGATCTTCGACATTTCCGCGTCGACGCGCGCGACCGCTTCGAGAAGCGCCGCCTCGGTTTCGGCCGAGCAGGCGAGACGGTACGACTGGCCGAGAATCGATACTTCGATCTGCTTCGTGCTCATGCGTGTTCTCCGTGGCCCGTCGCGCCTTCGCCGTTATCGTTCGCCTGCGGCGCGAGCAGGTCGAGCTGGTTTTCCGCATCCGGCACGCTTTTCGTGCGCGGCAGTTTCTCGAGGATTGCGTTGAGCTTCACTTGCGCGTCGTCGATCTTCGCCGATAGCGTGTCGCGCTCGGCCGCGAGTGCATTGCGCTCGTCGCGCAGTTGCTCGAGTTCAGCGTGCAACGCCTGCGCTTCACTGCGCAATTGCGCGACCTGCTCCTCGAGCGCGAGCCGTTCCGTTTGATGGCGTTGATTCAGCGCGATCAGACGGCCGATGTTTTGAGATAGGGTTTCGAGTTCGTTGAGCATGTGCTGCGTCCTCTAAAGACCCAGCATTTTAGCGCGGAACAGGCAAGTTTCCGATATCTGTAACGTTTCTAGACGTAACACCCCCGCTTCTCGCCGTGAAATATCTTCGTCGTTCGTTGATGCCGGTCGTCTCGCCGATACGCGGCGCGACGTTTCTTGCGCTGCGTCGGCGCGGCGCCTTGACGCTGCGTCGCGCGCACTCCTAAACTGGCGCCGCCTCGGTGCTCGCGCGCTTCGCGCGCGGTTAAACGGGAAGCAGGGCGCGATGTCCGCCGGGACCGAGCCAACCTGCGCTGCCCCCGCAACGGTAAGCGATCGCATCGGACCCGATGCAAGCCGCACTCTCGATGCGTCGGCACGGCCGCTTCGGCCGGCCGCCGGCGCCGTGCCACTGCGCATTGCGCGCGGGAAGGCGAGGCGGTGACGTCGCCAGCCCGGATACCGGCCGAGGCGGGGAGACGGACGCGTTCGTCTCCGTGATGCGGGCCTGCGGGGAAGCGGGCTCCGCAGTGCCTCAACAGGATCTTCGTTCATGCGAACCCCACTCGTGCGCGCAGCGCTCGCCGCTCTGTCCGGGCTGCCATGCATCGCGCTCGCGCGAGGCGACGCCGCGGCGTCGCCGCCCCCATCCGCTTACCCCGCCGCTTACGCGTCGGCTGCGTCGCCGTCCGCCGCCGCGGCGCCTGCGGCGGATGCCGCGATGTCGACGACGCCCGCCGCTTCGGCGAATGCCGCATCGTTCGCGTTCGCGGCCTCCGGCGCATCGGAAGCGCTCTCGGCATCGCCGGCGCGCTCGCGCCCGGCATCGGTCGAGCCGCTCGCGCCGATCGTCGTTACCGCGCAGCGCGGGCAGCAGAAGCTCGCCGATGCGATTCCGCAGACGACGCTCTTCGATGCGCAGGACATCGCCGACAGCGGCGCGACCGATCTGCCCGGCCTGCTCGCGCTCGCGCCGGGCGCGCAGATCGTGCGCAACGGCGGGCCGGGCGCGAGCGCGAGCCTGTTCCTGCGCGGCGCGCAGTCGACGCAATCGCTCGTGCTGATCGACGGCGTGCGCATCGATTCGGCGAGCCTCGGCCGGGCGCAGATCGACCAGTTGCCGCTCGATCAGATCGAGCGCGTCGAAGTGGTGAACGGCAACGTGTCTTCGCTGTACGGGTCGGGTGCGATCGGCGGCGTCGTGCAGGTGTTCACGAAGAACGGCGGCAATCATCCGCCGCGCTTCGATTTCTCCGTGGGCTACGGCAGCTATCACACGCAGACGCAAAGCGCGGGCGCGTCGGGCCGACTCGACGAGGACGGCAAGACGACGTTCAGCGTGTCGCTCGCGCGGCTGAAGACCGACGGTTTCTCCGCGCTCGATCCCGCGCGCAAGCCGCAGGCGAATCCGAACGCGAACGGTTTTCTGAGCGAGAGCGCGTCCGCGTCGCTGCGGCACCGGTTCAGCGACAAGTGGGATGCGGGCGTCACGTACTTCCAGGCGAACGGCCGCAACAGCTACGACGACGCGTACGGCTCGCCGACCGATCTGAACGACCTGTACAGCCGCGTTCAGCAACTGTCCGCGTTCGCGAACGGCAAGCTCGCCGATTGGTGGACGACGCGCGTGAACGTGTCGAGCGGCAAGGACCGCAGCCAGTCGGCGCTGAACGGCGCATACACCGACCACTTCAATTCCGGCAACCGTCAGTACACGTGGCAGAACGATTTCACGGTCGCGCGCGGGCACAAGATCCAGGCGGGGTACGAGCGGCTCGACCAGTCGTTCGAATCGAACAGGTATTCGGCGCCCGACCGCCATGTGAATTCCGGCTGGCTCGGCTATACCGGACGCCTCGGCGACAGCCAGTTCCAGGCGAACGTGCGCCGTGACCAGTACTCCGATTTCGGCGGCGCGAACAGCTACTTTCTCGGCTACGGGTTCGACGTCACCGAGCGCTGGAAGGTGTCGGCGAGCTATTCGAGCGCGTTTCGCGCGCCGAGCTTCAACGATCTGTACTATCCGAACGCGGGCAACCTGGCGATCAAGCCGGAGCGCAGCCATTCGGTCGAGGCGGCCGTGCAGTATGCGTCGGATGCGGTGGGCGTCGTGCGCGTCACCGCGTTTCAGACGCGCTACACGAACCTGATCGACTATCGTCCCGGCGCGAGCGGCCCATACTATGTCGCGCAGAACGTCGGCCGCGCGAAGGTGCAGGGCGTCGAGGGATCGTGGCAGGGGCATGTCGGCAAGACCGATGTGCGCGTGGCCGCGACGCTGCAGAACCCGATCGACGAAACCGCCGGCCAGGATCTGAACCGACGCGCGCGGCGCTTCGCGTCGATCTCGGCGCACCGCTCGCTCGGCGGCTGGCGCGTCGGCGGCGAATGGCTCGTGAGCGGGCCGCGCGACGATTTCGGCGATCATCTCGGCGGATACGGCGTCGTCAATCTGTCCGCGCGCTACGACATCACGAAGTCGTGGTACGTGAGCGCGCGCATCGACAATCTGTTCGACAAGGACTACGAGCTTGCCTATGCATACAACACGCCGCGCCGCGGCGCCTACGTCACGCTCGGCTGGCAGCAGCGCTGACGGCCGGCCGCGTCGCCGGCGCGGCGCGCGCGGCCGCGCGCGGGAGGTCGCATGAGGCCGCGGGCGCGCGGCGCCGGCATGCATGCGGCGCGGGCGGCCGCGATCTGGGCCGCGCTCGCGCTCGTCGCGTGCGCGGTACTGGTTGCGTCGCTCACGCTCGGCAGCGTGCCGATGACGCCCGCCGACGCGCTCGCGGCGCTCGTCCGCCGCGCGGGCGCCGATCCGCTCGCGGCCGACATCGTCCGCACGCTCAGGCTGCCGCGCGCACTCGCGGGCTTCGGTTGCGGCGCGCTCCTCGCGCTCGCCGGCGCGCTGCTTCAGGTGCTGCTGCGCAATCCGCTCGCCGAGCCGTACGTGCTCGGCGTGTCGGGCGGCGCGGCCGCGTTCGCGCTCGTCGCGATGATCGCGGGCGGCGCGTGGTGGATCGTCGATTTCGCGTCGTTCGCGGGCGCGCTCGCATCGATCGCGTTCGTGCTCGGGCTCGCGCGACGCGAGCTGTGGCGCGGCGAGCCGCGCGATGCGTCGCCGCGCCTGTTGCTCACGGGCGTCGTGATCTCGGCCGGCTGGTTCGCGCTCATCACGCTGATGCTTGCGATCGCGCCCGACGAGCGCTTGCGCGGCATCCTGTTCTGGCTGTCGGGGGACTTGAGTGCCGCGGCGTCGCCGTGGTTCGCGCTGGCGGCGCTCGCCGCCGCCGCGTGCGTCGCGCTGCCGGTCGCGCCGCAGTTGAACGTGCTGTTGCGCGGCGAGGCGGCGGCGGCCGCGCTCGGCGTGCCGGTCGCGCGGCTGCGGCTGCGCGTCTATCTGATCGCGTCGCTCGCGGCGGCCGCGGCCGTCACGACGGCGGGCACGATCGGCTTCGTCGGGCTCGTCGTGCCGCACGCGCTGCGGCTCGCGTTCGGCAACGATCAGCGGATGCTGCTGCCCGCCGCGATGCTCGCGGGCGGCGCGGGCGTGATGGCCGCGGACCTGTTCGCGCGCACGGCGATCGCGCCCGCGCAGCTCCCGGTCGGCGTGATGACGGCGTTGATCGGCGTGCCGCTCTTCCTGTGGATGCTGCTGCGGAGGACCGCGCGATGACGGAGCACGACGCGCCGACGTCGCGCTCGCCCCGCTACGGCACGCAGCGTCTCGTGCTGAAGGCGGGCGCGCGCACGCTGCTCGACGACTTCACGCACACGTTCTATCCGGGCGAGCTGTGGTGCGTCGCCGGGCCGAACGGCGCGGGAAAGACGACGCTGATCACGACGCTCGCGGGGCTCGCGAGGCCGGCCGCCGGGCACGTCGAGGCGGACGGCGTGCCGCTCGCCGACTGGCGGCCCGAAGCGCTCGCGAAGCGGCGCGCGTTGATGGCGCAGACGCTGCACGACGCGTTCAGCGCGAGCGTGTTCGATACCGTGCTGCTCGCCCGCTTTCCGCATCTGACGGGCTGGGGCTGGGAGCGCGCCGACGACCGCGCGGCCGCGCACGCGGCGCTCGCGCGGCTCGGGCTCGAATCGTTCGCCGCGCGCGACGTGCTGACGCTGTCGGGCGGCGAGCGGCAACGCGTCGCGCTCGCGGCCGCGCTGTGCCAGGACGCGCCGCTGCTGTTGCTCGACGAGCCGCTCGCGCACCTCGACCTGCACCATCAGATCGACTGTCTCGCCGCGCTCGCCGACTGGCTGCGCGCGGGCGAGCGCACCGCGATCTTCTCGTGCCACGACCTGAATCTCGCGCGCCGTTTCGCGACGCACGCGCTGTTGCTCGACGGCCGCGGCGGCGCGCACGCGGGCCCGGTGCGCGATGTGCTGACGCCCGAGCGCGCGAGCCGCGCGTTCGGCTACCCGCTCGTGCTGATCGAGCGCGACGGCCACGAGGCGCTCGTGCCCGCGTGGCCCGCCGCGCACGATCGTTCCCGCATCACCTGATCGACGCGCATCGCGCGCCCCATTTCATCCACGAGACGAACCGATGACCTCCACCTTCTCCCTGCCGAGCATTGAGCCGCTCGACGACGCCGCGCTGCGCGCGACGCTCGCGCGCATCATCGATCACAAGACGAAGCCGCCCGGCAGCCTCGGCCGCCTCGAAGCGCTCGCGCTGCAGCTCGGCATGATCCAGCGCACGAGCGCGCCGAGCGTCGCGCGCCCCGTGATGATCGTGTTCGCCGGCGATCACGGGATCGCGGCCGAAGGCGTGAGCCCGTATCCGCAGGCGGTGACCGCGCAGATGGTCGCGAATTTCGTCGCGGGCGGCGCGGCGATCAATGCGTTCTCGCGCGTCGCGGGCCTCGAGCTCGAGATCGTCGATGCGGGCGTCGCGTCGCCGCTGCCGGATTCGCCGCAGCTCGTCGGCGCCGCGATCGCGCGCGGCACGCGCAACTTCGCGCACGAGCGCGCGATGTCGCGCGACGAGGCGCTCGCCGCGCTCGCCGCGGGCGCCGCGCGCGTGCTGCATCACGCGGCGCTCGGCACCAACGTGATCGGCTTCGGCGAGATGGGGATCGCGAACACGTCGGCGGCCGCGTGCGTGATGAGCCGCCTGCTGAACGTGCCGATCGATGCGTGCGTCGGCCGAGGCACCGGCCTCGACGACGCGGGCCTCGCGCACAAGCGCGCGGTGCTCGGGCGCGCGCTCGAGCGGCACGCCGACGCGGTCGAGCCGCTCGACGTGCTCGCCGCGTTCGGCGGCTTCGAGATCGCGATGATCGCGGGCGCGTTCATCGAGGCGGCGCGCGCGCGCATGGCGATCCTCGTCGACGGTTTCATCGCGACGTCGGCGCTCGTCGTGGCCGACGCGCTCGCGCCCGCGGTGCGCGAATACTGCGTGTTCTCGCACGTGTCGAACGAAGCGGGGCATCGGCGCATGCTCGAGCACTTCGGCGGCGAGCCGTTGCTCGCGCTTGATCTGCGCCTCGGCGAGGGCACGGGCGCCGCGCTCGCGTTGCCGCTCGTGCGCGCGGCGGCGGCGTTCGTCAACGAGATGGCGAGCTTCGAGTCGGCCGGCGTCGCGAACCGCGATGCGTGACGCGCGATGAATCCGCTCGCCGAACTGCGCTACTTCGTCGTCGCGCTCGGTTATTTCACGCGCGTGCCGGTGCCGCGCGCGATCAGCGGCGCGGCAGTCGATCTCGCGCATGCGGCGCGTTACTTTCCGCTCGTCGGCGTGTGCGTCGGCGCGCTTGCCGCGGCCGTGCATCTTGCCGCGTCGCGCGTGTGGCCGCCGGGCGTCGCGGCGCTCGTGTCGATCGCGGCGACGCTCGTCGCCACGGGCGCGCTGCACGAGGACGGCCTCGCCGACTGTTGCGATGCGTTCGGCGGCGGCTACACGCGCGAGGACGTGCTGCGCATCATGCGCGATTCGCGGATCGGCACGTTCGGCGCGGCGGCGCTCGTCGTCGCGCTCGCGCTGAAATGGCAGGCGCTCGCCGCGATGCCGCCCGCGCGCGCCGCGTGGACGATGATCGCCGCGCATGCGGGGAGCCGCACGCTCGCCGCGAGCCTGCTCGTCACGCTCGACTACGCGCGCGCCGAAGGCAAGGCGCGGCCGGTCGCGCATCGGATGCGCGCGGGCGCGTTCGCGTTCGCGGCCGCGCTCGGCCTGCCGTGGCTGTTCTGGCCGAACTGGCGCGCGGGCGCGCTCGCGCTCGCGGCGATGCTCGTGTTGCGCGCGGGCATCGCGCGCTATCTCGGCGCGCGCATCGGCGGCTATACCGGCGATTGCCTCGGCTTCGCGCAGCAGGTGTTCGAGCTTTCGATCTATCTGGTGATGCTCGGATGGATGTCGTCCTGATTCGCCATCCGGCCGTCGCCGTTGACGCGGGCGTCTGCTACGGCAGCAGCGACGTGCCGCTCGCGGCGGGCGCGGCGGCGGGCGCCGCCGCCATCCTGCGGCGTTTGAGCGCGCTCGGCGCCGCGCCCGCCGCGCGCGCGTCGCGCGTGTGGTCGAGCCCGCTCGCGCGCTGCGCGAACGTCGCGCGCGTGCTGGCCGACGACATGCGCGTGCCGGTCGAGATCGATTCGCGCTTGCGCGAAATCGACTTCGGCGCGTGGGAGATGAGAAGCTGGGACGCGATCGGCCGCGACGCGCTCGATCGATGGAGCGCCGATCTGATGCACTCGCGCGAGCACGGCGGCGAGAGCGCCGCGCAGTTCGTCGCGCGCGTTCGGCCGGCGCTCGCGGCGCTTGCCGCTTCGGCGAGCGCTAGCTGGGTCGTCACGCATGCGGGCGTGATGCGCGCGCTGGCCTCGCATGCGCTCGACGTGCCGCTCGAAGCGTTGCTCGCGCGGCCGATCGCGATGGGCGGCATCGTGTGGTTGCGGCGCGACGGCGATCGCGACTGGCGGCTCGCGCATTGGGACGGGTGACGCGCGCGAGCCCGTGTATTGGGGCCTTCGCACGCGATCGGCAAGCGGGCCCGCGCGCGGTGCTTGCGGTGATGCCGGCATGTTCTCGAGCGCGGCCCTTTTGGGCGCAGGCCTTTCAAGCACCGGCCGACCGGCCTGCCACGAGCGTGATTTTCGTTCGGCCGAGTTGGCGAGCGCGCGCCGCGCTCACGGTTTGGGCCGCCGCGCGCGCGCGACGTCGAGATCCCGGCACAGTTGCTCGGCGCCTTGCGCGATGCGCGGCGCGGGCCGCGTCAGCAGATCGCCGTCGATCGCGAACAGATTGCCTCGCGCGACCGCGGTCAGCTTCGGCCACGCGCGCCAGCGCGTGAAGTCGGGTAGTGCGTCGCGCGTCGGGGTCGCGCCGGCCGCCGTCGTCACGATCGCTTCCGGATTCGCCGCGAGCACAGCTTCGTCGGTGACGGACGGCGCGACCGGCTGCAGTTGCGAGAACACGTTGCGGCCGCCGCACAGCGCGATCACGTCGCTGACGATGTGACCGCCGTTCAGCGTGATGAGCGGCTTGTCCCAGGCCTGAAAGAACACGGTGACGGGCGGCTTGCCTGCGTAGCGCGCGCGCAACCGCGCGATCTGCTGCCGGTAGGCGTTCGCCGCCGCCGCCGCGATTTCGCGCGTGCCGAGCAGCGTGCCCAGTTTGTCGAGCGACGCGGCGACATCGTCGAGATGTCTCGGCTCGCTGAAGTAGAGCGGGATGCCGAGCGCGCGCAGCCGCTCGGTCTCGCGCCCGGCGTTGCCGTGACGCCAGACGACGATCAGGTCCGGCTTGAGCGCCGCGATCCGTTCGAGGTCGAGCGCCTGGTTCGAGCCGACGCGCGGGATCGCCTTCGCGGCGGGCGGGTAATCGCTGTACGACACCGCGCCCACGAGCTTCGCGCCGCCGCCCGCCGCGTAGATCAGCTCGGTCACGTGCGGCGCGAGGCTCACGACGCGCCGCGCGGGCGCGGCGAGCGTGATCGTGTGGCCTGCGTCGTCGGTGACGGCGAGCTCCGCGTGCGCGACGGCGGGCGCAAGCGCGCAGGCGCATGCGGTAAAGATCGCGGCGAGGAGCGCGCGGGAGAGGGCGAGGCGCATGGGCGTCAATCTCGTGTCGTCGATCCGGACGGATGCGGCGAGGCGACGGGCAGCGTCGGCACGCATTCGGCGAACGCGCGCTCGAGCCGCCGCCATTCGTCTTCGCCGGCGGGCAGCCCGATGCGCACGCTCGGCGCGTGCGCGAAGTAGCGCGTCCAGATTCCGCGCGCGGCGAGCGCGTCATGCAGCGCATGCGCGCGCGGATCGGCGCTCCAACTGAAGAGCGGCGTTGCGTGCATGACGAAGCCGTTCGCGCGCAGCAGCGCGGCGAGGCGCGCGCCGTCGTGCGCGAGCCGCTCGCGCGTCGCGTGCTGCCACGCCGAGTCCGCGAACGCGGCGAGCACCGCGTGACGCGCGGGGCCGCTGACGGTCCACGCGCCGAGCGCGTCGCGCAGCCGCGCGAGCAGCGCGGGCGCGGCGAGCGCGAAGCCCGCGCGCACGCCGGCAAGCCCGAAGAACTTGCCGACCGAGCGCAGCACGACGAGGCCGTCGAGGTGCGTGTCCGGCGCGAGCGACGCATTCGCGTGCGTGTCGGCATCCGCGAACGCCTCGTCGACGACGAGCGCTCCGCCGCGCGCGACGAGCTGCGCGTGCCAGCGCAGCAGCCGTGCGCGGTCGACGCGCTCGGCGGTCGGATTGTTCGGATTGGCGACGATCGCGTGCGTGAGGGCCGCCGGCAGTTGGTCGGCACGGCAGTCGAGCGGCGCGCTCGGATGGCCGTGGCGCGCGAACGCGGGCGCGTACTCGCTGTATGCGAGCGGCGCGACGCCGACCGTGCCGCGCTCGAACAGCGCGGGCAGCGCGCGGATCGCCGCCTGGCTGCCGGCGACGGGCAGCACGTGCGCGGCGTCCGGCGCGCCGTAGTAGCGCGCCGCATGCGCGGCGAGCACGCCGTCGTCCTCCGGCAGCCGGCGCCACGCGTCGGCGGGCGCGGGCGGCACCGGATAGCCGTGCGGATTGATCCCCGTCGACAGATCGAGCCATGCGTCGCGCGGGATGCCGTGGCGAAGGGCGGCTTCGTGCAGATTGCCGCCGTGCGTGATCGGCGCGTCAGCCATGATGCGTCGCGATCGATAGTGCCGCGCCCGCGATCAGCAGCGCGAGCCAGAGAATCATCGTGCGGGCGACGAGCGACAGCGCCGCCGCGACGTGCGGGGGCGCCGCGGGTTCGCCCGCGCCGAGCACGGGGCGCTCCTCGATCGCGCCGTGATAGACGGCGGGGCCGCCGATCACGACGTTCAGGCTGCCCGCACCCGCGGCCATCACGGGGCCTGCGTTCGGGCTGTCCCAGTGGCGCGCCTGCGTGCGCCAGCAGCGCCATGCGTTCGCGGTGTCGCCAAGGAGCGCGTAGCTCGCCGCGGTGAGACGCGCGGGCGCCCAGTTGAGCGCGTCGTCGATGCGCGCGGCCGCCCAGCCGAAGCGAGCGAAGCGCGGCGTCCGATAGCCCCACATCGCGTCGAGCGTGTTCGCGAGCCGGAACAGCAGCGCGCCCGGGCCGCCCGCGATCGCGAACCAGAAGAGCGCGCCGAAGATCGCGTCGTTGCCGTTCTCGAGCGCCGATTCGACCGCCGCGCGCGCGAGCGCCGCCTCGTCGGCGTCGCTCGTGTCGCGCGACACGATGCGCGATGTCAGCATGCGCGCGGCCGCGAGGTCGCGTCGCAGCAGCGCGGCGGCGATCGGCGCGACGTGCTCGGCGAGGCTGCGCGCGCCGAGCGCGAACCACAGCAGCGCGACATGCAGCGCGGCGGCGAGCGGCCACGGCAGCGTCGCGACGAACCACGCGGCGAGCGCGACGGGCGGCGCGACGGCGGCGAGCCACGCGGCGAGGCCCGCGAGCCGGCCGCGGCGTCCGGTGTTGAGCGCGCGCTCGACGCGCGCGGCGAGCCGGCCGAACGCGACGAGCGGATGCGCGGTGCGCGGCTCGCCGACGAGCTTGTCGACGACGCAGCCGGCAACCGCGAGGAAGGCGACGGCGGGCAGCGACAGGATCAGCATCGCGGCTCGCCCTCGGGCTTGATCGTGACGGGCAGGCCGGCCACGCACAGCGTCACGCGCGTCGCGAGCGCCGCGATGCGCTGATTGACGCGACCGAGCGTATCGACGAAGCGGCGCGTCTCCTTGCCGAGCGGCACGACGCCGAAGCCGATCTCGTTGCTGACGACGATGACCTGCGCGCGGCTCGCGCGCAGCGCCGCCTCGAGTTCGGCGACGTATGCATCGCAGCGCGCGTCGTCGACGCCCGGGCCGTCGGCCGGGCAGAGCAGGTTCGTGAGCCAGAGGGTCAGGCAGTCGACGAGCACGCACGCGCTCGCGTCGTCGAGCCGGGCGATCGCGCGCGCGAGCTCGACGGGCGCCTCGACGAGCGCCCAGTCGGCCGGCCGGCGCGCGCGATGATGCGCGATGCGCTCGGCGAATTCGTCGTCGGCGACGCGGGCGGTGGCGATGTAGGTGACGGGCCGCCCGCCTGCGGCGGCGAGCCGTTCGGCGTGCGCGCTCTTGCCCGAGCGCGCGCCGCCGAGAACGAAGGTGAGGTCGCGCGGAGTCATCGCGTGATTGTAACGGCCCGCGCGATAATGCGGCCTTCGCCATTTGCCGCGCGCTGCGCCCTTCGTTCACGATGATTGCCAACGCCAACGCCAACGCCAACGCCAACGCCAACGCCAACGCCAACGCCAACGCCAACGCCAACGCCAACGCCAACGCCAACCGGCCGCGCGGCGCGCTGATGATCCAGGGCACGACGTCCGACGCGGGCAAGAGCACGCTCGTCGCGGGCCTGTGCCGGCTCGCGCGCCGCGCGGGCGCGCGCGTCGCGCCGTTCAAGCCGCAGAACATGGCGCTCAACAGCGCGGTGACGGCGGACGGCGGCGAGATCGGCCGCGCGCAGGCGCTGCAGGCGCTCGCGGCCGGCATCGACGCGCATACCGATCTGAACCCCGTGCTGCTGAAGCCGACGGGCGATCGCGGCGCGCAGGTGATCATCCACGGCCAGGCGCGCGCGAACCTGAGCGCGCGCGCGTATCACGACTACAAGCCGACCGCGATGCAGGCGGTGCTCGAATCGTATGGCCGGCTGCGCGGCGCGTACGACGCGGTGGTCGTCGAAGGGGCGGGCAGCCCCGCCGAGATCAATCTGCGCGAAGGCGACATCGCGAACATGGGATTCGCGGAAGCCGTGGACTGCCCGGTCGTGCTCGTCGCCGATATCGACCGAGGCGGCGTGTTCGCGCATCTCGTCGGCACGCTCGCGTGCCTGTCGGACAGCGAGCGCGCGCGCGTGCGCGGCTTCGTGATCAACCGCTTTCGCGGCGATCCCGCGCTGCTCGAGCCGGGGTTGCGCTGGCTCGAGGCGCAGACCGGCAAGCCCGTGCTCGGCGTGCTGCCTTACCTGCACGGGCTCACGCTCGACGCGGAGGACATGCTGCCCGCGAGCGCGCGCACGTCGGCGCCGCGGCGCGACGCGGGCGTGTTGCGGGTGGTCGTGCCGGCGCTGCCGCGGATCAGCAACCACACCGATTTCGATGCGCTGCGCGTGCATCCGCGCGTCGACTTCGCTTACTGGAAGAGCGGGCCCGTGCCCGATGCCGATCTGCTGATCCTGCCCGGCTCGAAGAACGTGCTCGCCGATCTCGCGTGGCTGCGCGACGCCGGCTGGGACGCGCTGATCAAGCGCCATCTGCGCTACGGCGGCAAGGTGATCGGCATCTGCGGCGGCATGCAGATGCTCGGCCGCGCGCTCGACGATCCGCACGGCGTGGAGGGCGCGGCGGGCGCGGGCCTCGGCGTTCTGGACTACGCGACGACGCTGATGCCGGAGAAGACGCTCGTGAACGCGGCGGGGCGGCTCGCGATCGGGGGCGGTGCGCGCGTCGCCGGCTACGAGATCCACATGGGGCGGACCAACGGGCCGGCGCTCGCGTCGCCCGCGCTCATGCTCGCGGGGGCGGATGGCGGCGAGCGGCCGGACGGCGCGGTGTCGGCGGACGGGCAGATTCTCGCGACCTATCTGCATGGGCTCTTCGACACGCCCGATGCATGCGCGGCGCTGCTCGAATGGGCGGGGCTCGACGGCGCGGAGCCGGTCGACTATCCGGCGCTGCGCGAGGCGTCGCTCGAACGGCTCGCCGACACGCTCGCCGAGCATCTCGACGTCGACCGCGTGTTTGCGGCGTTCGCGTGATGGGCACGGCTGCGTGACGGTCTCGTCGCCGCCGCGCTTGCGCCGGGCGTGCGGGCGGTGCGCCGAGGGCGACGCGCGGGGTTTCGGTTTCGAGGGCGGCGCGGCGCGCACCGGTCCGGGCGTGACGCACCGAGGCACCGAGGCACCGCCGCAACGGGCCAAGGCGCGGCGGGCTCCGGCCTGCCTGACGGCACGATCAAAAGGCTAGAAAAAAGGGCGCGATCCCTTTGATTCATCACCTGCGTCCGGTACGGCAATTCATTCTTGTTTAGAAATAATGTAAGCCGATCAAGCCATTTTTCATCAGAAGCGACTCGAATAGAGTTCGTTCCATTCAAACTTCGAAACAAGGAACCCGACATGGATTCGAACTGCTTGAACGGCATCGGTGCCGCATTGCTGCGCGTCGCGCTCGGCGTGCTGTATCTCGCGCACGTCGCGCAGAAGGTTTTCGTGTTCACGCTGCCCGGCACCGCGCAGTTTTTCGCATCGGTCGGCCTGCCGGGCTGGCTTGCTTATCTGACGACGTTCGTCGAGCTCGTCGGCGGTCTCGCGCTCCTTGCCGGCGTGCAGGTGCGGCTTGCGTCGCTCGTGCTGCTGCCCTTCATGCTCGGCGCGACGATGACGCATTTCCCGAACGGCTGGAGCTTCGCCGCGCCGCACGGCGGCTGGGAGTATCCGGCGTTCTGGGCGGTCACGCTCGTCGTCCAGGCGCTCGTCGGCGCCGGTGCGTTCGCGCTCGGCGGCGCGCGAGGCGTTGCGGGCCGGACTGCGTAAGCGGCGCTCGGCCGGCCGCCCGTTCCGCCGGGCGGCAAGCCGCCTCACCGCGACGCGGCAAGCGGCGCGCCGAGCGCGCGGCCCCGATTTGACGCCATCCGTTCGGACGCCGCCGGACGAACCCGTTTCGGTGCAGACGCATTTGCCGATATCATCGCTCCCTGTATCCGCATTTTTCGCGGCGCGGCGCCTGTGCCGGGCATCGCGCCGCGGCTTCTTCGGGGGAATTCATGACGGTGATCGTGGTGGCGAATCCGAAGGGCGGCGTCGGCAAGAGCACGCTGTCCACCAATCTGGCGGGGTATTTCGCGGCGCAGGGCGCATGGGTCGCGCTCGCCGATCTCGACCGGCAGCAGTCGGCGCACGCATGGCTCGACCTGCGGCCGGCCGGGCTGCCCGCGATCGAGACCTGGGCGCTCGATCCCGATTCGCCGTCGAAGCCGCCGCGCGGCCTCGAATACGCGATCGTCGACACGCCGGCCGGCCTGCACGGCAACCGGATGAACGTCGCGCTCGAATTCGCCGACAGCGTGATCGTGCCGCTGCAGCCGTCGATGTTCGATATCCTCGCGACCCAGCAATTCCTCGAGCGCCTCGCGAGCGAGAAGGCGGTGAAGAAGGGCGCGATCAAGGTGGGGGTCGTCGGGATGCGGGTCGACGCGCGCACGCGCTCGGCCGATCAGTTGCATCGCTTCGTGGAAGGGCTCGATCTGCCCGTGCTCGGCTATCTGCGCGACACGCAGAACTACGTGCAGCTCGCCGCGCACGGCCTCACGCTGTGGGACGTCGCGAAAAGCCGCGTCGACAAGGATCTCGAACAGTGGGGACCGATCGTCGAGTGGGCGCGGAAGTAGGCGCTCATCCGCGCCGGGCGCGCACGCGGTCCGACGTGCGCCGCGCCGCACGCGGGCCGGCGGCGCCATTCCCGCCGCGGCCGGCCGGATGAGGTGTTACGTCCAGTTCTGCGTCGGCACGTGATCGCGGCTGCCCTTGATCTTGTTGCCTTCGTCGACGAACACGAGATCGGGCTTCCAGCCCGCCTTCAGCTCTTCCTCGTCGATCATCGCGAACGCGGCGATGATCACGAGGTCGCCCAATTGCGCGCGGCGCGCGGCCGAGCCGTTCAGCGAAATCATCCCGCTGCCGCGCTCGCCCTTGATCGCGTACGTCGAGAAGCGTTCGCCGTTGTTGATGTTCCAGATGTCGATCCGCTCGTTCTCGACGATGTTCGCCGCTTCGAGCAGATCCTCGTCGATCGCGCACGAGCCTTCGTAATGCAGCTCGCAGTGCGTGACCGCCGCGCGGTGGATCTTCGATTTCAGCATGTGGCGCTGCATGATGGCTCCCTTGGTGCTACCAGACGAAAGGCGGTCGGCGGCGTGGCCGGCCGTCAGATTTCCAGATTGTCGATGAGGCGCGTCGCGCCGAGCTTCGCCGCCGTGAGCACGACGAGCGGATCGCCCGCTTCGATTTGCGCCGCGCTCGGCGCGACGAGGTTCTCGCGTCGGCGGATCGACACGTAGTCGGGCTGCCAGCCGCGCGCGGAGAGGTGCGCGACCGCGCGCCGCTCGATCGCCGCGAGATCGCGCTCGCCGTCGAGCACCGCGTCGCGCACCCGCGCGAGCGTCTTCGCGAGCTCGGGCGCCTCCGCGCGCTCGGCTTCGCTCAGATAGCGGTTGCGCGACGACAGCGCGAGGCCGTCGGCGTCGCGCACGGTTTCGGCCGCGACGATCTCGACGGGCAGCGCGAGCTGCTGGCACATCCGACGCACGATCATCAACTGCTGGTAATCCTTCTTGCCGAACACGGCGACGCGCGGCTGCACGCACGCCATCAGCTTCGTGACGACCGTGCACACGCCCGTGAAGAAGCCGGGGCGGAACTCGCCTTCGAGGATGTCGCCGAGGTCGTGCGGCGGCTGCACGCGATATTCCTGCGGCTCGGGGTACATGTCGCGCTCGGTCGGCGCGAACAGCACGTAGACGTTTTCCTTCTGCAGCTTCTCGATGTCTTCCTGCAGCGTGCGCGGGTATTTGTCGAAGTCCTCGTTCGGACCGAACTGGAGCCGGTTCACGAAGATGCTCGCGACGACCGGATCGCCGTGCTGGCGCGCGAGCCGCATCAGCGACAGGTGCCCCTCGTGCAGGTTGCCCATCGTCGGCACGAACGCCGTGCGGTTCTGGCCGCGCAACTGGTCGCGCAGTTCCTGGATCGAGCTGATGACTTTCATGAGTGGGCGGTTCCTCGCGCGGTGCGCGCGTTGGCCGCGCGAGGGCGGCGTGGTCGGGATCGTCGTGGCCGGAACGCGCAGGGCGTCGAGCGTCGGCGATTGTAGAGGATTTGCCGTTTTAGCGCATCGATAAAAGCACGATCGTTCACTTTAATCGGCGGCGGCGCGGCAGTGCGGACGCAATCGAATGGGACGAGGCCGCGACGGCGGCGGTGGCGTTTTGTCGACGCCGGCGCCGTGAGCCGCGCGCCCGTCCAATCCACGCCCCGCTGCGCCCACACTCATAGCCGCTTATAGCCGCTTTGCCTGCGCATACGGCATGGCGGCGTCGATCGCGGCGTGTCGTCGCGTATCGGTGCGCGGCGAGCCGCCGCCGCGCGTTGCCCGCTGAATCGTCAGATCAAATGAACGGCGCGTGTGCCGACTCGCGCGGACACGGTCGAATCCGCGTCGTGCGCGCTCGCGCGCGACGCGCCGAAGCGCAAGAAAGGGCGGGAGACGCGCGGCAGGCGCTTCGCCGCCCGATCGCGGCGTTCGCGCGATGCGACAAGCGCCGCGCGAAACGCGCTCAAGCCGGCAGATATGCGAGCCGCACGTAGATCGGCGCGAACGGCTCGGCCTGCGTGATCTCGACGAGCGATTCGCGCGCGAGCTCGAGCATCGCGATGAAGTTGACGACGACGACGGGCACGCCGCGCGACGTGTCGAACAGATCGGCGAACTCCATGAAGCGCGCGTTCTGCAGCTTGCGCAGGATGAGGCTCATGTGCTCGCGCACCGACAGCTCCTCGCGCGAGATCTTGTGATGCTGGACGAGCTTCGCGCGCTTGAGCACGTCGGCCCATGCGGCGCGCAGGTCGTCGGCGTTCACGTCGGGGAAGCGCGGCGTGATGCTCTGCTCGATGTACACCTCGGCGCGCAGGAAATCGCGGCCGAGCTGCGGCAGTTGATCGAGACGCTGCGCGGCGAGCTTCATCTGCTCGTATTCGAGCAGGCGCCGCACGAGCTCGGCGCGCGGGTCCTCCGCTTCCTCGCCCGTGTCCGCCTTCTTCACGGGCAGCAGCATGCGGGACTTGATCTCGATCAGCATCGCCGCCATCAGCAGGTACTCGGCCGCGAGCTCCAGATTCGATTCGCGGATCTGGTCGACGTAGCCGAGATACTGCGCGGTGACTTCCGCCATCGGAATGTCGAGCACGTTGAAGTTCTGCTTGCGGATCAGGTACAGCAGCAGGTCGAGCGGACCTTCGAACGTTTCGAGAAAGACTTCGAGCGCGTCCGGCGGGATGTACAGATCCTGCGGCAGCTTGAAGAGCGGTTCGCCGTACAGGCGAGCGAACGCCGCGACCCCGTCGACCGTGTCGGGCGTCGAATCCGCGCCGGCGGGCGCGGCGATCGCGTCCTCGGGCTGCGCGCTGGCGCTGGCCTCGTCGGCGGCGCTCACGGCGTCAGAAGTTCTGGTAGTAGACGTAAGGATTCTGGCGCACGCGCGAGCGCTGCTGCGCGTCGCGCTCCTCGAGGTCGATCGGCTGCTTGTCCCACAGCAGCGAGCGGCCCTTGCGCTGTTCTTCTTCGAGCGTCGGCTTTTGCTGCTTCAACTGGTTCAGGAATTGCGTGATATCGGACTGGTACGGCATGGCTTGGCTTTCCGTTCTGAGCCGGGCGCGGCGCGCCCGCGGGTACGATCGACGGGATTTTACCGCAACGCGGGGAACAGCCGGCGGCAAACGGCGTCGAAAGCGCGAGCGTCATGCGTCAATGTGGCCGAAAGCGCGTTCCGCGCGCGCCGCGCTGTGTTCAAATGACGGCTTTGATCCGACGAAAATCTTGCAACGGAGGTCTTGTTTGGCAGGGCGGGTATCACGACAGCATGCTTTTTCGCGCGCTGCGCGCGGCGCGACGCGCCGCGCGCACGGATGGCGGGCATTTGCGCGGCGCGGACTGCGCGTGCTGCTTGCGGGCTGCGCGGCCGTGCTCGCGCAGTCCGCGTTCGCGAAATACGCGGTCGAGATCGACGCGCCGCGCTCGGTCAAGAGCCTGCTCAAGCAGCATCTCGACATCGCCCGTTTCGCGAAGCGCGAAGACCTGAGCGAAGACCAGTTCGAATTCCTCGTGACCGCGACGCCGCAGCAGGTGCGCGAGCTCGCCGCGACGGCCGGTTACTTCTCGGCCGCCGTGCGCACCGACGTGCGCACGGCGGGCGGCGAGCGCCGCGTGACGGTGTCGGTCGATCCGGGCGCGCAAACGCTCGTGTCGGCGGTCGATCTGAAGTTCGAAGGCCCGGTTTCGAGCGAGGACCCGAAGCAGGAGACGGCGACGCGCATTGCGTTCTCGCTGAAGCCGGGCGACCCGTTTACACAGTCCGGCTGGGACGACGCGAAGAACGCGGCGCTCAAGCAACTGCAGTCGCGCCGCTATCTCGGCGCGAAGATCACCGCATCGGAGGCGCGCATCGATCCGCGCACGCGAAAGGCGACGCTCGCGGTCACGCTCGACAGCGGGCCGACGTTTACGATCGGCGCGCTCGACGTGTCCGGCGTGCGTCGCTATCCGGAAAAGATCGTGCACAACGTGAATCCGCTGGCGGCGGGCGAGATCTACGACGCGAAACGCATCACCGAATTGCAGCGGCAGTTGCAGAACACGCCGTACTACGCGAGCGTCGCGATCGACGTCTCCGACGACGTCGCGCGCCCGCTCGACTCGCCCGTTCACGTGAAGGTCAGCGAGTACCCGTACAACAGCGTGCGCGGCGGGATCGGCTACGCGACCGACACGGGGCCGCACATTCAGGGTTCCTATACGTATCTCGACACGTTCGGCTCCGCGTGGCCGCTGTCGGTGTCGGGGCGGGTCGACCAGATCCAGCAGTACGGGCAGGTCCAGCTGTCGATGCCGCCGGGGCCGCGCGCGTGGACCAACAGCATCCTCGCGTCTTATACGAACACGAACGTGTCGGACACGCGGATCTACAGCGCGCGCGTCGGCGCGCAGCGCGCGCGCACCGGGCAGTTCATCGACTACTCGTACTCGCTGATGCTCTATCAGGACCGGCTCGACCAGAACGGCGCCGGCCCGACGACGAGCCGCGCGCTCGTCCCGCAATGGGCGTGGACGCGCCGCAACGTCGACGATCCGCTGTTTCCGCGCTCGGGCAACCTGATCCACGCGGAAGCCGGCTTCGCGGTGAAGGGCGTGCTGACCGACCAGACGTTCATCCGCGGCTACGCGCGCGGCCAGCAATACGTGTCGATCGGCAAGCGCGACCTGTTCGTGTTTCGCGCGGAGCTGGGCGGCGTGTTCACGAGCGGCGGCTCATCGGGCGTGCCGGCGTCGCTCCTGTTTCGCGCGGGCGGCTCGAACTCGGTGCGCGGCTACGGCTATCAGAGCATCGGCCACTCCGTCGACGGCTCGGTGCTGCCGACCAAGTATCTGATGACGGGCACGGCCGAATACCAGCACTGGTTCAACCGCGACTGGGGCGCGGCGACGTTTTTCGACATCGGCACGGCGACCGACGCATGGGGCGAGAAGGTGTTCTATCCGGGCGCGGGCCTCGGCGTGCGCTGGCGCAGCCCGGTCGGCCCCGTCAATTTCGATCTCGCTTACGGCTTGAAGAACAAGAGCGTGCGTCCGTACCTGACGCTCGGCATTGCATTCTGATTTTTCATTTGGCATGACGAAGGACGTATCCGAACCGACCTCCCCCGACGCGCCTGACCGAGGCGCGCCCGGCGGCCCGCGCGAGCCCGCGCCGAACAGGCGCCGCTCGGGCGGCGCGCGCGCGCTCGCCGCGCTCGCGTGGACGACGCTCGCGCTCGTCGTGCTCGTCGCCGCGACGGCGGGCGCGCTCTTCGCCGCCGCGACGACCGAGCGCGGCACGCAGCTTGCGTGGCACGCGGCCGTCAGGCTGCTCGGCGGGCGGCTTGCGGGCACCCTCGAAGGCGGCGCGCTCGCGACCGGCGTGCGCATTAGGCAGCTCGCGTGGACGAGCCCCGACGGCACGGGCACCGAAGTCAGGATCGACCGGGTCGCCGGGCGCTGGGCGCTCACGCGCGCGCCGTGGCGCTTGTCGATCGCGTCGCTGCGCGCGGGCACGATCGACGTGCGCGTCGCGCCTTCGCCGCCTTCGCCGACGGTGATGCCGAAGGATCTGCAATTGCCGCTGCAGCTCGTGATCGACGATCTGCGCTTCGACAAGCTGCTGATCCGCGAAGCCGGCTCGACGACCGAGCTCGACAACCTGATTTTTCGCGGCGCGAGCGACGGCCGCCGTCACGACGCGACGCTCGAGCGCCTCGATACGCCGTTCGGCGCGCTGACCGCGAACGTGCGGCTCGACGGCGTGCGGCCGTTCGCGATCGACGGCGGCGCGACCTATGCGGGCAAGCTGTCGGGCGAGCCCGTCGATGCGCGCGCGCGGGTGTCCGGCTCGCTCGAGGCGCTCGTCGCGGATCTCGACGCGTCGGGAATGAAGCTCGCCGGCCGCGCGCACGTCGAGGCCGCGCCGTTTTCGGACGTGCCGCTCACGCGCGCGTCGATCGTGTTCGATCACGTGAATCCGCGGGCGCTGTCGCCCGGCGCGCCCGTCGCCGATCTCGCGGTGCGCGCGCAGCTCGAGCCGGCGGCGCCGGACCCGAAGACGCCGAAGGCGTTCGTCGTCGCGGGGCCGGTGTCGATCGTCAACGCGAAGCCCGGCGCGCTCGGCGACGAGCGGCTGCCGCTCGTCGACGCGCACGCGAACGTGCGGCTCGACGCGCACGCGCAGCGCATCGACGCGCTCGCCGTGCGCACGATCCGCGACGGCAGCGTGACGGGAGGCGGCGCGCTCGCGAACGGCCGCGGCAAGTTCGATCTGAAGGTGGCGAATCTCGATCTGAACGCATTCGTCGCCGCGCTGCGGCCGATGCGGCTCGCGGGGCCCGTCGGCGTCGCGCTCGAGCCGGGCGCGCAGACGATCGACTTCGATCTCGCGGACGCGAAGCTCGCGCTCGGCGCGAAGGCGAAGATCAGATTCGACGCGAAGCAGACGACGATCGCCGACGCGCGCGTGACGGCGGGCAAGGGGCGCATCGAGCTCGCCGGCACGCTCAAGCACGATGCGCGCTCGACGTACGACCTGAAGGCGAAGCTCGTCGATTTCGATCCGCTCGCGCTGGCGGCGAGCGGCGCGCCGTCCGGCGCGAAGGCGGGCGGCGGCAAGGGCGCGAGCGGCGCGAAGGGCGTGCGCAACGCAAGGGGCAAGCAGCCCGCGAAGGGCGGCGCGATAACCGCGCGGGCAGGCGGCCCGCGTGCGGGCACGGCGCGCGTGAACGGCACGCTCGCCGCAACGGGCGCGCTCGCGCCCGGCTTTTCGACGAAGGCGCAGTTCAAGCTCGGCGACAGCGTCTACGACGGCCTGCCGATGACGGGCGAAGGCACCGTGCAGATGGCGGGCGCGCGGGTCCTGCCGAGCAGCGCGAACCTGTCGATCGCGGGCAACCAGGTCGATTTGCGCGGCAGCTTCGGCGCGCCCGGCGACAGGCTGCGCTTCAAGGTCGACGCGCCGCAGCTCGAACGCCTCGGCTTCGGCCTCGCGGGCCTCGTGCGCGCGAACGGCGAGCTGACCGGATCGTTCGCCCACCCGAACGTCATCGCCGATTACACGGCGACGGGCGTCGTGTTCGGCTCGAACCGGATCGGCGCGGCGCAGGGCCGCGTGGATATTCGCGACGGCGCGAAGGGCGCGCTCGTGTTCACCGCCGATGCGAACGACATCGCGCTCGGCGCGATCAGCCTGAAGACGCTGTCCGCGCACCTGAACGGCACGCGCGCGAAGCATACGTTCGACGCGGCCGCGGTCGGCATCGCCGAAGGGCGCGTGATCAATCTTGCGGTCGCGGCGAACGGGGGCATCGTCGAGGCGCGCGACGGCATGCGCTGGGACGGCACCGTCACGCGACTGTCGAACCTCGGCACGCCATCGATCTCGCTCGACGCGCCGCTCACGATCTCGGCGGGCGCGCAGCGCGTGACGCTCGGCGCGGCGAAGCTGTCCGTCGAGGGCGCGACGCTCGATCTGAAGTCGTTCGCGCTCGAGCGCGGCAAGCTGCGCACGGCGGGCGCGATCACGAACCTGTCGGTCGCGCGCGCGCTGGAAATCCGCGCGGAGCTCACAGGCAAACGCTCGCCGTTGCGCACCGACCTGATCCTCGACGGCGACTGGGACATCACGCTCGGCGACACCGCCGCGGGCTACGCGCAGATCAAGCGCCGCAGCGGCGACGTGACGGTCGAGACCGGGCGCGGCGTCGCCTCGCTCGGCATCACCGCTTTGTCGGCGCGTGCGGCATTCGCGCCCGGCAACCGGCTGAACGCGACCGCGCTCGCGCGGGCAACGCGCATCGGCACGCTCGACGCGAACGTCGTGGTGCCGTTCGCGCTGCGCGACGGCGTGTTCGGCGTGGCCGAGGACGGGCCGCTCACGGGCCGCATCGACGCGGACGTGCCCGCGCTCCAATCGACGGGCGGGCTGTTCGGCCCGAGCTACCTGCTCGACGGGCGCGCGGCGCTGAAGCTGAGCGTCGCCGGCACGCCCGCGAAACCGAAGCTCTCGGGCATGCTGACGGGCGATAACCTGTCGGCGACGCTCGTCGACCAGGGCGTGCAACTGAAGGACGGGATCGTGCGCGTGAAGCTGACCGAAAACCTCGTCGAGTTTCAGCAGGTCGAGTTCCACGGCGGCGACGGCACGCTGCGCGCGATCGGCCGCGTGCGGCTCGACGGCAGCGAGCCGGACCTGACGGCGAGCATCGTCGCCGACAAGCTCGAGCTCTTCGCCGCGCCGGACCGCAAGCTGTCGCTGTCGGGCAAGGCGGTCGTCGAGAACGACGCGCCGCGCGGCGGCATCGCGATCAACGGCAAGTTCACCGTCGATCGCGCGCTGTTCGACTTGCCGGAGGAGGCGGAGCCGCATCTGTCGGACGACGTCGTGATCGTGCGCCCGGGCAGCCTCGAGCGCGGCGGGACGAAGACGGGCACCGCGATCGCGAAGCCCGCGCCCGCGACCGACAAGCCCGCGCCGTCGCTCGCGCCGCGCGCGAACATCGACATCGGGCTCGGCCGCGACTTCCGCTTCAAGGGCCACGGCGCGGACTTGCGGCTCGCGGGCACGGTGACCGTGATGAGCGCGCCCGGCGTGCCGCTGCGCGCGGTCGGCAACGTGCGCGTGACGGAAGGCTCGACGTACACGTCGTTCGGCCGCAAGCTCGCGATCGAGAACGGCTTCTTCACGTTCAACGGGCCGGTGTCGAATCCGGGCATCAACATCCTCGCGATGCGCCGCAACCAGGAGGTCGAGGCGGGCGTGCAGGTGACGGGCACCGTGCAGTCGCCGAGCGTGAAGCTCGTGTCCGAGCCGAACGTGAACGACAACGAGAAGCTGTCGTGGCTCTTGTTCGGCCACGGCACGGACCAGGGCAACAACCTCGGCCAGCAGAACGCGATGACGACGGCGCTCGCGCTGCTCGGCAGCGCGACCGGCAAGCGCGTCGCGCAGACGGTCGGGCTCGACGAGGTGTCGGTCGGCCGCAGCGATGTCGGGCTGACCGATCCGCAAGTCGTGCTCGTGTCGAAGGCGATCAACGAACGCTTCGTGCTCGGCTACGAGCAGGGGCTGCAGTCGGCGAGCAACGCGTTCAAGGCCACGATCAACCTCACGCGGTTCTGGGCGATCTCCGCTTACGGCGGCACGTTCCAGGGCGTCGACCTCAACTACACGCGGCGCTTCGATCGCTGGTGATAATGCGGCAAGCGCCGGCCTCGCGCGGCCGGCGCTTGCCGCCGCGCGCGACGTGCGCAGGGCGTGCGGCGCGCGTTCGCGCCCCGCTTGACATTCATCCGAAATATTCTAATTTGAGGAAGTCGATCTTCACGTCGTCGCGTCGGCGGCCGACGCGCGCGTGAGCGCGCACGCCCGATGCAGCGATGTTCACGGGGAAGATCACTGCCGCTTTTCGCACGGTATCGCGCGCGTGCGTCGACGCGTGTCGCCGCCGCGATCGTTCGTGATGCAGACGGAAAATATCGTCGACGAAACGGCATCGACACGAGGGCGCATACCGATGAAAACCGTGCTGACCCACATCATGCGCCGAAAGCAGTGGTACGCGACGCTGCCGCTCTTCGCCTCGCTGCGCGACGAGCGCGTGCCGCCGCAAGTGCGGCTTGGCTTCATGCCCGCGTTCGCATTCTTCGTCATGGCGTTCGGCGATCTGAATCGCTATCTGCTGCGCAAGGAGCCGACGGACGATCCGCATCAGGCGCGCGTCAACGCGCACACGCGCGAAGACGATCATCATTGGACGTGGTTCCTCGAGGATATCGAGAAGCTCGGCTGGAGCCGCGCGACCACGATGACCGATGCGCTGCGCACGCTATGGAGCGAAGACACGCACCGCTGCCGTTTGCTGATGTACGAGCTGTGCGCGATCGTCGACGCGGCCGACGGTGTCGAGCGGCTGGCGATCGTCGAGGCGATCGAGGAAACCGGTCACGTGCTGTTCGCGCTCACGACGCGGCTCGCCGACGAGGTGCAGGCGCAGACGGGGCGCGAGCTGCGATACATGGGCGCGTATCACTTCGCGCGCGAGAATGGTCACGTGCGCAACGGCGAGCATGCGCAATGGACCGGTATCGAGCTCGACGCTGCGAAGCGGCGGCGCTGCGTCGCGCTCGTCGACCGGGTGTTCGACGCATTCGCCGCTTGGACGCACGAAGCGGCACGCGAGATCGACCGCGTCGCGATGCCGCCGTTCGTGCAGGAAACGCCATGACGCGCGCGCTTCCCCGCTACGACGACGCCGCCGCATTCGACGTCGCGGCGAATCTGTTCGTCTATCCGGCGATGCTGATCGCGCATCGGTTGGGCTTGTTCGACCGGCTGGGCGAGCGCGCGCGCACGCTCGGCGAAATCGGCGCCGCGCTCGGTCTTGCGCGGCGGCCCGCCGAGGCGCTCGTCAACGCATCGGTCGCGCTCGGCTTCGTGCGGCGCGACGGCGATCGCTTCGCGCTGACCGCGCGCGCGCAAGAATTGCTGCTGCCGGCGAGCCGTCAGTATTTCGGCGCGTTCTGGGACTTGATGTACGACAACGGCGACACATTCTCGATCGCCGGCCTCGAAGCCGCGCTGCGGCGCGATGCGCCGCGCGCGTATGGCGAGACGGACATCTTCGATTCGCATCAGCAGCATGCGGAACTCGGCATGCGCTTCATGCGCGCGATGGAAAGCCTGAGTGCGTCGCACGCGATGGTGTGGCCGACGAAGCTCGACCTCGCGCGGCATCGCGTGATGCTCGACGTCGGCGGCGGCTCGGGGGCGAACGCGGTCGGCGCGCTGTCCGCGTGGCCGTCGCTGCACGCGGTGCTGTTCGATTTGCCGGCCGTCTGCGAGCTCGGCGCGACGTTCGTCGACGCGCGCTGGCGCGAGCGCGTCACGCTGCATCCGGGCGACATGTGGCGCGATCCGTTTCCGGCGGCCGATCTGCATTTCTACTCGAACATCTTTCACGACTGGCCGGCCGACAGGAACGCGGCGCTCGCGCGCAAGAGCTTCGATGCGCTGCCGCGCGGCGGGCGCATCGTGGTGCACGAGGTGCTGTATCGCGACGACAAGGGCGGGCCGCTCGCCGCGGCAGGATACAGCCTGATGATGATCGGCTGGACGCAGGGCGAGCAGTACACGTCGCATGAGGTGTCGGCGATGCTCGCCGACGCAGGTTTCGCGTCGATCGAGACGATTCCGAGTTTCGGGTATTCCAGTCTCGTGACGGGGGTGAAGCCGTGACGGCGGCGCGCGTCGGCGTCGCGGGCGTGAGGGGCGGGTGACGCTCGCGAAGCGCGCGGCATCGCATCACGCGCATTGCGCGGAGGGCGGAGAGCGGAGAGCGGAGGCGGAGGGCGACCTCGTGCGATTCGGCGGCCTCGCAACTTCGTGGCTTCGCTTGATGTCGTGACCTCGCGCGATGCGATGGCGCCGGCACTCGCGCAAAGCGCGAAGGGCCGCTTGCGCGGCCCTTGCGGAAGCGTCGCGGCGATGCGCGCTTACTTCACGCGCATGCCGGGCTTCGCGCCGCTGTGCGGCTCGAGGATGTAGAGGCCCGGCTCGGCCTTCTCGTCGGCTGCCGACGCGGCGAGCACCATCCCCTCGGACAGGCCGAACTTCATCTTGCGCGGCGCGAGGTTCGCGACCATCACGGTCAGCTTGCCGACGAGCTGCTCGGGCTGGTACGCGGACTTGATGCCGGAGAACACGTTGCGGGTCTTCTCCTCGCCGACGTCGAGCGTGAGCTGCAGCAGTTTGTCCGAGCCTTCGACCGCCTGGCACGCGACGATCTTCGCGATGCGCAGATCGATCTTCGCGAAATCGTCGATCGAGATGAACGGCGATGCTTCGTCGTCGGCGCTCGCTGCATTCGCGGCTTTCGCGCTTTTCGCGGCCTTCGCGCCGTTGCCGTTCGTCGCGCCGGCCGCGTCGGCCGCCGCGGCGCCTTGCAGCGAGCTGCGGTTCGCCGCGAGGAGCGCGTCGATCTGCTTCGGATCGACGCGGGTCATCAGATGCTGATACGCGCGGATCGGCTGCTCGGACGACAGCGGCTTGTTCGCGTCGGCCCACGTGAGCGGCGCGATGCCGAGGAACGCTTCGACGCCTTCCGCGACGCGCGGCAGCACGGGCTTGAGTGCGAGCGACAGCAGGCGGAACGCCTCGAGGCTCACAGTGCAGGTTTCGTGCAGCGCGACCGCGTTCGCCGGGTCCTTCGCGAGCTCCCACGGCTTTGCGGTGTCGACATAGCCGTTGACCGCATCCGCGAGCTCCATCGTCTGGCGCAGCGCGCGGCCGTACTCGCGCGCCTCGTAGTGCGCGGCGATCTGCGGGATCGCGTCGCGCAGCGTCACGAGAAGCGGATGATTCGTCGCGCTCGCCTGCACGCGGCCGTCGAAGCGCTTGATCAGGAAGCCGGCCGCGCGGCTCGCGATGTTCACGTACTTGCCGACGAGGTCGCTATTGACGCGCGCCTGGAAGTCCTCGAGGTTCAGGTCGATGTCTTCCATCGTCGCGTTCAGCTTCGCGGCGAAGTAGTAGCGCAGCCATTCGGGGTTCAGGCCCGCGTCGATGTAGCTCTGCGCGGTGATGAACGTGCCGCGCGACTTCGACATCTTCGCGCCGTCGACCGTCAGGAAGCCGTGCGCGAACACGTTGGTCGGCGTGCGGTGGCCCGAGAACTCGAGCATCGCGGGCCAGAACAGCGTGTGGAAGTACAGGATGTCCTTGCCGATGAAGTGATACTGCTCGGTCGTCGAATCCTTGCTGATCCACGCGTCGAAATCGAGGCCGCGCCGCTCGCACAGGTTCTTGAAGCTCGCGTAGTAGCCGACGGGCGCGTCGAGCCACACGTAGAAGTACTTGCCCGGCGCGCCGGGAATCTCGAAGCCGAAGTACGGCGCGTCGCGCGAGATGTCCCAGTCGGCGAGCTTCGCCTCGCCCGCGTCGCCGAGCCATTCGCGCATCTTGTTGGTCGCCTCGGGCTGCGCGAGGCCGCTCACCCATTCGCGCAGGAACGCCTCGCAGCGCGGGTCGGACAGGCGGAAGAAGTGGTGCGTCGACGTCTTGCGCACGGGCGTCGCACCCGAGACGACCGAGTACGGGTTGACGAGGTCGGTCGGCTGGTACGTCGTGCCGCACACCTCGCAACTGTCGCCGTACTGATCCTTCGCGTGGCATTTCGGGCATTCGCCCTTGATGAAGCGATCCGGCAGGAACATTTGCTTGACGGGGTCGTACGCCTGCTCGATCTCGCGCTCGGCGATGAACCCCGCCTCCTTCAACGCGAGATAGATCTTCTCGCTGAGCACGCGGTTCTCGTCCGAATCGGTCGTGTAGAAATTGTCGAACGAAACGCCGAAGCTGTCGAAATCGCGCTTGTGCTCGCGCCACACGCGCTCGATCAACTGCTTCGGGCTCACGCCTTCCTGTTCGGCGCGCAGCATGACGGGCGTGCCGTGCGTGTCGTCCGCACCGATGTAGTAGATCTCGTGGCCATGCATTCGCATCGTCCGCGCCCAGATGTCGGTCTGGATGTACTCGACCAGGTGGCCGATGTGAATCTGCCCGTTCGCATAGGGCAGCGCGGACGTGACGAGGATCTGGCGGCGGCCTTGCGGCGCGCCGGCCTGCACGGGGTGGAGGTCGGATGCGGACATAGGGTCTCTGAAGGGACTGCTTGCGGAAAATCGTAGGGAAGCTGCGATTCTAGCAGGGCGGCCGGCCGCCGACGTGCGGGCGGGCCGCGTGCGGCCGCACTCGCCGCGCGGGGCGGCGGTCTCGCGCACGGCGGCGGCGCTTCGCGCGGATGTCACGAAGCGTAATAACTTGCGAATTGAAAGATTTGGACGGGGCGGCTAGATTGATGCCGGCAATGCGGTGCCGAACAGCGCCGGAGAGACGGAAGGGATGTTGCGTTGCAGCGTGCGAATGCGCGGACAAAAAACGCGGGCAAAAAAAACCGGGGCGGACTTTGCCCCGGAGCAACAACGACAAGAGGAGAATGGTGACGCGCCGGCAGCACCAGTCACGTACCGTAAAGACAGACTACGCCGCTCGCAAGAAGTTCGAAAATTTTTTCGAGTTGTTACAAGCTGCCTCGAATGCCTTGTCCGGCGGGGCTCGGCGCGCCATTCTCCGAGTGGGTCGGATTTACTGCGCGGCTTGCGGTGCGCGCAGGTAGATCTCGACGCGGCGGTTTTGCGCGCGGCCGGCTTCCGTCGCGTTGTCGGCGATCGGGTTCGACGCGCCCATGCCTTGCGCCGACAGGCGGGTTGCCGCGACGCCGCGTTGCGCGAGCGCGTTCACGACGCTTTGCGCGCGATTCTGCGACAGCGTCTGGTTGTGCGCGGCCGAGCCCGTGCTGTCGGTGTAGCCGACGACCGATGCGGTGATCTGCGGGTTCTGGTTCAGCGTCGTCGCGAGGTCGTTCAGGAGCGGCGTGAAGGCCGGCGTGACCGCGTACTGGTCGGTCGCGAACGTGACCGAGCTCGGCACGTTCAGCTTGAGCGAGCCGTCCGGCTGCTCGGTGACCTGCGTGCCCGTCTGCTGCGCCGACGGCGCGAGCTTGTTCTTGATCGCTTGCCAGTTGTAACCCGTCACGCCGCCGACGAGCGCGCCGACGCCGGCGCCGATCGCCGCGCCCTTGCCGCCGCCAGCCAGCGCGCCGATGCCCGCGCCGAGTGCGGCGCCCGTGCCGGTGCCGACCGCCGTGTTCGTGCCTTGCTGGGTTGCGCAACCCGCCAGCAGGGCGCCGGCGAGAGCGAAAACGGACAAGCGCGTCGCGATTTTGGTATTCATCTTGGTTTCCTCTCTTGAGTGACTCGACAAGAACAAAAAAGAACTGCTCTTTCGGCGGGGGCGACCCGCGCGCCGACGATCATGCAGGCGCGCGAGCGCCTCGATCCGTCCGGCGTCAGGTGCCGGGGCCGTCTTCATTGCGACAAGCCCCGTTCGCCAGGATGGCTGTTCGGACCGGGCGCGCCCCAGCCTCTACAATATAGGCGGTGTGGCCACCGATGTGGCCCCGAGGCGCGCCGCCCGCGAAGATTGCGCCGCAAGTCGGCTTTACGCAATGGCGTGCAATAAATTCTTTCACTTTTCTCGCTTTGCGCCCGGATATTTGAAGGTTATTGACCTTTTGGGCGATTTTAAGCGACGTTCCCACGGAGTTTCGATGAGTATCGACAGGGCGCTCGTCGACGCCGCACTCGCGGCAGTCGTCGACCCGAACACCGGCCGCCCGTATGCGGCGCACCGCGGCATCCGCAACGTGGCGATCGACGGCGACGCCGTGTCCGTCGACGTCGTGCTCGGCTATCCGGCCAAGAGCCAGTTCGACGATGCGCGCGCGCGCATCGCCGCCGCGCTCGCCGCAGTGCCGGGCGTGCGCGGCGTGCGCGTCGACGTATCGCAGGAAATCGTCGCGCATGCGGTGCAGCGCGGCGTGCAGTTGTTGCCGAACGTGAAGAACATCGTCGCGGTCGCGTCCGGCAAGGGCGGCGTCGGCAAGAGCACGACGGCCGTGAATCTTGCGCTCGCGCTTGCCGCGGAAGGCGCGTCGGTCGGCATTCTCGACGCCGACATCTACGGTCCGTCGCTGCCGACGATGCTCGGCATCCACGAACGGCCGGAGTCGCCCGACAACAAGTCGATGAACCCGCTCGTCGGCCACGGGCTGCAGGCGAACTCGATCGGCTTTCTGGTGGGCGAGGACAACCCGATGGTGTGGCGCGGCCCGATGGCGACGTCGGCGCTCGAGCAGCTCCTGCGCCAGACCAACTGGCGCGATCTCGACTACCTGATCGTCGACATGCCGCCCGGCACGGGCGACATCCAGCTCACGCTCGCGCAGCGCGTGCCGGTGACGGGCGCCGTGATCGTCACGACGCCGCAGGACATCGCGCTCCTCGACGCGAAAAAGGGCCTCAAGATGTTCGAGAAGGTCAGCATTCCGATTCTCGGCATCGTCGAGAACATGAGCATCCACGTGTGCTCGAACTGCGGGCACGAGGAGCACGTGTTCGGCGCGGGCGGCGCCGAGCGGATGGCGCAGGAATACGGGGTTGCCGTGCTCGGCAGCCTGCCGCTCGACATCCGGATTCGCGAGCAGGCGGACAGCGGCGTGCCGACCGTCGTCGCGGACCCGAGCGGCAAGCTCGCCGAGCGCTACCGCGCGATCGCGCGCGGCGTCGCGATCGCAATCGCCGAGCGCGCGCGGGACATGTCGTCGAAGTTTCCGACGATCGTTGTTCAAAATACGTAAAATCCCGCGCCGGCCCGCGTCGTGCGGTGTTTGCGGCGCCGCGAGTCACGGTATCATGACGACTTTCCCGAAGGTCCCCCTTACCGGCCCGGCGGGCGCTCGCCAGAGCGTTCCGCCCGGCATGAGGATCGCATGAAACGACGACTCGACGGCGTGCCGGGGTGGCTCGCGCTCAATGCGCCGCTTGTCCTGGCTGCCATCGGCCTTTTGGCCGGCTGCACTACATTCGCATCGCAACACGAAAAGCGCGCCGACGCGCTGCTCCAGCCGACCGTCGGCAATCAGGCGCGCGGCACGGTGACGCTTGCCGAACGCCCGGACGGCGTGCAGGTCACGTACAACTTCGCGGGCCTGCCGCCCAACAGCGACCACGCGTTGCAGATCCACGAGCGCGGCGATTGCAACGCCGCCGACGGCTCGAGCGCGGGCGTCGTGTTCGCACCCGCGGCCGACCGGCTGCGGGCGGGCGCGCGCGTCGGCGGCGACCTCGGCAACATCCACGCGGATGCGAACGGCGTCGCGGCGGGTTTCATCACCGCGCCGGACGTCGCGCTCGACGGCGTGCGCTCGGTGCTCGGCCGCTCGGTGCTCGTGCATCGCGACCCGGGCGACCCGGCGTTCCCGCAGCACGGCGCGGGCCCCGCGCTCGCGTGCGGCGTCGTGCGGCAATGACGCGAGTCGGTGCGTTCGCGATCGCGTAAAATGTGCGCCTTTCGTGGCCGTCGGACCGTCCGGCGGCTTCCTTCCCGATACGCAGCGTTTTCCGGCGCCTTTTTATGAGCATCAAGTCCGACAAGTGGATTCGGCGCATGGCCGAAGAGCACAAGATGATCGAGCCGTTCGTGCCCGATCAGGTTCGCGCCGCCGAGGACGGCCGCAGGATCGTCAGCTACGGCACGTCGAGCTACGGCTACGACATCCGCTGCGCGGACGAATTCAAGATCTTCACGAACATCAATTCGACGATCGTCGATCCGAAGAACTTCGACGAAGGCTCGTTCGTCGATTTCAAGGGCGACGTGTGCATCATCCCGCCGAACTCGTTCGCGCTCGCGCGCACCGTCGAGTACTTCCGCATTCCGCGCACGGTGCTGACCGTGTGCCTCGGCAAGTCGACGTACGCGCGCTGCGGGATCATCGTCAACGTGACGCCGTTCGAGCCCGAGTGGGAAGGCTACGTGACGCTCGAATTCTCGAACACGACGCCGCTGCCCGCGAAGATCTACGCGAACGAGGGCGTCGCGCAGGTGCTCTTCTTCGAGAGCGACGAAGTCTGCGACGTGTCGTATGCCGACCGCGGCGGCAAGTATCAGGGTCAGCGCGGTGTCACGCTGCCGAAAACCTGATCTGCTTGCATATCGGTCTGACCTATCGCCAGTCCGGGTGACCGCTGCGCCGGGGCATGAACAGCCCCCCGCGCCGCGGTCGTTCTTTTTGGAGAATCGCCCATGAAGTTTCGTTTTCCCGTCGTCATCATCGACGAAGATTTTCGCTCCGAGAACATTTCGGGCTCCGGCATCCGGGCGCTGGCCGAGGCGATCGAGAAGGAAGGCGTCGAGGTGCTCGGTCTGACGAGTTACGGCGATCTGACCTCGTTCGCGCAGCAGTCGAGCCGCGCGTCGTGCTTCATCCTGTCGATCGACGACGACGAGCTGATGCTCGGCGAGCTCGGCGCGGACGGCGAGCTGCCCGAGCTCGCGACCGCGATCATCGAGCTGCGCGCGTTCGTGACCGAAGTGCGCCGCCGCAACGCGGACATCCCGATCTTCCTGTACGGTGAGACGCGCACGTCGCGCCACCTGCCGAACGACATCCTGCGCGAACTGCACGGCTTCATCCACATGTTCGAGGACACGCCGGAGTTCGTCGCGCGCCACATCATCCGGGAGGCGAAGGTCTATCTCGATTCGCTCGCGCCGCCGTTCTTCAAGGAGCTCGTCAAGTACGCGGACGAGGGCTCGTACTCGTGGCACTGCCCGGGCCACTCGGGCGGCGTCGCGTTCCTGAAGAATCCGCTCGGCCAGATGTTCCACCAGTTCTTCGGCGAGAACATGCTGCGCGCGGACGTGTGCAACGCGGTCGACGAGCTCGGCCAACTGCTCGACCACACGGGCCCCGTGGCCGCGTCCGAGCGCAACGCCGCGCGGATCTTCAGCGCCGATCACCTGTTCTTCGTGACCAACGGCACGTCGACGTCGAACAAGATCGTCTGGCACGCGACGGTCGCGCCAGGCGACATCGTGCTCGTCGATCGCAACTGTCACAAGTCGATCCTGCACGCGATCACGATGACGCACGCGATTCCCGTGTTCCTCACGCCGACGCGCAACCACTTCGGCATCATCGGGCCGATTCCGCGCGACGAGTTCAAGCCGGAGAACATCCGCAAGAAGATCGAGGCGAATCCGTTCGCGCGCGAGGCGCTCGCGAAAAACCCGAACGCGAAGCCGCGGATTCTCACGATCACGCAGAGCACGTACGACGGCGTCGTCTACAACGTCGAGCAGATCAAGGACCTGCTCGGCGATCTCGTCGACACGCTGCACTTCGACGAAGCGTGGCTGCCGCACGCGGAATTCCACCCGTTCTACCAGGACATGCACGCGATCGGCGCGGGCCGCCCGCGCACCGGCGCGCTCGTGTTCGCGACGCACTCGACGCACAAGCTGCTCGCGGGCATCTCGCAGGCGTCGCAGATCGTCGTGCAGGATTCGGAGAACCGCACGTTCGACAAGCACCGCTTCAACGAGGCGTACCTGATGCATACGTCGACCAGCCCGCAGTACGCGATCATCGCGTCGTGCGACGTCGCGGCCGCGATGATGGAGCCGCCGGGCGGCACCGCGCTCGTCGAGGAATCGATCGCCGAGGCGATCGACTTCCGCCGCGCGATGCGCAAGGTCGACGCCGAGTACGGCGACGACTGGTTCTTCAGCGTGTGGGGCCCGGACAATCTGTCGGAAGAGGGGATCGGCTCGCGCGCCGACTGGCTGCTCAAGCCGAACGACCGCTGGCACGGCTTCGGCCCGCTCGCGCAAGGCTTCAACATGCTCGACCCGATCAAGGCGACGATCATCACGCCGGGGCTCGACGTGGACGGCGAATTCGGCGAGACCGGCATTCCGGCCGCGATCGTCACGAAGTATCTGGCCGAGCACGGGATCATCGTCGAGAAGACGGGCCTGTACTCGTTCTTCATCATGTTCACGATCGGCATCACGAAGGGCCGCTGGAACTCGATGGTCACCGAGCTGCAGCAGTTCAAGGACGACTACGACAACAACCAGCCGCTCTGGCGCGTGCTGCCCGAGTTCGTCGCGCAGTATCCGCTCTACGAGCGCGTCGGCCTGCGCGATCTCTGCACGCAGATCCACGACGTGTACCGCGCGAACGACATCGCGCGGCTCACGACCGAGATGTACCTGTCGAACATGGAGCCGGCGATGAAGCCGTCCGATGCGTTCGCGAAGCTGGCGCACCGCGAGGTCGACCGCGTGCCGCTCGACGAGCTCGAAGGCCGCGTGACCAGCATCCTGCTCACGCCGTATCCGCCGGGCATTCCGCTTTTGATCCCGGGCGAGCGCTTCAACAAGACGATCGTCAACTACCTGCGGTTCGCGCGCGACTTCAACGAGCGCTTCCCGGGCTTCCACACCGACATCCACGGTCTCGTCGCGGAAGAGATGAACGGGCGCATCGAGTATTACGTCGACTGCGTGCGCGACTGACGATGACGGCAGTCCGCAAGACGCTCGCGCGCTTTGCCGCCGTCGCGCTCGCCGGATGGCTCGCGGCGGCGGCGGGTGCGGCGCACGCCGAAGTCGCCGCCGCCGATCCGATCGACGTCGCGATGCGTCAGTGTCTCGCGCGGCGCGACCGGTCTTCGACGGCGGGCCAGATCCAGTGCATGGACGAGGCGCGGCAGCAGTGGCAGGGCGAGGTCGACGCCGCGTACCAGCGGCTCGTGAAGACCGCGCCCGCGGACGCGCGGCGCGGCTGGCAGGAAAGCCAGCGCCGCTGGCTCGCGTGGCGCAAGGACGAGGCGCATCTGGTGCGCGCGGTCTACGAGACGACGCAAGGGACGATGTACGCGATGGCGAGCGCCGACATGCGGCTGCAGCCGGTGCGCGAGCGCGCGCTCGCGCTGCGCGGCGCCGCCGACCGCTACGCGCAGCCGGGCGGCGGCAAGGGCGCCGTGCACCGCGTGCGGCCCTGCATGCGCGATGCCGCGTGCGAGCACGCGCTCTTCGACATGAACCGCTATTACGAGAAATTGCGCGCGCGGATGCCCGCCGATTCGCGGCAGACGCTCGTCGCCGCGCAGCGCGAGTGGGCGGCGTTCAGCGACGCGATGACGCCGCTCGTCAGCGAGGGCGAGCGCGTCGATCTGATCGGCGCGCGCGTCGCGACGCTCAAGCGGTTCTCCGAGACCGTCAACAATCGCTGAGCGCCGCGCGGGCGGGCGTCACGCCCGCGTTCCGCGCGCATGCCTTCAACGGCCGGCGGCGACGCTCGCCCGATTCTTCCCCAGAGCCTGGATTGCGCGCGCGGGCCGGCGGTGCGCCGCGCCGTTTTCGCGCGAGCTCACAGGGATTGCGCGGCGCGCGGATCGAACCACGCAGGCACGAGCGCGACCGCATCATCGAGCGAATCGAGCACGCGCAGGCTCAGCGCGACGATCTCGGGCGTTGGCGCTTTCAGATCCGGCACGGTGACGACGGATGCGCCCGCGCGCGCCGCGGCGAGCGCGCCGAAATCGCTGTCCTCGAACGCGATGCACGCGGGCGCGCTCACGTTCAGCCGCTCAGCCGCGAGCCGGTAGACGGCTGGATCGGGCTTGCCGCGCGCCACTTCGTCGCCGCCCGCGATCGCGGCGAAATGCCCGAGCACGCCGACCGCGTGAAGCCGCGTGCGGATCACGTCGCACGCGGACGACGACGCCACCGCGCACGGCACGCCCGCATCGGCGAGCGCGCTCAAGAGCGCCTGCGCGCCCGCCTTCAGCGGAAATTTCGGATGCGGCTGCGGCGCCGCGAGTTGCGCGCGCACCTGTGCGGACACCGCGCGGAACGTGTCGTCGCCGAGCAGGCGGGCGAGGATCGTCTGACCTTCGCGGAACGAGCGGCCGACGATCTGCAGATAGTCGGCCGCCGACAGCGCGGCGCCGTGCGCGCGCGCGACGTCGATCCATGCGTTCATGATGGTCCGCTCGGAATCGACGAGCAGGCCGTCCATATCGAAGATCGCCGCTGAAAACATGGGGCTGTCCGTGAGGCGGGCGCTGCGGCGGCTTACTTGCCGAGCGCCGCGCGCGCCGCCTTCGCCGCCGCGCGCACCTGGTCAGGCGCGGTGCCGCCCGGATGGCTGCGGCTCGCAACCGAGCCTTCGAGTGTCAGATAGTCGAACACGTCGCTGCCGATCAGATGCGCGACGTTCGGCAGTTCCTGCTTCATTTCGTCGAGCGTCAGGTCCGCGAGATCGATGCCGCGCGCGTCGCAGATCTTCACCGCGTGCGCGACCGCTTCGTGCGCGTCGCGGAACGGCAGCCCGCGCTTGACCAGATAGTCGGCGAGATCCGTCGCGGTCGAGAAGCCCTGCAGCGCGGCCGCGCGCATCGCGTCCGGCTTCACGGTGATGCCCGCGACCATCTCCGCGAAGATCCGCAGCGTGTCGGCGACGGTGTCGACCGTGTCGAACAGCGGTTCCTTGTCTTCCTGGTTGTCCTTGTTGTACGCGAGCGGCTGGCCCTTCATCAGCGTGAGGAGCGCCATCAGGTGGCCGTTCACGCGGCCCGTCTTGCCGCGCGCGAGCTCGGGCACGTCCGGGTTCTTCTTCTGCGGCATGATCGAGCTGCCGGTGCAGAAGCGGTCGGCGATGTCGATGAAGCCGACGCGCGGGCTCATCCACAGCACGAGTTCTTCCGAGAAGCGCGACACGTGCGTCATGACCAGCGCGGCCGCGGCCGTGAATTCGATCGCGAAGTCGCGATCGGACACCGCGTCGAGCGAGTTCGCGCAGATGCCGTCGAAGCCGAGCGTCTTCGCCACCGCATGGCGGTCGATCGGATAGCTCGTGCCCGCGAGCGCCGCCGCGCCGAGCGGCAGGCGGTTCACGCGCGCGCGGCAGTCGCGCATGCGCTCGGCGTCGCGCGAGAACATCTCGACGTACGCGAGCAGGTGATGGCCGAACGTGACGGGCTGCGCGACCTGCAGGTGCGTGAAGCCCGGCAGGATCGTGTCCGCGTTCTGTTCGGCGAGATCGATCAGCGCGCCGCGCAGGTCGTTCAGCAGGCCGCCGATCCGGTCGATCTCGCCGCGCAGCCACAGGCGGATGTCGGTCGCGACCTGGTCGTTGCGCGAGCGGCCCGTGTGCAGGCGCTTGCCCGCGTCGCCGATGAGCGCGGTCAGGCGCGCCTCGATGTTCAGGTGCACGTCTTCGAGATCGAGCTGCCATTCGAATTCGCCGCGCTCGATCTCGCCCTTGATTTGCGCCATCCCGTGCTCGATCGCGGCGAGGTCGTCGGCGCTGATGATCTTCTGCGCGGCGAGCATGCCCGCGTGCGCGAGCGAGCCGGCGATGTCGACGAGCGCGAGCCGCTTGTCGAAGAAAACCGACGACGTGTAGCGCTTGACGAGCTCGGACATCGGTTCCGAAAAGCGGGCCGACCAGGCCTCGCCCTTTTTGTGCAGTTGGGACGTCATGGCGATTCTTAGAAGGGGAGTGGAGCGGCGCGCGCCGCGAACGGACAACGCGGATTCTAGCATTCGACGGGCGGCCGGCCGCCGCAGGCAGGGCCGCGGCGGCGAGACCGTGCGCGGCGATTGACGCGCGCCGGCGGGGAGGCGCGCTCGCCGCGCGTTGGGCCGCGCGCGTTAATTCACGGGCGTCACGTCGCGGGCGGCGCCTCGCGGGCCTCACGTGACGGGCGGTGCTTCGCGGACGTCGTTTCACGGACGCTACTTCAGGTCGCAGGTCAGCGGCCCGATCGTCGTCGGCGAGCCGTCGGCCGGGCGCGTGTAGTCGAACGCGACCGCGCAGCGCTTGCCGTGGCCCGCTATCTCCAGATGATTGACGGCCCCGAGGCCCGTGACGAACGTGAGCCCGTCGTAGCCGACGATCGTGCTCGCGCCGCTCTCGCGATGCGTGACCGACAGCCCGGGCGGCAGCGGCGCGCCGGACGCGTCCTCGAGCGCGATCGACGCCGACTGTTCGCGCGTGATCGCAAAATGCGCGAGCACGCCCGATCGCGACTGCGGGACGACGTTGACGACCGTGCCGGATACGCGCGCGTCGAGCGGCAGTTTCAGCGTGTCGATGCCGATCCGGTTGTTCTGGTACGCGTTGAGATCCGGGATCAGCAGATGGCCGTTGCCGTCGGTCGTGCCGATCACGCGATTCTCGTGCAGCACCGGCACGCCCGGCGAAGCGTCGGTCGACACGAGCGCGAAGCCGTCGTCGATGCGCCGTGCGAGGAGCGCGCGGCCGTCCATCAGCACGACGGCGCCCGTCACGTCGAGCGCCGCGTTCTGATGCCCCGCGGTCGTCTGCGCGAGCGCCGTCGCCTCGCCCGCGCGGCCGAGGTATTGCGCCTGCGCCTGGCCGTAGCGCATGCCGCCCGCGCCGCCCGCCTGCGCGCTCCAGCCGAAGCCGCCGCCGTAGTCGGGCGCGCGCATCGCGTTCACGTTGAAGACCGTCTCGCCGTTCTGCCGGCCGACGTTCGCGTTGATCGACGTCCGGTTGCCGAGCGCGACGTTCAGGCTCATGAACACGCCGCGCGAGTCGCGCTGATGGAAGTCCTGAAACGCGCTGACGTTGATCGACGCTTGGCTGCCGACGTTGACCGAGTACGACACCGAGCCGATCCGCGACGACTGCAGGCCCGGATACTTGAGGCCGATGTAGCTGATCGCGAGCGTCTGCGAGCGGATGAACGGCAGCGACAGCGTGATGCGATCGGTCGCGCTCGGCACCGGCGTGCCGTCGCGCGCGGCGAGGTCGCCGTAATCGCGGAACGCGCGCAGCGTTTGCGCGTCGATCGAGCAGCGCGAGAGCACGAGCTGATAGCCGAGCCCCGCCTGCGTGCCCGCGAGGCGCCCCGCGCTCTGCGCGACCGACGCGCTCGCGACGCCGGCGCCGCCGAGCCGGACCAGCGCGCCCGCGCCGGCGTTGTAGAGGCCGGGCGTCGCCTCCGCGTGCGCCTCGACGGTCAAGCTGTCGCTCGCGCCGTAGCGCGCGGTCGCGCTCACGGCCGGGCGGCGCGCGTAGTCGAACGAGCGCAGCCCCCACGCGCGCCGCAGGAAGCCCGCCTCGATCGAGTAGCTCGCGAGGCCGGGCGCGAGCATCCGCGTATCGATGTAGAGCGGCAGCGACGTCGCGATCGTGCGCCCGAGCGCGTCGCGCGTGACGACGGTCGCGTTGCCCGCGCCCGTGATGCCCGGCACGCTGTTGATGACGAACGGGCCGCTCGGCACGTCGCCGCTGAACTGGCGCACGCCGTTCACGTACAGATCGACCGTCGACGGCACGACGGCCGTGCCCGCGAGCGTCGGCACAGGGAACGTCACGAGGTCCGGGCGCAGCGCGAAGTTGCTGCGCCATTGCAGGCCGCCGAGGCGCAGCGAGCGCGTCCACGCGAGCGACGACGAGATCGTGTCGCCGAACTGCGTCGTCGTCAGCGATTTCGGATCGGACATGCTCCATGACGTGTCGTAGCGCGTGTAGCGTTGGCCGCCGCGCTGAAAGAACGCGACGCCCGTGCTGCTGAAGACGCCCGCCGGATCGAAGTAGCGCGCCTCGTGCCAGAGCGCCGCGCCCGCGCGGTCGGCCGTCTGGGCGTAGAGGTCGTAGTTCAGCACCGCGCCGCGGCCCGCGCTCGCGGGCAGCGTCGGCGCGAGCGCGCGCGTGTCGAACGTGTGCGGGATGCGCAGCGAGTCGGGCGCGTCGAGGTCGATCGTCTGGCGCGCGGCGTCGTAGCGGTAGCGCAGGCCGTCGAGCGCATCGAGCGCGACGAGCGCGTTTGCCGGCTGACGCAGCCGCGACGTCGCGATGCCGATGTCGTTCAGGTCGTCCTGGCTCGCGTAGAAGCGGCCGTCGGCGACGGCGAAGTGCACGATCAAATGAGTCGGCTGGCCGTTCAGCGAGACGCCGAGATACAGGTCGCTCGCCGGGACGCTCGCGCCGGCGCCGGGGGCGGGCAGGTTCGTCGTCGGGCCGGGCGACGCGGAGCGCGCGGGCGGCGCGGCGGCTGCGGCGAGCGTGGCCCGGGTGTTCGCCGAGGCGGCGGCCGCGCGCGCGGCCGCCGCATGCGCGCCCGCATCTACGCTCCCGTCGCCGGCTTGCGTCGGCGCCGCCGTGCTTCGCGCGCACGCGCCCCGGCTCGCCGCCGCTGCGGCGAACGTCGCTGCGGCGAGCGCGATCGTCAGCCCGACGAACCGTCGATGTCGCCCAAGGTCCGTCGAGCGGTGCGCGAGGCGGACTGTCGGCACGTTCGAGCGAGGGGTTGGTAGGAGCGTTCGGAGTGTGTCGTCAAGGCGGGCTCACGTCCGCCTCCACAGGTCGGGTGTTGATGGTCGCGCGCACCTTGCGGACGTGCGCCGCGTCGAGGCGCAACGGCCATTGCCGCATGCTGCCGGCGAGCGCGTAGCCGAGGAGGCCGGGAGCGATCTCGTACGTCTTGCCCGCGTCGTCGACGAGCCGCACCGATGCGAGCTGCGCATGCCGCTCGCCGCCGTTCGTCACGCGCAGGAACCAGCCCGTCGCGCCGCGCACGACGCTCCAGGCGAGCTTCGGCGGGCCGAGCGCGGCATCGGGTGCGACGAACACGGGAATCGAGTAGCGCAGCCGGATCGCGATGCCGTTGACGACGGGCGCGTCTGGCGTCGGCAGCTCGTCGATCAGCACGCGATAGCTTTCTTCGCGGGTCGGCTTGTCGTGCGCGAGCCGCACGAGCCGCACGAGCTGCTCGCTTTGCCCGCCGATCTGCAGCAGCGGCGGGCTCGCGACGAGTTCCGCCGCGTGGGCGAGCACGTCGTCGCCGTGTTCCTGCGTCCAGCGGAATGTGCGCACTTGCCCGTAGATCGGCCGCGCGCCGGGGTTGCTCAGCGTGACGCCGGCCGCCGGGTTGCCGGCCGCCATCTCGACCGTGACGGGCGAAATCTGCAGCGTTGCGCCGCTCGCGGGCGCGACGGCGCCGGCGATGGCGAGCGCGGCCAGCCAGCGGCGCACGGATGTCGTCACGGACGGTTCAGAACGTGACGGTGGCGGTGACGGTCGACTGGTAGGTATCGGGTTTCGGCGTCGTTTGGGCGGGCACCTGGCCGTACACGTTGAGCGTCTGCGCGGTGCCGTTGCCGGTGCCGCTCACCGTGTCGGTGCCGACCGTGTTGCCCCAGACCGTCGCGTGGCCCGAGTCCTGATAGAGCTGGAAGCCGACCGTCGTGCTGGTGTTGCCCGTCGTCGTGCCGGCGAGCAGGCGGCTCGAGACGGTCGAGCCGGACACGCTGCCCGCGTCGAGCCCGACGTTGTAGGAGGTCGTGTTCGAGCAGGAGACGGACAGCGTCGTTTGCTGATTGACGGCCGTCGCGAGCACGCCGTTCGTGCCGAACGACAGCGCATTGGCGGAAATCGTACAGTTGGCCTGGACCGTCAGCGAGACGGTGAAGGTGGCCGTGGCGGTTGCGGCGGTTGCGGGACGGAACGACGGCGTCGCGACGAGAATGGTGGCGGCGAGAGCCGACAATAGCGGGCGTTGAAGGGCATGCATCGCAATCGCTCCGTAGCTATGGTTGTTTTTTTGTCGCTGTTATGCCGAAAGCGTCGAACTATTAGGCGCGCCATTCAATGAGCGCGCGATAAGCCGAAGACATTCTTTTGCGTTCCTAATAAGCCTAGCCGACGATTTCATTCCCGGCAACGGGAAAATAGCGGTTAATGATCGGGAGATAAACTGACGCATTGAACCCGATACACTGCCGAACGGCGACGGAAAATTCGTGAAAGCCGCACGGCCGCCGGCGGCCATCGGGCGCGGCCTGCCGGATACGGGCGATGCTTGAATGGCTTCATCGCGTATCAGTGTCGGTCGAGCTTCTTTTGGCCTATTGCCGTCAATCGAATGCACCGCGCGTCATGATGGTTATACTGAAGCCGGCCCGAATGCTTGAGATGCGTCAAAAAATGACGATAACGAATATCAGGCAGCGCGATTCGAAACAATGGCTGTTAGCGATGCTTCTCATGTGGCTGCTGGCCTGTCCGTGGGGAGCCGCGCGCGCCGAGACGTGCTCGGTCACGTCGCCCGCGCCGGATTTCGGCTCGGTCGATCCGATCACGCTCGCCGCCGTGTCGACGACCGCGACGATGACGGTCACGTGCACGTGGTCGGCCAGCACGTCGACGCCGAACGTGCTCGTGTGCCTCAACCTCGGCAGCCCGCCGCCGCGCTATCTGACGAACGGGGCGAATCAGATGCAATATGACCTCTACCAGGATTCGGGGCACACGCTGAGCTGGGGCTCGACATATGACGGCACGACGCCGATCTCGTTCACGCTCGTGAAGCCCGGGTCCGGCACCACCGCGAACGCAAACGTCACGATCTACGGCCAGATCGCGTCGAACCAGCCGACCGTGCCGACTGTCGGCAACGCAAGCACCGTCTATTCGCAGACGTTCGGCGGCACGCTGACGTCGCTCAATTACAATTTCTATTCGCTGACGGCAACGCCATGTGCGTCGCAAGCGTCGGCAGGCACGTTTCCGTTCACAGTGAACGCGGCTGTCGTCAACAACTGCTTCATCAGCGCGACGGACGTCGCGTTCGGTTCGACGGGCTTGATCCAGAGCGCGCTGACGGCGACGGGCACGATCAGCGCGCAGTGCACGAACGGCGACGCGTTCCAGATCGCGCTGAACGGCGGCGCGAGCGGCAACGTCGCCGCGCGCGCGATGCAGCCCGCGGGTGGCGGCGGGGCGGTCAACTATCAGCTGTATTTGGACGCCGCGCATTCGACGATCTGGGGCGACGGCACGGCCGGCACGTCGACGGCGACGGGAACGGGAAGCGGGCTGTCGCAGTCGCTCACCGTGTACGGCCAGGTGCCCGTGCAGACGACGCCCGCGCCGGGCACCTACAGCGACACGATCACCGCGACAATCACGTTCTGACGCGGTCCGCCCGGCTTCCGGCGGGCTCGGCTCGGCTCGGCCCGGCTCGGCCCGGCTCGGCCCGGCTCGGCGCGCGGCGGGACGCGGCGCGGCGGATCGTACGCGTGCGGCCGAAGGCAGGCGCGGTTTCGCGCCGTCAGGCGTCTTCCCGAACCAGCACGACGAGCTTCAGGTCATCGCGGTGCGCGGGCTTGAGCGTCATTTGCTGGTAGACGACGCGGCCTTCGCGCGGATGGTCGAACGCGCGTTCGCCGCCTTCGCGCTCGCCGACATCCTGCGACGCCCAGTAGTGCGCGAACGCGTCGCTTTCTGCGAGCAGCGAATCGATCAGCGCGCGGGTGGGCGCGTCGTTCAGATGGCGGATCGTGTCCGCGCGGAATTCGGCGACGAGCCGCCGCGCGCGCGTCTCCCAATCGACGATCAGCGCGCGCGCCGCGGGAGAGGCGAACGTGAAGCGCAGCAGGTTGCGCTCGTCGCGCTCGCCGTCGAGCCAGCCGGTGAAGAGCGCCGCGGCCGCGTCGTTCCACGCGAGCGCGTTCCATTGGCGGTCGAGCACGTACGCGGGCGTCGCGATCAGCTTCACGGCGGCGACGAGCGTATCCGGCACGTCGCTCGCCGCGAACTCGGGCTCGGCCGGATCACGCTGCGCGGCGAGCTCGAACAGATACGCGCGCTCGGCGCGCGACAGCCGCAGCGCGACCGCGATGCGCGCGAGCGCGTCGGCCGACGCCGACACTTCGCGGCCCTGCTCGATCCACGTGTACCAGGTCGGACTCACGCCGCAGAGCTGCGCGACTTCCTCGCGGCGCAGCCCGGGCGTGCGGCGTCGCGGGCCGGGCGGCAGGCCGACTGCCTGCGGCGTCAGCCGCTCGCGATGCGCGCGGATGAACTCGCCGAGCGCGCGGGCGGGCGTGGAATCGAGGGAAGACGGCGGGGCGGGCGGACGGCTCATCTGGGTCGAATCGGCAATGCGTGAGAACGAACGGAAATGCGGCGCTCCGGCCGACAGGCTGGTGGAGCGGATACCAGGATAATTGCTTGGCTTGTACCGGTACCAATCGGACTCTATTGTAGCGGCTCATGACGGCCGACGCAGTCGGCCGGCCGCCTCAGATCCCCACGTGACAAGGAGTTCGCCGATGAAGCATCACGATCGCGTTGCCGCCGCGTTCGGCACGACCGCATCCGCCTATTTGACGAGCGCCGTCCATGCGACGGGCGCCGATCTCGACACGCTTGCCGCCGAGATCGGCGCGACGCCCGGCGCGCGCGTGCTGGATCTCGGCTGCGGCGCGGGCCACGCGAGCTTCGCCGCCGCGCGCGGCGGCGCGACCGAGGTGATCGCGTACGACCTCGCGCCGCAGATGCTCGCGACGGTCGAGGCGGCGGCGCGAGAGCGCGGCCTCGCGAGCGTGCGAATCGAGCAGGGCGCGGCCGAGCGCTTGCCGTTCGCCGATGCGTCGTTCGACTGGATCGTGAGCCGGATGAGCGCGCACCACTGGCGCGACGTGCCGCGCGCGCTCGCCGAAGCGCGCCGCGTGCTGAAGCCGGGCGGCCGCGCGCTGTTCGTCGACATCGCGGGCGCCGATCATCCGCTCGTCGACACGCATCTGCAAACGGTGGAGGTGTTGCGCGACGCGTCGCATGTGCGCGATTACCGCGCGGACGAGTGGCTCGCGTTCTTTGCGCGGGCGGGCTTCGTCGCGCGGGTGCGCGAGCGCTGGCGCCTGTCGATCGGGTTCGACGGCTGGGTCGCGCGCATGAGGACGCCCGACGTGCGTGCGAACGCGATCCGCGCGTTGTGGGCGGACGCGCCGGACGAGGTGCGCGCGTATTTCGACGTGCAGCCGGACGGCTCGTTCAAGCTCGATGCGTTGATGATCGACGCGCGTTGAGGCGGCGGCGAAGGGCGGCGAAGGGCGGCGAAGGGCGAGCCGGGAGAAGCCGGCCCGGTTCGGTCGCGCAAGCCGTGCGCCGGCTCGCGTGATCGCCGTTGCCGCGCGGCGGCGGCCGCGTCGCGCCGATCGCAAGTCTCGCCGCCGCGCGAGCGCCTCCGTCCGAGCCGTCCGGCCACAGTAAAACGGCCGCGCTCGCGCGCGGCCGTCTTCGTTTCGATGCGGGACCCCGCGCCCGGCGCGACGCCGTCCGCGCGAGCGAGGCCCGCTCGCGCTCAGCCCGTATTGCGCAGGCCGGCCGCGATCCCGTTGATCGTCAGGTGGATCCCGCGCCGCAGCCGCGCGTTCGTGTCGCCCGCGCGGTGCCGCTTGATCAGCTCGACCTGCAGGTGGTTCAGCGGATCGAGGTACGGGAAGCGGTTCTTGATCGAGCGCGCGAGGAGCGGATTCGCGGCGAGCCGAGCTTGCGCGCCGGTGATCTCGGCGAGCGCGCTCGCCGTGCGGTGCCATTCGGCGACGATCCGCTCGAACACGTGCTTGCGCAGCTTCTTGTCGGCGACGAGCTGCGCGTAGCGCGACGCGACTGCGAGATCGGTCTTCGCGAGCACCATGTCCATGTTCGACAGCAGGTTCGCGAAGAACGGCCAGGTCTTGTTCATCTTCCTGAGCAGCGCGACGCGCTTGCCGCGCTCGGCCGCGTCCGGCGCGCCGTCGAGATACGCGGCTACCGCGCCGCCGAAGCCGTACCAGCCCGTCAGCAGCAGCCGGCACTGGCCCCACGAGAAACCCCACGGAATCGCGCGCAGATCCTCGATCTTGCGGTGCTTCGGGTCCTGCAGCTTGCGCGACGCGGGGCGGCTGCCGATGTTCAGCTCGGCGATCTCGGTGATCGGCGTCGACGAGAAGAAGTAGTCGGTAAAGCCGGGCGTCTCGTAGACGAGCGCGCGGTACGACGCCATCGCCGCATCGGACAGCGTCTGCATCGCCGCCTCGAACGCCGGCAACTGCTTCGGCGCGTTGCTGTGCGGCGCGAGCGTCGCCTCGAGCGTCGCGGCGACGACCGTCTCCAGATTGCGCCGGCCGATCTCGGGGTTCGCGAACTTGCTCGCGATCACCTCGCCCTGCTCGGTGAGCCGGATCTGGCCGTTCACCGTGCCGGGCGGCTGCGACAGAATCGCCTGATAGGTCGGGCCGCCGCCGCGGCCCACCGTGCCGCCGCGGCCGTGGAACAGGCGCAGCTTGATCCCGCGCTCGTGGAACAGATCGACGAGCGCCAGTTCCGCGCGGTAGAGCTCCCAGTTCGACGTGAGGAAGCCGCCGTCCTTGTTGCTGTCCGAATAGCCGAGCATCACTTCCTGCTCGTGGCCCTGGTGCGCGAGCAGCTCGCCCACGCCCGGCAGCGCGAAGAATTCGCGCATGATGTCGGACGCGTTGCGCAGGTCGGCGATCGTCTCGAAGAGCGGAATCACCATCAGGCCGTTGCGCGCGTTCGCGTGCGGCGCGCCGAGCGTGCCCTCGAAGAGGCCCGTTTCCTTCTGCAGCAGCAGCACTTCGACGAGGTCGCTCACCGTCTCGGTATGCGAAATGATGTAGTTGCGCACCGCGCGCGCGCCGAACTGCGCGCGGATCGCGTGCGCGCGCTCGAGCACGCCGAGCTCGCTCTTCGCGAGGTCCGAGTAGTCGAGATACGGCGAGCGCAGCGGCCGCGGGTCCGCGAGCGCCGCGAGCAGCACGCGCAGCTTGTCCGCTTCGGGCAGCGCCGCGTAGTCGGGCTCGACGCCGCCGCGCGCGAGCAGCTCGGCGATCACCGCTTCATGGATGTCCGAGCTTTGCCGCAAGTCGATGCTCGCGAGATGAAAGCCGTACACCTCGGCCGCGCGCATGAGCGGCGCGAGGCGCGGCGTCGCGAGCGATTCGCCGTGATGCACGGCGAGCGAATCGGTCAGCACGCGCAGGTCGGCCACGAATTCCTCGGCGTCCGCATACGGCGTGGCGCGCACGGGCGCGGCGCCGCGGCCCGCGCTCCTCACGGGCACCGCGCCTTCGCCGAGCCGCACGCGCGCGCTTGCCGCAAGCCGCGTGTAGACGCCGATCAGCGCGCGGCGGTACGGCTCGTCGACGCGGTGCGGCGACTGGTCCGGCGACGCGGCCGCGAGCGCCTTCAGCGCGTCGCTCGCGCCGACGAGCAGGTTCGACACGGAGAGCTCCGCGCCCAGCTTGTGCACCTGTTCCAGGTAATGCTCGAAGATCACCGCCGCCTGGCGATTGATCGCCTCGTCGAGCGTCGCGGCGGTGACGTTCGGGTTGCCGTCGCGGTCGCCGCCGATCCAGCTGCCCATCTGGAAGAACGCCGGCACGCGCGCGGGCAGGCCGTGCTCGGCGAGCGCCTCCTCGATGTCCGTGTAGAGCGCGGGCAGCTCGTCGAGGAACGTCGCGCGGTAGTACGACAGCGCATTCTCGATCTCGTCGGCGACGGTGAGCCGCGCGTCGCGCAGCATCCGGGTCTGCCAGAGCGTCGTCACGCGCGCGCGCAGCAGCGCCTCGTTGTGCGCGCGCTCGCGCGCGGTGAGCGGCTGGTCGCGCTCGGCGAGCAGCCGCGCGATGTCGTGCTGCGCGTCGAGAATGCTCTTGCGCTGCACTTCGGTCGGGTGCGCGGTCAGCACGGGCACGATCAGCGCGCCCTCGAAGAACTGCTTGATCGTCTTCGACGACGCGTCGCCCGCCTGCCTGAGCTTGTCGAGCGCGTACGCGACGGTGCCCGCCTGCGGCGCGGAGCCCGCGAGCGCGTGGATTCTGCGGCGGCGGTTGTGGTGGCGGTCCTCGGCGATGTTCGCGAGGTGCGAGAAATAGCTGAACGCGCGCACGACGCTCACCGTCTGCTCGGGCGTGAGCTTGCGCAGCATCTTCTCGAGCGTCTGCGCGGCGGTCTTGTCGTCCTCGCGGCGGAACTTGACGGCGGTCTGGCGGATCGTCTCGACGACGTCGAACACGGCGTCGCCTTCCTGCTCGCGAACGACGTCGCCGAGCAGGCGGCCCAGATAGCGGATGTCCTCGAACAGCGGGCGATCCTTGTCTTCGCGCGTGCGGCCGTGCGGTTTCGCGGATGCGGCATTCGTCGGCGCGATCGTGCGCGCGGCGGCGCCGTTGGGCTTGCGCGCGGTTTTCGCGGCGCGGCGGGCGGGGAGCTCGGCGTTCGCCGGGGCGGAGGAGGACGAGACAGCATTGCGGCGCGTCGCGCGCGCCGATCCGGAAGACTTCACGATCGATTTCCTTGGGAAAGCACGAGTGAACGGGAACTGCGGTCCAGCAACAGCGAGCGCGATCAAGCGATGCGGCGGCGCGCGCTGCACGGCGCGCGCGGGTGCGTCGGTCGACGAAACCGGGCGACGCGGCGAGCGATGCGGCGGCGGCGGACCGGACCCGCTCGCGGATGCCGGATGCCTTCTCGAACCGAACGACCGTTCGGGATCTTGACGCAGACCGTGCGGGCCGCTCGCGCAGCCCGCCAGGCGGGCGGTCGCGCGAGATGCGCGTGCTACCATAGTCTGTTCCTAATCCCGCCTTTCGATGTCCCTGCAATGAACTCCGAGACTCTTCCGGCCGAGCTGCCCGCGACGCTGACGATCGCGTCGCGCGAGAGCCGCCTCGCCATGTGGCAAGCCGAGCATGTGCGTGATGCGCTGCGCAAATTATATCCAGCTTGTGACGTGAAAATCCTCGGGATGACGACGCGCGGCGATCAAATTCTCGATCGCACGCTGTCGAAGGTCGGCGGCAAGGGCTTGTTCGTGAAGGAGCTCGAGAGCGCGCTCGCCGACGGCCGCGCGGATCTCGCCGTGCATTCGCTGAAGGACGTGCCGATGGAGCTGCCCGCGGGCTTCGCGCTCGCGGCCGTGATGAGCCGCGAGGACCCGCGCGACGCGTTCGTGTCGAACGATTACGCGTCGCTCGACGCGCTGCCGGCGGGCGCCGTCGTCGGCACGTCGAGCCTGCGCCGCGAGGCGATGCTGCGCGCGCGCTATCCGCGGCTCGACGTGCGGCCGCTGCGCGGCAATCTCGACACGCGGCTCGCGAAGCTCGACCGCGGCGATTACGCGGCGATCATTCTCGCCGCCGCGGGCCTGAAGCGCCTCGGTCTCGCCGCGAGGATCCGCGCGTTGCTCGACGTCGAAGACAGCCTGCCCGCCGCAGGCCAGGGCGCGCTCGGCATCGAGATCGCCGCAGGCCGCGCGGACGTCGCCGCGTGGCTCGCGCCGTTGCACGATCATGCGACCGCGCTCGCGGTCGAGGCCGAACGCGCGGTGTCGCGCGCGCTCGGCGGCAGCTGCGAGGTGCCGCTCGCCGCGCACGCGGTGTGGCGCGGCGACGAGCTGCACCTGACGGGCAGCGTGTCGACGACGGACGGCGCGCGCGTGCTCGCCGCGCGCGCGCAGTCGCGCGCGGCGACGGCCGCCGACGCGCTCGCGCTCGGCCGCGCGGTGTCCGACGAGCTCGAGCGGCAGGGCGCGCGCGCGATCGTCGACGCGCTCGTCGCGGCGAGCGCGCAAGCGCAGAAGGGCGGCGCGTGATGGCGGGCGCGCCGCGCACGTTCACCGCGGTGCTCACGCGTCCCGACGGACAGTCGGCGGCGCTCGCGGCGCAACTCGCCGCAGCGGGCATCGACACGCTCGACTTTCCGCTCATCGACATCGCGCCGCTTGCCGACGACGCGCCGCTCGCCGAGGCGTTCGCGCGGCTCGATGCGTACGCGCTCGTCGTGTTCGTGTCGCCGAACGCGATCGATCGCGCGCTCGCGCGGCTCGGCGCGATCTGGCCGCATCCGCTGCCGATCGGCGTCGTCGGGCCGGGCAGCGTCGCCGCGCTCGCGCGGCACGGAGTCGCCGTGCCCGCGCATCGTGTGATCGCGCCGCGCGCGCCCGACGACGGCGGCGAGCCGCACTACGATTCCGAGAGCCTGTTCGCCGAGATCGCGCGCGCGTTCGACGGCGAGGCGAAGCTCGCCGGCAAGCGCGTGCTGATCGTGCGCGGCGACGGCGGACGCGAATGGCTCGCCGAGCGCCTGCGCGAAGCGGGCGCCGAAGTCGAGCTCGTCGCCGCGTATCGGCGCGTGAGCCCGGAGCCCTCGATCGGCACGTGGGAGCGCGTGCACGCGCTGCTGTCGGGCGCGCCGCACGCGTGGCTCGTGACGAGCTCGGAAGGCGTGCGCAATCTGCAGGAGCTCGCGCACGAGCATTTGAACGAAACCGAGATCGACGCGCTCAGGCGTGCGCAGTTCGTCGCGCCGCATCCGAGGATCGTCGAGACCGCGCGCGCACTCGGTTTTGATAGGATTACGCTGTCCGGCGCGGGCGATGAGCGTATCGTCCGCACCTTTCGTACGTTGGCCGATCAGGCCGATCAACCGGCGACAGCCGCACCGATGCCTTCTCGCATGACAGACACCAACGATACCAAAGACGTCTCTTCCAAACAGGCTGCGGCCCCCGATGCGCCGCGGAATCAACCGTTTACGCCGTTTGAAACGAAAGCGCGGCGCAGCGGCTCGAGCGCGGCGCTGTGGTTCGTGGTCGTCGTGATCGCGGCCGCGGCGGGCGTCGGCGGCTATGCGCTGAACCGCAAGGTCGACCGCCTCGACCAGCATGCGTTCGAGCGCCAGAAGGTGCTCGACGCGCAGACGGCCGAGCTGCGCACGAAGACCGATCAGGCGCTCGCGAGCGTGCGTCAGGCGGATTCGCAACTGTCGCAGCTCGAAGGCAAGCTCGCCGATGCGCAAACCGCGCAGACCGCGTTGCAGCAGCAATATCAGGACCTGTCGCGCAACCGCGACGCATGGATGATCGAGGAAGTCGGCCAGATGCTGTCGAGCGCGAGCCAGCAGCTCCTCTTGACGGGCAACACGCAGCTCGCGCTGATCGCGCTGCAAAACGCCGATTCGCGGCTCGCTTCGTCGCAGAGCGCGCAGGCCGTCGTCGTGCGCAAGGCGATCGCACAGGACATCGAACGATTGAAGGCCGCGCCGTCGGCGGACCTCACCGGGCTTGCGATCAAGCTCGATGACGCAATCGCGAAAATCGACACGCTGCCGCTCGCGGGCGAAGTGCTCGCGCCGCACGCGCAGGCGAAGCCCGACGTTGCCGCGAGCGCCGAGCAGGCGGCCGCGGCGGCGGGCGAGCCGCGCTGGAAGGCGTGGTGGCGAGGCTTTTCGGCGGGCATCGGCGCGCAACTGAAGTCGCTCGTCGAAGTGCGCCGCATCGATCAAGCGGACGCGATGCTCGCGTCGCCCGAGCAAGGCTACTTCGTGCGCGAGAACGTGAAGCTGCGGCTTCTGAGCGCGCGGCTGTCGCTGCTCGCGCGCGACGACAGCGCGATGAAATCCGATCTGCATGCCGCGCAGGCGGCCGTCGCGCGCTACTTCGACGGCGCGTCGAAGGACACCCGGATCGTTCAGGATCTGCTCAAGCAGGTCGACGCCGCGTCGCTCACGGTCGCGGTGCCGAACCTCAACACGAGCCTGAACGCGGTTCAACAGTTCAAGAGCCGGGGTTGACGCCATGACGCTGCGTGGAATCATTTGGCTCGCCGTGCTGTTCGCGATCGCCGCGGCGCTCGCGACGGTCGGGCGCTTCGATGCCGGCCAGGTGCTGATCGTCTATCCGCCGTATCGCATCGACGTGTCGCTGAACTTCTTCGTGCTCGCGATCATCGTCGCGTTCATCGCGCTGTACGCGCTGATGCGGATCGTGCGCAACGTGTGGCGGATGCCGCAGCGCGTGGCCGCGTATCGCGCGCGGATGCGCAACGAGCGCGCGCATGCTTCGTTGCGCGATGCGCTCGCGAACCTCTACGCGGGCCGCTTCTCGCGCGCGGAGAAGGCCGCGCGCGATGCGCTCGCGGTCGACGCGAACCAGGCCGCGGCGAGCCTCATCGCCGCGGCCGCGACGCACCGGATGCACGAGTACGCGCGGCGCGACGAATGGCTCGCGAAGGTGAACGGCCAGGAATGGCAGGACGCGCGCCTGCTCGCGACGGCCGACATGCGCGCGGACGGGCGCGACGCCGAGGGCGCGCTCGCCGCGCTCGCCGAGATGCAGGCGTCGGGCGGCAAGCGGATCCACGCGCAGCAGATCGCGCTGCGCGCGCAGCAGCAGAACAAGAACTGGAGCGAGGTGCTGAAGATCGCGAAGGCGCTCGAAAAGCGCGAGGCGCTGCACCCGGCCGCGGCCGTGCGGCTGCGCCAGCAAGCGGCCGAGCATCTGCTGCGCGATCGCCGGCACGACGCGGACGCGCTTCTCGAAGTGTGGCAGACGCTGTCGGCCACCGAGCGGCAGTCGCCGCGCCTCGCGGATCTCGCCGCCGAACTGCTGATCGCGCTCGAGCGCCGTCAGGAAGCGCGGCGGATCGTCGAGGACGCGCTCGCGCACAACTGGAACGCGCGCCTGCTGCGCCGCTATCCGGATACGGCGGGCGCTGACGCGCTGCCGCTGATCCAGAAGGCCGAGGGCTGGCGACGCGAGCGTCCGGACGACGCGGACCTGCTGTTCGCGCTCGGCCGCTTGTGCCAGCAGCAGCAACTGTGGGGCAAGGCGCAATCGTTCCTCGAATCGGCGCTGAAGCTTGCCGACGACGAGCCGCTCAAGATTCGCGCGCATCGCGCGCTCGCGCGCCTGTTCGAGCACCTCGGCGAAACCGACAAGGCCGCGCAGCACTATCGCGAAAGCGCGCTCGCGATCACGGTCGTGTGAGCGCTCGGGCAGCAGGCGCTTTCCGGCGTGCTTGATGCGCGACGGCAGGCGGTGGAATCGAAAAAACGGCGGCCTCGACGGCCGCCGTTTTCGTTGGGGTGCCGCAACGCGTATCGAGGGCCGAGTATCGAATCAGATGTCGACGAGCGACTTCGGCACCGTGAGCGCGAGCAGCCCGCCCAGCACGAGGAACCCGGCGAGCATGTACATTCCCGCGTCGTTCGATGCGCTCGCCTGCTTGAGCCAGCCGACGAGATACGGGCTCAGGAAGCCCGCGAGGTTGCCGACCGAATTGATGATCGCGATGCCCGCCGCGGCGGCCGTGCCGCCGAGGAATGCGGTCGGCAGGCTCCAGAAGAGCGGCAGCGTCGTCAGGATGCCCATCGTCCCGATCGTCAGGCCGAGCATGGCGAGCGCCGTGTCGTGCGCCCAGACGACCGACAGCACGAGCCCGAGCGCGCCCGCCGCCGCCGGAATCGCGAGGTGCCAGCGCCGCTCGCGGCGGCGGTCCGCGCTGTGCGCGGTCACGAGCATCGCGACGACGGCCGCCGCGTACGGCACCGCGGACAGAAGGCCGATCGAGAACGCGTCGGTCACGCCCGTCGACTTGATGATCGTCGGCAGCCAGAAGCCGACGCCGTAGAGCCCCATCACGAACGAGAAGTAGATGAGACCCATCAGCCATACGCGCGGGCTCGTGAACACGACGGAAAGCGGCAGGTCCTCCTTGCGCGCCTCCTCGGCGGCGACGTTGCGCGACAGCAGCGCTTTCTCGTCGTCGTCGAGCCATTTCGCCTTCGCGATCCCGTCGTCGAGCGCGAACAGCAGCAGGATGCCGACGAGCATCGACGGCACGCCTTCGAGCAGGAACAGCCACTGCCAGCCCTGCCAGCCGTTCGCGCCGTCGAAAGTCTTCAGGATGTAGCCGGAGATCGGGCCGCCGATGACGCCCGACAGCGCGACGGCCGTCATGAAGAGCGTCGTCATCCGGCCGCGGCGGTGCGCCGGATACCAGTAGGTCAGGTAGAGAATCACGCCGGGGAAGAAGCCGGCTTCCGCGACGCCGAGCAGAAAGCGCATCGTGTAGAACATCGCGGGCGTCGACACGAACATCGTCAGCGCCGAGATGATGCCCCACGTGACCATGATCCGCGCGATCCACACGCGCGCGCCCACCTTGTGCAGGATCACGTTGCTCGGCACTTCGAACAGAAAGTAGCCGACGAAGAAGATGCCCGCGCCGAGGCCGTAGACCGCGTCGGACAGGTGCAGGTCGGACGCCATCTGCAGTTTCGCGAAGCCGACGTTCACGCGGTCGAGATACGCGACCACGTAGCAGAGCAGCAGGAGCGGCGCGAGACGCCACGAAACCTTGCGATAAGTGGCCGCCTCGAAAGCGGACGGCGCGCCCGGCGTGGCCGCCGGCATGGTACGGGCCATGACTGTCTCCTCTGGTGTGTTGTCTAGTGTTCGGCGCTCAGACGCAGCGGCCGCCGTCGACCTCGACGCAGATGCCGGTGACGAACGCGGCTTCGTCGGACGCGAGATAGAGCGCCGCGTTCGCGATGTCCTGGGGCGTCGACAGGCGGCCGAGCGGGATTGTCGCGACGAAGCGCGCGCGGTTCTCCGGCGTGTCGGGCACGCCCATGAATTCGCTCGTGAGGCCGGTTTCGCCGAGCACCGGGTTCACGCAGTTCACGCGAATCCGGTCGGCTCCGAGCTCGACGGCGAGCGTCTTGCTCGCGGTGATCATCGCGCCCTTCGTGCTGTTGTACCAGACGAGGCCCGGGCGCGGCCGCACGCCCGCCGTCGACGCGACGTTCACGAACGCGCCGCTGCCCGCGGCGCGGAAATGCGGGACGAACGTCTGCACGCTCCAGAAGAGGCTCTTCATGTTGACCGCGTACACGCGGTCGTATTCGGCTTCGGCGATGTCGAGCACCGGCTTGTTGCGGTGCGTGGTGCCCGCGTTGTTGACGACGACCTGCACGCTGCCGAACGCGTCGAGCGCGGCGTCGCGCAGCGTCTGCCAGTCTTCGCCGCGCGACACGTCGCCCGCGACGGCGAGCGCGCGGCCGCCCGCGAGCGCGATGTCGCCCGCAACGCGCTCGGCCGCCGCCGCATTCAGATCGTTGACGACGACGCACGCGCCTTCGCGTGCAAACGTCTTCGCAATGCCTTCGCCGAAGCCCGAGCCTGCGCCCGTGACGACGGCCGTCTTGCCGCTGAGCCGCATCGGTTGTCTCCTGGATTTTGTCGTGAATGCCGGGGCGCCGCCTCGACGGCGGCGGGCGGCGCGACACGCATGCGCGCCGCGCCGCCCGATTCAGCCGTGTCTGAGCGCAATCGTCTTCAGCACGGTGAAGCCGTACAGCGCCTCGAAACCTTTCTCGCGGCCGTAGCCGGAGCGCCCGGTGCCGCCGAACGGCAGCTCGACGCCGCCGCCCGCGCCGTAGTTGTTGACGAACACCTGTCCCGCGCGCAGCTTGCGCGCGAGCCGCATCTGCCGCGCGCCGTCGCGCGTCCAGATGCCGGCGACGAGCCCGTAGGGCGTGCCGTTCGCGAGCGCGAGCGCTTCGTCCTCGTCGGCGAACTTCATCGCGGCGAGCACCGGGCCGAACACTTCCTCCTGCGCGAGCCGGTGCGTGTGCGGCACGTCGCGCAGCAACGCGGGCGCCTGATAGAAGCCCGTTTCGGGCGCGTCCGGCACGACTTCGCCGTGCGCGGCCATCGCGATGCCGTCGTGCTGCGCGTCGGACAGGAAATCCCACACGCGCCGCTGCTGCTTCGCGCTGATGAGCGGCCCGCAATCGAGATCGGCCTGGCCGGGGCCGACCTTCAGCCCGTTGAACGCGGTCGCGAGCCGCTCGACGAGCGGCTCGTAGACTGCCTTGTCGATCAGCACGCGGCTGCCGGCCGAGCAGGTCTGGCCGGCGTTCTGCACGATCGCGGACACGAGCACGGGTAGCGCGGCGTCGAGGTCCGCGTCGGCGAACACGATCTGCGGCGACTTGCCGCCGAGCTCGAGCGTGACGGGCGCATGGTGCTCGGCCGCCATCTGCGCGACGAGGCGGCCGGTGTCCGGCGAGCCGGTAAACGAGATGTGGTCGACGCCCGGATGGCGCGCGAGCGCCGCGCCGGCTTCGTGGCCGTAACCCGTCACGACGTTGAGCGCGCCCGCCGGAAGGCCGGCTTCGGCGGCGAGCGTCGCGACGCGCAGGACCGACAGGCACGCGTCCTCCGAGGGCTTGACGACGCACGCGTTGCCTGCGGCGAGCGCAGCGCCGACGCTGCGCCCGAGGATCTGCATCGGATAGTTCCACGGCACGATGTGACCCGTCACGCCATGCGGCTCGCGCAGCGTGAGCACCGTGTAGCCGTCGCGGTACGGCAGCGTCTGCCCATGCAGCTTGTCCGCCGCGCCCGCGTAGAACTCGAAGTAGCGGGCGAGCGCGTCGGCGTCCGCGCGCGCCTGCGTGAGCGGCTTGCCGGTGTCGCGCGACTCGGTGAGCGCGAGCTCCTCTCGGCATGCGGCGACGAGCATCGACAGCCGGTACAGCGCGCGCCCGCGCTCGGCCGCGCTGACCGCGCCCCACGGGCCGTCGAATGCGGCGCGCGCCGCGCGCACGGCCGCGTCGACGTCGGGCGCGGTGCCGCGCGCAAGCCGCGCGAACGGCTCGCCGTCGGACGGATCGATCACGGCGATCGTCTCGCCGCCCGCGGGCGGCGCCCATGCGCCCGCGATGAAGTGCTTCGCTTCTTCCATGCCCGCTCCCGGCTGTTCGCGCGTTGTCTGATCGTCGCCCGATTATCGGCCGAACGTGGCGCAAGCGCCATCGGGCGATTGGCTATAATGCGCTTTCCATCGGAGGCGGCCGCATGGACGCCATCCGTCCCGATTCCCATCCGAACTTCAGAGAACGCTCATGAGCTTCAGCAATGTTCCGGCCGGCAAGGATCTGCCGCAAGACTTCAACGTGATCATCGAGATCCCGGCGCAAAGCGAGCCGGTCAAGTACGAAGCCGACAAGGAGCTCGGCCTCCTCGTCGTCGACCGCTTCATCGGCACCGGCATGCGCTACCCGGTGAACTACGGCTTCATTCCGCAGACGCTGTCGGGCGACGGCGATCCCGTCGACGTGCTCGTCATCACGCCGTTTCCGCTGCTCGCGGGCTCGGTTGTTCGCGCGCGCGCGCTCGGCATGCTGAAGATGACCGACGAATCGGGCGTCGATGCGAAGCTCGTCGCGGTGCCGCACGACAAGGTCTGCCCGATGACGGCCAACATCAAGTCGATCGACGACGTGCCCGCATACCTGATGGATCAGATCAAGCACTTCTTCGAGCAGTACAAGGCGCTCGAGAAGGGCAAGTGGGTGAAGGTCGAGGGCTGGGACGGCATCGAAGCCGCGCACAAGGAAATCACCGACGGCGTCGCGAACTTCAAGAAGTAAGTCATCGGGCGGCGCTCGCCGCGGCGAATGCCGGTTGAGAGAAAAAACCGCGCGTGTCTCGTGACGAGGCCGCGCGGTTTTGTTTTGCGCGCGTTCCCGCGGGGCGGACGCACGGGCGGAGCGGTTGCGCGGGTTCCGAGCTTATTGAAGCCGCTGGAGTTCAGGAGGACCCGGTCGCCGTCCGCCCCGATATCTTCGCCGCGTTCGCGGCCTTCTTCGGCTTCGCGGGCGGCTTGACCGCGCGGTGCGCGGCGGCCGCATCGTCCGCCGCCGCCGCCGTCGCCGCCGCGTCGATCGGGGGCGCGGCTTCGGCCGTCGCCATTGCGGCGGTGCCGGCCTCCGGCGCCGCGCAATCGTCGTCCACGAGGCGTGCGGCTGCGTCGTCCGTGGCCGGCAGCACCGACGAGAGCGCGAGCGAGCCGTCCGCGAGCGCGCGCTTTTGCATCGGCGTCAGCCGTTTGACCCGATATTCGGCGCGCGACGCGCTTGATCGATCGGCGAGCTCGAATGACGCGAGCACGGCCTTCGGCTTGCGCGCGCGCGTGTAGCGCGCACCCTTGCCTTGCGCGTGCTGCGCGAAGCGTGCGGCGACGTCGGTCGTGATGCCGGTGTAGACGCTGCCGTCCGCGCATTCGATCAGATACAGGTACCAGGACATGAAAGGTGGCGTGATGCGAAGCCGCCAGTTTCGCAGAAAACGGGCGGCGCGCGCGATTCGCCTGCCGGCTCGTCGGCGCAGGCCGTCGCGACGCCGCTAACGCTGCGCGACCGCGTGGCCGGATTGCGTGCGCGTCACGCGCGGGTCCTGGACCCGCCGAAAGATCGCCGCGGACGCGAGCGTCACCGCGCCGACGCAGACGAAGCTCAGCTTGAAGCCGAGCAGCGACGAGCCGGTCTGCGCGCCGAACAGGCTCGTGAGCCCGCTTCCCACCGACGCGCCGAGCCCCATCGACAGCATCTGCACCATCGAATACAGGCTGTTGCCGCTCGCCGCGTCTCGGTGCGGCAGGCTTTTCAGCGTCACGCTGTTCATCGCCGCGATCTGAATCGAGTTGATCGCGCCGAAGATCGCGATCAGCGCCAGTTCGACGACGAGCGGCGTATCGGGGCCGATCGCCGCGAACAGCGCGATCACGGCGCCGACGATCAACGTGTTGACGAACAGGAACGTGCGATAGCCGTAGCGGCGAACGAGCGGCGCGATCCACGGCTTTGCGATCACGCCCGCGATGGCGGCTGGAACGAGCATCAGCCCCGAGCGCAACGGAGAATAGCCGAATTCGAGCTGCATCATCAGCGGCAGCAGGAAGGGCGTCGCGCCGATGCCGATCCGCGAGACCAGGTTGCCGGCGAGGCCGACCGCGAAGTTCGGTTCGCGAAAGAGCTTGAGCCGGAAGATCGGGTTCGGGCGCCAGTGCGCGTAGGCGACATACGTGATCGCCGCGGCCGCGGCGATCGCGATCATGCCGGCGGTCCAGTCGGCATAGCCGCCGTCGGACAGCGCGTCGATCGCAAGCGAGCCGGCGATCATCGCGATCGACAGCAGCGTGTAGCCGGTGTAGTCGAACGGCGGGGGATCGGTCGGCTTGTCGCGCGGCATGTAGCGGTGGACGGTGGCGAGTCCGACCGCGCAGATCGGCAGGTTGACGAGGAACACCCAGTACCACGACATCGATTGCGTGAGCCAGCCGCCGAGCGTTGGGCCGAGGATCGGCCCGATCTGGCCGAAGGTCGACACGAACGCGAGGGCGGCCACGTATTCGTCGCCGGGGACGCCGCGCAGCACCGCGAGCCGGCCGATCGGCAGCAGCATCGAGCCGCCGACGCCTTGCAGCACCCGCGCGAAGATGAGCTGCGTCGCGCTCGCCGCGGCCGCGCAGCACAGCGAGCCGAGCGCGAACACGACAATCGCGGCGAAGAATACGCGACGCGTGCCGAAGCGATCCGCGAGCCAGCCGGACGCGGGCGTGAGCGTGGCCATCGTCAGGGTGTAGGCGGTGACGACGCCGTGCATCGAGAGGGCGTCCTGGTCGAGCGCGCGGGCGATCGACGGCAGCGCCGTGTTGACGATGGTCGTGTCGACGGACTGCATGAAGAAAGCGGTGGCGACGATCCACAGCAGTGTCGTTCGGGAAGAGGCATTGAGCATGAGTGCGGCCCGATGAGATTGGGTGCGTCGCGGCTGGCGCGCGGCGCAAGCCCCGCCGCCTCGGGCGGCGCGCAGCGCTGGCCCGAGGTCGTCGGGGGCGTTGGTCAGTGGGCGCGCGTGCCGAAGCGCGCGGCGAGCGGCAGGTCTGGGGCCGGAGCGGCTTCCGCTGCGCGGGCCGCTCGGCGCGCGCACGCGGGCGGACGGTCCGATGGCTTGCGCGTTCGCGCCGGTTTCGGAGCCGCCATTTCAAGCGGCGTATCGGGGCTGATGTCGGGCGATAAGAATGGATGGCGCGCGCCATTTATAATCGGCAGGCTGAAAGGATTCATTCAATACTCCCAATTGATAATCTGCGTGAAGATCGTCAACCAAAAGATCAGAATGTCTCCCCATCCTCTCCGACCGCGACAGGCGGTGCGCCGAAGGGTGAAGCTGCCGGTTGGCCCTGGAATGTGAAAGTTATTTGGCGATTTTCGGAATAAAGATCCTGAAAATCGGAAACAGGGACGAAATCGAATGAAATTCGTTTCTCTCCATTTCTTCACACATTAAGTGTGATGAAAGTCTAGGAGATCTCGCCGCAATATTGCAACCGAATAACCTTTCGATTTCCGAATCGGAACGAATGATAATCAAATATCCCGCATAGCCTGTTGTGTGAGACGAATGGCGATGCCGTTTCGGACGCCGGCGCGGGGCGACGCGCGCGCGAGGGTGCGCATCGCCGTCAGCGCCCGCCGTCCCTGAACGGATTGTGCTCGCGCAGTTCGTCGACATATGCGTGGATCTGGTTCGTCTCCTGCGCGAGGAAGCGTCCGAGCGCATCGGCGTATGCCGGATGCGCGAGCCAGTGCGCGGAATGCGTGACGGTCGGCATGAAGCCGCGCGCGAGCTTGTGCTCGCCCTGCGCGCCGCCTTCGAACGCGTCGAGCCGCTCGTCGATGCAGAATTCGAGCAACTGGTAGTATGCGGTCTCGAAGTGCAGGCACGGCACGTGTTCGAGCGCGCCCCAGTAGCGGCCGTACAGCGTGCCGCCCCCCGACGCGCCGCGCTGGTAGACGGCGAGCGCGCTCGCGATCGGTCTTCCGTCGCGCTCGGCGATCACGAGCAGCAGGTTCTCCGGCATCGTCGCGCCGATCTCGCGGAAGAATTCGAGATTCAGGTACGGGCTCGAAAAGTGCTCGCGGTACGTCTGCCGGTAGCAGCGCGTGAAGAAGCGCCAGTCGGCGTCGGTCGCGTCCTCGCCGCGCACGCGCCGGAACGTGACGCCCGCGTCGGCGACCTTGCGGCGCTCCGCGCGGATGTTCTTGCGCTTCTTCTGCTCGAGCGTGCCGAGGAATGCGTCGAAGTCGCGATAGCCGTCGTTCAGCCAGTGGAACTGCACGCCTTCGCGCAGCATCATCCCCATGTCGGCGAGCGCGCGTGCCTCGTCGCCCGTCGGAAACAGCACGTGCAGCGACGACACGTCGCTCTGCTCGGCGAGCGCGACGAGCGTCGCGGCGAGCCGGCGGCGCGCGTCGTCATCGACGGCGAGGAGCCGGCTGCCCTGCACGGGCGTGAACGGCACCGCGCACAGCAGCTTCGGATAGTACGGCAGACCGTTGCGCTGGTACGCGTCGGCCCACGCCCAGTCGAACACGTATTCGCCATACGAATGGCGCTTCGCGTAGACGGGCGCGGCCGCGACGAGCGCGCCCGTCGCGCCGTCGGCGAGCGTGACGAAGCGCGGCGCCCAGCCGGTGTCGTCGACGGCGCACCCCGCGCGGTGCAGCGCGCTCAGGAACGCGTGCTTCAGGAAGGGCGTCGGGCGCGGCGCGCGCGCGACGAGCGCGTCCCATTCGGCGGCGTTCGCGTCGAGCGGAGACGCGAGGATGCCCATGCGATAATCGCAACGTTCGTGTTTCAACGATTCGAATCCGTTTCGTTCGTACCCGGTTGTTCCGGTCGTACCCGTCTGCAAGGTCGGCTCTCGCGCGTTGCCGCGCCGCGCCGCCCGTGCGTTTGATCAAAGCCGTTCGCGCCGTGGCCCGAGGAGGCCGCGCTGATCCCGTGATGAAGACCCGTATCGCACTTGCCCAACTCAACGTCACCGTCGGCGATTTCGCCGGCAACGTCGCCAAGATCGTCGCCGCCGCGCAAGCCGCGCACGATGCCGGCGCGCACTTCCTGATCGCGCCCGAGCTCGCGCTGTCCGGCTACCCGCCCGAGGATCTGCTGCTGCGCCCCGCGTTCTACGCGGCGTCCGACGCGGCGCTCGCCGAGCTCGCCGCGCAACTCAAGCCGTTCGCCGGGCTCGCGGTGCTCGTCGGCCACCCGCTGCGCGCACCAAGCGCCGATGGTAATGCAAACCGTGCGATCGAGCGCGGCGTCCCGCCGGTCGACACGTACAACGCGGCATCGCTGATCGTCGGCGGCGAGGTCGCCGGCACGTACCGCAAGCAGGACTTGCCGAACACCGAGGTGTTCGACGAGAAGCGCTATTTCGCGACCGACGCCGCGCCGTACGTATTCGAGCTGAACGGCGTGAAGTTCGGCGTCGTGATCTGCGAGGACGTGTGGCATGCGTCGGCCGCGCAGCTCGCGAAGGCGGCGGGCGCGCAGGTGCTGATCGTGCCGAACGGCTCGCCGTACCACATGAACAAGGACGCGGTGCGCATCGACATCCTGCGCGCGCGGATTCGCGAAACGGGCCTGCCGATGGTCTACGTGAATCTCGTCGGCGGCCAGGACGAGCTCGTGTTCGACGGCGGCTCTTTCGTGCTCGACGGCGCGGGCGAGCTGGTCGCGAAGATGCCGCAGTTCGAGGAGGGCAATGCGATCGTCGAGTTCGACGGCGCGCGAGCGCTGCCCGCCGCTATCGCGCCGGCGCTCAGCGTCGAGGCGCAGGTGTATCGCGCGCTCGTGCTCGGCGTGCGCGACTACATCGGCAAGAACGGTTTCCCCGGCGCGATCATCGGGCTGTCGGGCGGCGTCGATTCGGCGCTCGTGCTCGCGGTGGCCGTCGACGCGCTCGGTGCCGAGCGCGTGCGCGCGGTGATGATGCCGTCGCGCTACACGGCCGGCATCTCGACGACCGACGCGGCCGACATGGCGCGGCGCGTCGGCGTGCGCTACGACGAGATCGCGATCGCGCCGATGTTCGATGCGTTCCGCGCGTCGCTCGCGGCCGAGTTCGCGGGCCTCGCCGAAGACGCGACGGAGGAGAACATCCAGGCGCGCATTCGCGGCACGCTGCTGATGGCGCTGTCGAACAAGTTCGGCTCGATCGTGCTGACGACGGGCAACAAGAGCGAGATGGCGGTCGGCTACTGCACGCTTTACGGCGACATGGCGGGCGGCTTCGCGGTGATCAAGGACATCGCGAAGACGCTCGTCTACCGGCTCTGCCGTTACCGCAACGCGGCGGCCGAATACGGCCAGCCCGACATCGTTCCCGAGCGGATTCTCACGCGCGCGCCGTCGGCCGAGCTGCGCGAGAACCAGACCGACCAGGACAGCCTGCCGCCGTACGATGTGCTCGACGCGATCATGCGCATGTACATGGAGGAGGACCGGCCGCTCGCGGAGATCGTCGCGGCGGGCTATTCGGAGGCGGACGTGAAGCGCGTCACGCGGCTCATCAAGATCAACGAATACAAGCGCCGGCAGGCGCCCGTCGGCATTCGCGTCACGCACCGCGCGTTCGGGCGCGACTGGCGCTATCCGATCACGTCGCGCTTCGTCGAGAGCATCGACTGACGCGGTGCGCGGCGTAGAATCGGCTGACGACTTTCAATCATTCGAAGCAAGGGGCACATCATGAAACGCATCACCGCCATCATCAAGCCGTTCAAGCTGGACGAAGTGCGCGAAGCGCTCGCCGAAGTCGGCCTGACGGGGCTCACCGTGACCGAAGTGAAGGGCTTCGGCCGCCAGAAGGGGCACACGGAGCTCTATCGCGGCGCAGAATACGTGGTCGATTTCCTGCCGAAGATGAAGATCGAAGTGGTGGTCGCGAACAATCTCGTCGATCAGGTGATCGATGCGGTGATCGGCGCCGCGCGCACCGGCAAGATCGGCGACGGCAAGATCTTCGTGTCGGACGTCGAGCGCGTGATCCGTATCCGCACGGGCGAGGAGAACGAAGCGGCCGTCTGAGGCCGCGCCCGCCGTTCGGGCACGCTTGGGCACGCCCGGGCGCGCACCCGCGCGGCGCGATCGGCGGCTTCGGCGGCTCGGTGCTTGCGCGGCGCGCGGGCATGCATGCGTCGCGCTCGCGGGACAGTGGCGCACACGTCCGCCCGAAGCCGCGCAGAATAAAAAAAACGGTGCGACACCCAGGGGTATCGCACCGGTACGCGCCTCTCGCAGCAGCGTGAAAAGACTATCGGTTCAAACGATCCGGCTCATATGATCAGAACAGGTGCTGGATGCCGGCGTACACGCCCGTTTGGCTGCCGCCGAACTTCGGATTGCCGGTCGAGATGTCGGTGCCGGCCGGGTTCGCGTTCAGGCCGAAGTTCGCGGTCTTGCTGTTGCGCACCGTCGCGACCTGCACGTCGAGCAGCGTGCGCTTCGACAGGTTGTACGAGCCGCCGACCGTGAAGATGTTCGCGTTGCCGCCGCCGTGGTTCGCGTTCACGTGATAGACGGCCGCGATCAGCGCGGCGGCGGGCGTTGCCTGCCACGTGACGCCGCCCCAGACTTGCTGCGTCGTCGTGATGCCGTTGTTCACCGCCGGGCCGCCGTCCGCGTGCGACGCCTGGTATGCCGCCTGCAGCTTGAACTGGCCGAGGAACACGTTCACGCCGGCGAAGTATTCGCGCGAGTAGTTGAACACGTCGTCGAGCTTGCCGTTGGTCGGATCGCGCGCTTCGTCATAGAGACCGCGGATCTGGAAGAGCGACGTCGTGTAGGTGAGCTGCAGGCCCGCGCTGCGGCCCTGGTTCGTCGAGCCGTTGCCGTTCCAGTTCGTCGCGTTCGACAGCGCGTATTGGCCGTAGACGTCGAAGCCGTAGAACTTCGGCGACTGATACGAAATGTTGTTGCTGGTCTTGTTCCAGTTGCGGCCGCGCACGAGCGATGCCGTCGACCACGACGACTGGCCGAACGGGTCGAAGTCCCACACGCCGTTCGCGATCGCGAGCTCGCGGCCGAGCAGCAGGGTACCGTATGCGTCGTTGGAGATACCGACCGTCGCCCAGCGATTCCAGAGGCTGCCGCCGCCCGGGCCGTTGCCGCTCATCGTGTCGAAGCTGCCTTCCAACTGGAACACGATCTTGTTGCCGCCGCCGATGTCCTCGGAGCCCTTCAAGCCCCAGAGGCTCGTGCCCCAGTTGCCGCTTTCCGCGCGCCAGCGGCTCGCGCTGCCGCCGTTCGCGCTCGGCAGGCCGTTCATGTATTCGATGCCGGCGTCCAGACGGCCGTACAGCGTCACGCTGCTTTGAGCGTGAGCCGCCACTCCGGCAGTCGCCAGTACCGCCGCGAGCATAACTTTCTTCATCATCTCCTCCATACCCTGTCAAAAAGTCAACCCAGAACTGCACAAGATGTCCGGCTTCATGCGCCGGACAAAATTGGGGTAACCAGAGAGACCGCGTGCAGCCGGTTCGGCGACGCACGTGAGCGAGCGGACGGGAGTGCCGTTGTGCGGGCCCGTGTGGCCGGGGAAGGCCTGCCGGGGTCTCCTGTCGTCATGAAGTAAAACTACATTTCATGACTTTCGTTTTGCTACTTTGGTTACTAATTTAGCAAAAATACACTTTTGTGGCGATGAAAATCGTTGTTTGACTAGCACATGTCGCCAAATTGCCATAAACGTGTGCGGCATCGCGCCGGACGGCCATCGCCGAAACGGCCGGATGCCTTGCCCATCAAGGCACGCACGGAATCGGACGACATGGATCAAGGATTGCCATTATTGACTCTGGAAAATCGTGCAGGTAGGTGCGCTTGCGTTGCTGGTGTCAGGAATTCGTCATGAAAACGACGACGGCGGACCGCATGCGCGTGCCGGTTCGCAACCCGGCGCAAGGCGGGCGACAGTGTGCCGGGCGGTGTGATGGCGCGATGGCATGACCGCGGGGAATCGGGCAAGCGCGGCTCGGTCTGCCGTGTCAGCGCGCACCGCGCGCGGGCGGCGTGTCAGGCGCGGCGTCGAACAATTGCGTGCGAATCCAGCGATGCGCGTCGGTGCGCGCGTGCTTCGCGTGCGAATACACCTTCACCGTGTAACGCGGGATCTCGAACGGCGCGGCGAAGAGCCGGATCGGCGCCGCGTGCTGCAGCACCTCCGCCGCATGGCGCGGCACCGTCATCAGCAATTCCGAATCGGCGACGATGAAGGGCGCCGCGAGCACGGTCGGCAACTGCACGGCGACTTGCCGCTCGAGGCCGAGCCGGTCGAGCACGTGATCGATCACGCCGCGCGTCTCGTTCCACGGCGTGACGACGACGTGTCGCGCCGCCAGATACTGCGCGAGGCTCAGGCGCCGCCGGACCGACGGATGGCGCTCGCTCGCGATCACGACGTAGTCGTCGGTGAACCAGTCGAAGCTTTCGATGCCGGGCGCGACCACGCCCGTTTCCTCGTGATAGCCGAGCGCGAAGTCGATCCGGCCGGCCGCGAGATCCTCGGTCGCGATCTTGCGGCCCGAATAGACGATGCGAAAGCGCAATTGCGGGGCGACGCGCTGCATCGTCGAGATGAACGCGGGCAGCACCGCGAACGCGGTGTAGTCGGTCGCGGCGAACACGAACGTGCGCGTGCTGCGCTGCGGCTCGAAGCGGTGCGCGCGCTGCATGCCTTTGGACAGCACGTCGAGCGCCTCGCCGACCCAGCCCGCCATGTCTTCCGCGCGCACGGTCGGTTGCATCTCGTTGCCGAAGCGCACGAACAGCTCGTCGCCGAGCGCATCGCGCAGCCGTGCGAGCGCATGGCTCAGCGCGGACGGGCTGAGCGCGAGCTCGTTCGCCGCGGCCGTGACCGAGCGGCGGCGAAAGAGTGCGTCGAAGACGAGCAGCAGATTCAGATCGAGGCGGCGCAACAAGGGGTGCATGATGTTCAACCGATGATGAAGAAAATGCACTTCGTGCATGATCGCTTCGAACGTAGCATGACGTTTTCGATCGCGCCAGCGTCATGCGCGGTGCGCCGTTTCATCACGATCAGGCCTGGAGGGCCGCCACATGGATATCCGGATTCGCGCAGCCGCGGCGGACGACGCCGCGCTGATCCTGCGCTTCATCAACGAACTCGCGATCTACGAAAGGGCCGAGGACCAGGTGGTCGCGACGGTCGAATCGATCGATGCGAGCCTGTTTCGCGGGGCGCCGCCCGCACATGCGCTGATTTGCGAGGTCGACGGCGAGCCGGCCGGCTTCGCGGTTTATTTTTTCTCGTATTCGACGTGGCTAGGCCGACAGGGGTTGTATCTCGAGGATCTGTACGTGTCGCCGCGTTTTCGCGGCGTGGGCGCGGGCAAGCGTTTGCTGCACGCACTCGCGCGGATCGCGGTGGAGAGCGGCTGCGGGCGCTTCGAATGGAGTGTGCTCGACTGGAACGCGCCCGCGATTCGCTTCTACGAGACGATCGGCGCGAGCGCGCAGAGCGAATGGGTGCGCTACCGGCTCGCGGGCGACGCGCTGCGCGCGTTCGCGGGCGCAGCGCCTGCGAACGCGATCTGACAATGCGATGGCGCCGCAGGGGAGGGCGGCGCGCCGTGCGCGGCTTCCGGCCGCCCGGCGCCCGATGCGCTTACTTGAGGCTGCCCGACAGGAACTGCTTCAGGCGCTCGCTCTTCGTGCCGCCGAACACGTCGGCGGGCGCGCCTTCTTCCTCGACGCGCCCCTGATGCAGGAACATCACGTGATTCGACACGTTGCGCGCGAAGCCCATCTCGTGCGTGACGACGATCATCGTCCGGCCTTCCTCCGCGAGCTTCTGCATCACCTTCAGCACTTCGCCGACCAGCTCCGGATCGAGCGCCGACGTCGGCTCGTCGAACAGCATCACGTCCGGGTGCATCGCCAGCGCCCGCGCAATCGCGACGCGCTGCTGCTGCCCGCCCGACAGGTGCGACGGATATTGCTTCTCCACGCGCGGCGCCAGGCCCACTTTTTCCAGATATTCGCGCGCGCGATCCTCCGCCTCGCGCTTCGATATCCCCAGCACGTGCACCGGCGCTTCCATCACGTTCTCCAGCACGTTCATGTGCGCCCACAGATTGAAGTGCTGGAACACCATCGCGAGCTTCGTGCGCACGCGCTGGAGCTGCTTCGAATCGGCGGCCTTCAGCGCGCCTGTCTTGTCCTGCGCGGTGCGCACTTCCTCGCCGTCGACGAAGATGCGGCCCGCGTTCGGCTGCTCGAGGAAGTTGATGCAGCGTAGCATCGTGCTCTTGCCCGAGCCGGACGAGCCGATCACGCTGATCACGTCGCCCGCGTTCGCGCGCAGTGAGACGCCCTTCAAAACTTCGTTGTTGCCGTAGCGCTTGTGGAGATCGTCGACGAAGAGCTTGTGCATCTGGGTGTTCATCTGAGGCATGTCCGGGCGAAACTCATTTGCCTTGCGGGCGCAGATACGCGAGCCAGCGGCGCTCGGCGCGGCGGAACAGCCACACGAGCGTAAACGAGATCGCGAGATAGAGGAGGGCGGCGATGCCGAACGCATGGAACGACATGTAGGTCGCCGAATTGACGTCGCGCGCGATCTTCAGGATATCGGGCACGGTCGCCGTGAACGCGACCGTCGTCGCGTGCAGCATCAGGATCACTTCGTTGCTGTAGAGCGGCAGCGCGCGGCGCAGCGCCGACGGCAGCACGATCCGGCGATACAGCGTGAAGGTCGACATCCCGTAAGCCCGGGCCGCCTCGATCTCGCCGTACGACGTCGACTTGATCGCGCCCGCGAAGATCTCGGTCGTGTACGCGCAGGTGTTCAGCGTGAACGCGAGCAGCGTGCAGTTCATCCCGTCGCGGAAGAACGCGTCGAGCATCGGCGTGCCGCGCACGGCCTGCAGGCTATAGAGGCCCGTGTAGCAGAGGAGCAGCTGCACGTAGAGCGGCGTGCCGCGGAACACGTACGTATAGAGCCAGACGGCGCCCGCGAGCCATTTCTTCTTCGACACGCGCGCGACCGCGAGCGGCACCGAAAGACAGAAGCCGATCCCGATCGACACGACGAGCAGCCACAGCGTGATCGCGAGGCCGGTGAAGCGATACCCGTCCGTATACAGGTAATTGCGCCAGTATTCTTGGATCAGTTCGATCATAGGTCAGCCTTGCGTACGCCCGTCGAATAACGCTTCTCGAGCCACATCAGCACGAAGTTCGAGATCGTCGTGATCGCGAGATAGATCGCGCCCGCAAGCAGCGTGAAGAAGAAGAACCGCAGCGTGCCCTTGCCCGCGTCCTGCGACGCCTTCACGACGTCGGCCAAGCCGATGATCGACACGAGCGCCGTCGACTTCACGAGCACTTGCCAGTTGTTGCCGATGCCGGGCAGCGCGAAGCGCATCATCTGCGGGAACATGATCCGCGCGAACACCTGCCAGTCCGTCATCCCGTACGCGCTGCCCGCCTCGAGCTGGCCGCGCGGCACCGACAGGAACGCGCCGCGGAACGTCTCGGTGAAGTACGCGCCGTAGATGAAGCCGAGCACGAGCACGCCGGCCGCGAACGGATCGATGTCGATCTGATCCCAGTTCATCAGGTCGGTGAACTGGTTCAGCCAGATCTGCAGGCTGTAGAAGAGAAGCAGCATCAGCACGAGGTCCGGCACGCCGCGGATGAGCGTCGTGTAGAGCGTGCCGATGCCGTTCGAGATGCGGTTCCTCGACAGTTTCGCCGCCGCGCCGACGAGGCCGAGCAGGAACGACAGCGCGAGCGACAGCACCGCGAGCTTGACGGTCTGCCAGGTGCCGGAGAGTATCAGCGGGCCGTAGCCTTGAAGAAACATATGTAGTCCTTGACGGCGCGTCGTGCGCGCCGCGAAAGACGCGCCCCGCGTGTTGCGCGAGACGCCCCGTGCGTATCATCGCCGTTCCGCTTTCGCGGGCCGCGCCGTCGCCTGCGATCGGGCAGGGCGGCGGCGCATTGCGGCGCGTGGTGTCGACCGCTGGTGCTGCGCGGGCCGCGCGCCGGTCACTCGGCGCGGCCCGCTCGGCGCTTACTTCGCCGAATAGACGCTGTACGGGAAGTACTTGCGCGACAGCCTGTCGTACGTGCCGTCCTTGTGCATCGACGCGAGCGCGCGGTTGATCGCGTTCTTCAGGTCCGCGTCGTCCTTGCGCAAGCCCATCGCGGTGCCGTCGCCGAGCGTCTTCGGGTCCTTCACGGCCGGGCCCGCCCATGCGAAACCCTTGCCGCGCGGCGTGCGCAGGAAGCCGTAGTCGGCCTGGAACTCGTCTTGCAGCGTCGCGTCGAGACGGCCCGAGCCGAGATCGGCGTACACCTGATCCTGGTTCTGGTACGACACGATCGTCACGCCCTTCGGCTCCCAGTGCGCCTTCGCGAAAGTCTCCTGGGTCGAGCCCTGCTCGACGCCGACGCGCTTGCCTTTCAGCGACTCGACGCTCGGCAGGAGCGGCGAGCCCGCCTTCGCGATCATCCGCGCGGGCGCGTCGTACAGCTTGTCGGAGAAGTCGATCTGCTCGCGGCGCTTGTCGGTGACGGTCAGCGACGACACGATCACGTCGAATTTCTTCGCCTTCAGCGCGGGGATGATGCCGTCGAGATCCTGCGGCGTCCATGTGCACTTCGCGTTGATCCGCTTGCAGACCTCGTTCGCGAGATCGACGTCGAATCCGACGATCTCGCCGCTCGGCGCGGTCGATTCGAACGGCGGATAGCTGGCGTCGACGCCGATCCGCACGGTCTTCCATTCCTTCGCGAAGGCGCCGCCCGCCGCAAGGGCGAGGGCTGCGCACAAGGCGAGCTTCTTCATGTCGTTCCTCTTCCTGACTTCCCCGGCCGCGCGGCCGGATGCGTCCGGGCATGCGCGCGCCGGGCGTATTCTAGGCGGCCAAAATTCGCGTTCGTCGATATCGGCTCGGCTCGGCTCGGCCTGGGGGCCTAGCGCCGTCGACGGCGGCCAAAAGCGCGGTATTTTACCCGAACGCCGGCCGCGGCCCAGCAGAAACGATGCGGGCGAGCGCGACGCGCGCCGGGCGGGCGCGTCGGCCTCGCTTTGCTCGCCGGCGCGGCAGCGCGCGCGAATCGCGCGGACGATTGCATGGATCGGCGCAACGAACCGGTGCATTCACGCCGGATTGTTGCAGGTGCACGCGACCTCTACATTCGAGGCTGTCGATATTTCTCAGTGGGAGGCGTCATGTTCGAGATCCGCCGCGCGGGCGATCGCGGCCATGCCAATCATGGCTGGCTCGATACTTGCCACAGCTTTTCGTTCGCCGACTATCGCGATCCCGAGCACGTGCACTTCGGCGCGCTGCGCGTGCTGAACGACGATCGCATCGCGCCGACGCGCGGCTTCGGCATGCATCCGCACCGCGACATGGAGATCGTCACGTACGTGCTCGAAGGCGCGCTCGCGCACCGCGACAGCATGGGCAACGGCTCGATCGTCCGGGCGGGCGACGTGCAGCGGATGAGCGCGGGCACGGGGATCGTGCACAGCGAATACAACGCGTCGCGGGACGCGCCGCTGCATCTGCTGCAGATCTGGCTGCTGCCGACCGAGCCGGGCGGCCGGCCCGGCTATCAGGAGGCGCGCTTCGCCGACGTCGACAAACGCGGCCGGCTGCGGCTCGTCGCGTCGCCCGACGGGCGCGACGGGGCGGTGTCGGTGCGCTCGGACGCGTCGATCTATGCGGCGCTCGTCGACGGCGCCGAGCGCGCCGAGTTCGCGCTGCCGGCCGGCCGGCGCGCGTACGTGCATGTCGCGCGCGGCAGCGTGGAGGTGAACGGCGAGGCGCTCGCGGCGGGCGACGGCGCGCGGATCGCCGACGTCGGGACCGTCGTGTTCGAGCGCGGCGAGCATGCGGAGGTGTTGCTGTTCGATCTCGCGTGACGCGGCGGGCGCGGTCGCGGCCTCACGCAGCCCGGATGCGGGTGGGGCCCGCCGGGGCGCGGGAGGAAGAGGGCGCGGCGCGAACGCGGCGGGCAGGGCCGCATCGATGCGACAACGCCGCGACCGGGCGTGAGCCGGACGCGGCGCCCGTTCGTCTCGACGGCGAGCGGCGGAGCCGCCGGTTCGGCGGGCGCCGCGAGGGCGCGCCGCCCGGCGTCACTGCTGCGGCGCAGGCGCCGACGCGCCCTTCGCCGCGCGCCGCTGCTCCCAGCGCTCCTTCATCTTCGCGCGACGCGCTTCCATCTTCGAGAATTGCTGCTTGAGCGCGGTGCTGACCGTCGTCTTCTGCTGGTCGTCCAGGCCGTTATAGAAGGCGAGCCACGCGGAAGCCGTCTGCTCGCGCAACTGCGCGTTCTGCTGCTCGGCCTGCTGGCGCGCCGCGTGCAGCGCGTTCAGGTCGAGGATCGGCTGGTTCTGCTGCGCCTGGAACTGCTGGCGCAGCGCGTCGTGGCTCTTGCGCATCGCGTCGCGGTTCTGCTTCATCGTGTTGACGGCGGCCTGCCATTGTTGCTCCTGCGCGGCGCTCAGGTTCAGCTTGCCGTGGATTTGCTGCATCATCATGAACGGGCCGCCTTCCATGCGGTGATGCTGGCCCGGGCCGCCCGGCGGCGGCATGTCGGGCGGCGCGGCGCGCGAGACGGCGCTGAACGACAGGGCGAGCACGGCGGCGGCGATGGCGAGGCGGGAAGTCTTCTTGTACATCGAGCAACTCCTGTATCGGGAAAAATCCGGTGCTGCGGCCGGCTCGGCGCCTGGGCGTTCGCGCCCCGGCGCCCGCCGACATCCGGTAATGAGCAGCGTAGCCATACGCTGCCGCACCCGTGTTACGCGCGCCGCCGCCGCGATTACCGCGCATTACACTTCGCTTGCGCGGTAATCCGCAGTAACCCTTGCAGCAAATTGTTTCGCTCAGCCTCATCAACCCGCACGGTAAACTCCACGCCATGACTACTCAGATCCTCATCGTCGACGACGACCAAGAACTGCGCGATCTGCTGCGCGATTACCTCGTGCGGCAGGGCATCGAGGTATCGGTGCTGCACGACGCCGCGTCGCTCGAGAAGCGCCTCGAGCGCGAGCGCCCCGATCTCATCGTGCTCGATCTGATGATGCCGGGCGTCGACGGCCTCACCGCGCTGCGCCAGTTGCGCGCGGCGGGCGACGACATTCCGGTGATCATGCTGACCGCGCGCGCGGACGACGTCGACCGGATCGTCGGCCTCGAGCTCGGCGCGGACGATTACCTCGGCAAGCCGTTCAACCCGCGCGAGCTGCTCGCGCGCGCGCAGGCGGTGCTGCGCCGCCGCCGCACGACGCCGTCGGCGGCGGCGCCCGAGCAGCGTGAGCCGTACGCGTTCGGCCGCTTCGTGCTGGACTTCCAGTCGCGCACGCTGTCGGTCGACAGCAAGCCGGCGACGCTGTCGAGCAGCGAATTCGCGCTCTTGAAGATCTTCGTCAACCATGCGCTGCGCACGCTGACCCGCGAGCGCCTGCTCGAGTTGCTGCACGGCCCGGAGTACGACGGCACCGACCGCGGGATCGACGTGCAGGTCTGGCGCCTGCGCCGGATTCTCGAAACCGATCCGTCGACGCCGCGTTTCATCCAGACGGTGCGCGGGCGCGGCTACGTGTTCGTGCCGAACGGCGAGGCTCATGCGCAAACCCATTGATTCGCTGTTCGGGCGGCTCGCGCTCCTCGTCGTCGGCGTGCTGTTGTTGTCGCACTTCGCGTGGTACTTCGCGATCCGGCTCGAGCGCAATCAGTTCCAGACACGCTATGCGGTCGAGGAGGCGGCGTTCCTCGTCGACGCGGTGCGCCAGCACGCGGAGCGCTCGCCCGACCAGCCGCTGCCGTCGCGAGTGCGGCTCGTCGCGCCGGACAGCGGCGACGTGCCCGACGCGAACCTGGATTTGCCGACCCCGCTCAAGCGTTTCACGGACGACCTGCGCGACCGCCTGCCGGCCGGCTCGCAGGTGCGCATCGGCAGGCCGGGCCATCCGCCCGTGCTGTGGGTCAAGCAGCCGACCGATCGCGACTGGATCGTCGTGCCGGTTCAGCCGCTGCGGCCGCCGCGCTCGCTCGACCGGATGGTGCTCTGGCTCGCGTTGATCTTCTCGGCCGCGGTGATGGCGGCGCTCTTCGCCGCATGGCAGTTGCAGCAGCCGCTCAGCTCGCTCGCGCGCGCGGTCGCGCGTTTCGGCCGCGGAATGGCGGTGCCGCCGCTGCCCGAGCGCGGGCCGCGCGAGCTGCGCCAGCTCACGCACGGCTTCAACCAGATGGTTCAGCAGGTGTCGCGCGCGGAGAACGACCGCGCGGTGATGCTGGCGGGCGTCGCGCACGACCTGCGCACGCCGCTCGCACGGATGAGGCTGCGCGCCGAGATGATGGACGACGCGCGGCTGCGCGACGGCGTCGTGCGCGACGTCGATTCGATGACGCACATCGTCGATCAATTCCTTGTGTTCGCGCACGGCGACGTCGACCGCAGCGAGGCCGTGCCCGTCGACCAGGCGTGCGAGCGGATCGCACGCACGTACCGCGCCGTGTCGCCGAACGCGCCCGGCGTGCGGACCGAGCTCGCGGCGGGGCCGGGCTTTCGCCTGCCGGCGGCGACGCTCGACCGGGTGCTGTCGAACCTGCTCGACAATGCGCACGCATACGGCGCGCCGCCCGTCGTGATCTCGACCGCGCGCACCGCGGCGGGCTACACGCTGGCCGTCAGCGACCACGGCAAGGGCATCGCGCCGCGCGATCTCGCGGACGCGACGCGTCCGTTCGTGCGGCTCGATCCGGCGCGCGGCGGCAACGGGCACAGCGGCCTCGGGCTCGCGATCGTCGAGCGGCTCGTGCAGCGCACGGGTGGCACTTGCGAGATCGGCAACCGGGAAGAAGGGGGCCTGCGGGTCGCGATGACGTTTGCGTTCGACGTCGTGCCGAAGGCGGAGCCGCAGGCGGCGGCATCCTGACGCGCCGCGGCGGGACGGCGCGGGATTCGCGGCGCCCGCCGCTGCCGCGCCGCGGGCGGCGGGTCACTCGCCGAAGAGCGTGCTGAGCGTCTCGGCGGCGTTGCTGTCGATCGTGTTGTAGGTGACGCTCGTCGCCTCGAAGATGTAAAGCGTCGTGTACTTGCCGAGACGGTCGAGGATGTCCTCCTGCAGCGTCTCCGGCACGATGTTCATGTTCAGATACCAGGCCGTCGACGACAGCCGCGTCTGGAACGAGCCGTACTCCTGCATCAGTTGATCGAACGCGTCGGCGTCCTGGTCCCGGCACACGATAACCAGATTTCCTGCCATTCATTCCTCCTGATTGACCATCGGCCCGCTCGGGGCAAATACCGATCATACCCGCTTCGGCGCGTCCGTTCGTCGGCGAAAGCCTCGCCCGCGGGCGCCGTGCGTCGCGCATCCGCGAAGGCGGGTTCACGGCAGGGCCGGATCGCGGCATAATTCGGCGTTGCGGCGCAGCAGCGGCCAGCCGGCGCACCGCCACTTCTCGCAGATTCGCCCGCCGCCCGCCCGTTCCGGGCCCGTTGCGCGCGGCCGGGCCGGATTTCCACAGTTCGTCGTCCGGAAGGTTGTGCCTGAAATACAGGATGTAGTAGTGTCGTGCCGTCGCGTGGCCGGGCGATCCCCGCTTCGCGAGCGAAACGCCGGCGCCCCGAGGCGCGGCGGCTTCCCCGGCACTTGCAGTCAAAACGAATTACCGCGTAAGCGCGCCTTGCCATGATTCACATTCGCTTTCTGGCCTCATTTATCGATTCGCACGGCCTTGCCGGGGAGGGCGCCTGATGGATCTCGGATTCTTCGATCCGAACCGGACCGCCAACGCATCCGCGTGGCGCGTCCTGCCGAACCGCTGGGATTTCGTCGCGTTTCCGCTCATCATCTGCGTGATCGCGATGGCCGCGATCGGCTTTCACGAGACGATGGCGCCCATCGCGACCCTCGGCACGCAGAAGATTTCGCTCGATCCGGCGAACCTGCCGGAGTACGCGCTGCGCACGACGCTGCGGATGCTCGCCGCGATGGTCGCGTCGCTCGCGTTCACGCTCGTCTACGGCACGCTCGCCGCGAAGAGCCGCCGCGCGGGGATGGTGCTCGTGCCGATCCTCGATATCCTGCAATCGGTGCCGGTGCTCGGGTATATCTCGTTTACGGTCACGTTCTTCCTCGCGCTGATCCCGAGCCGCGTGCTCGGCGCCGAGCTGGCGGCGATCTTCGCGATCTTCACGAGCCAGGCGTGGAACATGACGTTCAGCTTCTACCAGTCGCTGCGCACGGTGCCGCGCGATCTCGACGAAGTGTCGCGCGGCTTTCACCTGACCGCGTGGCAGCGCTTCTGGAAGCTCGAAGTGCCTTTCTCGATGCCGGGCCTCATCTGGAACATGATGATGTCGATGTCGGGCGGGTGGTTCTTCGTCGTCGCGTCCGAGGCGATCACGGTCGGCAACCACACGATCACGCTGCCCGGCATCGGCGCTTATCTTGCGCAGGCGATCGTCGAGAAGAACCTCGGCGCGGTCGGCTGGGTGATTCTCGCGATGACGGTGGTGATCCTCGCGTACGACCAGTTCCTGTTCCGTCCGCTCGTCGCGTGGGCGGACAAGTTCCGGATGGAGACGACGAGCTCGGGCAACGCGCCCGAATCGTGGCTGCTCGACCTCGTGCGCCGCACGCGCCTCATCCATCAGTTGCTCGTGCCCGCAGGCTGGTTCTTCGCGCGGCTCGCGCGGATTCCGCTGCGCGTGCCGTCGCTCGACGCGGTCCGCTTCTCGATGCCGCGCGTCGAGAAGAAGGCGTCGCGCGCGGCGGACATCGCGTGGGCGATCGCCGTGATCGTCGGCACGCTCTACGTTGCGTGGCGCGTGTTCGCGTACGTGAAGACGGGCGTGACGCTTGCCGAGGTCGGCCACGTGTTCGTGCTCGGGCTGATCACGCTGCTGCGCGTGGCGCTGCTGATCGCGATCGCGTCGCTCGTCTGGGTGCCGATCGGCGTATGGATCGGCCTGCGGCCCGCGATCGCCGAGAAGGCGCAGCCGCTCGCGCAGTTCCTCGCGGCGTTTCCGGCGAACCTGCTGTTCCCGGTGTTCGTGATCGTGATCGCGCGTTTTCACCTGAACGCGGACATCTGGCTGTCGCCCCTCATCGTGCTCGGCACCCAGTGGTATATCCTGTTCAACGTGATCGCGGGCGCGACCGCCTATCCGAACGACTATCGCGAGGCGGCCACCAATTTCCGCATCCGCGGCTGGCAGTGGTGGCGGCAGGCGATCCTGCCCGGCATCTTCCCGTATTACGTGACGGGCGCGATCACCGCGTCGGGCGGCGCTTGGAACGCGAGCATCGTGTCGGAGTTCGTCCAGTGGGGCGACACCAAGATCGAGGCGCACGGCCTCGGCGCGTACATCGCGCAGACGACGGCCGCGGGCGACTACCCGAAGATCATCCTGGGCATCGCCGTGATGTCCCTGTTCGTCACCTTGTTCAACCGCCTGTTGTGGCGTCCGCTGTACGCGTACGCCGAAGCGAAGCTGCGTCTCGATTGAGACTGATTTGAGACCGATGTCAGCCGATTGAGACCGACCGAGAGCGAAACGCGATGCAAAACCCGAATGCTGTCAACGCCCCCGCCCAGACGCCGCCCGCGCCGCCGCGGGCCGGCGAGGAAATCCTGCGCGTCGAGAACGTGAGCCGCGGCTTCAACAAGACGCAGGGCGAACTGCTCGTGCTCGACGGCGCGAACCTGTCGCTGCGCGAAGGCGAGATCGTCGGCCTGCTCGGCCGGTCGGGCTCGGGCAAGTCGACGCTCCTGCGGATCATCGCCGGGCTCATCGAGCCGACGGGAGGCGACGTCACCTACCTCGGCAAGCCGCTGTCCGGCCCGGCCGAAGGCGTCGCGATGGTGTTCCAGACCTTCGCGCTGTTTCCGTGGCTCACCGTGCTGCAGAACGTCGAGGCGGGGCTCGAGGCGCTTGGCGTGGGCGCGCGCGAGCGGCGCGAGCGCGCGCTCGCCGCGATCGACCTGATCGGTCTCGACGGCTTCGAGAATGCGTATCCGCGCGAGCTGTCGGGCGGCATGCGCCAGCGCGTCGGCTTTGCGCGCGCGCTCGTCGTCGATCCGACGCTGCTCCTGATGGACGAACCGTTCTCCGCGCTCGACGTGCTGACGGCCGAGACGCTGCGCACCGACCTGCTCGATCTGTGGACGCAGGGCCGCATGCCGATCAAATCGGTGCTGATCGTCACGCACAACATCGAGGAAGCGGTGTTCATGTGCGACCGGATTCTCGTGCTGTCGTCGAATCCGGGCCGCGTGATCGCCGAGATCAAGGTGCCGTTCAAGCATCCGCGCAACCGGCTCGACCCTGCGTTCCGGCGGCTCGTCGACGACATCTACGCGAAGATGACCGCGCGCCAGGTGGGCGAGGCGACGAAGAAGGGGCTTGAGCTCGGCAGCTGGCTGCCGCAGGTTTCGACGAACCTGATGGCGGGCCTCATCGAGACGCTCGCCGCGCCGCCGTACCATGGCCGCGCGGACATGCCGGAAATCGCGCGCACGCTGCATCTCGAGGTCGACGATCTGTTCCCGATCGCCGAAGTGCTGCAGTACCTGGGCTTTGCCGACGTGCGCGAGGGCGACGTGTTCCTGACGCCGCCGGGGCGCGTGTTCGCCGAGTTCGGCACGCAGGAGCGCAAGATGATGTTCGCCGAGCATCTGCTGCGCCATGTGCCGCTTGCCGCGCGGATCAAGAAGGTGCTGAACGAGCGGCCCGGGCACCGTGCGCCGCGCGTGCGCTTCGAGCAGGAGCTCGAGGACTTCCTGTCGGACGGCGCGGCCGAGGAAACGCTCGACGCGGTGATCGACTGGGGCCGCTACGGCGAGATCTTCTCGTACAACGATCAGACCGAGATCTTCAGTCTTGAGGACGTCGAGTCCTGACGGCGGCGGGCCGCTGCGGCCCGGTCGCCGAGCTGTGCGGTTCGAGCGGCAGAGGGCTGCACGGGTCGATACGACGGCATCGCTGCCGTGTTCGCCGCGCGGGCCTTTGTTGCTTCAGTGTACGATTCGTTGTCCGTGAGAGGCGTTTTTCGAGCGGCCGCGATCGCTTGGCCGCCTGGCCCGCGTCACTGCAGGGTGCCCCAGCGTTCGACGGCCGGCTCCGCCGACGCCCATTGCCAGCCCTGCGCATCCTGGCACGCGCTCGCGAGATACCAGTCGGCGCGGGCGCCATCCTTCACCGAAAACGCGAATTCCTTGCAAAGCGCGAGCGGCGTCTGGAACGCGCGCGTCACGCGCACCTCGCCTTCGCCGTTTTCGAGCGGCACCCGGTTCTTCACCTGCCACGCGCGCGCCTCGCCGACGGCGAGGCCGCCCGCCGCCTGCGCGATCGCGTCCTGTTGATTCTTGTGGAGCTGCTTCATCGTCCGGTTGACGGCTTCGTCGGTCGCTGCCTGCACCGCAATGCCGACACCGACGCCGATGGCCGGATTCGCGGTGACGAGACCCGTCGCCGCGCCCGCAAGCGCGCCGCTCGCCGCGCCGACCGAGCCGCAGCCGGACAGGCCGAGCGCCGCCGCGGCGAGCGCGAGCGCCGTCGCGAGCGGCAGCGCCGCGCGCGTGTTCACGCTCATTGCAGCGCTCCCCAGCGGCCGGTCGCGGGTTCCGCCGACGCCCACTTCCATGCGGGGCCGTCCCGGCAGATCGTCGCGACGTAGAAGCCCGATTGCGCGGGGGCGTTGCCCTTCGCGTCGATGTCGACGGAGAACACGATTTCCTTGCAGTCGAGCGGCCCGACGCTGATGAGCCGGCTGACGGTCACGCGGCCGTGCTCGTCGTCCTCGATCGGGAACGAGTGGTGCGTCGACCACGGCGCGACGCCGCCGACGTCGAGCGGGCCCGCCGCCGAGGCGATCTGCGCCTGCGAATAGCGGTGCGCGACGCGCTGCGTGTACTGGACGCCTGCCCGCGCGCCCGCGACGGCGCCCAAGCCGATGCCGGTCGCGACGGCGGCGTTGTTGGTGACTTTCGAGGCAACGGCGGCGCCTGCGATGCCGGCGCCTGCCGTCGCGCCTTCGCTATAGAGCGAATTGCAGCCGGACAGCAGCGTCGAGCAGGCGGCGGCGCCGAGCGCCGCCCATGTAGCCCAACGGCGCGTCGGCCGTGCGATGCGATGATTCATCCCTGAATGCGGTCCTGTCTTCGTGCGCCGCGCGCCGCGCAGCGAGCGTACGTAGAACGCCATTGTTCTGCAATTGTCCGACGAGAAATGCAAACAATTGACAAAACGGCTGTCGCGCACGCCGAGCGCGCGCGGCGACATTGTGGTGCAAAGCGTCGGATCGGGGTCGAATCGTTACAAATTGAATGTAATTGTTACCGTGAACCTCGTGCGGCGATCCTAGACTAAAGAGCTATGGACTGTTTCACCGACGGCCTCGCGCCGCTCCGATCATGAGACACCCTGCCATGCGCCGTTCCAAGCGCCCCGAGCATCGCGGGCGCGACGCCGGCACCGGCCCGTCGCGGCCGGCCAATGCCCCGACCTCTCCCGCGCCTGCCGGCGCCACGCCCGATACGCCTTCGGACGGCGATCACAACCAAGGCGGCACACGCCCGGAAGGGCTCGACTATCAACGCGATCTCGGTTCGGAGCAGGACGCGTGAGGCCGTCGTTGTTGCAACTGCTTGCATTTTTAACGTTTGACACGTCGCGAGGTGGCATGCGACTTGCCCGATTCGACGGGAATGCCGTTTTCCCGCTCGCCGGGCAATCTGATACAGGAGGGTAAGCCGTAATGAGCAGATTGATCGTGGTATCGAATCGCGTGGCGGCCGGCCAGGATGCGCGCCCGACGGCGGGCGGGCTGGCGGTCGGCGTGCTCGACGCGCTGAAGGAGACGGGCGGCGTCTGGTTCGGCTGGAACGGCGAGATCGCCGGCGCGCCCGAGGAGCCCGCGATCGAGCGGGACGGCAACGTGACTTACGCGACCGTCGGCCTGACCCGCCGCGACTACGACCAGTACTATCGCGGCTTCTCGAACGCCACGCTCTGGCCCGTGTTCCACTATCGCGGGGATCTCGCGCGCTTCGACCGTCAGGAATATGCGGGCTATCTGCGCGTGAACTGCGCGCTCGCGAAGCAGTTGCGCGCGCTCGTGCAGCCCGACGACATCATCTGGGTGCACGACTATCACCTGCTGCCGTTCGCGCACTGCCTGCGCGAGCTCGGCGTGAAGAATCCGATCGGCTTCTTCCTGCACATTCCTTTCCCGTCGCCCGAGGTCCTGCGGACCGTACCGCCGCACGAAGAGCTGATGAAGTTCATGTGCGCGTACGACGTCGTCGGCTTGCAGACGGAGGGCGACAAGCAGGCGTTCGTCGATTACATCGAGCGCCGCGGGCTCGGCACGTCGAGCGAGGACGGGATTCTGCATGCGCACGGCCGCGTCGTGAAGGTCGCCGCGTATCCGATCGGCATCTATCCGGACGCGATCGGCAAGGCGGCCGTCGAATACGGCTCGCGCAAGGCGGTGAAGGCGCTGCGCGACACGATGCGCGAGCGTAAGCTCGTGATCAGCGTCGACCGACTCGACTATTCGAAGGGCCTCGTCGAGCGCTTTCAGGCGTTCGAGCGGATGCTCGCGAACGCGCCCGGCTGGCAGGGCCGCGTGTCGCTCGTGCAGATCGCGCCGCCGACCCGCTCCGACGTGCAGACCTATCAGCGGATCCGCCAGACGCTCGAGGGCGAGGCGGGGCGCATCAACGGCCGCTTCGCGCAACTCGACTGGACGCCGATCCAGTACCTGAACCGCAAGTACGAGCGCAATCTGCTGATGGCGCTGTTCAGGCTGTCGCAGGTTGGCTATGTGACGCCGCTGCGCGACGGGATGAACCTCGTCGCGAAGGAGTACGTCGCGTCGCAGGATCCGAACGATCCGGGCGTGCTCGTGCTGTCCGAGTTCGCGGGCGCCGCGGCCGAACTGCCGGGCGCGCTGCTCGTGAATCCGTTCGATCTGTCGCAGATGGCCGAATCGCTCGAGCGCGCGCTTGCGATGCCGCTCGAGGAGCGGCAGGCGCGTCACGCGGAGAACATCGCGCGGCTACGCAAGAACGATCTGTCGGTGTGGCGCGATTCGTTCCTCGCGGATCTGCGCAGTGTCGCGACGGCCGCGTCCGTCACGCAGCGCGCGGGCAGGCGTGTCGCGAATGCTTGACGCGGGCGTCGACGCGAGCACGGACGGCGCCCGGGCCGACGCGGCGCTCGCGCGCTTTTTCGTGATCACGGGCGGGCCCGGCTCGGGCAAGAGCACGTTGATCGACGCGCTCGCGGCGCGCGGCTACGCGCGCTCGCACGAAGCCGGGCGCGGCGTGATCCGGGATCAGGTGGCGATCGGCGGCCACGCGCTGCCGTGGCGCGACCGCGCGGCGTTCGCCGAAATGATGCTCGGCTGGGAGATGCGTTCGCACCACCTCGCGCGGCGCGAGCACGGGCCGGTGTTCTTCGACCGAGGCGTACCGGACGTGATCGGCTATCTGAAACTGTCCGCGCTGCCCGTGCCCGCGTATCTCGTCGCGGCCGCCGAGCGGTTCCGCTATCGTCGCGACGCGTTCATCGCGCCGCCGTGGCCGGAGATCTACGCGCGGGACGCCGAACGCAGGCAGGATTACGCCGAGGCCGTGCGCACCTACGATGCGATGGTCGACGCGTATGCGGCGTGCGGCTATCGGCTGGTCGAATTGCCGCGTGCGAGCGTCGACGAGCGCTGTCGCTTCGTGCTCGATGCCGTCGCGGCGGCGTGACCGTCGCCGCGCGGGGCCGCACTTTTTCTCGAGGCATCGAACGTCGACGTCGACGGCGCCGGTCGATCTCGCATCGGTCCGGCGCCTTTTCCGTTTCGGCTTCGCGTGTCTTCCCGATCCCCGCCGTCATCTCGGCCCTTCGTTCGATGCGGCCGCCGTCGTTCACGCGTGACGGTGAGCGGGCTGCCGTGCGCCGTCGAACGGCTCGGGCGCGCGGGTCGGATCGAAGTCCGCCCAGCGGCCCGACTGCCAGCGGCCGGTCGCGCGCTCGATGTCGGCGCCGCCCGCATCGGCGAGCACGCGTGCGGCATCGGCCTGCGAATCGGCCGTCACGTGCACGGCGACCAGCATCCCCGACGCGCGCGTCTCGTGATGAATCGCGTCGTGCGCGAACTCGCGCACGTGCATGTGCGCGAAGTCTTCCTTATGCATCATCCCGCCGACCCATCCGCCGAGAAACGCGCCGACGCCCGCCGCCCAGATCGCGACGACGAGCGACGGCGTGACGAGCGAAAACAGCGCGACGCCGCAGATCGCGCCGGCGACCGCGCCGATCGTCGTGCCGTGTCTTGCGTGCTGCATCGCAGCGATCGGGTGCGCGGCCGGATGGGCCGCGCGGAACGGGTGTTCGGACCATCGCGGTGCGTGCTGGCCGCGCGGATTGACGAAGAACAGACTGACATCCTCGGCGACGAAACCGCTGTCGAGAAGCCGCTGGGCGGCGGCCTCGGCGGCGCGCTGCGTCGTGAAGCGTGCTGCGACGATCAATGACATGGCGCCCTCCTGACGGTGGCGTGAAGGCCATCCGAATGCCCGTCGCCCGAACGGCGAATGCGCTCGGCTTGCGGCGCGGGCATGTATTGGACAGCCGGCGCCGTGCGGAGTGCTGGCGGCGGCGGGGGCGCGTGCGGATTCCGGCGCGCCACGACGGACGACGACGGACGACGACGGACGACGACGGACGGGGAGTATGGGGCGGGATCGTGCGGCCGGTGGATACCGCCCCGTTGCGCGCGGCGGGATGGTCGCCCGAATGGCCGAATCGACGCGGCCGCGCGAGGCTGCGAAAGTGGCGGGTGTGCGGGACGCGTTGCGTCCGGGTGGCGGATTGCCGGAAGTCGATGCGAAACGAGCAGGCGATGCCGGCCGGCGAAGCTGCGGCGAACGCCGTCGGAGCCGTCGTGCGGCACTGCGGCACGGTGTGCCGTCGCTCGCGCGCCAGCCGCCGCGCGTCGACATGTGCTGACATGTGCCGCCACGCGTTGGCGTAGATGGCCGCTAGCGGTGCCTGTGGCCGCCAGTGACCGGCTTCGCGGCGCTCAGTTTGCCGCGGTGGTCGTGTCGCGCTGCGCGCGGATTCGCATCAGGCTCACGGTTGCCGCGACGGCGGCGAACGCCGTCGCGGTGTAGAGCGCGATCGTCGGCCCGTGCTGCGGCGCGACGCCGAAGATCAGCGCGACGAGCGCGGCGCCGAACGTCTGCCCGGTGAGCCGCGCGGTGCCGAGCATCCCGCTCGCGCCGCCCGCGCGCTCGCGCGGCGCGGCCGACAGGATCGCGCGATTGTTCGGCGACTGAAAAAGCCCGAAGCCCGCGCCGCACAGCGCCATGCGCCACACGATGTCGACGGGCGTCGGGTGCGCGCCGATCGTCGCGAGCGCGAGCAGGCCCGATGCGAAGAGTGCGAGGCCGACGCCGCCGAGCGCGCCCGCCGAATAGCGGTCGGACAGCACGCCCGCGAGCGGCGCGGCGACCACGATCACGAGCGGCCACGGCGTCATGTAGAGCCCCGTCTGCACCTGCGAGAAGCCGAGCGTGTTTTGCAGCCAGAACGGCAGCGCGACGAACGCGAGCATCTGCGACGTGAACGACGCGACCGATGTGCTGATCGACAGCGCGAAGATCGGGATGCGCAGCAGATCGACGGGCAAGAGCGGCGCAGGCTGTGTCAGCTGTCGCCTGACGAAGAAGTAGCCGATCACGACGGCCGCGAGCGCGGTGAGCGCGACGCTCACGCGATCTTCGCCGTGGCCGAGCCCGTCGACGGACACGATCAGCAGCCCGAACACGCATGCGTTCATCATGGCGCTGACGAAATCGTACGGCGCGTCGCGGCCCGGATTCACGGGCAGCGCGCGCAGGCTGCCGTACACGGCGGCGACGCCGATCGGCACGTTGATCGCGAAGAGCCACGGCCACGGCGCGACGGCGAGCACGGCGGACGCGATGGTCGGCCCGACGGCCGACGACAGCGCAACGACCATCGCGTTGATCGCGACGCCGCGCCCGAGCTGCGACGACGGATAGATCATCCGCACGAGCGCGGTATTGACGCTCATGATGCCGGCCGCGCCGAAGCCCTGGATCACGCGCAGCGTCGCGAGCGCGGGCAGCGTGCTCGACAGCGCGCAGCCGAGCGACGCCGCGGTGAAGAGCGCGAGCCCCGCGATGTAGACGCGCCGGTAGCCGATCCGGTCGCCGAGCGACGCGAGCGGCAGCAGCGAGATCGTGACGGCGAGCTGGTACGCGTTGACGATCCAGATCGACGCGGCGTCGGAGGCGCGCAGATCGCGGGCGATCGTCGGCAGCGCGACGTTCGCGATCGCGCCGTCGAGCACGGCGAGCGTGATGCCCAGCGCGACGCAAACGATCGCCCAGTAGCGTTGCGGGAGCGGCAGTCCGGAGTCGGCGTTCATGACGGAGGCGATGGCGAGGCGAGGGGCGGCGAGTACGTTGCGGACGCGGCCGCCGGCATGCGCGCCGAGTCGCGCGGCCGGCGGCGAAGGGCCGGGCGGAATGCCCGGCCGGGACGGCTTACTTCAGTTCGTAGAGGCCGGTGTAAGTGGCCGAATCGATTTCGTTCAGATGGATCATGAAGCGGGCGACCGCGTTGGTCGTGTCCTTCGTGACGGGCAGCGAGTCGACCTTCAGCGCGTGCAGTCGGAAGACGTAGCGATGCGGCTTGTCGCCGCGCGGCGGCGCGGCGCCGCCGAAGCCTTCGTCGCCGTAGTCGTTGCGCACCTGCACGGCGCTTGCGGGCAGCGTCGCGCTGCCCGCCGCGCCCGCGTTCTGCGGCAGGCTCGTCGTGCCGGCCGGGATGTTGACGACGGTCCAGTGCCAGAAGCCGCTGCCCGTCGGCGCATCGGGATCGTAGACCGTGAGCGCGAGGCTTTTCGCATCGGCGGGCACGCCTTCCCAGTGGAGCGCGGGCGAGCGGTTGCCGCCGTCGACGCCGAAGCCTTCGTGTTTGTACTCTTGCGCCTTCGGCATGAAGCCGTTGGCCGGAAACTCGTCAGTCCAAAGCCGGAAATCAGCCATGGGGGCCTCCTTGTGAAGTTCGACAGAGTGGCGCCTGCGCGTCGCGGCGACGAACGCGCGCGAGCGTCGGCGTGAGCCGGTCGAGTGTATCACCGGCGTTCGAATCGTGAAGTCGGGGCGCGCGCCGCCTCACCGCTTCACCGCCTCATGCCGTGCCGGATACCGTCGACGCATCGTGCGATACGGCTCGCCCGCGGTCGCGCGCCGCTTTCACGCCTCGAAGTCGAGCCCGCCGAGCAGCACGAGTGCATCGGTCTGCGTGCGTGAGCCGAAGTCGATGCCGCGCGCGTTTTCCCACGCGGGCAGCTTGCGCGGCAGCGCCGCCAGATAGCGCTCGAAGCGCGCGGCGCCGTCCTCCGCCATCAGGCGCTCGATCTCATCGATGTCCCACGTGAGCGCGATGTTCAGCGGGTGTGCGTAGCCGCGCACGTGCTCGGCGGGCGGCGCGGCAATCCGCACCTGCGTCGGATGGCCATGGCCGCCGTAGCCGACGACCTCGGTGTTCGCCCGATGGGTCAGCAAATCGGCGATGGCGCGCGCAATGCGCGGCGCGAACTCGGTATCGAATCGGCGGGCAGTGTCTGGGCTCATCGACGGCGTCTCCTTTGTGCCGAAAATCGTAGCACGGCGCATGCGTGCACGAGCGAGGGCGCGACGCGCGTAATGCCGCGTTACCACTTGCTGCATCTATTACGGCCGACGGTGCCCACAATGGCCCTCGTCATGCATCACGTTCGACGGAGTCCATCATGAAGAAGATCGCGGCAGTTCTGTTGACGGCGGGCAGCCTCGCGCTCGCGGGGCCCGCGAGCGCGCACGATCGCGGCGGCGACATCGTCGGTGCGCTGATCGGCGGCGCGGTGCTGGGGGCGATCGTGACGTCCGCGCTGAATCCCGCGCCGGCAGTCGCCTATGCGGCGCCCGCTTATCCTGCTCCGGTGTATCAGGCGCCTGCCTATCAGCCGGCGCAATATCGGCCGGCGCCCCCGTACGGCGGCCAGCCCGCGGGCTATTGCTATGACTCTTATCGGCGCGCATACGTCGGTTGCGGCGCGCAAGCATACGATGACGATGGCTATCGCGGATACGGCTACGCGCAACCGCAGCCTGCCGGATGGTGAGCATGGCCGCGCGCTGCCGCATCGGCTCGACGAGTGGGAGAGCCAATGCGCGGATGGGCGTATCGACGCGCTCGGCCGGGTGGCGGGCCGGTGACGCGCCTCTTCGGCGCAACGCGCGTGGGCACGCGCCGAATCGCGCGAGCCGGCCTTGCCGCCTTCGATGATTTGATGGAGACGAGAACCGCCGTGGTTCGACGAAACGCCGCCGGGATCGCGTGAATCACCGCCGCATTCGTAGCGGTGCCGCCCCTCGGCGACGATGCGGCATCGGAGCCGTGACGCGTGACGCGCGGCCCATGCGGCCCATGCGCGCGCCGCGGTCGAGCGCATCGGCGCTGGAAGAGCGTAACGGGGCGGCGCATCGGTCAGTCATGGCAACGGCGTCTCCGATATGCGAAACGCCGATCACGAACCGGCACGACAGCGTGCTCGTGAAGCCTGTCGTAACACTTCGCGATGGCCCCGCCGCATCACATGTTCGATACAACTGGTTGCAAATCCGCGGCTTGCGTCGATCAGTGCCGTCCGCCGCGGCCGCCGCCGCCGCGGTCGCCGCCACTTGGCCAATCGTTGCCGTCGCGGACGTTGCGGCCGCCGGCCGGGCCACGGCCGCCTTGCCCGCCACGCCAGTCGTTGCCGCGCCCGCCGTGCCAGCCGTTGCCGCCGCGCCAGCGGTCGTCGCCGCCGCGCCAATGATCGCGGTCGCGCCATCCGCCGCCGCCCCAGATGTTCACCGTTCCGTACACGGGCGCGTACCCCGGTCCATACGCATAGCCGCCCGGATAGTACGGCTGCGCGTAGCCATAGCCGTACCCGTCGTCCGGCACGGCGACGCAACCGGCCAGGAGCGCCGCGGCTCCGAGCAAAGCGACGAGTTTCAGCATGGTTTGCTCCTTCTCCCTGATTGCCTGTCGTTTTCATTGTGATGTGTGCCGACCGCCTCCGTGCGAAGCGAATTGTGTCGGCACATTACAATCACGTAAGCGGTCGAGGCGCGGAAGCCGGCCGCGCATCGCGCTTTTGTTCCATTCAACACTCTTCTTCAGGAGCACTGTATGAAATCAGCTTCTCGCTTGGCGGCCTGGGCGGCATGCGCCGCATTCGCCGGATTCTCCGCCGCCGCGTCGGCGGCGAGCACGTCGACGCACGCTGCGGGCGCCGACGCCGCATCGTCGCCGAAGCCGTCCGCGGAAGACATCAAGATGTTCCCGGCCGCCCAGGCGGGGCAGAAGCGCGAGGTCATCGTGCTGCCCGCCGAAAAGCTGGAAGAAGACATTCGCGTCGAACTCGTCGTCGGCAAGACGATCAAGGTCGATTGCAATCAGCACTGGTTCGGCGGCGACCTCAAGCACGAAACGGTGCAAGGCTGGGGTTATCCGTATTACGTGCTCGCCGATGCGAAGGGGCCGGCCGCCACGCTGATGGCCTGTCCGGGCCAGGAACCGCAGGAGGCGTTCGTGCCGGTGCGAGGCAGCGGTTATCTGCTTCGCTATAACAGCCGTCTGCCGATCGTCGTGTACGTGCCGAAGGAGTTCGAGGTGCGCTACCGGCTGTGGTACGGGTCGAACGAAGTGGCGCGCGCGGTCGAGAAGTAAGCGGCGCAGCCGATCGCCACGATCCGCGGCGATCATGGCGCGAGGCGTCGCGCGCGGATCGCGTCGCGACGCCTCGGCGGCGGCCGCGCCGTGGCGGCGTCACCGCATCGAGCACGTGAGCCAGCGGCGGATCTTCGCCGCGTCGGCGACATGATCGTGCGGCCCCGGCGCGCCGAGCAGCACGATGTCGACCGGCCGGCCGCGCACCGCGTAGCGAAGCACCACGCAGTGGCCCGCTTCGTTGATGAAGCCGGTCTTCTGCAGCACGATGCTCGAGTCGCCCGCGCGCACGAGCGCGTCCGAATTCACGTAGTGCAACTGGCCGCGCCCGGGGAAGACCGTCTTCGACGTATCGGTCGAGAACGACTTGATGTGCGGATAGCGGCTCGCCGCGGCGACGAGTCGCGACAGGTCGCGCGCCGTCGACACGTTGCGCGGCGACAGCCCGGTCGCGTTGACGAAATGCGTGTGCTTCATGCCGAGCGTGCGCGCCTTGCGGTTCATCGCGGCGACGAATGCGGGCCGCCCGCCCGGATAGTCGCGCGACAGTGCTGCCGCCGCGCGGTTTTCCGACGACATCAGCGCGATGTGCAGCATGTCGCGGCGCGGCAGCACCGAGCCGACCTTCAGGCGCGATCCCGTGAACTTCTCGTAGTCGCGGTCCTGCGCGCTCACGCGCAGCGGGCGCGACATCGGCGCGCGCGTGTCGAGCGCGACCATCGACGTCATCAGCTTCGTGACCGACGCGATCGGCACGACGCAATTCGCGTTCCTCTCGATCAATACGGTGCCCGTGCGTTCGTCGACGACGTAGATCGCGCGCGAGCGCAGCAGATGGCGCGACGCGGCGGTATAGCCGCAGCGCGCGAGCAATTGCGGCTTCGCGGCCGCGACGACGGCGCGGCGCGGCGTGCGCGGGCGCTTGCGCTTCGGATGAGGCGAATGCGCGGCCGTGCGCGCGCGATGCCCGGTCTTCCGCGGAATGGCCACGCGCTTGTGCTTCACGTGCGGCGCATGATGCCGTGCGTGGGTGGTGCGCTTCGCGTGCTTCGTGCGCTTCGTGTGAGCGTGGCGCGCGACGCGGCACGCGTGGCCGTGCGCGACCGATGCACGCGCGCAGTTCGCGCCCGCCGCGCGGGCGGGCGACGCGAATGCGACGCTCACCACGGACGAAATCCAGAAAACGCAGACGACGAACAGCAGACGGACGAGGAACAGGCGGGGGCTTGGGCGATGCGGTGTGAATGGCATGGGGGACGAGCGGGATACGGGGGAATCGGACGAGCGTGTTGCGCGGTAGGACAGCGAAGCGGCCGGGAAATTCGCGGCGGCGGCGATTTCGGAGGCTTCGATGGCATCGACGGGCGATGCGGCGAGAACAAGGGTGAGCCGCGGCCAATAGCGGCGGGTGCGATGCGCCGCCTTCGCAGGCGAATGCGCGTTACTCCCAGATGCTGCGCACGGCGACGGCGACGATCACCGGCACCGAGAACACGAGCGGAATCGCGAAATACGGGGCTTCGCGGTCGACGAGCCACGTGTAGACTACCCACGCCGCGCCGAGGCCGAACGTGACGACACCGATCAGCACGGCGAAGATGTTGAGCGTGAGGTTCGACGGGCGTCGGCGTTTGGGGGCAGCGGGGTCGGGCGGAGTGGCTTTCATTTCGAGTCGGAACATTTCATGACCCACCGCATGCGGACAGAGCGTGGGGGGGCGGGCGGCGTTCGACGCATCGCCGGCAAATGCGGCCTCACATCGTCGGAGGCGACGTTGGGTCGCCGGCGGATTCGCGTGCGCGTGCCGCATCCCGCACACCGGATCGGTGGTAATCATCGCAGCAAAGCTCGCGGTGTTGCAAGGCACGCGTCGCGCTTGCCGGCGCAATGGACGGATGCCGATGGCGGCGCGGCCTTGTCGCTCCGATATCGGCGCCGGACTGTTCGCGCTTGTCGCGCAGCCCGTTTTTCCGCACGACGATGCCGGCCGACGTCACGACGTGCGCCGCCATCCACTGCTTCAGATGCGGGGCTTGCCGGTACGGCGGCAGATCGACGCACGAATCGAGATAACGCGAATCCGGCGCGGCGACGAACGGCTGCACCTCGTGCCCGAGGTCTCGCAGACGCTCGACGCTCGACGCTCGACGAGCGCGCGCATGTCGCGCTCCCGATAGAAGACGACGGGCCCATGATCGAGCGTGCCTTTGTTCGGCGACAGATTCAATTCGATCGCGTAGTACGCGATGCCGCGGTCGTACAGCGTCTGCTCGACGCTGTCGACGACGAACCGCAGGCCCGTTTGCCGCGACCCGATCTGCTCGAAGCAGCACGACGACCACGTGAAGTCGAAGCCGGTGAGATCTTGGTCGATCGCGGTCATGTCGCAGGTCCGGTGCGACACGTGACGGTCGAACCGCTCGCCGGAGACGATCTCCGGATAGCGCAGCTAATCGCGCGAGCTGCAGTGCTCGAGCGACTTCGTCCAGCCGACCTGCTCGCCGATTTCGCCGATTTCCACGGGCGCATCGGTCGCGGCGATCGACAGGCCGCGGCTCGCGAAATAGGCGGGCAGCCGCGCCGACGGCCGCAAGGAAGTACTGGGTTTGTGGATCGAGCAAACCGAAGGCGCCAAGTTCTGGCTGAAGGTCTTCAACGAGCTGAAGAACCGCGGCTTGCACGACATCCTGATCGCGGTGGTCGATGGGTTGCGCGGCTTCCCCGAAGCGATCGAGGCGGTCTAGCCGTAGGCGCTCACCGCGGCCCAGCCCAGTCGGAGCATTTCGTCGAACGCCGAAGCCGCGCGCGCGATGTTGCAACTCTATCCCGCAGGCGACATGGTAGCGGCGCCTAAGTGACTGCTACGCGCGCGAGCGGCGCAGTCTCGAGGCGAGCAGCACGACGAGGCCGGCGACGAAAAAGCTTGCGACGAGCAGCACAGCCAGCAAGACGTTTTCTTCTCCTTCGATCCCGGTCACTTCGAACAAACGGAACAGCGGACCGAGCAGGTTCCACGCCTCATCACTGCCGACCCAATGCGCGAGCGGGTCGATGCGGGAAAGCCCAAAGAAAACGAAGGGCGTCAAAACGGCCGCGATGGCGAGGCGCAAGAGCGTTCTCATCGGACGTCCACCGTGCCGTAATACTCGATGTTGGTTCCCGGAATCTTCGCGGTCGGCTGTTTCATAAGATGGGCGCGCAACTGATCGAACTGTATCTGTGTTGTTGGTAATCACCAGTGGATCGACAACGACTGGTCACGGCTCGAACAGTTCAGCGAGATTTTCCTCTGCTACGACAACGACGACGCGGGCAAGAAGGGGGCCCGTGAAGTCGCGAACCGTCTGGGCCTCGAGCGGTGCCGCTGCGTGACGTTCGACGGCGCGAAGGACGCGAACGACTTCCTGCTGTCCGGCGCGACGCAGGAGGATTTTCAACGTTGCATGGACGCCGGCCGCACGTTCGACCCGGACGAGCTGAAGTCGATCTCGGAGTTCTGGAGCGGAGTCAAGGCGCTGTTCTACCCGGCTTCGGACGATGCCCACGATCCGTTCCTGTCGTTCTGCGGGCGCAGCGAGCCGTGGTTCGAGTTCCGCCAGGGCGAGATTACGGTCTGGTCCGGATACAACGGTCACGGGAAGTCGCTGTTGCTCAACCAGGTGCTGCTCGGCCTGATGAACCAAGGTGAACGAGCCTGTGTGTTCTCGGGCGAGATGACGCCGGTTCGGCAGGGCAAACGGATCGCGAAGCAGCTGGGCGGGCTGGATCGGCCGACGCCGGAATACCTCGACGCTATGGCCGAGTGGTTGCGTGATCGCATGTGGTCATTCGCCGTCGTCGGTACCGCGTCGATCGAACGCCTGCTGACCGTGTTCACCTACGCCTACAAGCGCTACGGCATTCGTCACTGCGTGATCGATAGCCTGATGATGACCAACGTTCAGTCGGACGGGCCCGGTGCAATCACCGCGCAGAAGGACGCGATGCGGATGCTCGCGAACTGGGCTCGAGCAAATGGCACGCACGTGCATCTGGTAGCGCATCCCCGGAAGAGCCAAGACGAGAAGCACATTCCCGGGAAGCAGGACGTTGCCGGTGCTGGCGTGATTACCGATGCGGCCGACAACGTGTTCAGCGTCTGGTCGGCGCAGAAGCACGAGGTCGAGTACGGCGACGACGAGCCCGATGCCTACCTGCAGCTCCACAAGCAACGGAACGGCGACGTGCAACAGCGGAAGCTCGCGTTGTTCTTCAACCGAGCCGCTCAGCAGTTCAGCACCAGTTCGTACCGGCAGCCGCACGTCTATCTGCCGTTTCAGAAACCTGCAGCGTCGCCCAGTCGCCAGGCCTGTTCAGACTTTTCCCCATGTGAATCCCCTTCAAGGTGGTTTCGGTAGTTGTTGCGACCTCGATTCTACGGCCGGGCGGGATTTGCTCATTGCCACACCCATCGGCCAGATCGGCCGCGACAACCAGCAGCACCAACGGAGAGCAGCATGAGCGACATCAACGCAGCACCGAGCAGCACCGAGCCTGTACCGCAAACCGCACCGTCCGATACGGCTTTGGCGGCTGGTGGTGCAGAAAACGCGGTCGCTATACCGCAAAATGCACCACTCGATACGGAGGTCGGCACGGCCACGACGGGGGAGTCGGCCGCGAATGGCTCCGACAGTTCCATGCCGATTTCGACGAGCGATTCGAGCGCAACGCTTTCGACGTCAGCGTCGACATCATCCGCTGCGGATTCGGCTGTCTCCACGTCTTCCGCGACCAGCACGGGCGAATCGTCATCGAGCGCATCAACCCTCGCGACCTCCGCTGACACGCCGGCGGTCGCGGCGTCGGGGGAGCCGAGCGCTGCCCTGGGCGCGGCCGCTTCGACGCCCGCGAATGCGACGGGCAGCGTGGATGCCTCGCAGAGCCTGACGGAGAGTGGTGTAGCCCTCGATGGTGGTGACGCGGGAAACGTCGGTGCGTCGCCTGCGGGCGGCCAATCCGTAAGCGACACTGCATCGTCTGCGCAGGGTGCATCGCTCGGCGTCGGCACCGTGGCGGATGCCTTGCGTTCTGAAATCGCCTCGCTCGAGCAGCAGCTCACCGACGCGCACGCCGAGGTCGCGAAGTGGCAGGGGCTGTACAACGCCGCCACGGAAGCGAAGCCGCACGCGCAGTCGCTGCTGCAGAAGCTCGAAGCCGGCGAGGCGATCGTGCTCGGCGACCTGCAAACGAAGCTGCGCGCACTCGTGGGAGCGCTGTAACGCATGACCCGAGTCGAGCCCGCCCGCGCCGTCGATTGGTTCCGCGTCCTCGAAGACGTGCGGCGGGCCGACTACATCCTGAGCGACACGACGCTCACGTCCGCCGACTTCATGGCCGTGCAGATGCTGCAGGACGGCAAGCTGTCGGGTCACTGGCTCGGCTTCACGTGGGTGCCGTACGAAGCGCTCGCGACGAACGGCACGGTGAAGACCACGTGCGCGTATGCGAAGTCGTCGACGCAGTTCGGTGTCGGCCTGAACCGCGACATCGACATCGGCCCGCGCCGTGACAAGCGCAACGCGATCCAGATCTACATCGGCGAGTCGTACGGCGCAGTGCGCACGGACGAGAAGAAGGTCGTGACGATCGACTACCAGTTCTGAGCGTGATGTGACGGGCGGCGCCACGCGTCGCTCTGCATCGATCTCGACACGAAACAGGAGCACATCATGGCAGAAACCAACTCGGTACAGATGGCGAAGGTTCTCGGCGCGCCGAATGCGAAGCTGCAGCCGAACGAGACCGGCGGCCGCTCGCGGATCATGTTCGGCCAGGTCACGTCCGTCGCAGGCGCGATCAACGACACGATCTACTTCGGCCGCATCCCGGGCGGCTCGCGCATCACGGGCGTGACGATCAACAACGCAGCGGGCACGGCTTCGTCCACGCTCGCGATCGGCGTTCGCAAGACGAGCGACAAGTCGGATGCGGTGCCCGCAGGTCTCTCGGCTGCGACGGCAATCAACGCGGCGCAGGGCGTTTCGGCGCTGACCGGCTCGCTAGTGAATAACGGGCAGACGTACATCACGCCGTACGAAAGCGACGTCTACGGCACGATCGCGGGCGCCGCGACGCCGGCATCGCCGGGCCAGCTGATCGCTGTCACGGTCCACTACGTGAACGACTGACCCGCGCCATCCCGGCGCGGTTGTGACGGATGCCGGGGGCGCTTGCTCCCGGCTTTTTTGTGGTTCATCGCGGAATCCCGGGGAACGCGGCGCGGATCTTGAGGAAGAAGTATTGCTCGTCGCGGTACCCGTAAGCTCGGCGCTTGATGACCTTGATCGTGTTGTTGATGCCTTCGACGACGCTGGTATTGAGCGGATGGCGGCAGCGGGCCACGATTCCGTGCCAGTAACCCTGCAAGCGCTGGGCGAACTTTTGCAAGGCGGCGATCCCGCTTTGCTGAGCCTGTTCGAACCATTGCCCCCAAGCCTTTTCCGCGCAGGCCGGCTTGCGGTAGAACCAGAGCCGTTTGAGCTCGTCGCGCAGCACATAGACGCATAACAGCGACTGATTGGCCGCCAGCAGTTCCTTCAGATGCACGGCCTGTTCTGGCTTCAGGTTATGACGGTTGCGCAGCAGCAACCAGCGACTGGACTTCAGAACCTTGCGGGCCGGCTTGTCATGTCGCAGTTGGTTGGCCTGATCCACCCGTACCCGATCGATCACCTCGCGACCGTACTTGGCCACGACGTGGTACAGGTCAAAGACGATTTCCGCCTGCGGGCACTGTTCCTTGATCTCCAGCTCATAGGCCGTGGTCATGTCGATTGCGACCGCTTCGATGCGCTCGGCCACGCCTTCGGGGAGTTGTTCGAAGAAGGCGCGCGCCGTCTCGCGTGACCGTCCGGGCCCAACCCAGAGGACCTGCCGGCCGATCGGATCAACCACCACCGTGGCGTAGCGATGGCCTTTATGGAGCGCGAACTCGTCCATCGCCAGATAACGGATCGTCGACCAGTCCGGTTCGGCCACGCGCGCGCGCAAGCGCATCTTGTCGATCGATTTGACCGTGTGCCAGCCCAGATCGTAGAAGGCCGCCACGGCCTGTACGCTGGCGGCCTGCAGCAACTTCTCGCAGGCCTGGGCAAACCGCTCCGTCACCCGCTGGTAGCGGCCCAGCCAGTCCAGCTTCTCCAGCCGCGCTGCGCCGCAGCGTTCGCACCAGACTCGGCGTCGAGGCACGTGCAGCACCACCCGGTACTCGAACAACGGCAGATCACGTACCCGCCGTACGGTCGTTTCATGAATCTGCTGGCAACGCGCACCGCATTGCTCGCAGTACATGATCCGACTGACCGGCTTCAGGTAGAGCGACAGCGTGCGGCTATCGCCCTGCGGCCACTCCACCCGCTCCAGCCGATAGCCTGTCCAGCAACCTAGTGCCTGAAGTGCCTTGCGATCGAGCAATTCCGCCTCCTGACATCCATAAAATCAGGCGTCAGGTTACGCAATCGTTCTCCAAGGCTCCACGGTTTTCTGCGATGAACCTTTTTTGTTTGAGGACCGACCATGACCAGCAGCATTTCGATCTGCTCGAACGCATTGCTCCAGCTCGGCGACAAGCCGATCGCATCTTTCACAGAGCCGACCGACCGCGCGATGGTCTGCTCGAACCTGTATCCGGAAGTGCGTGATGCGGTGCTGCGCGCACATCCGTGGAACTCGTGCACGAAGCGCGTCGTGCTCGCGCCGCTCGCCGACGCGCCGGCATTCGATTACCCGTATCAGTTCCAGTTGCCGTCCGACTGGCTGAAGACGATACAGGTCGGCAGCGCGCGGTGCCCCCTGAACTTCACGGCAGAGGGGCAGCGCATCCTCACGTTCGTCCAGGCGCTGCCGTTGGTCTACATCTTCCGCAACGAGATTGAGACCACGTGGGAATCGACGCTCGTCGACGTGGTCACGGCCGCGATGAAGATGCGCCTCGCGTATCCGATCACGCAATCGGCCGCGATGACGCAAACCGCGACTACCGAGTTCTCGACGATCCTGAAGCAGGCGAAGGCGATCAACGGGCAGGACGACGATACCGAAACGATCGGCGATTTTCCGCTGCTGGAGTCGCGTCTGTCGAGCTACACGACTGCGCCGGGCCGCGCGCCGGGGCGGTAAGTCATGGCAAAAATCACCACGATCCAGTCGAACCTGAACGCCGGCGAGCTGTCGCCGCCGCTCGAAGGACACATCGATCTCGACCGTTACGCGAATGGTGTGAAGACGATGCTGAACGCGATTCCGCAGATCGAGGGCGGCGCTCGGCGCCGGTTCGGCTTTCGCCAGGTGGCGGCCACGAAAACGACCGGTGCGACGCGGCTCGTGCCGTTCGTATTCAGCAAGTCGCAGGCGTACTTTGTCGAACTCGGCGACGCCTATGCGCGGTTCTATACCGACAGCGGCCAGATTCAGCAAAGCGGCGTGCCGATCGAACTGGCAACCCCGTGGTCGGCGTCGCAGCTGTTCGAACTCGAATACACGCAGAACAGCGACACGATGTTCATCGCGCACCGTCACGACCAACGGCGCGCACGGGTACGTGGTCGGCACGCGCGTTGTTCTGTCCGGGTTCCAGGGCTCGGGCATCGATGGGCTATACACCGTATCCTCGGTGCCGAGCGACTTCACGTTCACGTTCAGCTTCGGCGGCCAACTGATCTCCGGCGGCACGCTTGGCGCAGTCTATGAGTACGGTGTTGGTCAGGCGTGGCGAGCGCAGGACGTCGGAAGCTACGTCGAGATCAATGGCGGTCTCGTGCAACTCATCGCGTTCGAGAGCGCGTCTCGAATCTTTGGCGTGATCAAGCGCGAACTCGCGTCGACCCTGACTGCCCCTGCTTCGGGTTGGGCGTTGAAGTCCTCGATGTGGAATTCGATCGATGGATATCCGGCGGCCGTGAGCCTCTTCAAGCAGCGCCTGTACGCGGCCGGCTCGACCGGCTATCCGATGCGCGTGTGGGCGAGCGGCATCGGCCTATACCTCGACTTCACGCCGGGCACGAAAGACGGCGAGGCATTCGGGTACGACATGGCATCCGATCAGGTGAACCAGACCGTGCACCTGGCATCAGCGAAGATCCTCGCGGCCCTCACGCAGGGCGAGGAATTCACAGTGACCGGCGGCAGCGCGGGCGCGATCACGCCGACCAACATCAACGTCGACAGCCAGTCGGTCTACGGATGCGCGCGCGCGCGGCCGGTGCGCGTCGGCAACGAGATCGTGTACGTGCAGCGTGCCGGGAAGAAGGTCCGCGCGATGACGTACGACCTGAACACGGATGCGTACCGATCACAGAACCTCACGCGTCTGGCCGCGCACGTGACCGAGTCGGGCATCGTCGACGTCGCGTTCCAGGCAGAGCCGACGCCGGTCGTGTGGATGGTGCGCGCCGATGGCGTGCTCGTCTCGATGACGTACGACCGCGACGAGAACGTGTGCGGGTTCGCGCGGCATGTGACGGACGGCCTGTTCAAGTCGGTCTGTTGCATCCCCGGGGATGAGGGAGACGTGCTATTCGCGGTCGTGCAGCGCACGATCAACGGCGCGACGGTGCAGTACGTCGAGCGACTCGACGCCGCAGTTCAGACGGATTCCGCAATCGTCGGAACAAGCGACACTGGCGGCGAGGTATGGACGAATCTCGGTGCACTGGAGGGCAAGACGTGCGACGTGAAGGCCGACGGCGTCTACATGGGGCAGTTCACGGTTACGGGCGGTCAGGTGACGCTGCCGCGCACCGCGAAACTGTTCGAGATCGGCCTGCATTACGACAGCACGATCGTCACGCTGACGCCGAACTTGTCAGGCGGCCTCGGCACGTCGCAGGGCAACCAGCAGCGCACCGGCCGCGTGATCCTGCGCTTTCTCAACAGCATCCGCTGCCTCGTCAACGGCCAGATCATTCCGTTCCGCGAGTTCGGCGAGAAGGTGCTCGACAAGGCGCCGCAACCCTTTACCGGCGACAAGGACATCACGGAGTTCGGATGGGGTGCGTCGTCCGAAATCACGCTCACGCAGGACCAGCCTTACGACTGGTACGTCCTCGCGATCCTGCGCCACTTCACCGTCAACACGGGCTGATCATGATCCGCAACGCTACGTGATCGCGCCAGTGGTCGACAGCATCGCAATGGTGCGCCTGACACCCGGCACCGTAACCGCCGTTTTTGCGCTCGGTTACGACGTGGCCGGCGACGGCGGTGGTGGCGATTACTATCCCGACCGCGGCGACACGTCGACCCCTGACGACGGAGGCTCGTGCCTCATTTCATCGATCGACGGCACGCGTTTCAAGCTGCGTAGCCACAGCTTTATTTCATCGAAGCAGATGGGTGTCTTTCCGACGAAGTCGCCGGCATGGAACACGCAGCAGATGCAGAACGGGCTCAACACCGCGTTCGGCAAGTTCCTTTTCGACTGCCGCACGAACAGCGACATCATCAAGATCAACGGCCCGTTGACGGTCCCAATTCAGAAGGAGATCGCGAGCAATACGCGATGGGCGGGCACGCTGCAGCAGACCGCGCTTGATCAGCCGATCTTCGTCGTGCCGGCGGGGAGCTCCGACGTCAGCATCAACGACATCCACCTGTCCTACGACGGAACGCCGGTAAGTGGTGCCGACGCGATCCAGCTCAACGGTTGTTTCGCATTCGCCGCGCGGAACATCTGGATCTCTTCGTGCTGGAACGGCATCTTCGCGAACCTCGGCGGAAACCATGAGCTTTTCGGGCTGCGCATCTTCGGCTAGGGCGTGTTCACACTATCGAAGGGCTTCGATAATCAGGGCGAAGTTGATAAAGGCAATGAACATCAAGTCGAGTTTGTCGAAGCGCGAGAAGATGCGACGAAAACCCTTCAATCGACGGAACAGCCGCTCGACTTCGTTACGACGCTTGTACATTTCCCGGTCGTATTCCCAAGGCTCGACGCGCGTACTCAACGGAGGGACGACCGGGATGAAGCCGAGATCGAGCGCGAGTTGTCGGGTTTCGTTACCTTCGTACGCCTTGTCCATCAGCAGGTGCAGCGGCCGATTCGGCGGCCCCAGGCGTTCGAGCAGTGCACGTCCCTGCGGCGCATCGCCGGCTTGACCGGGCGACAGTGCGAACGTTATGGCTGTTCGAGCATCCGCGGCAACCATATGAATCTTGGTTGTCCATCCTCCGCGAGACTTGCCGATGGCTTGAGGTCCATTTTTTTTAACGCACCGGTGCCGTCAGGATGAACCTTCACGATCGTGCTATCCAGCGATACCGCTTCAATCCGAACGCGAATGATCTGCGCGCGCTGCAACTCCGTGAACACTCGGTCCAGTACACCGTTGCGAGACCAACGGTTCATGCGCGTGTAGATCGTGTGCCAGCGGCCGAAACGTGGTGGCAGGCCGCGCCATTTACATCCGTGCTCGGCCACATAAAGGATCGCGTTGAGCACTTGCAGGTTCGACAGGCTCACATTGCCACGCTGTCGCGGCAGGCAATGTTCGATCTGCTTGAATTGGGCTTCGGAGATTTCCATCTCCGAAGCATAACCTCAAACTAATGTAGTGTGAACACGCCCTACGAGGATTGCGCGGTGCTGCTGTCCGCATGCGGCGACGTCAACGTGACGCAGTTCCGCTTTCACGCGAACGACAGCATCAAGGGAAGGCTCGGCGGTATCCGTTTGCAGGGGCCTGTCGAGGGGTGACGGCTACGATCTGCTCGGTCACTCGACGCCGTCGCGGCCACAGTACTTCAAGAAGGCGGACGAGGACTACGGCGCGTATCCCGAGGTCGACGACCCGGCGTTACCGCTTCATTCCATGCAGGCGGGCCGCTACCGCGCGACGGCGGGGACGTGGGCGGCCTACCTGACTGGGAAGGGCGCGCGCGCCTTCGCGCCGGTCGAGCAGGATCGATACGCGCTCGAACTGCTCGCGGCGAGCGGCGCGCTCGCGCTGATCGATGCGGGGCGCCTCGCGGACGCGCTGGCATGCGCCGCGGTCACATGGTCAACGCTCGGTGGCGTCCACGAGGATCGGGATGTGCAATTGCGCGCAGCATACGCGCGCGCCGGCGGCCAGATTGTGGAGTGAAAGGCGATGAGCGACTACGATCCGGTGAAGCTCAAACTAGAACTCACGAACGACGAAGGGCGCCGCGCGCGCATCTATACCGACACCGTCGGCAAGGTCAGTGGCGGCATCGGGCGGAATCTGACCGACAAGGGGTTTCGCGACAACGAGATCGATCTGATGTATCAGAACGATGTGGTCGAAACTGAGGTGTGGCTTGATCGCAATCTATCGTGGTGGCGCCAGCTTGATCCCGTGCGCCAGCGCGTGATGATGAATATGGCGTTCAACATGCAGGGCCGGTTGCTCGGGTTTCGCAATTTCCTTGCAGCAGCGCAACGTGGTGACTGGGCCATGGCGGCAGCGGAGATGCTCGACAGCCTGTGGGCAACGCAGGTCGGCGCGCGCGCGACGCGGCTCGCGAAGATGATGCGGGAGGGCGCATGATCTGGATCGATCCGCGATTCTGGCTCGCCGTGGTCGTCGCCGCCGTGATCGGTTCGGCGGGCGGCTACTTCAAAGGACACCGAGACGGCGTACGTGCGACGACGGCCGTCGAGCAAAAGGCAACTATGGCGGCTGTCGAGGCCGCGCGCGCGAGCCTATCCGAATGTTTGTGTGTGAGGCATAAACTGATGGCCAAGGAGCCACTTTATGCCACGCAAACGCAAGGAAGAAGTGACGATTGAACCGGGCAAGGGCTTGAACCTGGACCCGGAACTGATCAAGCAACTGGTACCCGGAACGCTGGATCGGGCAACGATCAACGAGCAGCTCGCCGCGCTCAAGAAAGCAATCTTCGAACGCGCGCTGGGCGGCGAACTGACCCACCACCTCGGCTACGAGAAGGGCGATGCCAAGCCGGCAGGCCGCACGAACCACCGCAACGGCACCAGCCGCAAGCGCATCACGACCGACGACGACCTGCTCGACGTCGAGATTCCGCGCGACCGAGAAGGCACCTTCGATCCGGTGCTGATCGCCAAGGGCGAGCGACGCTTCACCGGCTTTGACGACAAGATCATCGCGATGTACGCACGCGGCATGAGCGTGCGGGAGATTCAGGGTTTCCTGCTGGAGATGTACGGCATCGAGGTGTCGCCGGACTTCATCAGTACGGTGACCGATGCCGTGATCGACGAAGTGCGCGAATGGCAGCAGCGGCCGCTCGAGCCGATGTACCCGGTCGTGTTCTTCGACGCCTTGCGAGTCAAGATCCGCGACGAAGGCGTGGTCCGCAACAAGGCGATCTACCTGGCGCTGGGCGTGCGCCGCGACGGCACACGCGACGTGTTGGGCCTTTGGATCGAGCAGACCGAGGGGGCCAAGTTCTGGCTGCGGGTGGTGAACGACCTTAAGCTGCGCGGCGTGCAGGATATCCTGATCGCCGTGGTCGACGGCCTGAAGGGCTTCCCGGAAGCGATCAACACGGTGTTCCCGGAAACGACGGTCCAGACCTGCATCGTGCATCTGATCCGGAACTCACTGGACTTCGCCAGCTGGAAAGACAGGAAATCGGTCGCAGCGGCGCTCAAGGAGGTCTATCGGGCACCGTCGGCCGAAGCGGCCGCCGTGGCGCTGGAAGCGTTCGATACGAGCCCGTGGGGTACGAAATACCCTCCGATTGCCGCGCTCTGGCGCCGAGCCTGGGATCAGGTGATTCCGTTCTACGCCTTCGCGCCTGACATCCGGAAAATTGTATATACGACCAACGCGATCGAGTCGCTGCACATGCAGCTTCGGAAGATCATCAAGGCGCGCGGCCACTTCCCGTCGGACGAGGCCGCGCTCAAACTGATCTGGCTGGCGCTGCGCAACGTCGTTGCCAAGTGGACCGGCTCCCGGCACGATTGGAAGAGTGCCATGACTCAGTTCGCACTGCTTTACCCGGAACGATTCAACATTGGAGTCTGAATCTCAACCCGCCTCACACACGAAATTCCGGATACCCCCGCGCGCGCCGAAGAACAACGCCGCACCGCGGCACAATCGGAGATCGCAAACCATGCGAACCACCAACGCACGGCCGCTCTCGCGGATGCTTTTGCTGCTCGCGCTGCCGCTGGCAGCCTGCAGCAGCGCGTCGACCAGCTCGTCGCAGCCGCCCACCATCCCGCCGCTGCCGCCGGAAGCCCGGCAGCCGGCGACGCCCTCGATTTGCTTGCCGACGTGCTCGGCCGCGCTGACCAGCGCGCGGGCGAACTGGCAGAGTACGCTGACCGAGCCCGCATCGCCGGCCAGCAGTGCGAACGCGACTACGACGCGCTGATCGTCACCCGAGCTTCCGCTCAAATTCAATGATTGCGCGAAGCTCGTCAGACGTGAAGCGACCCTCGAGATAGATTTTGCTGAGATGCCACGCTGGGCAATCGCGAGCGTTATTCCAATCGATGTGTCCGTCGGCTTGGCGAAGAATCGTTCGTGCGGTCTGCTCGTCCATTTTCCTGCCCCGTCAATTGGCTGTTTGGGTGAGATAGTCAGCCCAGTGCTGCATCATCTTCCGGCGCTCGGGCAAGTATTCCGCGTGTACGTAAGCTGCGGTGACCTGGTTTCGCTCTGCGTGGGCGAGTTGGCGGTCGACGACGTCCCGGCTGTAACCGAGCTCGCGAAGCACGGTCGCGGCCAAGCCGCGAAAGCCGTGCCCCGTCATCCGCGACTTGTAGCCCATGCGGTAGAGCGCATAGAGCATCGTGTTGTTCGAGATGTGGCTTCGGCCCTGGACGCTGTAGAACACAAGCCGTTGGTTGCCATTGAGCTCGCGCAAGGCGGCAAGCACCTCTAGCGCTTGTCGCGACAGCGGCACGATGTGCGGATCGCGCATCTTCATTCGATCGGGCGGGATACGCCATTCGGCCGCACGCTCGTCAAACTCGTCCCATTCGGCATTGATCATCTCGGTTGTTCGCGTGAAGGTCAGTGCCATGAACCGAAGGGCGAGTTGCGTGACCCGATCGCCGGAGTAGGCGGCAATGTCGCGCATGAGCTGCGGGATTTCGACGGGCTTCACGCGTGCCATGTGCTTGACGCCCTGGCCCTTCTTCAGAACGGTTTCGGCATCGATGTCGGCAGCAGGATTGCGTGAGCATCGCCCGGTCATGATGCCGTACTGGAAGACGGCCCGCGATCGCTGCAGTACCCGCTTAGCTGTTTCACGAACGCCCCGTGCCTCGATCGCTCGCACGATCTCAAGCATGTCAGGCGCCTCAATGTCGCGCAGCGGCTTGGAGCCGATCCGCGGGAACGCGTCGACCTCAAGCGAATTAATCACCTTGTTTGCGTAGACCTCCGTCCAGCCATCTTTCTGCGACTCGAACCACTCCCGCGCGACGGCTTCGAAGGACGATGACGCCTCGATAGCCCGGGCCCGCTTGATCTCGCGCTTCTGCTCGGTCGGGTCGGTTCCCGCGGCCAACAGCTTCCGTGCAGCGAGACAGGCTTGTCGTGCCTGGGCCAACGACACTTCGGGGTAGACGCCGAACGACGCGAGCTTTTCTTTTCCATCGAACCGATACTTCATGCGCCAGTACCGGGAGCCGTTCGGCATGACCTGGAGATAAAGCCCCTTGCCGTCAGCAAGACGGTAAGGCTGCTCGGCAGGCTTCGCGCGGCGCACCTTCAAGTCAGTGAGAGGATCGGTTTGCTTCGGCATTTTGCGTTGGGGTATCGGCGCCGAGCACTTCGGGGTATATCCCCACTGATACCCCCAAGGTGCTTGGCTTGTACTGGGCAGTCTTGGGCAATGATGGCAGCAAAAAGCCCCGCAGAGCAAGGCTTTGCGGGGCTTTTTGGGAAATCTTGGGAGGCTTTGGGAACCTAGCTGGTCCCCCCGACAGGAATCGAACCTGTATCTAGCGCTTAGGAGGCGCTTGTTCTATCCATTGAACTACGGGGAGCGGATAGTTTGAGCGGGATGGATCGGCGCAATATGAATCAAGCGTTTAGCCTTGCCCCGCCCGCATCTTCGGGATTTTCGCCCGCTCGCGAATGAAGCGAAATGACGGGCAATGAAGCGTTGTTTAATCCCCTCGCAGCGACAAGTTGATCTTGTCGCTGCGTGCGTGACAGCCGCGTTGCAACAGTCCACCGACGGGGTGATGCATGGCTTCGATCCTGAAGACCTGCGATCGCCGGCGAACTCAGGCCCGTCGACGAGAACAAAGAAGTATATCAAAGACTTTCCAAACAAAGGAGGCCGCCGAAGCCGGAGCTCGCGATATCGAGACCGGCATCGGCAAGCGGAGGGGCGCGCTCGGCGGGCAACCGGCGTCCCTCCATACGCTTATGCTTTGCGCGCCGTCATCCCCCACAGCGCAATTGGCTTCTCCGGACCGTATCCGATGCGGGTCTTCGGCATGGCGTGCGCGAAGGCGGTTGCATCGTGTCTGTATTTCACTTCTGAGACGTTTTCGAGCAGTTCGTCGAGTCGCGGAAACAGCGTTTCGCGACGGAATCCTTGCTCCGCAAGGAAATAAGGCCGGTTGGCATGCATTTTTCTATAAGCCGTACAAACAGGAGAAATGCCATGCAAGCCAGGTTCGGAGCATCGCTCCCCTTGTTGGTAGGCGCATTGGTCGCCGTACTCGCGTTGCGCGTCGCGCACGCGCAGGTTCTGCCCATGCCGGACGCCGAGCCGGTTGCTTCGGCGATCGACATGCCCTCGGTGTTTCGCGATCAGCTCGATGAACGCACCCTCGCCGCGCAGCGCGGCCGGGCTCTCGGCGCGACTCCAATGGTGGTGTCTGCGCCGAACGTGCTTCTGGGCGGAATCGGAAATCGCGTCACGTTGTGGGACGAATTTCCTCCGCCCGTCCCGCAGATCCCGATTCCCTCGGACATTCCGCGCGCGACGCAGAACAACCAGGTCAGCTTCACGAGGCAATAGGCGAGTGACCACCCATCGCTCGATTCTTTCAAGTCGCCTGAGCTGACCGTTATCGCTCTGCGGCTCGGCAAGCAAGGAACTGTCATGAATTCGCACGCACTGGTGTCGAGATTGAAACGCCTGATGATGGCGGCCATGTTGTTCGGAATCGTCGGAGCAAACGCGTCTGCGCAGCAGAGCGTCAATCCGGGAGACATCATCGTCGAGCGGACGGTCACGCCGCGCATTGCCTACCGGCCCGTACCGAAGGATCAAGATCCGGTCGCGGTGCGCGCGACGACATTTCCCGCCAGCGCCTTTGATCCGACGATGGCCACCGTGGTGTCCGATCTCGACCTGACCAATGCGCACGGCTCGAGCGGAATCGCGCCGAACGGGCTTGCGGCGAATGCCGGCATTGCGGCGGTGACCCAGGTGCTGACGGGCAACATTGCGTCGAATGGCCTCGCACACGGTCCGACCGCGGGCGTTGCGTCCGCGTCCGGCATTGGAGGAATGATCGCGGGTTCCGTGACGAACGCCGTCGCGCCATTGACGAGCGCTCTGGGAGCGCTCAAATGAGCCGGCTTCGCGCTTCGATGAGCGCCGCGCTATTGCTTGCTGCGGTCGTGCACGTCACGTACGCGCAGAACATCCCGGCCGTATCCGCGCATGCGGCGATAGGCGCGAATGCCGCGATCGACGCGGCGGGGGCAATCAGCGTCAACGAGACCGCTGGTCTCGACAACGCGCAAGCGAATCAGATCGCGCTCGGCATGGGCGCGCCGAGTGTCGGCGTGGCCGGCTCGGCGCAGGCGGCGCTCGCGCGTGCGTCCACCCGCTCCGCCACGGCGAGCATCGAAAGCTCGGCATTTTCCAACATCACGGGAGCGGTGCTCGTCAATCAGAGTGCCGGCTCCGCGAATCTTCAGCGCAATAGCGTTGCTGTCGGGACGCTGGGCGCGGGAGTGGAAATCGCGTCGGATAGGGAGCTATCCGACGCGATTTCCAGGCAGGGCGGCCTGAGACAGTGGTCAGAGGCGCACGACATGCGGCAAGCGTCGATCAGCAACAGCGCCTTCAAGAATGTCAGCGGGATCGTTCAGGTCAACCAGACTGCTGGAGCCGGCAACGCGACGGCAAACAGCTTCGTGCTTCGTCCCCCGGCGGGCACGCTTTTTAACTAACGCGCATCGATATTGGAGCATATGATGAAACGCACTCTCATTGCAGCAGCAGTCCTCGCGTCGGCGACTGGTTCGGTGTTCGCCGCTCCATCCAATCCCTATCTCTACAACGTGACCGGCGTCATCGAACATGTCCAAATGTTCGGCGCGGTCGGGCTGTTCGGTTGCGTCAGCGTATCGAGCACCGCCGGCGCCGTGATCAACAACAACCAGATGGTGACGCTGTCGCGGGTGTCGCTTGATCCGCTCTATCAGAGCTATACGAAGGGGGCGGTAACGACCACCTACAACAACGAATTCAGGAGCGTTTCCGATCACGGCAGCGCTTCCTACATGGCCGGCCGGTCGTCGGCGTTCGACGCGTCGTACAAGACGGCCAAATCCTCGTCCTCCACCAGCGATTCGAGCAGCTGGAGCCGCAGCGGTTCGCAATCGGCATCGTCGTCGGCGGCCAACGGCTCGCTCAGCGTGACGACGAGCAAGATCGGCCTGGCCAGCAACGGCGGCACGGCGTCGGTTTCCGGCGGCGCGAATCTCTCGGCGTCGGAAAAGGAATCCTTCAGCGTCGCGAAGAGTTTCGTGCCGGTGCCGCATGGCTTCAGCGCGAACGGCAGCGAGAACGAGAGCGTGACCGCCAGCATCTCCGGATCGGCGCATCTGAACTGGGGCAAGCAGACGTACTCCGGCCAATACGGCGCGTACGATGCGACCAAGAAGTCGAGCACCGACTCGACGAGCTCGGCCTCCGATTCGTCATGGAGCGCGAGCCACAGCGACACGTCGGCGAGTTCGTCGTCGAGCGGGGCGATGAACAAGACTGCAAGCGCATCGTTCTCGAAGCAGTCGAAGTGGAACTACAACGACACGCGCAGTTCCGTCGACGTGACGAAGACCGGTAGCGTTACGCAATATGTCGACACGCGGCAGGCGGGCACGCTCACCGCGACGACGGGCGACAAGGCCGCAACCGGCGTGACGGGCAACCTGGGCGTGAACGTGGCCGAAGGCATCGACAACGCGCAGAGCAACGACGTCGCGCTCGCGTCGGTCGATGTGGGCAACGTGTTCGGCAATGCGCAGATCTTCAGCAAACAATCGTCCAGCGGGCAGGCGAGGGTCAACGACTTCAACCTGAATGCGTCGATCGGCGACGGCTCGCTCGCCGCCGTGTCGGGCAACGTCGGCGTGAATGTCGCGTCGGGTATCGGCAACGTACAGAACAACAGCCTCGCCGGCGCGATGACCACCATCGATCCCGCGAAGGCCAAGACCGTTGCGATGATCGCCACCGACGACAACTCGCAAATCGCGTCCGCGCAAGTGAGCGGTCGCTTCGTCGGAACGGCGATGCTGGGCGCGAACACGCTGACGGGGGCGACCGGCAACATCGGCGTGAACATCGCCGGCGGCGTCGGCAACCTGCAGCACAACGGGCTCGCGATCGCCGCGCTCAACAGCGGCCATTGAAGCATCGGGAGAATGCGCGTCGCGCCGCCGTGCCTGCGGCGCGACGCGCACCGGGAGACCAGCATGCTCGCGAACGTTCGGCCGACACTGGCATCGCTCGCCATCGCAATCGCTATCGGCGCGCCCAGTTTGACGGCGCGCGCGCAAGCCACAATCGACGCTTATTCGTTTGTCGGCTCGCCTATCATCAAATCGGTGCATTCGATGCGCGAGATCCGTTATCGCGACGTCGTGAGTCAGCAGTTCGATTTCAGTTGCGGATCGGCTGCGCTCTCGACGCTTCTCAAATACGGATATGGCATCGATATTCCGGAAACCGAAATGATTCGGAGAATGATGGCATTTTCCGAACCGGAAGTCGTCGTCAAGCATGGCTTCTCGATGCTCGACATGAAGAAATTCGTCGAGACGCTCGGCTTGCGTGGACGCGGTTTTCGCGTCGGCATCGAGGCACTTTACAGATTGCGGATTCCCGTGCTCGTGCTGATGAACATCGACGGCTACGAGCACTTCGTCATTGTCAAGCATGCCGAGAACGGACGGATCTTTCTTGCCGACCCCGCGCTCGGCAATCGCATCGTGCTCGAGCGGGATTTTTTGAAGAGCTGGAACGGTCTCGTCTTCGCCGTGCTAGGCAAACCATTCAGGGAGGATTCTCCTCTGTTGCAGCATAACGAATCGCTTGCCCTCAAGCTCCGTGAGCAAGCGCTCAATACGGGCACGGCTGCGATTCCCTTCGTCGAATTCGGCTTGATCAAGGCAGATCTTTTCTGACTCGTCATGAAACGTTTTTTCTCGACGTCTACTTTCGCATGGTGTGCCGCGACGTATTGCATCGCCAGTAGCGCCTTTGCGGCCGGGAACATGCCCGCATCGCAAGATCTTCCGTTCGCGCGCGACGCGCTCGCTTCGCGCATTTCGATTCAGCCCGTTGACGATGACGTGCTTGCGCGGCAAACCGGCAAGTACGCCGACGCATCGATGATCTCGGGCTTCACGTTGAATCTGCTCTCTCAGTGGCAGTTGCCGAACGGCGCGCTCGCCGTCGCGCAAGGCGCGCTCGTCGTGACGGCGAACGCGGCGAACCAGTTGACCGCGAAGACGATGACGCTCGCCAAGGTTGCCAACGCGGACGGCGCTCGCGCGCAATCGAGCGGCGCGAATCCGAACGCGCTTGTCACCGGCGGCCAGACCGTATCGGTCAACGGCATCTCGCAGGTCACGCAGGTTGCCGGCAACGGCAATAGCGGGGGGAATGCGGCGCTCGTCGATTTCAGCGCGGGCAAGGCGGCGCCCGCGATGCTGCCCGGCGCAACTTCGAGTTCCGCCGCGTATGCGGCCAATTCGACCGGCACCATCAAGGCCGGCATCGCATTCGCGAACAATGGCGTGTCGCTCACGCTGCAGACGCCGGCCGGGCTCGCTTCGCAAACCATCACGCCCGCAGGCGCACTGCAGTCGGGTTCCATTGCTCAACTGCTGCAAATAGCCGGAAACGGACAGCTCGCGTCAAATCGCCTGCAGTTGCAATTGCAGACGCAACAGATGTCGCCGGCGTTGATCCGGCAGACGGGCATCCTGCAAGCGCTGCAAAACGGCGTCGTTCCAAGAAGATGACGTGGCCGCCGCGTGCTTGCGAAACGCGGCAATCGCTTTCATTCGGCCGCGCATGGTGCGGGGCCGGGACCACCGGGGGGTTAGGTCATGCATTGCGAAATTGTGAGGAAAGATGGGGCACGCCACGCGCTCGCCGCCATTCCGGCCGCCATCGCGCTACTCGCGTTCGCTCAGGAGGCGAACGCGCAGGCGCTGGCCGACCAGACGCTGAACGATCGGCTCACGACGCTCACACGGATGGTCGACTCACAGCAGCGCCGCATTGATGCGCTCGAACGCCAGCTAGTCGATCTGCAGATGGCGCAGCGCGGACGGGGCTTGCCGAACGAAAGTGACGGTGTGGGGATCGCGCCCGCGACTGTCGCGCAATACACGCCGATCTCGCCTTCCGCGGGCCAGGGAACGGGAACGGCAACCGGCGTGCCCGTGACGCCGCCGCCCCCTGCCGGGGCCGACGCCGGCGCGGGCGGTTCGACGCCGGCCCCGGGCGGAGCCGCGAGCACGATCGGCAACGTCAACAAATCCGCGCAGCCGACGCGCACCGATGCCGAGAATGCCGTCGTTCAGCGCGAGCACGCGCCGCTCTTCGACCACAAGCTGACAATCGATTGGGGGATCAGCGATACCTACTACGATCGCCGTCAATTGCAGTTGTCCGGGTTTCTCGCACTCGATGCGATCTTCCTCGGGAATCTGAATCTGGGGCAAACGAAGTCGCATCAAATCATGACGGACGTCGATGTTCGCTACGGGCTTAGCGAGCGCATCAGCGTCGATGTCGACGTTCCCTACCTGTACCGCAACAGTAGCTTCATCGTCGGGGGAGCGGGCGGTGCGGCGAGCACGCTATCCGATTCGACCGTCAATTCGCATGCGCTCGGCGACGTGAATTTCGGCATCTACTATCAGTTTCTCAAGGAATCGCAGAACTTGCCCGATATCGTCGGCAGCCTGCGTGTGAAAGCGCCGACGGGAACGTCACCGTTCGGCGTCAAGTTGCAGCAGGTCGATCCGAACAACACCAATCTTGTCGCACCGGACAAGCTGCCGACCGGCACGGGATTCTGGAGCATCACGGCGGGACTGTCCGCGCTGAAGACCTACGACCCGGTGGTCCTGTTCGGCAGCGTTTCGTACACGTACAACGTTGCCCGGTCGTTCTCCGACATTTCGTCGGTCGTCGGCCAGACGCAGCCGGCGAAGGTCAAGCTCGGCGATATCGTCCAGTTCGGCGGCGGGGTTGCGCTGGCGTTCTCGGAGCGGGATTCGGCAAGCCTCGCATACACGATGGCGATCGAGCCGCAGACGAAGACGCAAGCGCCGGGGCAGGGCTGGCAGAAGGTGCCCGGCAGTCAGACGGTCGCGTCGACGCTGATCTTCGGCCTCAATCACGTATTCAACAAACATCTGACGATGAATGCATCCGTCGCGGTCGGCCTGACGCCCGACGCGCCAAATTTCGTCGTCGGCGTGCGTTTCCCGTACACGTTCTGACGCACTATTCCGCGAGAACCCATCATGCATGACGTCCGCACTCCTCCTGATCACGCGTTGCCCGACGACACGCCGCGCCTTGCCGTCGTGAGGTCTGATGCGGACGCCGATGAACTCGTTTTGCGATCTCTCGTCTACGTGTCGCGCAATCCGGATGACGCGCTGGTCGAGCACTTGCGCGCGCGCCGGTGGAGCGTGCACGTCGAACGCTGCGCGAATGACGCGGCGCGCCGCCTGAAACTCAACCGGCCGCAAGTCGGCATCGTCGATTTCGAAGGTATTGCTTCACGCGAGTTGCCGACGCTCGAGACCCTGTTGGCGCATCAGCAGGTCGGCTGGATCGCCATTGCCGGCGACAACCGGTTGAACGATGCGAAGATCCGGCGGCTGATCCGCCAGTTCTGCTTCGATTACGCGAAGGAATTGCCGCCTGAAGCGCTTTTCGACTATCTCGTCGACCATGCATACGGGATGGTCGCGCTCTGCGATCTCGACAGCGACGCTTGGCTTCCACAGGCGGAAAGCAACGAGATGGTGGGCGCGTGCGACGCGATGCAGCAACTGTTCCGGACGATTCGCAAAATCGCGCTGACCGACGCGACGGTGTTCATTTCCGGCGAATCCGGCACAGGCAAGGAACTCAGCGCGCTTGCGATCCATGAGCGTTCGGCGCGCGGGAAGGCGCCGTTCGTCGCGATCAATTGCGGCGCCATCCCGCCCAATCTGCTGCAATCCGAATTGTTCGGCTACGAGCGCGGCGCATTCACCGGCGCGAATCAACGCAAGATCGGCCGGGTCGAGGCGGCGGCGGGCGGGACATTGTTCCTCGACGAGATCGGCGACATGCCCCTCGAAAGCCAGGCGAGCATGCTGCGTTTCCTGCAGGAAGGCAAGATCGAGCGTCTCGGCGGGCGTGAGCCCATTCCCGTCGACGTACGGATCGTCTCCGCGACCCACGTCGACATCGAGGCGGCAATACGGGAAGGCCGATTCCGCGAAGACCTGTATCATCGGCTGTGCGTCCTGAGGCTCGACATCCCCGCGCTGCGGGCGCGCGGCAAGGACATCGAGATCCTCGCGCATCGCGCGCTGCACAAGTTCGGAGGGGACAGCGCGCGCCAGATTCGCGGCTTTACGTCATGCGCGATCGAAGCGATGTATCGCTACTCGTGGCCGGGCAACGTGCGCGAACTGATCAACCGGATCCGCCGCGCAATCGTGCTGTCTGACAGTTGCCTGATATCGGCCGCCGATCTCGACCTCGCGCAGTTCGTGACGCAACACGCGACGACGCTTGCGCAGGCGCGCGATATCGCGGAACACCGCGCGATAGAGGCATCGTTGCTGCGGCATCGCGGCCACCTGGCGGAAGCGGCGACCGAACTCGGCGTGTCTTGCACGGCGCTCAGCCGGCTGATGGCGAAGTACGGGTTGCCCGCGTGTTCGGTCGAGTAGTCTCGGAGTGAATTCGAAGCCCAGGAGGCCGGGAATCCGATTTCGTGTCGGATAGGCAGAGCGGTGCGAATGGCAAGCCGGCCGCTCGATTCGATCGAACCGCCTGCCGGCCGGCGCACGGCGAGGGCGGAGCATGGCAAAGACGTTTTGCGCGACGTCCGCCTGCGCGTCGCGGCGGCCGGATCGCCGGCTTCAGAACTCCACGACGACGAAATCTTCCTTGCCGACGTCGCACAGCGGGCAGCGCCAGTTGTCCGGAATGTCGGCGAAGCGGGTGCCGGCCGCGATGCCTTCGTCCGGCAAGCCTTCCGCCTCGTTATAGACCCAGCCGCAAATCAGGCAGACCCAGCTCTTGTATTCGACCACTTCGCTCATGTTGAACTCTTGAAGAACCATTGCATTCGGCGTCGCCGGATCGCGCGAACGCGGCGCATCGGGCGGCGAAAGGCGCAATGGTACCGGATTTGTCGCGTTCGCCCGCCCGCGGTGTATCCTTCGATAGCCTTTCAACCCCAAAGGAGAGAGCGATGCTCTACAACAAATGGCTGGCCGGCGCGTTCACCGCGGCCGCGCTCTTCGCGTCCGCCTCGGCGCACGCGGAAGCGAGGGTGTACTTCGTCGAGCCGACCGACGGCGCGTCCGTCACGAACCCCGTCCACGTGAAATTCGGTCTCGAAGGCGACATGGCGCTTCGGCCCGCGGGCGACATGACGCCCGACACAGGCCATCATCACCTGCTGATCGACGGCAGGCCCATTCCGAAGGGCGACGTGATCCCCGCCGGCGAACGCTCGCTGCACTTCGGCAAGGCCCAGACCGAAGCCGAAGTGAAGCTGCCGCCCGGCCGCCACACGCTCACGCTGCAGCTCGGCGACGGCGCGCATCGCTCTTACGGCCCGGAGCTGAGCCAGACGATCATCGTCAACGTCAAGTAAAAGCCGTTCGGCCGCGGAGCATGCGAGGGCCGGGCCCGGTCCTCGCGCGCGGCACGGCTCGCCACCGGATTCTCGCGCCAGGCCATTGTGCCGTATCGGCGTCCTGCGCCGCCCCCGGTACAATGGGCGCTTCCGATTTTTCTCCGCCGTCTTCCCCATGTCGCTTTATTCCATTACCGGCGCGCAACTCGCGTTCGGCCACGTCGCGCTGCTCGATCACGCGGATTTTTCGCTCGAAGCCGGCGAGCGCGTCGGGCTCATCGGCCGCAACGGCGCCGGCAAGTCGTCGCTGCTGAAGATCGTCGCCGATCTGGCGAAGCCCGACGACGGCCTCGTCACGCGGCAGCAGCATCTCGTGACGGTCTACGTGCCGCAGGAGCCGGAATTCGTCGCGGGACAGACGGTGTTCGACGCGGTCGCGTCGGGGCTCGCCGACACGCGCGCGCTGCTCGCCGAATACGACGAGATCGCGCACCGGCTCGCGGACACGCCCGAAGGCGCCGAGCACGACGCGCTGCTCGCGCGGATGAACGCGCTGCAATCGTCGCTCGACGCGACGGACGCGTGGAACTGGCGCACGCGGGTGGCGACGACGCTCGCGCAGATCGGGCTCGACGGCGACGCGAGGATCGATGCGCTGTCGGGCGGGATGCAGAAGCGCGCGGCGCTCGCGCGCGCGCTCGTCGTGCAGCCGGACGTGCTGCTCCTCGACGAGCCGACCAACCATCTCGATTTCGACGGCATCCGCTGGCTCGAGGAACTGCTCGTCGCGCAGCGCGCGGGCCTGTTCTTCATCACGCACGACCGCGCGTTCCTCGATCGCGTCGCGACGCGCATCGTCGAGCTCGATCGCGGCCGCCTGCTGTCGTATCCGGGCAACTTCTCCGCGTATCAGACCCGCAAGGCGCAGCAGCTCGAAGTCGAGCGCGTCGAGAACGAGAAGTTCGACAAGCTGCTCGCGCAGGAGGAGGTGTGGATTCGCAAGGGCGTCGAGGCGCGGCGCACGCGAAGCGTCGGCCGCGTCGCGCGGCTCGAGCAGATGCGTCGCGAGCGCGCGGAGCGCCGCAACGCGCAGGGCAACGTGAAGCTCGACGTCGCGCAGGGCGAGAAATCGGGCCGGATTGTCGCGGAGCTGACCGACGTGACGAAGCGCTACGGCGAGCGCACGGTCGTCGACCGCTTCTCGAGCACGGTGATGCGCGGCGACAAGATCGGCTTCGTCGGCCCGAACGGCGCGGGCAAGACGACGCTGCTCAAGCTGATTCTCGGCGAGCTGACGCCGGATGCGGGCACGGTGCGCATCGGCACGAACCTGCAGGTCGCGTACTTCGACCAGATGCGCGCGCAGCTCGATCCGGAAAAGAGCCTTGCCGACACGATCAGCCCCGGCAGCGAGTGGGTCGAGATCGGCGGCGTGCGCAAGCACGTGATGAGCTATCTCGGCGACTTCCTGTTCGCGCCCGAGCGCGCGCGCTCGCCCGTCAAGTCGCTGTCGGGCGGCGAGCGCAACCGCCTGCTGCTCGCGCGCCTGTTCGCGCGGCCGGCGAACGTGCTCGTGCTCGACGAGCCGACCAACGACCTCGACATCCCGACGCTCGAGCTGCTCGAGGAACTGCTGTCCGACTACGACGGCACGGTGCTGCTCGTCAGCCACGACCGCGCGTTTCTCGACAACGTCGTCACGTCGGTGATCGCGTCGGAGGGCAACGGCCTGTGGCGCGAATACGTCGGCGGCTTCACCGACTGGCAGATCCAGCGCGAGCGCGCGCAGCGGATCGCCGACGAGGAGGCGGGCAAGCGCGCGGCGAAGGAGCCGGCGGCCGCGAAGGACGACGCGCCGAAGAGCGCGGCGGGCCGCAACGCGCAGCGCACGGTGAAGCTGTCGTTCAACGAGCAGCGCGAGCTCGACGCGCTGCCGGAGCGGATCGCCGCGCTCGAGGCCGAGCAGAAGGCGGTGGGCGCGCAGCTCGAGGACGGCTCGATCTTCTCGAAGGACCCGCAGGAGGGCGCGCGCCTGACCGAGCGCTTCGCGGCGCTCGACGACGAACTGCTCGCCGCGCTCGAACGCTGGGAGGCGCTCGAAGCCAAACGTAAGCCTTCATGAGTTCGCCGTTGCGGAACCAGTAAAATACGCCGCGTTCCGGGCGGCATGCCGCCCGCTTTCGAAGCAATGCGAGCACGCCATTGTTTCGACTCGGATTTTTATCGAATTCAACGTTTTGTCCACGACGTTATCCACACGAGCTGGGGATAACGTCAAGGTGAATGACGAACCTGAGCTTCTATGTCCACGAAAAAGCCCGCAGCGGCCTATAGCGAAGCATCGATCAAGGTGCTGAAGGGCCTCGAGCCCGTCAAGCAGCGGCCCGGCATGTATACGCGCACCGAGAATCCGCTGCACATCATCCAGGAAGTGATCGACAACGCGTCCGACGAGGCGTTGGGCGGTTTCGGCAAGCAGATCACGGTCACGCTGCACCCCGATCAATCGGTGTCCGTCGAGGACGACGGGCGCGGCATTCCGTTCGGGCTGCATCCGGAGGAGAAGGTGCCCGTCGTCGAGATCGTGTTCACGCGGCTGCACGCCGGCGGCAAGTTCGACAAGGCGAAGGGCGGCGCGTATACGTTCTCGGGCGGCCTGCACGGCGTCGGCGTGTCGGTGACGAACGCGCTCGCGACGCGGCTCGACGTGACCGTCTGGCGCGACGGCAAGATCGCGCAGCTCGGCTTCGCCGACGGCGACGTCGTCAAGCCGCTCGCGACGCAAGGTGCGGGCCGCGGCGAGAAGAAATCCGGCACGCGCGTGACCGTGTGGCCGAATCCGAAGTACTTCGATTCGCCGAACCTGCCGCTCGGGGAACTGCAGCGGCTGCTGCGCTCGAAGGCGGTGCTGCTGCCGGGCGTCGAGGTCGTGCTCGTCAACGAGAAGACGGGCGAGCGGCAGAGCTGGAAATACGAGGATGGCCTGCGCGGCTATCTGCTCGACGAGATGAACGGCAGCGAGCTCCTGATCCCGCTCTTCGAAGGCGAGCGCTTCGCCGATTCGCGCTCGGGCGACGACACGTTCGCCGAGGGCGAGGGCGCGTCGTGGGTCGTCGCGTGGAGCGAGGAAGGCTCGCTCGTGCGCGAGTCGTATGTGAACCTGATTCCGACACCCGCGGGCGGCACGCACGAATCCGGCCTGCGCGACGGCCTCTATCAGGCGGTGAAGAGCTTCGTCGAGCTGCACAACCTGCAGCCGAAGGGCGTGAAGCTGCTCGCGGAGGACGTGTTCGCGCGCGTGTCGTTCGTGCTGTCGGCGAAGGTGCTCGATCCGCAGTTCCAAGGGCAGATCAAGGAGCGCCTGAACAGCCGCGACGCGGTGAAGCTCGTGTCGTCGTTCACGCGCCCGGCGCTCGAGCTGTGGCTCAATCAGCACGTCGAGCACGGCAAGAAGCTCGCGGAGCTCGTGATCAAGCAGGCGCAGGCGCGCACGCGCGCGGGCCAGAAAATCGAGAAGAAGAAGAGCTCCGGCGTCGCGGTGCTGCCCGGCAAGCTGACCGATTGCGAAACCGAGGACATCGCGCGCAACGAGCTTTTCCTCGTCGAGGGCGATTCGGCGGGCGGCTCGGCGAAGATGGGCCGCGACAAGGAATATCAGGCGATCCTGCCGCTGCGCGGCAAGGTGCTCAACACGTGGGAGACCGAGCGCGACCGCCTGTTCGCGAACAACGAGGTGCACGACATCTCGGTGGCGATCGGCGTCGATCCGCACGGCCCGGACGACAGCGTCGACGTGTCGAACCTGCGCTACGGCAAGATCTGCATCCTGTCGGACGCGGACGTCGACGGCGCGCACATCCAGGTGTTGCTGCTCACGCTGTTCTTCAAGCATTTCCCGCAACTGATCGAGCGCGGCCACGTGTTCGTCGCGCGGCCGCCGCTTTTCCGGGTCGACGCGCCCGCGCGCGGCAAGAAGCCCGCGCAGAAGCTCTACGCGCTCGACGAGGGCGAGCTCGAGGCGATCCTCGACAAGCTGCGCAAGGACGGCGTGCGCGAATCGCAATGGACGATCAGCCGCTTCAAGGGCTTGGGCGAGATGAGCGCCGAGCAGCTGTGGGACACGACGATGAACCCCGACACGCGCCGCCTGATGCCCGTCGCGCTCGGCGAGCTCGACTTCGAGGCGACGGTGGCGCGGATGACGATGCTGATGGGCAAGGGCGAAGCCGCCGCGCGCCGCAACTGGCTCGAGGAAAAGGGCAACGAAGTCGAAGCGGATATCTGAGCGCGGCCGGGCGCGCGCCCGGCTACGCACGCATCGCATATACGGACACGAAATCTAGATGGACGACAATACTCCCGATCTTTTCGCCGAGCCGGCCGCGCCCGAGGGCGATTTCCTCACGCTCGGCCGCTACGCGGAGCGCCAGTATCTCGACTACGCGGTGAGCGTCGTCAAGGGGCGCGCGCTGCCCGACGTGAGCGACGGCCAGAAGCCCGTGCAGCGCCGGATTCTCTACGCGATGAACGAGATGGGCCTCGGCGACAACGCGAAGCCCGTGAAGTCCGCGCGCGTCGTCGGCGACGTGCTCGGCAAGTATCACCCGCACGGCGACCAGTCCGCGTACGACGCGCTCGTGCGTCTCGCGCAGGATTTCTCGATGCGCTATCCGCTGATCGACGGGCAGGGCAACTTCGGCTCGCGCGACGGCGACGGCGCGGCGGCGATGCGCTACACCGAAGCGCGCCTCACGCCGATCGCGAAGCTCCTCCTCGACGAGATCGACGAGGGCACGGTCGACTTCATGCCGAACTACGACGGCTCGTTCGACGAGCCGAAGCTGTTGCCGGCCCGGCTGCCGTTCGTGCTGCTGAACGGCGCGTCGGGGATCGCGGTCGGTCTTGCCACGGAGATCCCGTCGCACAACCTGCGCGAGGTCGCGGCCGCCGCGGTCGCGCTGATCCGCCATCCCGCGCTGCCGCACGCGGAGCTGATGCAGCTCGTGCCGGGGCCGGACTTTCCGGGCGGCGGCCAGATCATCTCGAGCGACGCGGAGATTTCCGCCGCGTACGAAACCGGCCGCGGCAGCCTGAAGGTGCGCGCGCGCTGGAAGATCGAGGATCTCGCGCGCGGCCAGTGGCAGCTCGTCGTCACCGAATTGCCGCCGAACACGTCGTGCCAGAAGGTGCTCGAGGAAATCGAGGAACTGACGAACCCGAAGCTCAAGGCGGGCAAGAAGACGCTCACGCAGGAGCAGATCAACACGAAGAAGACGATGCTCGATTTGCTCGACGCGGTGCGCGACGAGTCGGGCAAGGACGCCCCCGTGCGGCTCGTGTTCGAGCCGAAGACGCGCACGATCGATCAGACCGAATTCGTGAACTCGCTGCTCGCGCACACGAGCCTCGAATCGAACGCGGCGCTCAATCTCGTGATGATCGGCGAGGACGGGCGGCCCGCGCAGAAGGGGCTCGCGTCGATCCTCGGCGAATGGGTGCGGTTCCGCCAGGCCACCGTCACGCGGCGCTGCCGCCACCGGCTCGGCAAGGTGAACGACCGGATCCACATCCTCGAAGGGCGGATGATCGTCTTCCTGAACATCGACGAGGTGATCCGCATCATCCGCGAGGCCGATGAGCCGAAGGCCGCGCTCATCAGCGCGTTCGGCCTCACCGAGCGGCAGGCCGACGACATTCTCGAAATCCGGCTGCGCCAGTTGGCGCGGCTCGAGAAGATCAAGATCGAGAAGGAGCTTGAAGAGCTGCGCGCGGAGAAGGCGAAGCTCGAGGAACTGCTCGCGAACGAGAGCGCGATGAAGCGGCTGATGATCAAGGAGATCGAGGCCGATGCGAAGCAGTACGGCGACGAGCGCCGCACGCTGATTCAGCAGGAGAAGCGCGCGACGTTCGAGGCGAAGGTCGTCGACGAGCCGGTGACGGTCGTCGTGTCGCAGAAGGGCTGGGTGCGCGCGTTGAAGGGCCACGGGCTCGATCCGGCGAGCTTCTCGTTCAAGGCGGGCGACGGCCTGTACGCGGCGTTCCAGTGCCGCACGCCTGACACGCTGATCGCATGGGGCAGCACGGGCCGCGTGTATTCGGTGGCCGTCCAGGTGCTGCCCGGCGGGCGCGGCGACGGCGTGCCCGTCACGTCGCTGATCGAGCTCGAATCGGGCTCGCATCTGCTGCACTACTTCGCGGCGCCCGCCGAGCAGCCGCTCTTGCTCGCGTCGAGCAACGGTTTCGGCTTCATCGCGAAGATCGGCGACATGGTGAGCCGCGTGAAGGCGGGCAAGTCGTTCATGACGATCGACACGGGCGCGGCGCCGCTCGCGCCGATGCCGGTGCTGCCGGATGCGTCGCAGGTCGCGTGCCTGTCGAGCGGCGGGCGCCTGCTCGTGTTCGGCATGGACGAGATGAAGACGCTCTCGGGCGGCGGGCGTGGCGTGATCCTGATGGCGCTCGACGCGAAGGAAACGCTCGTGCAGGCGCTTGCGATCGACGCGGCGGGCGTTGTGCTGACGGGCACGGGCCGCGGAGGCAAGGCGCAGGAAGAGGCGCTCGCGGGCGGCGCGCTCGAGCCGCACGTCGGCAAGCGGGCGCGCAAGGGGCGTGCGCCGGACACACGGCTGAAGGTGAGCGGGCTGCGCCCGGTGCTCGGCTGAGCTTGCCGGGCCGCGCGGAGCCGCGCTGACGGGGCGTGAGCCGGGCGGCGCGCTAGGGCGGCGCGTCGGGCGGGCGTCGGTGAGCGAGGCCTTTGCTTTGCGCCGCTCCGCTCCGCGAGCGTCGACCGAGTTTGCGGTTGGCAAGCCGTGACGGAGTACGCTGCCGCGAGCCGCGCGCATCGCCTCTTGTCATCGTTCGTCATCTTTTTCGATCGGGACTAGGGCGGTGCGTGCCGCGCGCCGACACAAACTTACACGCCCATCGCGCTTGCCCCCAATCGCTCGGCATTCGAACCCGCGCATCGCCGGTTCGCACGCAATCGGGGCGAACGAGCGAACGACACGCCGCTAAGGCTGCGCACCGATAAAACACAACCCGCGCACATTGCGCTGAACCGCCATGCGTCACGGCTGTCGAACGCGATCGACGTCTCGCGCGCGGTGCGTTCCAGCAGCGCACCGGTCACCCGAAAACTAAAAAGGATCCCCCATCATGTCTCACGCTATCGCCGTTGCCTTGTTTCTTCATCTGCTGGCGGTTGCCGTGTGGGTCGGCGGCATGGCGTTCGCGAACTTCTGCCTGCGTCCCGCGCTGTCGGACCTGTCGCCGCAGTTGCGCCTGCCGCTCGTCGAGGCCGTGTTCGGCCGCTTCTTCAACTGGGTCGCGGGCTCGGTGATCGTGATTCTGCTCACGGGCGGGTTCCTGCTCATGCAATTCGGCGGCGCGCATGCGACGTGGCCGCTGCACGCGATGGCCGGGCTCGGCGTCGTGATGATGCTGATTTACGGGCATATCCGCTTCGCGCTGTTCCCGCGCATCCGCCGCGCGGTGCAGGCGCAGAACTGGCCGGACGGCGCGCGCGCGGTCAATGCGGTGCGCCTGCTCGTGATCGTCAACCTCGTGCTCGGCGTCGTGACGATCGGCGCGGCCGTGCTGTCGCGCGGCTTCTGACGTGCGGCTTCTGACGTGCGCGGGCGCGCCGTGCACAGCCGGTCTCGTTCACGGCCGCTGCAGCAGTCGCGGCCGTCGCAATCGCCGCCGCGCGCATCATGCGGCGAGCATCGTCTCCAGCAGCCATGAGCCGGCTGGCCCGAGCGGCTGGCCGCGCGACCACACCGCATCCACCGGCACGCGCCGCGGCCAGCCGCGCGCATTGAGCTCGACGAGCCGCTCGCGCGCGAAGTGCTCGACCATCCAGCGCGGCAGTTCCGCCCAGCCGAAGCCCGCCACCGCCATTTCCATCAATTGCAGGTAGCTCGGCGCGAGCCAGCAGCGCCGTCCCGCGACGAGCCCCGTTTCGATCCGCTCGCCGCGCGGCGCGACGTAGGTATTCAGGCGCAGCTCGCGCGCGTCGTGCAGCGCGGCGAGCGGCACTTCGGCGTCGCCATGCGCGGCGAGCGGGTGCTGCGGGCCGACGTAGAGCCCGATTTCCGAGCGCTCGGCGACCGTCGCCGTGCCGATGTCGGGCGGGTAGGTGCTGCGCGCCGCCATCAGCCCGAGCTGTGCGCGGCCTTGCTGGATCAGGTCGAGCACGTCGTCGTGCTCGGCGATCTGGCATTCGAATTCGAGCGTCGGAAAGCGGCGGTCGAGCGCCGCGAGCGTTTCCTCGTACCGGCTCGATTGATAGGTGTCCGACACGACGAGCGTGAGGCGCGCTTCCTCGCCGCCCGCGAGGCGCGCGGCGACCTGATCGATCGCCTCGCTCGCCTCGAGCACGCGCTGGACTTCGGGCAACAGCGCGCGGGCGGCGTCGGTCAGCGTCGGCTGGCGCGTCGAGCGATCGAACAGCGTGACGCCGAGATCGATCTCGAGGTTCGCGATCGCTTCGCTGACGGTCGATTGCCGCTTGCCGAGCTTGCGCGCGGCGGCCGAGAACGAGCCGAGGTTCGCGGCCTCGGCGAACGCGAGCAGCGCTTCCGGAGAGTGGCGCATCGCGAATGCTCCTTTGATGTATCGGAAAAACCGATCATATCAAACTGGATGAATACGGTTAATCCGATGAAAATGGTGCCATCTCGTTGACTGATGGAGCTTCACATGCAAATGCAAATGGCCAAACTCGTGCCGGGGAAGACGCTGACCGAGCGCCTCGTGCACGCGCTCACGTTCGAAGTGACCGCGATCGTGATCTGCGCGCCGATCGTCAGTTGGGTGCTGGGTCTTTCGCTCGTGCATGTGGGGGCGCTGACGGCGGCTGTATCGGTGATCGCGATGGGGTGGAACGTCACGTTCAATGCGCTGTTCGAGCGGATCGAGCGCCGCTACCGGCTGACGCGTACGCTCGCGGTGCGCGCGGCGCACGCGATCGCATTCGAGCTCGGCCTCGTCGCGATGGCCCTGCCGCTCGCCGCGTGGTGGCTGGAGATCAGCCTGCTCGAGGCGCTGTTGCTCGATTTCGGCATTCTGCTGTTCTTCCTGCCGTACACGTTCCTGTTCAATCTCGGCTACGACCGGCTGCGCGCACGCTGGATTGCGCAAAGGGTGGTGGCCTGACGATGATCGGAATCCGAATCTTCTTCGATGGTCCCTTTCGAAAGCCGGCGCGATGCCGGCTTTTGTTTTTGGTGCGGCCGGTATAGGCACGGCCGGTATAGGCACCACCGGTATAGGCACGGCCGGTCCGGGCGTGACGCGCGAATGCGCGTCGTGCCGCATCGAAGCGTTGACTGATACCGGCGCGCGCGGACCGTGAGCGGCGGCGGGCACGACGCGATTCATCTGGCGAAGCATTGCCCGAGTGCGATGGTGTTCATTCCGTGCGTCGGTGGACTGTCGCACAGCGAAGCCGAGGATGTGCTGCCCGGCGACGCGACGCGCGGCGCGAACGTGCTGCTCGGCGCGGTGCGCGATCGTGCGGGCATCGCCGGGCGATGAGTGCGGGTGCGGCGAATGTCAGGGGCTGGGGACCGGAAGGCGGCGCGTCGAACCGGCCGGCTCTCGTCGATGCGATGGGCCGCGGCGAGAGCGATGCCGATTCGATGATTGCGCGAGCGTCATGCATGTTCCGGCTTGGAGCGCCGGCCATCGAAGGCGGACGCCGGTGCTGAACGCTGAGTGCCGAACGCCGAACGCCGAACGCCGAATGCGGCCCGCCCCCCACAAACCGATAACGGGCGACCCGCTCTCCGCCCATGCGACCCGAGGAAATCGAGATGCTGACGTACTTCCATCCCGACCAATCGCTGCATCATCCGCGCACGTACTTTTCGCGCGGCAGGATGCGCACGCCGCAGGAGGTGCCCGAGCGCGCGGCGCAACTCGTCGCGGCCGCGCTCGCGATGGGTTTTTCCGTGCGCGAGCCGGACGACTTCGGCATCGCGCCGATCGCGGCCGTGCACGACATGAGCTACCTGCGCTTTCTCGAGACCGTGCATCGCGAATGGAAGAAGATGCCGCAGGACTGGGGCGATGAAGCGATGTTGAACATCTTCGTGCGAGCGCCGAACGCGCTGCGCGGCATGCTTGCGCAAGCCGCCCGCCATCTCGCGGACGGCAGTCGCCCGGCCGGCGAGCACACGTGGCGGGCCGCGTACGGGTCCGCGCAGAGCGCGCTCGCCGCGGCGGCGGTGCGCGACGGCGCGCCCGAAGCGTACGCGCTGTGCCGGTCGCCGGGCCACCATGCGCGCGCGGACGCCGCGGGCGGGTTCTGCTATCTGAACAACGCGGCGATCGCTGCGCAGGCGCTGCGCGCGCGCCACGCACGCGTCGCGATCCTCGACGCCGACATGCACCACGGGCAGGGTATCCAGGAGATCTTCTACGCGCGGCGCGACGTGCCGTACGTGTCGATCCACGGCGATCCGACGAACTTCTATCCGGCCGTGGCGGGCTTCGACGACGAGCGCGGCTCGGGCGACGGCTACGGCTACAACGTGAATCTGCCGATGCCGCACGGCTCGGGCGAGGCGGCGTTCTTCGAGCGCGCCGACGATGCACTGCGCGAACTGCGGCGCTTCGCGCCGGATGCGCTTGTGCTGTCGTTCGGCTTCGGCATTTATCGCGACGATCCGCAATCGCAGGTTGCTGTGACGACGCCGGGTTTCGGCCGGTTAGGCAACCTGATCGGCGCGCTGCGGCTGCCGACCGTGATCGTGCAGGAGGGCGGCTATCACATCGAGCGCCTCGAGGCGAACGCGCGGTCGTTCTTCGACGGATTCGGCGCGATGGGCGCTTGATGCGGCGTCGAGACGCACGCAGCCGAAGGCGTGCGGCCGGCAACGTGCGTTCGGCGCGACATGCGTTGTGGCGACGCGCATCGAGCTGCGCATGCGAAGCGGTAGCGGCGCGAGAAGCGGCAAAGCGGCAAAGCGGTGGAGCGCACCGTAGCGGCACGACGAGCGGGCAGTGGCGAGCGGAACGTCAGGGGGCAACGGCCGCGGGGTGACGTGCGGCGATCGAATGCAACACCCGAGCGCTGCCATCCAGCACGGCGACGAAGCGCGGCAAAGCTCGGCAGCCAGGCGCGACATCGGCGCGCCCGGCCGGCACGCCGCCACTCGGGCGAAGCGCGCTCATCCGTGCGCGGCGAGGAACAGCCAGACGCCGCACGCCGCCGCCACCGCGCCGTACAGCGCATAGACGGGTACCTTGAATCGCGCGAGGCACAGCCACGCGATCGCGCCTGTCGCCCAATACACGGGCTCGGCGGGCGTTTTCGCGACAAGGCGCACGGCCGCGATCGCGAGGAATGCGGTGGTGGCCGCGCGCAGCACGCGCATGCCGCTCGCGAAGCGAGGATGCAGCTTCAGCCGTTCGACGTGCTGCCGCGCGAAGATGACGAGACAGCCGGACGGCACGAACAACGCGATGGTCGACAGCAGCGCGCCGCGCCAGCCGTCCTCGAGATAGCCGAGGAACGGCACGACGTTCAGAAGCGGTCCGGGCGACACGGGCGATAGCGTGAACGCGAGCATGAAGTCCTGCTCGGTGATGCCCGTCGCGCGCGTGACGAACAGCGATTTCAGCACGGGCAGCGCGGAGAAGCCGCCGCCGAAGAGCGTCATGCCGGCGCCCGCGAGCCGCGGCCAGAGCAGCGACGATTCGTATTTGATCGGCAACGGCAGCGCGAACAGCGCGATCAGGAGCGCGAGTGACGCCAGCAGCCGCCATTCCCGCGCGCGCAGCGCGAGCCGCAGCGCTTCGCCTTGCCGCCGGCCGCTCGCGAGCCAGCCGACCCCGAACGCGGCGGCGAGGATCGCGACGAACGCGGCGGGGCTGTGCGCAAGCCCGAGCAGCACCGTCGCGAGCGCGGCGATCGCGCGTTCGAGCGGCGCGTGAACGAGCGCGCGGACCTGCCTGAACCAGGTGAGCCCGATCAGCGCGGCGAGCACCATCGAGAAGTGATGCAGCAGCACGGGCGACGCGAGCGAGCGCACGAGCGGCGTCTGATAGAAGATCGCGAACACCGTCATCGCCGCGAAGAACGGCAGCACGCTCGCGATGCCGGCGATCCACGCGCCCGCGCGGCCGCGCAGCGCGTGGCCGACCTGGACCGCGACGTTGCAGCCGACGGGGCCGGGCATCATCCACGCGAGCGCGACGAGATCGGCGAACGACAGCGGATCGATTCGCCGCTCATGCTCGACGTAATGCCGCTCGAGCTGAGCCATCATCGCAAGACCGCCCCACGACACGGCGGACACGCCCGTCACGGTCTTGAACAATGCCCACAGCGATTCCCGATCGCCGCAATAGGCGGCTTGCGCGCTTGCGATTGTCATGGTCGGTGTCCAGTGCGCTCGCGGCCGCACGCGCGGCCACGTGTGCGTCGCACGTTTCATTGTGCACCCGGAAATTCGTTCGTTGTATGAGCAAAAACGAGTAGGCGGCGCATGGCCCGGCGCACGCCGTCGCGGCGCAGATCGGGGGCGCCGTTTAGTCGCTGCCGAACGACTGTTTGGCGGGGCTCGCGGCGTCGCGGCGGGCCATGGACGCGCGGTCGCCGCCGCAGACGCCGAAGCGCGCGAGCAGGGCCGGAATGCCGTCGGAGGGCACCGGCCGCGAGAACAGGAAGCCTTGGGCCTCGATGCGCCCGAGCGCGGCGAGCCACGCGATCTGCTCTTCGGTCTCCGTCCCCTCGACGACGACCGTGAGCCCGAGCGAGCGCGCTAGGTGCACGATCGACGACACCATCACGCACACGCTGCGGTCGGCCGGAATCGCTTGGATGAACGACCGGTCGACCTTCAGCGTATCGACCGAGAAGCGGTGCAGATAGGACAGCGACGAATAGCCGGTGCCGAAATCGTCGAGCGCGACGCGGATACCGAGCTTCTTCAGCGCGACGATCTTCTCCGACACGAGCTCAGGGTATTCCATCATCGCGGTCTCGGTGATCTCGAGCTCGAGGCGGCGCGCCTCGATCCCGGTCTCGACGAGCGCGCGCGAGATCGTGTCGATCAGGTCGCCGCGCCAGAACTGCACGGGCGAGATGTTGACGGCGAGCGTGAGCTTGTCGTGGCCTTCGTCGCGCCAGCGCGCGAGCTGCTCGCACGCGGTGCGGATCACGAAGTCTCCGATCGGAACGATGAGCCCGGTCGATTCGGCGATCGAAATGAATTCGTTCGCGGAGATCACGCCGTGCTCCGGATGGTCCCAGCGCACGAGCGCCTCGAAGCCGGTGATGCAGCGGTACGTGAGATCGATCTTCGGCTGGTAGGCGAGGAACAATTGCCCGTCCGACAGCGCGACGCGCAACTGCTGCTCCCAGCGCATCAGGTGATCGGCGCGATGCGACAGGTGCGGCGCATAGAACTGGTAGCAGTTCTTGCCCGCGTCCTTGGCGCTGTACATCGCGAGATCGGCCTTCTTCAGCAGGTCGATCTCGCTCTCGTTCTCGACCGAATGCAGCGCGATGCCGATGCTCGCGTGCAGCACGAACGAGCTGCCGCGCACGTCGAACGGCTCGGCGAACATCCGCACGATCGCCTCGGCGAGGCGCTCGGCGCGCCGCTCGACGTTCTCGCCCTTCACGACGACGACGAACTCGTCGCCGCCGATGCGCGCGAGCGCGCCTTCGTTCGTCACCGCGTCGGACAGGCGCGCGGCCGTCATCTGCAGCACGATGTCGCCCGCGTTGTGGCCGAGCGTGTCGTTGACGGTCTTGAAATTGTCGAGATCGATGAACAGGATCGCGAGGCGCGACAGGTTCGACGGCAGCGCGACGTCGTTGCGCAGGCTGCGCAGCGTCGCGTAGCGGTTCGCGAGCCCCGTGAGCAGATCGAACTCGGCGAGCTGCGTCATTTCGCGCTCGCGGCCGAGCAGCTTGCCGATCAGGCCCGTCGCGACGCCGAAGAACGCGAGCATCGCGAGCGTGATGAAGCTCGTCATCAGCAGGTAGACGTTGCGCGTGTGGTGATAGTCGGCGAATTCTTCCGCCTGCGACAGGCCGACCATCACGCCGAGCGGATAGCCGTCGAGATGGCGATACGACACGATGCGCCTGATGCCGTCGATCGGATCGACATAGATGCCCGACGCGCGCTCCGACACTGGATAGACGCCCGACGCCGAGAACGTGCCGGGCGACTTCTGCGTGGAGCCCGTGCTGCGCGCGAGCACGGCGCCGGTATCCGAGATCACGGCGATCACGCCGTCCTTGCCGAGCGTCGCGTTGTTGTAGAAGTCGTTCGTGAAGTAGGTCGGGTCCTCGGACACGACGACGACGCCGGCGAACGAGCCGTCCGGATGGTTCAGGCGCCGCGTCATCTGCAGCGTCCAGTGGCGCGACACGCGGCCGAACACCGGCTTGCTGATGTAGAGATCGTCGTCGTTGCGCTGCATGTGCACCCTGAAGTGCTCGCGGTCGGACAGGTCGATCGGCTTCGGATGCAACTCGGCGGTGTTCGCGATCAGCCGGCCGCGCGCATCGAGAATGGACACCTGGATCAGCGTGTCGCTCGGCACGACGCCTTTCTCGACCGTGCGCGCGAGATTGAAGCGGGCGGGCGACTTCTCGAATTCGTATTTGACGAAGCGGGTGATCTGGTCGACCTGATGGATCGCCTTGACCGTGTGCTGCTCGAGCGCCGTCGACAGGATCGCGGCCGACGCGCCCGCGTCGCGGAACGCGCTTTCCTTCTCGACGGACAGGCGCGCGATGATGGCCACCCACAGCAGCGCGAGCGCCAGCGTGCCGAGGAGCGGGATCGCGAACAGCGCGCGCCGGCGGCGCGACTTGCGTGTCGCGCGCACCGGCCGCGCGGCGCGGGCGGCGTGTGACCGAGACGAACTCATCGGACGAAAGGTGTCCTTGCGCGCATGGGCGATCCGACAGGATAACCGAGTAAACGGGCCGATAAAGAAGACAATAGACGAGGCCCGATATTACTGAATGGTCGGTCTTTGATTTAGCGTGGGCAGGATATCGCTAACCGGGGGAAGAGGGTGCGGCCCCGCGCGCGGCCCGCGCGGGGCCTCGGTCGCGCGGCCGGCGCGGCCGGGCGAAAACGGCGCTCAGCGCAGCCGGATGGCGCCGTCGACGAGCGTGACGGCGGCGCCGCCGATCCAGATCTTGCCGGCGTCGTCGTAATCGACCGAGATGCGGCCGTCGCGGCCGAGCGCCGTGCCCTGGCGCGCGGTATAGCGGCGGCCCGGGCGGCGGCCCGCTTGCGCGAGGACGCCCGCGATCGCCGCATTCGCGCTGCCCGTCACCGGGTCTTCGCCGGCGCCGAACGCCTCGCCCGTCATCAGGCAGCGGACCTCGAACGTCGCCGGCCCGTCGGCGGGATGCGGGCCGTATGCGGCGAGGCCGGCCGCGCCGAGCGCGGCGACGATCGGCGCGAGGGCCGCGTGGTCCGGCGCGAGCGCGAGGCAGTCGGCGGCCGACGCGAGCCGCACGACGAGCCACGGCGCGCCGTTGTCGACCGCCTGCGGCGGCACGTCGAAATCGATCGCGCCGGTGCGCAGCGCGGCCGCGAGCGCGGGCCACTCGCGCTCGGCAAGCGGCGTCACGCGCGCGGGCGGTGCGGCGAACGCCCAGCCGCCGTCACGCTCGGCGAGCTCGACGAGCCCCGCGCCGCATTGCTGGACGAGCCGCCCGGGCACGCGCGGCTGCGCGCCCGCGTCGAGAAACGCGTGCGCGGCGCCGAGCGTCGGATGGCCGGCGAACGGCAACTCGCCGCCCGGCGTGAAGATGCGCACGCGATAGTCGGCGGCGGGATCGGTCGGCGCGACGAGGAACGCGGTCTCGGACAGGTTGGTCCAGCGCGCGATCTCGAGCATGTCGGCGTCGGACAGCGCGTGCGCGTCGAATACGACGGCGAGCGGATTGCCCTTGAACGGCACCGACGTGAACACGTCGACCTGCTTGAAGCGCACCGCGCCCGGAGCGACGGCCATCGCGGTTGCCATCGCGTTACGCGACTTCGGCGATCAGCTCGATCTCGACGCACGCGCCGAGCGGGATCTGCGCGACGCCGAACGCCGAGCGCGCGTGCTTGCCCGCGTCGCCGAACACCTCGGCGATCAGCTCCGACGCGCCGTTCGTCACGATGTGCTGCTCGGTGAACTCGAGCGTCGAGTTGACGAGGCTCATCACCTTGACGATGCGCTTGATCTTGTTCAGGTCGCCCGTGTGCGCGTGCAGCGTCGCGAGCAGGTCGATCGCGACCGCGCGCGCGGCTTCCTTGCCTTGCTCCGTCGTGACGTCGAGGCCGAGCTTGCCGGCCCAGACCTTGCCGTCCTTCTTCGCGATGTGGCCCGACAGATAGACGGTGTTGCCGCTTTGCGCGCTCATCACGTAGGCGGCGGCGGGCGCACCCGCGACCGGCAGCTCGATGCCGAGTTCCTTCAGTTTGTCGTAGACGTTTGCCATGTGATTCGTATCCTCGTGAGTTCGTGAGTCAATCAATCGTGAATGCGTGAACGGACGAAAGGCGTCACAGACGCTCGCGCAACAGCTTGCCGAGCCGCGCGACGCCTTCCTCGATCTTCTCCGGCGGCACCGTGACGAACGACAGCCGCAGCGTGTTCTGCTGCGCATCGTTCGCGAAGAACGGCGCGCCCGGCACGAACGCGACGTTGTTCGCGACCGCCGCATCGAGGAGCCGCATGCTGTCGATCTGCGCGGGCAGCTTCACCCAGATGAACATCCCGCCTTCCGGGCGGTTCCAGCTCACGCCTTCCGGCATGTGCCGCGCGAGCGACGCGAGCATCGCTTCGCACTGCGCGCCGTAGAGCTTGCGGATCGTCGGGATGTGCGCATCGAGGAAGCCGTCCTGGATCACTTCGTAGGCGATGCGCTGCGTGAGCGACGGCGTGTGCAGATCCGTCGCCTGCTTCGCCTGCACGAGCTTGAAGTGCAGCTCCTCGGGCGCAATGATATAGCCGATCCGCAGGCCGGGTGCGAGCACCTTCGAGAACGTGCCGAGATGGACGACGTGATCGGGCGCCATCGACAGCATCGTCGGCAGCGGCTCGCCCGCGTAGTTCAGCGCGCCGTACGGATCGTCCTCGAGCACCGGGAACGGGCTCGTCTGCGCGAAGGCGGCGAGCGCACGGCGGCGCTCGACGCTCAGGCGGCGGCCCGTCGGATTCTGGAAATTCGGTTGCGCGTACAACAGTCGCGCATCCTTCGTCAGCTCGGGCGTGAGCGCGTTGGGCACAAGGCCCGCGTCGTCGGTCGGCACCTGCACGTAGATCGGCTCGTAGAGCGAGAACGACTGCAGCGCGCCGAGGTAGGTCGGCGTCTCGACGAGCACGCGGCTTTGCGGATCGATCAGCACCTTGCCGAGCAGGTCGAGCGCCTGCTGCGAGCCCGTCGTGACGAGCACCTGCGTCGTGCGCACGCGATAGCGCTCGGCGATCCATTCGCGCAGCGGCAGGAAGCCTTCGGTCGCGCTGTACTGCAATGCGGCGGCGGGCGAATCGCGCAGCACGCGGTCGGCGGCTTCGCGCATGCGCTCGGCGGGGAACGTCGCGGGCGAGGGCAGCCCGCCCGCGAACGAGATCACCTCGGGGCGCTCGGTCACTTTCAGGATTTCGCGGATCGCCGAGCTCGTGAGCTTGCGTGCGCGTTCGGACAGGGTCCATTGGGGCGGCTTGAGATCGCTCGGATTCATGGTCTCCTCGGTCGGTGTCATGGGTCGTTCGGATGAAAGCGTCGATTATCGCTCGTCAAATCACACGGCGCGAGCCGGTAGCGGCGCGCGGCGCACGGCGGCGCGGCGGCCGAGCACGACGGTCGCGATCACGGCGGCGGCGAACAGCCAGGTCGACGGCGAAACGGTTTCGCCGAAGAACAGCGCCGAGAACGCGATCGTGAAGAAGATCTGCAACAGCTGCACTTGACCGACGCGCGCGATGCCGCCGATCGCGAGGCCCGCGTACCACGCGAAAAAGCCGATGAACTGCGAGAACAGCGTCACGTAGCCGAACGCGAGCCACACGCGCGTCGACACGGGGCCCGGATGCGCCGCGTGGTGCGCCCAGGCGAGCCAGCCGACGGGTAACACGAGGAACGGCGCGGACACGACGAGCGCCCAGCAGATCACCTGCCAGCCGCCGATCTCGCGCGCGAGGCGCGCGCCTTCCGCGTAGCCGAGCGCGCCGATGCCGACCGCGACGAGCATCAGCAGGTCGCCCGGCTGCAGCGCGCCGCCGCCGTCGCGCAGCGCGAACGCGATCACGAGCGCGCTGCCGAGCGCCGCGCTCGCCCAGAACGCCTTCGACGGCCGTTCGCGCGCGAGCCACGCCGCATACAGCGCGACGAGGAGCGGCTGCAATCCGTTGACGACCGCGCCGTGCGCGGCGGGCACGGTCTTCATCGCCCATGCGGAGAACACCGGAAACGCGATGATCACGCCCGCCGACACGACGGCGAGGCTCTTCAGTTGCGCGCGGGTCGGCCGGCGCTCGCGGCGCAGCCACAGCAGCAGCCCGGCCGGCACGGACGCGGCGAGCGCGCGCCCGAGTCCGTTCAGGAGCGGATGGAGCTCGGTGACGACGATGCGCGTCATCGGCAGCGTCAGGCTGAAGATCATCACGCCGATCAGGCCGAGCAGCATGCCGCGGGTTTCGCGCGAATCCATTGAAGTGTCTCCATCGATATGTCGGGTTTCTGTCGGAGGGCGGGGCGGGCCGCGCTAGCGCAGCGTGCGCGCGCCCTTCGGCGTGTCGAACTCGGCGGCGAGCGCGGGCGTCTCGCCCGCATCCAGGTCGAGCAGGTGAGCGGCGTTCAGCCACGCGAGCTGCTCGCGCACCGTGTCCGCGTGCGGATGCGCGGCTTTCAGCGCCTTCAGCGCGACGCCGCCGTGCGGCAGCGCATCGGACGGGTGGCGCGCGTCGTTCCACTGGATCAGCGACGGCAGCACGCCGTCGCCCGCGCCTCGCCACGCGGGCAGCGCGCCGTCGTCGGGTACCGTCAGCCGCCAGCCGAAATCGTCGCGCGTCATCGGCACGACGCGCGCGATGCGCGCCGGATATTGGCGCTGCCACAGCTCGAGCTGGCGCGGGCGGTCGACGCGCGCGACCCAGTGCGCGAGGTATGGGCCTTGCTCGAGGCGCGCGTGCGTCGCCGGGGCGTCGAGGCCGAACAGGCACGGCCGCGGCCGGCCGTCGGCGGGCCGCGGCGCGCCGGGGTCGGCGGCGATCACTTCGAGATACGCGCCGCCCCACAGGCCGAACAGGCGGTTGTGCGTGCGCATCGACGGATGCGCGCCGCCGCCCGCGGGCTCGATGCCGAGCGTGTCGGCGACGTACGCGACGCCTTCTTCGAGCGTGCGCGCGGCCACGACGAGATGATCGAGTTTCAGTGAGTGGGCTGCCATCGGACGAAATGCAAGGACATCGGAACCGGTTTTCAACGCGCGCGTGCGCCACCGCGCCGCATCGCCGCCGAAAAACTGTAATCGCGGCGACCGGCACAGTAACGGTACAATCGCCGCGATACTCTTCGGTACAGTTGGAGGCCCGCGATGTCCACCGTCCCGCTTGCGCAGATTCCCGCGCCGCACGATACCGCGACGCTCACGCTCGTCGATCAGCTCGTGCAGTGGGCGCGCCGCCGGATCGACGAGCGCGTGTTCCGGCCCGGCATGCGGATGCCGTCGATCCGCAAGCTCGCGATCGACAAGAGCGTGTCGCGCTTCACGGTCGTCGAGGCGTACGAGCGGCTCGTCGCGCAGGGCTATCTCGATTCGCGGCGCGGCTCAGGCTTCTACGTGCGCGAGCGCGCGCCGGGGCCGCAGCCCGCCGGCGCGTCCGGCGGCGGGCGGGCGCAGCCCGTGCACAACACGATCGACGTCGTCTGGCTGCTGCGCAACATGTTGCACACGGTCAGCCCGGAAAAGGGGCCGGGGCTCGGCTACCTGCCGGGCCGCTGGCTCGACGGCGAGCTGATCACGAGCGCGTTGCGCGCGCTCGGCCGTCAGTCCGGCGCGCAGATGCTCGGTTTCGGCAGCGCGCAGGGCTTCCTGCCGCTGCGGCAGCAGCTTCAGACGCGCCTCGCCGAAATCGAGATCGGCGCGACGCCCGAGCAACTCGTGCTCGTGTCCGGCATCACGCAGGCGATCGACCTGATCGCGCGCCACTGCGTGCGGCCGGGCGATGCGGTGATCGTCGGCGATCCGGCCTGGTTTCAGATGTTCGGCCGCTTCGCGTCGCAGGGCGCGCAGCTCGTCGGGATGCCGTACACGCCCGACGGCCCCGATCTCGACGCGCTCGAGACCCTCGTGCAGATGTGGCGCCCGAAGATGCTCGTGATCAACTCGGTGCTGCACAATCCGACGGGCACGTCGCTGTCGGCCGCGCAGGCGTTCCGGATTCTGAGGCTCGCGGAGGCGTACGATTTCCTCGTCGTCGAGGACGACGTCTACGGCGACCTGTGCCCGCCGAGCTATCCGGCGACGCGCCTGGCGAGCCTCGATCAGCTCAAGCGCGTGATCTTCCTCGGCAGCTTCTCGAAGACGCTCGCGGCGAACCTGCGAGTCGGCTACATCGCGTGCGCGCCGGAGCTTGCGAAGGCGCTGACCGATCAGAAAATGCTCGTCGGGATGACGACGCCCGAGCTCAACGAGCGCGTGCTGTACAAGGTGCTGACGGAAGGGCATTACCGGCGCCACGTCGAGCGGCTGCGCGCGCGGCTCGACGGCGTGCGCGACAAGACCGCGCGGATGCTCGAGCGCACCGGCATGCGGCTCTTCACGATGCCGGCGGCGGGGATGTTCCTGTGGGCGGACACGGGCGTCGATTCGGACGCGCTCGCCGCGGCCGCGCACGAGGAGGGGTTCCTGCTCACGCCGGGGAGCCTCTTCTCGCCGCAGCAGTCGCCTTCGACGTGGACGCGCTTTAACGTCGCGAACTGCGGCGATCCCGCGTTGCCCGCGTTCCTCGGCCGCTATCTCGACAGCGTGAACCGCCGCGCCTCTTGAAATGTCCGCATGCGCCCCAACATGGGGCGCGGTCGAGCGTTGCGGCGCGTGGCACGCCGCCGTCGCGCGCCGGCTCCGATGGGGTCGTGAATCGAAACTGTCTGTCGTATTGACGCAATCAACAGGTAAATCAAGATGACTCAGCAAACCATGAGCTTTCAGGCAGAGGTCAAGCAGCTCCTCCACCTGATGATTCATTCGCTTTACAGCAACAAGGAAATCTTCCTGCGCGAACTCGTGTCCAACGCGTCCGACGCCGCTGACAAGCTCCGTTTCGAGGCTCTGGAAAACAACGCGCTGTACGAGAGCGATCCGAACCTGCGCATCCGCCTGTCGTTCGACAAGGCCGCGCGCACGCTCACGATCGACGACAACGGGATCGGCATGAGCCGCGACGAGGCGATCGCGAACCTCGGCACGATCGCGCGCTCGGGCACGAAGGAGTTCTTCTCGAAGCTCTCCGGCGACCAGCAGAAGGACGCGGCCCTCATCGGCCAGTTCGGCGTCGGCTTCTACTCGGGATTCATCGTCGCGGACAAGATCACCGTCGAGACGCGCCGCGCGGGCCTGCCCGCGTCCGAGGGCGTGCGCTGGGAGAGCGCGGGCGAAGGCGACTTCTCGGTCGACACGATCGAGCGCGCCGCGCGCGGCACGACGATCACGCTGCATCTGCGCGAAGGCGAGGACGAGCTGCTGTCGTCGTATCGGCTGAAATCGATCGTCCAGAAGTATTCGGATCACGTCGCGCTGCCGATCCTGATGAAGAAGGAAGAGTGGGATCAGGAAAAGGGCGAGATGGTCGAGAAGGACGAGGACGAGACCGTCAACCAGGCGAGCGCGCTGTGGACCCGCGCGAAGAGCGACGTCACCGAAGAGCAGTACAAGCAGTTCTACCAGCACGTCGCGCACGATCACCAGGACCCGCTCGCGTGGACGCACAACCGTGTCGAGGGCCGCAGCGAATACACGCAACTGCTGTTCGTGCCGTCGCACGCGCCGTTCGACCTGTGGAACCGCGACTATCGCGGCGGCCTCAAGCTGTACGTGAAGCGCGTGTTCATCATGGACGACGCCGAGCAACTGCTGCCGCAGTACCTGCGCTTCATCAAGGGCGTGGTCGATTCGTCGGATCTGCCGCTGAACGTGTCGCGCGAGATCCTGCAGGAAAGCCGCGACGTGAAGGCGATCCGCGAAGGCGTGACCAAGCGCGCGCTGTCGATGCTCGAGGAGCTCGCGAACGCCGAGGACGATGCGGGCAAGGAGAAGTACAAGACGTTCTGGAGCGCGTTCGGCCAGGTGCTGAAGGAGGGCGTCGGCGAGGATCACGCGAACCGCGAGCGCGTCGCGAAGCTGCTGCGCTTCGCGTCGACGCACGGCGACACCGACGCTCAGGACGTGGCGCTCGCCGATTACGTCGCGCGGATGAAGCCCGAGCAAACGAAGATCTACTACGTGACGGCCGACACGTGGCAGGCCGCGAAGAACAGCCCGCATCTCGAAGTGTTCCGCAAGAAGGGCGTCGAGGTGCTGCTGCTCACCGATCGCGTCGACGAATGGATGCTGTCGTTCCTGCACGAGTTCGACGGCAAGCCGCTCGCGAGCGTCGCGCGCGGCGATCTCGATCTCGGCGCGCTGAACGACGACGAGAAGAAGGCGCAGGAAGAGACGGGCGAGGCGATGAAGCCTGTCGTCGACAAGATGAAGGAAACGCTCGGCGGCAAGGTGAAGGACGTGCGCGTCACGTTCCGGCTGACCGATTCGCCGTCGTGCCTCGTCGCGGACGACAACGACATGAGCGGCTACCTGCAGCGGATGCTGAAGGCGGCGGGCCAGAACGCGCCGTCGTTCCAGCCGATTCTCGAGATCAATCCGGAGCATCCGCTCGTCAAGGCGCTGAAGGCCGACGGCGCGGATTTCGGCGACTGGTGCCATCTGTTGTTCGATCAGGCGCTGCTCGCCGAAGGCGGCGCGCTCGAGGACCCGGCGAGCTTCGTGAAGCGGACCAACGCGCTGTTGCTGTCGCGCGCGGCGTGATGGCGCGGATGCGTTTCGACGCGGCCGATGCGCACTGGCGCGAGACGCCGCGCCCCGGCGCGTCGGGCGCGCAGAAGGACTGGCTCACGCGCGGCGGCTCGCTGACCGCGCACCTCGCGCGGCTCGGCCGCGTGACGGTGCGCGTGACGCGCGAGGCGGTCGCGACGCCGTGGGCCGACGAGCGCGGCGCGCTTGCATGCGCGCCGCGCGCGCCGGTGTGGGTGCGTGAAGTCGTGCTCGCGGTCGACGGCACGCCGTTCGTCGCCGCGCACAGCATCGCGCCGCTCGCCGCGAGCAAGGGCGTGTGGCAGGCGATGCGGCGGCTGCGCACGCGCCCGCTCGCGGAATTGCTCTATAGCGATCCGGAGGTGACGCGTTCGGCGCTCGTGAGCCGGCGCGTGATCGCCGGGCATCCGTTGTTCGCGCTCGCGTCGCACGCGCTTTCGCCCGGGCATGCGACGCCGCACGCGTTCGCGGCGCGCCGCTCGGTGTTCGAGCGGCGCGGCACGCCGCTGATGGTGACCGAATGCATGCTGCCTGCGCTGTGGCGGCATCTCGACGCGCACGGCGAGCGCCGCGCGCGCGACTTCGAGGGGGCGTGATGCTGCGCGGTTTTCCCCCCGTCGTGTCGCCCGACACGCACACGCTGATTCTCGGCAGTTTTCCCGGCGAGGCGTCGCTCGCGGCCGCGCAGTACTACGCGCATCCGCGCAACCAGTTCTGGCGTCTGTTGGGCGTCGTGCTCGACGAGGCGCAACTTCATGCGCTGCCCTACGACGCGCGGCTTGCGCGCGTGCTCGCGCACGGCTTCGGCATCTGGGACGTGCTCGCCGCATGCCATCGCGAAGGCAGTCTCGATTCGGCGATCCGCCATGCGAAGCCGAACGACTTCGATGCGCTGCGCGAAGTCGCGCCGAAGTTGACGAAGGTATGCTTCAACGGCAAGACGGCGGGGCGCTTCGAGCCGACGATACGCGCGGCGGGGTTCGATACGCTCGTGCTGCCTTCGTCGAGTCCGGCGAATGCGACGCTGTCGTTCGAGCAGAAGCGGGCTTGCTGGCAGCGCATCGTCGCCTGACACGCGACGCGCGACGCGCGACGCGGGTCGCAGGCCGCGCGTTTCACGATCGTTCTTGCCCCAATTCGCGCGGCTCCACCTCGTTTCGCATCGTTTCGTCATGCTGCGCATCGCGATGCGCGAGGCGGCCGCATCCGGCGAGCAAGCAAGCGGTTCGCCTGCGTGCGATCCCGCGAGTGCTATCCTCTCGTTCGCTCAAACAGCCACATCAGCAAGAGACTCATCCATGACCCGACTCATCAAGCGCGCGTCCGCCGAGGCGCGCGGGTTCCAGCGCGCGAAGCCGTCGCCGCTCAACGGCTCCGAGAAGCTCAAGCAGGCACGCGCGAAGCGCGGCCGCGCCGAGCTCGACGACGATTTCGACGGCGTTGCCGTTCTCGACGCGCCGCGCAAGCCGCGCTTCGCGCCCGTCACGTTCTCCGAAGAGCGCGGCGTGCGTTATCTGCACTTCGGCACCGAGTGGGTGCAAGGCGCGATGCGCCTGTCGAAGCCGTATCACATCGAGCTCGAGTACGCGCAGCAGATGATGGCGTGGCTGCTCTTCCTCGAAACGCCGACGCGCGTCGTGCAACTCGGGCTCGGCACGGGCGCGCTGACGAAGTTCGCGCATCGCTTCCTGCCGCGCGCGCACGTCGAGGCGGTCGAGCTGAATCCGGCCGTGATCGTCGCCGCGCGCTCGATGTTCGAGCTGCCGCCCGACGACGCGCGCCTGACCGTCCACGAAGCGGACGCGTGGGATTTCGTCAATGATTCGAAGAATCGCGGCACGATCGGCGCGCTGCAGATCGATCTGTACGACGCAACCGCGCGCGGCCCGGTGCTCGACAGCGTCGCGTTCTATCGTGCGGCGCGCGCTTGCCTCGCCGACGCGGGCGTCGCGACGATCAACCTGTTCGGCGATCACCCGAGCTTCGTGCGCAACATGAGGCACCTGAACGCCGCGTTCGACCAGCGCGTGATCGCGCTGCCCGAAGTGCACGACGGCAACCGGATCGCGCTCGCGTTCTCCGGCCCGCCGCTGTCGGTATCGTTCGCTCAACTGACCGAGCGCGCGAAGCTGATCGAAGCCGAGCTGCGCTTGCCCGCCCGCTCGTGGGTGAAAGGATTGAAAGCGTCGTTCGGCGAGCGCGCCGACCTCTTCACGATCTGACGCCAAAGCGCGGGACGGCGGCTCAGGCCGCCCGCGCCGTCGTGCGAGCCGCCGCGCGGCCCGCGCGCGAGGCGGCCCGGGCGGGCTTCGGGTTCGCCCTCGTTTGCCGCCGTTTTTTCGACTCCTATACTGGGCGACGCCAGGGGAGTCGCAACATACCTATCCGTCGTGTCGTTCCTCTCGCACCGCCGTACCCGTTCAGAACATATCAATAACCGGGATGTGAAGAGGAGACGTCATGGCTCACGATGCCGACGCCAACCGGGCCGCCAAACGCTGGCTCTGGTTGCTGGTCCTGCCGCTCGTCGCGATGGTCTGGGTGCCGTCGTACAACAAGGTCGAGCCGCAATGGTTCGGATTCCCGTTTTTTTACTGGTATCAACTGCTGTGGGTGTTCGTTAGCGCCGTGATCACGGCCTTCGTCTACCAGAAGACGAAGAACTGCTGGAAGAGCGCTCCGCGGGGAGACGGCAAATGAACCTGACCGCGACCTTCGTCTTCGTGCTGTTCTTCGTCGGCGTGACGATCATGGGCTTTCTCGCCGCGAACTGGCGGCGCGGCGACCTCGCGCATCTCGACGAATGGGGCCTCGGCGGCCGGCGCTTCGGCACGATCGTCACATGGTTCCTGCTCGGCGGCGACCTCTATACCGCGTACACGTTCGTCGCCGTGCCGGCGCTCGTGTTCGGCGCGGGCGCGATGGGCTTCTTCGCGCTGCCTTACACGATCCTCATCTATCCGTTCGCATTCGTCGTGTTCCCGAAGCTCTGGAGCATCGCGAAGCGTCACGGCTACGTGACGGCCGCCGACTTCGTCGGCGCGCGCTATGGCAGCCGCTCGCTCGCGCTCGCCGTCGCGGTGACGGGCATCGTCGCGACGATGCCGTACATCGCGCTGCAGCTCGTCGGCATCGAAGTGGTGATCGGCGGGCTCGGCTTCGACACCCAGGGCTTCGTCGGCGACCTGCCGCTCATCATCGCGTTCGCGATCCTCGCCGCGTACACGTACACGTCGGGGCTGCGCGCGCCCGCGATGATCGCGATCGTCAAGGACATCCTGATCTACATCACGATCGCCGCGGCGGTGATCGTGATTCCGGCGAAGCTCGGCGGCTTCGGGCACATCTTCGGCGCGGTGCCGAGCGCGAAGCTGCTGCTGAAGGCGCCCGACGCAGCGAGCCTGAACGGCTTCAGCGCATACACGACGCTCGCGATCGGCTCGGCGCTCGCGCTGTTCCTGTATCCGCATTCGGTGACGGCGATCCTGTCGTCGTCGTCGGGCAACACGATCCGCCGCAACATGGCGATGCTGCCCGCGTACTCGTTCGTGCTCGGCCTGCTCGCGCTGCTCGGCTACATGGCGCTCGCGTCGGGCGTGAAGGATATGCCGGAATACGCGCCGTACTTCAAGGCGTTCGGCCCGAATTTCGCGGTGCCGGCGTTGTTCCTGCACTTTTTCCCGTCGTGGTTCGTCGGCGTCGCGTTCGCCGCGATCGGGATCGGCGCGCTCGTGCCGGCGGCGATCATGTCGATCGCCGCCGCGAACCTGTACACGCGCAACATCCATCGCGAGTTCGTCAATCGCAACATGACGCACGATCAGGAAACGCACGTCGCGAAGCTCGTGTCGCTGATCGTGAAGGTCGGCGCGGTCGCGTTCATTCTCGGGTTGCCGCTCACCTACGCGATCCAGTTGCAGTTGCTCGGCGGGATCTGGATCATCCAGACGCTGCCCGCCATCGTGCTCGGCCTCTATACGCGCGTGCTCGACTATCGCGGGCTGCTGATCGGCTGGGCGGCGGGGCTCGTCTGCGGCACGTGGATGGCGATCTCGCTGAAGCTCGCGAGTTCGATCTTCACGATCCATCTGTTCGGCCATGCGGTTCCGGGCTACGCGGCCGTCTGGGCGCTGGCCGTGAATCTCGTCGTGTCGATCGCCGTCAGCGCGCTCGTTCGCATGCTCGGGATCGCGCATGCGGAGGACCGCACGCGGCCGGAGGACTATCTCGACGTCGTCGAGAGCTGACGCGCGGTTTCGCGTCGGTCTGACGCGCAAGTGAAAACGCCCGCGGCGCGCATCGCGCCGCGGGCGTCGTGCGTCGGCCGGCCGAGCGCCGACCCGAACGCTTCGGCTTCCGAAGCGTTCACTTCTTCATGGTCGGATCTTCGACGTTGATCATCCAGTGCACGCCGAACTTGTCGCGCAGCATGCCGAAACCGAGCGCCCAGAACGTCTTCTCGAACGGCATCGTCACCGCGCCGCCGTCCGCGAGCAGCGCGTCGAACATGCGCTTGCCGTCTTCGACGCTCTTCGGGTCGAGCGACAGCGAATAGCCGTCGTGCACTTGCTGGTTGCCCATTGTGCAGTCGCCGTCCGAGCACATCAGCACCGAATCGCCGATCTGGAAATTCGCGTGCATCACCTTGTCGGCCATCTCGGGCGGCGTCGGCCGCTGCGGATTCGGCGGCGCGTCCTTGTAGCGCGCGAGGAAGTTCACTTTTGCGCCGAGCGCGTCGCCGTAGAATTTCAGCGCCTCGTCGCAGCGGCCGCCGAAAAACAGATACGGTTGTACTTGCATCGTCGTCTCCTTGATTCTGGGGCGGAAATCGGGCGCAGGCGCGCCCGTGCGCACGATTGTAGTGCGTTCGGGTGACAGCGGCGGGAATCGGTGGAAAGGGCCACAACGGCCGGGGCCGGGCCGGGAGCGCGCGCGGGGGCGGGGCGATCGTAATTGAACAGGACCCCGGAAGATTCGCGCCGACCGGGCAGGCGGGCGCCCAGGCGCGCGGCGACGCTACGCGATTCGGCGGGCGCCGCTTCGCGAGGCGGCGCGCCGAATCGCGCGTCAAACAAGATACCGGTTCCGAAGCGCGGGACGAACGTTCGCCATACGCTCGCCGCGAATCGGAGCCCGCGCGCGTCAGCGCAGCGCGTCGATCATCTTCTCCAGCTTCACCGCGTCCGCCGAGAAGAGGCGAATGCCCTCGGCGAGTTTCTCGGTCGCCATCGCGTCGTCGTTCAACTGGAAGCGGAACGACGATTCGTCGATCGCGACGCGCTCGAGCTGCGCATCCTTCGCGGCGTCCGGCGACAGCTTGCGCGCGACCGTCTCGGCGCTGTCGTGCAGCTTCTGCAGCAGATCGGGGCTGATCGTCAGCAGGTCGCAGCCGGCGAGCTCGGTGATCTGGCTCGTCGTGCGAAAGCTCGCGCCCATCACCTCGGTCGCGTAGCCGAATTGCTTGTAGTACGTGTAGATGCGGCGCACGGATTGCACGCCCGGATCGTTCGCGCCGCCGTCCTTCGCCTCGTCCCACTCGGCGCCTTTTTGCTTCTTGTACCAGTCGTAGATCCGGCCGACGAACGGCGAGATCAGCTGCGCGCCCGCTTCCGCGCACGCGGCGGCCTGCACGAGCGAGAACAGCAGCGTCATGTTGCAGCGAATGCCCTCGCGCTGCAGCACTTCGGCCGCGCGGATGCCTTCCCACGTCGATGCGAGCTTGATCAGCACGCGCTCGCGGCCGATGCCCGCCGCTTCGTAGAGCTTGATGATTTCGCGGCCCTTGTCGATCGAGCGCTGCGTGTCGAACGACAGGCGCGCGTCGACCTCGGTCGACACGCGGCCCGGGATCAGCTTCAGGATCTCGGTGCCGAATGCGATCAGCAGGCGGTCGATGATGAAGCCGACCGATTCGCCCGCGTGGTCGCGGACCGTTTTCTCGAGGATCGGCCGGTACGCGTCCTTCTGGACGGCCTTCAGGATCAGCGACGGATTCGTCGTCGCGTCCTGTGGCTTGTATTGCGCGAGTTGCTGGAAGTCGCCCGTGTCGGCGACGACGGTCGTGTATTGCTTGAGCTGGTCGAGTGCGGTAGTCATGACGGGTCGAAAGCGAGGCGCAGCGCGCCGGTTCGGTGAGGGCGACCGCGCGGCAGGGCGCGGGGCGATGCTGGGCGGCGCGCTTGGCGCGGGCCGCCGGACCCTCCATTCTAGGCCTGAAACCGGAACCGGTGCCGAACGCTCGTGCGCGGGCGGGCGTGACGCCCGCGCCGGACGCGCGCGGATTCCGGCGGCGCATCGGGATGAGCGTCGAATGGCCGCCGCGGCGCGCGAGCGGCGCGGCCCGGAGGCGAAATACGCGGAGCGCGCGCGAACCGCGCCCGATTCCGCCGCGGGCCCGACGGACGTCAGGTGGCGCGGCGCGCGTTGAGAATCGCCTGCGTGAGCACCCCCGCGACGAGCCCCCAGAACGCCGAGCCGATCGACAGCAGCGTGAGGCCCGACGCCGTCACCATGAACGTGACGAGCGCCGCTTCGCGCTGGCGCGCGTCCTGCATCGCGTGGGTGAGGCCGCTCATAATCGAGCCGAACAGCGCGAGCGCGGCGACGGACACGACGAGCGCCTTCGGCAGCGCGCCGAAGAGCGCGGCGATCGTCGCGCCGAACACGCCCGCGACGAGGTAGAACGTGCCGCACCACACGGCCGCCGTGTAGCGCTTCGCGCGATCGTCGTGCGCCTCGGGGCCGGTGCAGATCGCGGCCGTGATCGCCGCGAGGTTGATCCCGTGCGAGCCGAACGGCGCGAGCACGAGCGACGCGATGCCCGTCGTCGCGATGAGCGGCGACGACGGCGTGTCGTAGCCGTCCGCGCGCAGCACCGCGATGCCGGGCACGTTCTGCGACGCCATCGCGACGACGAAGAGCGGAATGCCGATGCTCACGATCGCCGAGATCGAGAACGACGGCATCGTGAACACGGGCCGCGCGAGCGCGACGTGAAAGCGGCTGAAATCGAGCAGGCCGAGCGCGCCTGCGGTCGCGACGCCCGCTGCGAGCGTCGCGACGATCGCATAGCGCGGCGCCGCGCGCTTGACGATCAGGTACGTGAAGAACATCGCGAGCACGAGCGCGGTCTGGAACTGCGCGGCGCGGAAGATCTCGATGCCGATCTCGAACAGGATGCCGGCGAGGAGCGCGGCGGCGATGCCGGACGGGATCCGGCGCATCAGCGTGTCGAACAGGCCGCTCGCGCCGACGGCGGCGAGCAGCAGCGCGCAGACGACGAATGCGCCGATCGCGTCCGCATACGCGACGCCCGGCAGCGACGCGACGAGGAGCGCCGCGCCGGGCGTCGACCATGCGACGACGATCGGCGCGCGATACCGCATCGACAGCCCGATCGTCGTCACGGCCATGCCGAGCGACAGCGCCCAGATCCATGACGAGATCTGCGCGTCGCTCAGGTGCGCGGCGCGGCCCGCCTGGAACATCAGCACGAGCGAGCTCGTGTAACCCGTCATCATCGCGACGAAGCCCGCGACGAGCGTGGACGGCGACGTGTCGGCGAGAAAACCCGGCCGCGCGACGGTGGGCGACAGATTGGAGGCGGGAGGCTGACTGCTCATCGGTGAAACGTCGGGTCTGAGACGGTGAAGGTGAGGCGTTGAAAAACGGCGGAATCGGCGGGCAACGCGCGCGGCGGGCGCGTCACTTGCTTAGCGTGCGCATCGCGGATTCGAGGCCCGCGAGCGTGAGCGGGTACATCCGGTCGCCGAGCACGTCGCGGATGATCGCGATCGACTGGCGGTATTCCCATAGCCGCTCGGGCTCCGGATTGAGCCACGCGTAGTGCGGGAACTGATCGGCGAGACGGCGCAGCCACACGGCGCCCGCCTCGGGATTGTTGTATTCGACCGAGCCGCCCGGCTGCAGCACCTCGTACGGGCTCATCGTCGCGTCGCCGACGAAGATCAGCTTGTAGTCGGGCGTGAACTTGTGCAGCACGTCCCAGGTGGGCGTGCGCTCCGCGTGGCGGCGGCGGTTGTTCTTCCACAGATGGTCGTACACGCAGTTGTGGAAGTAGTAGAACTCGAGGTGCTTGAACTCGGCCTTCGCGGCGGAGAAGAGTTCCTCGGTGCGCTTGATGTGGTCGTCCATCGAGCCGCCGACATCGAGCAGCATCAACACTTTCACGTTGTTGTGGCGCTCGGGCACCATCCGCAGATCGAGCCAGCCGGCGTTCGCGGCCGTGCTGCGGATCGTGCCGGGCAAGTCGAGCTCCTCGGCCGCGCCTTCGCGCGCGAAGCGGCGCAGCCGTCGCAGCGCGATCTTGATGTTGCGCGTGCCGATCTCGACCGAGTCGTCGTAATCGCGATATGCGCGCGCCTCCCACACCTTGACCGCGGTGCGGTTGCCGTTCGACGGCCCGCCGATCCGGATGCCTTCCGGGTTGTAGCCGCCGTGCCCGAACGGCGACGTGCCGCCCGTGCCGATCCACTTGTTGCCGCCTTCGTGGCGCGCCTTCTGCTCGTCGAGCAACTGCTTCAGGCGCGCCATCAACGGGTCGAGGCCGCCGAGCGACTGGATCTGCGCCTTTTCCTCGGGCGTGAGCTCGCGCTGCAGGCGCTTTTCGAGCCAGTCGAGCGGGATGTCGAACGCGTCCGCGGGCAGCGCGGACACGCCGTGGAAGTACGCGCCGAACGCCTTGTCGAACTTGTCGAAGTACTGCTCGTCCTTCACGAGCGTCATGCGCGCGAGAAAGTAGAACGCGTCGAGCGACGGCTCGATCACCCGCGCCTTCAGCGCCTCGAGCAGCGTCAGGTATTCCTTGACCGACACCGGCAGCTTCGCCGCGCGCAGCGAATAGAAAAAATCGATCAGCATCGGCGGGCCCTCGCGCCGTCTCGGCGAGCCGCGCGGCCGAGCGGCGGCGGACCGGCGCGCTGCGCGCCGCCGGCGGGCCGCAGCGCGCCCGCGCAGTGCGCCGAAGCGCGCGGCGAGCGTGCGGCGCGGTACGTCGCGCGACGATCGCCCGCTCGCATGGCGGCTGGATGGCGGCGGCTCATTTCGCGTGTCTCCTCGCGGCTTGCGTGCGTCTAGCGGTTGTGGCGGTTCATGTAGACGAGCCGCTCGAACAGGCTCACGTCCTGCTCGTTCTTGAGCAGCGCGCCCGCGAGCGGCGGCACGATCTGCTTCTGGTCCTTCGAGCGCAGCGCGTCGGGCGGGATGTCCTCCGCGAGCAGCAGCTTCAGCCAGTCGAGCAGCTCGGACGTCGACGGCTTCTTCTTCAGCCCCGACACATCGCGCAGCCCGAAGAAACTCTCCAGCGCCGCGCGCAGCAGGTCCTGCTTGATGCCCGGATAGTGAACCTCGACGATCTTCTGCATCGTCGACGGATCGGGAAACTGGATGTAGTGGAAGAAGCAGCGGCGCAGGAACGCGTCGGGCAGTTCCTTCTCGTTGTTCGACGTGATGATGACGAGCGGGCGGTGCCGCGCGCGCACGGTCTCGCGCGTCTCGTACACGTGGAACTCCATCCGGTCGAGCTCGCGCAGCAGGTCGTTCGGGAATTCGATGTCGGCCTTGTCGATCTCGTCGATGAGCAGCACGCTCGGGCGCTCGGCCTCGAACGCCTGCCACAGCACGCCCTTCACGATGTAGTTCGCGATGTCCTTCACGCGCTCGTCGCCGAGCTGCGAATCGCGCAGGCGCGACACCGCGTCGTATTCGTAAAGGCCCTGCTGCGCCTTCGTCGTCGATTTGATGTGCCACTGGAGGAGCGGCATGCCGAGCGCCGCCGCGACTTCCTCGGCGAGCATGGTCTTGCCCGTGCCGGGCTCGCCCTTGATGAGGAGCGGGCGCTCGAGCGTGAGCGCGGCGTTGACGGCAAGCTTCAGATCGTCAGTCGCGACGTAGTGCGAGGAACCTTCGAAACGCATGGCGGCGAGCTTCCGGCGAAAAAACCCAGTATAAGTCAGAAGCGCCGCGGGCTTCGCGCGGCCGGTGTATCGTGCGGGGCGCATTCGGCGGAGCCGCATGGTGGACGCATTCCCCGGCGACGCGGTACAATCTGGCCGTTTTTTTGGCCTGCGTGGCGGCCTCACAAGTAAAACGGCGCCGGCCGTTGCCTTTGCGGGCGCCAGTTTCCCCTCAAGCTAGGTTACAAGAGCTATGAATAAATTCGGCAAACATGTCGTTGTCGCTGCAGCGCTCGCGGCGCTCGCCGCCGGCGCGCAGGCGGCCGGTGTGGTCGGCAGCGCGAAGGACGGGGCGAGCAAGGCCGCGATGTGCATCGGCTGTCACGGCATCGACGGCTACCGCGTGGCCTACCCGGAGGTCTACCGGGTGCCGCTCCTCGGCGGCCAGAACCAGGTTTATCTCGAGAATGCGCTGAAGGCCTACCGGAAGAAGGATCGCCATTTCCCGTCGATGAACGCGATCGCCGAATCGCTGACGGATCAGGACATCGCCGATCTCGCGTCCTACTACGCCGCGCAAAAGCCCGATTCGAAGAACAATCCCTACAAGTAAGCTCGCGCTTGCTGACCTCAGCACCGGGATAGGAGCATCCATGAAGAAGCCTCAGACGGCACTCAAGACGGCGGCGGCGCTCGCGCTCGCAGCCGGCTTCGCGATCGGCACCGCGCATGCGGCGGACGTCGCGAAGGGCAAGGAACTCGTCGAGTCGCACAACTGCGCGGCCTGCCACGGCGCGAAGCTCGACAATCCGATCAACGCCGAATATCCGCGCCTCGCGGGGCAGCACGCCGACTATCTGGTCTGGGCGATGCGCCAGTATCAGATGGGCCTGACGAATCCGCTCCTCGGCCGCAACAACGCGATCATGCAGGCGCAGGTGCAGAGCCTGTCCGTCGCCGACATGAAGGACATCGCCGCGTACCTCGAATCGCTGCAAGGCAGCCTCGTGTTCAAGAAGTAACGTCCGATACGCCGGCGTCGCGCGCGTTCGCTCGCGCGCGGCGTGCGCCCCGAAGAATGCCCCGCTTCGTGCGGGGCATTTTTTTGTCCGGTGCGCGCGTGGGTTGCAGATCGGTGCGCGATGGCGGGCGAAGAGGTCGCGAGCGCGACGCATGCGCGATGATCGCGGAGCGGCGGGTGATGCGAGCGACGCGATCGCAGACGTTCGAGCGTTCGCATGACGCGATTGGCGTGCGGTGCTCGCGGTTCGTCGTCCACGGACGAATGCGCGGAGTATGCCGTGCGGCGGATTCGTTCATCCGGCCGCGGTGCGATGCGTGCGCCGGCGGACCGGGCGGACGCGCGCGGTGAGACGGCATCGGGCGGCGGAACGATGCGAGCGGGCGACGCGACTTGGCGAGAACGGCGCGCGGAATTCGACGTCGAAGCGAAGCGCCGCCGCGTCAGTGCCGCGTCAGCCGCGCGACGCGCGTTGGAGGATTCGCTGCAGATAGGCGTCGGAATCGGGCGGCGTGTTCGTGCGCTGCGCTTCCCAGATCGTTTCGCCGAGACACGCCATGATCGCGTGCTGCGCGTCGTGCGCCGAATCGCAGCGGGCGGCCAGTTTCTCGTGCGCGGCGCGGATGCCGGGCGGCTGGTCGATCGACAATTGCTCGCTGATCGCGAGATGCATCGAAAGATGGAGGAACGGATTCGTGCGCCCTTCGTCGGGCGTGTAGTCGTGCGTGGCTGAGCGCTCGGCGTCCTCGAGTTCCGCGTGATATTCGGGATGCTCGACGATCCAGTCGGCGGCCATTGCTTCGAGCGGCGTGAGAATCTCGCCCGAGCGCTGCTTGCGCCAGGTGTCGATGAAGAAGCGACGCACGTCGTCGCGGCTCGGATTGAACATGATGTAAGGCAGGGCGTTTGACGGGCCGCTGCGGCCCGCGAGCGCGTATTTTACGCCGCCCGCGGCAGGGCTGCCGAAAGCGCGCCGACGCGATGGCGCAACGAAGCGGTGATGCAACGAAGCGGCGCGCGGACAGCCGGGGGCGTGAGGCGTCGGCTTAGGAGCCGCGTGCGCCTGTGCGGGGCCCGCGCGCGGATGCGTCGGCGCGCGGGCATCGTCAGGCGGCGGGCATCGTCAGGCGGCGAGCGTCGTCAGGCGGCGAGCGTCGCCGGCGCAATGGCGGCGCGGCGATATGCGATGGGCTGCGCGGCGGGCGTGCGGCACGCTCGCCGTTCGACGTGAGATCCGCCACGGCGCGCATCGCGGCTCGCAACGGATTCGGCACAAATACCGCTTATGCGGCGATTCGAAGCTCGTTAGAATCGAGCGCTTTCACTACTCGCTTCAGCGCCATGGCTTTCGCCGCCGAAACCTCTTGTGCCGCACGACGCGGCGCGCTGTACGTCGCGTTGTCGGCAGCCGCGTTCGGCGCGATGGCGATCTTCGGCCGTTACGCCTACGCGGGCGGCGCCGACGTGCTCGGCCTTTTGATCGTCCGCTTCTCGATCGCGGGCGCGCTGCTCGTCGCCGTCGCGCGGCGGCGGCGCGTGCGCTGGCCGCGCGGCCGCGCGCTCGCCGCGATCATCGGCATGGGCGCGCTCGGCTACGTCGGCCAGTCGCTGTGCTATTTCAGTGCGCTGCAACATGCGCAGGCGAGCCTCGTCGCGCTGCTGCTCTATCTGTATCCGGCGTTCGTCACGCTGCTCGCCGCCTGGTGGCTCGGCGAGCGGCTCACGCGCGCGAAGGCGGTCGCGCTCGCGCTGTGCGTCGCAGGATCGGCGCTAATGGTGGGCGGCGGCCGCGGCGAGCCGCTCGGCATCGCGCTCGCGCTCGGCGCGGCGGTCGTCTATTCGCTGTACATCGTCGTCGGCGCGAAGGCGGCGCGCGGCGTCGATCCGCTCGCGACCGTCGCGATCATTTGTTGCGCCGCGGCCGCGACGCTCGTCGTGCTCGCACTCGCACGCGCGACGGTGTTCGATGCGCCTCCGCATTGGCCGCGCGCGGCGTCGGGCTGGGCCGCGCTCGTCGCGATCGCGCTCGTGTCGACCGTCGCCGCCATGCTCGCGTTCTTCGCCGGTCTCGCGCGGCTTGGCGCGGCGCGCACGTCGATGCTGTCGACACTGGAGCCCGTCGTGACGGTGGCGCTTGCCGCCGCGTTGTTCGGCGAGACGCTGACGCCGCTGCAATGGATGGGCGGCGTCGCGATCCTCGTGGCGGTGCTGTGGCTCGTGCGCGCGGGCAGTTCGTCCGACCGCGCGGAGCCGACGACGATCGCGAGCGCGTAAGGCGAGCGGGCAAGCAGCGAGGGTGTCGGTTTGGATAGGGGCCGCTGAGGCGGCGGGCGGACTTCGCCGATCGGCATGCAGAATGCGAATGCGCGATGAACGTGCGGCTTCGCGGCAAGCGCCGTTGCGGCCCGGCCGGCCCTCGGATGCCGGCGGCGATTCGTGCCCGCCGCGCACCGCATCGCGGGCGACCCGCTTGCGTCACTGCATGGGCGCGGGCGTCTTCGGCTTGTACTCGCAAAGCGGCTCGATCGCGCAGTGCCAGCACTCGGGTTTGCGCGCCTTGCACACGTAGCGTCCGTGCAGGATCAGCCAATGATGCGCATCGTGCAGGAACTCCTTCGGCGTGAACTTCTCGAGCGCCGCTTCGACCGCGCGCACATCCTTGCCGGGCGCGAGTCCCGTGCGGTTCGCGACGCGGAAGATATGCGTGTCGACGGCGATCGTCGGCTGACCGAATGCGGTGTTCAGCACGACGTTCGCGGTCTTGCGGCCGACACCCGGCAGGCTCTCGAGCGCTTCACGATCGGCGGGCACTTCGCCGTCGTAACGTTCGAGCAGGAGCTTGCTTGCCGCGACGACGTTCTTCGCCTTCGTCCGAAAGAGGCCAATCGTCTTGATGTAATCGGCGACGCCTTCCTCGCCGAGCGCGACGATCTTCTTCGGCGTGTTCGCCACCGGGAACATCTTGCGCATCGCCTTGTTGACCGACACGTCGGTTGCCTGCGCGGACAACATCACCGCGATCAGCAGTTCGAACGGCGTCGTGTATTCGAGCTCGGTCGTCGGATGTGGATTGAGGCTTTGCAGCGTTTCGAAGATCGCGCGTCGTTTGTTGGCGTTCATGCGGTCACGGTTCCGTTTTCGGGGTCGGCGACGTGTCGCTCGCGGGGCGCGCATCGTCTTCGCGATCGCGCTGCCCGGCGAGACGGCGCCGCCGCGCTTCGGCCGCATCGATCTGCGCCTGCACCGCGGCGCTCACGCCTTCGGTGTTCTTCGGCCCCGCGCCCTGTGCGGCGAGTTCTTCCTTCTTCTTGCGCGCGCGTTCGAGCGCGGCGGCAATGATCGCGCGCTTCTTCGCTTCCGGATCGTCGGCGGCCGGCGCCGCGGAGGCGGCTGCGGTGGGCGCAGGGGCGGCCGCGGCGGCGCTTGCGGCGCGGCGCGCCGCCGCCCGCGCCTCGGCCGCCTCGCGTTCGCGCTTCTGGCGCGCGAGGCGCGCATCGTGCCGCGCGCGCGCGGCGTCGGCCTGCTGTTGCGACCACGCGTCCCAGCCTGTCTGCTCGCCCGTCACAGGTATCATCGCGATGCAGTCGACGGGGCACGGCGGCACGCACAGGTCGCAGCCGGTGCAGAGCTCGGCGACGATCGTGTGCATTTGCTTCGGCGCCCCGACGATCGCGTCGACGGGGCACGCCTGCATGCACAGTGTGCAGCCGATGCAAAGCTGCTCGTCGATGAGCGCGACGGGGCGCGGGCGTTCGACGCCGTGCTCCGGATTGAGCGGGATCACGGGCTTGCCGAGCAGCGTCGCGAGCCGGACGACGCCTTCGGCGCCGCCCGGCGGGCACTGATCGTAGCCTGCGGTGCCGGCGGCGATCGCTTCCGCGTACGGACGACAGCCTTCGTAGCCGCACTTCGTGCATTGCGTCTGGGGAAGCAGATCTTCGATGCGATCCGCGAGGGTCTTGGAATCGGTCACAGTGACTACGTGGGCAGGCGCGTGCGCGCGGCGCGGCAGCCGGGCGTTCGAACGCGGCCGGGATATTTCTCGAAACGACGATTATCGCCGATTTTTCGCATTGCGCTTAACAACGCATGTGCCATAATCAAAACGCTTTTTTGCTTGACTATAGCAGGGTGTCCCTTAACGATGGCGCGCCCGTTCACGCCGCCGGCGATCGACGCGGGGCCTGCGGCGCGAGCCGGACTACGCGGCTCACATAGCAAAACGCCACTATGAATCAGCCAAAAATCAAAAGAGACCCAGAGGGAACCCGGCGCCGGATCCTGCTCGCGGCGGCCGAAGAGTTCGCGACAGGGGGGCTGTTCGGTGCGCGAGTCGATCAGATCGCGCGCCGCGCCGAAACCAACGAGCGCATGCTCTATTACTACTTCGGCAGCAAGGAGCTGTTGTTCACCGCAGTGCTCGAATATGCGTTTTCCGCGTTGATGGAGGCCGAGCGGACGATCGACCTGGACGGCGTCGCGCCCGTCGAGGCGATCACGCGGCTCGCGCATTTCGTGTGGGACTATTACCGCGATCATCCCGATCTGCTGCGCCTGCTCAACAACGAGAACCTGCACGAGGCGCGCTATTTGCAGAAATCGACGCGCATCCGCGAGATGATCTCGCCGATCGTCAAGACGCTCGACGGCGTGCTCGAGCGCGGTCAGAAGGCGGGGCTCTTTCGCACCGACATCGATCCGCTGCGGTTCTACGTGACGTTATCGGGGCTCGGCTACTACATGGTGTCGAACCGCTTCACGCTCGCCGCGATATTCGGGCGCGATTTCAGCGTGCAGCAGGAGCGTGCCGAGATGATCAAGATGAACACCGAGTTGCTGCTGGCGTTTCTGTTGAGGCGCTGAGCGGGCCGGGCGCCCGGATGCGGCCGAGCGCGGCGCGAAGATGTCGCGCCGCCCCAGAAAATTGCGCGCCGCTCGCGCTCGGTCGCGCGAAGCGGCGCGCTGTCCGGCGGCGCGCGAGGCGGACGGCGCGCGTCAGGCGACCTTGCGCGCGCGCGCCGATGCGACCTTCGTCGCGGCGCGCTTGGCGGCGGCCGGCTTCGCCGCGCGGGTTTTCGCGGCAGGGCGCTTCGCGCTCGTCAGCCTGAGCGCGGCCGCCTTCGCGGGCGCGGCGCTCGCCGTTTCGCGGCCCGACGTCGACTGACGCGGCGTGGAAGGCGAAGTCGGCGTGGGGCCGGCCTGCGGCGCCGGCTTCTTCGGCTGCGACGCATGCTCGCGGATGAAATCGCGCAGTTGCGGATAGATGATCGTGCGCCAGCGGCGGCCCGAGAAGATGCCGTAGTGGCCGCACTTCTCGGCGGTAAGGCTGCGCCGGTGCGCCTGCGGGATGCCCGTGCACAGCTCGTGCGCGACATGCGTCTGGCCGCTGCCCGAGATGTCGTCGAGTTCGCCTTCGATCGTCATCAGCGCGGTCGAATGGATGTCGGCCGGCTTCACGCGCTCGCCGTGGATGTCCCACGTGCCTTCGGCGAGGCGGAACTCCTGGAACACGATGCGGATCGTGTCCAGATAGTATTCGGCCGCCATGTCGAGCACCGCGTTGTATTCGTCGTAGAAGCGGCGGTGCGCCTCGGCGTCTTCCTCGTCGCCGCGCAACAGGCTCTGATAGAAGTCCCAGTGAGACTGCGCGTGGCGCTCCGGATTCATCGCGACGAAGCCCGTGTGCTGCAGGAAGCCCGGATAGACTTTGCGGCCTTCGCCCGGATAGTTCGCCGGCACCGTGTGGATCACGTTGTTCTCGAACCACGAATGCGAGCGGTTCGTCGCGAGCGAATTCACCGACGTCGGGCTCTTGCGCGCGTCGATCGGCCCGCCCATCATCGTCATCGTGAGCGGCGTGTCCTCGCCGCGGCTCGCCATCAGCGAGATCGCCGCGAGCACGGGCACGGTCGGCTGGCATACCGAGATCACGTGCAGGTTGCGCGCGCCGATATGGCGGATGAATTCCTGGATGTAGTCGACGTAGTCGTCGAGGTGGAACGGGCCGACTTCGGCCGGCACCATTCGCGCGTCGATCCAGTCGGTGATGTAGACCTTGTGGTCCTGCAGCAGCGTGCGGACCGTGTCGCGCAAGAGCGTGGCGTGGTGGCCCGACAGCGGCGCGCACACGAGCACGACGGGCTCGTCCTTCAGTTGCCCGACGGCGCCCGAATCGTCCGCGTAGCGCTTGAAGCGCAGCAGCCGGCAGAACGGCTTCTCGATGATCGTCTGCTCGACGATCGGAATGTTGTGCCCGTCCTTGACGATCTGGTGAATCCCGAACTCGGGCTTCTCGTAATCCTTGCCGAGCCGGTACAGCAATTCGTAGCCCGCCGCGAGGCGCGTCGCGCCCGGCACGAGCGAAAGAGGGCTCGACGGGTTCGCGAACGATTTGGATGCGGCTTGCGCCCAGGCGGTCAGCGGGCTCAGCATCGCCCGCTGGAATTCGTGAAATTGGTAAAGCATGCGAGCTCCCGGTGGGAGAACGGTGCGCGAAGGCGGCGCGGGGCGTCGCGGCGTGCCGTGTGAGTCAGCAATCGGAGCGATTCGCTAGTCAGATCGAATCAGTCGCGACTGATCATATCGGACATTCGGGGGTGTCGCAACGCAGCATACCCGCATTTCCGAGCGTTGCCTCGACATCTGACCTTGTCTTACGTTTGTCGCGCAAACGTGCACCGGCCCTAGCGTCCGGCGACCGCGTCCGCCGCCGTAGGCTGGCCGGCCGCGCGCAGCATTTCCTCTTCGTGATGCATCAGGTTGAACGCCGTGTGCACGAGCCCGACGTGCGAGAACGCCTGAGGGAAATTCCCTACCTGGCGGCGCGCCGCGGGATCGTATTCCTCGGCGAGCAGGCCGAGGTCGTTCGTGAGCGACAGCAGGCGGCGAAAGAGCGCGTGCGCGTCGTCGATGCGGCCGAGGAGCGCGAGATTGTCGACGAGCCAGAAGCTGCACGCGAGAAACGTGCCTTCGCCGGGCGGCAGGCCGTCGTCGTATTCGGACGTGTGGTAGCGCAGCACGAGGCCGTCGTGCATCAGGTTGCGCTCGATCGCGTCGACCGTGTCCGCGATGCGCGAATCGGTGGGCGGCAGGAAGCCGACGAGCGGCAGCATCAGCACGCTCGCGTCGAGCGCGTCGCTGCCGTAGCTTTGCGTGAACGCGCGCATGCGCGGATTCCACCCGTTCGCGCAGACGTCCGCGTGGATCTCGTCGCGCACCGCGCGCCAGCGCTCGAGCGGCGCGGGCAGCCGGAACATCTCGGCCGACTTGATCGCGCGCTCGAACGCGACCCACGCCATCACCTTCGAGAACGTGAAATGCCGGCGGCCGCCGCGCGTTTCCCAGATGCCTTCGTCCGGCTCGCGCCAGATCTTCTCGAGGTGCGCGAGCAGCGTCGTCTGGACCGACCAGACCGTGTCGTCCGCCTGCAGGCCGCCGACGCGCGCGACATGCAGCGCGGACATCACTTCGCCGAACACGTCGAGCTGCAACTGGTTGGCCGCGTTGTTGCCGATGCGCACCGGGCGCGAATCGTGATAGCCCGGCAGCCAGTCGAGCTCCATTTCGGGCAGGCGCCGCTCGCCGGCGATTCCGTACATGATCTGGATCTGCTCCGGCGAGCCGGCCATCACGCGGCCGAGCCACGCGCGCCACGCGCGCGCCTCGTCGTAGTAGCCGCCGCGCATCAATGCGAGCAGCGTGATCGTCGCGTCGCGCAGCCAGCAGTAGCGGTAGTCCCAGTTGCGGGTGCCGCCCAACTGCTCGGGCAGCGACGTCGTCGGCGCGGCGACGATGCCGCCCGTCGGCTCGTACGCGAGCGCCTTCAGCGTGATCAGCGAGCGGCGCACGGCGGCCGCGTAGCGGCCGCGCACCGGGCACCGCGCCGACCATTCGAGCCAGTAGTTTTCGGTGCGCGCGAGCATCGACAGCGGCTCGCGCGCGGGCGGCAGCCTCAGGTGCGACGGTGCGTAGGACAGCGAGAACGGCACGCGCTCCTGCGCCTTCACCGTGAATTCGGCCACCGTATGCAGGTTCTCGCCCGACAGCTGCACGGGCGTGCGCAGCACGACCGTGTCCGGGCCGGCGATCGCCTTCACGCCCGCCTCGCGCGGCAGCCGCGTGACCCACGGCACCGAGAAGCCATAGTCGAAACGCAACACGAGCTGCATCTGCATCTTCATCTCGCCGCGCCGGCCGACGACGATCCGCACGAGCTCCGACCAGCCGCTGCCCGGCGGCATGAAATCGATCACGGTGACGGCGCCTTCGTCGCTCTCGTAGTCGGTTTCGAGGATCAGCGTGTCGCCGCGGTAGCGGCGCGACGTCGCGCTCACGCGCACGTCGTCGGCGGGCGCGACGAGCCAGCGGCCGTTCTCCGGGGTGCCGACGAGCGCCGCGAAGCACGCGCCGGAATCGAAACGGGGCCAGCACAGCCAGTCGACCGAGCCGTCGCGGGAGATCAGCGCGGCCGTGTGGCCGTCGCCGACGAGGGCGTAGTCTTCGATGAGGGCGGGCATGGGCGGCGATCCTCCAGCAATCCTTGTCGTTTCACGATCTGGGCACTTGCGCGCCGCGCTGTACGGCGGCAAGCACGGGCCCGTATACTCGGCGGACGGCGCGACGCGGGCGTCAGGGCGGCCCGCGCTTCGCAACATCACATCACTTGAGACAGATCGATGCAAGGAGGTTCCGATGACCCGACGCGCTCACGCGCCTTCGTCGTTCGCTTTCCCGCTTAGGTTGAGCCACTGGATGAAAGGTTTCGCGCTCGCGCTGCCGCTTTTCGGCAATCCCGCATTCGCGCAGGACGCAAGCGCCGGCCCCGCGGGCGGCGTGTACAACCTGCTCGTCGGCACCTACACGGGCTCGGGCAGCGACGGCATCTACGTGTATCGCTTCGATACCGACTCGGGCCGCGCGACGCCCGTGTCGTCGGCGAAGACCGAGAACCCGTCGTACCTCGTCGCGAGCCGCGACGGCCGCCACGTGTACGCGGTCAACGAGCTGCCGGGCGACGCCGGCCCCGCGAGCGTGCGCGGCGGCGTCAGCGCGTTCGACTTCGACGCGAAGACGGGCGCGCTCAAATTCGTCAACCGCGTGTCGTCGGAAGGCAACGACCCGTGCTATCTGAGCCTGTCGCCGGACGGACGATATCTCGTCGCGGCGAACTATTCGGTCGCGTCCGATCCGGGCGGCAGCTTCTCGGTGTTTCCGGTCGAGGCGACGGGCGCGCTCGGCGCCGCGGTGCTGAACGTGCATCACGAGGGCTCGGGCCCTGTGAAGGGGCGGCAGGACGGCGCGCACGTCCACTCGACCGTGTTCTCGCCGGACGGCAAGTACCTGTTCGTGCAGGACCTCGGCGTGGACAAGCTCTACTCGTACCGCTACACCCCGGACGGCAGCCGCGGCCTCATCGGCCCGACCGAGTCGCGCTACACGCTCGTGAAGGCGGGCTCGGGCCCGCGCCATCTGGTGTTCAGCGCGAACGGGCGGTTCGCGTACGTGACCAGCGAGCTGAACGCGTCGGTCGATGTGTATCGCTATGACGACGGCCGGCTCGCGCATGTCGAGACCGTGCCGATGACGGCGCCGGGATTCGCGGGCAAGGTGGGCGGCGGCGCGCTGCATTTGTCGCCGGACGGACGCTTTCTGTACGCGACCAATCGCGGCGACGCGAACGACATCGTGATCTACGCGGTGAACGCGGCCGACGGCAAGCTCAAGCTCGTCGGCCGGCAGTCGAGCCTGGGCAAGACGCCGCGCGAGTTCGCGATCGATCCGAGCGGCAAGTGGCTCATCGTCGGCAACCAGGATAGCGACAGCGTGTTCGTGTTCCGGCGCGATGTCGCGAGCGGCCGCCTCGAGCCGAATCCGGCGCAGATCAAGATCGACAAGCCGGTCGATTTCAAGTTCGTGCCGGTGCAGTAACGCCGTGACGCCGGACGGCGCGGCGCGCGCGTGAGCGTCGGCGTGGCCGGCACGCCGGATCGGCGCGGTCGAGCTCGAGGCAATACATGCGCCGCGACCGCTTCGATCGGCAGATCGTCCACGTCGATCGGCCAATCATCAAAAACCCCTCGCCGCCGCACTGTGCGCACGGACGAGGGGTTTTCTCTTGCCGCGCTGCGTCGCGCGGCGCGGCGGCATCGAAGCCGCGTCCCGCCGCGCTTACTCGGGCAGCGGCGGCGCGAGCACTTCGCGGCTGCCGTTGATGCCCATCGGCGACACGAGGCCGGCCGCCTCCATCTGCTCGACGAGCCGCGCCGCGCGGTTGTAGCCGATGCGCAACTGCCGCTGCACCGACGAGATCGACGCGCGCCGCGTGCGCACGACGAACGCGACCGCCTCGTCGTAGAGCGGATCGGCTTCCGCATCCGGCGCTTCGCCGAACAGGTCCTGCGCGCCGCCTTCCGCGCTCGGCCCGTCGAGAATGCCTTCCTCGTACTGCGGCTCGCCGAACTGCTTCAGGTATTCGACGATCCGGTGCACTTCCTCGTCGGCGACGAACGCGCCGTGCACGCGCTGCGGGTAGCCGGTGCCGGGCGGCAGGAACAGCATGTCGCCCTGGCCGAGCAGCGATTCGGCGCCCATCTGATCGAGAATCGTGCGCGAGTCGATCTTCGACGACACCTGGAACGCGACGCGCGTCGGAATGTTCGCCTTGATGAGGCCCGTGATCACGTCGACGGACGGACGCTGCGTCGCGAGAATCAGATGGATGCCGGCCGCGCGCGCCTTCTGCGCGAGCCGCGCGATCAGCTCCTCGATCTTCTTGCCGGCGACCATCATCAGATCGGCGAGCTCGTCGATCACGACGACGATGAGGGGCAGCGTGGACAGCGGCTCGGGGTCTTCCGGCGTCAGCGAGAACGGGTTGCCGATCTTCTTTTCCTTCGCGGCGGCGTCGCGGATCTTCTGGTTGAAGCTCGCGAGATTGCGCACGCCTAGCGCGGACATCAGCCGGTAGCGCTTCTCCATCTCGCCGACGCACCAGTTGAGCGCGTTCGCGGCGAGCTTCATGTCGGTGACGACGGGCGCGAGCAGATGCGGGATGCCTTCGTAGACCGACAGCTCGAGCATCTTCGGGTCGATCATGATGAGTCGCACGTCCTCGGGCGTCGCCTTGTACAGCAGAGACAGGATCATCGCGTTGATCGCGACCGACTTGCCCGAGCCCGTCGTGCCGGCGACGAGCATGTGCGGCGCCTTCGCGAGATCGGTGACGACCGGGTTGCCGGTGATGTCCTTGCCCATCGCGATCGTGAGCTGCGACGCCGAGTGCTGATACTGGCGCGACGCGAGGATTTCCGACAGGCGGATCATCTGGCGCTTCGCGTTCGGCAGCTCGAGGCCCATGCAGGTCTTGCCGGGAATCGTCTCGACGACGCGGATCGACGTGAGGCCGAGGCCGCGCGACAGGTCCTTCATCAGGCCGACGATCTGGCTGCCGCGTACGCCGAGCGCGGGCTCGATCTCGAAGCGCGTGATCACGGGGCCCGCCGACGCGCCGACGACCGTCACCGGCACCTTGAACTCCTGCAGGCGCTGCTCGATGATTTGGCCGGTTTGCGCGAGGTGCTCGTCGGAGATCGCTTCGATCGCGTCGGAGGCGGGCTCGAGCAGGTCGAGCGTCGGCAACTCGACGTTCGACGCGGCGGGCGCGTGGAACTCGAACGCGTTCGGCGCGGGCGGGCGGGCGGGCACGGCGGCGGGGACGGGCGCGGCGTGCGGCTGCGGGGAGGCGGGCGGCGTCGGCGTGGCGGGGGCAGGCGCTTGCGGCGTGCCCGGCGCGGCGGCGCTTCCCGTGGTCCCCGCAACTTCCGGCGCGGCGGCGTGCGGCAACGGCGTCGCGCTCGGCAAGGGCGCGCTCGGCGCGACGATGGACGGCGCGACGCCGCCGGGTGTCGCGACGGCAGGCCCGCCGGCAGCGGGAGCCGCCGCGGACGGCGCGAGTTGGCTCGGTGCCGCGCCGTATGGCGCGGCAAAGCCCGGCCCGGCCGACGGATTCGGTGCATGGCCGGGCGGGACCGGCGCGGGCGCGGCGATGGCGGGCTGCGTCGGGGCGGGCTGCGCGGGCGCGGCCGCGATCGGGGGCGCGATGCCCGTCGAAGCGAAGGCCGGCGTGCTCGCGGGCGGCACGGCGGCCGGTGCGCGGGCGGGCGACGCGATCGCGGTCGACCCGACGGCAGATGCGGGGGCGACGCTCGGCGAGACGCTGATCGTCGAGGAGGCCACCCAGGGCGCGACACCTGTCGGCGCAAGCGCCGGAATGCTTGCGGCGGGCGCGACAGCCGGCGCGCCGGCGGGCGGCGCGATCGAATTCGATGCGACGGGAAGAGCGGACGCCACGTTCGGTGAGACGGGGCTCGGCGCGGCGGTGCCAGTCACGGCGACGCCTGACGAAGCGGCGCTCGGCTTGGTGCTGCCGGACGGCGTCGCATTCGACACGTTCGGCAGCGCGCCGGCCGAGCCGGCGGCGTCGGCAGCGTCGGCATTCGGCGCGGCCATGCCCGGTGCGCCGGCCGACGAAGCAGCCGCGGCGGTGGACGCGGCTCGATCGCCCCCGGGCGTGCCGACAGCCGGCGTCGTGGCGCTCGCGCTTGCCGCTGCGGCCGACGCCGTCGCGGCGGCTGCGCGGGCCGCGTCGAGCATGCCGAATGCGGCCCCGGCGATGCCGGCTGCGCCTGCCGCGTTGCCTGTCGACGTTTGCGTGGCGGACGATGCAGGAGCGACCGGCGCCGCCGCGGCGCTCGACGTCGCCGGGGCTGCCGGCGACACGGCCGAAGCAGACGCGCTTGGGACGGTCGAGCCGTTCGATGCGGCTGCCTCGGTCTTGTCAGGGGCGGGCGCCGCCACGCTTTGAGTCGTGCCTTGCGGCGATTGCGGTTGCGCGCGCGATTCGGTTGGCGCGGGTGCGGAAGTCGCGGCCGCGGCGGCGGTATCGCGCGCGTCCTCCCATGGCGCGAGCGCATGCCGCAGGTCGGCGATCGCGGGCGACACACGCGCCGCCGCATGCGAAGCGGCGGCGACGGCCGGCTGCGCAACGGCGTGGGCGGTCTCGCCGCTCACGGCTCCGATCGACTGGCGATCTATCGCGCCGGCGTTCGTCTTCGGGGCTTGGGCGGCGGCATCAATCGCGGCTGCGGCAGCGGACGGCGAAGCCGGCGCGGCGACGGGATGCCGTGCGTTATCGTTCGCGACGGCGGCGGCACTCGCGGGGTGCACCGTCGACGGCGGCCGGTCGGCGGCGGCGATTGCCGGTGCATGCTGCGCGACGACGGCCTGCGGCTTCGTATCGGCCGCGCCGATCGCATCCTTTGCATCGGTGGCGTCGGAGGTTTCGGACGTTGCCGTCGGCGCCGGTGTTGCCGCAGCGACCGGTTGCGTGGCGGCCGCGCCGCTCGATGTGGCCGATGCCGCCAGGGGCGCGGCCGCACCGCTCGCCGGGGCGGCGGACGGCAGGGGGCTTTGCTTTGCCGATTCGTCGACGGTGGCGGCGACGTCGACGCCAGGAACAGCGTTTCCGACGGCCGCGCCGGCGGCGGCGGCGTCGAGTGCGAACGACGCGTCGGCATGACGCGCATCTTCGGTGGCCGTCGGCGCCGCCTCGACGGACAGGCGCGTTTCGTGGCCATGCGCGATACGCGTGCCGACGCCGCCGGAAGCGGGGGCGACGGCCGACGCAGCCGCGCGAGCGTTCGCGATCGCACTGGAGCCGATGACGGCAGGCGTCGCGGGTACCGTTGCCGCTTCGACCGCTTCGACCGCTTCGACCGCTTCGACTGCTTCGACCGCTTCGGCTGCGCCGTCCTCGGCCGCGCAGGTGACGTCGGCGGCGATGTCCGGCGCAACCCGATCGTCAACCGGCGGCACCGCCGTTGCGGTGCCCGCAGGAATCGCGACGGCGGCGGTTTCCACGGTCGTCGGCGCGTGCATGCCCGACGCTGCCTGCATTGCCGCATCGCCCGACCGCGCGGCCGGGGCAAGCGCGGGTTCGCACGCCGCCTCCGGCGCGGCGGCCGCGCCCGTCGCGCCCGCCAGCGCGGTCCATTGCGCGGCGCTTGCCTCGATCGAGCGCAGTGTCTCGTGCACGCTCGCCGCGGGCGCGATGCGTTCCGCGGGCTTCTCGTTCCACGCATAGAGCGGCGCGCGCGCCGGGGCGGCCGGCCGCTTGCGCGCGATCTCGGCAGCCGGTGCCGCCGTCTGCGAGCGGGCCACGGGTTGCGGCGTCGCCGCGACGCCGTTGCGCGCCGCGACGGTTGCCTGTCGCGACGGCGTGAACGTCATCGGCCGGTTGCGGGCCGCCGACACGGCGGCCTGCGTCGCCGGGCGGCGCGGCGCGAAGCGAGGATCGGGCGTGGCCGGGCGCGCTTGCGCGCGTTTGCCGATCGCCGCGACGGCGGCGGTCGATCCGATCGGCTTCGCGATGCCGATCGCGGCCGGCGCGAACGCGGCGGGGGAGGTCGCCGACGAAACGGGGGCGCCGAGCGGCGCGGCCGTTCCGCCCGTCGATGCGGCGACGCTCGACGCCTTCGAAAGTCCGCCCGACGGCGTCGTCGCCGAGGCAGGCTTCGCGGCGACGGTCGTCGCGGGCGTGGCCGGAATGGGCGCCTGCGTTTTCATGGCGCCGCTTCCCGGCATCGCGAGACTCGCGGCCTTCGGCATGCCGCTCGGCGCTGGCGCCGGATTGGCCGCCTTTGGCGCGCCGTTGGCGGGCGTCGCGATGCCCGCCGTTTTCGCCGGCTCGCTCGCCGACGCGATGGTGCCGGCAGTTTTTGCGAAGCCGGCCGTCGACGAGCCGGTGTGGGCTGCTTTCGCGACGCCGGCTGCCATCGCTCCCGCCGCCACCGCCGCCGATGACGCGCCCCGCGACTGCGTGCCCGGCTTGAGCCAGCCGGCGGGCGCGGTCGGTTCGACCGCGGCGCGCGCCGCGCCGCCCGCGGGCGCGTTGCGCCGGTCGCCGCGCTGCGCGTCGTTCGGCTTCCAGAGCGTCGGGCGCGCATAACGGCCGTTCTGGCGCGGTGCCATCGAGTTGACCGTGTGCGCGGTCGTCGGCTGTACGTCGGCCGCGCGGCGCACCCGCCGGTCGTCGTCGCGGTGCAACGCGGCGCGCGGCAGGTCCGCCACGCCGCGCGATTCCTCGTCGCCGCGCTCGCGCGCGAAGCGGATGCCGAACGACGCGTCGAGCCATGTGTTCACCTGCCGCCAGCGGACGCCGACGAGCCACGGCAGCCCGACGACGAACAGCGCGACCATCGCGAACGGGGTGCCGACGTGACCGAACACGTGCTCGAAGCCGCCCGCGAGCGCGTGGCCGAGCGCGTTCGTCGCCGCGTTGCCCGACAGCGCGGTCGCGAGCGTGCAACTCGCGATCAGCACGCAGAAGAAGCCGAGCCATAGCCGGATCGAGCCGGGGCCCGCGAGGCCGCCGCCGCCCGGCAGCGACGCCTTGACGAGCCGCCAGAAAAGAGGAATGAACCAGACGGCCGAGAAGCCGAACCAGCCGAGGACTACCGTTTGCATGCTCAGAAACAGGAGGAGGACGGGGCGCGACGCGCGACGCCGTCGAGTTTAACCGGTCGACGTAGATGTACTCGGGAGCGGTGCGAGCGCGGCGCGGCGGATCGCGCCTGCCGCCCGGTTCGCCGGCAGGGCCGTTCGCCGCGCCGCGCGCGGCGCTTACTCGCTGTCGCGTCGCGCGAACGTCAGCGTCGCGCCGTCGTCGGTGATGATGATCAGCTGCTGCGGGGCGCGCATCTGCACGCCGGCCTTCGAGATGTGGCCGAGCGCGGCGAGGTAGTCGCGCTCGAGCGCGGCGCGCGCGGGAGCGACGCACGCCATTCGCGTGCCGGCGAGCGGGCCGAACGCGAGCACGCCGTTCTTCACGTCGTAGGTGCCCATGTAACGGTTGCAGCCCGAGAAGCCGGCCGCGCGCCGCACGCCCGTTTTCGTCGACAGCGCGAGCTTGATCGGCTCGCCGTTGTCGCCGTGCGGGATGTCGCGCGCCGAGCCGTCGGCGTTGCGCCAGCCGACGAGCTCCCAGCTCGTGTCGTCGATCAGCTGGATCGTCGCGGGATTGAACGGATCAGGGGCGGGGGCGCCCGAATCGGGATGAGTCGGCATCGTGCAGGCGGCGAGAAGCGCGGCGACGGTCAGCGCGCCGAGCGGCGCGCGCAGCGAGCGGACGATGCGAAGGCGCACGTGCGCGGCTGCGATGCGCGCGGCTGCGGATGAATTGAACATGACCTCGTTCCTCTTCGAATTCTTCAATGTTGCGGGCGAAGCCGTAAGGGTAACGCACTCGCGTCGTCGGACGCGAGCGGACAGTCGCCGCACGCGTTCGTTCATGCGTTTCTCGGCGATGATGCGACGTGTTTCTTGCTCGATTCGGCGGCAATGCGGCGCGTCGCGAACGGTCGGCGCGCAATTGCCGCAAGACGCGGCGAGCGAGGGAAAAGGCGGCGCGTGCGCGTTGCGCTCGTCGGGCTCGTTGGGCTCATCGTGTTCGTCGTGTTCGTCGTGCTCATGGCGCTTGCCGCGGAGGTCGTCGACGTGCCGGGCGGCGCATTGCCCGGCAATGGGAAGGTCTCGGAGTTCGCGGCGCCGGATGCGCTGTCGGCGGATCGCGGGCCGGCTGATCGCGGCGAGCGCGCTTGAAGCCGCGGGCGTTGCGATGACCGCCGAGCGACGCGGCGGTCATGGGGAACGCAGGAGGCGCGAGATGGCGATCCCGGCTCCCACGCGTCGTAGCTGCGACTGCGATGAACCGGCCGTTTCGCCGTCTGTTTCGCCGGCCGTTTCGATGCGCGGGGCGCGATGCCGAGCGCATGCGCAACGCGCGCGGCCTGCCGCTCGCGCGCGTCAGGCCGCGCCGGCCGGCGACCCGTCGCGCGAGGCCCGGGCGACGGGCGGCGCGCGTGCCTCGCGTGTTAGCATCGCAAGTCGTTTTCGCCATCCATCATCCAGCGGGAAATCTCATGCAGATCGGTCAGCGGCTCGGCACGCCGCTTTCGCCGTCCGCCACGCGCGTCATGCTGCTCGGCGCGGGCGAGTTGGGCAAGGAAGTCATCATCGCGTTGCAGCGGCTCGGCGTCGAAGTGATCGCCGTCGACCGCTATCCGAACGCACCCGGGCATCAGGTCGCGCATCGCGCGCACGTGATCGACATGACGGACCCGGACGCGCTGCGCGCGCTCGTCGACGCGGAGCGTGCGCATCTCGTCGTGCCGGAAATCGAGGCGATTGCGACCGACGCGCTCGCCGAGATCGAAGCGGCGGGCGTCGCCGAGGTGATCCCGACCGCGCGCGCGACGCAGCTCACGATGAATCGCGAGGGCATCCGCCGGCTCGCGGCCGAGGAGCTTGGGCTGCCCACGTCGCCGTACGCGTTCGCGCAGTCGTTCGACGCGTTCAGGGCGGCCGTCGCGCAGATCGGTTTTCCGTGCGTCGTGAAGCCCGTGATGTCGTCGTCGGGCAAGGGGCAGTCGGTCGTGAGGAGCGACGCCGACGTCGAGCCCGCGTGGCAGTACGCGATGGCGGGCGGGCGCGTGAATCACGGCCGCGTGATCGTCGAGGGCTTCGTGCAGTTCGATTACGAGATCACGCAGCTCACGGTGCGCGCGATCGATCCGGCGAGCCTCAAGACGCGCACCTATTTCTGCGAGCCGATCGGGCATGTGCAGGTCGCGGGCGACTATGTCGAATCGTGGCAGCCGCAGCCGATGAGCGCGAAGGCGCTCGAACGCTCGCGCGACATCGCGCATCGCGTGACGAGCGCGCTCGGCGGCCGCGGGATCTTCGGCGTCGAGCTGTTCGTGCGCGGCGACGATGTCTGGTTCTCCGAGGTGAGCCCGCGCCCGCACGACACGGGGCTCGTGACGCTCGCGTCGCAGCGCCAGTCGGAGTTCGAATTGCATGCGCGCGCGATCCTCGGCCTGCCGGTCGAGCCGGCGCTCGCGACGCCCGCCGCGTCGGCCGTGATCTACGGCGGGCTCGACGAGGCGGGCATCGCATTCGAAGGCGTGCGCGACGCGCTCGCGGTGCCGGGCGCCGACCTGCGGCTGTTCGGCAAGCCCGAGAGCTTCGCGAAGCGCCGGATGGGCGTCGCGCTCGCGACGGGCGCGAACGTCGACGAAGCGCGCGAGCGCGCGAAGCGGGCGGCCGCCGCGGTGCGTCCCGTGTCCGCGCGCTGACGAACGGCGGCGTGCGCTGCGACCGGATCGTGCCGGTCGCGCCGTGAGCCGCTGCGTTCGCAGCAGTCGTGGTTGCCGGCCCGATGCGGCGCGCTTGCGCGCGGCGAGGCCGGACGAGGAGGTTGCAATGAAGTGGATGTTGATCGTTGCATGGTGCGCGTCAACGGCGGGCTGCGGGCTCGCCGCCGCGCCGTGCCGGGTTGCGTCGGCGGGGCTGAAGATCGTGCCCTTGGTCGGCCACGTCGCGGCCGCGCCGACCGACGCGTGCGCGGGCGTCATCGATCCGGATTGAGGGGGCGGCGCGCGGCGCTCGCGCGGCTCGCCCCCATCGCTTGACGAGGAAGGACATGAACAAGAAAACGCTGACGGCGATCGGCATCGCCGGTCTGTGCGCCGCCGCTAGCGCCGCACATGCGGCGCGGCTGACCGTCGAGGAGATCGACGCCGACGCGCGCGACACCGTCGTCTATCGGTGCGCGAACGAGCCGAAGCCGGTGCGGGTGTCGTACTGGCGCGCGGGCAACGGCCAGAGCTTCGCGCTCGTGCCGGTCAACGGCATGCGGCTGCTGTTCGTCGACACCGTATCGGCGTCGGGCGTGCGCTATCAGGCGGGCCGCTACGTCTGGTGGACGAAGGGGCGCGACGCGAACCTGTACGACGAAATCGCGGGCGAGAACGCGCCGCCCGTGCTGGGCGACTGCAGCGAGATTCGCAAGAAGCGCGGGAACGGCTGAGCGCCGGGGCGTGCGTCGGCTTTGCCGGCGCCGCGGCGGGTGAGCTTGTTCCGCGCGTCCGCTGCGCTCTCGCGTGGGGCCGGGCCGGCGGCGCGGGGGCGGTCGAAGCATCGACGCGGCGGCGTGCCCGAAACACGCCGCTGCGCGAAACGCTTCGGCAAGGCGAGTCCGCGACCGGGCGGCGTCGCCGGACCGGCGAATGCGCCGCATCGCACGGCGGCGCGCATGACGGGACGGCCGCCGCGCCGTGGCACGCATCGGCGGCCGGGCCGAGCCGATCGCCGATGCCTGCCCGCCGACCGAGCCGATTCGCGAGGGATGCTACAATAACGCCCTTTCTGCCGGCGCTCCTGCCGGACGAAGCCTCGCGCGCGGCCCGGATGGCCTCAAGCGCCGGCGGCGCCCTGCGGCGCGCCGCGGCTTCGTGTTCATTCCGAAGTGGGTTGCGTCGCCTGTCTCGCGAGCGAGCAGGTCGTGCGCTGGATGTCCCGCCGCGCCTTTTGAGCGAAACGCCACCATGTCCGATTCTGTTGCCAAGCCTGTCGACGCGACGTTCGATCAATTCGGCCTTGCCGCCGAGATCCTGAGAGCGATTGCCGAGCAGGGCTATACGACGCCGACGCCGATCCAGGCGAACGCGATTCCGGTCGTGCTGTCCGGCCGCGACGTGATGGGCGCCGCGCAGACCGGCACCGGCAAGACCGCGAGCTTCTCGCTGCCGATCATCCAGCGGCTGCTGCCGCAGGCGAACACGAGCGCGTCGCCGGCGCGCCACCCGGTGCGCGCGCTGATTCTCACGCCGACCCGCGAGCTTGCCGACCAGGTCGCCGCGAACGTGCATGCGTATGCGAAGCACACGCCGCTGCGCAGCGCCGTCGTGTTCGGCGGCGTCGACATGAACCCGCAGATGGCCGAACTGCGTCGCGGCGTCGAGATCCTGATCGCGACGCCCGGGCGCCTGCTCGACCACGTTCAGCAGAAGACCGCGAATCTCGGCCAGGTGCAGATCCTCGTGCTCGACGAGGCGGACCGGATGCTCGACATGGGTTTCCTGCCCGATCTGCAGCGAATTCTGAACCTGCTGCCGAAAGAGCGTCAGACGCTGCTTTTCTCGGCGACGTTCTCGCCCGAGATCAAGAAGCTCGCGTCGACCTACCTGCGCAATCCGCAGACGATCGAGGTCGCGCGCAGCAACGCGGCCGCGTCGACCGTCACGCAGATCGTCTACGACGTCGCCGAAGGCGACAAGCAGGCGGCCGTCGTCAAGCTGATCCGCGATCGCTCGCTCAAGCAGGTGATCGTGTTCTGCAACAGCAAGATCGGCGCGAGCCGCCTCGCGCGCCAGATCGAGCGCGACGGCATCGTCGCGGCCGCGATTCACGGGGACCGTTCGCAGAGCGAGCGGATGCAGGCGCTCGACGCGTTCAAGCGCGGCGAGATCGAAGCGCTCGTCGCGACCGACGTCGCCGCGCGCGGCCTCGACATCGCCGAACTGCCGGCCGTCATCAACTTCGATCTGCCGTTCAATGCGGAAGACTATGTGCACCGGATCGGCCGCACCGGGCGCGCGGGCGCGTCGGGCGACGCGCTGTCGCTGTGCAGCCCGAACGAGCGCAAGCAACTCGCCGACATCGAGAAGCTGATCAAGCGGACACTGTCGCTCGAAACGCTCGAGCTCGACCTGCCGCGCCATCGCCACGACGAGCGCGGCGGCCGCCGCGAACGCGAGCGCGACGAGCGCCGCGGCGCATCGGCCGGCCGCCGCTCGGCGGGCGGCGAGCGCGCGCATCATCCGCGCCGCGAAGCGCCGATCGACGATTTCTTCCTGAAGCCGTACGTGCCGTCGTCGTCCGCTAACCAGCCGGAAGAGGCGAAGCCGGCGCAGCCGGAGAAAAAGGCGCCGAAGCAGCCGCTCGCCGCGCTGCTGGGCGGCTTCGGGATGCCGCGCAAGACGTCGTCTTGATGCGGAATCGGACGTCGGGCGCCGGAAACGCGGCGCGGAACCGATGAGACGAGGGGCGGACGCGCAGGCATCCGCCCTTTCTTTTTGCGCAGGCGGTGAGCGGCAGGGTGATCGGAGCCGTGACGGCGAAGGGCCGCGGTCGCGGCCGGGATCGGGGTGGAATCGCCCGGTTCGGCGAGGCGCGGGCGGTGGCGCGGCGACGGGGGCGCGTGATGTCCGCGAATCGGCGATCGCGCACGGCGCAGCCGGGAGACTGCCGAAGCGAAGAGGCGGCCGAGGCCCGCCGGGGGGCTCTCAGCGACGCGCGTTCGGCCCGAAGCGCGCGTCCCACGCGGCGATCGCGGCCGGCTGGAACGCGTCGAGCGACACGCACGCGGCGCCGTCGAGCGCGAGCCCCAAATGCCGCGCGGCCGCGGCGAGCGCGGGCAGCGGGGCGGCGGGATCGAGCGCCGCCGCGCCCGTCTGCTTGCTGAGCTTTTCGCCGTTCGCATCGACGACGACGGGCACGTGCAAATAGCGCGGCGTCGGCAGTCCGAGGCAGCGCTGCAGGTAAATCTGGCGAGCGGTCGAGTCGAGCAGGTCGGCGCCGCGCACGACGTGCGTGATGTTCGCATCGCCATCGTCGACGACGACCGCGAGCTGATACGCCCATTGTCCGTCCGCGCGCTTGAGCACGAAGTCGCCGACTTCGGTCGCGAGATCCTGGGTCTGCGCGCGCTGCCAGCGATCGTCGAACGTGATGACGGCCGCCGCGCCGTCCGGCACGCGCAGCCGCCATGCGCGCGCGGCCTTGCCGTGCAGGCCCGCGCGGCAGGTGCCGGGATACGCGAGCGTCGTGTGCCGCTCGTGCGCGGCGCGCAGCGAATCGGCGATCTCCTTGCGCGAGCAGCCGCATGGGTAGACGAGCCCTGCAGCGGTGAGCCGCGCGAGCGCCGCTTCGTAGTGCGCGACGCGCGCGCTTTGCCAGACGGCCGGCTCGTCGGGAACGAAGCCGAAGCCGCGCAGCGTCGCGAGAATCGCTTCGGCTGCGCCGGGCACCGTGCGCGGCCCGTCGATGTCCTCGATCCGCACGAGCCACGCGCCGCCCCACGCGCGCGCGTCGAGCCAGCTCGCGAGCGCGCCGACGAGCGAGCCGAAGTGCAGGGGGCCGGTGGGCGACGGCGCGAAGCGGCCGCGATAGCGTGTCATCCGATGCGACGCGCGGCGTAGCGGATCAGAGCGCGCGCGGCGTCACGCTGCGTGCGCCGGGTCGGCGCGATGGTCCGCGCGCCGGCCCTGGTCGCCCGGATGGCATGCGGGGCAGGACTTGCCGGGCACGTACAGCGGCGATTGTTGCGCGTCGGCCGGCACGACCGCGCGGCATGCGAAGCATGTGACGTCGGCCGTCGGCGCGAGTTGCGGGTTGAGCGCGGTGCGGTAATCGAACACGAAGCAGTCGCCGTGGTAATGCGCGCCGCCGACTTCCTCGAAATACTTGAGGATTCCGCCTTCGAGCTGGTAGACGTTCTCGATGCCGACGTCCTTCATGTGGATCGCCGCCTTCTCGCAGCGAATGCCGCCCGTGCAGAACGACACGACGGTCTTGCCCTCGAGGTCCGCGCGATTCGCCTCGATCACGCCGGGAAACTGGCTGAACTTGTCGATCCGGTAGTCGAGCGCATTGTCGAACGTGCCGACGTCGACTTCGAACGCATTGCGCGTATCGAGCATCACGACGGGGCGGCCCGCGTCGTCGTGGCCCCGGTCGAGCCACGCCTTCAGCATGCGCGCGTCGACGGACGGCGCGCGGCCGAGTTCCGGCTTGATCGCCGGCTTCTTCATCGTGATGATCTCGCGCTTCAGGCGCACGAGCATCCGGCGGAACGGCTGCGAATCGGACAGGCTTTCCTTGAACGGCAGATCCGCGAACTTGCCTTCGAACAGCGGATCGTGGCGGAGGTAATCGACGAACGCATCGGTCGCGCCGCGCGAGCCCGCGATGAACAGGTTGATTCCTTCGGGCGCGAGCAGGATCGTGCCGCGCAGCCCGAGCGCGTTGCAGCGCGCGGTGATGAGCGGCCGCCATTGCTCGATCGAGTCGAGCGAGACGAAACGGTAGGCGGCGAGATTGACGGTGGTCATGAGGTTCGGACGGTGAGGCGGCTGCGGCCCGACGGCGAGGCCGCGCGAAACGGGCGCGGCGGGCGGTCGGGCGCAAGCGGACGAAAACGGAAAAACCGTATTATCCCGCAAACCGCGCGGCTATCCGCAGTTGGCCGAAAGGACGGCGCGCGACGGCGTCGCACGGCAACGTGGCGGAGCCGCTTCTGGCAAGCCGGCGGATCGCCTTCGCGCGTGGCTTCGCCGCCCGCGGGCCCGCGCCGGCACTCGGCCGAACGGCCGGCGCGGCGTTTTTTTGGCCGCCGCGAACGATGCCGGGCCCCCGGGGCGGCTACAATAGCGCCCATGTCAGATCCCCGTTTCGTTCATCTCCGCGTCCACTCCGAATTCTCGATTGCCGACGGCATCGTGCGTCTCGACGATATCGTCAAGTCGGCGGCCGAAGACGGTCAGGGCGCGCTCGCCCTGACCGACCTCGGCAACGCGTTCGGTCTCGTCCGTTTCTACAAGGAAGCCCGCGACGCGGGCATCAAGCCGATCGCCGGCTGCGACGTCTGGATCACCAACCGCGACGATCGCGACAAGCCGTCGCGGCTGCTGCTGCTCGTCAAGAACAAGCGCGGCTACCTGAATCTCTGCGAACTGCTGTCGAAGGCGTGGCTCACGAACCAATACCGCGGCCGCGCGGAACTCGACGCGAGCTGGCTCGAAGGCGAGCTCGCCGACGGGCTGCTCGCGCTGTCCGGCGCGCAGCAGGGCGATATCGGCCTCGCGCTCGCGGCGGGCAACGAGGCGGCCGCGCGCCGCCACGCGCAGCGCTGGGCGCAGGTGTTTCCGGGCGGCTTCTATCTCGAATTGCAGCGCTACGGCCAGCCGGGCGCGGAAGCGTACATCCAGCAGGCGGTGACGATCGCGGCCGAGCTGAAGCTGCCCGTCGTCGCGACGCATCCGCTGCAATACATGACGGCCGACGATTTCACCGCGCACGAGGCGCGCGTGTGCATCTCGGAAGGCGATATCCTCGCGAATCCGCGCCGTCAGAAGCGCTTCACGACCGAGCAGTTCTTCCGCACGCAGGGCGACATGGCCGCGCTGTTCGCCGATCTGCCCTCGGCGCTCGCGAACACGGTCGAGATCGCGAAGCGCTGCAACCTGACGCTCGAGCTCGGCAAGCCGAAGCTGCCGCTCTTTCCGACGCCCGACGGTATGTCGCTCGACGACTACCTCGTGCAGCTGTCGCAGGAAGGGCTCGAGAAGCGCCTCGCGCAGCTCTATCCGGACGAGGCCGAGCGTGAAGCGCAGCGCGACAAGTACAACCAGCGTCTCGATTTCGAGTGCGGCACGATCAAGAAGATGGGCTTCCCAGGCTACTTCCTGATCGTCGCGGACTTCATCAACTGGGCGAAGAACAACGGCGTGCCGGTGGGCCCCGGGCGGGGCTCGGGCGCGGGCTCGCTCGTCGCGTATTCGCTCGGCATCACGGATCTCGATCCGCTGCGCTACAACCTGCTGTTCGAGCGCTTCCTGAACCCGGAGCGGGTGTCGATGCCGGACTTCGACATCGACTTCTGCCAGCACGGGCGCGACCGCGTGATCCAGTACGTGAAGGAGAAGTACGGCGCGGACGCGGTGTCGCAGATCGCCACCTTCGGCACGATGGCCGCGAAGGCGGCCGTGCGCGACATCGGCCGCGTGCTCGATCTCGGCTACATGTTCACCGACGGCGTCGCGAAGCTGATCCCGTTCAAGCCGGGCAAGCACGTGACGATCGCCGACGCGATGAAGGAAGAGCCGCTGTTGCAGGAGCGCTACGACAACGAGGACGAAGTCCACCAGTTGCTCGATCTCGCGCAGCGCGTCGAGGGCCTGACGCGCAACGTCGGCATGCACGCGGGCGGCGTGCTGATCGCGCCCGGCAAGCTGACGGACTTCTGCCCGCTCTACACGCAGGGCGACGACGGCGGCGTCGTCAGCCAGTACGACAAGGACGACGTCGAAGCCGTCGGCCTCGTGAAGTTCGACTTTCTGGGGCTGACGACGCTCACGATCCTCGACTGGGCCGAGCGCTACATCCGCCGTCTCGATCCGAGCAAGGAGAACTGGTCGCTCGCGCAGGTGCCGCTCGACGATCCGGCGTCGTTCCAGATTCTCAAGAAGGCCAACACGGTCGCCGTGTTCCAGCTGGAAAGCCGCGGCATGCAGGGGATGCTGAAGGACGCGCAGCCCGACCGCTTCGAGGACATCATCGCGCTCGTGTCGTTGTACCGTCCGGGCCCGATGGATCTGATCCCGAGCTTCTGCGCGCGCAAGCACGGGCGCGAGAAGGTCGACTATCCTGATCCGCGCGTCGAGCCTGTCCTGAAAGAGACCTACGGGATCATGGTCTATCAGGAGCAGGTGATGCAGATGGCGCAGATCATCGGCGGCTACTCGCTCGGCGGCGCGGACTTGCTGCGCCGCGCGATGGGCAAGAAGAAGCCCGAGGAAATGGCCAAGCATCGCGAGATCTTCGCGGAGGGCGCGGCGAAGAACGGCCTCACGCGCGAGAAGTCCGACGAGATCTTCGACTTGATGGAGAAGTTCGCGGGCTATGGCTTCAACAAGTCGCACGCGGCCGCGTACGCGCTGCTCGCGTATTACACCGCGTGGCTGAAGGCGCACCATCCGGCCGAATTCATGGCGGCCAACATGACGCTCGCGATGGACGACACCGACAAGGTGAAGATCCTGTTCGACGATTGCGTCGTCAACGGCCTCGCCGTGCTGCCGCCCGACATCAATCAGTCGCACTACCGCTTCGAGCCGGTCGCGCAAGCCGACGGCAAGCCTTCGCGCACGATCCGCTACGGCCTCGGCGCGATCAAGGGCAGCGGCCAGAACGCGATCGAGGAGATCCTGCGCGCGCGCGAGGAAAAGCCGTTCGCCGATCTGTTCGATTTCTGCGAGCGGATCGACCGGCGCGTCGTGAACCGCCGCACGATCGAGGCGCTGATCCGCGCGGGCGCGCTCGATTCGCTGCACGCGAACCGCGCGCAACTGCTCGCGTCGGTGCCGCTCGCGATGGAGGCCGCCGAGCAGGCGGCCGCGAACGCGCTGCAGGCGGGCCTTTTCGACATCGGCGGCGTGCCCGCGCACCAGCACGCGCTCGTCGACGAGCCCGCCTGGGACGACAAGCGCCGCCTGCAGGAAGAGAAGGCCGCGCTCGGCTTCTATCTGTCCGGCCACCTGTTCGACGCGTATCGCGACGAGGTGCGCCGTTTCGTGCGCCAGAAGCTCGGCGAGTTGAAGGAAGGGCGCGACAAGGTGGTGGCCGGCGTGATCGCGTCGCTGCGCACGCAGATGACGCAGCGCGGCAAGATGGTGATCGCGCTGCTCGACGATGGCACCGGCCAATGCGAAGTCACCGTGTTCAACGAGCAGTTCGACGCGAACCGGGCGCTTTTCAAGGAGGACGAGCTGCTGATCGTCCAGGGGCAGGCGCGCAATGACGCGTTCACGGGGGGGATTCGCTTCACCGCCGATTCGGTGATGGATCTCGAGCGCGCGCGCAGCCGTTACGCGCAGGCGGTGCGGATGACGATGAACGGCAACGCGGACGCGGCGGCGCTGCGCCGCGTGCTCGAAGCGCACGTCGCGAAACCCGACGACGCGCCGCCCGTCGAGGCGCCGGCGCCGCGCGGCGGCCGCGACGGCGGGCGCCGCGCGCAGGCGGTGATGCCGAACGGCCTCGCCGTGCGGATCGCATACCGTAATGCGCGCGCGCAAGGCGAGATGCACTTGGGCGACGCATGGCGCGTGAAGCCGAGCGACACGCTGCTCGCCGATCTGCGCGCGGCGTTCGGCGGCAGCGTCGTCGAGATCGTCTACTGATCCTCCTGCACGTTTTCCGGATTCTTTTGAGGGCATTTTGAGCGTCAAGCCTACCCTAAGCAAACCGATCGGCGGCCAGGATGCGTCGTCGCCTGCCGTCGTGATGCGCCGCCTCTGGCCGTACGTCAAGCCGCTCGTCTGGGTGCTCGTCGCCGGCGTGCTCGCGATGGCCGCGGTCGCCGCGACGGAAGCCGGGATTCCCGCGCTACTCAAGCCGCTGCTCGATCACGGTTTCGGCTCGAAGGGCGACATGACGACGAAACTGTACGTGCCCGCCGCGGTCGTCGGCCTCGCGCTTGCGCGCGCGATCGCCCAGTACGCGTCCGGCTATCTGCTGCAGTACGTGTCGAACCGCATCCTGCTCGATCTACGCATCCAGATGTTCGAGCGGATGATTCACACGGGCGTGTCGTTCTTCCAGCGCGAGACGGCGAGCACGGTGATCAACGCAGTCGTGTTCGAAGTGAACCAGGTGTTGAGCGTATTGATGGGCGTCATGATCACGCTGGTGCGTGATTCGCTGACGGTCGTTTTCCTGCTCGGCTATCTGTTCTATCTGAACTGGCGCTTGACGCTCATCGTCGCGATCCTGTTGCCGTGCATCGGCTGGCTCGTCGGCAAGATCAACCGCCGGCTGCGCCGCCTGAATCGCGAGCACCAGACGCTCACGAACCAGCTCGCGTATATCGTCGAGGAGACCGTCGGCGGCTACAAGGTCGTCAAGGTTCACAACGGCGAGTCGTACGAGATCGGGCGCTTCAACGAGTTGAGCCGCAAGCTGCGCGGCTATTCGATGCGCATGACGGTGTCGGGCGGCCTCGCCCAGCCGCTCACGCAGTTTCTCGCGTCGATAGCGCTCGCGGTCGTGCTGACGATCGCGGTTGTCCAGTCATCGAACGACCAGACGACGGTCGGCGGCTTCGTTGCGTTCGTGACCGCAATGCTGCTCATCATCTCGCCGCTCAAGCACCTGATGGACGTAAACCAGCCGTTGCAGCGCGGGATGACGGCGGCTGAGCTGATCTTCGGGCTGATCGACGAGCCGCGCGAACCCGAAGGGGGCGGCAAGCCGCTCGCGCGCGCATCGGGTGCGATCGAGTTCAGCCATGTGTCGTTCTCGTACGGGATATCGCGCGACGGTCGGCAGACGCTCGACGACGTGTCGTTTACCGTCGCGCCGGGCGAGATGGTCGCGCTCGCGGGACCGTCGGGCAGCGGCAAGACGACGCTCGTCAATCTGTTGCCGCGCTTCTTCGATCCGTCGTCGGGCACGGTGCGCGTCGACGGCGTCGCGCTGCCCGAGTACAGCTTGCACGACCTGCGCAATCAGATCGCGATGGTGAGTCAGGACGTCGTGCTCTTCAACGACACGATCGCCGCGAACGTCGCGTACGGCCAGACGCCCGAGCGCGACGGCGTCGAGGCGGCGCTGCGCGCGGCGAATCTGTGGGAGACCGTCACCGCGATGCCCGACGGCATCGACACGCTCGTGGGAGACAACGGGATGCGGCTGTCGGGCGGTCAGCGCCAACGGCTCGCGATTGCCCGCGCGATCTACAAGGATGCGCCGATCCTGATTCTCGACGAGGCGACGTCCGCGCTCGATTCCGAATCCGAGCGGCACGTGCAGGCGGCGCTCGAGACGCTGATGAAGGGGCGCACGACGCTCGTGATCGCACACCGCCTGTCGACGATCGAGCGCGCGGATCGGATTCTCGTGCTCGAAGGCGGCAAGATTGTCGAAAGCGGCAGTCATCGCGAACTGCTCGAGCAGGGCGGGCTGTACGCGCATCTGCATCGCATCCAGTTCCAGCAGGACGCGGGGTGAGCGGCGCGCGTCGTGCCGGACAGTCACCCGGCGAGCGCACAGGGCGCCATTCGATGACCATCGGCCTGTCATGCAACGCGCTCAAGTACGGCGGCGGGCTCGAGCGCTATGCGATCGATCTCGCGCGCGGCCTTGCCGACGCCGGGGTCCGGCCGTTGGTTTTTGCGCGATCGTTCGATTCGTCGGTGCCGGAATACCAGTGTGTCGAGCCGCGCCGGATCAACGTATCGTTCCTGCCCGGCAAGTGTCGCGACGCATGGTTCTCATGGCGCTTGCGCGCGGCACGCCGCGCGGCGCCCGTCGACGTGCTGATCGGCTGCAACCGCGTCGACTCGTCGGATATTGCGATCTGTGGCGGTACGCACCTCGGCTTTCTGGATGCGATCGGCCGCATGCCGACGTTCTCTGATCGCCGCCAGATCGCGCTCGAACGCCGTCAATACGCGCGCGCGCGTTTCGTCGTCGCGCATTCGATGCTGATGCGCGACGAACTGCGCCGTTTCTACGGGCTTTCCGACGACAAGATCCGCGTGTTGTTCCCGCCCGTCGACGCCGCGCGCTTCACGCCCGTCGACGCAGTGCGCCGCGCCGAGCTGCGCACGCGCTTCGGCTTTGCCGACGACGAGGTCGTGCTGCTGTTCCCGTCGAGCAGCCACGAACGCAAGGGGCTGCCGCTCATCGAAGCAATACTGCGTGACGCTGGGCCGCGCGTCGTCGTCGCCGTCGCCGGCCGGCCGCCCGAGAGAACGTCGGAGCGATTGCGCTACGTCGGCTACGTGAAGGACATCGAGGACGGCTACCGTGCCGCCGATTTCACGATCCTCGCGTCGAAATACGAGCCGTTCGGGCTCGTCGGCGTCGAATCGGTGATGTGCGGCACGCCCGTCATCCTGCCGTCGAACATCGGCTGTTGCGACGCGATCGCGCCGTCCGCGAAGCTCGTGTTTGCGCCCGGCGACGCGGCGGGGCTACGCGGGATGCTCGACGAAGCCGTGCGGCGAGTGAGGGCGGGCGCGGTACGCGTCGAATCGGGCGCGGCGGCGCGTGCAGCGATCCAGTACGATCCGAGCGTCGCGCGTCACGTCGCGCAACTGCTCGATCTGGCCGCGGAGGCCGCGAGCGACAGGCGTAACGGAGGGCGATGACGTACGTTCACCCGTCGCTCGGCGCGGCCTTTCATCAGGATATTGGCTCCGGAAGCGTCCGGGCCGAATGGTATACTTCGCAAGCTCAGCTTGGCCCGCGCGCACTGCAATGCGTCGCGGGCCGAGTCGCGTACTTGGGCCCGGTGACGAGGAATGCGCGTTGGTTTCGCGAATGCCCCGCGAGGGCCACGGCGCGCTCTGTTCAGTCCCCCCGCAATATGAATCGTGGAAATTCTGCATGACGAAACGGCTCCCGGCCGGCCTCCGGCGCATCGCATATCAAGTGACGGAATCGATCAGCCGGTGATCTAATCGAATGAGCAGACTCCACGGCCGGATCCACATCTTCTCGCGAGCGCTGCCGAGGCTCGCCCTCAAGCCGTTGCGGCGCAGGCCCGCGCATCCGCGGCGCATCCTGATCGCGCATCATCTGTTGCTCGGCGACACGTTGCTGTTGACGCCGCTCGTCGCGAAGCTGCGCGAGCAGTACCCGGATGCGCAGATCGTGCTGGCGTGCCCGAAGGCGATTGCACCGCTCTACGCGAGCAAGCCGTTCGGCGTCGAGGCGTTCGCGTTCGATCCGCGCGACGGCGCGTCGGTCAAGCGTCTTCTTGTGTCGGGGCCGTACGATCTCGGCATCGTCGCGGGCGACAATCGCCACAGTTGGCTTGCGCTCGGCGCGGGTTGTCGCTGGATCGTCGCGCATGCGGGCGACGCGCCCGCATGGAAGAACTGGCCGGTCGACGAACCCGTTCCGTATCCGGACGCGCCCGCCGCCTGGGCAGACTTCGCCGCGGCGCTCGTCGAAGGGCCGGCGCCGCGCCTCTACCGCTCGTCCGACTGGCCGGCGCCGCAGGCCCGCGCGCCGCTGCCCGCCGCGTTGCGCGATCGCCCCTACGTGGTGCTCCATCCGGGGGCGAGCACGGCAGTCAAGCGCTGGCCTTCGGCACGCTGGCTCGAGCTCGCGAGCCGCATCGAGGCGCAAGGCTATCTGCCCGTCTGGAGCGGCGGGCCGAGCGAAATCGAACTCGTGGCCGAGATCGCCCCCAATCCCGCACAGCCGAATCTTGCAGGCCGGCTCGGCCTCGCCGATCTATGGCACGTGCTCGCGGGCGCTCAGGCGGTCGTGTGCCCCGATACCGGCATTGCGCATCTCGCGCGTCTCGTCGGTGTGCCGACCGTCGCGCTGTTCGGCCCCGGCAACGCCGGTATCCACGGCGCGGGCCGCTATTGGCAGGACGCGCCGTTCGTCGCGTTGACGATTGCGGACATGCCGTGCCGCGATCAGCCATCGATTTTCCGACGTCATGTCGCGTGGGTACGGCGCTGCGACCGGAATGCGGCAACGTGCGTCGCGTGGTGCGGCGATCATGCGGACTGCATGGGGCGTCTTTCAGTGGATGCGGTGCATCGTGCGCTGCAAAACGTTTTGGCGCTTGCGCCGTCAAGTTCACGTTGATGACGATAATGACATCGCGCGTCGAGCGCGTGCTTTGGATCGCTTGTCCCACGCTGATGTTCGGCGTGATGTTCGGACACATGAACGGAGTCGTCAACACGACGCTTGCGTTGATCGGCGTCGGCACGCTTGCCGGCATCCTGTCCGCGAGCCGGCCGCCGTTCCGGCATTGGCCGCTCGTTTTGCCGATCGTCGTGTGGGCCGCGTGGAGTCTCGCGGCGGTCGGCTGGTCGCTGTATCCACGCATCAGTTTGCGCGCGTGGTTCGATGAGGTGCTGTATCCGCTCGTCACGTTCTGGGGTTTCTGGTTGTTCGGCTCGCGCGTGAAGCGTCCCGAATGGCCGGCGCTCGTCGTGTGGGTCGCATGTGTGTTGCTCGCGCTCCTCAGCGCGCTCTACTGGGGGCACCTGCAGCCGCCGACGCCGAACACCTTTCCGATTCGCTTCTACAACCGCGTCGGCCACACGAGCACGCTCGCCGTGTTCGCGATGCCGCTCTTCGTCGCGCTGCTGATGCGGGCTCGCTGGCGCGTGATCGGCGTGATCGGGCTCCTCGCTTGCGGTTTCGTCGGGCTCGCGAGCCTGAATCGCTTTTTCTGGCCGGCGGCGGGGGCGACGCTCGTGGTCGCGTTCTATCCGCTCTATCGTCGCCGACTGGGCGTGAGCGTTGTCGCGATCGCGGTTCTTGGCGCCGCCGCGCTCGGGCTGCTCGAATTCAGTGCGCGTGAGCGCGATCCATCCGCGTCCGCCGCAACCGCTTCGGCATCGTCGGCGGCGCGCGATATCACGGTCGCTGGCCAGCGGGTCTACGTGCCGGGCGAACTCAACGCGCTCGGCGACACGCTGTCGTCCGACACGCGCCCGAAGCTCTGGGCGTTCTATGCCGAGCAGGGCAAGCAGCACGCGTGGCTCGGCGTCGGCTTCGGCAAGCCGCTGCCCGGACATGCGTACGCGGTCGACGCGCCGCCGCTCCTGCTGCGGATCGAGCCGCAGGCGCTCACGCATGCGCACAACCTGTTCCTCAACACGTGGCTGCAGACAGGCTATATCGGTGTTGCGCTGGAGACCATGCTGTTCTTGAGTCTCGCGGCCGCGTTCTGGCGGCTCAGGCGCGATGCGCCGGCCGTGTCCGCGGCGGGGCTCGCACTCGTCGTCGGGATGATCGCGAAGAACACGGTCGACGATTTCATGTGGCAGACGACGATGCTCGCGTTCTGGTCGTTTGCGGGTTTCCTGCTCGGTCAAGGTGAACGCGAGGCGCGCGTACCGCGCGTGTCGCAAGACGGAGACGCACGATGACGACACCCGTCATGCCCCGCACGCGGGACGCTGCGTCGGACGTCGCCCTCCCGGGCGACCGCCGCGTGCGCATCCTGTTTCACATCAACGATTTCGGCCGGGGCGGCACGGAGACTGCGCTGCTCGCGTGGCTCAACGCGCTCGATCGCCGAGTGTTCGAGGTCGGGCTGTCGGTCACGTATCCGACGCCGGATTTGACGACCTGGTGCGCGAAGGCGATTCCGCCCGACGTCGCGCTGCAGGTGCTCGCCCCGCAGCCGTGGATGCATGTGCTCCACCAGCGCGAGCGCGTGCGCAAGCTGCACGGCGGCGAGAAGCTGTTGCACAAGGCGTCGACGCATGCGCTGATCCGGCCGATCGTCGCCCGTCGTTTCCTGCGGCTCGCGCGCGGCTACGATGTGGTCTGCGATTTCGATTTTTCGCTGCGCGGCATTGCCGGAGGGGGGGACAAGCCGTGGATCGGCGTCAGCCATTACAGCTTCGCCGCGCGCTTCGGCGACAAGAGCGCGGCGTACATGGCGCGCCGCGTTCGTCAGTATGAGCGTTACGCGGCGCTCGCGGTGCTCACGCCCGCCATGCGGCGCGAAGCCGAGCCGCTCTTCGCGAATACCCGCGTCGTCGTCACCGCACTGCCGAACGTGATCGATCCGGCGGCGCTGCGCGTGCGGGCGGACGAGCCGGCCGAGTTGCCGGCCGGGCGTTTCATCGTATCGGTCGCGCGGCTCGATGAAGGGCAGAAGGACCATCGGACCTTGCTGCGTGCGTATGCAAAAGTTCGCGCGCGCCGTGCCGATGCCCCGCGCCTCGTGCTATTGGGCGACGGTCCGGACCGCGGCGTGCTCGAGGCGCTGGCTGTGGAGCTCGGGCTGCGCGATGCGGTGCAGTTCGCGGGCTTCTGCGCGAACCCGTTTCCGTACGTGCGCGCGGCTGACATGCTGGTCCTGAGCAGCCGCTACGAGGGCATGCCGATGGTGCTCGGCGAGGCGATGGCGCTCGGCACGCCGGTGATTTCCACCGATTGCCCGACGGGGCCGCGCGATCAGCTCGACGGCGGCCGAGGCGGGCTGCTCGTGCCGCCCGGCGACGCGGACGCGCTCGCGGATGCGATCGAGCGCATGCTCTCTGACGATGTGCTGCGCGCGGCGCTGGTCGCGCACGCGTCGCGCAAGATCCAGTCGTTCGGCCCGCATGCGGCGAACGCGCGCATGCAGGCGCTCGCCGCGCAATTGCTCGAGTCGGCTTGAGCGCGCCCGCGCCGCCAGGGCGCGCGGCGCGAATTCGCTAAAATGTCCAGTCGCTCTTCTTCATGCCTTCACCGTGACCGCTTCGTTGACGCTCCTCCGGCCGCCGCGCACCATCCTCGTGTCCTGTACGCGCCGCCTCGGCGACGTGCTGCTGACGACGCCGCTCGTCCGCTCGCTGAAGGCGCGCTGGCCCGACGCGCAGATCGACATGATCGTGTTTCAGGGCACCGAAGGCGTGCTCGAGCACAATCCCGATATCCGCCGTGTGATCACGGTCGCGCAGCGTGCGCGACCGAAAGAGCGCATTGCCGACGCGCTGCGCATTTGGCGCAAGTACGATCTCGCGTGCGCTGCGATCAGTTCCGATCGCGCGCGCTTCTACGCGTTCTTCGCGGGTCGCAGGCGGATCGGGCTCGTCGATCCCGAGCGGCTCACGCGGCTCACGCGCTTCATCCTGAACGGTGTCGTGCTCGACGAGCATCGCGACGTCCATACTGTCACGAGCAATTTGTCGCTTGCCGGCGCGCTCGGCGTGACGCCGTGCGCCGACGTCGTCGCGCCCGGTATCGGCGACGATCCCGCCGCACATGCGCGCTTCGATGCGAAGCTGTACGGGACATCCGCGCTGCTGCGCGACGAGCCGTACGTCGTGTTGCATCCGTATCCGATGTTTCGCTACAAGCGCTGGCGCGAGGACGGCTGGGTTGATCTCGTGCGCTGGGCGCGCAGCCGGGGGCTTGCGGTTGCGCTGAGCGGCGGTCCCGCGCAGGCCGAGTGCGACTATGCGGCGCGGATCGCGCAAGCGGCGGGCGAGCCCGTGTTGAACATGGCAGGCAAACTGTCGTTCGGCGAGAGCGCCGAGATGTTCCGGCGCGCGCGGCTCTTCATCGGCCCGGACACCGGCGCAACGCACGTTGCCGCTGCCTGCGGCGTTCCGACGATCGCCCTCTTCGGGCCGTCGAATCCGACGCGCTGGGGCCCGTGGCCCGCGCATTGGCCGGCCGGTAGCGAGCCGTGGCCGCTGCGAGGCTCGCAGCGGTGCGGCAACGTGTATTTGCTGCAGGGCGAAGGCGATTGCGTGCCGTGCAAGCTCGAAGGTTGCGACCGCCATCTGGACAGCTGGAGTCGATGCCTGACCGAATTGCCGTCGGCCCGCGTGATCGGCGCTGCGGCCGCGATGCTCGGACTCGATGCGGCGAGCGCGCAGACTACTGGCATTGCGATGTCGGTCGACGTCAGCCGGCTCAAGGCGGGCAAGTAGGGCAGCGGCTCCCCGAATCAAACCGGTGCGTCGCAGTGTGCCGCGACGTCAGCGATGTGATTTGTTTCGCTGTGTGTGGACGATCGAGCGTCGGGCGGATCGCGCGTGCGGCGAACGCATCGCGCGACCGAGCCGGTACGAGGATCGAGCGCGGCGCGCGCACGCATGCGGTGAGGTTGGCCGTGTCGTGCGGCACGGCGCCGATTCCGCCCGCGCAGCGGGCGCATGTGTCGACGGGCTATCCGGTCGCCTCGTCGGCGCGGATTTTCCGCGTGTCAGTCGCGCGTCTCTTGCCGCTGAGAAAATCCGAGTTTCAGGAAGCGGTAGTAGACCGTTTCGGCATTGAACATGGCGATCATGAAGCCGGCCCGTCCATCCAAGAAGCCGCGCCGCAGGAGATAGGTGCGCACGAAGGCCCACGCCCCGCGTCCGATGGCCTTCGCCAATCCGCCGCGCTTGCCTGCCGCGCGCCGCTGTGCGGCGCCCGCGCTCGAATATGCGTCAAGCTTGCGCAGCACGGTTTCGAAGTCTTCGTACGAGTAGTGCAGCAGTTTGCCGTCGAGCTTCGCGGACGGCTCGTCGAACACGAGCCGCTCGTGGACGAGATCGTCGGAAAAGCGTGCCGCGCCCCGTTTGAAAAGCCGCGGCAACCAGTCAGGGTACCAGCCGCTGTGGCGCACCCAACTGCCGCAGAAGCTCGACAGCCGGTCGAGCGCATAGACCGGCGCGCGCGGCGCGCGTATCGCCGCCTGGATCGAGGCGGCGAGCTCGGGCGTGACGATCTCGTCGGTGTCGATCGACAGGACCCAGTCGGTGTCGAGCGCGGCCACCGCGCGATTTTTCTGCGGCCCGAAGCCCGGCCAGTCGGCGGCGACCATCACGCGCGCGCCGTGCGCTTTCGCGATGTCGACCGTCGCGTCGGTGCTGCCGCCGTCGACGACGACGATATCGTCGGCGAACGCCAGTGCGTCGAGGCATTCGGCCAGCCGGGCCGCGGCGTTGTGAGCAATGAGGGCGACGCCGAGAGTGGGTTCTGCCATGAAAGCGGTGTCCGAATGCTTGAGGGGCGGTGAGCGCGAGTATACCCGCGTGCCGTTCTTCGGCAGCCGGTGCGATTGCGCAACCCGCTGGGGCTGGCGTGCCGTGCGGGTCCGGCAAAGCAGACGCGATCACCGCGCCGGCTCGCCGGATACCGGCGAGCGCGAACTGCGAACGACTCGAACGGGACAAGCCTTGAACGATCGGAGGATCGATGGGGCGGCGGAGCGGAAGATCGGAGACGGAAGACAGGGCGGGAACAGAAAGCCGGCTGCGGCGATCCGATAGCGGCATCGCCGTCGAATCGACGATTTGTGCCGCCTCAGGCGTTTTTGCCTCTCGACCCGCGAGTTCCGGCGGATTCGGCGCGATGTGCTACCTTTTTCTATGCGCCCGGCACCGACAGCCGGTTGCGCCTTTTCACGGAGAGATTCGATGAAAGCACATCGTACGCTGTGGATTTCGATGCTCGCTGCCGGCGCGCTCGTGTCATCGCTCGCCGCCGCTCAACCTCATGGCCGGGGCGGACCGGGCGACGAACGCCACGGGCCGCCTCCCGGCAGGCATGTCGGGGGCGATCACGGCAAGCGCGGCGAATACGGCGGCCCGCGTCCCGGCGAGCACCGCGGCGACGAAAACGCCGCTTGGCACCGCGGAGATCGTCTGCCGGACGAATACCGGGACCGCCAGTACGTGATCGACGACTGGCGCGGGTACCACCTGTCGCCGCCGCCGCGCGGCTATCACTGGGTCGGGATCGGCGGCGACTACCTGCTCGTGCGCATCTCGACGGGCGTCATTCTCCAGATCGGACCGTAAGCCGGGCCGTCGCGAGGCATGCCGATCGCCGTTTTCCGCGACACAGGGCGCGGCGGCCGATACGGATGCCTCGCACATCCCGTCTGCCGGCGGGTTCGGTGCGGCTCGCCGACGCCATGCCGGCGATGGCGGCGAATCGGAGCGTCGCGTGGCGCAGTGTCGTTCAGCGCTGCTCGGCGCAGCGCCTTTCTCGCATGTCGCCGTTTTCGCTCTTGCCGTTTTCTCTCGTTGGCCGCGGCGTCAATGCTTCGCGAACCAGCGTCGCTCAATTCGCGACATCGTCCAGCCGACCGCCATCGCGCACGCGGTGCCGAGCGTCACTTCGCCTAGCCGCACGAGCGGAATGTCCCACAGCGGGCCTTCGCCCGGAAACAGCAGCACGATCGTCGCGGTGATCGCACCGAGCCGCGCCGCGCTGCCGACGTTCAGACACCAGCAGCAGATGATCGCGGCCACGATCGTGACCGCGTACGCGACGAAGTGGCCGGCGCCCGTCGCCGCGCCGGCGAAGCCGATCAGCCCGCCCACCATCGCGCCGATGAACTGATCGCGCGACAGGTTGATCGTGTCCGCATAGTTGTGCTGCGTGACCGCGATCGCGGTGATCGCCGCCCATACGGCCTGCTCGGTGTGCAGCGCGCGGCCGATTCCATACGCGAGGCATGCGCCGCTCGCGGCCTGAACGGCCATCAGCACGCCCTGCAGCAGGCGCTCCTTGAGCGACAGGCCCTTGAACAGGTCGAGCACCGATTCCTGGATCTGCCGGCGCGCGTCGTTGAAAGCTTTGATGGTTTCCATCTCGGTCAGGCTGGGAGCGGGGAAGGGGCGCCGCCCGCCGGTTCAGCGGAGGACGAACGCGGCGGCGCGCGTCGGCCGCCGCGTCCCGTCGAGCGCGCGGCGCAACGGCGGCGCAGTATCGGCGAGCGACGATGGCCGCCGCGGGAGATGCTCGCTGCCGCATCGACCGCATCGACCGCATCGACCGCATCGCAGACGCATCCTCATGCGGATGCGCCGGCGCGCCCTGCATCGCACCGCGTGCAACGCCGCAGCGGCTGTCGGCGCGTCACTGCGCCGGCTCGGCGCTCGGGCGCTGCGCGTCTTCGGCGAGCGTCGCATCGCGCGTCTCGGGCATCGCGAACCATACGAGCAGCGTCGCCAGCGCGCCTGCGGCGGCGAGCCCGAAGAAGCTCATCGCGTTGCCGAAGTGGTCGGCCGCGAAGCCTGCGAGCGCGGTGCTGAGCGTTGCGCCGACGCCCGCCGCGAGGCCGAAGAGCCCGATGCACAGGTTGTAGCGCCCCTTGCCGCCCGCGACGTCGGCGGCGATGAGCGGCAGCATCACGCCGAACACGGCGGCGCTGATGCCGTCGAGCATCTGCACGGGCACGAGCAGGTACGGGCTCGACACGCCGGCGAACAGCAGTGCGCGCAGCGGCAGCGCGGCGAAGCCGAGCAGCAGGATCGGCCGGCGGCCCCAGCGCTGCGCGGAGCGGCCGACCCACGGCGAGAGCATCGCGACGATCGCCTGCGGGACGATGATGCACGCGGCGATCACGAGCTGCACGTTCTCGCCCATGCCCGCCGTCACTTCGCCCGCGGCGAGGTTCAGCATCGCCGCGTTCGACAGGTGGAACAGCACGACGCACGCGGCGAAGATCAGCATCCGCTTGTCGCGCAGCAGCTCGCGCAGCGTTTCGCGCTCTTCGTCTTCGTCGGTGCCGTCGCGCGGCGCGGATGCGCGCGGCGCCGCGTGATGATGATGGTGCGTCGGCTCGATCATCGCGAGCGCGACGAGCGCGGGCAGCGCGAGCGCCGCCGTCAGCCAGAACACCGCGCGCGCGGAGAAGTACTCGCCCGTGAGCCCCATCAGGCCCGCCGCGACCGCGCTGCCGAGCGACGCCCAGCGCGCGTTGCGGCCGAGCCGGTCGCCGAGGCTCTCGCGGCCGACGAGCGCGAACGAGATCGCCGCCATCGCCGGCACGAGCATGCAGCTCGCGAAGCCATGGAACACCTCGGCCGCGATCACGGGCACGACGGTCGGGCTCGCGGCGAGCAGCACCGCGGACAGGATGATCGCGGCGATCGCCCACGCGGCCGCGCCTTTCTTGTTCTTCAGCGCGTCGACAGCCGCGCCGCCCGGCACCTGGCTCACCATCGCGCTGATCGTGCCGATCGACAGCGCCATGCCGATTTCGCCCTGCGTCCACTTGTGCGAGGCGAGATACGACGCGATGAACGGCCCGAAGCCCGTCTGCACGTTCGCGACGAAAAAGTTGAGCCAGTCGAGGGCGCGCAGGCTCCGCGCGCTGACTGCATGCCGGACCGTCATCGTTTCGCCCCTGCTCGAGCGGCGGCCGGTGCGGCAGCGGGGGCGGCGGGCGCGGCGGGGGCCGCAGGCGAGACGGCGAGGATCGGCTTGTCGCCGGCATAGGGCGGCGACGCCCTCAATTGCGCGTCGCTCAGGTCGAGCAGCGCGCGCAGCGACTTGTCCCTCGGCGCGAAGCGCAGCGCGGACCAGTTCGCGGCTATCGTGTGCCGGTCCGGGTCGACGAGGCCGCCGACGTCGAGCACGACCGCCTGCGGCTGCGCGTCGCGACCGATCAGCACGTCGACGACGCGGCCGACCTTCGCGCCGTTCGGACGCTCGACGTCGGCGTCGATGATCCGCATCTGGCCGGGCTCGGCGCCTGCCTGCGCGGAGCCCGAGAGCGGCACCGTCTTCGGGCGATCGGCGGGCGCGAGTCCCGCGGTGGCCGGCATGTCGAGGACGATCGGCTCCTGCTTGCCGCCCGGCGTGAAACGGAACAGCTTCCACGGGAAGCTGACCTTGCGGTCGCCGACTCCCATGAAGCCTTGCAGGTTCACGAGCATCTCGCGCGGCGCGCCGGCGGCGTCGGCCGTCATGTCGACCGCGCGGCCGATCACCTTGCCGCTGCGCCGCACCTCGCTGTCGAGAAGCGCGTGCACCTGGCTGCGCTCGATCGCGCGCGTCGTCACGAGCGGCGCGGGGGGCGGCGCGGGCCGGGGCACGGGCGGCGCGACACGCGCGGGCTTGCGGCGCGGTGCGGCCTCGCGATGCGGCTTCTTCGGCGCCGTGGTTTCGACGGGCTCGGGCGCGCTCGCGGGCTCGGGCGCCGCGACGGGCTCGCTCGCCGGCTCGACGGGCACGGCGACCGCCTCGACGATGGGCGCGGGCGCTTGCGGCGCGCGCAACAGCGCGCAACCGGACAGCGCGAACATGGCGAGGACGACGGGTGCCGCGGTGGCGACGGGACGGGGGAGACGGAAGGCAGAACGCGGGAATCCGCCGCTCATCAAGAAATACTCCATGTGGACGGGGGGCAGGCCGCATGGGCGCGCCGCCGGCGATGATGGCTGACGCCCGAAGGGCATCGCGGGAGGACAGAGTTTAACCTGTGAAGAATACGGGCCGCGAAACGGTGCCCCATGACGGGCCGGGCGGACGTTTGAATCGAATGGTACGCCCGTGCGGGGCGGTGGGGGAAAGGGAGGGTTTGCGTCGATCGGGGCGGCGGGTGGCGGGCGAATCGTCTTTTGTCTTTCGCCGCCATGTGCCGCTTGTCGTTTGGCGTTTCCCGTCGGTCGATTCCGTCGCGGGCGGCGGCATGCGGCGGCGGTCGCCGCGACGGGGGCTGGGCTCGGCACTCGGCGTGGCGCAGGCGGCGCGTCGATCGTTCTCCTGGGGCGAAAGGCTTGCGGAACTCGGGCGCGGGGCGCCCGGAATTCAATGCCGAACGTCGAACGTCGAACGTCGAACGTCGAACGTCGAACGCCGAACGTCGAACGCCTGGAACCCGGAACCCGAACGTCGGGCGCCATTCTCTGAGCGCCGCGCCGCGCCGCGCCGCGCCGGGCGGGTGCCCGGCGTCCGCTTACACCGTCTCCGGAATCGGATTCCTGAAGCTGACATTCAGCAGATTCCATGCATTGATCGTCGCGATCGCGAAGCCGAGCTCGGCGATCTCGGTATCGGAGAAGTGCGCCTGCAACTGCGCGAATGCCTCGTCGCTCGGGTCCGCGTGCGGAATCCGCGCGACGCTTTCCGCCCATTGCAGCGCGGCGCGCTCGCGCGCGTCGAAGAACGGCGCCTCGCGCCAGCCGGCGACCGCGTTCAGATGCCGCTCGTCGACGCCGAGCTTCACGAGATCGCGCCAGTGCATGTCGATGCAGTATGCGCAGCCGTTGATCTGCGACACGCGCAGGAACACCAGATCGACGAGTCGCTTGCCGAGCGAGCCGCTCCACACGGTTTCGGACAGATGGAGCAGTGCGTTGAACGGCTTTGTTGCGAGCTTCGGATACGGAAGGCGGGGAGCGTGCGACATGATCGATTTCCTCTGAAGGCGGGGCCGCCCGATGCGGCCCGCTTGCCTACAAGACGTGACGCGTCGCGCGTTTGTGACAGGTTGGCGCGAACACGCGATGCACGTCGGCGCGGCGCGGGTCGAAGCCGTTGGCCGTTCGGACGATGCGGTTGTCTTCGATACGTGCCATACCATGCGAGTACGAGCCGAGCCGAGGCGATCCGGGCGGATCGTGGAGACGCGAAGCGGCTCCGGGCCGGGAGCGCGGCGTGCCGAGCCCGGATCGAGCCAAGCCCGCGGAGCCGAGCCGGACGGGGCCGTGCCCGGCTCAACGGCGCGGAGCCGCGACGAACGCCACGCGACCTGGCGGGGGAACGCCCCGCGAAGCGCGACGCAATGCAACGGGCAGCGCGAAAGCACGGCGTGACGCGCGAGACCGCGCCCTACGTGGGGCCCGACGCGCCGCGTCACGGATCGTCACGCGTGACGGGCCGGGATATGCGCGAGCTTGTCCGGATTGCGCACCGCGTAGATCGCGACGATCCGCGCGCCGTCGGTGACGAACGCCTGCGCCGATTCGATCTGTCCGTCGATGAAGCGCAGCAGGCCCGGCTCGCCGTTGATCTGCGCGAGCCGGTACTCGATCCGCCCGGCATGGCGTCTGCCGACGACCCAGTACAGATTCGCGATCCGGAGCGCGCCGCGCAGCACCTTGAAGAACGACGGCACCTTGCCGCCACCGTCGCCGACGAGCTCGACGTCGTCCGCGAGCAGCGCCTGGATCGCGCTGCGCTCGCCGCTTGCCGAGGCCTGCGCGAAGCGCTCGACGAGTTGCCGGTGCCGGTCGCGCGATACGTCGAAGCGCCGGTGTTCCTGCTGCACGCGCGTCGACGCGCGGTGGACGAGCTGCCGGCAGGCAGCCTCGCTCTTGTCGAGCAACTGCGCGATTTCCGCGTAGTCGCGCTCGAACGCCTGACGCAGCAGGAACGCCGCGCGTTCCTCGGGCGACAGGCGTTCGAGCACCCACAGCAGCGCGACCGACAGATCGTCGGCGAATTCGGCCGCGGTCTCGGGCGTGCGCTCGTCGACGTCGACGAGCGGCTCGGGGAGCCACCAGCCGACATAGGTGTCGCGCTGCGCCTTCGCGGCGCGCAGCCGGTCGATCGACAGCCGGGTGACGACCGTGACGAGCCACGCCTCGGGCGAGTCGAGCGCGTCGCGGTCGGCCTGATGCCAGCGCAGCCAGGCGTCCTGCAGCACGTCTTCGGCGTCGGCGCGCGTGCCGAGCATTCGGTACGCGATCGAGAAGAGGCGCGGGCGTAGCGCGGCGAACGGTTCATCGGACGGTGTCGGACGAGAGGTTTCGGTCATGTTCTCGGGTTGGCTCGAAAGCGTGCTTGAGGGCCTGCTTGAATAACTGACGGTTCGAACGATCAAGACGAAGCAGGCGACGTGTTTGTGACAGCAGCGGGCGCCGCGACAGCCGAAGCCCGCCGCTCTTGGGCTGCGCACGGTGCCGGCGCGCCGCTTCGCGTATGCCGCGCGCGCTCATGCCGCGTGCGTGTCGTCGTCCGATGGCGCGGCCGGCTCGGGGGCCGGCGCGTTGTCCGTGCGCGGCCCGCCGCATGCCGCGCGCGCGCGCCGTCGCTCGAAGCCCGAGCCGGGGCCATGTCCGGCCCGTCTTCCGTGCGTGCGCCCACGGCGGCGAACAGCGCGCCGCGCAGCCAGCGATGCGCGGGATCGGCGTGCAGCCGCGGGTGCCACGCGGCGGAGAGCGTGAAGCCGTCGACTTCGATGGGCAGCGGCAGCAGATCGAGCCGGTCGGCGAAGCGCAGCAGGAAGCGCTCGGGCAGCGCGCACACATAGTCGGTTGCGTCGAGCACGAGCGGCGCGAGATGGTACTGCTGCACCGATACCGCGACGACCCGCGAGCGTCCGAGCGCGTGCAGGCGTTCGTCCATGAAGCCGCGCAGGCCGCCGCCGTCGCCCGACACGATCACGTGGCGAAGCGCGCAGTACGCGTCGAGATCGGGCGGCGCGAGGCCGCGCGGATGCCCGTGGCGCTGCGCCATCACGTAGCGCTCGCGCAGCAGCGGGCGTGCGATCGTCGCGCGCGGCACCGCGAAATCGGCTGCGATCAGCAGATCGGCCTCGCCGCGCTCGAGCAGTGCGCCCGCGGCGTTGGCGGGCACATTGCGGAACGCGAGGCGCACGCCCGGCGCATGCGCCGCGACGCGCCGCACGAGATCGAGGCCCGCCATCACGAAGCCGTTGTCGCTCGCGACGATCTGGAACGTGCGTTCGTCGGTCGCGGGATCGAACGCGGCGCCGTGACGCAGCGCGCGGCCTGCAACTCGCGCAGCGCGCCGCGCAACGGGCCCTGCAGCGCGAGCGCCCGCGCGGTCGGCACCATGCCGCGGCCGTTCTTCGCGGGCAGCAGCAGCGGATCGCCGATCAGCTCGCGCAGCCTCGCGAGCTGCGCGGACAACGCCGGCTGGCTCAAATGCAGCCGCGCGGTCGCGCGCGTCACGTTCGCCTCTTCGAGCAGCACGTCGAGTGCGGCGAGCAGCGCGAGGTCGGCGCCGCGCCATTCGGCCGACATATTTCCCATGTAAATGGCTCCAATACGAAGAATCGATTTCAAATATATCAACGGGATGCGCAGACTGTCGCGAGACGCGGTTTCGGTGGCCGCGACCGGACTTTCGAGGGGCATGCGATGAAGACGCACGAAACCGAGCGTCACGCGCTGCGTGCGCTCGCGAGCGCCAATTTCGCGACGGGCAGCATGTCGTACGGCGTCGTGGGCGTACTGCCGTCGCTCGCCGCCGACTGGCGGATCGCGCCGGGGCGCGCGGCGCTGCTGATGGCGGCGTTCTCGATCGCGTTCGCGCTTGGCGCGCCGGTGCTGCAAATGCTGATCGGGCATCCGTCGCCGGCGCGGCGTGCTGATCGCCGGCCTGCTGACGACGTCGCTCGCGACGCTCGCCGGCGCGCTCGCGCCGAGCTTCGGCTGGCTGCTCGCGACGCGGATCGTCGCGGGCATCGGCGCGGGCGCGGTGAGCCCGGTCGCGACGGCGGTCGGCGCCGGGCTCGCGCCGGCCGAGCGGCAGGGCAAGGCGCTCGCGATCGTGTTCGCCGGCGTGACGTTGTCGAGCGTCGTCAGCGCGCCGTTGTCGGCGTGGATCGCGCAGGCGCTCGGCTGGCTCGCCGCCGTCGCGCTCGGCAGCGCCGCGTGGATCGCCGGCACGGTCCGCGATGCTCGCGGTGTTCGCGTGCCTTGCCGCGCTCGCGGCGACCGGCTTCGGAGGCGACGCTCGGCTCGTTGCGGCGCTCGCGCTGCTCATGCCCTGGGCGCTGATGCAGGACCTGTTCTATCCGTCGCAACTGCGGCGCGTCGTTGGTCTCGAGCCGCATTGCCGGGGGATGGCGCTCGCGCTCAATTCGTCGGGCATCTTCGCGGGCATCTCGCTCGGTTCGGCGCTCGGCGGGCGCGTCGCCGACACATGGGGCGTCGGCCTGCTCGCGCCGACGTCGGCGGCGCTGACGGTCGCCGCGCTGATTGCATTTGGCATTTCGCGGCGGTATGCGGGCGAGCCGCGCGCGAGTGCGGCTGCGAGTGCTGCTGCGAGTGCTGCTGCGAGTGCGGCGGGCACGCGAGCCGCCGGATGACGCGCGAATCGGCGGCGCGCGAGCCGGAGTCCATTGACGGTGCTCGCCCTCGCTCGTCGCGCGGCGTCATCCGTTCGGCGCCGCACGCCGCCAGACGAGCCGGGCGTGCTTGAGCGCGCCGTTCAGCCGCAGCGGCGTGGGCGTGCCGAGATGCAGCGCGTCGCCGGTCGGCTCGACGATGCGCGTCTGAATCCGGCCGAGCCAGTTCGGGAACAGCGATACGGCCATTTCGTGCGACAGCGCGCACGTCGCTTCGTCGACGAAGAACCGTCCCGCGTACGCAAGGTACGTGCGCCCCGCGCGCGCGTATTCGGCTGGGGTGCCGCGATACGGATCGTCGCCGGAGAACGGCGCGCGGGTGCGCGCTTGCAACTGCGCGGACATGTAGCCGTCGGCCGTATAGACGATGAAGCCGAGCGGCGCATCGCCGAACGGCGCGTCGCGCACGCCGGTTTGCGCGTCGATCTCGACGTACGACTCGAGCGTCCATGCGCCGAGCAGTCGTTGCCTGAGGTTGCGTGCTTCGTTCATCGAAGGCTCCTCGTGCGAATCGCCGCCGACACGCACCGCCGCGCGCGCGGGTGCGGGCGACGGCGGGCGCGGCCATGCCGGCGGCGCCCGCCTGCTACTTCGGCGGCAGCGAGCGGACGAACTCGAGCGCCGCGGCGATCAGGCTGCGGCGCAACGCGTCGTTGCCGTACGCGGCGGGCGCGGCGCGCACCCAGCCCTGCATCGGCCTGCCGCGCGAAGTCATCCGGACGATGCCCGGGCGCTGCAGCGCCCAGCCGTCATTGTCCTTGCCGAGCCTGACGAGCAGGCCATCGCCGCGTGCGCAGCACAGCAGGTGGCCGCCGAGCAGCCAAGCCCGGCCGCCGAACATCGCTTTCGCGACGACGTTGTGCTCGTATTTCAGTTCGTCTTCGACGAGCGCTTCGAGTCCGGGATCGCGAGCCATTCGACGGTTTCGTTCCTGGCGGGACGCGGCGTGCGGCCCGCGCCGGCAAACGTGCAGACGCACGCCGGCATGCTTCATCGTAGTGCGTGGACGGCGCGGCGCAAATGGACGCGCGCGCGGTGGGGGGCGTTCGCGCGGCGAGTGCTCGCTCGCGGCGGGCCGCGCGGCTTGACGGCGAAGCCGGGGGCGAGTGATGTCGTCCCGGGCGGTCGACGAAAAAGCGCTGCTCGGCGCGCGCGGGATAGTCGATCATCGACCGCGAACCGCGAACCGCGAACCGCGAACCGCGAACCGCGAACCGCGAACCGCGAACCGCGAACCGCGAACCGCGAACCGCGAACCGCGAACCGCGAACCGCGAACCGCGAACCGCGTGCTGCGTACCGCAAAGGGCACGCGGCGATCAAATGCCAGCCGCCCGATGCCGACGATGCTCCCAACATGCCAAACGCCAAACGCCAAACGCCAAACGCCAAACGCCAAACGCCAAACGCCAAACGGCACTCGCCACCGAACGCCGCCGCAGCGGGCGGGCATCGCCTCCGCCGCGGCGCTGGTCGCGCGGCGTCAATAGCCGTGGGTGACGAGCGACAACACCGATAGATCCGGATGCGTGCCGTCGACGATGCTGCGGCCGATCGACACCGCTTCGTGGAACGCCTCGTCGGCGCTGCGAAAGCTCTCTTCGCCATCCGCGTGAAACGGCACCGTATGGCCGGGCAGGGCCGGATCGGCCCCCGGATGGCACACATAGCCGGCGTACGTGTAGCGGTTCGCGTCGGTTTGCGTCGGGGTCGGCGACACGTGGATCTCGAAGCCTTCGTAATCGACCTGTCGAGACGGAAGCGGCGGCTCGGACATGGCTGTCTCCCAGGCCGCGCCCGGCATGCACTGCGCCCGTTGCGCGGCCGTCATTTGGTCGTTGTCCTTTGAAGGAAATTCTAGGCGATGCGAAGCGCGGCGGCGCGTGCGGCGCAGCGTGCGAGGCGGGGGCGAGGGCGGTGGCGGAACGAGGGCGACATGGACCGCGATCGTCGCCGTCGTCACGGGCGCGCCGCGGGCCGTGCGCGTCGGCTGCCGTTCGACCATCGCGCCGCCGGCTGGCCGCCAGCCAGCCGTCCTCCCGTTACCCGCCGCCCGGCCGCCGCCGCGTCGCGCGGGCACGTCGCATGCTGCGCGACGGATTCGTTCGCGGCAGGAGACGCTATGCGCCCCGAATTTTCTCGAAGCGTGGCGTGGGGCGACCTGTCGCCGCCGGACGACGACGGCCGGATTGGCGGCGACGATGGCGTTCCGCTCGAAGCGGAGCGGATCGAACACCGAATCGAACTCGGCGGGCCGCGCGACGGCACGCGCGACAGGCGACGCGCGACAGGCGACGCGCGACAGGCGGCGTGCAGCCCGCGCCGATGGCACCGTTCGGCAGTTCCGGTGCGGCGCCGGGCGGTGCCTCCGGCGGAGGCCGATCAATCGGGCGGATTGTCACATGACGGCCGTCGCTTGCCGTGCGCGCGCCTATGCGCATCGTTGGGACAACGAACGTCGGCCGCATTCGATCGAACGAAGTCGCGAGTCGGAGGCCCGCGGTTGTGGCGAGCCAACGCGGGAGGGCAGAGGCGCGCGCGTCGTCGACGATCGCGGTGTACCGAAAAATGCAGGCAATGCGGGCGTTCGATTCGTCTTTTGTCGATTAGTGGGCCGCTTCTAGGTCGCTCTTTGACCATGGGTATGTTTCGACATAGAACCTACACGGAAGCAAACAGTGAAGCGTCGCGACGGCCCGATGAGGAGACGCCGTGAAAAAATCGAAAGCGCTTTGGCGGATCGCATTGCTGTTGGCGATGATCGGCGTGGCGGTGGCAGGATGGCGATACGTATCGCCGTCGCAGACGGCCGTCGCCCGGCCCGTGCGATCCGACGCGGTGTCCGACGCGCGCGGCGGTGCGCTTGCGGATGCGGCAGACGAGACGCGGGCCGATGCCGGCCCCTCCGAGCGCAGGCTGGATCTCGCCGCACTGCGAAAGAGTCTCGCCGGCCGCGACGATGCGCAGGCGCAACTGCAGCGCATCGTCGCATTCACCCGCTTTCGCGACCGGATCGCGGCATACGGCGAAGGCAGGAACAGCATGCCGGCCGCGGAGCGGGCGCGCCTGGCCCGTCAGATTCTTGCGGAACTGCCCGAACACGTCGCGCGCAACGAAATTGTTCCCGTGCAGGCCGAGGCGCTCAGTGCCGCATTGCTTGCGGACGCAACGGCGGATTCCGACACGCGCGGCGCGGCCATCCAGTCGATGCGGCAGCAGTGGGACGCGTACGCCCGGCAGACCGTGGGGCCGTCGCCCGCCAGCGATCCGCGTTATCTGGCCTATGCGCGGCAGAGCCGGGACATCGTCCGGCAGGTTCAGGCGAGCGGCTCCGATCCCGATCAGCAACAGGCCGTCATCGCGCAACGCTTGCAGGCGCTGCGCGTTCAACTGTTCGACCAGACGTCCCGATCCGATACCCGCTGAGCGAACCGCGGCCGCGTTGCCGTTCGAGTGCGCGCGCCGCGGACAACCGATCGATACCGATGGAGGAGAGCATGTCCGTTCGCGAATGTCTCGAATGCCTGTGCGTTGCCGGCCTGCTGAGCGTGGCGGCCGTCGATGCCGATGCAGCCGCTGCGGCGACGCAGGACCCGTCGATTCCCTATTATTCGTGGTACGAAGTGACGCTGCCGGAAAGCAGCGGCGCGTCGTGCGGCAACGGCACGCCGATGCGCTTCTATATCAATCGCGCGCAATCGGACAATTTGCTCTACATGATGGAGCCGGGCGGCGCATGCTGGGATCACGGCACCTGCACCGAAACCGCGACCGGAGCCGAGGCGGGGCTCGGCGCGTTCAATCCCGACGGCATCCCCCACAACTACGTGAACGGCACCGTGCAGCAGAGCCTGAAGTCGTCGTTCCTATCGCCGCTGATGACGCGGATGGACCTCGCGCACATCCTCGTCGGCGAGCCGAAGGTCGAGACGCAGGAGTGGACGCAGGTGTTCGTTCCGTACTGCACGGGCGACATCCATATGGGCAGTGCGGTGCGCAGCTATGTGTCGCCGTCGGGCGACTGGCGGATTCAACACTACAGCGGCCTGAAAAACGTCCGGGTGATCGCGCAGTGGCTCGTCGATCACGGATTCGGCAAGCCGAGCCGGCTGCTCGTGTACGGAACGAGCGCGGGCGGCTACGGCACCCTCGGCAACTACGCGACGCTGCGCGCCACGTTGCAGCCGCAACGGCACAGCTCGCTGCTCGACGACGCGGGCACCGTTTTCAATACGCGCTTCGGCGCCGACCCGGCGGCGTACCCGTCCGTCGGCCTGTACGACAAGGTGCGCGACGAATGGGGGATGACGGCGCCTGACGGCATGATCACGATCAACAGCCAGCTGACCCGCAACTTCGATCCGGGCAACATGGGCAGCGCGTATGCGGCGCTATCGGCGACCTATCCGCACGATCGCTTCGGTTATACGACGTACCGGCGCGACAGGATCATCGCGGCCTACCATTACCGTCCTTTCGTGCCGGCGGTGATCGCGGCGCCGGACGACGCGACCAAGGACGCACTGTCGCTCGCGATGTTCGACCGCGAACTGAGCGATCTGAAGCAGATGCTGAATCCGTTGCCGAACTTCGGCTATTTCATCCCGTGGGCGCGCGACGACTTCATGGGCAACCATCAGGTGACGGCCGTCAGCTTCACGGGATCGGGCATCCACGAGAACGGCATCGACGCGGACGTCGGCACGTTCGTCGCCGATCTGCTCAATCAACAGGACCCGGCGGACGCGCCCGTCATGAAGGCATACCGGACCGAGCAATGGTCGGACTTCACGTTCTCGACCTTTCTTGCGTGGATCGACAGCATCTTCAACCTGACCGGCGAAGCCGGGCCGGTTTCCGGACATCGATCCTGAACGGGCGGCGCGGAAGCCGGCGGCGCGAATCGTCCGGCGTGCGCGACGCTATCGCGTTGCGGCGGCGTTTGCCTCGCGCGCGAGCAATACGCCCGCTGCGCCGTGCGCGGGTTGCGGGCGTGAGCGCATACGCGCGCAAGGCGGCGGTCGGCTCGTTTCGCGAGCGGTTGTCGCGCCGCGGCGCGTCATTTCTTCTCGGGCAGGAACCAGTTCATCACGAGCGCGCAGATGCCGCCTGTCGCGACGCCCGATTCGAGCACGTTCTTGAGCGCGTGCGGCAGGTTCGCGAGAATCTCCGGCACCTGCGACACGCCGAGCCCGAGGGCGAGCGAGACGGCGATGATCAGCAGCGCGCGGCGGTCTAGCCGGATGCCGGCGAGGATGTTGATGCCGGACGCGGCCACCGCGCCGAACATCACCATCGCGGCGCCGCCCAGCACGGGCTCGGGCACCGCTTGCAGGACGCCCGCGACGACGGGAAACAGGCCGAGCAGCACGAGCATGCCCGCGATCCAGATGCCGACATGGCGGCTCGCGATGCCGGTGAGCTGGATCACGCCGTTGTTCTGCGCGAAGACGGAGCTCGGGAACGTGTTGAAGACGCCGGCGAGCAGCGAGTTCGCGCCGTTCACGAGCACGCCGCCCTTGATGCGGCGCATCCACAGCGGCCCCTCGACGGGCTGCCGCGAGATCTTGCTCGTGGCCGTGACGTCGCCGATCGCCTCGAGCGACGTGACGAGATAGATGATCAGCATCGGCACGAAGAGTGACCATGAGAAGCCGAGGCCGAAGTGCAGCGGCGTCGGGATCTGGAACAGCGCGGCTTCGCGCGCGCCGGTGAAGTCGAGGCGGCCCATCGCGGCGGCCGCGAGATAGCCGATCGCGAGCGCGATGACGAGCGCGGTGCTGCGCACCCAGACGACGGGCACGCGGTTGAGCACGATGATGGTGCCGAGCACGAGCCCCGACAGCGTCAGGTTTTCGGCGCTGCCGAAGCTGCCCTTGGCGATCGCGCCGTAGCCGCCGCCCATGCTGACGAGGCCGACCTTGATCAGCGTGAGGCCGATCAGCAGCACGACGATGCCGGTGACGAGCGGGGTGATCAGGCGCTTGACGAAGGGCAGGATGCGCGACACGGCCATCTCGACGAACGAGCCGGCGATGACGACGCCGAAGATCGCGGCCATCACGGTTTCGACGGGCGTGCCTTGCTTGACCATCAGGCTGCCGCCTGCGATGAGCGGGCCGACGAAGTTGAAGCTCGTGCCCTGGACGATCAGCAGGCCGGCGCCGAGCGGGCCGAAGCGCTTGCACTGGACGAAGGTCGCGATGCCGGAGATCACGAGCGACATCGACACGATCAGCGTCGTGTCGCGGCTCGCCACGCCGAGCGCCTGGCAGATCAGCAGGCCGGGCGTGACGATCGGCACGAGGATGGCGAGCAGATGTTGCAGCGCGGCGACGAAGGCGACCGTCGGCGCGGGGCGATCGTCGGGGCCGTAGACGAGATCGTGGGCCGATTCGGCGTGGTCGGCGCCGTGGGAAGCGGGTGGGGCAAGGGGGGCGGGTTGCATCGCGAAAGAGCCGGTGCGGTGGAAAGGCGGGATTTTAACGGAAGCGGTGACGGCGGCCGGCAGACGGTGGCGGTCCGGCGGTCGGTTTGCCCGTGAGCCGCGCGCGCCCGGTGCGGCGCATCACCGGCATCGATGGCGGCCGCGTGCGCAGCGGGGATCGGGCCGCGCCGCCGCGCGAGGCGTCGGGCGTAAGCGCGGTGCGGCCGGACAGGCCTACATCAGCACGATGTCGTACTGCTCCTGACTCAAATTCGACTCCACCTGCAACGACACCGGCTTGCCGATGAAGTCGATCAGCATCGCGAGATGCTGCGACTCCTCGTCGAGAAAGAGGTCGATCACCTGCTGCGACGCGATCACGCGAAACTCGCGCGGATTGAATTGCCGCGACTCGCGCAGGATCTCGCGCAGGATGTCGTAGCACACGGTGCGCGACGTCTTCACCTGGCCCTTGCCCTGGCACGTCGGGCAAGGCTCGCACAGCACGTGCGCGAGCGATTCGCGCGTGCGCTTGCGCGTCATCTCGACGAGCCCCAACTGCGAGAAGGTGTTCACCGTCACGCGCGTGCGGTCGCGCGAGAGCGCCTTCTTCAGCTCGGCGAGCACCGCGTCGCGATGCTCGGCGTTCTCCATGTCGATGAAATCGATGATGATGATCCCGCCGAGATTGCGCAGCCGAAGCTGCCGCGCGATCGTGTGCGCCGCCTCGAGATTCGTCTTGAAGATCGTGTCGTCGAAGTTGCGCGCGCCGACGTAGCCGCCCGTGTTCACGTCGATCGTCGTCATCGCTTCCGTCTGGTCGATCATCAGGTAGCCGCCCGACTTCAGGTCGACGCGGCGCGACAGCGCGCGCTGGATCTCGGCCTCGATGTTGTACAGGTCGAACAGCGGCCGCTCGCCGGTGTAGTGGTGCAGCTTCGGGCTCACGGCCGGCGTGAACTCGGCCGCGAAATCGACGAGCCGCTGGTGCGTCTCGCGCGAATCGACCTGGATGCGCGTCGTGTCGTCGTTCGCGAAGTCGCGCAGCACACGCTGCGCGAGGTCGAGATCCTGATACAGCAGGCTCGTCGGCGGCACCCGCTGGCCCTGCGCGACGATCGTCGCCCACGTCTTGCGCAGGTACGCGACGTCGGCGGCGAGCTCGTCGGACGTCGCGTCCTCGGCGATCGTGCGCACGATGTAGCCGCCTTTCTCGTCGGCCGGGATCACCGCGGTCAGCCGCGCGCGCACCGCCTCGCGCTCGGCCTCGCTTTCGATCTTCTGCGAGATGCCGATGTGCGGCTCCTGCGGCAGGTAGACGAGGGTGCGCCCCGCGATGCTGATCTGCGTCGACAGCCGCGCGCCCTTCGTGCCGATCGGGTCCTTGATCACCTGGACCATCAGCGTCTGGCCCTCGAACACGATCTTCTCGATCGGATGGTGCGCCGCGGCAGCGGGCGCGTCGCCCGCGCGCGGCTGCCAGATGTCGGCGACGTGCAGGAACGCCGCGCGCTCGAGCCCGATGTCGATGAACGCCGACTGCATGCCCGGCAAAACGCGCACGACCTTGCCGAGATAGATGTTGCCGACGCGTCCGCGCGACAGCGTGCGCTCGACGTGAAGCTCCTGCACCGCGCCTTGTTGGACGAGCGCGACCCGCGTTTCCTGCGGCGTGATGTTGATCAGGATCTCTTCGTTCATGGTGCGATAGGGCGGTTCAGAAGGCGACGTGCGCCGCGCGCAGCAGCGCCGCGGCCTCAAAAAGGGGCAGACCCATGATACCTGAATGGGAGCCGTCGATTCGCTCGACGAATTCGGCCGCGCGCCCCTGGATCGCGTACGCGCCCGCCTTGCCGAACGGCTCGCCGGTTTCGACGTAGCGCGCGAGCGCGTCGCGCGTCGCGGGGGCGAAGCGGACCGCCGAGCGCGACAGCGCGGGCGGCATCAGCTCGCCCGTCGCGTCGATCACGGCGAGCGCCGTCAGCACGTCGTGCGTGCGGCCGGCGAGGCGCGCGAGCATCGCGAGCGCGTCGGCTGCGTCGGCGGGCTTGCCGAGGATCGCGCCGTCGAGCGTCACCGTCGTGTCGGCGACGAGCACGGGCGCGGCAGGCTTGCCGCTCGCGACGAGCCGCGCGCGTGCGGCTTCCGCCTTCGCGACGCACACGCGCAGCACGTAATGGTCGGGCGCCTCGCCCGGCAGCTCGGCTTCGAGCGCTTCGGCGTCCTCATCGGGCGTGGGCGCGAGCAGCGCGTAGCGCACGCCGAGCTGGTCGAGCAGTTCGCGGCGCCGGGGGCTTTGCGAGGCGAGGTAGACGAACGGGTAGGACGGGGCGGCGGTGCGGTCGGGCATCTTCTCGGTAGTCTCGATGAGCGCGTGCGCGGCGCGTCGGGACGACGGCCGCTACGCGCGATGGTAGGGGTGATTCTGCGTGATGCTCCACGCGCGGTAAAGCTGCTCGGCGAGCAGCACGCGGACCATGCCGTGCGGCAGCGTGAGGCTCGACACGCGCAGCAGCAGCTCGGCGCGCGACTTGAGCTGCGGGTCGAGCCCGTCGGCGCCGCCGATCACGAACGCGACGTCGCGTCCGTCCTGCTGCCATGCGGGCAGCGCCTGTGCGAGCTGCATCGTGGTCCAGTCGCGGCCGCGCTCGTCGAGCGCGACGACGCGCGCGTTCTTCGGCAGCGCGGCTTCGATCCGCTGCCTCTCGGCGGCCATCACGCTGTCGGCCGTGCGCGAGCCCGAGCGCAGCTCGGGCTTCACTTCGCGCAGCTCGATCCGCAGCTCGGGCGGCATCCGCTTCGCGTATTCGTCGAAGCCGGTCGCGATCCAGCCGGGCATCTTGTGGCCGACCGCGACGATGTGCAGTTTCATGACGGCGAAAGCAAGGAAAGCGACTGCAATGAACGTGACAAGACGGCGCGCGGCGCGTTCAGCGGCGGCGCGCGGCCGTCGTCTTGCGGGCCGGGCGGGTCGCGGGGGCCCCGTCTTCGTCCGGCTCGTCGTCATCCGCGCCTTCGGCCGCGCGCGCGCCGCGCGCGTTCGCCGCCGGGCCGCCGAGCTTCATCCGCACGGGCTTGTCGCCCCAGATCTCCTCGAGGTTGTAGTACTGGCGCAGCGCCGGCTGCAGGATGTGGACGACCGCGTCGCCGCAGTCGACGAGCACCCATTCGCCCGTGTCCTCGCCCTCGGAGCTGACGACATCGCCGCCCGCTTCCTTGACCTTGTCGCGCACGTTCGACGCGAGCGCCTTCGTCTGTCGGTTCGACGTGCCGGACGCGACGATCACGCGGTCGAACAGCTCGGTCAAATGGCTCGTGTTGAAAACTTTGATGTCTTGCGCCTTGACGTCTTCGAGAGCGTCGACGATCACGCGCTGGAGTTTGCGAATGTCCATGGAATCAGGGATGGTAGAGACGGTGTTGGAGAATATAGGCCCAGACGGCGGGGCTCACGTGCTCGGCCGATGCGTCGGGTACCTGCGCGTGGCGCGCGATGCAGGCGCGCAGGTGCGCGCGGATGTCGGTCGCGGCGACGTCGAGCGCGAGCGTCGTGTCGATCAGAAGACGTCCGGCGGGCGTCGCCCGCAGCACGTCCGCGCTCGCCTGCCGGCTCGCGATCTCCGCCGCGACGGCGGGCGACGCCGCCGCGAAGTCGAAGCCCGGCCGCGTCGCCGCGCATACGTGCGCGAAGTCGAAGAGGCGGCGCCAGTCGCGCCACGTGTCGAGGCGCACGAGTTGATCCGCGCCGATCAGCAGCGACAGCGACGCGTCGGCGCCGAGACGCTCGCGCCAGCGTTCGAGCGTCTCGACGGTGTAGGTCGGCCCGGCGTGCTCGATCTCGTCGGTCGCGACGCTGACGGCCACGCCCGGCAGCACGAGCGAGCCCGCCGCCGCGCGGGTCATCGCGAGCCGGTGCTCGGCCGCCGACACGTCCTGCTTCTGATAGGGCTGGCCGGCCGGCATCAGCACGAGCTCGGTCAGGCGCAGCACGTCGGCGAAGCGGCGCGCGAGCGCGAGATGGCCGTCGTGAATCGGGTCGAACGTGCCGCCGAGGATGCCGATGCGGCGCGGCAGCGCGGGCAGGCCGGCGGGCTCGGCGTTTGGCGCAAAGCCTTGCGGAGCGGCCACTCGGCCGGTGGCGGAGCGACTCATGCCCAGTCGCGCGGCACGAGGAAATCGCTGTAGAGGCGGGCTTCCGGCGTGTCCGGGGCCGGGTGCCAGTCGTAGCGCCAGCCCGCCGTCGGCGGCATCGACAGCAGGATCGACTCGGTGCGGCCGCCGCTTTGCAGCCCGAACAGCGTGCCGCGGTCGAACACCAGGTTGAATTCGACGTAGCGGCCGCGCCGTTGCGTCTGGAACGCGCGCTCGCGCTCGCCGTACGGCATGTCGCGGCGGCGCTCGACGATCGGCAGGTACGACGGCAGGAACGCGTCGCCGACGCTTTGCAGCATTTCGAACGAGCGTTCGAAGCCGAGCTCCGAGAAGTCGTCGAAGAAGATGCCGCCGATGCCGCGCGCTTCGTTGCGGTGCTTCAGGAAGAAATAATCGTCGCACCACTTCTTGAAACGCGGGTACAGCTCGGCGCCGAACGGATCGAGCGCCGCGCGGCACGTGCGATGGAAGTGCCGCGCATCCTCTTCGAAGCCGTAGATCGGCGTCAGATCCATGCCGCCGCCGAACCAGAACACGGGCGCCTCGCCCGGCTTCGTCGCGATCAGCATCCGCACGTTCATGTGGACGGTCGGGCAGTACGGGTTGCGCGGGTGCAGCACGAGCGACACGCCGAGCGCCTCGAAGCCGCGCCCGGCGAGCTGCGGGCGCGACGCGCTCGCCGAAGGCGGCAGCGCGTCGCCCGCGACGTCGGAAAAGCCGATGCCCGCGCGCTCGAAGAAGCCGCCTTCCTCGAGAATGCGCGTGCAGCCGCCGCCGCGCAGCCGCTCGCCGGGGCTGCGCTGCCACGCGTCGGCGGAAAGCGGCGTGCCGTCGAAGGCGCCGAGCGCGTCGGCTATGCGCGTCTGCAGCCCTTGCAGGTACGCGCGTACTCGGTTGACGTCGTAAGTCGAATCGGTCATCGATGTGGGGCGGCATCCGCGTGACGGACGCCGTCGAAAAATGCTTCTGCCGGGCATTCTAGCGAACCCCGGCAGAGGAGAGGGCGCGCCGGCCGAAAGCCGGTGCGCGAGAAGCGGCGCGCGCGCGTCAGACCGTCTTGCGATTGAGCGCGCGGTAGCCGATGTCGCGGCGATACTGCATGCCCTCGAAGTTGATCTGGTTGATCGTTTCGTACGCGGCCTGCTGCGCGCCGCGCACCGAATCCGCGAGGCCGACGACGCACAGCACGCGCCCGCCCGACGTGACGAGCTTGTCGCCGTCGAACGTCGTGCCCGCGTGGAACGTCACCGAATGCGCCGTTTCGGCCGGGATGCCGTTGATCCGGTCGCCCTTGCGCGGCGCATCGGGGTAGCCGTGCGCGGCGAGCACGACGCCGAGCGCCGTGCGGCGGTCCCATTCGAGCTCGACCGCATCGAGCGTGCCCGCGATCGCCTGCTCGACGACCTTCGAGAAATCGCTCTTCAGGCGCGCCATGATTGGCTGCGTTTCGGGGTCGCCCATCCGGCAGTTGAATTCGAGCGTGCGCGGATTGCCGTCGCGGTCGATCATCAGGCCCGCGTACAGGAAGCCCGTGAAGCGGATGCCGTCCTTCTCCATCCCGCGCACGGTCGGCATGATGATCTCGCGCATCACGCGCGCATGCATCTGCGGCGTGACGATCGGGGCGGGCGAGTACGCGCCCATGCCGCCCGTGTTCGGGCCGCGGTCCTCGTCGAGCAGGCGCTTGTGATCCTGGCTCGACGCGAGCGCGAGCGCGTGCTTGCCGTCGACCATCACGATGAAGCTCGCTTCCTCGCCGTCGAGGAACGCCTCGATCACGACGCGCGCGCCCGCGTCGCCGAGCTTGTTGCCGGAGAGCATCATGTCGACGGCGGCGTGCGCTTCCTCCAGCGTCATCGCGACGACGACGCCCTTGCCCGCCGCGAGGCCATCGGCCTTCACGACGATCGGCGCGCCCTTCGAATCGATGTACGCGTGCGCGGCGGCCGCGTCGGTGAACGTCTCGTAGTCGGCGGTCGGAATGCCGTGGCGCTTCATGAACGCCTTGGCGAAATCCTTCGAGCTTTCGAGCTGCGCCGCTTCCTTCGTCGGGCCGAAGATCTTCAGGCCGCGCGCGCGGAAATGGTTGACGATGCCCGCCGCGAGCGGCGCTTCCGGGCCGACGAGCGTGAACGCGACGCCCTCGGATTCGGCGAAATCGGCCAGATCGTCGAGCGAGCTCAGATCGACGTTCTTCAGGCGCTCGTCCTGCGCGGTGCCGCCGTTGCCGGGCGCAACGTAGACGAGCTGGACGCGCGGCGACTGGGCGAGCTTCCAGGCGAGCGCATGTTCGCGGCCGCCGGAGCCGACGACGAGTAGTTTCATGGGATTCCCCGCAGACTAGAAAATAGGGCGGCCGGCGCGCGCGAGGCGGGCCGGCCGCGAGAAACGGCCGCGGCCGCCGTCTTTCGCACGGAAGGGCGGCCGCGCAACGCTCATTCCTCGATGACGACGGCGTTCGTGTAGACGTCCTGCACGTCGTCGAGATTCTCGAGCGCGTCCAGGAGCTTTTGCATCTTCACCGCGTCCTCGCCGGTGAACTCGATCTCGTTCTGCGGCTTCATCGTCACTTCTGCGAGCTCCGCCTTGAAGCCGCCGGCTTCGAGCGCGTCCTTCACCTTCGAGAATTCCTGCCAGTCGCACAGCACTTCGATCGAGCCGTCGTCGTTCGTGTTGACGTCGTTCGCGCCCGCCTCGAGCGCCGCTTCCATCAGCGCGTCTTCCGACGTGCCCGGCGCGAACAGGAACTGGCCGACGTGATCGAACATGAACGCGACCGAACCGTCGGTGCCCATGTTGCCGCCGAACTTCGAGAACGCGTGGCGCACTTCGGCGACCGTGCGGGTGCGGTTGTCGGTCAGCGTGTCGACGATGATCGCCGCGCCGCCGATGCCGTAGCCTTCGTAGCGGATCTCCTCGTAGTTCGCGCCGTCCGCGCCGCCGACGCCGCGGTCGATCGCGCGCTTCACGTTGTCCTTCGGCATGTTCGCGTCGGCTGCCTTGTCGACCGCGAGGCGCAGGCGCGGGTTCGAGTTCGCGTCGCCGCCGCCGAGGCGCGCGGCCACCTGGATTTCCTTGATGAGGCGCGTCCAGATCTTGCCGCGCTTCGCATCGGCCGCCGCTTTCTTATGCTTGATGTTGGCCCATTTCGAGTGACCAGCCATACTTTTCTCCGTGCGCCCGCGCGCATCCCGCGCCGGCGTCTAGCAATGTGTCTGTCGTTGAGTCCGGCGGCCGCGTGAGCGGGCGAATGCCGCTTGGACCGCGCGTTGTCGAGTGGAACGAGATTTTATCACGCGCCGATGCGCCGATCGGCGGCCGAACGACACCCCGGGGCGCGGCTGCGAATCGTCCGCGAATCGTTCGCGTGCCGGGGCGAGCCGCGCGCGAGCGCGGCGGGGCGCGCCATGCGCCGGCTGCGGTCGCCGGTTTCGCTCGCGGGGGCGGTCAGTTCTTCGTGCCGAACAGGCGGTCGCCCGCGTCGCCCAGGCCCGGGACGATGTACGCGTGGTCGTCGAGGTGCGAGTCGAGCGACGCCACATAGAGCTTCACGTCCGGGTGCGCGTCCTGGAACACCTGCACGCCTTCGGGCGCGGCGACGAGCGCGAGGAACATGATCCGCTCGCCCGGCACGCCTCGGCGCTTGAGCACGTCGATCGCATGCGCGGCCGAGTAGCCCGTCGCGACCATCGGGTCGCACAGGATGAAGATCCGGTCTTCGAGGTCGGGCAGCCGCACCAGGTATTCGACCGGGCGGTGGTCGTCGGCGCGGTACACGCCGATGTGGCCGACGCGCGCCGACGGAATCAGCTCGAGCAGCCCGTCCGACATGCCGACGCCCGCGCGCAGCACGGGCACGATCGCGAGCTTCTTGCCGGCGATCACGGGCGCGTCGATCTCGACGAGCGGGGTTTCGACCCGCTTCGTCGTGATCGGCAGGTTGCGGGTGATCTCGTAGCCCATCAGCAGCGTGATCTCGCGCAGCAGTTCGCGGAACGTACGCGTGGACGTGTCCTTGTCGCGCATGTGCGTGAGTTTGTGCTGGATCAGCGGATGGTCGAGGATGAAGAGATTCGGAAAACGGCTGTCCTGTTTCATGGAAGCGGCGGCTCAAAGGATTCTGGGACGGCGGGCGTGCCGGGGCGGCACGCCGCGCGCGCGACAGCCGCAAGTTTACCGAAGATGGGCGCGCGCGATCCGGATATTATCGGCGTTTCGTGCGCGCTCCGGGCGCGCGTTCGGCCGCAGCCGGCTCGGCCGCGAGCGCGCGGCGTCGCGCGGCCGCGCCAGCGACGGTTTTCGTCACGCAGGCATCGACAAGGAACACGTTCAATGGATCTGGGAATCGCAGGACGGACCGCGCTCGTGTGCGCGGCCAGCAAGGGCCTCGGGCGCGGCTGCGCGCAGGCGCTCGCCGCCGAGGGCGCGCGGCTCGTGATCGTCGCGCGCACGCGCGAGACGCTCGAGGCCGCCGTGGCCGACATTCGCGCGAGGACGGGCGCCGACGTAACGGCCGTCGCATGCGACATCACGACGCCCGAAGGGCGCGCCGCCGCGCTCGCCGCGTGCCCGCAGCCGGACATTCTGGTGACGAACGCGGGCGGCCCGCCGCCCGGCGACTTCCGCGATTTCTCGCACGACGACTGGATTCGCGCGCTCGAGGCGAACATGCTGACGCCGATCGAGCTGATTCGCGCGAGCATCGACGGGATGATCGCGCGCCGCTTCGGGCGCATCGTCAACATCACGAGCTCGGCCGTGAAGGCGCCGATCGACGTGCTCGCGCTGTCGAACGGCGCGCGCTCGGGGCTCACCGGCTTCGTCGCCGGACTCGCGCGCAAGGTCGCCGAGCACAACGTGACGATCAACAACCTGCTGCCGGGCCTCTTCGACACCGACCGGATCGCGACGACGCTCGCCGCCGCGGCGAAGGCGCAGGGCGCGACCGTCGACGAACTGCGCGCGCGGCGCACGAGGGAAATCCCGGCGAAGCGCCTCGGCACGCCCGACGAGTTCGGCGCGGCGTGCGCGTTCCTGTGCAGCGTCCACGCGGGCTACATCACCGGCCAGAACTGGCTGCTCGACGGCGGCGCGTATCCCGGCACGTTTTGAAACCGATTTGAGCCGGTCGCCGGGAGCCCGTAAAGTAGCGGGGCGGCATGCCCGCGCGCCGGCCGGCGTTGCCCGTTCGGCGTCGCCCGGGCGCGAGCGCTCGCAAGCGGCGGCGAGCGGACGAAATTCGATGAGGTCCGACGGCGTGGGCCGCGATCGGCGCGCGCATTCGGCTTGCGTCGATTGATCAGCAGAAAAGGAAGCACAGATGAGCACACCCCGCATTGCGCTGATCGCGCACGATGCGAAGAAGGACGAAATCGTCGCGCTCGCGGGCGCGTACCGCGCGGCGCTCGCGCAATGCCGGCTCGTCGCGACGGGCACGACGGGCGGGCGGATCGCGCAGGCGCACGGGCTCGATGTCGAGCGCAAGCTGTCGGGGCCGCTCGGCGGCGACTTGCAGATCGGCGCGGAGCTTGCCGACGGGCGCGTCGACATCGTGATCTTCCTGCGCGATCCGATGACCGCGCAGCCGCACGACCCCGACATCACCGCGCTCGTGCGCGCCTGCGACGTGCACGACGTGCCGGTCGCGACGAACGTCGCGACGGCGCGCGTGCTGCTCGACGATCTGGCGCGCCGGCTGCCGGTGAAAGCGTGAGCGCCGGCGGCCGCGCGCGGGCGGCTCGGCCAGGCTGAAGTCGGCGTTTGCGTCGTCGCGCGCCCGATGCGCGCCGAAGCCGGGCCCTGCAGGCGTTCGCGCGACGCGCGACAATCGTGCGTCGCGACGCAGGCGCGCCGCCGTGCCCGCCGACCGCGGGCGTCGCGCTCGTCCACGCCATGGCGCGTGCCCGCCGTATCGCCCGGGCGCGCGAGCCGATTACGAACTCAACGCGCATCGCAACCAGGAGAAGCCAGCATGCCGAAGGCAATTCGTTACGACCGGCCGGGCGGCCCGGAAGTCATGAAATGGGTCGACGTCGACGTCGGCGCGCCGCAGCCGGGCGAAGTCCGCATCAAGCAGCACGCGGTCGGCCTCAACTACATCGACGTCTATTTCCGCACCGGCCTCTACCCGCAGCCGCTGCCGGGCGGTCTCGGCATGGAGGCGGCGGGCGAGGTCACCGAAATCGGCGACGGCGTGACGACGCTCAAGCCCGGCGACCGCGTCGCGTACGTCGCGCAGCCGCCGGGCGCGTATGCGCAGGAGCGCGTGCTGGCCGCCGCGAAGCTCGTGAAGCTGCCGGATGCGATCGGCTACGAGGACGCGGCGTCCGTGATGCTGCAGGGCCTGACCGCGCAGTATCTGCTGCGCCGCACGTACGCGGTCAAGCCGGGCGACACGATCCTGATCCACGCGGCGGCGGGCGGCGTCGGCCTCCTTGTCTGCCAGTGGGCGAAGGCGCTCGGCGCGACGGTGATCGGCACGGTCGGCTCCGACGAGAAGGCCGCGCTCGCGAAGGCGCACGGCTGCGATCACCCGATCGTCTATACGCGCGAGAATTTCACCGAGCGCGTGAAGGAAATCACGAACGGCGCGGGCGTGCCTGTCGTCTACGACTCGATCGGCAAGGACACGTACATCGGCTCGCTCGACTGCCTTGCGCCGCTCGGCCTGTTCGTCAGCTTCGGCAACGCGTCCGGGCCGCTGCCGCCGATCGACTCGAAGGAATTCTCGTCGCGCGGCTCGCTGTTCTTCACGCGGCCGACGCTGTTCTCGTACATCGCGAAGCGCGAGGATCTCGATCGCAATGCGGCCGAGCTGTTCGACGTGCTCGCATCCGGGCGCGTGAAGACGAGCATCCAGCAGCGCCATCCGCTCGAGAACGTCGCGCAGGCGCACCGCGATCTCGAGGCGCGGCGCACCACGGGCTCGACGATCCTGCTGCCCTGACTTCGCGGCGGGCCCGGGCGCGCCCGCGACCCGAGTCCGCGCGCCTGTCGCGCTTCGCGCGCCGGCGCGCCCGGCCGCCGTTTGCAACGGCGTGTCGCCGCACGCGCCGGCCTCCGATGCGCGAACGGCGAAGCGCCCGATCGCGCCGCGCACGCCGGCGCCCAAATCCAGATTCCGGACGAACACGGCGATCGCGCGCGCCTTCGCGCCGCGCGGCCGCCGTTTACGCGCTTTTTACACCCCTGCGCGAACCTTTGACCTGCCCTTTACGCGCGATCCTCTAACGTTTCACCGGTCCGATTTGGAACACGGAGAAACAAAAATGGATGCGGTTTACATAGGCGGTCTGGCGCTTTTCACGGGGTTGATCGTCGCGCTGATCGCCGGTTGCGAGAAGCTGGCGCAATACGGTCGCGGGGGGCGTTCATGAGTTGGATGCTGTGGTTGGCGGGGGCGTCGACGTTCCTGCTGTTCGCGTATCTCGTCTATGCGCTGCTGCGCGCGGAGGACATCGAATGAACGCGAACAACCTGTTGCAGGCGGCGATCCTCATCGCCGTGCTGATCGCGGCGGCGGTGCCGGTCTCGCGCTATCTGACGCGCGTGATGGACGGCTCGTCGGCCGTCGTGCGCGTGTTCGGCCCGCTCGAGCGCGTGCTGTACCGGCTCGCGGGCATCGATCCGCGCGCCGAGATGAGCTGGAGGCAGTACGCGTTCGCGACGATCGCGTTCAACGCGCTCGGCGTGCTGTTCCTGTACGCGCTGCTGCGCGTGCAGGGGGGGCTGCCCGGCAATCCGCAAGGCTTCGGCCCGATGACGGCCGACGGCGCGTTCAACACCGCCGTGTCGTTCGTGACGAACACGAACTGGCAGGACTACACGCCCGAGCAGACCGTCAGCTATCTCGCGCAGATGCTCGGCCTCACCGTGCAGAACTTCCTGTCGGCGGCGACGGGCATCGTCGTCGTGATCGCGCTGATTCGCGGCTTCGCGCGCCACACCGCGCAGACGATCGGCAACTTCTGGGTCGACGTGACGCGCGTGACGCTCTACGTGCTCGTGCCGATGGCGGCGATCGTTGCCGCGCTGCTGATGAGCCAGGGCGTGATCCAGAACATGAAGGCATACCAGGACGTGCCCGCGCTGCAGACGACGACCTACGCGGCGCCCAAGCTCGACGCGCACGGCAACCCGGTGAAGGACGCGCAGGGCAACCCGGTGACGGTGCAAACGCCCGTGAAGGCGCAGACGCTCGCGATGGGCCCGGTCGCTTCGCAGGAAGCGATCAAGATGCTCGGCACGAACGGCGGCGGCTTCTTCAACGGCAACTCCTCGCATCCGTACGAGAACCCGACGCCGTTCTCGAACGTCCTCGAGATCTTCTCGATCCTGATCATTCCGGCCGCGCTCTGCCTCGTGTTCGGCAGCATGATCGGCGATCGCCGGCAGGGCATCGCGGTGCTCGCCGCGATGACGGTCGCGCTTGCGGTGGCGATCGGCGTCGAGGTGAGCGCCGAGCAGGGCGGCACGCCGGTGCTCGCATCGATGAACGTCGACCAGACGGCGAGCCCGCTGCAGGCGGGCGGCAACATGGAAGGCAAGGAAACGCGCTTCGGCATCGCGCAGACGGGCATCTTCGTCGTCGCGACGACGGCCGCGTCGTGCGGCGCCGTGAACGCGATGCACGATTCGCTCACGCCCGTCGGCGGCCTCGTGCCGATGCTGCTGATGCAACTGGGCGAGGTGATCTTCGGCGGCGTCGGCTCCGGCCTCTACGGGATGCTCGTGTTCGCGCTGCTCGCGGTGTTCGTCGCGGGCCTGATGATCGGCCGCACGCCCGAGTATGTCGGCAAGAAGATCGAGTCGTACGAGATGAAGATGGTGTCGATCGTCGTGCTGCTCACGCCGTTCCTCGTGCTCGTCGGCACGTCGATCGCCGTGCTCGCCGCGGCGGGGCGCGCGGGCATCGCGAACCCCGGCCCGCACGGCTTCTCGGAGATCCTGTATGCGTTCAGCTCGGCCGCGAACAACAACGGCAGCGCGTTCGCGGGGCTTTCGGTGAACACGCCGTTCTACAACTGGATGACGGCGATCGCGATGTGGTTCGGCCGCTTCGGCACGATCGTGCCGGTGCTCGCGATCGCGGGCTCGCTCGCCGCGAAGAAGCGCATCGCCGCGACGAGCGGCACGCTGCCGACGCACGGGCCGCTTTTCGTCGTGCTGCTGCTCGGCACGGTGCTGCTCGTGGGCGCGCTCACGTACGTGCCGGCGCTCGCGCTCGGCCCGGGTGTCGAACACCTGATGCTGTTCGTCGGCGCGCATTGAACGCGCATACGACACGAGAGGACTCGCGCAAAGCCGGACGACCGGCGATGCGCATCTGAGGATTGCAATGACTCAACATTCCGCTACGCGATCGATGTTCGACCCGGCGCTCGTGCGCCCGGCGATCGTCGATTCGTTCAAGAAACTCACGCCGCGCACGCAGTTGCGCAACCCGGTGATGTTCTGCGTGTACGTCGGCAGCCTCCTGGCGACGATTCTCTGGATCGCCGCGCTGATGGGGCAGGCCGAGGCGCCCGCGGGCTTCATTCTCGCGGTCGCGCTGTGGCTGTGGTTCACGGTGCTGTTCGCGAACTTCGCCGAGGCGCTCGCCGAGGGCCGCTCGAAGGCGCAGGCCGCGTCGCTTCGCAGCGCGAAGAAGGACGTGATGGCCAAGAAGCTCAACGAGCCGCATCCGAAGTCGCCCGTGCGCATCACGACGGCGTCGGATCTGCGCCGCGGCGACGTCGTGCTCGTCGAGACGGGCGACACGATTCCGGCCGACGGCGAGGTGATCGAGGGCGTCGCTTCGGTCGACGAATCGGCGATCACCGGTGAATCGGCGCCCGTGATCCGCGAATCGGGCGGCGACTTCTCGTCGGTGACGGGCGGCACGCGCGTGCTGTCCGACTGGATCGTCGTCAAGGTGACGGCGAACCCGGGCGAGGCGTTCCTCGACCGGATGATCGCGATGGTCGAGGGCGCGAAGCGCAAGAAGACGCCGAACGAGATCGCGCTCACGATCCTGCTCGTCGCGCTGACGATCGTGATGCTGCTCGCCACCGCGACGCTGCTGCCGTTCTCGATGTTCTCGGTCGACGCGATGAAGGCGGGCCACGTCGTGACGATCACCGCGCTCGTCGCGCTGCTCGTGTGCCTGATTCCGACGACGATCGGCGGGCTGCTGTCCGCGATCGGCGTGGCCGGCATGAGCCGGATGATGCAGGCGAACGTGATCGCGACGTCGGGCCGCGCGGTGGAGGCGGCGGGCGACGTCGACGTGCTGCTGCTCGACAAGACGGGCACGATCACGCTCGGCAACCGGCAGGCGTCGGCGTTCGTGCCCGCGCCCGACGTGACCGAAGCGATGCTCGCCGACGCCGCGCAGCTGTCGTCGCTCGCCGACGAGACGCCGGAGGGCCGCAGCATCGTCGTGCTCGCGAAGGAGCGCTTCAACATTCGCCAGCGCGACATGGGCGCGCTGCATGCGGTGTTCCTGTCGTTTTCCGCGCAAACGCGCATGAGCGGTGTCGATCTGTTCCCCAACGGGCCTTCCGCCGGAGCGCCCGGCCGCGAGATTCGCAAGGGCGCGGCCGACGCGGTGAAGAAGTATGTCGAGAGCTACGGCGGGCGCTTTCCCGCCGAGGTGACGAACGCGGTGACGGACGTCGCGCGCCGCGGCAGCACGCCGCTCGTCGTCGCCGAGAAGCAGGGGGACGTTGCGCGCGTGCTTGGCGTGATCGAGCTGAAGGACATCGTGAAGGGCGGCATCAAGGAGCGCTTCGCGGAACTGCGCAAGATGGGCATCAAGACCGTGATGGTGACGGGCGACAACCGGCTGACCGCGGCGGCGATCGCGGCGGAGGCGGGCGTCGACGATTTCCTCGCGGAAGCGACGCCCGAGACGAAGCTCTCGACGATTCGCGAGCACCAGGCGGCGGGCCGGCTCGTCGCGATGACGGGCGACGGCACGAACGACGCGCCGGCGCTCGCGCAGGCGGATGTGGCCGTCGCGATGAACACCGGCACGCAGGCCGCGAAGGAAGCGGGCAACATGGTCGACCTCGACTCGAATCCGACGAAGCTCATCGAGATCGTCGAGATCGGCAAGCAGATGCTGATGACGCGCGGCTCGCTCACGACGTTCTCGATCGCGAACGACATCGCGAAGTACTTCGCGATCATTCCGGCCGCGTTCGCGACGACCTATCCGCAGCTGAACGCGCTGAACGTGATGCATCTCGCGACGCCCGCGTCCGCGATCATGTCGGCCGTGATCTTCAACGCGCTCATCATCGTGCTGCTGATTCCGCTTGCGCTCAAGGGCGTCAAGTATCGTCCGCTCGGCGCCGCGACGCTGCTGCGCCGCAATCTGCTCGTCTACGGCCTGGGCGGGATTCTCGTGCCGTTCGTCGGCATCAAGCTGATCGACGTCGTGCTCGCCGCGCTCGGCTGGGTTTAAAGGAACATCGTCATGAAATCACTGTTTCGTCCGCTCATCGTCGTGTTCGTCGTGCTGGCCGCCGTCACGGGGCTCGCGTATCCGGCCGTGATGACGGTCTTCGGGCAGGCCGTGTTCCCGTCGCAGGCGAACGGCAGCCTCATCGAGAAGGACGGCAAGGTCGTGGGCTCCGCGCTGATCGGCCAGCAGTTCGACGCGCCGCAGTACTTCTGGGGCCGCCTGTCGGCGACGAGCCCGATGCCGTACAACGCGGCGGGCTCGGGCGGCTCGAATCTCGGGCCGCTCAACCCTTCGCTGAAGGACCAGGTGAAGGGCCGGCTCGACGCGCTGAAGGCGGCCGGCACCGATCTGTCGCAGCCCGTGCCCGTCGATCTCGTGACGGCGTCGGCGAGCGGGCTCGATCCCGAGATCAGTCCGGCCGCGGCCGACTACCAGGTCGCGCGCGTCGCGCGTGCGCGCAAGATGCCGGAGGCCGACGTGCGCCGCCTCGTCGCCGACAATACGGCGGGCCGCCAGTTCGGCGTGCTCGGCGAGCCGCGCGTGAACGTGCTGAAACTCAATCTCGCGCTCGACGCCGCGCAGACCGCGCAGTGACGCGATGCGCCGCAAGCGCGCCGCCCGCGCCGCCCGCGCGCGCGGCGCGTCCGCGGCGAACGCGCGGCGCGGTTTGGCGTGTGGGCGAGGGCCGCGGCAAGGACGCCGTGAAACCGGCGTCGCGCATGCCGCCGCTGGCGCGGCCCCGAACTCCGGACGACGTGTTCGACACGTCGTCCTTTCCTTTGCGGGTGTTTTCGAACGACAATGAAGTTCAGCCGCCAACCGGAGACTTCGGCCTCGCATGAATCGTCCCGATCCTGACCAGCTTCTCGACAAGATCCAGCGGGAAGAGGAAAAGCAGCAGCGCGGCAAGCTGAAGATCTTCTTCGGCGCGTCGGCGGGCGTCGGCAAGACCTATGCGATGCTGCTCGCCGCGCGCGCGCGCAAGCAGGAGGGCGTCGACGTCGTCGTCGGCATCGTCGAGACGCACGGGCGCAGCGAGACGGCGTCGCTGCTCGACGGGCTCGACGTGCTGCCGCTCATGCAGATCGAGTACCGCGGCCGCACGATCGGCGAGTTCGATCTCGACGCGGCGCTCGCGCGCAAGCCGCAGCTCGTGCTCGTCGACGAGCTCGCGCACTCGAACGTGCCGGGCGCGCGCCACCTGAAGCGCTGGCAGGACGTGTACGAGTTGCTCGACGCGGGCATCGACGTCTACACGACCGTCAACGTCCAGCATCTCGAGAGCCTGAACGACGTGGTCGGCGCGATCACGGGCATCCGCGTGTGGGAGACCGTGCCCGACCGCGTGTTCGACGTCGCCGACGAAGTCACGCTCGTCGACCTGCCCGCCGAGGAACTGCTGAGCCGGCTGCGCGAAGGCAAGGTCTACATGGCGCAGCAGGCCGAGCGGGCGGTGCGCAATTTTTTCCGCAAGGGCAACCTGATCGCGCTGCGCGAGCTCGCGCTGCGCCGCACGGCCGACCGCGTCGACGCGCAGATGCGCGAGTACCGCGCGGACCGCTCGATCCAGCGGATCTGGCAGGCGCGCGAGCGCCTGCTCGTGTGCGTGGGCCCGGGCCCCGAGGCGCCGACGCTCGTGCGCGCGGCCGCTCGCCTCGCGGCGAGCCTGAAGGCCGACTGGCTCGCGGTGTACGTCGAGACGCCGCGGCTCGCGCGGCTGCCCGACGCGCTCCGGCAGCGCACGCTCAACGCGTTGAAGCTCGCGGCCGAGCTCGGCGCCGAGACGGCGACGCTCACGGGCGCGGACGCGGTCGCCGCGCTGATCGGCTACGCGCAGGTGCGCAATGCGTCGAAGATCGTCGCGGGCGGCTCGTCGAAGACGGGTTTCCTGCGCCGTTTCTCGCGCCCGTTCGGCGAACGGCTCGCGGAGCGCGCGGGCGACGTCGACCTGATGCTGATCCGCGCATCGGCGGGCGAGGACGCGCGCACGCCGCTCGATGCGGGCGCGCGCGCGTGGCGCGATACACTCTCGAGCGTCGTCGACGGCCGCTCGCCGCCGCGCAACTACGGCTACGCGGCCGCGATCTGCGCGCTGATCACGGGCGTCGCGAACCTGCTGCAGGGCCATCTCGACCTGACGAACCTCGTGATGCTGTACCTGCTCGGCGTCGTGTTCTCGGCGGTGCGTCTCGGGCGCGGGCCGGGCGTCGTGCAGTCGTTCCTGTCGGTTGCCGCATTCGACTACTTCTTCGTGCCGCCGCGGATGTCGTTTTCCGTGACGGACACGCAGTATCTGCTGACCTTCTTCGGGATGCTGCTCACGTCGCTCGTCATCAGCCATCTGACGTCGAGCCTTACGCGCGGCGCGACGATCGCGCAGCGGCGCGAGCGGCGCACGAGCGCGATGTACGCGATGGCGCGCGAGCTCGGGGCGGCGCTCACGGCCGAGCAGATCGTCGAGATCGGCAGCCGCCACGTGTCCGAGGTGTTCCGCGCGCGCGTCGCGATCCTGCTGCCGGACAGCGGCGACAAGATCCAGCAGAAGATCGAGAATCCCGACGAGGCGGTGACGATCACGGGCGCGGCGCTCGACATCGACGTCGGCCAATGGGTGTACGACCAGCAGAAGCCGGCCGGGCACGGCACCGACACGCTGCCCGCGGCCACCGCGCTTTATCTGCCGCTGAAGGCGCCGATGCGCACGCGCGGCGTGCTCGCCGTCGTCACGAAGGACCCGGGCGAGCTCGAGGTGCCCGAGCAGCAGCGGATGCTCGACGCGTTCGCCGCGCAGATCGCGCTCGCGGTCGAGCGCGTTCACTACGTCGAGATCGCGCGCGACGCGCTCGTCAACATGGAATCGGAGCGGTTGCGCAACTCGCTGCTGTCGGCGATCTCGCACGATCTGCGCACGCCGCTCACGGCGATCGTCGGCTTGTCGTCGATGCTCGCGAACGCGCGCGGCGGCGGTTCGTCCGCGCGCGAGGACGAACTCGTCGAATCGATCCACGACGAGGCGCTCAGGATGACGGGGATCGTCACGAACCTGCTCGACATGGCGCGCCTGCAGGCGGGCAGCCTGCAGTTGAAGCGCCAGTGGTCGCTGCTCGAGGAGACGGTCGGCGCGGCGCTCGCCGCGTGCAAGCGCGTGCTCGCGCGTCATCCGGCGCGCGTGCGGCTGCCCGCCGATCTGCCGCTCCTGCAGACGGACGCGGTGCTGATGGAGCGGCTTTTCGCAAACCTGTTCGAGAACGCGGCGAAATACACGCCGCTCGACACGCCGATCGAGATCGGCGCGGAGCGCATCGTCGACGACAGCCGGCCGTTCGTGCGCGTGTTCGTCGACGACCACGGCCCGGGGCTGCCGGCCGGCATGGAGGCGCGGATCTTCGAGAAGTTCACGCGCGGCGAGAAGGAATCGGCGACGCCCGGCATCGGGCTCGGGCTTGCGATCTGCCGCGCGATCGTCGACGCGCACGGCGGTAAAATCGGCGCGCTCAACCGGCTCGGGCCGGATGGCAAGGTCGAGGGCGCGCGCTTCTGGTTCACGCTGCCCGTCGACACGCCGCCGCCCGAACCCGGCGCCGGCGACGACGCGCCGGACGACGAAGCGGGCGAGGCAGGCGCGGCGGGCGCAGCGGCGGGGGGCGCAGATGAAGCGGCCGCCGGCGGGCCGTCGGCGGGCGAGCCGCCGGCGGGTGCGGGTTCGCGCTCCGTGTTCGGCGATCGCTTCGCCGCTGCGCGTGCGGCGGGAGAATTCGACGCCGAGGAGCGCACGGCCGGCGAACGCGAGAGCGGCGGTCGCACGGCCGGCGATCGCGCGCCCGACGCGGCTGCGGACCCTGCCCGCCCGGCGTCCGGCCAAGCCGCTGCGGCGTCTTCCGCGCCGCGCCGCGCCGAGGGAGCGCCGTCGCCCGTATCCAACGAACATCCGCATGCCCATGAGTGAACCGACCGTCACCGTCGTTCTGATCGAAGACGAAAAACAGATCCGCCGTTTCGTGCGCAGCGCGCTGGAGGAAGAGGGCATCGCGGTATTCGACGCCGAAACGGGCCGCCAGGGCCTCATCGAGGCCGCGACCCGCAAGCCCGACCTCGCGATCGTCGATCTCGGGCTGCCGGACGGCGACGGCCTCGACGTGATCCGCGAACTGCGCGGCTGGTCCGAAATGCCGGTGATCGTGCTGTCGGCGCGCACGCACGAGGAGGAGAAGGTGGCCGCGCTCGATGCGGGCGCGGACGACTACCTGACGAAGCCGTTCGGCGTTTCCGAGCTGCTCGCGCGGATACGCGCGCACCTGCGGCGGCGCAATCAGGGCGGCGCGGCCGAATCGCCGGTCGTGAAGTTCGGCGACGTGAGCGTCGACCTCGCGCTGCGGCGGGTATGGCGCGGCGGCGAGGTCGTGCATCTGACGCCGCTCGAGTACCGGCTGCTCGCGACGCTCGTGCGGCACGCGGGCCGCGTGCTCACGCACCGCCAGCTGTTGCGCAACGTCTGGGGGCCGACACACGTCGAGAGCCACCACTACCTGCGAATCTACATGGCGCATTTGCGGCAAAAGCTCGAGGCTGATCCCGCGCAGCCGCAGCACATCGTGACCGAGACGGGCGTCGGCTACCGGCTCGTCGGCGCGGGCTGACGCATGGGGCGGCACCGGCGCGCATTCGGGCGCCGCTGCTCGCGGCGCCTCGTCCGTCGTTCGCCGATCTCCAATTTCCGCTCGTCATCCGGCAATCGCCGCACGCTCGCCGCCGTTCCGCGTTCGTCATTCGTCGTTCGGCGCGTGCCGCTCATCGTCGTTCGTCGTCATTCGTCGTCGCGCAGCGTCCTCGACCGTCGCCGTGCCCGAACGCGCGCCGCTCGGGCCGCGAATCGCAAGCATTCGAGCGCGGGACCTGCCCGTTTTCGGTGCGCACCGAGCATTCAATCGATCGCGCCCGACGCCGCGTCGAGCGTTTTTCTCTTATGCTGAATGCTCGTCAAACGCCATGAGGAGGTCAGCCATGTTCGTCCGTCTGCTGTTCGGTTGTGCATTGGGCGCCGCCGCCGCGACGGCGTTCGCGCAGCCGTTGCCGCCGAATCAGTCGGCCACGCTCGCGAATCCCGCGTCGGTGAATTGCGAAAAGCTGGGCGGCAAGGTGGTGATCCACGACGGCCCGCGCGGCCAGTTCGGAATCTGCGCGTTCAAGGACGGACGCGAATGCGACGAATGGGCGCTCTATCGCGACGATCGTTGCGTGCAGCTCGACGCGCACGGCTGGCCGATCGCGCAGCACGGCACGAAGCCCGCGTCGAAGTGACGGCGGCGCGTCGCGCTTTCGCGCCGGCACGTTCGATGCGGAAGCGGGCGAGGAGATGGGCATGGGCCCGCACGCCGGCACGGGCGCGGACGAGGCGCGCGGGCGTCGCCGGCGCGGCCGGCCTTCCGCCGCGAGCCCGCTCGGCAAGGCTGTAAGCCTGTTGTTATACTTCCGCTGCCCGGGGACGACCCCGGGCCGTCGATGTCCAACGGGGACGACCCCATTTGATTCACGGAGAGTCTCCGCATGCCTTGGCTGTGGCTTCTCATCGCCGGTCTGCTCGAAATCGCGTGGGCGGCCGGTCTCAAATCGTCCGAGGGCTTTACGCGCCTCGGTCCGTCCATCTTCACGATCGTCACCGCGCTCGGCAGCTTCGGCTTGCTCGCCGTCGCGATGCGCGAGCTGCCGCTCGGCACCGCGTACGCGGTCTGGACGGGCATCGGCGCCGTCGGCGCGTTCATCTTCGGGATCGTGATGCTCGGCGAAGCGGCGACGTTCGCCCGTATCGCGAGCGCATCGCTGATCGTCGTCGGGCTCATCGGCCTGAAACTGTCGTCGGCCGGCTGAGCGCAGGGTTTGTCGCTGCGGCGGTGGCGTGCGTCGCGCGTCTATAATGAAGCGGAATCCATCTGACAACGTCCCGCCGCCGCGCGCGAACCGGCGGGGCCGGCGGGTCGATGGGCCGCTTCGCCCGGACTCGGGCGCGCGCCGCCCTCGAACCGCGCGCATTGCGCAAGGAGGCGGCACATGGTCGAAGCCATTTCGCTCGGCGCGGGGCTCGCGTGGGCGAGCGGCCTGCGCCTCTATCTCACCGTGCTGATCGCGGGCGTGTTCGCGCGCGTCGGCCTCATCCACCTGCCCGACACGCTCGCGGTGCTGACGTCGCCGTGGGTGATCGGCGCGGCGGCCGTGCTCGCGGTCGCCGAGTTCCTTGCCGACAAGGTTCCCGCGTTCGACTCGCTGTGGGACGCGGTCCACACGTTCATCCGGATTCCCGCGGGCGCGGTGCTCGCGGCGGCGTCGCTCGGCCACGCCGATCCCACGCTCCTCGTGCTCGCGGGCCTCGCGGGCGGCACGCTCGCCGGCTCCGCGCACATCGCGAAGGCGGGCACGCGCGCGCTCATCAACCTGTCGCCGGAACCGATCTCGAACTGGATCGCGTCGACGACGGAAGACGGCCTCACGGTCGGCGGCCTCGTGCTCGCGTTCTTCGTGCCGCTCGTGTTCATCGCGCTGATGATCGGCTTTCTCGCGTTTTCCGCGTGGGCGTTGCCGCGCCTTTGGCGCGGCGTGTCGGGCGGCTTTCGCGGGATGGCGAACCACATGGTGTCGCGGCTGAATTCGATCGGGAGCAAGCGCGATTGACGGCGGCGGGCAAAGCGATTCCGGCCGGCCGCCGCTTCGGCCCAGTCGATCTGCTGCGCCAGGCGGGGCGGATGACGCTGCGCGACTGGCGCGCGGGCGAGCTGACGCTCGTCGCGCTCGCGCTCGTGCTCGCCGTCGCGGCGCTCACGAGCGTCGGCTTTCTCGCCGATAGGCTGCGCCAGGGGCTCGAGCGCGACGCGCGCCGGATGCTCGGCGCGGATTTCGTCGTGCGGGCCGATCATCCGGTCGATCCGGCATTCGCGCGCGAGGCGCGATCGCTCGGCCTCGCGACCGCGACGACCGCGATCTTCCCGAGCATGGTCGGCGCGGCCGATGCGCCCGACTCATCCGGCACGCCCGCCGCCGCGTCCGGAGCGAGCGGCTCGCCGCCCGTGCGGCTCGCGGCCGTGAAGGCCGTGTCGGCGGGCTATCCGCTGCGCGGCGCGGTCGAGATCGCGCCCGGCGCGAACGCGCCCGGCCGCGCCGCCGGTTCGATCCCGGCTCCCGGCGCCGTATGGGTCGATCCGTCGCTGCTCGACGCGCTGCATCTGAAGGTCGGCGATGCGTTGCGCGTCGGCGGCCGCACGTTCGCGATCGGCGCGGCGATCACCCGCGAGCTCGACCGTGGCTTCTCGTTCGTCAATTTCTCGCCGCGCGTGATGCTGCGCGCGGACGAGCTCGAGTCGACGGGGCTCACCGGCTACGGCAGCCGCGTCACCTATCGCCTGCTCGTCGCGGGCGACGATGCCGCCGTCGGGCGCTTCGCGCGCTACGCGCATGCGCGCGTCGATGGCGGCAAGCTGCGTGGCGTCGCGCTCGAATCGCTGCAGGAGGGACAGCCGCAGGTGCGGCAGACGCTCGACCGCGCGCGCCATTTCCTCACGCTCGTCGCGCTGCTGACGGCGCTGCTCGCGGCCGTCGCGATCGCGATGGCGGCGCAGCGCTACATGCGCCGCCATCTCGACGGCTGCGCGGCGATGCGATGCCTCGGCGCCAGCCGCCGCGCGCTGTCCGCGCTGTTCGCGATCGAATTCGCGCTGCTCGGCGTCGCGGGCGGCGCGGCGGGCGCGGCGCTCGGCTACGTCGGCCATCTCGCGCTGCTGCGCGCGCTCGGCAGCCTGATCGACGTCGTGCTGCCGCCGCCGTCCGTGTGGCCCGCGGCGATCGGCATCGCGGCTGGGCTCGTGCTGCTGCTCGGCTTCGCGCTGCCGCCGCTCGCGCCGTTGACGCGCGTGCCGCCCGCGCGCGTGCTGCGCCGCGAATGGGGCGACGCCGGCCGTGTCGCGTGGCTGGGCTACGCGGTGGGCATCGCGCTCTTCGCGGCGCTCCTGATCGCGGCGGCGGGCAACCTGACGCTCGGCGCGATCGTCGCGGGCGGCTTCGCGGGCAGCCTCGTGCTGTTCGCGCTCGTCGCGCGGCTCGCGCTGTTCGCGCTCGCGCGCGTCGTGCGCGACGGCCGCGTCGCGGCGGGGCTCGGCTGGCGCTACGCGCTCGCGTCGCTCGACCGGCGCGGCGCCGCGAGCGCGCTGCAGATCACCGCGCTCGCGATCGGCCTGATGTGCCTGCTCCTCATCGCGATCACGCGCAACGATCTCGTCGCCGGCTGGCGGCGGTCGACGCCGCCCGACGCGCCCAACCAATTCCTGATCGACATCCAGCCCGACCAGCGCGACGACGTCGTCCGCTATCTCGCGGCGAGCGGCATCGTGAATCCGGCGCTGTCGCCGATGGTGCGCGGGCGGCTCGTCGCGGTGAACGGCAAGCCGGTGAACCCGGACGACTACAAGCGCGACGAAGCGCGCCGCCTCGTCGACCGCGAATTCAACCTGTCTTACACGACGCAGTTGCCCGAAGACAACCGGCTCGTCGCGGGCGACTGGTTCGGCGCATCGAGCGTGCCGCAGATCTCGATCGAGGCGGGGCTCGCGAAGACGCTCGGCGTGAAGCCGGGCGACACGCTGCGCTTCGACGTGACGGGCCTGACCGTCGACGCGCCGGTGACGAGCGTGCGCAAGCTCGACTGGGGCACGTTCCGCGTGAACTTCTTCGTGCTGATGCCGCCCGCGGCGCTGCGCGATTTTCCGGCCACCTACATCACGAGCTTCCATCTGCCGCCCCCGCGCCAGCGCGTGCTCGACGGCCTGATCGCGCGGTATCCGAACCTGACGGCGATCGACGTCGGGCCGATCCTCGCGCAGCTCGAGCGCGTGCTGCTGCAGGTGGTCGGCGCGGTGCAGTTCCTGTTCGGCTTCACGCTCGCGGCGGGCGTGCTCGTGCTATATACGGCGCTAGCCGGCTCGCGCGACGAGCGCGTGCGCGAGGCCGCGCTGATGCGCGCGCTCGGCGCGTCGCGCAAGCAGATCGTCGCCGTGCAGCGCGCGGAGTTCGTCGTGGTCGGCGTGCTCGCGGGCGCGATGGCGGCGGCGGGCGCGCTCGCGGTCGGCGCGGTGCTCGCGTCGCGCGTGTTCGATTTCCAGCTCGCGCCCGATCCGTGGCTCGTGCCGGCCGGCATCGCGGCGGGCGTCGCGTGCGCGGGCGCGGCGGGGTGGCTCGGCTTGCGCGGCGTGCTGCGCAGGCCGGCGCTGCAATCGCTGCGCGATGCATGAAGCGCGCGCTCGCGGTATCTTCGGGCGATCCGCTTGTCCATTTCCTGGTTTGTTTTTCGATTCGACCGATTCCCGTATGACCGATGTTACCGATGACGCGCCGTCGCAGCCGACGGCGTTCGAACTCGTGGGCGGCGAGGCGCGCGTGCGCGAGCTCGTCGACCGTTTCTACGATCTGATGGACCTCGAGCCCGAATTCGCCGGCATTCGCGCGCTGCATCCGCCGACGCTCGACGGCTCGCGCGACAAGCTGTTCTGGTTCCTGTGCGGCTGGCTCGGCGGGCCCGATCACTACATCGAGCGCTTCGGCCATCCGCGGCTGCGCGCGCGGCACCTGCCGTTTCCGATCGCTTCGTCCGAGCGCGACCAATGGCTGCGCTGCATCGCGTGGGCGATGCAGGACGTGGGGCTCGACGAGCCGCTGCGCGAGCGGCTGATGCACTCGTTTTACGACACGGCCGACTGGATGCGGAACCGTCCCGGTTGAAATTCCGGTACGCTTCAGTGCGCGCCGCGCGCAATTGCGCCTGTCGCGGCGCGCGCGGCGCACCGCATACTGATCGCCCGATCACCGATAACGATATCCGAGACGCCCCATGGCCACTCAAGCTCTCTTTCGCGAAGACGCTTATCTGACGCGTTGCGACGCGCTTGTCACCGCCGTCGACGAAGCCGGCATCCATCTCGATCGAACCGTGTTCTACCCGCTCGGCGGCGGCCAGGCGGGCGATACCGGCACCCTGACGCTCGCGGGCGGCGCGGCGCTCGTCGTTGCCGACACGCGCAAGGCGAAGTTCGACGGCGCGACGCCCGACGACGCGGTGCACGTGCTTGCGCCGGGGCAGGCGCCGCTCGCTTCGGGCGTGAAGCCGGGCGATGCGGTCGTCGCCGAAATCGACTGGGCGCCGCGGCACCGCCGGATGCGGCTGCACACGGCGAGCCATCTGCTGTGCGCGGTGCTGCCGTACCCGGTCGACGGCTGCAGCGTGACCGCCGAATACGTGCGGATCGATTTCGCGACGGTCGAGCCGATCGATCGCGAGCAGGTGGAGACGCGTCTTGCCGAGCTCGTCGGCGGCGCGCATCCGGTGACGACCGAATGGATCACCGACGACGAAATGGCCGCGCGCCCGGAACTCGTGCGCACGATGAGCGTGAAGCCGCCGATGGGGCTGGGGCGCGTGCGCCTGTTGCGGATCGAAGGCGTCGATCTGCAGCCGTGCGGCGGCACGCATGTGCGCAACACGGCGGAGATCGGCGCGCTGCGCGTCGCGAAGCTCGAGAAGAAAAGCGCGCGCACGCGGCGTCTCGTGCTGGAGCTCGCATGACGGCCCCGCACGCGAACGGCGGCGCGCGCGAAGCCGCGGCGCGCGATCGGGCGGCGCTCGATCCGCGCGCGCGCGATGTGCTCGATTTCTGGTTCGGCGCGCCGGACGATCCGGCGTTCGGCACGGCGCGCAAGATGTGGTTCGGCGGCGGCCCGGCGTTCGACGCGCAACTGCGCGAGCGATTCGGCGCGCTCGCGGACGCGGCGAGGGCGGGCGAGCTCGACGCATGGGCGCGCACGCCGCTCGGCGCGCTCGCGCTCATCGTCGTGCTCGACCAGTTCTCGCGCAACATGCATCGGGGTACGCCGCTCGCGTTCTCTGCCGATCGCGCGGCGCTCGCGCATGCGAAGGCGCTGGTCGCGTCGGGCGGCGACCGCGCGCTGCCGACGGGTCACCACCGCGCGTTCGCGTATCTGCCGTTCGAGCATGACGAGTCGCCCGACAGCCAGCGCGAGGCGGTGCGGCTTTGCGCGCAGATCAAGGACGAGGCGGGCTGCGCGGGCTATCACGACTACGCGCTGCGCCACGCGGTCGTGATCGAGCGTTTCGGGCGTTTTCCGCATCGGAACGCGATTCTCGGCCGACCGTCGACGGATGCGGAAGTCGCGTTCCTGAAGGAGCCGGGCTCGTCGTTCTGAGGGGGCATCGGCGAGAGCGCAGGCGGGCGGCGATGCCGAAGCGCTCGTGCCGTCGCGCGCGGAACGCCGGTTCGTGCCGCGCGCCGGCGCATGTTCGACGCGCGTTCGATGCATGTCCGATGCATGTCCGATGCGGGACCGATGCGGGGCTGATGCGAGGCCCGGCCGCCGGAGCCGCGAACGACGCGGTTCGCCGCGGCGCGCGGGCGATCGAAGCGTGCGCAGGCGATTCGCCTTCGATCGCGCGATGCATCGCCATGATTGCGTCGCTATCGTGAGTTCCATCGACGACGGGCGGTCACGGGCGAAGGCCTGACCCCCGTCTCCAACCTTGCGAGGCCGATACGATGTCCGAGTTGCTCGACCTGAGCGCTTGCTCGCTCGCCGAACGGTTCAAGAACCGCAGCGTGACGCCCGCCGACTACGCGGACGCGCTGCTCGATCACATCGCCCGGTGGGAGCCGCATCTGAATGCGCTGTGCCGCTTCGATCCGGCGCAGGTGCGCGAGCAGGCGCTCGCGTCGACGCGCCGCTGGGCCGCGGGTGTGCCGCTCAGCGAGATCGACGGCGTGCCCGTGACGATCAAGGAGCTGATCGCGACACAGGGCGATCGGGTGGCGCAGGGCTCGGCCGCGGCCGCCGACGCGCCGCCCGCGGTTGCCGACGCGCCCGCTGCGGCGCGGCTGCGCGAGGCGGGCGCGGTCGTGATCGGCAAGACGACGGTGCCCGATTACGCGATGCTGTCGTCGGGGCTGTCGAGCCTGTACGGCATCACGCGCAACCCGTGGCGGCTCGATCTGAATCCGGGCGGCTCGAGCAGCGGCGCGGCCGCGGCGGCGGCCGCAGGCTACGGGCCGCTGCACGTGGGCACCGACATCGGCGGGTCGATCCGGCTGCCGGCCGGCTGGTGCGGCATCGTCGGCTTCAAGCCGTCGAACGGGCGGATTCCGATCGATCCGTACTACACGGGCCGCTGCGCGGGGCCGATGACGCGCACGATCGACGATGCCGCGCTGCTGATGCGCTTCCTGTCGCGGCCGGACTGGCGCGACGCGACGAGCCTGCCGCCCGAGGCGATCGACTGGTCGATTACGCCCGCCGACGTGAAGGGAATGCGGATCGGCCTGATGCTCGACGCCGGCTGCGGGATCGAGCCCGAGGCGGAGATCCTCGCCGCGGTGGACGCGGCGGCCGAGCGCGTTGCCGCGCACGGCGCGCGGATCGTCGCGGCGCCGCCCGTGCTGTCGCGCGCGATGCTCGACGGGCTCGACCGTTTCTGGCAGGCGCGGCTGTGGGCGGATCTCGAGCGGCTGCCGGACGTGGCGCGCGAGCGCATCCTGCCGTACATCGTCGCGTGGGCTGGGCAGGGCGCGACGGTGTCCGGCGTCGATGCGGTGCGCGGCTTCGGCGCGACGTTCGAGATGCGCGCGGCGGCTGCGCGGCTGTTCCAGTCGGTCGACGCGGTGCTGTCGCCGACCAACGTCGTCACCGGCTTCCCGGCCGAGTGGGCGGGGCCGACCGACGATCCGGCGCGGCCGTTCGAGCACATCGCGTTCACGGTTCCGTGGAACATGGGCGAGCAGCCGGCGTTGTCGATCCACTGCGGCTTCGCGCGCAATGGGATGCCGATCGGCCTGCAGATCGTCGGGCCGCGCTTTGCCGACCGGCTCGTGCTGCAGCTCGGCCGCGCGTACGAGGCGTGGCGAGGCGAGATGCCGCGCTGGCCGGCGGCGCCGCGCTGACGCGGCTGAATGCGCGGCGCGCCGCGTGCCGCCGTGCCGCCGTGCGTGTGCAGCCGGTTCCTTCGCCGCCTTTTCGTTTGCTTGCCTGTTCATCGTGATACCGCCTGCGGTTCCGCCGTGCGTGACGCTCGCGCGGCTTGCGCAGCCTGTACGGTTTGTACGGTTTGCGCCGCGCCCGCGGCCGGTTTCGTCGTCGCTTCGATCAAGGACGCTTCATGGAAGACCTGCTTGAATCCGCTTGTCCACCGGCGCCCCGGCATCCGGCCGGCGCAGCCGACGCGGCCGGCACGGCTGGGTCGCGCGCCGCAGTCCGCTGCAACGTCGCGGCGGTTGCGCTCGGCAACGCGGTGGAGTTCTTCGACTTCGGCGCTTACGCGACTTTCGCGGTGATGATCGGCCACACGTTTTTTCCGGCGAAGAGCCCGTTCGTGAGCCTGCTGCTTGCGGTGTCCGTGTTCGGGCTCGGCTTCGTCGTGCGTCCGCTCGGCGCGCTCGTGATCGGCGCATATGCGGACCGGGCGGGCCGCAAGCCCGCGATGATGCTGACGCTCGTGATGATGGCGGTCGGCACGGGGGCGATCGCCGTGCTGCCGGGATACGAAACGATCGGCGTCGCGGCGCCGATCCTGCTCGTCGTCACGCGGCTGATCCAGGGGCTCGCGTGGGGCGGCGAGGCGGGGCCCGCGACGACCTACATTCTCGAAGCCGCTCCCCCCGAGCGGCGCGGCGCGTACGCGTGCTGGCAGGTCGCGACGCAGGGTTTCGCGGGGCTCGCGGCGGGGCTCGCGGGCTACGCGCTCACGCTTGCATTGCCCGAAGCCGACCTGTACGCGTGGGGCTGGCGCGTGCCGTTCGCGCTCGGCCTGCTGGTGCTGCCGATCGGCGTCTACATCCGCCGCCGGCTGTCCGACACGATCGACGCGCACCGTGCATACGGCTCGACGCGCGCCATCCTGCACGAGCTGAACGCGCGGCATCGGCGGCCGATCGCGGTCGGCCTGATGATCCTGCTCGGCAGCACGATCACGCAGTATTTCCTCAATTACATGACGACGTTTGCGCTGACCGAGCTGCATCTGCCGGGCGGCGTCGCGATGCTCGCGACGTTCGCGACGGGCGCCGCGCTTGCCGTGGGCTCGCTCGCGGGCGGCAGCCTGTCGGATCGAGTCGGACGCCGGGCGGTCCTGATCTGGCCGCGCGTGCTGTTGCTGCTGCTGATCTTCCCGGCGTTGCAATTGATCGTTTCGCGTCCGACGCCCGCAGTGTTTCTCGCCACGCTGACCGTGCTGTCCGGCCTGCACGGCATGAGCGGCGCGGCGCTCATCGTGCTGATCGCCGAGAGCTTCCCGCAACGCGTGCGCTCGACCGGGTTCTCGATCGTCTATGCCGTCGCGGTGTCGTTGTTCGGCGGCACCGCGCAGAGCATCGTCACCTGGCTCATCGGCACCACCGGCAATCCGATGGCGCCCGCCGGCTATCTGCTCGTCGCGAACGCGATCTGCATCGCGGCCGGGTGGCTTGCCGTCGAGACCTGGCCGAGCGGGCGCAACACGCGTTAGCGCGGCGTCCACACACCGCGTCGGCTTCGATCGTTGTTGTGCCGGCGGTAGCCTGAGGGAGAGGGCCGCAAGGCGGCCGGCTGGACGACGCGTCTGCTGGCCGCGCCGGCCGCGCCGGCCGCGCTGATCGCGCTGATCGCGCGCCAAGCCGGATTTCGCGGCGGCGTGGCCGAGCCGCACCGGCATGTCCGAATTGCACGAGAGCCGGCGCGAACCGGCGACGGCGAGTGCCGCGCTTGCTCGCCGGGAAAAGACCCTGCGCGACGGCTTGGGCCGTCGCGCGGCGGGCGTCAAGGACGGGCGATGGCGGCCGCGGCCGGCGTGCGCACGTAGACGCGCAGCATTTCCTGATCGTCGCCCGGCCGGGCGCCTGCCCAGAAGGGCTTCCATTCGACGTCGAGCGCGGGCGGGTTCGCACGCGTGCCCTGCACGATGAGCCACGTGCAGGCGCTCGCGTTCGGCCGGACGACGGGCTGGTGCAGCACGCCGGAGAAGTAGTAGAGCATCGGCGCTTCCGATTCGCCGAGATTGACGCTCGCCATGCAGTCGCCGTCGTTCCATTCGAGCGCGAGCCGGCGATTCAAATCTTCGAACACCGAACGATAGCTCTTCGCGACGTCGAGCCACGGCAGCAGCAGCGTGTAGACGAGCCCCCACGCGACGAGCGCGCCCATCGCCCACGACAGCGCGCCGCGCCACTTGCCCGCAAGCCGCAGCGACGGCATCAGGCCAACCCAGCCGATCGTGATCGCGAGCGCGGACAGCACGAGCGCGGGCTCGATCGGCATCGTCCAGTCGAGCGGCAGCCAGCGGCCGAGCCATTGCAAGCCGACGCGCGGACCGTTGCGATCGGACATCAGCGACCAGACGATCCACACGAGCGCCGCGGCCGTGCCGAACAGCAGCCGGCTCGCATGGTCCCACGCGGTATGCAGTCGCTGCGGCAGGCGCGGGATCGCTTGCGCGGCGACGAGCGCGAGCGGCGCGATGAACGGCAGGATGTACAACTGGCGCGACGTCGCTGAGATGTGCAGCACGACCATCCCGACGCCCGCGAACGCGAGCGGCAGCGCGACGTGCGGCGCGCGCCAGTCGCGCCAGAGGCTGCGCGCGAGCGCGACGAGCGCGAGCGGGGCGACCGGAAAGCCGAGCGTCAGCAGCGCGCGCCAGATGAAGAGCGGCTTGTCGTTTTCGGCGCCGAGCGTCGGCACCGAGAAACCGAAGAAGCGGCCGACGTTGTTTTCCCAGAACCAGACGAGGAACAGCGATTCGGAGCGCAGGAACAGCGCGGTCGGCCAGATCAGCGCGAACGGCGCGCACACGAGCGCGGCGATCGCGAGCGAGCGGAAGAACGCGCGGCTGCGGCAGGTCGGGTAGAGAACGAGCGTTGCGGCGAGCGTCGCGCCGAACACGAGCGGCACGAACAGGCCCTTCGACATCAGCGCGACGCCGACGCCCAGCCCGAACAGGGGGGCCGCGCAGCGGCTCGCGGGCTGCCGGCCGGGGGCGGCGCGGCTCGCGCCGCCGGCGTGCCGGATCACGAGTTCGAGCAGCCCGCAAAAGCCCATCGCGGTGCCCGCCATCAGCGCGACGTCGGTCATCAGGTCGTGAGAATGCTTGATAACGACGAGCGAGCCCGCGCACAGCGCGACGGTGCCGATCACCGGCAGTTCGAGCCAGCGCGCGGCGCCGGTCGCGATGCGCGCGGCGCGCGCGGTGAAGCCGAACGCGAGCGCGGCGAAGAGGGCGCTCGCGAGCCGTGCGGCGTCGTGCAGCGGCAGGTAGCGGGAAAAGAGCCACGCGAGGCCGGCGGCGACCCAGTCGTACAGCGGTGGTTTTTCGAGGAACGGCTGCCCCGCGTTGGTCGGCACGACGAAGTCGCCGCTTTCGAGCATGTGTTGGATGATGCCGAACGTGTAGGTTTCATCCTGCTTCCACGGATCGTGGCCGAGGATGCCCGGCAACAGGTACGCGCAAAGCACGGCCGCGGCGACGAGCCACACGCGCAATCCGGCGAGCGGCGTGCGGATTGCATCCGCGCCGCCCGATCCGGCGGCGCGCTCGCCGGCCGTTCCCGCGGCGCCGGGCGCGGCGGCCGCGAGCGCCACGGCGGGCGGCGAGTGCGAGTGATTGTCGGGCGAGCCGGCGCGATGCGCCGAAGCGGGCGTGCGCCGGCCGCCGGGCGAGGCATTTCCCTGCATGCTGGGTGATCTCTTCGTGTGTGGCGGCCGGACTGCGTGGGCCCGGCCGATTTCGGGCCGCGAGCGGGCGGGAGCGGTATGCGCGGCGTTCGCCGCAGTTGCCGTTAGTAAACCACGGGACTGTTACGAACGTTTACGCGAATTGTTGAGAAAAGCTTTAAAGAGTGCGGAGAATTGTGAAGTTTTGTATGCGGGCGCGGCGAACTTTCGTACCGCGAAACATCGCGGGCCCGGATGGCGCGGCGGCTTGCCGGAAGGAATGCGGCGGGCGATGGGCGGGCGGATGGGGGCGGTGAAGTCGTCCGATGCCTGAAAGTTCGGTGCCCTGATGCGCGGGATGGCCTGGTTCGCACGCGAGCGACGCCCGCCGGCCGACAGCGGCGCGCCCGATGCGCCGCCGGCCGCGCGTCAGCGCCCGCCGCCGACGTCGAGCAGCGCGCCCGTCACGTACGACGCGGCGTCGCTCAGCAGCCAGACGATCGCCTCGGCCACCTCGTCTGCTTCGCCTGCGCGGCCGAGCGGCGTCTGCGCGCCGAGTCGCTCGGCACGGCCGGGCTGGCCGCCGCTCGCATGGATCTCGGTCGCGATGAGGCCCGGGCGAACCGCATTCACGCGTACGCCGCGCGGGCCGAGCTCCTTCGCGAGGCCGAGCGTCAGCGTGTCGACCGCGCCCTTCGAACCCGCATAGTCGACGTACTCGTTCGGCGAGCCGAGCCGCGCGGCGATCGACGAGACGTTGGCGATCGCGCCGCCCATGCCGCCGCGATCGGTCGACAGCCGCCGCGCGGCTTCGCGCGCGCACAGATACGCGCCGAGCACGTTGGTGTCGAATACGCGCTTCAGGCGTGCGACGTCCATGTCGGCGAGCGGCAGCGACGGCGCGACGATTCCCGCGTTGTTGACGAGCGCGTCGAGCCGGCCGAACGCGGACTGCACCGCGTCGAACATGGCGATCACGTCGGTTTCGTTCGCGACGTCGCCGCGCACGATGCACGCTTGCGCGCCGGCGGCGCGCACCGCGTCGGCGGTTGCTTCGGCGGCTGCCGCGTCGCGCGCGTAGTTGATGCCGACCGACCAGCCGTGCGCGGCGGCGAGAAGCGCGGTTGCGCGGCCGATGCCGCGGCTCGCGCCGGTGATGAGGACGGCTTTGGCTGGCGGGTTCGTCATCAGCTTGGACCTCGACCCGGGCGGCACGCGCGTTCGGGCGGAAAAGGGAAAAGAGCGCCGCGACAGGCCCCGTGCTACGCGGCCGTGGGCGACTGCACGCGTCGCGGCCGGATGCTGCGCAACGGAACAGCCGGGCGAAGCGGTCGAGCGGGGCGGTTAAACGAAGTGGCTAACGAAGTGGTTAAACGGAGCCACTGGGCGAGGCGGCCAAACGACCCGGCAGACCTGCAGACCCGGCCAAACGCCCCGGCAGACGCGATGCGCACGAAGCGTCGAGCGCGCGCCGCCGCATCAGCAAAGGCCGGGCGAGGCCACTCGCGCGCTCACGCCGCGCGTCAACGGCGCGGCGCGCCGGCTCAGGCTTCCTGCTCCGACACGAACGTCCATTTGTCGCGCGCGGGCGGACGATACCGGACGAGCTGATCGATGAGCGCATCGGGCGCGGCGTCGATGCACAGCGCATCGAAATACGTGCGCTGCATGAAGCCTTCTTCGACGGTGTGCTCGAGGAGCGCGATGAGCGGCTGGTAGAACGCGTCGACGTTGTAGAGCGCGACGGGCTTGCGATGATAGCCGAGCTGCGCCCACGTGTAGACCTCGAAGAACTCCTCGAGCGTGCCCGCGCCGCCCGGCATCGCGACGAACGCGTCCGCGAGCTCGGCCATCATCTTCTTGCGATGATGCATGTCGGGCACGACGTGCAGCTCGGTCAAGCCGGTGTGGCCGACTTCCTTGTCGTAGAGCAGCTCCGTGATGACGCCGATCGCGCGTCCGCCCGACGCGATCACCTCGTCGGCGATCACGCCCATCAGGCCGACGCGTCCGCCGCCGTAGACGAGCGTGAGGCCGGCGTTCGCGAGCGCGCGGCCGAACGCGCGCGCCGCTTCCGCGTAGACGGGTTTCACGCCGTTGGCCGAACCGCAATACACGCAGACGCTCTTCATTGCTTCGCGTCCTTGCGCGGCGAACCGTCGCGCGGCGGCAGGTAATCGTGGAACTCGCGCTTCGGCAGCTTGCCCGATACGAGATCGTCGAAGATCTGCCGCGAGCGGCCGCGCAGATACGGCGCGATCACCGAGATCACATGCATGCTGACCTGGTGCAACTCCTCGCGGATCGCGTCCTGGTCGTTGTACTTGCGCGGATGCATCACGTACTGATACGACAGCCAGTAGGTGGCGATCACGGCCATGTTGGTCGCGATCACCTCGATCTCGGCGGGCGTCGCGACGAGCTCGCCGTCGGCCGCGAGCAGCTCGCACATCTCGCGCGCGAAGCGAACCTTGTGGCTGATGATCTGCTTGAAGTGCGTCTCGAGCGTGCGGTTGCGCGCGAGCAGATCGTTCAGGTCGCGATAGAGGAACCGATAGGTCCACATGAAGTCGGCCATGTACTGCAGGTACGACCACGTTTCGTCGATCGTCGGCCGATGATCTTCGGGAAAACGCAGGCGCCGTTCGATCTGCTGCTCGAACTGCGCGAAGATGCTGTTGATGATGTCGTCCTTGTTGCGGAAATGGTAGTACAGGTTGCCTGGGCTGATTTCCATTTCCTCGGCGATCGTCGTCGTCGTGACGTTCGGCTCGCCGATCTCGTTGAAGAGTTTCAACGACAACTCAAGAATCCGTTCGCGCGTGCGGCGGGGAGGTTTCGCTTCCATGTCGTCCGGCCCTGTGTTTGCCGGACAGGCGGGCGCTGCCAATATTGCTGCGTGAATCGTAGTCCGGCTCGGGTTGCTGTTTTGAAGGCTGTCAGCCGATTATAAACCGCTACCTTGCGCGTCCGGCGTATTTCGTCATCGGGGCATACCCGGCGGTGCTGCGTCGCACACAACTGCGGGACGCCGCGGCGCGCGCCGCCGCGCTCGCCGGCCGGCTTCCGCCGCCGCGACGCGTCTAGCCGGCGAGCCGGTGCCAGACGAGGGGGCCGAGTATGAGGCCCCAGGTGGTCACGCACGCGCAGAGCGCGACCGTGACGGCCGCGCTGCCGAGATCCTTCGCGCGCTTGGACAGTTCGTGGCGCTCGAGCGAGATCCGGTCGATCGCCGTCTCGACGCTCGAATTCAGCAGCTCGACGATCAGCACGAGCAGCACGGTGCCGATCAGGAGCGCACGCGACGCCGGCTCGACGGGCACGAACGCGGCGATCGGCAGCATGATCGCCGCGAGCGTGAGCTCCTGCCGGAACGCGCTCTCTTCACGGATCGCGACGCGAAAGCCGTTGTACGAATTCTTGAGCGCGTACCACGCGCGCATCAGCCCGCGATTGCCCTTGTACGGGTTGTGCGGCAGCGCGAGCGGATCGTCCGGGCCGAGCGGCTCGTGCGGCTCGGGGGGCTCGTGCGTTTCAGACGGCGCGAGGCGCACGTGGACGGCACGCGCCGCGCCGGCATGTGCGGCCGGCTTTCGCGGCGAACTGGCAGGAGGCGCTTTCGCGCGCATGGCTGGTTTCAAACGGCTGCGCCTTCGGTATGTGGGCTGGCGGATTTCGGCAGCGGCTTCAGGTGCGACGCGAACTGCTCGGACGCCGCGCGCCACGAGAAACGCTCGGCCCACTCGCGCGCGTGCCGCCGATCGATCTTCAGCGCCTCGAGGCACGCTTCGCGCAAGTCCTCGTTCATCGCGCCGGCGCCGCCGTTCCCGAGCACGTCGACGGGCCCCGTCACCGGATAGGCGGCGACGGGCGTGCCGCACGCGAGCGCCTCGAGCAGCACGAGACCGAACGTGTCGGTGCGGCTCGGGAACACGAACACGTCGGCCGCCGCGTATACCTTGGCGAGCTCCGCCTGCGTCAGCACGCCGAGGTAATTCGCCTCAGGATAGCGCGATTTGAGCTCGGCGAGCGCAGGCCCTTCGCCCGCGACCCATTTCGAGCCTGGCAGGTCGAGCTTCAGGAACGCCTCGACGTTCTTCTCGATCGCGACGCGGCCGACATACAGGAAGATCGGCCGCGCGGTGTTGAGCACCTTCGACTCCATCGGCCGGAAGATGTCGAGATCGACGCCGCGCGTCCACAGCACGACGTTGTCGAAGCCGAATTGCTCGAGGTCGTCCTTGACGACGGGCGTCGGCGCCATCACCGCGAGCGACGCGCCGTGGAACCACCGCAGGAAGCGATAGGTCGCCGCGAGCGGCACGCCGAAGCGCGCCTGCACGTATTCGGGAAAGCGCGTGTGGTACGCGGTCGTGAACGGCAGCTTGCGCGCGCGCGCGTAGCGGCGCGCGGCGAGGCCGAGCGGGCCTTCCGTCGCGATGTGCAGCGCGTCCGGCTCGAACGCGTTCAGGCGCTCGCGCAGCCGCCGGTATGGCAGGATCGACAGACGGATTTCGGGATAGGTCGGGCAGGGCACCGTGCGGAATTCGAGCGGCGTGACGAGCTCGACGCGGTGGCCGAGCGCGGTGAGCTCGCGCGCGGTGCTCTTGAGCGTGCGCACGACGCCGTTGACTTGCGGCTCCCACGCATCGGTGACGATCATGATTTTCATCGCAGGCAGTCCTCTGGGGGATCAGGCGGTGGCGGCTTTGGTCTTGCGCGACAGCGCGGCGGGCGGCGTGCGCATCACGGTCCAGTAGACGACCTTCAGCTCGCCCTCCATCGTCTCGACGAGCGCGGACAGGCTCTCGACCCAGTCGCCGTCGTTGCAGTACAGCACGCCGTCGATGTCGCGGATCTCGGCCTTGTGGATGTGGCCGCAGACGACGCCGTCGCAGCCGCGGCGGCGCGCTTCGTCGGTCATCACCGCTTCGAACGACGAAATGAAGTTCACGGCGTTCTTCACCTGGTGCTTCAGGTATTGCGACAGCGACCAGTACTGGAAGCCGAAGCGGCTCCTGATCCGGTTGAACCAGCGGTTGAGCACGAGGATCAGCGTGTACAGCGTGTCGCCGAGATAGGCGAGCCATTTCGCGTGCTGGATCACGCCGTCGAACAGGTCGCCGTGGACGATCCACAAACGTTTGCCTGCGAGCGTCGTGTGGAACGCCTCGCCGCGCACATGGATCTCGCCGAACGCGAGATCGCAGAACTGGCGCGCGGCTTCGTCGTGGTTGCCGGGGATGTAGACGACTTGCGTGCCCTTTCTCGCCTTGCGCAGGATCTTCTGCACCACGTCGTTGTGCGCCTGCGGCCAGTACCAGCCTTTTCTGAGCTGCCAGCCGTCGATGATGTCGCCGACGAGGTACAGATATTCCGATTCGTTGTGCTTGAGAAAGTCGAGCAGATAGCCAGCCTGGCAGCCGCTCGTGCCGAGATGAATGTCCGACAGCCAGATCGTCCGGTAGCGTTGCGAGGCGCTCTCATGGTCGTCGTGCCGCGTGGCGCTCGCGGTGGGAGGGCGGGCCGGCGCGAGCGTGTCGCTCGCCGCCGAGCCGGACAGGAAGGCGCTGGCGGCGTGCAGGCCAGCGGGATCACGAAAGAAGGAAGTCGCGGACGTTTTTTTGCCCATGCATGACTCGCGCCGATTGACGTTATCGGCATTGCGCCATGCGGGCGTGACTGTGCCATGACAGTCACGAGACGTTCTTATTACGGGGAATCAGCCGCGACGGGGCACGTCGACGATGCGGGTGCCGGCGAGGCGATCGTGCGGGAACTGGCGGCTCGGGTGCAGGCGCGCCGCGAGCGTCCACAGCACGAACCACACGGCCGTCGCGGCGATCGTGCGCGGCACGGAGAAGCCCGCGAGCGGATGCAGCGCGAGGGGCGGCAGGAACCACAGCCAGCCGAGCGCGTAGCGCACGAGCGCGCGGCCTGCCGACAGCGGCGCGCCGCGCGCCGTCTCGACGCGCAGCCGCCAGGTCTTCATCGGCAGCGTCTGGCCGCCGTGCGTCCAGAACCAGACGAAGTATGCGCCGACGACGAGCGCGATCCATCCGGCGAGCAGGTTGTGATGATCGAGGCCGTTGCGCTGCTGCAGCGTCACGCCGAACGCGAGGCCGGCGAAGAACGCGATGCCGAAGAGCAGCAGGCCTTCGTACGCGAGGGCGGCGAGCCGGCGGCGCACGCTCGGCGCACGCGACGGTTCGAACGGGAGCGTGGACGCCGTCACGAAGGCTTACGAGCCGTTGAAGAGCGACGGCGCCTCGGACGGCGAGACGGGCGTCGGCGCGGGCAGGGTGGCGGCGCCCGTCGTCGCGGGCGACGCCGGCACGGGCGCCGCGGCGGGCGCGCTCGCCGCGGGCGGCGCGATGCTCGCGGCCGGCGCGCTCGCCGGATGACGGCCGTGCGCGTTGACGAGCCGGTTGATGTCGCGGTCGGTCTTGCCGGTGGGCGGCGCGCTCACGACGGTCGGCCGGCGTCGGCGCTCGGCCGCGGCGAGCTTCTCCTTCTGCTCGGGCGACAGCTGCTGGTAAGCCTTCCACGCTTTTTCGCGCGCCTGCGCGGACAGGTCCTTCGACACCAGGTAGTTCTCGCGCGCGACGCGCCGCTGCTCGGGCGTCATCCGGACCCACTCGGTCATCCGCTCCTGCAGCCGTTTTTGCGCTTCAGGCGACATTTTCGGGAAGCGCGCCGCAATCTTCAGCCATTTGCGCTTGCGCTCGTCGCTGAACGAATCCCATTGATTCGCGAACGGCGCGAGCGCGATGTGCTGCTGGGGCGTGAGGCGCGCCCAGGAGAGCGGGCTCGACGGCGGCAGCGGCGGGAAGTCGGTCGACAGCGCGCTCGCGGCCGGCGCGATCGCCGGCGCGCTCGCCGCCGTCACCGCGGCCGGTTGTGGGTGAAAGCGCGGGTAGGTGGCGGCGTACGCGACGACCAGCGCGATCACGCAACCGAAAAAGACTGCCAATCCCCGTTTTTGACTCACCCGTGCGTTCCTCTTCTTGATGCGTTGACGTTAGTGAGTGTGCGAAAGGTACGCGTTGAACCCGTGGTCGAGGTACGCGGTAAGAGGCAGGTTGTCGCTCAGCATCGCGGCGTCGATGTCGGCGAGCTCCGCCGTGCGCTGCATGTCTTCCCAGTACGCGATGCCGATGAGCCCCGCGAGCAGCAGCGCGAGCGGCCACGCGCGCGCGAGCCGGCGCGCGAGCGACTTGCGAGGCTCGCCGGGCGGGCGCAGCTCAAGCGTGCCGGCGCTGCCGGCGAGCGCCGGCACGAGCACGATCGCGGCGTCGGGCTTCTTGCGCGCGAGCGCGGCGCGGCGCGCGGCGGCGAGCCGGTCCGTCGTCGCGTCGGGCAGCGAGGCCGCGCGCTCGTCAAGCGCGCGACGCACCTTGAGGGCGAAATCGACTTCTTCTTTCGTAGCGGGAGCGGAGCTCATAGCGTGATTCCTTTGGCCTTGAGCGCCGACGCCAATGCATGAGTGGCCCGGGAGCAGTGCGTCTTGACGCTGCCCTCCGAACACCCCATGGCGGCGGCTGTCTCGGCGACATCCATATCCTCCCAATAACGCATCAGGAAGGCTTCCCGTTGACGCGCCGGAAGCTTCTGGATTTCATCGTCGATGAGCGCGAGCACCTGCTCGCGCTCGAGCCGCGTCTCGCCGCTCTCGACGCCGTCGCCATCCGCCGACTCGAGCGTCTCGAGCGGGTCGAACTCGTCGTCGTCGGTGTTGTTCAGCGACGAGAACAGGCTGACCCAGGTGTTGCGCACCTTTTGTCTGCGGAAATAGTCGTGGATCGCGTTCTGAAGGATCCGTTGAAAAAGCAGCGGCAGTTCGGCGGCCGGGCGGTCGCCGTATTTCTCCGCGAGCCGGATCATCGCGTCCTGCACGATGTCGAGCGACGCGTCGTCGTCGCGCACCGCGTATGCAGCCTGCTTGAACGCGCGCCTTTCGACGCCCGCCAGAAAGTCCGCGAGTTCCTTGTCTGATGCCATTCCGTGAAGGTCTGCGCTGCGTTCTTGCGGCGTGAAAAGATCGAAGAAAATTCGTAAAACTCGCGGATGCTAACAAATTTTCGCGGCGCACGGCATCCTGTTCGGGCTGCCGGGCCGCCGCAAGGGCCGAGCGCGGCGGTTTGCCGCCGCGCCCGGCCGGGCGTTCGCCGCCCGAGCGCGAGGCGGTTGATGCGCCGCGGGATTTTCCGCTTGACCGCCTGCCGGCGAGCCGCTATCGTTGCCAGTTCGCAACATAAGTGATGGTCACATTTGAGGCCGGCCCATGAAGCCCGCCTTTCAACTGGACGCGCCGCTTGAACCCGAGCCACAAGCCCGGCAGAGAGCACCCGATCAATTTTTTGCCGAAAATTCGAAAGGTCAAAGATGAACATGCCCAGCGCGGAATTCTCCACGTCGGAATCCCTTTCCCCTCAGAAAACCGGCTCCATCGGCGCCACCGTGCTCATGAAGGCACTGGCCGACGAGAACGTCGAATTCATCTGGGGTTACCCTGGCGGCTCGGTCCTCTACATCTACGACGAGCTGTACAAGCAAGACAAGATTCAACACGTGCTCGTGCGCCACGAGCAGGCAGCCGTGCACGCCGCGGACGCGTACTCGCGCTCGACGGGCAAGGTCGGCGTGTGCCTCGTCACGTCCGGCCCGGGCGTGACGAACGCGGTGACGGGCATCGCCACGGCCTACATGGATTCGATCCCGCTCGTCGTGATCAGCGGCCAGGTGCCGACCGCGGCGATCGGCCAGGACGCGTTCCAGGAGTGCGACACCGTCGGCATCACGCGGCCGTGCGTGAAGCACAACTTCCTCGTGAAGGACGTGCGCGAGCTCGCGGAAACCGTCAAGAAGGCGTTCTACATCGCGCGCACCGGCCGGCCCGGCCCGGTCCTCATCGACATCCCGAAGGACATCTCGAAGACGCCGTGCGAGTACGAACCCGTCAAGAACGTGTCGCTGCGCTCGTACAACCCGGTCACGAAGGGCCACTCGGGGCAGATCCGCAAGGCGGTGTCGCTCCTCTTGTCCGCGAAGCGCCCGTACATCTACACGGGCGGCGGCATCATCCTCGCCGATGCGTCGCGCGAGCTGAACCAGTTCGCCGATCTGCTCGGCTATCCCGTCACGAACACGCTGATGGGCCTCGGCGGCTATCGCGCGTCGGACCGGAAATTCCTCGGCATGCTCGGCATGCACGGCACGTACGAAGCGAACATGGCGATGCAGCACTGCGACGTGCTGATCGCGATCGGCGCGCGCTTCGACGACCGCGTGATCGGCGATCCGGCGCACTTCGCTTCGCGTCCGCGCAAGATCATCCACATCGACATCGATCCGTCGTCGATCAGCAAGCGCGTGAAGGTCGACATCCCGATCGTCGGCGACGTGAAGGAAGTGCTGAAGGATCTGATCGAGCAGTTGCAGACGGCCGAGCACGGCCCCGACGCCGACGCGCTCGCGCAATGGTGGAAGGACATCGAGGGCTGGCGCGCGAAGGACTGCCTGAAGTACGACCGCGAAAGCGAGATCATCAAGCCGCAGTACGTGGTCGAGAAGGCGTGGGAGCTGACAGACGGCAATGCGTTCGTGTGCTCGGACGTCGGGCAGCACCAGATGTGGGCCGCGCAGTTCTATCGTTTCAACAAGCCGCGTCGCTGGATCAATTCCGGCGGCCTCGGCACGATGGGCTTCGGCCTGCCGGCAGCGATGGGCGTCAAGATGGCCCATCCGGACGACGACGTGCTGTGCATCACGGGCGAGGGCTCGATCCAGATGTGCATCCAGGAGCTGTCGACCTGCAAGCAGTACGACACTCCGGTGAAGATCATTTCGCTGAACAACCGCTATCTCGGCATGGTCCGCCAGTGGCAGCAGATCGAATACAGCAAGCGCTATTCGCATTCGTACATGGATGCGCTGCCGGATTTCGTGAAGCTCGCGCAGGCGTACGGCCATATCGGGATGCGCATCGAAAAATCCGCGGACGTCGAGCCTGCGCTCAAGGAAGCGCTGCGCCTGAAGGACCGCACCGTGTTTCTCGACTTCCAGACCGACCCGACCGAAAACGTCTGGCCAATGGTACAGGCCGGAAAGGGCATCACCGAGATGCTGCTCGGATCGGAAGATCTGTAACGGCGCGATGCGCTCGAGGCCGCGGGCGGCCGCCTTCACGAAGGGCGGCGCGGCACGCGGGGAGCGCCGCGCGATACGCAACGACACGGGATTATTCTGGAAGAAGCGAACATGAGACACATCATTTCCGTCCTGCTGGAAAACGAACCGGGCGCGCTGTCGCGCGTCGTCGGTCTGTTCTCGGCACGCGGCTACAACATCGAAACCTTGACGGTGGCGCCGACCGAAGACCAGTCGCTGTCGCGCCTGACCATCGTCTCCATCGGCTCCGACGACGTGATCGAACAGATCACGAAGCATCTGAACCGCCTGATCGAGGTGGTGAAAGTGGTGGACCTGACCGACGGTGCACACATCGAGCGGGAGCTGATGCTCATCAAGGTCAGGGCAGTGGGCAAGGAGCGCGAAGAAATGAAGCGGATGGCGGACATTTTCCGCGGCCGCATCATCGACGTGACCGAGAAGACCTACACGATCGAATTGACGGGTGCGAGCGACAAGCTCGACGCATTCATTCAGGCGCTGGACGCGGGCTCGATTCTCGAAACCGTGCGCACCGGCAGCTCGGGCATCGGCCGCGGCGAGCGCATTCTAAAGGTCTGACGCCGCCGCGACGAACGAGCCGGGTATGCCGTCAGAGCCCGGCCTCACTTACGAATTTCACTGAATTAGCGAAGGAACAATCATGAAAGTTTTCTACGACAAGGACGCCGATCTCTCCCTCATCAAGGGCAAGCAGGTGACGATCATCGGTTACGGCTCGCAGGGCCATGCACATGCGCTGAACCTGAAGGACAGCGGCGTGAACGTGACGGTCGGCCTGCGTCGCGGCGGCGCGTCGTGGAGCAAGGCCGAGAACGCCGGCCTTGCGGTCAAGGAAGTCGCCGAAGCGGTGAAGGGCGCGGACGTCGTGATGATGCTGCTGCCCGACGAGCAGATCGCCGCGGTCTACGCGCAGGAAGTGCACGCGAACATCAAGGAAGGCGCGACGCTCGCGTTCGCGCACGGCTTCAACGTCCACTACGGCCAGGTGATCCCGCGCGCGGATCTCGACGTGATCATGGTCGCGCCGAAGGCGCCGGGCCACACGGTGCGCGGCACGTACGCGCAGGGCGGCGGCGTGCCGCACCTGATCGCGGTCGCGCAGGACAAGTCGGGCGCGGCGCGCGACATCGCGCTGTCGTACGCGGCGGCGAACGGCGGCGGCCGTGCCGGCATCATCGAGACGAACTTCCGCGAAGAGACGGAAACCGACCTGTTCGGCGAGCAGGCCGTGCTGTGCGGCGGCACCGTCGAGCTGATCAAGGCCGGTTTCGAGACGCTCGTCGAAGCGGGCTACGCGCCGGAAATGGCGTACTTCGAGTGCCTGCACGAGCTCAAGCTGATCGTCGACCTGATCTATGAAGGCGGCATCGCGAACATGAACTACTCGATCTCGAACAACGCCGAATACGGCGAGTACGTGACGGGCCCGCGCGTCGTCACCGAAGAGACGAAGAAGGCGATGAAGCAGTGCCTGACCGACATCCAGACGGGCGAGTACGCGAAGAGCTTCATCCTCGAGAACAAGGCGGGCGCGCCGACGCTGCAGTCGCGCCGCCGCCTGACGGCCGAGCACCAGATCGAGCAGGTCGGCTCGAAACTGCGCGCGATGATGCCGTGGATCGCGAAGAACAAGCTCGTCGACCAGTCGAAGAACTAAGCTGCGCATCGGCATCCGGCCCTCGAATCGAGGGTCGGCATCAAAAAGCCGCCCGAAGGCACCGGAGCCGAGGGCGGCTTTTGCTATCCTACGGGCTTTGCAATTCACCGAAGAACGAACCATGAACTATCCTCATCCGATCATCGCGCGCGAAGGCTGGCCGTTCATCGCGATCGCGGCTGTCGTCGCGCTGTTGATCCATGCCGTCGGCGGATTCGGCCTCGCATGGCCGTTCTGGCTGCTGCTCGTCTTCGTGGTCCAGTTCTTCCGCGATCCGCCGCGTGCGATTCCGACGCAGGCGAACGCGGTGCTGTGCCCGGCCGACGGCCGCATCGTCGCGGTCGAAACGGCGCACGATCCGTATGCGAATCGCGAAGCGCTGAAGATCAGCGTGTTCATGAACGTGTTCAACGTGCACTCGCAGCGCTCGCCCGTCGACGGCGCGGTGCAGAAGGTCGAGTATTTCCCGGGCGCGTTCCTGAACGCCGCCCTCGACAAGGCGTCGGCCGAGAACGAGCGCAACGCGGTCGTGATCCAGACGGGTTCGGGCCACACCGTGACGGCCGTGCAGATCGCGGGCCTCGTCGCGCGCCGGATTCTCTGCTACGTGCGCGCGGGCGAGCCGCTGTCGCGCGGCCAGCGCTATGGTTTCATCCGCTTCGGCTCGCGTGTCGACGTGTATCTGCCGAAGGGCAGCCGTGCCCGCGTGTCGATCGGCGAGAAGGTGTCCGCATCGTCGACGATCCTCGCCGAGCTGCCCGAACAACAGTAATCGGGAAGGCGTATCGATGGCCGCATTCAAACCGCGCCGGCCGCGCAACGGCAATGCTCCGTGGCCGCGGTCGTTTCGTCACAACAAATCGGTCGCGCAGGACGTCGCGCCCGTCGAGAGCCGGCGCGCCGCGCGCCAGCAGTTCCTGAGAACGCGCGGCATCTATCTGCTGCCGAACGCGTTCACGACGGCCGCGCTCTTCTGCGGCTTCTTCGCCGTCGTGCAGGCGATGAACGTGCGCTTCGAGACCGCCGCGATCGCGATCTTCGCCGCGATGGTGCTCGACGGGATGGACGGCCGCGTCGCGCGCATGACGCACACGCAGAGCGCGTTCGGCGAGCAGTTCGACAGCCTGTCGGACATGGTGTCGTTCGGCGTCGCGCCCGCGCTCGTGATGTACGAGTGGGTGCTGAAGGATCTGGGGCGCTGGGGCTGGCTCGCCGCGTTCGTCTACTGCTCGGGCGCCGCGCTGCGGCTCGCGCGCTTCAACACGAACATCGGCGTCGTCGACAAGCGCTTCTTCCAGGGGCTGCCGAGCCCGGCCGCCGCGGCGCTGATCGCGGGCTTCGTGTGGCTCGCGACCGACAACCGCGTGCCGATGAAGCTCGGCTGGTTGCCGTGGGTCGCGTTCGTGCTGACGATCTACGCAGGCGTGACGATGGTGTCGAACGCGCCGTTCTACAGCGGCAAGGCGCTCGACGTGAGGCACCGGGTGCCGTTCGCGGCGATCCTGCTCGTCGTCGTCGCGTTCGTGCTCGTGTCGTCCGATCCGCCGCTGATGCTGTTCGGCCTGTTTGTGCTGTACGGGCTGTCCGGCTACGTGTTCTGGGCCTATATGGCGGTGCGCGGCCGAGCGAATCCGGCGCGCTCGTCGCAGCGCGAGCACTGACGGGCGTCTCCCGGCCGGGACGGCGCCGGGGGACGAGTCCGGATCTCGCGCCGGACGCACCGACGACGGCGGCCCGCCAGGCCGCCGTTTCTTTTGCCCGCACGCCGTGCGCCGCCGCGTGCGGGCCCTCGAGAAAGGTGCCGATTGCGCGCGGCGGGGAATGCCGCTATATTCTTCGGCATGACCGCATTTTCCCGCCTCTTCCCTCTTCTAGCCGGTGCGCCGCTACGCGCGCTAGCCCTAGCGCGCCTGCCGCGCTGACCGTTTTCGCCCTCCGTCGAGCTTCGTCTGTTGTCTAGCGTCGCCTGCGGTGGCGCGAGCTTCATCACGTGTGTTTCCCCATTCGACACCTGGAGTCCCCATGACAGACAAGCTGATCATTTTCGACACGACGTTGCGCGACGGCGAGCAATCGCCCGGTGCGTCGATGACGAAGGAAGAGAAAATCCGCATCGCGAAGCAGCTCGAGCGGATGAAGGTCGACGTGATCGAAGCCGGCTTCGCGGCCAGCTCGAACGGCGATTTCGACGCGATTCAGACGATCGCGTCGCAAGTGAAGGACAGCACGATCTGCTCGCTCGCGCGCGCGAACGACAAGGACATCCAGCGCGCGGCGGATGCGCTCAAGCCCGCGAACAGTTTCCGGATTCACACGTTCATCGCGACGTCGCCGCTGCACATGGAAAAGAAGCTGCGGATGACGCCCGATCAGGTGTACGAGCAGGCGCGCCTTGCGGTGCGCTTCGCGCGCAAGTTCACCGACAACATCGAGTTCTCGCCGGAAGACGGCAGCCGCTCGGACATGGACTTCCTCTGCCGCGTGCTCGAGGCCGTGATCGCCGAGGGCGCGACCACGATCAACATCGCGGATACGGTCGGCTACGGCGTGCCGGAGCTGTACGGCAACCTCGTGAAGACGCTGCGCGAGCGCATCCCGAACTCGGACAAGGCGATCTTCTCGGTGCACTGCCACAACGATCTGGGGATGGCGGTCGCGAACTCGCTCGCCGGCGTGAAGATCGGCGGCGCGCGCCAGGTCGAATGCACGATCAACGGTCTCGGGGAGCGCGCGGGCAACACGTCGCTCGAGGAAATCGTGATGGCCGTGAGGACGCGCAAGGATTACTTCGGCCTCGATCTCGGCATCGACACGACGCAGATCGTGCCGGCGTCGAAGCTCGTGTCGCAGATCACGGGCTTCGTCGTGCAGCCGAACAAGGCGGTCGTCGGCGCCAACGCGTTCGCGCACGCGTCGGGCATCCACCAGGACGGCGTGCTGAAGGCGCGGGACACCTACGAGATCATGCGCGCGGAAGACGTGGGCTGGACCGCGAACAAAATCGTGCTCGGCAAGCTGTCGGGCCGCAACGCGTTCAAGCAGCGCCTGCAGGAGCTCGGCGTGTCGCTCGACAGCGAAGCCGAGCTGAACGCCGCGTTCGCGCGCTTCAAGGATCTTGCCGATCGCAAGGCCGAGATCTTCGACGAGGACATCATCGCGATCGTCACCGAAGAGGAATCGGCGCTCGCGCAGGAGCACGAGCACTACAAGTTCGTGTCGCTCGCGCAGCGCTCGGAGACGGGCGAGCGGCCGCAGGCGAAGGTCGTGTTCGCGGTCGACGGCGACGAGGTGGCGGGCGAGGCGAGCGGCAACGGCCCCGTCGACGCGACGTTCAACGCGATCGAGACCGAGGTCGGCAGCGGCGCCGAGCTGTTGCTGTATTCGGTCAACGCGATCACGACGGGTACGCAGGCGCAGGGCGAGGTGACGGTGCGTCTGTCGAGGAGCGGGCGGATCGTCAACGGCGTCGGCACCGATCCGGACATCGTCGCCGCGTCGGCGAAGGCGTACATCGCCGCGCTCAACAAGCTGTATTCGAACGCCGACAAGCTGAATCCGCAACGCGCGTAGTGCGCGCCTCGCGCGCCCGGCGGCATGCCCGCCGCGCCGCGAATGAACGACGCCCCGCGGGCCGAAGGCCGCGCGGGGCGTTTTTGCTTGCGCCGCGACGGGCCGGCGCACACCGGCTCATGCGTCGACTGCGGCGCTTACTGCGCCGTCGGACTGCGGAAGAACCAGCGCAAGCCCGCGCCGCGCTCGTGATGAACCTGACGCCGGTAGTCGACGGTGATCTCGCGCAGCGGCGCTTCTGCGACGAACGCGTCGATCATCTCGCGCACGTCGTGGTCGATGTAGTCGGCGCGGGTCGCGTCGATGATGACGACCGCGCGATCCGGAATCTGCGCGAGATGGTGCTTGATCTGGACCTTGCCGAGGAACGACACATCCTTGCGGAACGACAGCAGGTAGTGGTCGTCGTGTTGCGCGAGCGTCGCCGGGCTGCGCAGGTTCGCGCAGGCGACCGCGAACACCGAGCACGCGAGGCCGAGCGCGATGCCGGCGAGGAGGTCGATCGCGAGCACGCCCGCGATCGTCGCCGCGAACGGCAGGAACGCGCCCGGACCCTGCTTCGCGACCGACGTGAAGAGCGCCGGCTTCGCGAGCTTGAAGCCCGTATGGATGAGGATTGCCGCCAGGCTCGCGAGCGGAATCAGATTCAGGAGCCCGGTGAGCGCGAACACGCTGACGACGAGCATCACGCCGTGCACGATCGCCGACATCCGGCTCTGCGCGCCCGCGTTCACGTTGACCGAGCTGCGCACGATCACCGAAGTGATCGGCAGGCCGCCGATCGCCCCCGAAATGAGATTGCCGACGCCTTGCGCCTTCAGTTCGCGGTTCGGCTGCGAAGGCCGGCGCTTCGGATCGATCTGCTCGACCGCTTCGAGGCTCAGGAGCGTCTCGAGGCTACCGACGACGGCGAGCGTGAGCGCGATGCGCCAGACATCCGGGCTCAGCAGGTACGAGAAGTTCGGGCCGAGGTCGGAGGTCTTCAGCGCGTCGCCGAGCGCGGCGAACGATGCGAGCTCGGGCAGCGCGACCCGGTGCTCGGCGGGCGGCGCGAGATTCGGCGCGACGAAGCCGAGCAGGACCGTGGCGCCGATGCCGAGAATCACGACGGCGAGCGGCGCGGGCACGAGGCGCACGAATGCGAAGCGGCGCATCGCGCGCGTGTCCCAGGCGGCGAGGAGCGCGAGCGACGCGATCGCGATCGCGCCCGACGCGAATATCGCATGGCCCGGCGCATCGCCGTCGCCGGACAGGCCGAGCGCGAACGGCACCTGCTTGACGATCAGCAGGATGCCGATCGCGGCAAGCATGCCCTTGATCACGGGCGACGGCACGTACGCGGCGAACCGGCCGGCCTTCAGCAGGCCGAACCCGAACTGGATGACACCCGACAGCAGCACGGCGAGCAGGAACGTCTGAAAGCTGCCGAGCTGCGCGATGCCGTCGACGACGATCACGACGAGGCCCGCGGCGGGGCCGCTGACGGACAGCGGCGAGCCGCTCAGCACGGCGACGACGAGGCCGCCGATGATGCCGGCCACGAGGCCCGCGAACGGCTCTACGCCGGATGCGTTGGCGATTCCGAGGCAGAGCGGCAGCGCGACGAGGAACACGACGATGCCGGCCACGAAGTCGCGCGGAAACGTGGAAAAGGAAGCGCGTAGATTCTTCATAGTGATCGGAGAAAAACGGGTTGAGACTTTAGGGGGGGGCGGCACCGGCCGGTCAGGCGGCCGCGGCTTCCGCGCGTTCGGCTTGCGGCGCCTGAACGGCCGCCGCATAGCCAGATGCGAGCTCCTTGAGGCGGCCGTCGGCGAGCGAGAAGATCCAGCCGTGCACGAGCGGGGCGGGGGCGGCGTCGCGGATGATCGGCGAGTTGCGCAGCAGGCGGACCTGTTCGAGCACGTTGAGCTCGGCGAGCCGGTCGGCGGCCTCGTCGGGCGGCACGCCGTCGAGTACAGCGCGATGGCGTCCGGCGAGCGCGCACAGCGGCGCGATCCGGCGGTTCACGTGCGGCAGCTCGGGCGACGGCGGCAAGAGCGACGCGCGCACGCCGCCGCAGCCGTAGTGGCCGCACACGATCACGTGGTCGACCTTCAGTACCTTGACCGCATATTCGAGCACGCTTGCGCAGTTGTCGTCGTCGGGCTCGAAGATGTTCGCAATGTTTCGATGAACGAATAGTTCGCCTGGCGCACTCTGTGTGATGGCCTCCGCCGGCACGCGGCTGTCGGCGCAGCCGATCCACAGTACGCGCGGGTTCTGGCCGCGCGACAGCGCGTCGAAGAAGTCGGGCGAGCGCTCGGACGTCTCGCGAGCCCAGGCGATATTGGCGACAAGCATGCTTTTCGGGCGATTCATTCAGGATTCCTTCTTATGCGTGCGATGGCGGCGACGCAAAGATGCATCGTCGCAGAATCAATGGCTTTCTAAACTGAAAGGTTGTTGTGAGTGATATTAGGGGGAACTTGTAATCGGAAGTTCAATTTGAAATATTCTGTTGCAAATTATTTTTAAGGTCGGAATGATTGCACCAATCGCGAATGTCGAGCTGTCGTAAAGGGTGCATGTCGCACCGAAATGGGCGTGAGACGCCCGTCCAGCGGGGCGAAGAGGGGGGCGGCGGATGTTTTGTTTTTGATTTCGTTGACGTGGCGGAACAATATTGGCGCGCCAAGAAAGATGACAAAAATTTTAAATAGATAACGAGTAAATGATAAAAAAATCATTTAAGACCCCGGGCGCGCCAAATGACCTCGGGGGATGCGCCGGCCGGGCGGCCGGCGGCGGGGGATGTCAGAACAGCGTGCGGCGATCGGGGTCGTGCAGCGGGTCGGGGGTCTTCTGCGTGAGCCGCAGGATGCCGTTGTCGTCGAAGTAGAAGCTGTAGAGCATGTACCAGACGTTGTCTTCGAGGTAGCGGTACGTCCACACTTCGCGCTTCATCAGCGGAAAGTACGACGTCTCGACAGGGCGGCCGAAGTTCACGAGCACATCGGTCTTGGTCCACTTGCCGATCTCGGCGCGGTAGAACTCGAGCGGCTGCAGCACTTGCCGCACGTTGACGATCCGGCCGTGGGCGTCGATGTCGGCGGCCGTCGTGATTTCGCCCATCGGCTGCGTTGGCCACATCAGGCGCTTGCCGCCGTTCGGCAGGTCGTAGACTTCGCGCGGCGGCCCCATCCGGGCGACGATCGCCGACGAGTCATCTCCGGCGCGAAACTGTTGCCACGGCTGCGCGCAGCCGGCGAGGAGCGCCGCCGCGCAAGCGAACAGAACCGGGAGACGAGCGGACATACGTTTCTCCATGAGGCGGGGATGGCGACGTTTTATCACGGCGCGCGTGCGCGTGCGCGCGCGGAATCGGAAAAGTTTGCGCAGTGGCGTGCGCGCGCCGGGCGTTCCGGCGCGGCTCGGCGGACTCCGCGCGCGGCGCGCGACATGCATCGCAATCGGGAGCAGGTGAGGGTGCCGCGGGCGAATCGCCTATCCGACCGTCCGGACGGTCGATGAGCATTCGCGCGTGCTCGCCATGGGGCCTGGCCGCCGGTGCGGCCGTGCGTCTCGCGGCTTGCCCGCGCGCCATGGGCTCGCCTATGATCCTGCGCTCGACGAACGGACTACGCAGGAAACCACGCAATGTCTTCCTACTGGATGCGTTTTGCCGCCGCCGCATCGGCGGCGCTATCCCTGACGATGCTGCCGTCGCCGGCGGCGGCCGGTGCGACGGGCGAGCCGATCCGGATCGCGCTCGTCGAGGGGATGTCGGGGCCGTTCGCGAATGCGGGAGCGGCTGTCGCGCGCAATCTGCGCTTCGGCATCGAGCGCGTCAATGCGCAAGGCGGCGTGCGGCTGCGTGACGGCGCCCATCCGCTCGAGCTCGTCGTGCTCGACAGCAAGGGCGGCGTCGAGGAGGCGCTCGTCCAGTTGCGTGCGGCGACCGACAAGGGGATCGGTTTCGTGGCGCAGGGCAACGGCTCGGCCGTCGCGGCGGCGCTCGTCGCCGCGCTCGACAAGCATAACGCGCGTGACCCTGAGCACCGTGCGCTGTTCCTCAACTATTCGGCCGACGATCCCGCGCTGACGGGCCGGGATTGCAGCTTCTGGCACTTCCGCTTCGACGCGCACGCCGGCATGCGGATGGACGCGCTGGCCGACGTGCTCGCGCGCGATCGCACGGTCAGGAAGGTCTACCTGCTCAATCAGGACTACAGTTTCGGGCACGACGTCAGCGCGCTCGCGCGCGTCGCGCTGAAGGCGCGCCGGCCGGACATCGCGGTCGTCGGCGATGAGTTTCATCCGATCGGCCGCGTGAAGGACTTCGCTCCGTACGTCGAGAAGATTCGCGCGAGCGGCGCGGACGCGGTCGTGACGGGCAACTGGGGCAACGATCTGACGCTGCTTGTGCGGGCGGCGCGCGAACAGGGGCTCGCGACCAAGTTCTACACGTTCTACGGCAACAGTCTGGACGCGCCCGCCGCGCTCGGCGAAGCGGGCGTGAAGCGGGTGCTCGCGGTCGCCGACTGGCATCCGAACGCGGGCGGCGCGCAGTCCGATGCGTTCTACCGGGCGTTCCGCGCGCGCTTTCCGGCGCCGCAGGACGACTACCCGGTGCGGCGCATGAGCGAGATGATCGAGATGGTCGCGGCGGCGATGACGCGTGCGGGTTCGGCCGATCCGGTCGCGGTCGCGAAGGCGCTCGAAGGAATGCGGTACGACGACGGATTCCATCCGGTGCAGATGCGCGCGGCCGACCACCAGTTGATCCAACCCCTTTATGTGATCGAGATGGACCGCGCCGGCGCGCCGGGCGTGCGTTTCGACAATGTGGGGTCGGGCTATGGGTTCCGGACGGTGCTCGAGGTGCCGCCTTCGCCGGGCGCGGCGCCCGCCGCCGCCGCCGCCGCCGCCGCGTGCCGTATGAAACGCCCCTGAAGGCGAGGTTCGCCGGCCGTGCGACTTGTGCTACAATGCGCGCCGGTTGTAAATCACGGCACGGCCTTTCTTCCGTGTCCGCCTGTTCAGTCGAAAGGAAATCAAATGTCTGTTGCTGATATCAAGAAGTCGGAAGTTGTTGCTCAGTTCGCGCGCGGCGCCAACGATACGGGCTCGCCCGAAGTGCAGGTCGCACTGCTGACGGCGCGCATCACGGAACTGACGGGTCACTTCAAGACCCACGCGAAGGACCACCACAGCCGCCGCGGCCTGCTGCGCATGGTGAGCCGCCGTCGCAAGCTGCTCGACTACCTCAAGGGCAAGGATGCCGACCGTTACCGCGCGCTGATCGAGAAGCTGGGTCTGCGTAAGTAATCGGGGCGTTGCTCGCCTCAGCAAGATGCCTGTGTCAGTCTGCTGATACAGGCATTTTGTTTTTTCGCGGCAAGCACGATGCTTGCCGCCGGGCTGTCGAAGCCCACAACCGGCCAGGCGCACAAGGGTTGAGCTTTGTGTCATTCCAGCGCGCTGTTCGCGTCCCGCTCGACGCCGGGCGGCGAGCAAGGCGCTGGAATGGCATAAAAAACACACCTCTTCCCATGTGGCCCGGTCGCGCCGCCGCCGTGCCGGCCTCGTCCGCGCACGGCGTCCGACAACGAACGAAAAGGAGCGACCATGTCTCTGTTCAATAAAATCGTGAAGGAATTCCAGTGGGGCCAGCACAAGGTGCGCCTCGAAACCGGCGAAATCGCGCGCCAGGCTAGCGGCGCCGTCCTCGTCGACGTCGAGGACACCGTCGTGCTCGCGACCGTCGTCGGCGCGAAGTCGGCGAAGCCGGGGCAGGATTTCTTCCCGCTCACTGTCGACTACATCGAGAAGACCTACTCGGCCGGCAAGATCCCGGGCGGTTTCTTCCGCCGCGAAGGCCGTCCGTCCGAGCACGAAACGCTGACGTCGCGCCTCATCGACCGGCCGCTGCGCCCGCTCTTCCCGGAAGGTTTCTATAACGAAGTGCAGGTCGTGATTCACGTGCTGTCGGTGAACCCGGAAGTCCCGGCGGACATCCCGGCGCTCATCGGCGCATCGGCTGCGCTCGCCGTGTCCGGCCTGCCGTTCAACGGCCCGGTCGGCGCCGCGCGCGTCGCGTACGTGAACAATGAATACGTGCTGAACCCGACGCGCGAGCAGATCAAGGCGTCGCGCCTCGACCTCGTCGTCGCGGGCACGGAGCGCGCGGTGCTGATGGTCGAGTCCGAGGCCGATCAGTTGCCGGAAGACGTGATGCTCGGCGCGGTCGTGTTCGGCCATGAGCAGATGCAGACCGCGATCGACGCGATCCACGAACTCGTGCGCGAAGGCGGCAAGCCCGAGTGGGACTGGCAGCCGGCGCCGAAGGACGAGGCGCTGAACGCACGCGTGACCGAGCTCGCGCAGCCGGAACTGCTGGCGGCCTACCAGATCCGCGACAAGCAGGCGCGCTCGACGAAGCTGAAGGAAGTGTACGCGGCAACCTCGGCGAAGCTGGAGGAAGAGGCGCTGGCGGCCGGCACGGTCGCGGCCGACAAGGCAACCGTCGGCAACATCCTGTTCGACCTCGAGGCAAAGATCGTCCGCGGCCAGATCCTGAGCGGCGAGCCGCGCATCGACGGCCGCGACACCCGCACCGTGCGCCCGATCGAGATCCGCACGGGCGTGCTGCCGCGCACCCACGGCTCGGCGCTGTTCACGCGCGGCGAGACACAAGCGCTGGTGGTCGCGACGCTCGGCACGAAGGGCGATGAGCAGATCATCGACGCGCTCGAAGGCGAGTACCGCGACCGCTTCATGCTCCACTACAACATGCCCCCGTTCGCGACCGGCGAAACGGGCCGCGTCGGCTCGCCGAAGCGTCGCGAAATCGGCCACGGCCGGCTCGCGAAGCGCGCGCTCGTCGCGTGCCTGCCGAGCGCCGACGAATTCGGCTACTCGATCCGCGTCGTGTCGGAAATCACCGAGTCGAACGGTTCGTCGTCGATGGCGTCGGTGTGCGGCGGCTGCCTCGCGCTGATGGACGCCGGCGTGCCGATGAAGGCGCACGTCGCGGGCATCGCGATGGGCCTCATCCTCGAGGGCAACAAGTTCGCGGTGTTGACCGACATCCTCGGCGACGAAGATCACCTCGGCGACATGGACTTCAAGGTGGCCGGCACGGCGGAAGGCGTGACGGCGCTGCAGATGGACATCAAGATCCAGGGCATCACGAAGGAAATCATGCAGGTCGCGCTCGCGCAGGCGAAGGAAGGCCGCATGCACATCCTCGGCAAGATGAAGGAAGCGGTCGCGGGTGCGAACACGCAGCTGTCCGAATTCGCGCCGCGCATGATCACGATCAAGATCAACCCGGAAAAGATCCGTGACGTGATCGGCAAGGGCGGTTCGGTGATCCGCGCGCTGACGGAAGAAACCGGCACGACGATCGACATCTCCGACGACGGCGTCGTGACGATTGCGAGCACGAACAGCGAAGGCATGGCCGAAGCGAAGAAGCGCATCGAGAACATCACGGCCGAGATCGAAGTCGGTCAGGTGTACGAAGGCACGGTGTTGAAGCTCCTCGATTTCGGCGCGATCGTGAACCTGCTGCCGGGCAAGGACGGTCTGCTGCACATCTCCGAGATCGTCAACGAGCGCGTGAAGGACATCAACGACTACCTGAAGGAAGGTCAGCAGGTGAAGGTCAAGGTGATCCAGACGGACGAGAAGGGGCGCGTGCGTTTGTCGGCGAAGGCGCTGCTGAACGAGGCGGCTGGGCAGACGGATACGCCGCCGCAGCAGTAAGCGGCAAGGCAACGGCCGGCAGCGCGAACGCGCGCCGGCCGTTTTTCACAGGATGGGCCGGTTTGCGGGGCGCGCATCGCGCGCGCAAACCCGTCACGATCTTGGAGCGACGTGCATGAAAGCGATCGAAATCACCGAATTCGGCGCGCCTGACGTGCTGAAGCTGACGGAGCGGCCGCAGCCGGAGCCGAAGCGCGGCGAGGTGCTGATCAAGGTGGCGGCGTCTGGCGTGAACCGCCCGGACGTGTTCCAGAGAAAGGGCGCTTACGCGCCGCCTCCCGGCGCGTCGGATCTGCCTGGTCTCGAGGTGGCGGGCGAGATCGTCGGCGGCGATCTGTCCGATCCCGCGACGAACCCGTTCGGGCTGAAGGTGGGCGAGCGCGTCTGCGCGCTGCTCGCGGGCGGCGGCTACGCGCAATACGTCGCGGCGCCGCTCGCGCAGTGCCTGCCGGTGCCGAAGGGGTTGACCGACGTCGAGGCCGCTTCGCTGCCCGAGACGTTCTTCACGGTCTGGAGCAACGTGTTCGATCGCGCGCAACTGGGCGCGGGCGAAGGCGGCGCGCTGGAAACGTTCCTCGTGCAGGGCGGCTCGAGCGGCATCGGCGTGACGGCGATCCAGATCGCGCATGCGCTCGGCTTTCGCGTGTTCGCGACCGCGGGCACCGACGATAAATGCCGCGCTTGCGAAGCGCTCGGCGCGGAGCGCGCGATCAACTACAAGACCGAGGATTTCGTCGAGGTCGTGAAGTCGCTCACGCACGATCGCGGCGTCGACGTGATTCTCGACATGGTCGCGGGAGCGTACGTGGCGCGCGAGTTGACGGCGCTCGCGGACGGCGGGCGGCTTGTCGTGATCGCGCTCCTCGGCGGCGCGAAGTCGGAAATCAACGTGGCCGAGATCCTCCGGAGACGTCTCACGATCACGGGCTCGACGCTGCGGCCGCGCCCCGTCGAATTCAAGGCGCGCATCGCCGCGCAACTGAAGGCGCGCGTGTGGCCGCTCATCGAGGGCGGCCATGTGAAGCCCGTCGTCTATCGCGTGCTGCCGGCCGCACAGGCCGCCGATGCGCATGCGCTGATGGAAAGCAGCGAACACGTCGGCAAGATCGTGCTGGATTGGGGTGCGAACGCTTGACATCGGTCGTTTGACCGGTTCTTGAGCGTCGCAGTAAAATCGCGGGTTCGCTTCGCCAGATGAACACGACGCCCGGCCTCGGCGCGTCCATGACGAGACAAACGATGTCGAAACAGAGAATCAAGCGGGTGATCGGCAACTGGAAGATGCACGGTCGCCTGAGCGGCAACCAGGCATTGCTGACGGAAGTCGCGCAGGGCGCGCAAGCGGTACATGACAACGTCGCCATCGGCGTGTGCGTGCCGTTCCCATATCTCGCGCAGGCGCAGGCTCAGCTTCAGGGCGGTCGCGTCTCGTGGGGCTCGCAGGACGTGTCCGCGCACGAGCAGGGCGCCTACACCGGCGAAGTCGCGGCCGGCATGGTGGCGGAGTTCGGCGCGGCGTACGCGATCGTCGGGCACTCGGAGCGCCGCGCGTATCACGGCGAATCGAACGAGACCGTCGCGGCGAAGGCGCGGCGCGCGCTCGCTGCGGGGTTGACGCCCATCGTGTGCGTCGGCGAGACGCTTGCCGAGCGCGAAGCGGGCACGACCGAGCAGGTGGTCGGCGCGCAGCTCGATGCGGTGCTCGCGGTGCTGTCGCCGGACGAGGCGGCGCGCATCGTCGTCGCATACGAGCCCGTATGGGCCATCGGCACGGGCAAGAGCGCGACGGCCGAGCAGGCGCAGCAGGTGCATGCGTTCCTGCGCGGACGGCTCGCGGCGAAGGGCGCCGGGCACGTGTCGCTGTTGTATGGCGGCAGCGTGAAGGCCGACAACGCTGCCGAGCTGTTCGGCCAGCCGGACATCGACGGCGGCCTGATTGGCGGCGCGTCGTTGAAGAGCGGGGATTTCCTGGCGATCTGCCGGGCAGCGAAGTAAGCGTTCGCGAGACGCGTGTGAAGAATATCGGGGCGGCCGGCAGGTGCGCGGGCTGCTTGAAACCAAACAGGTGAATGTATGCCGTATCTGAAAGTCTTGATCATTGTGGTTCAATTGTTGTCCGCACTCGGCGTGATCGGCCTCGTGTTGCTGCAACATGGCAAGGGCGCCGACATGGGCGCGGCGTTCGGCAGCGGCGCATCGGGCAGCCTCTTCGGTGCGACCGGTTCCGCGAACTTCCTGTCGCGCACGACGGCTGTCCTGGCGACGATCTTCTTCGTCGCGACGCTCGCGCTGACCTACCTCGGTTCGTACAAGTCGGCGCCGTCGGTCGGCGTGCTCGGCGCGGCGCCCGCGCCCGCGGCTTCGGCGGCTGCCGCATCGCAGGCACCTGCTGCATCCGCGCCGGCTGCCGTATCGGCCGCGTCTGCGCCGGGTCAGGACGTGCCGAAATAAATTTTTTGAAAAATCACTTTTGTGCGTTGAACAATTCGGGGAACCGGGTTAGAATTTAATTCTTGAAGCGATTCGCGGGATACGAAGTTTCTTCCCGGGTTGCATGCAGTGCCGACGTGGTGAAATTGGTAGACACGCTATCTTGAGGGGGTAGTGGCGAAAGCTGTGCGAGTTCGAGTCTCGCCGTCGGCACCAAGTTACTCAATGCCAGCCGCTTCGTGTGGCTGGCATTTTTCATTTCTGGGCTACCCTTGCGCTCAGCTTGGGTTCTCCGGTAGTCCGAAATGATCCTTTCCCCGGAACGGTGTTATTCTCCGGAACGCTCGGAACCAACCAATAGAGGATAGCCTTGAACCTCGCAGCCTATTACCCCGTCTTGTTGTTCCTCCTGGTGGGCACTGGTTTAGGTATAGCGCTGGTCAGCATCGGCAAGATCCTCGGTCCCAACAAGCCCGACAGCGAGAAGAACGCGCCCTACGAGTGCGGCTTCGAGGCGTTCGAGGATGCGCGCATGAAGTTCGACGTGCGCTACTACCTCGTTGCGATTCTGTTCATCATCTTCGATCTCGAAACCGCATTCCTGTTTCCGTGGGGCGTCGCCCTGCGCGAAATCGGCTGGCCCGGTTTCATCGCAATGATGATTTTCCTGCTCGAATTCCTGCTCGGCTTTGCCTATATCTGGAAGAAGGGCGGCCTCGACTGGGAGTGACGGGCTAATCGCCGGTTTGCATGGGCGGCCACGCGTCGCCGCCTGTCTGGAGTGGAAAGCAAATGAGTATCGAAGGGGTCTTGAAGGAAGGGTTTGTCACCACGACGGCTGACAAGCTGATCAACTGGACGCGTACGGGCTCGCTGTGGCCGATGACGTTCGGGCTCGCGTGCTGCGCAGTGGAAATGATGCATGCGGGCGCCGCCCGCTACGACCTCGACCGGTTCGGCGTCGTGTTCCGTCCGAGCCCGCGCCAGTCCGACGTGATGATTGTCGCGGGCACGCTCTGCAACAAGATGGCGCCCGCGCTGCGCCGCGTCTACGACCAGATGGCCGAGCCGCGCTGGGTGATCTCGATGGGGTCGTGCGCGAACGGCGGCGGCTACTACCACTACTCGTACTCGGTGGTGCGCGGCTGCGATCGGATCGTGCCCGTCGACGTCTACGTGCCCGGCTGCCCGCCGACCGCCGAGGCGCTTGTCTACGGTGTGATCCAGCTGCAGGCGAAGATCCGCCGCACGAGCACCATCGCCCGTCAATAAAGCATCGAGCACCCCACAACATGGCAAGCAAAATCGAGACCCTCAAGGCGAACCTCGAAGCCGCGCTCGGCGCGCGCGCGGTGAGCCTCGTCGAAGCGGTTGGCGAGCTCACGCTCGTCGTGAAGGCGAGCGATTACCTCGAAGTCGCGAAGCAACTGCGTGACGATCGCTCGCTCGGCTTCGAGCAACTGATCGACCTCTGCGGCATCGACTATCAGACCTATGGCGACGGCGCCTATGACGGCCCGCGTTTCGCCGCCGTCCTGCACCTGCTGTCGGTCGCGAACAACTGGCGCCTGCGCGTGCGCGTGTTCGCCCCCGACGACGATCTGCCGATCGTACCGTCGGTCGTCGACATCTGGAATTCGGCGAACTGGTACGAGCGCGAAGCGTTCGACCTCTACGGCATCGTGTTCGAAGGCCACCCCGACCTGCGCCGCATCCTTACCGACTACGGCTTCATCGGTCATCCGTTCCGCAAGGATTTCCCGGTTTCCGGCTACGTCGAAATGCGTTACGACCCGGAAGAGAAGCGCGTCGTGTACCAGCCGGTGACGATCGAGCCGCGCGAAATCACGCCGCGCGTGATCCGCGAGGATCGCTATGGCGGTCTGAAACATTAAGGGGGCGTCATGGCTGAAATCAAGAACTACACGCTCAACTTCGGTCCGCAGCACCCGGCCGCGCACGGCGTGCTGCGCCTCGTGCTTGAGCTCGACGGCGAGGTGATCCAGCGCGCCGATCCGCACATTGGCCTCCTGCACCGCGCAACCGAGAAGCTTGCCGAAAGCAAGACGTTCATCCAGTCCGTGCCGTACATGGACCGTCTCGACTATGTGTCGATGATGGTGAACGAACACGGCTACGTGCTCGCGATCGAGAAACTGCTCGGCATCGAGGTGCCGGAGCGTGCGCAATACATCCGCGTGCTGTTCGACGAAATCACGCGCGTGCTGAACCACCTGATGTGGATCGGTGCGCACGCGCTCGACGTCGGCGCGATGGCGGTGTTCCTCTATGCGTTCCGCGAGCGCGAGGACCTGATGGACGTGTACGAGGCGGTGTCCGGCGCGCGCATGCACGCGGCGTACTATCGCCCGGGCGGCGTCTATCGCGATCTGCCGGAAGCGATGCCGCAATACAAAGCGTCGAAGATTCGAAACGAGCGTGCGCTCGCGAAGATGAACGAGGCGCGCTCGGGTTCGGTGCTCGATTTCATCGACGATTTCTTCACGCGCTTCCCGAAGTGCGTCGACGAATACGAAACGCTGCTGACCGATAACCGGATCTGGAAGCAGCGTCTCGTCGGCATCGGTGTCGTTTCGCCTGAGCGCGCGCTGCAGCTTGGCCTGACGGGCCCGATGATCCGCGGCTCCGGCATTGCATGGGATCTGCGCAAGAAGCAGCCGTACGAGGTGTACGACCGCATCGATTTCGACATCCCGGTGGGCGTGAACGGCGATTGCTACGACCGCTATCTGGTGCGGGTCGAGGAGATGCGCCAGTCGACGCGTATCGCGAAACAATGTATTGAGTGGCTCCGCGAGAATCCCGGCCCCGTGATCACCGACAATCACAAGGTCGCGCCGCCGTCGCGTGTCGGCATGAAGACGAACATGGAGGATCTGATCCACCATTTCAAGCTCTTCACCGAAGGTTTCCACGTGCCCGAAGGCGAGGCGTACGCCGCGGTCGAGCATCCGAAGGGCGAGTTCGGCATCTATCTGGTGTCGGACGGCGCGAACAAGCCGTACCGGCTCAAGATTCGCGCGCCGGGCTATGCCCATCTGTCCGCGCTCGACGAAATGGCGCGGGGGCACATGATCGCCGACGCCGTCACGATCATCGGTACGCAGGACATCGTGTTCGGCGAAATCGACCGCTGACGGTCGCGCCGCTCGGTCGGCCCGATCGAGCGGCGAGTCACAAGCGGCGCGCATTCGAGTGCGCCGTCGCAACAAGCTGTCAAAAGTGAGCGCCAGGTCTGCCGCATCGATCATGCGGCAGGTTGTTCGTGCGGTAGGAATTGAATGAGTCGTGTCTGAAAATGATCTCAGCTGAAGGCCTGAAAGAAATCGATCGAGCGATCGCGAAGTATCCCGCCGATCAGAAACAGTCCGCTGTGATGTCGGCGCTGGCCGTCGCTCAGGAAGAGCATGGCTGGCTGTCGCCCGAACTGATGCAGTTCGTCGCGGACTATCTCGGCATGCCGGCCATCGCGGTCCAGGAAGTCGCGACGTTCTACACGATGTACGAGCTCGCGCCCGTCGGCAAGCACAAGATCACGCTCTGCACGAACCTGCCGTGCCAGCTCGGGCCGCACGGCGGCGCCGAGGCGACGGCCGACTATTTGAAGCAGAAGCTCGGCATCGATTTCGGCGAAACGACGCCGGATGGCAAGTTCACGCTGAAGGAAGGCGAGTGCTTCGGCGCGTGCGGCGATGCGCCGGTGCTGCTGCTCAACAATCACAAAATGTGCAGCTTCATGAGCCGCGAGAAGATCGACCAGCTGCTTGAGGAGCTCTCGAAATGACGTCCCTCCACGATCGTCACATCAAACCGCTGATCCTCGCCGGCCTCACCGGCGAGAACTGGCATCTCGAAGACTACGTCGCGCGCGGCGGCTACAAGCAGCTGCGCCGCATCCTCGAAGAAAAGATCCCGCCCGAGCAGGTGATCGCCGACGTGAAGGCGTCGGGGCTGCGCGGCCGCGGCGGCGCGGGCTTCCCGACCGGCCTGAAGTGGAGCTTCATGCCGCGTCAATTCCCGGGGCAGAAATATCTCGTCTGCAACTCGGACGAAGGCGAACCGGGCACGTTCAAGGATCGCGACATCCTGCGCTGGAACCCGCATGCGCTGATCGAGGGCATGGCGATCGGCGCGTACGCGATGGGCATCACCGTCGGCTACAACTATATCCACGGCGAGATCTTCGAGGTGTATCGGCGCTTCGAGGCGGCGCTCGACGAAGCGCGTCGCGCGGGCTTCCTCGGCGAGAAGATCATGGGCTCTGACTTCTCGTTCGAACTGCACGCGCACCACGGTTACGGCGCGTACATCTGCGGCGAGGAAACGGCGCTGCTCGAGTCGCTCGAGGGCAAGAAGGGCCAGCCGCGCTTCAAGCCGCCTTTCCCGGCGAGCTTCGGCGTGTATGGCAAGCCGACCACGATCAACAACACCGAGACGTTCGCGGCGGTGCCGTTCCTGCTCGCCGTCGGCCCGCAGAACTACCTCGAGATGGGCAAGCCGAACAACGGCGGCACGAAGATCTTCTCGGTGTCGGGCGATGTCGAGCGCCCGGGCAACTATGAAGTGCCGCTCGGCACGCCGTTCGCGACGCTGATGGAGCTCGCGGGCGGGATGCGCGGCGGCAAGAAGATCAAGGCGGTGATTCCGGGCGGCTCGTCCGCGCCGGTGATCCCGGGCGACATCATGATGCAGACCGACATGGACTACGACTCGATCGCGAAGGCGGGATCGATGCTCGGCTCCGGCGCGGTGATCGTGATGGACGAGACCCGCTGCATGGTGCGCTCGCTGCTGCGCCTGTCGTACTTCTATTACGAAGAGTCGTGCGGCCAGTGCACGCCGTGCCGCGAAGGCACGGGCTGGCTGTATCGCGTCGTGAACCGCATCGAGCACGGCGAGGGCCGCCAGGAAGACCTGGACCTGCTGAACTCGGTCGCGGAGAACATCATGGGCCGCACGATCTGCGCGCTCGGCGACGCGGCGGCGATGCCGGTGCGCGGGATGCTCAAGCACTACTGGGACGAATTCGCGTACCACGTCGAGCACAAGCACTGCATGGTCGGCGGCCACGCGCATGCGGCCGCCGCCTGACGACGGCGCAACCCGATTGCAGAATTCGAGCGCCCGGTCGAGCGGACGCGGGCGAGCGGTAATAGGTTAAGGACCATTCACCATCATGGTTGAACTTGAAATAGACGGCAAGAAGGTCGAGGTGCCCGAAGGCAGCATGGTGATCCAGGCTGCGCACAAGGCGGACACGTACATCCCTCACTTCTGCTATCACAAGAAGCTGTCGGTTGCGGCCAACTGCCGGATGTGCCTCGTCGAAGTCGAGAAGATGCCGAAGGCCGTGCCTGCTTGCGCGACGCCCGTGTCGGCCGGCATGATCGTCCACACCAACTCTGACAAGGCCGTGAAGGCGCAGCAGTCGGTGATGGAGTTCCTGCTCATCAACCATCCGCTCGACTGCCCGATCTGCGATCAGGGCGGCGAATGCCAACTGCAGGATCTCGCGGTCGGCTACGGCAAGTCGACGTCGCGCTACGCGGAAGAAAAGCGCGTCGTGTTTCACAAGGAAGTCGGCCCGCTCATCTCGATGGAAGAGATGTCGCGCTGCATTCACTGCACGCGCTGCGTGCGCTTCGGCCAGGAAATCGCCGGCGTGATGGAGTTCGGCATGCTGGGCCGCGGCGAGCACTCGGAAATCACGACGTTCGTCGGCAAGACGGTCGACTCCGAGCTGTCGGGCAACATGATCGACCTGTGCCCGGTCGGCGCGCTGACGAGCAAGCCGTTCCGCTACAGCGCCCGCACGTGGGAGCTGTCGCGCCGCAAGTCGGTGAGCCCGCACGATTCCGTCGGCGCGAACCTCGTCGTGCAGGTGAAGAACAACCGCGTGATGCGCGTGCTGCCGTTCGAAAACGAAGCCGTCAACGAGTGCTGGATCTCGGACAAGGATCGTTTCTCGTATGAAGGCCTGAACAGCGAAGAGCGCCTGACGAAGCCGATGATCAAGCAGGGCGGCGAGTGGCGCGAAGTCGACTGGCAAACCGCGCTCGAATACGTCGCACGCGGCCTGAAGGGCATCGCCGACGAGCACGGCCCGGCCGCGCTCGCCGCGCTCGCGACTGCGCACAGCACGGTCGAGGAACTGTTCCTGCTCAAGCAGCTCGCCAACGAGCTGAAGACGCCGAACGTCGATTTCCGTCTGCGTCAGGCCGATTTCTCCGCCGCCGCGCAAGGCGCGCCGTGGCTTGGCATGCCGATCGCCGATCTGTCGGCCGTCGATGCCGCGTTCGTCGTCGGTTCGTTCCTGCGCCGCGATCATCCGCTTTTCGCGGCGCGTCTGCGCCAGGCGGCGAAGAACGGCGCGAAACTGCATTTCCTGCACGCTACGAGCGACGACGCATTGATCCCGACCGCGCAGCGCATCGTCGCCGCGCCGTCGGCATGGCTCGATGCGCTCGCGGGCGTCGCGGCCGCCGTCGCGCAGGCGCGCGGCGTCGCGCTGCCGGATGCGCTCGCGGGCGTCGAAGCGTCGGACGCCGCACGCGCGGTCGCGCAATCGCTCGCGAATGGCGAGCGCCGCGCCGTGCTGCTCGGCAACAGCGCCGTCCAGCATCCGCAGTTCGCGCGGATCCATGCAATCGCGCAGTGGATCGCCGACAACACGGGCGCGACGCTCGGCTTCCTGACGGAAGCGGCGAACACGGTCGGCGCGCACCTTGTCGGCGCGCTGCCCGGCGCGAACGGCCTGAACGCGCGCGACGCGTTCGCGCAGCCGCGCAAGGGGTACGTGCTTCTCAATGTCGAACCTGAATTCGACACCGCCGATCCCGCGCAGGCGCTCGCCGCGCTGAAGCAGGCGGAGACGGTCGTCGTGCTGTCGCCGTTCAAGTACGGCCTTGATTACGCGGACGTGCTGCTGCCGATCTCGCCGTTCACCGAAACGGCCGGCACCTACGTGAACGCGGAAGGTCGCGCGCAGTCGTTCAACGGCGTCGTGCGTCCGCTCGGCGACACGCGCCCCGCATGGAAGGTGCTGCGCGTGCTCGGCAGCCTGCTCGGCCTGCCGAATTTCGAGTACGAGACGTCGGAAGAAGTGCGCCTCGCCGCGCTCGGCGACGGCGAGATCGCGCCGCGCCTGTCGAACAAGACGTCGGCGGCGCCCGCGCGTGCAGTTGCGCAGGCCGCGAACGGCGCGCTCGAGCGTCTCGCCGACGTGCCGATCTATCATGCCGACGCGCTGTCGCGCCGCGCGGGCGCACTGCACCTGACGGCCGCGTCAAAGACGGCGCACAAGGCGGGCCTGCCCGCCGCGCTGTTCGACAAGCTCGGCCTGAAGAACGGCGACGCGGTGCGCGTGCGCCAGGGCGATCGCACGGTGCAGTTGCCGGCCGTGCGCGACGAGAATCTTGCGGAAGCCGTCGTTCGCGTGTCGGCGGCCACGCCTGCCGGCGCAGCGCTCGGCAGCCTGTCCGGTGAACTGGTGGTGGAGAAGGCGTAAATGAGCTTGTTCGATACGATCAACTCGGGCGGAGCCCAGCTTCTCGGCGTCGCATGGCCGACGGTGTGGGCGCTCGTGCGCATCCTCGTCGTCGCCGTCGTGATCCTGCTGTGCGTCGCGTACCTGATTCTGTGGGAACGCAAGCTGATCGGCTGGATGCACGTGCGTCTCGGTCCGAACCGCGTCGGCCCCGCGGGCCTGCTGCAGCCGATTGCCGACGTGCTGAAGCTGCTGCTCAAGGAAGTGATTCATCCGACGGCCGCGAGCCGCTGGCTGTATCTGATCGCGCCCGTGATGACGGTCGTGCCGGCGTTCGCGGTGTGGGCGGTAATTCCGTTCCAGGCGGGCGCGGTGCTCGCGAACATCAACGCCGGCTTGCTGTACGCGATGGCGATTTCGTCGATCGGCGTCTACGCGGTGATTCTCGCCGGTTGGGCGTCGAACTCGAAGTACGCGTTCCTCGGCGCGATGCGCGCGGCCGCGCAGATGGTGTCGTACGAAATTTCGATGGGCTTCGCGCTGGTGCTCGTGCTGATGACGGCGGGCAGCCTGAACCTGTCGGAGATCGTCGGCTCGCAGCAGCATGGCTTCTTCGCGGGCCACGGCGTGAACTTCCTGTCGTGGAACTGGCTGCCGCTGTTGCCGGTGTTCGTCATCTATTTCATCTCGGGCATCGCCGAAACGAACCGCCACCCGTTCGACGTGGTGGAAGGGGAATCGGAGATCGTCGCTGGTCACATGATCGACTACTCGGGGATGGCGTTCGCGCTGTTCTTCCTCGCCGAGTACATCAACATGATCGTGATCTCGGCGCTCGCGGCGACGCTGTTCCTCGGCGGCTGGGACGCGCCGTTCGAATTCCTGTCGTTCATTCCGGGCATCTTCTGGCTGGTGCTGAAAGTCTTCGCGCTGCTGTCGGTGTTCATTTGGGCCCGTGCGACGTTCCCGCGTTACCGCTACGACCAGATCATGCGCCTCGGCTGGAAGGTATTCCTGCCCGTCTGCGTGTTCTGGGTGATCGTGGTCGGTTTCTGGATGATGTCGCCGCTGAATATCTGGAAATAAAGGGCGGACGAAATCATGACGGCAATCCAACAGTTTTTTAAGACCTTCTTCCTGACCGAGCTGCTCAAGGGGCTCGCGCTGACCGGACGCTACACGTTCAAGCGCAAGTTCACCGTGCAGTTCCCCGAGGAGAAGACGCCGATTTCGCCGCGCTTTCGCGGGCTGCACGCACTGCGCCGCTACGAGAACGGCGAGGAGCGGTGCATCGCGTGCAAGCTGTGCGAAGCGGTGTGCCCGGCCATGGCGATTACGATCGAATCGGAGACGCGCGCGGACAACACCCGTCGCACGACGCGCTACGACATCGACCTGACGAAGTGCATCTTCTGCGGTTTCTGCGAAGAGAGCTGCCCGGTCGATTCGATCGTCGAGACGCAGATTCTCGAGTATCACGGCGAGAAGCGCGGCGATCTGTACTTCACGAAGGAAATGCTGCTCGCGGTGGGCGATCGCTACGAGAAGGAGATCGCGGCCGCGAAGGCCGCCGACGCGCGGTATCGGTGATCCTTCGGGAATCCGATACGCCGGCCCGGCGAGCGGGCCGGCAAGTCGCGGCAGCGCCGCGGCACGCCCGGCGGTGCCAGCCAACCGCGCCTGACAATGGCCTAATGATGAACCGGTAATCATGGACTTCACGACCGTACTCTTCTACATCTTCTCGCTGCTCCTCGTGGTGTCGGGGCTGAAGGTGATCACATCGCGCAACCCGGTGGCGTCTGCGCTCTTCCTCGTGCTCGCGTTCTTCAACGCGGCCGCGATCTGGATGCTGCTCGAGGCCGAGTTCCTCGCGATCCTGCTGGTGCTCGTCTACGTGGGCGCGGTGATGGTGCTGTTCCTCTTCGTCGTGATGATGCTCGACATCAACATCGACGTGCTGCGCCGTGACTTCAAGCGCTTCGTGCCGATGGCGACCGTGGTGGGCGCGATCATCGTCGTCGAGACGGCGCTGATCCTCTGGCGCGGCTACGGCGCGACGGGCTCGCCCGTGCGCGACATGGCCGCGGGCGCGCTCGCCGGCATGCCGAACACGAAACTGATCGGCAAGGTGATCTACACCGATTACATCTTCGCGTTCGAAATCGCGGGCCTCGTGCTGCTCGTCGCGATCATCGCGGCGGTCGCGCTGACCGCGCAGAAGGGCAAGGACAGCAAGCGCCAGCGCGTGTCCGAGCAGGTGAAGGTGCGCCGCGAGGATCGCGTGCGTCTCGTGAAGATGCAAGCCGACAAGCCGCAGACGGAAGCCGCCGCGAGCGACGCCGCGTCGGGCTCGAGCAACGGCTAAGCGAGAGGAGAAGAATCTATGTTGACCTTGGCTCATTACCTCGTGCTCGGCGCGATCCTGTTCGCGATCGCGATCGTCGGGATTTTCCTGAACCGCCGCAACATCATCATCATCCTGATGGCGATCGAGCTGATGCTGCTCGCGGTGAACACCAATTTCGTCGCGTTCTCGCACTACCTGGGCGACGTCCACGGCCAGATCTTCGTGTTCTTCGTGTTGACGGTCGCGGCGGCGGAAGCCGCAATCGGCCTCGCGATTCTGGTGACTCTGTTCCGCAAGCTCGACACGATCAATGTCGAGGATCTCGATCAGCTCAAAGGTTAATTTCAGGCAACGCTGTTATGTCAACGACACTCAATGAAAACCTGCTGCTGGCGATTCCGCTCGCTCCGCTGGCCGGCTCGCTGATCGCGGGGCTGTTCGGCAATGCGGTGGGGCGCAAGGGCGCACATCGCGTGACGATTCTCGGCGTCGCGGTCTCGTTCATTCTTTCCGCGATGGTGTTCTTCCAGGTACTGGGCGGCGCGAGCTACAACGCGACGGTCTACGAATGGATGAACGTCGGCTCGCTGAAGCTCGAGGTGGGCTTCCTCGTCGACACGCTGACCGCGATGATGATGGTCGTCGTCACGTTCGTGTCGCTGATGGTGCACATCTACACGATCGGCTACATGTCGGAAGAGGACGGCTACCAGCGCTTCTTCTCGTACATCTCGCTGTTCACGTTCTCGATGCTGATGCTCGTGATGAGCAACAACTTCCTGCAGCTGTTCTTCGGCTGGGAAGCGGTGGGTCTCGTGTCGTACCTGCTGATCGGCTTCTACTTCACGCGTGAGAGCGCGATCTACGCGAACATGAAGGCGTTCCTCGTGAATCGCGTGGGCGACTTCGGCTTCCTGCTCGGCATCGGCCTCATCCTGGCGTACGCCGGCTCGATGAACTACGGCGAAGTGTTCGCGAAGCGCGCGGAGCTCGCGGCGCTGAATTTTCCGGGCACTCAGTGGGGTTTGCTGACCGTCGCTTGCATTTGCCTCTTCATCGGCGCGATGGGTAAGTCCGCACAGTTCCCGCTGCACGTGTGGCTGCCCGACTCGATGGAAGGCCCGACGCCGATCTCCGCGCTGATTCACGCGGCGACGATGGTGACGGCCGGCATCTTCATGGTCACCCGCATGTCGCCGCTGTTCGAGCTGTCCGACGCCGCGCTGTCGTTCATCACGGTGATCGGCGCGATCACGGCGCTCTTCATGGGCTTCCTCGGCATTGTCCAGAACGACATCAAGCGCGTCGTCGCGTATTCGACGCTGTCGCAGCTCGGCTACATGACGGTCGCGCTCGGCGTGTCCGCGTACCCGGTCGCCGTGTTCCATCTGATGACGCACGCGTTCTTCAAGGCGCTGCTGTTCCTCGGCGCGGGCTCGGTGATCATCGGCATGCACCACGATCAGGACATGCGCAACATGGGCGGCCTGCGCAAGTACATGCCGATCACGTGGATCACGTCGCTCGTCGGCTCGCTCGCGCTGATCGGCACGCCGTTCTTCTCGGGCTTCTACTCGAAGGACTCGATCATCGACGCGGTGAAGCTGTCGCACCTGCCGGGCTCGGGCTTCGCGTACTTCGCGGTTGTCGCGAGCGTGTTCGTCACGGCGCTGTACTCGTTCCGGATGTACTTCCTCGTGTTCCACGGCGAGGAGCGTTTCCGCCATCCGAAGGCGTTCGGCAACAACCACGGCGCCGAATCGGCCGCGCATCACGGCCATGACGACGACCACGGCCACGGCCATGCGCACGAGCCGCACGAAACGCCTTGGGTCGTCTGGGTGCCGCTCGTGCTGCTTGCGATTCCGTCGGTCATCATCGGTGCGATCGCGATCGGCCCGATGCTGTACGGCGATTTCTTCCAGCACGGCGTCGCGTTCGACAAGGTGATCTTCATCGGCCAGAACCACCCGGCGCTCGCCGAGATGGCGGAGGAATTCCACGGCTGGACGGCGATGGGGCTGCACTCGGTGTCGGGCCTGCCCGTGTGGCTCGCGCTCGCGGGCGTCGTCGTCGCGTGGTTCCTGTACCTGAAGCGCCCGGATCTGCCGGCTGCGATCCGTCGTGCGTTCGGCCCGATCTACACGCTGCTCGACAACAAGTACTACATGGACAAGATCAACGAGGTCGTGTTCGCGAAGGGCTCGATCGCGATCGGCCGCGGTCTGTGGAAGGAAGGCGACGTCGTGGTGATCGACGGCCTCGTCAACGGCAGCGCGCGCTTCATCGGCTGGTTCGCCGGCGTGATCCGCTTCCTCCAATCCGGTTACATCTATCACTACGCGTTCGCCATGATCATCGGCATGCTGGGGCTCCTGACCCTGTTTGTAACGCTCGGCGGCAAATAAGGCGGGGGACGACTAATGCACTCTTTTCCGATTCTCAGTACCGCGATCTGGTTGCCGATCGTGTTCGGCCTCGTCGTGCTCGCGGTCGGCTCCGACAAGAATCCCGGCGCGGCGCGCTGGATCGCGCTGATCGGCTCGCTCGCGGGCCTGGCCGTGACGATTCCGCTGATCACGGGCTTTGACTCGAGCACCGCCGCGCTGCAGTTCGTCGAGCAAACGACTTGGATCGAACGTTTCAACATCTCGTATCACCTGGGCGTCGACGGCATCTCGATGTGGTTCGTCGTGTTGACCGCGCTCATCACGGTGATCGTCGTGATCGCCGGCTGGGAGGTGATCACCGAGAACGTGTCGCAGTATCTCGCCGCGTTCCTGATCCTGTCGGGGATCATGATCGGCGTGTTCTCGGCGGCTGACGGCCTGCTGTTCTACGTGTTCTTCGAGGCGACGCTGATCCCGATGTACATCATCATCGGCGTGTGGGGCGGCCCGAACCGCGTGTACGCGGCGTTCAAGTTCTTCCTGTACACGCTCGCCGGCTCGCTGCTGATGCTGGTCGCGCTGATCTACCTGTACACGCAGACGCACTCGTTCGATCTCGCGACGTGGCAGAACGCGAAGATCGCGATGACGCCGCAGGTGCTGCTCTTCATCGCGTTCTTCCTCGCGTTCGCGGTGAAGGTGCCGATGTGGCCGGTGCACACCTGGCTGCCGGACGCGCACGTCGAAGCGCCGACGGGCGGCTCGGTCGTGCTGGCCGCGATCATGCTGAAGCTCGGTGCGTACGGCTTCCTGCGCTTCTCGCTGCCGATCACGCCGGACGCGAGCCACTTCTTCGCGCCCGTCGTGATCGCGCTGTCGCTGACCGCGGTGATCTACATCGGCCTCGTCGCGATGGTGCAGGCGGACATGAAGAAGCTCGTCGCCTATTCGTCGATCGCGCACATGGGCTTCGTCACGCTCGGCTTCTTCATCTTCAACCAGCTCGGCGTCGAGGGCGCGATCGTCCAGATGATCTCGCACGGCTTCGTGTCGGGCGCGATGTTCCTCTGCATCGGTGTGCTGTACGACCGCCTGCACTCGCGCCAGATCGCCGATTACGGCGGCGTCGTCAACGTGATGCCGAAGTTCGCCGCGTTCGCGATGCTGTTCTCGATGGCCAACTGCGGCCTGCCGGGCACGTCGGGCTTCGTCGGTGAGTTCATGGTGATCCTCGCGGCGGTTCAGTACAACTTCTGGATCGCGTTCGGCGCGGCGTTCACGCTGATTCTCGGCGCGGCGTACACGCTGTGGATGTACAAGCGCGTGTACTTCGGCGCGGTGACGAGCGACAAGGTCGCGAAGCTGTCGGACATCAGCCGTCGCGAATTCACGATGCTCGCCGTGCTCGCCGCGTTCACGCTGCTGATGGGCCTCTATCCGAAGCCCTTCACCGACGTGATGCACGTTTCCGTGGAAAACCTCCTCTCCCACGTCGCGCAGTCGAAACTGCCGCTGGCCCAGTAAGCCCGAGCGGAGGATACAAAGATCATGCAAAACGCACCTATGAATGTCCTGTTGCCTGATGCGCTGGTGATGGCCGCCATCATCGTCGCCTGGCTGAACGACACCTTCGTCGGCGCAGCCGGCCGCCGCCTCACGTATCTGATCGCGGTCGTCGCGTCGGCGGCGGCGGGCGTGTGGTTCGCACTGCAAGCCTTCGATCCGCAGCAGTATTACTTCTTCTCGCGGATGGTCGTGGTCGATTCGTTCGCGAGCGCGATGAAGGCGGTCGTGTCGATCGGCTTCGCGGTGACACTCGTCTACTCGCGCAAGTACCTCGAGGATCGCGACCTGTTCCGCGGCGACGTGTTCCTGCTCGGCATGTTCTCGCTGCTCGGCCAGCTCGTGATGATCTCGGGCAACAACTTCCTCACGCTGTACCTCGGCCTCGAGCTGATGTCGCTGTCGCTGTACGCGGTGATCGCGCTGCGTCGCGACGGCGCGCAGTCGAGCGAAGCGGCGATGAAGTACTACGTGCTCGGCGCGCTCGCTTCGGGCTTCGTGCTTTACGGGATTTCGATGCTGTACGGCGCGACGGGCTCGCTCGAGCTGAACGAAGTGCTGAAGGCGGTCGCATCGGGCCGCATCAACGACGCGGTGCTGCTGTTCGGCGTGATCTTCATCGTCGCGGGCGTCGCGTTCAAGCTCGGCGCCGTGCCGTTCCACATGTGGGTGCCGGACGTCTACCAGGGCGCACCCACCGCGATGACGCTCTTCGTCGGCGGCGGCCCGAAGGTCGCGGCGTTCGCGTGGGGCCTGCGCTTCCTCGTGATGGGCCTGCTGCCGCTCGCGGTCGACTGGCAGGAAATGCTCGTGATCCTCGCCGCGCTGTCGCTGATCGTCGGCAACATTACCGGTATCGTCCAGCGCAACATCAAGCGGATGCTCGCGTACTCGGCGATCTCGAACATGGGCTTCGTGCTGCTCGGTCTGCTCGCGGGCGTCGTCAACGGCAATCCGTCGTCGGCGGCGAGCGCTTACAGCTCGGCGATGTTCTACACGATCGTCTACCTCGTGACCACGCTCGGCTCGTTCGGTGTCGTGATGCTGCTTGCGCGCCGCGATTTCGAAGCGGAAACGCTCGACGACTTCAAGGGCCTCAACAAGCGCAGCCCGGTGTTCGCGTTCGTGATGATGGTGATGATGTTCTCGCTTGCCGGCATTCCGCCGACGGTCGGCTTCTACGCGAAGCTCGCCGTTCTGGAGGCGACGGTCAACGCCGGCCTCACGTGGCTCGCGGTGCTCGCCGTCATCACGTCGCTGTTCGGCGCGTTCTACTATCTGCGCATCGTCAAGCTGATGTACTTCGACGCGCCGCAGGACACGACGCCGATCGCGGGCGACGCATGCAAGCGCGCGATCCTCGTGCTCAACGGCCTCGCAGTCGTCGTGCTCGGCATCGTGCCGGGCCCGCTGATGACGATCTGCCTGCAGGCCATCAGCCACACGCTGCCGCTGTAATGTCGGCCGCCGGCTGGTTCATCGTGCTGTTGGCGCTCGTGGGCGCCAACCTGCCGTTCCTGAATCAGCGCCTGTTCGCCGTCGTGCCGCTGAAAAGCGGGGCGACGGCGAAAAAGAGCGCATGGGTTCGGATCGGCGAAATGATCGTGCTGTATTTCGTCGTCGGCGCGTTGGGCTTCTGGCTCGAATCGCGCGCCGGCAATCGCTTCGAACAGGGCTGGCAGTTTTACGCGATCACTTTCAGTCTCTTCGTGGTGTTTGCGTTTCCCGGCTTCACGTTCCAGTATCTCGTCAAACGGCGTTGACGGCGTAGGCCGTCGCGCCCCACCGCGGAGCCGCCGATGGCCGACTTGCCGAATCACGACGCCACCCTCACCGAAACTTGCATCGAAAGCGAGCCTGTCTACGACGGCTCGTTCCTGAAGGTCAAGCGCGATACGGTTCGCTTGCCGGACGGCAAGCACGCGACGCGCGAATATGTGACGCATCCGGGCGCGGTGATGGTCATCCCGCTGTTCGACGACGGCCGTGTGCTGATGGAGAGCCAGTATCGCTACCCGATCGGCAAGGTGATGGCTGAATTTCCGGCGGGCAAGCTCGATCCGGACGAAGGCGCGCTCGCCTGCGCGGTTCGCGAATTGCGCGAGGAAACGGGCTACACCGCGCGCGAATACGTATTTCTCACGCGCATTCATCCGATCATTTCGTATTCGACCGAATTCATCGACATCTACCTCGCACGCGGCCTGACGGCGGGCGAGCGCAAGCTCGACGACGGCGAGTTCCTCGAGACGTTCACGGCGACGCTGCCGGACTTGCTCGAATGGGTGCGCACCGGCCAGATCACCGACGTGAAGACGATCATCGGCACGATGTGGCTCGAGAAGGCGATGTCGGGCGCATGGCCGCTCGGCAGTGTGATCCGGCCGTAGCAGCGCGCCGAGCGGCCGATTTTGCGAAGGGATACAATCGGTGCCGTCGGCCGGCTCGATCGTGTTCTTTTTCGGACTGAATTTAGCACGACCGTTCAAAAAATTTCCATTTGCGATACACTGGCAGCACGCCCTGATTCAGCATGAAGGTCCTCGATTTACAGTGCCCGCATGGCCATCGGTTCGAAGGCTGGTTCGCATCGGCCGATGAGTTCGAAGCGCAGTTGTCCCGCAAGCTGGTCGAATGTCCGGTGTGCGGGGCGACCGAGGTCAGCCGCATGCCGTCCGCGCCGCGCCTGAATCTGTCGGGTGCGTCGCAGGCGCGGCCGGCCGATCCGCGCGCGCTTCAGGCCCAGGCGCTGCGCGCGCTGCGCGAGGTGCTCGCGAAGACCGAGAACGTGGGCGAGCGCTTCGCCGAGGAAGCGCGGCGCATTCACTACAATGAAGCGCCCGCGCGCAGCATTCGCGGCGTGACCACGCCCGAAGACGCGCAAGCCTTGGCCGAAGAGGGCATCGACGTGATGCCGCTGCCGGTTCCCGCCGCGCTGAAAGAGCCCCTGCAGTGATCGACCGCTGATCGCTGCGCGGCCCGCAGGCGGCCGGCGCGGTCAGAGGAGACACTGCGCATGGATCTCGATTATTCCCCCGCCGACGACGCGTTTCGCGCCGAAGTCCGCGCGTGGCTCGAGGCGAATCTGCCTCGCGCGCTGCGCGATAAGGTTCTCAACCACAAGCGTTTGAATCGCGACGACTTCGCGAGCTGGCACCGGCTGCTCGGCACGCGAGGCTGGTCCGCGCCCGCGTGGCCCGTCGAGTACGGCGGGCCCGGCTGGGACGCGACGCAGCGCCACATCTGGGAAGAGGAGTGCGCGCGGATCGGCGCGCCGCCCGTGCTGCCGTTCGGCGTGTCGATGGTCGCGCCGGTGCTGATGAAGTACGGCAGCGAAGCGCAAAAGCGCCGTTATCTGCCGCGCATCCTCGACGGCACCGACTGGTGGTGCCAGGGCTACTCGGAGCCCGGCTCGGGCTCGGACCTCGCTTCGCTGCGCACGCGCGCCGAGCGCCGCGGCGATCATTACGTCGTCAACGGCCAGAAGACCTGGACGACGCTCGGCCAGTACGCCGACATGATGTTCTGCCTCGTGCGCACCGATCCCGACGCGAAGAAGCAGGAAGGGATATCGTTCCTGCTGATCGACATGAAATCGCCGGGCATCACGGTGCGCCCGATCGTCACGCTCGACGAGGATCGCGAAGTCAACGAAGTGTTCTTCGAGGACGTGAAGGTGCCCGTCGAGAATCTCGTCGGCGACGAAAATCGCGGCTGGACCTACGCGAAGTATCTGCTCGGGCACGAGCGCACCGGCATTGCTCGGGTCGGCGCATCGAAGCGCGAGCTCGATTTCCTGAAACGCCTCGCGTCGCGCGAGCACAAGAACGGCAAGCCGCTCATCGCCGATCCCGTGTTCGCCGCGAAGATCGCCGCGCTCGAAGTCGAGCTGATGGCGCTCGAAGTCACGGTGCTGCGCGTCGTCAGCAGTGAGGCGAGCGGGCGCGGGCCGGGGCCGGAGGCATCGATGCTGAAAATCAAGGGCACCGAGATCCAGCAGGCGCTGACCGAGCTGATGGTCGACGCGATCGGGCCGCTCGCCGCGCCGTTCGACGCGGCCTTCCTGGAGGGCGAGCGCGAGCACAGCGCGGCCGGCGACGACGACGCGGCGCCGCTCGCCGCGCATTACTTCAACTACCGCAAGACGTCGATCTACGGCGGTTCGAACGAAATCCAGAAGAACATCATCGCGCAGATGATTCTCGGACTGTAAGGAGCCGCGCCATGAACTTCACCTTCAGCGAAGAACAACAGCAATTCGCCGATGCGCTGCGCCGCTATCTCGATGAGCGCTACGGCTTCGACGCACGGTGCGCGATCGTCCATTCGGACGCGGGTGTGTCGGCCGACCAGTGGCGCGCGTTCGCCGAGCTGGGCCTGACCGCGCTGCCCGTGCCGGAAGCGCACGGCGGTTTCGGCGGCGGCGCAGTCGACATGCTCGTCGCGACGCAGGAGCTTGGGCGCGCGCTCGTCGTCGAGCCTTATTGGGCGACGGCCGTCGGGATCGAGGCGCTGCGTGTCGCGGGTTCGGGCGCCGGCGAGGACGCGGCGCTCCTCGAGCGCGCGGCGCAGGGCGACGCGAAGCTCGCGGTCGCGTTCCATGAGCCGCGCGCACGCCACGACCTGTTCGCGATCGCGACCGTCGCGCGGCCGGTCGGCGACAAATTCGTGCTGACGGGCGTCAAGTCGGTCGTCCGGCACGGCGCGCAGGCGGACGTGCTGATCGCGCCCGCGCGGCTGCCGAACGGCGCGATCGGCCTCTTCGCGATCGAGCGCGGCGCGGCAGGCGTCGACATCGTCGACTATCGGACGATCGACGGCCAGCGCGCGGCGACGATCCGCCTGTCGAACACGCCCGCTCGCGCGCTCGCGGGCGGCGAGCGCGACGCGGCCGCGCTCAAGCGGATCGCCGACTATGGAATCGTGCTGTTGTGCGGCGAAGCGATCGGCGCGCTCGACGCGCTCAACCGCGCGACGCTCGACTACACGAAGACGCGCGAACAGTTCGGCATGCCGATCGCGCGTTTCCAGGCGCTGCAGCACCGGATGGTCGACATGCTGATCCACGCCGAACAGGCGCGCTCGCTCACTTATCTCGCGGCGGTGCGCTACGCGAGCGGCGACGCGAACGCGCGCCGCAAGGCGGTGTCGGCGGCGAAGGCGCGCGTCGGGCAGGCCGCGCGCTTCGTCGGTCAGCAGGCGGTGCAGTTGCACGGCGGAATGGGCGTCACGGACGAGGTCGCGGCCGCGCATCTCTTCAAGCGTCTGTCGATCATCGAAACGACGCTCGGCGACGTCGATCATCACCTCGCGCGTTTCGCGTCGCTGCCGGATTTCGCGGCGCTGCAGGATGCCTGAGCGGGCGGCGCCCGCCCGTTTCATTTCACGGAGAAGCTCGATGGGTATCAGTTACGAAGACCTGGAAGTCGGCGGTAGAACCGAAGTCGGCAAGCATCGATTCACGGCCGACGAGATCGTCACGTTCGCGCAGGCTTACGATCCGCAACCGTTTCACGTCGACGCGGAAGCGGCGAAGTCGTCGATGTTCGGCGGGCTCGTCGCGAGCGGCTGGCATACGTGCTCGGTGTTCATGGGCATGCTCGTGCGCAACGTGCTCCAAGGCTCGACGAGCATGGGCTCGCCGGGCATCGAGGGGATTCGATGGATCAAGCCGGTGCGCGCGGGCGACACGATCACGATGTACAGCAAGGTTCTCGACAAGCGGCTGTCCGAGAGCAAGCCGGACCGCGGGATCGTGACGACCGAATGGGAAGGCGTCAACGAAGAGGGCGAGATCGTCATCACGGTGCGCTCGAAGGTGATCTTCGGGTTGCGGTCGCCGCAGGGGAGCGCATGACGGCGAGCGCGAACGAACTGCCGGTCGTCGCGTCGGCCGACGCGCTGCATGCGCGCGTCGGCGCGGCGCCGCTCGCGAGCGGCTGGATCGACGTCGACCAGGCGCGCGTCGACCGGTTCGCCGATGCGACCGGCGATCATCAATGGATTCACGTCGATCCCGAGCGTGCCGCGCGCGAGTCGCCGTTCGGCGGACCGATCGCGCATGGTTTTCTCACGCTGTCGCTGATTCCGGCGCTGATGACCGGCACGCTGCGCTTCGAACAGCGGATGGGCGTGAACTATGGCCTGAATCGCGTGCGTTTCCTGAAGCCGGTGCCGGTCGGTTCGCGCGTGCGCGCGCTCTTCGCAGTGAAGGAGACGGGGCCGGCGAAGCAGGGCGGCGTGCAGGCGGTCTGGGCAGTGTCGGTGGAGGTCGAGTTGGGCGGGCAGCCGGTGCCGGCCTGCGCAGCCGAATTCATCACGCTGCATTATTTCTGAACGGGGTTCGCGCGGCGCATGTGTGCGATCTCGTGCACGGACAGGCGATCCTTTGGAAACTCATCGTTCGATACGCGGTCGTGCGGAGCGACCAGCGTGGCGGTGACCGCCAACCAGATTTCCCAGGGCAGGTACGCCGGCGTGCGAGCGCTCGGCGACGTTTGCCGGCTGCGCGTGTCGCGCAATGCGCTCGCGTCGATCGGCGGCACGCCGATCGCGTTGCAGCAGGCGCCCGGCTGCGCGGCGGGCCACGATCGTGAGCATGTCGAGAATACGCTGGACGGCGCCGCGCTCGCGTCGCCGGCAGGCTATTGCGCGACGGACGGCCTGACGATCACCGTGGCGAACGCCGCTCGCATGCCGCGGGGGCGAGAGTGCTGGCGGCAGGCGCCGACGCCGTCCGCGTCGAAGGCGGGCATCGCCGCGTCGGGCTCGTCACGCGGCGGCCGCGTATGACGGCTTGGGCGCAGGCGCGGTTTGTTGGCCGACGCGGCGGCCGATCGCGATCCTTCCCTTGAAGAACGTTCGGGGCTGCATGCCGCAGCCGCGCGGCAACCGAAGCAAGCGCGGTGTGTTGCAGTGCGAATGAGACAAACGGGACGGCGGGCGGCGGGCCGCGCGCCGTCGCCCGCCGGTTTCTCGTTTCGCCGCGCGGCGCGCGTGTCAGGCCGGCGACGGCGCGTGGCGTGCGAGCTCGAGTTTCGCGATCGCGTTGCGGTGGACCTCATCCGGCCCGTCCGCGAAGCGTAGCGTTCGTGCGCTCGCGTACGCATAGGCGAGCGGGAAGTCGTCGCTGACGCCGCCGCCGCCGTGCGCCTGGATCGCCCAGTCGATCACCTGGCACGCCATGTTCGGCGCGACCACCTTGATCATCGCGATCTCGCCGCGCGCCCCCTTGTTGCCGACGGTGTCCATCATATAAGCGGTCTTCAGCGTGAGGAGCCGCGCCTGCTCGATCATGCAGCGCGCCTCGGCAATCCGCTCCTGCGTGACTGTCTGCGCGGCGACCGGCTTGCCGAACGCGACGCGCTCCGACGCGCGCCGGCACATCAGCTCGAGCGCGCGCTCCGCGAGCCCGACGAGCCGCATGCAGTGATGGATGCGGCCCGGTCCGAGCCGGCCTTGCGCGATCTCGAAGCCGCGCCCTTCGCCGAGCAGCAGATTCGACGCGGGCACGCGCACGTTCTCGAGCGTGATCTCCATGTGGCCGTGCGGTGCGTCGTCGTAGCCGAATACGTTCAGCGGCCGGCGCACGGTGATGCCGGGCGCGTCCGACGGCACGAGAATCATCGACTGCTGCGCGTGGCGGGGCGCATCGGGGTTCGTCTTGCCCATCACGATGTAGAGCTTGCAGCGCGGGTCGCCCGCGCCGGACGACCACCACTTGTGGCCGTTGATCACGTAGTGCTCGCCGTCGCGTTCGATGCGCGTGCGGATATTCGTCGCATCCGACGACGCGACTTCGGGCTCCGTCATCAGGAACGCCGAGCGGATCGCGCCGTCGAGCAGCGGCTCGAGCCACGTCGCCTTGTGCGCATCGGTGCCGTAGCGCTCGAGCGTTTCCATGTTGCCGGTATCGGGCGCATTGCAGTTGAAGACCTCGGGTGCCCACGGCACGCGGCCCATGATTTCGCAAAGCGGCGCGTATTCGAGATTCGTGAGGCCGGCGCCGCGCGTCGAATCGGGCAAAAACAGGTTCCACAGGCCCGCGGCGCGCGCTTTCGCCTTCAGCGTCTCGATCAGTGCGACCGGCTGCCATGCGTTGCCGGCGCGCCGGTTGAGCGCGATTTCTTCATGGAACGCGCGCTCGTTCGGATAGATGTGCTCGTCGAAGAACGCGTTGAGCCGTGCGCGCAACGCTTCGACTTTCGGGGCGTAATCGAAATGCATGGCTGCCTCGCTGATCGATCGGTTCGGTGAAAGGAGGGCGCGCGGCTAGCGCGCGTGCTGTGCGTAGCGCCACGCGAGCTCGGCCATCGGCCGCGCGCGGCGGCCGGCATCGAGTGCCTGCGCGCTCGATGCGGTGCCGTCGACGACGCGCTTCATGATGCCCTGCAGGATCGCGGCGATTCGGAACATGTTGTACGCGAGATAGAAATGCCAGTTGTCGGGCATCGTGAGGCCCGTGCGCTCGCAATAGCGCGCGACGTAATGCGCTTCGTCGGGAATGCCGAGCGCGCGCAGATCGAGCCCCGCGATGCCGCGAAAGCTTTCGGGCGCGACGTGCCACGCCATGCAGTGGTACGCGAAATCGGCGAGCGGATCGCCGAGCGTCGACAGTTCCCAGTCGAGCACCGCGAGCACGCGTGGCGCGTGCGGATCGAAGATCAGATTGTCGAGCCGGTAGTCGCCGTGCACGATCGACACGCGCGCGCCGTTCTCGGATTCGGGCCGCAGATGCTGAGGCAGCCAGTCGATCAGCCGATGCATCGCATCGATCGGCTCGGTTTCCGACGCGAGATACTGCTTGCTCCAGCGTGCGATCTGACGCGCGAGATAGTTGCCGGACTTGCCGTAATCGGCGAGCCCGACGGCCTGCGGGTCGATCGAATGCAACGCCGCGATCACCCGGTTCATCTCGTCGTAATGGCGGCCGCGCTCCGCGGGCGTCATGCCGGGCAGCGACGGGTCCCACAGCACGCGGCCGTCGACGAAGCCCATCACGTAGAACGCGCGGCCGATCACGCTCTCGTCGTCGCAGAGCGCGAGCATCGGCGCGACGGGCACGTCCGTGTTCGCGAGCGCGGCCATCACGCGATACTCGCGCTCGATCGCATGCGCGGACGGCAGCAGCTTCGCCGCGGGCGCGGGCTTCGCGCGCAGCACGTAGCTGCGCGCGGGCGTGACGAGCTTGAACGTCGGATTGGATTGGCCGCCCTTGAACTGCTCGACGGCGAGCGGGCCGGCGAAGCCGTCGACATGCTTGGCGAGCCACGCGGCGAGCGCGTCGACGTCGAAGCGTTGCGCATCGCCGACGGGGCGCGTGCCTTCGAACGCGGCGTAATCGGTTTGCCGGGAGTTCGGATCGTGCTCGGCTTCCATCGTGTCCCCCTGATCCGCGCGATGCGCCTACACGCGCGTGCTTTGCAAGAACTGGTGATACAGCACTTCCATCGTCGTGTTGCGCACGTCGCGGTGCAGCGCTTCGGGCGGCGAGTAATTGACGAGCCGCACGACCCAGTCGTCGTCGCGCTCGCCGACGTCGAGCGCGTTGATGCAGCCCGCGGACTGCGACAGCGTGCCGATGAAGAGCCGGTGCCCGGGCACCGTCGCGTGCGACAGCAGCGCACAGTTCACGCCGCCGTGCAGCACGAGCAGCACGGTGTCCCACGCCGGGTCCGCGCGCAGCGCGGCGAGCGGCGGCAGCACGCGGTCGATCAGCTCGCCGATCGTCTCGCCGCCGAGAAAGCGCGTGTGCTCGGCGACGATGCCGTCGAGCACACGCAGGAACGCGGCTTCCTGCTCCTCGGGCGGAATGTCTGCGAGGAAGCCGCCGCGAATTTCGCGCCACGCGGGTTCGATGTCGATGTCGAGCCGCTGGCCGGTTTCGGCGAGCACGCGCTGCGCGGTTTCGATCGTGCGCGGCAGTCCGCTCGCGATCACGCGGTCGAAGCGCACGTTCTGCTCGGCGAACGCGCGTCCGGCCGCGGCCGCCTGCATCCGGCCGCGCTCGTTGAGCGGCACGGCGTCCTGATCGAACGGGCGGCCGCTCGCGTCGAAGTAGGTGACGTCGCCATGACGCATCAGGTAGATGCGGCGGCGTTTCGGCAATTGATAGGACATGGCGGGCGTCAGCGTTTGTAGACGGGGGCGCGCTTGTCGAGGAACGCGGTGATGCCTTCGAGCGCGTCCGCGTGATGCAGCGACGCGACGAAGTGATCGCGCTCCGCGGCGAGATGCGCGGCGAGCGGCTGCGTCTGCGCGTCGGCGATCAGCGACTTGATTCGTGCGAGCGCGTTCGGCGACATCCTGCCGAGCTCGTCGGCCCAGGCGATCGCCTCGTCGCGCGCGGCGCCCGGCTTCGTCAGCCGGTTCACGACGCCGAGCTCGTGCAGCCGCGTCGCGGCGGCCGGTTTGCCTTCGAACAGGATCTCGGCCGCGAGTGCGCGGGGCAGCGCACGCACGAGGAACCACGAGCCGCCGCCGTCCGGCGTGAGCGCGACGCGCGCATACGACATCACGAATTTCGCGTCGTCGGCGGCGACGAGCAGATCGCATGCGAGCGCGAGCGAGAAGCCCGCCCCCGCGGCCGCGCCCTCGACCGCCGCGATCACGGGTTTCGTCGCCGTGTTGATTGCGGTGATCCATTCGCCGAGCAGATCGATGCTTGCCGCCTGCACGGACGGATGCTTCGCGCGATTGTCGAGCAGCCGGTTCAGGTTGCCGCCCGCGCAGAAGAAGCGGTCCGCGCCCGTCAGCACGACCGCTCGAATCGACGGATCGCGTTCCGCCGTGTTCAGCGCCTCGAGGCCGGCGGCGTACATGTCGGGATGCAGCGCGTTGCGCGCGCCGGGATTGGACAGCGTGAGGACGAGCGTCGATTCGCTTTCCGGCGGGCGCGACGCGAGCAGTTCTGCGCTCATGCAGTGAGTCTCCTTGAATTCGACGGGCGTCGGGAGCGATGCGCCGCGCCTGTGCGTCGCGCGATCGGACATCGTCCCGGCCGGCTTGGCCGGCATGTTTTGAGGCCATGCTCGAAATGCGCGGCGGCGCAAAAGTCGCGGCGCGCTTCGAAGTTGCTTTAGACTAGCATGAACGTGCTTTTCGGCGTCATGCCGCGCGGGACGCGTCGCGCGCGGCCCATTTCTCAAGACAAAGGAGACTTTGATGCTGCGGCTGTGTGGTTTTCCCGTGTCCAATTACTACAACAAGGTCAAGTTCGTCCTGATCGAGCACGGCATTCCGTTCGACGAGACGCTCGTCAATGTCCCGATCAAGGATCCCGCGTGCTTCGCCGACACGCCGCTCGGCAAGGTGCCGTATCTGCTGACCGAGCGCGGCGCGCTCAGCGAATCGCAGGCGATCGTCGAATATCTCGCCGCGAGCCACCCGGACAAACGCATTTTCCCGGCCGACCCGTTCGACGCCGCGAAGGCGCGCGAGATCATGACGGTGCTCGAGCTGTATGTCGAATGGAACGCGCGCGAGCTGTTTCCGGAGGCATTCTTCGGCGGCAAGGTGAGCGACGGCACGAAGGCGCACGTCGAGGAGCGCATGCCGCGCGCGCTCGACGGCTTCAAGCGGCTTGCGAGATTCTCGCCTTACGTGCTCGGCGATACGTTCTGCATCGCCGACATCGCCGCGTTCGTCCATTTTCCGATCACCGCGCTCGCGACGAAGGCGATTTATGGCCGCGATTTCATCGCCGACGCCGGGATCGACTGGAAGTCATACGTGAAGCGCATCGAGGAGGAGCGGCCGGCCGCGAAGCGAGTGAGCGAGGAGCGCAAGGCGTTCATCGCGGGGCTGGCGAAGCAGGGTTGATGCGACGGGCGTGATGCGTGCGGCGGCGCGCGACGCGCGCCGGCCCGCATCGGCGGTGTGGGTGGCGGATTGGCGGCGCGGGCCGCTCGATGGATCGACCGGCTGCCCGATCGAGTCTTGGCGCGGCGCGTCGAGCGGGCGGTTTCGCGGCGGCGCGCATGACGCCTGCGCCGCGTTGCCGAGGGCTACAGGCGCGCGAGCCGTTCGAGCGCGGTGGCGAGCGTGTCTTCGCGCTTCGCGAAGCAGAAGCGCACGACGCCCGATTCATGCGGCTCGTGATAGAACGCCGACACCGGAATCGCGGCGACGCCGATCTCGGTCGTCAGCCATTTCGCGAACTCCGCTTCCGGCAGATCGCTGATCGTCGAATAATCGACACACTGGAAATACGTGCCCGCGCAAGGCAGCAACTTGAAGCGCGTGTTCGCGAGCCCCGCGCGGAAGAAGTCGCGCTTCTTCTGATAGAACGCGGGCAGCGTCAGATACGGCTCGGGGTCGCGCAGGTAATCGGCGAGGCCGAACTGCATCGGCGTGTTGACCGTGAACACGTTGAACTGGTGCACCTTGCGGAACTCCGCCGTGAGCGGCGCGGGCGCGGCGACGTAGCCGACCTTCCAGCCCGTCACGTGGAAGGTCTTGCCGAAGCTCGACACGACGATGCTGCGCGCGGCGAGCTCCGGATAGCGGGCGACGCTCTCGTGGCGCGTGCCGTCGTAGACCATGTGCTCGTAGACCTCGTCGGACACGATCAGCAGATGGGTGCCGCGCACGATGTCCGCGAGCGCGCGCATGTCAGCCTCGCGCCACACGGTGCCCGTCGGATTGTGCGGCGTGTTGATCAGGATCGCACGCGTCTTCGGCGTGATCGCCGCGGCGAGCTTGTCGAACGGAATCGCGTAGTCGGGCGCGTTCAGCGTGACGAACACGGGCGTCGCGCCCGCCAGCTCGATCGACGGCAGGTAGCTGTCGTAGGTCGGCTCGATCACGATCACCTCGTCGCCCGGATGCACCGCGCACAGGATCGCGGTCAGGAGCGCCTGCGTCGCGCCCGCCGTCACGGTGATCTCGGTCGCGGCATCGTAGCGGTGGCCGTAGAGCCGCGCGATCTTGTCGGCGATCGCTTCACGCAGCGGCGCGATGCCCGCCATCGGCGGATACTGGTTGCGGCCGTCGCGCATCGCGCGAGCGACCGCGTCCACGATGCGCGGATCGCAATCGAAATCGGGAAAGCCCTGGCCGAGATTGACCGCGCCCTTTTCCGCGGCGAGCGCGCTCATGACCGTGAAAATCGTCGTGCCGACGTCGGGCAGGCGCGAGAGGAGAGTGGGCGTCGTAGGCATGTCGTGCGGTGCGTTCATCGTGGCTGGCGCAAAAAGGGGTTGGGGCGGGCGCGTCGCTTACGCCGGCTTGGAGGCGTTGGTCGCGAGCGCGCTGGCGGCGAACGGCGCGGGTTGCGCGATCCGGAATCCGAAGTCGCGCTCGGTGCGGCGCGTGAGCTTCAACAGTGCGCGATCCTTCGATACGAGCCAGTCGGCGCGCGCCGCATAAGCGAGTTCGAGGAATTTCTGGTCGTCGCGGTCGCGGCACTTCGGCAGTGGTCGCGGCGGCGCGTCGTCGGCCGGAAAAGGCGCGGCCGCGTCGGCGGGGGGCGACGGACGCGCGCGGCCCGCTTGCGCGTCCGAAGCGTGCTGCACGTCCGAGCCGTTCAGCGCATCGCCGGCGTCGGGCACGCGTTCCGGCGACGCGGCGAGCGCGGGCGAGGCATTCGCGCCTGCGTCCGTCGCGGCGGCCGCGCGCGCATCGCCGCGGCCGGGCCCGGCGACGCGTACCGACAGGCGCGCGACCGTGGCGAGCGCGGCGGCCTTGTCGACCTCGCGCGCCTTGAACTGCGGGTAGTCGAGCACGCGCTCGAGCTCGATCAGGCAGCGGACGTCGATGAGCGCCGTGATGGCGCCCGTTTCGAGGGCATCGCGGATCGGGCGGGCGTCGGGGTCGTCGAACACGAGGATGTCGATCCAGACGTTCGAATCGAGCACTACGCGGCGACCGGCGCGGGGAGCGTCGGAGCTGGGCATTCGTTACAATCGGTGGTTTTCGTCTGACTGCGCGGCACGGCGTGCCGGCGAGCCTCTATGATAATCGTTCTCTCCCCGGCGAAATCGCTCGACTACGAAACCCCGCCCCACGTTTCCCATCACACGCTGCCCCAGTTCGCCGACGACGCGGCCGCGCTGATCGACGAGCTGCGCCGGCTGTCGCCGCAGCAGATCGGCACGCTGATGAGCATTTCGGACCCGCTCGCGCGGCTGAATTTCCAGCGCTACGCGGACTGGTCGCGCACGTCGACGCCGGCGAACGCGAAGCAGGCGGTGCTCGCGTTCAACGGCGACGTGTACGAGGGCCTCGACGCGCGCTCGCTGTCGCCCGACGATCTCGACTACGCGCAGCGGCACGTTCGCGTGCTGTCGGGGCTCTACGGGCTGCTGCGGCCGCTCGATCTGCTGCAGCCGTACCGGCTCGAAATGGGCACGCGCTTCACGAACGCGCGCGGCAAGGATCTGTACGCATTCTGGGGCGAGCGGATCACGCACGCATTGAACGCCGAGCTGAAGACGCGCGAAGGCGCGTCGCGCGTGCTCGTCAATTGCGCGTCGGCCGAGTACTTCAAGTCGGTGAAGCCGAAGCTGCTCGACGCGCGCGTCGTCACGCCGGTGTTCGAGGACTGGAAGGACGGCCGTTACAAGATCATCAGTTTCCACGCGAAGCGCGCGCGCGGGCTGATGGCGCGCTACGTCGTCGAAGGGCGGATCGGTTCGCCCGACGTGCTGAAGGATTTCGCATCGGAAGGCTATGCGTTCGACGAAGCGGCGTCGAACGACGACACCTTCGTGTTTCGCCGCCGTGCTGGCGCTTGAATGTCCGGCGGCCCGAAGCGGCTGTCGCAACCAGGAGATGCAATGACTCTGTCGATAACGAGCAATTTCGACGCGGGCGCGATCGACGTCGTGTCGTGCGAGCGCGCGGACGCGATCCGGCTGCGCGTGCGCGGCGACAATCGTTCCGAGTTCGCGCAGTGGTTCTACTTCCGGCTGACGGGCGCGCGCGGCGAGCGTTGCGTGATGACGTTCGAGAACGCGAACGACTGCGCGTATCCGGCGGGCTGGCGCGACTATCGCGCGGTCGCGAGCTACGACCGGGTCAACTGGTTCCGCGTGCCGACGTCGTACGACGGCCAGGTGCTGACGATCGACCATACGCCCGATTTCGACAGCATCCATTACGCGTATTTCGAGCCGTACGGCGAAGAACGCCATTCGGAGTTTCTCGGCGCAGTCCAGCAGATGCCGCAAGCGAGCGTCGTCGAGTTGGGCCGCACGGTCGAGGGGCGGCCGATGTCGCTCGTCGTGCTCGGCACGCCCGACGACGCGGGCGTCGCGAAGAAGAAGGTGTGGATCATCGCGCGCCAGCATCCGGGAGAATCGATGGCGGAATGGTTCGTCGAAGGGCTCGTGAAGCGGCTCGTCGGCTGGGGCGACTGGTCGGGCGATCCGGTCGCGCGCAAGCTGTACGAACATGCGACGTTCTACATCGTGCCGAACATGAACCCGGACGGCAGCGTGCACGGCAACCTGCGCACGAACGCGGCGGGCGCGAACCTGAATCGCGAATGGATGGAGCCGGACGCCGCGCGCAGCCCCGAAGTGCTGGTCGTGCGCGATGCGATTCATTCGATCGGCTGTGATCTGTTCTTCGATATCCACGGCGACGAGGATCTGCCGTACGTATTCGCGGCCGGCTCCGAGATGCTGCCCGGCTTCACCGAGCGGCAGCGCGTCGAGCAGAGCGCATTCATCAACGCGTTCAAGCGCGCGAGCCCCGATTTCCAGGACGAGCATGGCTATCCGCCCGGCAAGTACAAGGAAGATGCGCTCAAGCTCGCGTCGAAGTACATCGGGCATCGGTTCGGCTGCCTGTCGCTGACGCTCGAAATGCCGTTCAAGGACAACGCGAATCTGCCCGACGAGCATGCCGGCTGGAGCGGCGCGCGCAGTGCGTCGCTCGGCGCGGCGGCGCTGGGCGCGATCCTCGAGCACGTGAGGGCTTTCGCCTGAGCGCGGCCTGAGCGCTCGTCCCGGTGCGGCGGATGCGCGCATCGGGCGCGCATGAAAAAGCCGGAGCGGCATCGCCGCGCTCCGGCTTTTTTGCGTCCGGCCGATGGGCCAATGGTGGCGCGTTCTACGCGTTGGTCGGCGCCGCCGACGTCGGTCCTGTCCGGCGGTCGGTACGGTGCCCGGCCGGTCGCGTCACGACTTGCGCGTCGAGCGTTTCTTCACGGCTTTCTTCTTCGTGCTCGATTTCTTCGTCGACGCCGCGCGCTTGCCGCCTTTGCCCGTCGCTTTCGCCTTGACCTTGCCTTTGCCCGAGTGAGCACGCAGTTTCTTCTTCGGCGATGTCGCGCGTTCGACGCGCGGCTTGGCGGGCGGCACCGGATCGTTCCAACTGAACGCGAGCATTTGCGTGCCGACGTAGCCGCAGCGAAACTTCAGATGTTCCGGATCGCCGCCGCTGCTGCGCACGCCGAGGCCCTCGACGGTCACGATGTTGTCGACCTTCACGCGCTGCTTGCCTTCGTCGAACGAGTCGTTCCAGGGCGTGATCGATGCGTTGCCGCTTTCGAATGCGTTCGGCGGAAATTCGACGTGATCGAACGCGCTCGACGTGCTGGCGATGAAGTTGCCGTGCGCGGCGCAATCCGCGACGAGCGGATCGGCATGCATTTCGTTGACGTATTTGTTGATGAGTTCGGCGCGTTGGTCGAGCAAGTCGGCGAACGCGGGCGCGGCGAACGTGAGCGACAGGCCCGCGACACAGGCCGTCAGCTTGCCGAGCGCGCCGAGCAGGCGAAGCGAGGCGGGAAAGCTGTCCATCTAGAGGTATGAGATAAGCGCGATAGAGACACCAGGCACGTGAGATGCCCGATGAAGAGCAGGGTTCCATCTTAGCGTAATTTTTCGGCGGCGCAGTAGAGCGATTGTCCGTATGGCACGTGGCGTGCGAGCGGGGCCGCGCCGGCGGTCAGGCGGCCGGGCTCACGCGCGCGGCCCGCCGAGACGGTAGCGGCGCACGTCGGAGGTCGTGACCCACGCGGGCCGATAGACGGCGATCAGCGCGGTCGCCATGCCGGTGAACCACGCCTCGCCGAGCGCGAGCAGCAATGCGTTCAACGCATAGCCGGACGGCACGACGACGAGCGTGCCCTCGGCGATCGCGATCTGCACGCCGGCCGCCGCCGCTGCGACGACGCCCACCGCGATCGCGGGCGATACGAAGCCCTGGCCGACGATGAGCGCGGGCAGGTTGTGCGGCAGCCACGCGAGCGCGGCGCGTTGCAGCAGCGTCGATACGACGACGGGCAGTGCGCCATAGACGAGGTAGGTGAGTCCGACGCCTTGCCACGTCGCATCGAACACGATCGCCGCGATGCCGATCACGGCCGCCATCCCGACGAGCGCGAGGGTCCAGTCGAACAGCGTGACGAGCAGCGTCGCGCCGAGGAGATGCATGACGAGGCCGTCGTCGAGCCACGCGTTGGATGCCCACAGCACCGTGATCGTGGTCACGAGCGCGAGCCACACGTGCTGCAGCGTCGCGTCCTGCAGACGGCCGAACGGGCGTTTCCACAGCGCGAGGGCGAGCAGCCCCACGGCGGCGATCCAGCCACCGACAGCGACCCAGAACGGAAGCGGCGTGTAGAGGAAACCCATGTTTTTATATTACTCGTTGAATACAAAAGATGGGAATGGATTCACCCTCTACGCGGGTTTTACCGGCTATTCGTTCGCTTTGAACGGCGCGTCCGGTTCTGCCGCGACGAGCGGCTGGGCAGACGATTCGTTTTCGGCGGCGAGCGGGTACGGATGCCGCGAATTCGCGGGGCGCAGCGGCACGGGGCCGGCCGCGCCGTGTACGGGTTTCGGCGAAGTCTCGCGTGCGGATAGCAGCACTTCGAGATGCGGCGGGAGCCAGCCGTTGTAAATCGCGACCGCGGCGGCGCGATTTGTCGCACCTAACTGTTGGAAGATGCTGGCCAGATGAATCTTGACCGTGCCTTCGCTGATGCCGAGCGTGCGCGCGATCATCTTGTTGGTGCTGCCCATGTGAACGAAGCGCATGATTTGGGCTTGTCGCGGCGACAGCAGGCTGCAAGGCGAGCGCTTCCTGCGCGGCAACTGGCTGACGATCGCGTCGACACGGCCGTCCCTCGCGCGCGCAATCGGCTCGGTGAGGTTCAGGGCGCTCGGCGGCACGTAGTGTCCGCCTAGCAGCACCATTTCGAGCGCGCGAACGATGAGGTGCGGGCGCGTGGAACGCGGAATGACGCCGAGTACGCCGGCATTGAAGAGCGCCTGTGCGTGTTCGGGCGACGCGTCGTCGGTGAGCGCCGCGACGGGCGTGGGCGCGCAAGCCTGGCAAAGCGCGTGCAGATCGCCGAGCCGCTTGATGTCCTGCCAGTCGACCGCGATCAAGTCGAAGCCTTGCTGCTTGATGAGCCGTTGCGCCTGCCGCCAGTCCTTGGCGTCGTTGTAGCCGGCATGTCGGTCGATTTGACGCAGCAGGGTTTTCAAGCCGTCGCGACGCTCTGCGTCCGAATTGAGCACCAGAAACCTCATGTTATGCCTCCGCTTATCCGATTGATCGAGAAAACGACGAGTGCCATCTCCTCAATAATGACAAAAGCGTTACAAAATGTCGGCCTGGCTGAAAGGCATAAGAAAAATTCAGACAAACCAAAACGCGAAGGCCGCCTCGAGCGGGAGCTCGAGGCGGCCTTCGACGAAACGCCCGCGCCTGATGGCGCGGCGCTGGGCGGACTTTAATGGAAGTGCGGTTGCGCGGGCGTCGCGTCCTCCGGCATCTCCGCATGGACGATCTCGCCGAGCGGATCGGCGTACAACGGAACGCCGCAATCGTCGCAATATTCGGGCTCGAATCGGCCGGCGTGGCGACGGATGTCGGTCACGCCCGCCTCCTTCAGCAGCGAGGCGATTTCTTCGAGCGGTCCGTCGGCGGGCGCCTCGGCTTCGAGCGTCGCCTCGTCGACTGATGCCTCGCCATTCTCGCGGCCGTAGAGCGGCCAGACGACGCCATAGATGACGTCGTTGCTTCCGCGGCGAGTGAATGCGACGCGATATTCGTCGATCCGGTGCTCGCCGAAGCCCGCGATCACGGCCCGCAGTTCTTGCGGCGCGGCGCCGATCGTGTCGAACAGATAGCGGATCGCGGTGCGTACGGTGTGCGGACGGATTCGCTCGTCGGCATCGCGGCACGCGGAGTAATACGCGTCGGGCAGCAGGCACTCGAATTCGCAGCCGGGGAGCGCGGCGGACAGGTTGACGCCGCCCTGTGCGGCCCACTGCTCAAGGCATTGGCCGCGCTCGATCCGTGAGCCGTGCTCCTCCTCTTGCCAGCGAAAGAGCGGGGTGCCGGCGGGTGCGGCGACGACGGCGAGCAGGAAGCGCGGGTCGGCCAGAATCGGCGACGTCTCGGGCAGGTCGCCGTAATTGAGCTTGACCGAATGGTTGCCGAGCGCCGCATGCGCGAGCTGCTGCGCGAGGCGGTAAGTTTCGACATGATGGCGCGGCAGTTGATCGATGCTGTAGAGAAAGGGCGCCATCGCGACGAGCGTGCCTTGCGCGAGCACGTGCGCTTGCAAGTGGGTACGCAACACGTCGGCGATCTCGGTCTTGAGCGCGCCGGACGGAATCATGTACCGGGTCCACGCGAGTACGGGGATCGCGACGAGGAGCGCTTCGTACGGCTTGCCGTCATGCTCGACAGACAGGGATTCGCTGTGCGTCTCGGCCATGTCGGCGAGGGCGCCGTAGGCGTCCGGGTGATTCTGCTGGAGATGATCGAGCGCGGCGTCGAGCGTGGTCTGGTTGCCATTGCGGACGATCTTTGCGAGCAAGGCGTCGAGCTTGGCTTCCCAGAAGCGATCTTCGACGCGGCTGCCGGACGCAAACAGCGCGAGCGACAGACCGACCAGTTTGTCGGCATCGGGAGGGAGGCGTTTAGCGGTTCGCTGGCGCATAGATTGACATGGTTGGATGCGAGGAACCTGTCATTTTAGTCCGTTCCGCGTTTGTTCAGCGGTTTGCTGGTCTTTCGGCAGCCTTCTCTATAAAGATAGGTGAGCGCGCTCCGGGTGGGACTATATGGGGAGCAAAAAAATTTACGAAACCCTCTTGCAGGGTGCGTCGCTTATGCCTACAATCACGCCTCTTTCGCGCTACGGAGAACGCAGCGCGAAGGGGAGGCGGGAAGTTTCACGGCTCGGGTAGTGCGGTCGGCGGTGGTTGCGACCGAGAGCGTGAAGCGATGATCCAGACGCTGCGCGACACGGTAGTAAAAAAGTTGTTGACGTGCTGCGAATAAGTGATCATAATCTCGTTTCTCTGCTGCTGACAACGCAGCGCTGCTGAGAAGACGGAGTTGAGTAGGAAAGTTTTCTCGCAGATGTGCTCTTTAACAATGAACAGCCGATAAGTGTGGGCGCTTGATGTAAGCGGACGATCTTCGGATCGCAAGCAAAAGTATCAAGAGTCTCACACTAAAGTAAGTCAGGTTTATGAAGCAATTCATATGACCTGTCAGCTTTGAGTGAGCGACCGGTTGGAAACAACCGAAAACAGTAACAGGAATTGAACTGAAGAGTTTGATCCTGGCTCAGATTGAACGCTGGCGGCATGCCTTACACATGCAAGTCGAACGGCAGCGCGGGCTTCGGCCTGGCGGCGAGTGGCGAACGGGTGAGTAATACATCGGAACATGTCCTGTAGTGGGGGATAGCCCGGCGAAAGCCGGATTAATACCGCATACGATCTGTGGATGAAAGCGGGGGACCTTCGGGCCTCGCGCTATAGGGTTGGCCGATGGCTGATTAGCTAGTTGGTGGGGTAAAGGCCTACCAAGGCGACGATCAGTAGCTGGTCTGAGAGGACGACCAGCCACACTGGGACTGAGACACGGCCCAGACTCCTACGGGAGGCAGCAGTGGGGAATTTTGGACAATGGGCGCAAGCCTGATCCAGCAATGCCGCGTGTGTGAAGAAGGCCTTCGGGTTGTAAAGCACTTTTGTCCGGAAAGAAATCATCCTGGCTAATAACCGGGGTGGATGACGGTACCGGAAGAATAAGCACCGGCTAACTACGTGCCAGCAGCCGCGGTAATACGTAGGGTGCGAGCGTTAATCGGAATTACTGGGCGTAAAGCGTGCGCAGGCGGTTTGCTAAGACCGATGTGAAATCCCCGGGCTCAACCTGGGAACTGCATTGGTGACTGGCAGGCTAGAGTATGGCAGAGGGGGGTAGAATTCCACGTGTAGCAGTGAAATGCGTAGAGATGTGGAGGAATACCGATGGCGAAGGCAGCCCCCTGGGCCAATACTGACGCTCATGCACGAAAGCGTGGGGAGCAAACAGGATTAGATACCCTGGTAGTCCACGCCCTAAACGATGTCAACTAGTTGTTGGGGATTCATTTCCTTAGTAACGTAGCTAACGCGTGAAGTTGACCGCCTGGGGAGTACGGTCGCAAGATTAAAACTCAAAGGAATTGACGGGGACCCGCACAAGCGGTGGATGATGTGGATTAATTCGATGCAACGCGAAAAACCTTACCTACCCTTGACATGGTCGGAATCCTGCTGAGAGGCGGGAGTGCTCGAAAGAGAACCGGCGCACAGGTGCTGCATGGCTGTCGTCAGCTCGTGTCGTGAGATGTTGGGTTAAGTCCCGCAACGAGCGCAACCCTTGTCCTTAGTTGCTACGCAAGAGCACTCTAAGGAGACTGCCGGTGACAAACCGGAGGAAGGTGGGGATGACGTCAAGTCCTCATGGCCCTTATGGGTAGGGCTTCACACGTCATACAATGGTCGGAACAGAGGGTCGCCAACCCGCGAGGGGGAGCCAATCCCAGAAAACCGATCGTAGTCCGGATTGCACTCTGCAACTCGAGTGCATGAAGCTGGAATCGCTAGTAATCGCGGATCAGCATGCCGCGGTGAATACGTTCCCGGGTCTTGTACACACCGCCCGTCACACCATGGGAGTGGGTTTTACCAGAAGTGGCTAGTCTAACCGCAAGGAGGACGGTCACCACGGTAGGATTCATGACTGGGGTGAAGTCGTAACAAGGTAGCCGTATCGGAAGGTGCGGCTGGATCACCTCCTTTCTCGAGCTTAAATCCGCGAAGTTGAGCGCTCACGCTTATCGGCTGTAAATTAGGACAGACTCAGGGGTCTGTAGCTCAGTCGGTTAGAGCACCGTCTTGATAAGGCGGGGGTCGTTGGTTCGAATCCAACCAGACCCACCAATTGTCTGGCGGAATAAACCTGAGTGTCTCTGTATGGGGGCATAGCTCAGCTGGGAGAGCACCTGCTTTGCAAGCAGGGGGTCGTCGGTTCGATCCCGTCTGCCTCCACCAATCCTCAATGGTAAGTGCTTGGAAGCGAGCATTAAGCATTGGCGATTGAGCCAGTCAGAGTGATGCAGGAAACTGTATCGGCTGTCGTTCTTTAACAATCTGGAAGAAGTAAGTAATTTGGATAGCGGAAGCGTCTAATGAGATGGACGTGGAAACTATCCGGGTTGTGATTGTATCGATGTATCTCAAGATGATTCGAACTTCATGTTCGGCTCGATTTTGGAATACGGCACAACGCGAGAACTCAACCTGTAGCGTACTGTGTATCGGATCATCGTAAGCGCTCAAGCGCTAACGATGATCGAGAGACAGACTCGTTATAGGGTCAAGCGAACAAGTGCATGTGGTGGATGCCTTGGCGATCACAGGCGATGAAGGACGCGGTAGCCTGCGAAAAGCTACGGGGAGCTGGCAAACGAGCTTTGATCCGTAGATGTCCGAATGGGGAAACCCACTCCGAATGGAGTATCCATAGCTGAATACATAGGCTATGTGAGGCGAACGCGGTGAACTGAAACATCTAAGTAACCGCAGGAAAAGAAATCAACCGAGATTCCCAAAGTAGTGGCGAGCGAAATGGGAAGAGCCTGTACTCTTTATTTGTATTGTTAGCCGAACGCTCTGGAAAGTGCGGCCATAGCAGGTGATAGCCCTGTAGGCGAAAACAGTATGAAAGAACTAGGTGTACGACAAGTAGGGCGGGACACGTGAAATCCTGTCTGAAGATGGGGGGACCATCCTCCAAGGCTAAATACTCGTGATCGACCGATAGTGAACCAGTACCGTGAGGGAAAGGCGAAAAGAACCCCGGGAGGGGAGTGAAATAGATCCTGAAACCGCATGCATACAAACAGTCGGAGCCTCGAAAGGGGTGACGGCGTACCTTTTGTATAATGGGTCAGCGACTTACGTTCAGTAGCAAGCTTAACCGAATAGGGCAGGCGTAGCGAAAGCGAGTCCGAATAGGGCGTTCAGTTGCTGGGCGTAGACCCGAAACCAGGTGATCTATCCATGGCCAGGATGAAGGTGCGGTAACACGTACTGGAGGTCCGAACCCACTAACGTTGAAAAGTTAGGGGATGAGCTGTGGATAGGGGTGAAAGGCTAAACAAACCTGGAAATAGCTGGTTCTCTCCGAAAACTATTTAGGTAGTGCCTCGTGTCTCACCTTCGGGGGTAGAGCACTGTCATGGTTGGGGGGTCTATTGCAGATTACCCCGCCATAGCAAACTCCGAATACCGAAGAGTGCAATCACGGGAGACAGACATCGGGTGCTAACGTCCGGTGTCAAGAGGGAAACAACCCAGACCGCCAGCTAAGGTCCCCAAATATGGCTAAGTGGGAAACGAAGTGGGAAGGCTAAAACAGTCAGGAGGTTGGCTTAGAAGCAGCCACCCTTTAAAGAAAGCGTAATAGCTCACTGATCGAGTCGTCCTGCGCGGAAGATGTAACGGGGCTAAGCCATATACCGAAGCTGCGGATGCGTGCTTGCACGCATGGTAGGAGAGCGTTCCGTAAGCCTGCGAAGGTGCCTTGTAAAGGGTGCTGGAGGTATCGGAAGTGCGAATGCTGACATGAGTAGCGATAAAGGGGGTGAAAGGCCCCCTCGCCGTAAGCCCAAGGTTTCCTACGCAACGTTCATCGGCGTAGGGTGAGTCGGCCCCTAAGGCGAGGCAGAAATGCGTAGCTGATGGGAAGCAGGTCAATATTCCTGCACCATTGTTAGATGCGATGGGGGGACGGATCGCGGAAGGTTGTCCGGGTGTTGGAAGTCCCGGTCGCTGCATTGGAGAAGGCGCTTAGGCAAATCCGGGCGCAGGATTCAAGGGTGTGGCGCGAGCTCCTTCGGGAGCGAAGCAATTGGAAGTGGTTCCAAGAAAAGCCTCTAAGCTTCAGTCTAACGATGACCGTACCGCAAACCGACACAGGTGGGCGAGATGAGTATTCTAAGGCGCTTGAGAGAACTCGGGAGAAGGAACTCGGCAAATTGGTACCGTAACTTCGGGATAAGGTACGCCCTGGTAGCTTGACTGGCCTGCGCCAGGAGGGTGAAGGGGTTGCAATAAACTGGTGGCTGCGACTGTTTAATAAAAACACAGCACTCTGCAAACACGAAAGTGGACGTATAGGGTGTGACGCCTGCCCGGTGCCGGAAGATTAAATGATGGGGTGCAAGCTCTTGATTGAAGTCCCGGTAAACGGCGGCCGTAACTATAACGGTCCTAAGGTAGCGAAATTCCTTGTCGGGTAAGTTCCGACCTGCACGAATGGCGTAACGATGGCCACACTGTCTCCTCCCGAGACTCAGCGAAGTTGAAGTGTTTGTGATGATGCAATCTACCCGCGGCTAGACGGAAAGACCCCATGAACCTTTACTGTAGCTTTGCATTGGACTTTGAACCGATCTGTGTAGGATAGGTGGGAGGCTATGAAACCGGAACGCTAGTTTCGGTGGAGCCGTCCTTGAAATACCACCCTGGTTTGTTTGAGGTTCTAACCTTGGCCCGTGATCCGGGTCGGGGACAGTGCATGGTAGGCAGTTTGACTGGGGCGGTCTCCTCCCAAAGCGTAACGGAGGAGTACGAAGGTACGCTAGGTACGGTCGGAAATCGTGCTGATAGTGCAATGGCATAAGCGTGCTTAACTGCGAGACCGACAAGTCGAGCAGGTGCGAAAGCAGGTCATAGTGATCCGGTGGTTCTGTATGGAAGGGCCATCGCTCAACGGATAAAAGGTACTCTGGGGATAACAGGCTGATACCGCCCAAGAGTTCATATCGACGGCGGTGTTTGGCACCTCGATGTCGGCTCATCTCATCCTGGGGCTGTAGCCGGTCCCAAGGGTATGGCTGTTCGCCATTTAAAGAGGTACGTGAGCTGGGTTTAAAACGTCGTGAGACAGTTTGGTCCCTATCTGCCGTGGGCGTTGGAAGTTTGAAGGGGGCTGCTCCTAGTACGAGAGGACCGGAGTGGACGAACCTCTGGTGTACCGGTTGTGACGCCAGTCGCATCGCCGGGTAGCTATGTTCGGAAGAGATAACCGCTGAAAGCATCTAAGCGGGAAACTCGCCTTAAGATGAGACTTCCCCGGGGACTTGATCCCCTTGAAGGGTCGTTCGAGACCAGGACGTTGATAGGTCGGGTGTGTAAGCGCAGTAATGCGTTCAGCTAACCGATACTAATTGCCCGTAAGGCTTGATCCTATAACAAGTCTGCCTTGCCAGATCTTGTTGATTCTCGTGTGCGATACACACAACCCAATATTACTGCTTCTTCCCAGATTGGTTCTGTTGGCCTGCCCAGCAGAACATCCCTCTTTGCCTGATGACCATAGCGAGTCGGTCCCACCCCTTCCCATCCCGAACAGGACCGTGAAACGACTCTACGCCGATGATAGTGCGGATTGCCCGTGTGAAAGTAGGTAATCGTCAGGCTCCCCTTGCCAAAACCCCCGCCCAACCAGGCGGGGGTTTTGCTTTTTATCCCCACCCACCACACCCCTCTCATCCCTCTGCCGACGCCACCTCCATACCGCCCCGTAAGCGAGTCGCCGGTACCGTCTCGACGGTGTGAATGAATGTTGCCAGAGTAGGCCCCACCACGGCGAGTAGCGGGGACCACAGTGTCAACAGAAGCACCGAAGAGAACTTCACGCAAAGGCATTCCTAATCACCCCGTCGAATTTCGACGGAAACTCGCCAAGCTGGCCTGCGAACCGGGCGTATCCGTAGCGCGGCTGGCGATGGAACACGGGGTGAACACGAACTTGTTATTCAAATGGCGTCGCGCGTTGCGTGCCGGCGAATACGATTCTGTGGGATTTTTGCCGGTCACATTGGAAGCGCCAGCGCCACAGATCGAGCGACCGACTGCGACCGTGGCGCCGACGCCGGTGATCGGCGCTGCCGCGATGGGCGCCATAGAGATCAACGTCGGTAACACTCGTGTGCGGATCGAGGGCTCGCCCAACGAGGGCACGTTGCGGCTGGTGCTGCGCATGTTGCGCAACACACCGGAATCGGCAGCATGATCGGGCTGCCCAGCCGCACAAAGGTCTGGCTGGCCGCGGGTGTGACTGATATGCGTTCAGGCTTCAACAGCTTGGCCGCGAAGGTCCAGACCGTATTGGAACGCGATCCCTTCAGCGGTCACGTGTTCGTGTTCCGAGGCAAGCGCGGCGATCTGGTCAAAGTGCTGTGGTGGAGCGGCGACGGCATGTGTCTTCTGATGAAACGCCTGGAACGGGGCCGATTCGTTTGGCCACGCGCCGACGGTGGCGTTGTCTGCCTGAGCCAAGCCCAACTGTCGATGCTGCTCGAAGGTACCAGGCTATCTACGAGACCGGGGGTATCCGGAATTTCGTGTGTGAGGCGGGTTGAGATTCAGACTCCAATGTTGAATCGTTCCGGGTAAAGCAGTGCGAACTGAGTCATGGCACTCTTCCAATCGTGCCGGGAGCCGGTCCACTTGGCAACGACGTTGCGCAGCGCCAGCCAGATCAGTTTGAGCGCGGCCTCGTCCGACGGGAAGTGGCCGCGCGCCTTGATGATCTTCCGAAGCTGCATGTGCAGCGACTCGATCGCGTTGGTCGTATATACAATTTTCCGGATGTCAGGCGCGAAGGCGTAGAACGGAATCACCTGATCCCAGGCTCGGCGCCAGAGCGCGGCAATCGGAGGGTATTTCGTACCCCACGGGCTCGTATCGAACGCTTCCAGCGCCACGGCGGCCGCTTCGGCCGACGGTGCCCGATAGACCTCCTTGAGCGCCGCTGCGACCGATTTCCTGTCTTTCCAGCTGGCGAAGTCCAGTGAGTTCCGGATCAGATGCACGATGCAGGTCTGGACCGTCGTTTCCGGGAACACCGTGTTGATCGCTTCCGGGAAGCCCTTCAGGCCGTCGACCACGGCGATCAGGATATCCTGCACGCCGCGCAGCTTAAGGTCGTTCACCACCCGCAGCCAGAACTTGGCCCCCTCGGTCTGCTCGATCCAAAGGCCCAACACGTCGCGTGTGCCGTCGCGGCGCACGCCCAGCGCCAGGTAGATCGCCTTGTTGCGGACCACGCCTTCGTCGCGGATCTTGACTCGCAAGGCGTCGAAGAACACGACCGGGTACATCGGCTCGAGCGGCCGCTGCTGCCATTCGCGCACTTCGTCGATCACGGCATCGGTCACCGTACTGATGAAGTCCGGCGACACCTCGATGCCGTACATCTCCAGCAGGAAACCCTGAATCTCCCGCACGCTCATGCCGCGTGCGTACATCGCGATGATCTTGTCGTCAAAGCCGGTGAAGCGTCGCTCGCCCTTGGCGATCAGCACCGGATCGAAGGTGCCTTCTCGGTCGCGCGGAATCTCGACGTCGAGCAGGTCGTCGTCGGTCGTGATGCGCTTGCGGCTGGTGCCGTTGCGGTGGTTCGTGCGGCCTGCCGGCTTGGCATCGCCCTTCTCGTAGCCGAGGTGGTGGGTCAGTTCGCCGCCCAGCGCGCGTTCGAAGATTGCTTTCTTGAGCGCGGCGAGCTGCTCGTTGATCGTTGCCCGATCCAGCGTTCCGGGTACCAGTTGCTTGATCAGTTCCGGGTCCAGGTTCAAGCCCTTGCCCGGTTCAATCGTCACTTCTTCCTTGCGTTTGCGTGGCATAAAGTGGCTCCTTGGCCATCAGTTTATGCCTCACACACAAACATTCGGATAGGCTCACGAGACCGGACGCGTGAGGGAAGCTGCCTGCTGGGCGCATGCCCGACGCCAGTTCTATGAGCTACACGCTGCGCGCCCGAACGCATTGAATACCGAAGCGCTCGAGCGTATCGGTGCGTTGTACAAGATCGAAGACGCGATACGCGGCAAACCGCCCGACGAGCGTCGTGCGTATCGAGAAGCACATGCCCGACCGCTTCTCAGTCAGCTTCACGCCTGGCTCACCGCCACGCTGGAGACACTCTCAAAGAAATCCGATACGAGTCGGGCGATTCTCTATGCGCTGAACCGATGGGAAGCGCTCACACGCTATTGCGACGACGGCCAACTCGAGATCGATAACCTGCCGGTCGAGCGAGCGTTGCGTGGAGTGGCCATCGGGAGGCGGAATTACCTGTTCGCCGGTGCCGACTCCGGCGGCGAGCGCGCTGCCGCGATCTATAGCCTCATCGGAACGGCGAAGCTCAACGGCATCGATCCCGAGGCGTATCTGCGCTTCGTCCTTGCCCGCATTGCTGATCACGCAATCAATCGTGTCGATCAGCTCATGCCGTGGGCCATAGCTGATCAACTCCGCGACGACAGCTGACATCAAGATCCCGTCGTCAAGACGGCGCTGCCGACACGCTTACGTCGCCTCGCCACCAGCTCGGATAAAAAATTTCCGTATCCGCCGAGCGTAAAATTGCCCAATCGATAAAAACGGCGTAATAAGACATGACCACCCCCGCACAATTCGCCCGCGCAACTTGTCCGCATGATTGTCCCGATACGTGCGCAATTCGTGTCACGGTTGAGAACGGCAAAGCCATCAAGGTTGCCGGTGATCCAGACCATCCACCGACTCAAGGCGTCCTTTGCACCAAGGTCAGCAGATATGCGGAGCGCGTCCATCACCCGGAACGGCTTACGGTGCCGCTCAAACGAATCGGCAGGAAAGGGGAAGGCCAGTTCGAGCCAATCAGTTGGGACGAGGCGAACAGAGTGGTGGCGGAGCGCCTGGCGGAAATTGCTCGCCGAGCGCCGGAAGCCATTGTTCCCTACAGCTATGCAGGAACGATGGGGCTGATTCAGGGTGAAAGCATTGCTCAGCGCTTCTTCAATAAGCTCGGCGCAACGCGCCTCGAAAGGACGATCTGCTCGGCGGCCGGTGCGGCAGGGCTGCGCTACACGTACGGTGCCAGCGTCGGGATGCATTTCGAATTCTTCGAGGAAAGCGAACTGATCCTGATCTGGGGCGCGAATCCGATCGCCTCCAGTCTGCATTTCTGGACACGCGCACAAGAAGCGAAGCGTCGCGGCGCACGGTTGATCGCGATCGATCCGTATCGATCGCTGACAGCGGAAAAATGTCATCAGCACATCGCGCTGAAGCCGGGCACGGACGGCGCGCTCGCGCTCGGCATCATGCACGTGTTGATCGAAGAGGGCTTTCTTGATCGAGACTACATTCGCGACCACACGCTCGGCTTCGATGCGTTGAAAGCACGCGCGCTGATCTATCCGCCCAAGCGCGTGGCCGAAATCTGCGGTGTGACGGCCGACGAAGTCGTCGAGTTGGCGCGCCTCTACGGACGCACGCGCAAGGCTTCGATTCGTCTCAATTACGGCATGCAGCGCGTGCGCGGCGGCGGCAACGCCGTTCGCGCGATCGCCTGTCTGCCGGCGCTCACGGGGGCATGGCGCGACCGTGCCGGCGGCTTGCTCCTATCGTCGTCAGAGTGGGCGCCCGTGGACGCCGCAGCTATCGGCCGTCCCGATTTGCTGCCAGATTGGCCGAACAAGCTGCCACGTTCGATCAATATGAACGCAATTGGCGACGCGTTGCTGCATCCCGGCGATCCCGACTTCGGGCCCAAGATCGAGGCGATCGTCGTATATAACTCGAACCCTGTCGCGGTCGCACCCGATTCGGAGAAAGTCGCCGCAGGCTTCGCGCGAGAGGATCTGTTCACGGTCGTTCTCGAGCATTTCAAGACAGATACCGCCGATTACGCCGATATTCTGCTGCCCGCAACGACGCAGTTCGAGCATCTCGATGTCCATAAATCGTATGGGCACACCTACGTGATGGCGAACCTGCCGTCGATTGCGCCGGTCGGTGACGCGCGGCCGAACACTGAAATTTTCCGCGGCATCGCGCGCGGTATGGGGCTTGACGAGCCGGCGTTGTACGACGATGACGAAACGCTCGCTCGCACGTCGTTGCGCTGGCGCGATGAATTGCTGCAAAGCGACTGGGACACCCTCAAACAGGCGGGTTGGCTCAAGCTGAAGCTTGCCGATGCGCCGTTTGCGAACGGCGGCTTTCGGACGCCGTCCGGCAAGTGTGAGTTCTATAGCGAACGGCTCGCAGAAATGGGGCTCGATCCGTTGCCGGACTACCTGCCGCCGCACGAGTCGACGGACGGTTCGCCAGAACTGGCCGCCCGCTATCCGCTCGCGATGATCTCGCCGCCGGCCCGCCATTTCCTGAACAGTACGTTCGTCAATGTCGCGAGCCTGCGCGCAACGGAAGGGGAGCCGCACCTCGACATCCATCCGAACGATGCCGCACGGCGCGGCATCGCCGACGGCGACCCGGTGCGCATCTTCAACGATCGCGGTTCGCTACAGGCCAGAGCCCGCCTGACCGATCGCGCACGCGAAGGGGTTGTCGTTGGCCTGTCGATCTGGTGGAAAAAGCTCGCGCCGGACGGGCGCAACGCAAATCAGCTAACGAGCCAGGCTCTTACGGATCTGGGCCGCGGCGCGACTTTTTATGACTGTCTGGTCGAGGTCGAACACGCGTGACGCAATTCGACGACGTCCCTCACGGCATCCTTACGCAAAGTGGAAAGGAGTGTCTAACCCGGTTGTCTGGACCGGGCCGACCCGTTACGATGCCATTTTTTAGCACGACCATTCGAAAATCAGTGAGGAGACGCGCCGCATGGACAAAATTTGGCTGAAATCGTACCCGCCCGGTGTCCCGGCCGAAATCGACGCGTCCCAGTATTCGTCTGTTCCTGATCTTCTCGAAGAGAGCTTCGGCCTTTATCGGGATCGGCAGGCGTTCATCTGTATGGGTAAGGCGATTACGTACGGCGAGCTGGACGCGCTGTCGCGCAAGCTCGGCGCGTGGTTCCAGTCCCGCGGCCTGCCGCGCGGCGCGCGGGTCGCGATCATGATGCCGAACGTGCTGCAGTATCCGGTGACGATCGCTGCGGTGCTGCGCGCGGGCTACACGGTCGTCAACGTCAATCCGCTCTACACGCCGCGGGAACTCGAGCATCAACTGAAGGACAGCGGCGCCGAGGCGATCGTGATTCTCGAGAACTTCGCGACGACGCTGCAATCGGTGATCGCGAAGACGTCGGTCAAGCATGTCGTCGTCGCCGCGATGGGTGATCTGCTCGGCCTGAAGGGCATCCTCGTCAACTACGTCGTGCGTCGCGTGAAGAAGATGGTGCCGGCGTGGAGCCTGCCTTCGTACACGCGCTTCAACGCGGCGCTCGCCGCGGGCGGTCGGCAGACGTTCAAGCCGGCGAAGCCCGCGCCCGACGACGTCGCGTTCCTCCAGTACACGGGCGGCACGACGGGCGTCGCGAAGGGCGCAACGCTGCTTCATCGCAACATCGTGTCGAACGTGCTGCAGGCGCAGGCCTGGCACGAGCCTGCGCATTCGAAGCGTCCCGAAGTCAAGCAGTTCATCACCGTGATCGCGCTGCCGCTCTATCACGTGTTCGCGCTAACCGTCTGCGGGCTGCTGACGCTGCGCACGGGCGGCACGGGGATCCTGATCCCGAATCCGCGCGACATCGCCGGCATGATCAAGGAGCTGAAGGGCTACCCGATCATCACGATTCCGGCCGTCAACACGCTCTACAACGCGCTGCTCAACCATCCGGACTTCGATCAGCTCGACTTCTCGCAGCTCGCGGTCGCCAACGGCGGCGGGATGGCGATCCAGGAAAACGTCGCGAAGCGCTGGTACGAGAAGACGAAGACGCCGATCGTCGAGGGGTACGGCTTGTCGGAAACGTCGCCCGTCGCCACCTGCAATCCGGTCACGGCAACCGAATACAGCGGCACGATCGGCCTGCCGCTGCCGTCGACCGAGATCGCGATTCGCGACGACGCGGGCGACGACGTGCCGCTCGGCCAGCCGGGCGAGATCTGCATCCGCGGCCCGCAGGTGATGGCGGGTTACTGGAACCGCCCGGACGAAACCGAAAAAGTGATGATGCCGGACGGCTTCTTCAAGACGGGCGATGTCGGCGTGATGGACGCGCGCGGCTACGTGAAGATCGTCGACCGGAAGAAGGACATGATTCTCGTGTCGGGCTTCAACGTGTACCCGAACGAGGTCGAGGATGTCGTCGCATCGCACCCGGGCGTGTTCGAAGTCGCGGCGGTCGGCGTGCCCGACGAGCATTCGGGCGAGGCGGTGAAGCTCTTCGTCGTCAAGAAGGACCCGGCGCTCACCGACAAGGATCTGCTCGCGTACTGCAAGGACCGGCTCACCGGCTACAAGCGGCCGAAGTACGTCGAATTCCGCGCCGATCTGCCGAAGACCAACGTCGGAAAAATCCTGCGGCGCGAGTTGCGCGACGGCAAGGCATAACGCGCGCGGCCGTCGCCGTTGCTCCGGGCGGGCTTCGCCGCTCGGTTCGACGCGGCGGGCTCGCGGATGCGCCGCAATCGTTCGCCGCGAGCCGGGGCGCATTCTTTCGGGTGGCTCGCGCTCCTCTTCCGGACAGCCGTCCGATTCCAAGCCGAGCGGTTCCTTACCAGCCGTCGGGTCGATAAAAAAGGCGCCCGAAGGCGCCTTTTAAACGACTGCAGAGTGTTACCCGCTTATTAGAACTTGTGGCGGATGCCGACGCGCGCGGTGAACTGGTTGCGGTTCGACGACGGCGTCAGGCCGTTGATCGCGGCGGTTGCCGGGCCGACCGTGTTGCCGTCGGCTTCGATCACGTTGCCCGAAGCGTGCTGATACACGCCGATCGCGTAGACGTCGGTGCGCTTCGACAGGAAGTAGTCGACGCCAACCGAGCCTTGGTGGTACTTGGCCGCGGACGCGCCGGCGATCTTGCTGCCTTGCGTGTAGTCATACGCCGCGCCGGCGAGCAGCGTCGGGGTCAGCTGATACTTGAAGTTGATTTCCGCGTTGTTGAACGTCGCGGTCTGGTTCGGGAACACCGTGCTCGCGAAGTTCATGAACTTGATGTTCGAGTACGTGACGCCGACCGTCGCCGCGCCGAACGAATAGGCGCCGCCCGCACCGATCACCTGGTACGTGTGGGCCGATGCGTAGCCTGCGTAGACCGGGGTCGTCACGGCCGCCGGCGAGCTCGACGTCGTGTTGTTGCCGAACAGGCCGCCGGCCGTCGACGGCGTGCGCGCGTTCAGGTAGCCGACGCCCAGCACGAGCGGGCCGTTCGTGTAGCCTGCGCCGAGCGACCAGGTCTGGTTGCGGCTGAAGTCGCCGGCGACGCCGCCGAAGCTGTACAGGCCGCCGAACGTGAAGCCGCCGTAGTTCGCGCTCGTGAACTTGACTGCGTTGTTCACGCGATACGCGTTGTTGAAGTTGTCGAGATCGCCCGGGTGAGCGGCGATGTAGCCGCCCCACTGGTCGCCTGCTTCCAGCGGGCCGACGAAGTCGACGACGGAGTCGTACTGACGGCCGAGCGTGACGGTGCCGAAGCTGCTCGACAGGCCGACGTAGGCCTGACGGCCGAATTCGAGGCCGCCCTGATTCAGCTTGCCCGAGTTCACGTCGAAGCCGTTTTCGAGGACGAACAGTGCCTTCAGGCCGCCGCCCAGGTCTTCCGTGCCGCGCAGGCCCCAGCGGCTACCCTGCAAAACGCCGCTCGACAGGTTGTACAGGTGCTTGCCGCCTGCATTGGTATTGATGTTGAAGCCTTCGTCGATGATGCCGTACAGCGTCACGCTGCTTTGCGCGTGAGCCGCGCCAGCAAACGCGCTCAGCGCGACGAGCGCGAGAAGCGACTTTTTCATTAAAAGATCTCCAAGGATGACAAATTTATTGTGGCGGGCCGATGGTTGTTTTTGATGGCGATACCCGCGTGAACTTCGAATGAAGCCGCTCGTAATGTAGCAAAAGGGCTTTTTGGGACAAAGAGAAAGAGCGGTACACGCGTCTTCCATGTTTCCTTTACGCAACAATGGTTAAAATCACGGGTTAACCGCTATTTCCGAGCGCTACCGTGGTGGGTAGCCGCAATAAAATTGTTACGAATTCCTTACTGCGTGCAAAGTGCCCGCACGGAGAAACGTGATGCTGTTTGACGAGTTGATCTCTGAATTTGACCGGGGCCTGCGCTCGATTGCGGGCGTGAGCCGAATGAGCCGCCCGGTGCCCCAGCCCGCCGCGGCGGCGCCTGCCGAGCTTTCCGCCGCCGAGCGCAAGCATGCGGCCGGGCTGATGCGGGTGAATCACGTCGGCGAAGTCTGCGCGCAGGCGCTCTATCAGGCGCAGAAGTTCGCGACGTCTTCGTCCGAGCTCAAGGAAATGTTCGAGCATGCGGCGCGGGAGGAGGAGGACCATCTCGCGTGGACCGCGCATCGTTTGAAGGATCTCGATTCGCGGCCGAGCCTGCTGAACCCGCTGTGGTATGCGGGCGCGCTCGCGATCGGCGTCGTTGCCGGACGCCTCGGCGACAAGGTGAGCCTGGGCTTCATGGCCGAAACGGAGCGGCAGGTCGAGAGCCATCTCGACAGCCATTTATCGGAGTTGCCGGCTGCCGACGTCGAGTCGCGCGCGATCGTCGAGCAGATGCGCGCCGACGAAGTCAAGCACGGCAAGACGGCGACCGACGCGGGCGGCATCGAGCTGCCGATGCCGGCGCGCATGCTGATGCGCGCCGCATCCAAAGTCATGACAAGCACTGCATACTATCTGTGAGACATGCGCCGGGACGGCCGCATTCGCGACGTCCCGGCAGACGACGGATACCCGCCTCTCCTCCCGCGCTTTTCCCCCTCCGAAATGCCTGCCGCCGCGCCCACCTGGGGCGCGCTTTTCATGTACCACTTTCACAAGATGCACTAGCCCATTCATTTATAACGTTTTTTGGCATGAGGGGCGGCTTGAGGAGGTGAGCGTAAGTCCTTGTTCTGACTAACAAAATTCGTCAAAAAAACGGCCCGCTCCCTTGACCGCCCATAGGCGTTCCTCTAAAGTGGGAGACAGTGTGAGAAAGTGTATTTTTGTGTGATTTGCCGGGCTTTTCCGGCTAGATTCTCAGCATTGTGCAGGGGCTTCGGTGCCCTGATCGGGAGAGCGGAAAAGTGTTCCAAGGGGCGTCGGCGCTGACGCTCGATGCGAAAGGACGGATGTCGGTGCCGTCCCGCTATCGCGAAGCGCTGCAAGGACAGGCAGAAGGACGGGTGACTGTGACCAAGCACCCGGACGGCTGCCTGTTGCTGTTTCCGCGCCCGGAGTGGGAGGTGTTCCGCGCGAAGATCGCCGCGTTGCCGATGGATGCGCATTGGTGGCGCCGTATTTTTCTCGGCAACGCGATGGACGTCGATCTCGACAGCGCGGGCCGGATTCTGGTGTCTCCCGAGCTGCGGATGGCGGCCGGGCTGGAAAAGGAAGTCATGTTGCTGGGAATGGGAAGTCACTTCGAGTTGTGGGACGCGCAGACCTACACCGCGAAGGAGCAGGCGGCGATGGCGCAGGGCATGCCCGAAGCGCTGAAGAATTTCACGTTCTGATTGCGGTGAGGAAGACGCCCGCGATGGGAAACGAATTGCAGCATCGCACGGTGCTGTTGGATGAGGCGGTCGATGCGCTCGTGACGCGGCCCGACGGCGTGTATGTCGACGGCACGTTCGGGCGCGGCGGTCATAGCCGCGCGGTGCTCGCGCGCTTGAGCGATGCGGGGCGTCTGATCGCATTCGACAAGGATCCGCGCGCGATCGAGACGGCGAGCGGCATCGAGGACGCGCGCTTCGAGATCGTCCACGACAGCTTCGCGGCGATGAAGGGTGCGCTCGACGCGCGTGGGGTAGGGCGGGTATCGGGCGTGCTGCTGGATCTGGGCGTGTCGTCGCCGCAGGTGGACGACCCGGAGCGCGGCTTCAGCTTTCGCGCGAACGGGCCGCTCGACATGCGGATGGACCCGACGCGCGGCGAATCGGCGGCCGAGTGGCTTGCGCGGGCGTCGGTGCAGGAATTGACGGAGGTGATACGAGATTATGGGGAAGAACGGTTTGCTTTTCAGATTGCAAAGGCGATTGTTGCTCGCCGGGCAGAGTCCGACCGTCTCGGGCCTCTCGACAGCACGGGCGAGCTTGCCCAAATCGTGGGTCACGTCGTCAAGACCCGTGAGAAGGGCAAGGATCCGGCAACCCGCACCTTTCAAGCTATACGGATTCACGTCAATCAAGAGCTTGCGGACCTGCAAGTCGTTCTAGAGGCAGCACTGTCGTTGTTGGAGCAAGGGGGGCGGCTGGTGGTCATCAGCTTTCATTCGCTCGAGGACCGGATCGTCAAGCGATTCCTGCAGACGCACGCAAGCGCGCCTGCGGTCGACCGCCGACTGCCGATCCGCGCGGTCGACCTGCCCAGCCCGCCGCTCAAGCTGCTTGGACGCATGTTTCCGAGCGACGCAGAAGTCGCGGCCAATCCGCGTGCCCGTTCGGCGGTGATGCGCATCGCGGAGCGCGTCGCGCCATGAGCCGCCTCAATATCTTCCTGCTGATCATCGTGATGGGATGCGCGTTGTCGGTCGTCAATTCGACGAACCAGCAGCGGCAGATCTTCATTCAATTGCAGCGCGCGCAATCGCAGGAGCATCAGCTCCAGCAGGACTACGCGCAGCTTCAATATCAGCAGAGCGCGCTGTCGAAGACGTCGCGCATCGAGCAACTCGCGACGAGCTCGCTGAAGATGCAGCCGATCACGACGGGGCGCACCCAATATCTGACGCTCTCGCCCGGCGCGGCGAAGGCGGTCGACGCGCCGCTGCCGGCATCCGCCGCGCCGCAGGGAGGCGCGCGATGAAGCCCGCTTCAAAGCACACGCAAGGCGTGAAGTTCGCCTCGAGCCCGGTGCTGTCGGTCCATCTGCCGATGTGGCGCTCGAAGCTCGTCGTGTTCATGCTGTTCATCGCGTTCGTCGCGCTCGCGATGCGCGCGTTCTGGATTCAGGGCCCGGGCAACGCGTTCTATCAGAAGCAGGGCGAAAGCCGCTATCAGCGCACCCTCGAATTGCCGGCGACGCGCGGCAAGATCCTCGATCGCAACGGCCTCGTGCTCGCGACGAGCCTGCCCGTGCGCGCGATCTGGGCGATTCCCGCCGACGTGCCCGACGATCTCGGCGCGGACAAGCTCGACGCGCTCGGCAAATTGCTCGGAATGACGACGAAGGAGCTGAAGGCGAAGCTGTCGGAAGACAAGTCGTTCGTCTACGTGAAGCGCCAGGTGCCGCTCGACGTGGCCGCCGAGGTCGCGAAGCTCGACATCCCGGGCATCTATCAGCGCAACGAATACAAGCGCTTCTATCCGGAAGGCGAGATCACCGCGCACCTGATCGGCTTCACGAACGTCGAGGACGAAGGGCAGGAGGGCGTCGAGCTCGCCGACCAGAAGCTGCTCGTCGGCACGCCGGGCAGCCGCCACGTGATCAAGGACCGGGTCGGCCATATCGTCGAGGACGTCGATGCGCAGGTGCCGCCGCACAACGGCACCGACGTCGACCTGTCGATCGACAGCAAGATCCAGTACATCACGTATACGAACCTGAAGGATGCGGTCGAGAAGTTCCACGCGAAAGCAGGCGCGGCGATGGTGGTCGACGTGCAGACGGGCGAGGTGTTGTCGCTCGTCAATTATCCGACGTACAACCCGAACGACCGCTCGCACCTGACGGGCGAGCAACTGCGCAACCGCGTGCTGACCGATGTGTTCGAGCCGGGCTCGATCATGAAGCCGTTTACGGTGTCGCTCGCGCTCGACTTGCATCGCGTGACGCCGAACACGCTCGTCGAGACGGGTAACGGCCATTTCGTGCTCGACGGCGCGCCGATCACCGACGATTCGGGCTTCGGCACGCTGACCGTCGGCGGCGTGATCCAGAAATCGAGCAATATCGGCGCGACGAAGATCGCGATGACGATGAAGCCCGAGGAAATGTGGAATATGTATACGGGCATTGGGCTCGGGCAGGCGCCGAAGGTTGGCTTTCCCGGCGCGGCGGCGGGCCGGCTGCGTCCGTGGAAGAGCTGGCGGCGCATCGAGCAGGCGACGATGTCGTACGGCTACGGCCTGTCGGTGTCGCTGTTCCAGCTTGCGCGCGCGTACACCGCGATCGCGCACGACGGCGAGCTGATGCCCGTGACGATCTTCAAGACGAACGACGCGCAGCCCGCGACCGGGCCGCGCATCTTCTCGCCGACGACGGCTCGTGAAGTGCGCACGATGCTCGAATCCGTCGTGTCGCCGCAGGGTACGTCGCCGAATGCGGCGGTGCCCGGCTACCGCGTCGGCGGCAAGAGCGGCACTGCTTACAAGCAGGTCGGCCGCGGCTATGATCACAAGAAGTATCGTGCGTCGTTCGTCGGGATGGCGCCGATGCCGAATCCGCGCATCGTCGTCGCCGTGTCGGTCGACGAGCCGACGGTGGGCGGCCACTTCGGCGGCCAGGTGTCAGGCCCCGTGTTCTCCGCGATCGTCGGCGATACGCTGCGCGCGCTGAATGTACCGCCCAACATGCCGGTCAAGCAGCTCGTCGTGTCTGACGATACGGCGAACGCCGCCGCTGCGCAGAAGCTGGCCGCGAATGCGCCGGCGAAACACATGATCGTGTCGAGCACGACACACAACCGTCCTGGAGTAGTTCGATGAGCGCCGCGCGCAGTTCCCATCCGGCGCACCAGCAGATCGCGGCCGCGCTTGCGTGGCTGCGCGCGCACGTCGCGTCCGGCGCGCAATTGCACGCCGACACGCGCAGCCTGCAGGCGGGCGACGTGTTCGTCGCCTATGCGGTCGACGGCGCGGATAATCGTCCGTTCATTGCCGACGCGCTCGCGCGCGGCGCGGCCGCCGTGCTGTATCAGCCCGAAGGTTTCCCGGCCGCCGGCCTCGACCCGGCGACGTCGCTCGCCGTGCCCGCGCTCGACGCGCTCGCGGGCGATATCGCGAGCGGCTGGTACGGCGATCCGAGCGACGCGATGTTCGCGGTCGGCGTGACGGGCACGAACGGCAAGACGTCGTGCACGCAATGGATCGCGGCCGCGCTCACAGCGTTGCGCGAGCCGTGCGCGGTGATCGGCACGCTCGGCAGCGGAATGCCCGGCCAGCTCGTCCACACGGGCTTCACGACGCCCGATGCGCCGCAACTGCAGCGCAGCCTCGCGCAACTGCGCGACGCGGGCGCTCAGGCGGTCGCGATGGAAGTCTCGTCGCATGCGCTGCATCAGGGGCGCGTGAACGGCACCGCGTTCGACGTCGCGGTGTTCACGAACCTCACGCAGGATCACCTCGATTACCACCGCACGTTCGACGCCTACGAGGCCGCGAAGGCAAAGCTCTTCGCCTGGCGCGGGCTGCATTGCGCGGTTGTCAATCGCGACGATCCGGCCGGCCGCCGCCTGCTCGCGAATCTCGTCGGCCGCGTGAGGACGATCGCGTACGGCATCGATGCGCCGGCGCAAGGCGCCGACGCCGATCGCGAGCTCGTCGCGACGAACGTCCGCGCGACCGCGACGGGCACCGCGTTTCGCGTGACTTCGCCGTGGGGCGAAGCGGACGTCGAGGTCGGCACGCTCGGCACGTTCAACGTGAGCAATCTGCTCGCGGTGCTCGGCACGCTGCTCGCGGCCGACGTGCCGTTCGACGCGGCGCTCGCCGAAATCGAGCGGCTCGAATCGGTCAACGGCCGGATGCAGCGGCTCGGCGGCCGGCTGCAGAACGACGAGCCGCTCGTCGTCGTCGATTACGCGCACACGCCGGACGCGCTCGAGAAGACGCTCGAAGCGCTGCGCCCGATCGCGCAGGCGCGCGGCGGCGAGCTCGTCTGCATGTTCGGCTGCGGCGGCGACCGCGACGCGACGAAGCGCCCGCTGATGGGCGCGATCGCCGAGCGGCTCGCGGACAAGGTCGTCGTGACGAGCGACAACCCGCGCAGCGAGGAGCCGCAGAAGATCATCGATCAGATCGTCGCCGGCATGCGGGACGCCGCGAACGCGCGCCGAGTCGAGGACCGCGCGAGCGCGATCCTGCAGGCCGTGCGCGGCGCCGCGCGCGAGGACGTCGTGCTGCTCGCCGGCAAGGGGCACGAGGCGACGCAGGAGATCATGGGCAAGAAGCGTGCGTTCTCCGATCAGGATCACGCGCGCCTCGCGCTCGCCGCGCGCACGACGCAGACTCGCGGAGGCGGCGAATGACGATGCTGACCTTGCGCGAAGCCGCAGCGATGATCCCCGGCGCGACCGTGCTCGGCGACGAGCGCGCGTCGTTCGAGCGGGTGTCGACGGACAGCCGCTCGGCGGGGCCGGGCGATCTGTTCGTCGCGCTGAAGGGGGAGCGTTTCGATGCGCACGACTTCGTCGGCGACGTCGCCGCGCGCGGCGCGAGCGCCGCGATCGTGTCGCGCAGCACGGGCGAATGGAATCTGCCCGCGCTGAAGGTGGCCGATACGCGCGCCGCGCTCGGCGCGCTCGCGCACGGCTGGCGGATGCGCTTTTCGATGCCGCTCGTCGCGGTGACGGGCAGCAACGGCAAGACGACCGTGAAGGAGATGATCGCGTCGATTTTCGCCGCGGCGGTCGGCGTGCGCGCGCGTCTTGCCACCGCAGGCAATTTCAACAACGACGTCGGCCTGCCGCTCACGCTGCTGCGCTTGAACGCCGCGCATCGGCTCGCGGTCGTCGAGCTTGGAATGAACCACCCGGGCGAGACCGACGCGCTCGCGAAAATCGCCGCGCCGACGGTCGCGCTCGTCAACAACGCGCAGCGCGAGCATCAGGAATTCATGGCGACGGTCGAGGCGGTCGCGCTCGAGCACGCGGCCGTCATCCATGCACTCGGCCCGGACGGCGTCGCGGTGTTTCCGGCCGATGACGCGTATGCGGGCATCTGGCGCGTCGCGGCGACCGGCAACCGGATCGTCGATTTCGCGCTGCACGGGCTCGGGCGCGACACGCCCGCCGCGGTGACGGGCGTGCTCGACGGCAGCCGGCTCGCGATCGACACGCCCGACGGCCGCGTCGACGTGCGCCTCTATGCGCTCGGCGAGCACAACGCGCGCAACGCGCTCGCCGCGACCGCGGCGGCGCTCGCGGCCGGCGTGCCGCTCGCGGCGGTCAAGGCGGGGCTCGAGGCGTTCGCGCCGGTGAAGGGGCGGCTGCAGGTGACGCACGCGGCGCTCGGTTCGCTCGCGGGCGCGACGGTGATCGACGACACCTACAACGCGAACCCCGATTCGATGCGCGCCGCGATCGACGTGCTCGCCGCGTGCTCGGCGCCGCGCGTGCTCGTGATCGGCGAGATGGGCGAGGTCGGCGACGAAGGGCCGGCGTTCCACCGCGAGATCGGCGCGTATGCGCGCGAGCGCGGGATCGATGCGCTCTTCGCGCTCGGCGCGGCGACGCTGCCCGCGTGCGAGGCGTACGGCGCGTCCGCGCGGCATTTCGACGACGCGGCGGCGCTGGTCGCCGCGCTCGTCGCCGAGCACTTCGGCGCACACGCGACGCTGCTCGTGAAGGGCTCGCGGTTCATGAAGATGGAGCGCGTGGTCGACGCGCTCGCGAACGAAACCGCGTCGGGCGCAGCGCCCGGCGCACACTGACGAAGGAAGTAAGCATGCTGCTGGCGTTGGCGCAATGGCTGCAAGGTGACGCAAGCTTTTTGCGCTTGTTCACGTACCTGACGTTCCGGGCGGTGATGGCCACCATCACGGCGCTCGTGATCGGTCTCGTCTGCGGCCCGTGGGTGATCCGCAAGCTCACGCAGATGAAGGTCGGTCAGGCGGTGCGCAAGGACGGCCCGCAGACGCACCTCGTGAAATCGGGCACGCCGACGATGGGCGGCGTGCTGATCCTGATCGGCATCGCGGTCGCGACGCTGCTCTGGGGCGATCTGACGAACCGCTTCATCTGGATCGTGATGCTCGTCACGTTCGGCTTCGGCGTGATCGGCTGGGTCGACGATTATCGCAAGGTCGTCTACAAGGACCCGCGCGGCATGTCGTCGCGCGAAAAGTACTTCTGGCAATCGGTGATCGGCCTCTTCGCGGCCGTCTATCTCGCGTTCAGCGTGTCCGAGGCGAACAACGTGCGCGTGTTCGACCTGTTCATGGCGTGGGTGCGCAGCGGCTTGTCGATGGGGCTGCCCGCGCGCGCGGACCTGATGCTGCCGTTCCTGAAATCGATCAGCTATCCGCTCGGCGTATGGGGCTTCATCGCGCTCACGTATTTCGTGATCGTCGGCGCGAGCAACGCGGTGAATCTCACCGACGGGCTCGACGGCCTCGTGATCATGCCGGTCGTGCTCGTCGGCGCGTCGCTCGGCGTGTTCGCATACGTGATGGGCAGCGCCGTCTATTCGAAATATCTGCTGTTCCCGCACATTCCGGGCGCGGGCGAGCTGCTGATCTTCTGCTCGGCGATGGGCGGCGCGGGGCTCGCGTTCCTCTGGTACAACACGCACCCGGCGCAGGTGTTCATGGGCGACGTCGGCGCGCTCGCGCTGGGCGGCGCGCTCGGCACGGTCGCCGTGATCGTGCGCCAGGAAATCGTGCTGTTCATCATGGGCGGCATCTTCGTCGCGGAGACGCTGTCGGTGATGCTGCAGGTCACGTGGTTCAAGTACACGAAAAAGCGTTACGGCGAAGGGCGGCGCATCTTCAAGATGGCGCCGCTGCATCACCATTTCGAGTTGTCGGGCTGGAAGGAAACACAGGTGGTGGTGCGTTTCTGGATCATCACGTTGATGCTGTGCCTGTTCGGTTTGTCCACCCTCAAGCTGCGGTAAAGGGAAGGTAAGGATGTTTGGCGAGATGTTCGGAGATCGGCAGCGGCCGATGGTGCTCGTGTTGGGGCTCGGCGAATCGGGCCTCGCGATCGCGCGGTGGTGCGCGAGGCACGGGTGCCGGTTGCGCATCGCCGATACGCGCGAGACGCCGCCCAACCTTGCCGCGCTGACGGCGGCGGGCATCGACGCCGAATTCGTCGGCGGCGCGTTTTCGCCGGCGCTCATCGACGGCGGGATCGAGCTCGTCGCGCTGAGCCCCGGGTTGTCGCCGCTCGCGGAAGACCTCGCGCCGCTCGTCGCGGCCGCGCGCGAGCGGGGCATTCCCGTGTGGGGCGAGCTCGAGTTCTTCGCGCAGGCGCTCACGACGCTCGGCGCGAACGGCTATGCGCCGAAGGTGATCGCGATCACCGGCACGAACGGCAAGACGACGACGACGAGCCTCGCGGGCCTGCTGTGCGAGCGTGCGGGCAAGACGGTCGCGGTCGCGGGCAACATCAGCCCGGCGATGCTCGACAAGCTGACCGAGGCGATCGACGCGGCGGCGCTGCCTGACGTGTGGGTGCTCGAGCTGTCGAGCTTCCAGCTCGACACCGCGCACACGTTCGCGCCCGACGCGGCGACGATCCTCAACATCACGCAGGACCATCTCGACTGGCATGGCGGCTTCGCCGCGTATGCAGCCGCGAAGGGCCGGATTTTCGGGCCGCGCACGGTGCGCGTGCTCAACCGCGACGATGCCGAAGTGATGAAGTTCGCGCCGCCCGCCGCGGCAGCCGACGCGCCGCGCGCGATCACGTTCGGCCTGAACGAGCCCGCCGCCGATGGCGATTACGGCCTGCTGCGCGAAAACGGCATCGCGTGGCTCGTCGAGGCGGTCGATCGCGACGCGGCCGATGCGCCCGCCACGCCGTCGCGCCGCCGCAAGCAGGAAGCGGCGAATCCGCCCGACATCGCGCTCAAGCGCCTGATGCCGGCTGACGCGCTGCGCATTCGCGGGCTGCACAACGCGGCGAATGCGTTGGCCGCCTATGCGCTCGCGCGCGCGATCGACCTGCCTGCCGCGCCGTTGCTGCACGGCCTGCGCGAATATCGCGGCGAGCCGCATCGCGTCGAAGTGATCGCGACGCTCGACGGCGTCGATTATGTCGACGACAGCAAGGGCACGAACGTCGGCGCGACGGTCGCGGCGCTCGACGGCCTTGCGCAGCGCGCGGTGCTGATCGCGGGCGGCGACGGCAAGGGCCAGGATTTCGAGCCGCTCGCGGCGCCCGTCGCGCGCTGGTGCCGCGCGGTGATGCTGATCGGCCGCGACGCGCCCGCGCTTCGCGAAGCGCTCGCCGACACGGGCGTGCCGCTCGCCGATCACGCGACGCTCGAAAGCGCGGTGCGCGCGGCGGGCGCGCTCGCGCAGCCGGGCGATGCGGTGCTGCTGTCGCCCGCATGCGCGAGCCTCGACATGTTCCGCAATTACGCGCATCGGGCCGACGTTTTCCGCAGCGCGGTCGAAGACATCGCTTTGGAAAAAGGAACGACGCTATGAGCTGGTCCGATCGCCTCGTTTCCCGTTTCAATGGCGCCCGTGACGCGGGAGGCGGCGCCGCGCCGCGCACCGCCGCGCGGGCGGCCTCGGGCGCGCGCGCCGCGGCGGGCGGCCTCGCGAGCGTCGTCAACGGCGCGCGTCCTACCCGTTCGCGGATGCTCGACTTCGACTACTCGCTGCTGTGGGTGTCGATCGCGCTCCTCGGGCTTGGCGTCGTGATGGTGTACTCGGCGTCGATCGCGATGCCGGATTCGCCGAAGTACGCGTCGTATCACGACTACGCATTCCTGCTGCGCCACTGCGTGTCGCTCGTCGTGGCGTTCGTCGCGGCGGTGATCGCGTTCCGCGTGCCGGTATCGACGTGGGACAAGTACGCGCCGCATCTCTTCCTGATCGCGCTCGTCGGCCTCGTGATCGTGCTGATTCCGCACATCGGCAAGGGCGTGAACGGCGCGCGCCGCTGGATTCCGCTCGGCATCACGAACATGCAGCCGTCGGAAATCATGAAGCTCGCGGTGACGATCTACGCGGCGAACTACACGGTGCGCAAGCAGGAGTACATGCAGAGCTTCGCGAAGGGCTTCCTGCCGATGGCGTTCGCGGTCGGCCTCGTCGGCGCGCTGCTGCTGCTCGAGCCGGACATGGGCGCGTTCATGGTGGTCGCCGCGATCGCGATGGGCGTGCTGTTCCTGGGCGGCGTGAACGGCAAGCTGTTCGGCGGCCTCGTCGCGACGGCGGTGGGTACGTTCACGATGCTCGTCTGGTTGTCGCCGTGGCGCCGCGAGCGGATCTTCGCGTACCTCGATCCGTGGGACGAACGCTACGCGCAGGGCAAGGCCTACCAGCTCACGCACTCGCTGATCGCGTTCGGGCGCGGCGAATGGTTCGGCGTCGGTCTGGGCGGCAGTGTCGAAAAGCTCAACTACCTGCCGGAAGCGCATACCGACTTCATTCTCGCGGTGATCGGCGAAGAGCTTGGCTTTGTCGGCGTGCTGGTCGTGATCCTGCTGTTCTACTGGATCGTGCGCCGCTCGTTCGAGATCGGCCGTCAGGCGCTCGCGCTCGATCGTACGTTCGCGGGGCTGATGGCGAAGGGCGTCGGCATCTGGTTCGGCGCGCAGGCGTTCATCAACATGGGCGTGAACCTCGGCCTTCTGCCGACCAAGGGTCTCACGCTGCCGCTCGTGAGCTACGGCGGGTCCGGCATCCTGCTGAACTGCATCTCGCTCGCGGTGCTGCTGCGCGTCGATTATGAGAATCGTGTGTTGATGCGGGGAGGGAAGGTATGACCTCGACGCCGCGCACACTGATGGTGATGGCGGGCGGCACCGGGGGGCACGTGTTCCCCGGGCTCGCGGTCGCGCACCGGATGCAGGCGCAGGGCTGGCGCGTCGTGTGGCTCGGCAATCCGGCCGGCATGGAAGCGACGCTCGTGCCCAAGCACGGGATTCCGATGGAGTACGTGCGCTTCGGCGGGCTGCGCGGCAAGGGCCTCGCGACGAAGCTTGCGCTGCCGTTCAACCTGCTGCGCGCATGCGCGCAGAGCCTGCGCGCGCTGCGCCGCGTGAAGCCGGACGTCGTGCTCGGCATGGGCGGCTACATCACGTTCCCGGCCGGCCTCGTGACCGTGCTGACGGGCCGGCCGCTCGTGCTGCACGAGCAGAATTCGATCGCCGGCCTGACGAACAAGGTGCTCGCGAAGCTCGCGAAGCGCGTGCTCGTCGCGTTCCCCGGCGCGCTGCCGAACGCCGAATGGACAGGCAATCCGATTCGCGCGGAACTTGCGCGCACGGAACCGCCCCAAGCACGCTATGCGGCGCGCAGCGGGAAGCTGAAGCTGCTCGTCGTCGGCGGCAGTCTCGGCGCGGCCGCGCTGAACGAAGTCGTGCCGCGCGCGCTCGCGCTTCTCGCGCCGAGCGAGCGGCCGCAGGTCGTGCATCAGGCGGGCGCGAAACACATCGACGTGCTGAAGGAGAACTACGAAGCCGCGGGCCTGGCTTGCGGCAGCGACGTCGAACTCGTGCCGTTCATTGACGACATGGCGTCCGCGTACGCGAGCGCGGATCTCGTGATCTGCCGTTCGGGCGCGATGACGGTCGCGGAGATCGCGGCGGTCGGCGTCGCGGCGCTGTTCGTGCCGTTCCCGCACGCCGTCGACGATCATCAGACGACCAACGCCGAGTTCCTTGCCGAGCAAGGCGCGGCGGTGCTCGTGCAACAACGCGACCTGTCGGCCGAGCTGCTCGCCGACTGGCTGCGCGGCCAGTCGCGGGAATCGCTCGCGGCGATGGCCGAACGTTCGCGCTCGCTCGCGAAGCCGGATGCCACCGACGAAGTCGCGCGCGTGTGCGCGGCGGTGGCGGGCGCGAACCTGGAAGGAAAGCAATGAAACACATCGTCAAACACATTCATTTCGTCGGGATCGGCGGCGCGGGCATGAGCGGCATCGCCGAAGTGCTCGTGAACCTGGGCTATCAGGTGAGCGGCTCCGATCTCGCGCGCAACGCGGTGACCGAGCGCCTCGAGGCGCTCGGCGCGCGCGTGTCGATCGGCCACGACGCGGCGAACATCGAGGGCGCGAACGCGGTGGTCGTGTCGACCGCGGTGCGCTCGGACAACCCGGAGGTGCTCGCCGCGCGCCGCCTGCGCGTGCCGATCGTGCCGCGCGCGGTGATGCTCGCGGAGCTGATGCGCCTGAAGCAGGGGATCGCGATCGCCGGCACGCACGGCAAGACGACGACGACGAGCCTCGTCGCGAGCGTGCTCGCCGCGGGCGGGCTCGATCCGACGTTCGTGATCGGCGGGCGTCTCACGAGCGCCGGGGCGAACGCGCGGCTCGGCACGGGCGACTTCATCGTCGCGGAAGCCGACGAGTCGGACGCGTCGTTCCTGAACCTGTATCCGGTGATCGAGGTCATCACGAACATCGACGCCGATCACATGGACACCTACGGCCACGATTTCGCGCGGCTCAAGCAGGCGTTCATCGAATTCACGCAGCGGCTGCCGTTCTACGGCAGCGCCGTCGTGTGCATCGACGACCCGAACGTGCGGCAGATCGTGCCGCTGATCTCGAAGCCCGTCGTGCGCTACGGCTTCGCGGCGGATGCGCAGGTGCGCGCGGAGAACGTCGAGGCGCGCGACGGCCGGATGCACTTCACGGTGCTGCGCGAGGGGCGCGAGCCGCTGCCCGTCGTCCTGAACCTGCCGGGCCTGCACAACGTGCAGAACGCGCTCGCCGCGATCGCGATCGCGACCGATCTCGACGTGGCCGACACGGCGATTCAGCAGGCGCTCGCGGAATTCAACGGCGTGGGCCGGCGCTTCCAGCGCTACGGGGAGATGCCGGCCGCGGGCGGCGGCGCGTACACGCTGATCGACGACTACGGCCACCATCCGGTCGAGATGGCGGCGACGATCGCGGCGGCGCGCGGCGCGTTCCCGGGCCGCCGGCTCGTGCTCGCTTTCCAGCCGCATCGCTACACGCGCACGCGCGACTGCTTCGACGATTTCGTCAACGTGCTGTCGACGGTCGACGCGCTGGTGCTGACCGAGGTGTACGCGGCCGGCGAGGCGCCGATTTCGACCGCGAACGGCGATGCGCTGTCGCGCGCGCTGCGCGCGGCGGGCAAGGTCGAGCCGGTATTCGTCGCGACGGTCGACGAGGTGCCGGACGCGCTCGCGAAGCTCGCGCGCGCCGGCGACGTGGTGATCACGATGGGCGCGGGCTCGATCGGCGGGGTGCCGGGCAAGCTCGCGCAGGACACGCAACAGAAGGGATGACATGAGCGGGATCGATCCGAAACGTTTCGGCAAGGTGGCGGTGCTGCTCGGCGGGGAATCCGCCGAGCGCGATGTGTCGCTGAACTCCGGCCGGCTGGTGCTGCAGGGCTTGCGCGACGCAGGCATCGACGCGCATCCGTTCGATCCGGCGCAGCGGCCGCTCGCTGCGCTCAAGGACGAAGGCTTCGTGCGCGCGTTCAACGCGTTGCACGGCGGTTACGGCGAGAACGGTCAGATCCAGGGCGCGCTCGATTTCTACGGCATCCGCTACACGGGCAGCGGCGTGCTCGGCTCGGCGCTCGGGCTCGACAAGTTCCGCACGAAGCTCGTCTGGCAGCAGACGGGCATTCCGACGCCGCCGTTCGAGACGGTGATGCGCGGGGACGACTACGCGGCGCGCGCGAAGGACATCGTCGCGAAGCTCGGCATGCCGCTCTTCGTGAAGCCGGCGAGCGAGGGCTCGAGCGTCGCGGTCGAGAAGGTGAAAAGCGCCGATGCGTTGCCCGCCGCACTGGAAGAAGCGGCGAAGCACGACAAGATCGTGATCGTCGAGAAGAGCATCGAAGGCGGCGGCGAATACACCGCGTGCATCGCCGCCGATCTCGATTTGCCGCTCATCAAGATCGTGCCTGCGGGCGAGTTCTACGACTATCACGCGAAGTACATCGCGAACGACACGCAATATCTGATTCCGTGCGGCCTGGATGCGGCAAAGGAAGCCGAGTTCAAGCGCATCGCGCGCCGCGCGTTCGACGTGCTCGGCTGCACGGATTGGGGGCGCGCGGATTTCATGCTCGATGCCGCAGGCAACCCGTATTTCCTCGAAGTGAACACCGCGCCGGGGATGACCGATCACTCGCTGCCGCCGAAGGCGGCGCGCGCGGTCGGCATCAGCTATTCGGAGCTGGTGGTGAAAGTGCTGTCGCTCACGCTCGATTGATGCAGGACCGGACTTGAACCATGTGGAATAACGTTCGCCAACTCAACCTTGCCGCCAGCGCGTTGTACGCGCTGCTGCTGCTCGTGTTGGCGGCGGCCGGCTGCTACTGGCTGATCCAGCGCCCGGCGTTCGCGCTGCGCGAGATCCGCATCGACGGCGACACCGAGCACATCAACGCGCCGACCGTGCGCGCGGGCGTCGTCGGGCGGCTGAAGGGCAACTTCTTCACCGTCGATCTCGATCTCGCGCGCGTCGCGTTCGAGCAGATGCCGTGGGTGCGCCACGCGAGCGTGCGCCGGGTGTGGCCGAACGCGCTCGCCGTGACGCTCGAGGAGTACAAGCCGCTCGGGACGTGGGGCAACGATCAGCTCGTGAGCGTCGACGGCGAGCTCTTCACCGCGAACCAGGGCGAGCTCGATGCGGAGCTGCCGTCGTTCGACGGCCCCGACGGCAGCGCGAAGGAAGTCGTCGCGCGCTATCGCGACTTCGCGAAATGGTTCGCGCCGATCCACGCGAGCCCGGAGGAAGTGACGCTGTCGCCGCGCTACGCGTGGACGGTGAAGCTGTCGAACGGCATGCAGGTCGAGCTCGGCCGCGAGCGCAACAGCGACACGCTGCCCGACCGGATTCAGCGTCTCGTTGCCGCTTGGCCGTCGGTTACGCAGCGCTGGGGCAGCGACATCGAGTACGCGGATCTTCGCTATCCGAACGGATTCGCGATCCGCGCGGCGGGCATGCGGTTCCTGACCGACACCGACAAGGGCAAGAAGTAACACGACATCACACGCAAGAGCACTCTATGAGCAAAGACTACAAGGATCTGCTGGTTGCCCTCGACATCGGCACGTCGAAGGTGGTGGCCGTCGTCGCCGAGCTGAAGGGCGAAGGCCACTATGAGGTCATCGGCCTCGGCCAGAGCGAGTCGAAGGGGCTGAAGAAAGGCGTGGTGGTGAACATCGAGGCCACCGTTCAATCGATTCAGCGCGCGCTCGAAGAAGCCGAGCTGATGGCCGACTGCAAGATCACCAACGTCTTCACCGGCATTGCCGGCAGCCACATCCGCAGCTTCAACTCGAGCGGGATGGTCGCGATCAAGGAGAAGGAAGTCACGCAGACCGACGTCGCGCGCGTGATCGAAACGGCGAAGGCGATCAACATCCCGACCGACCAGCAGGTGCTGCACATCCTCACGCAGGAATTCATCATCGACGGCCAGGAAGACGTGCGCGAGCCGATCGGCATGAGCGGCATCCGCCTCGAGGTGAAGGTGCACATCGTGACGGGCGCGGTGAGCGCCGCGCAAAACATCGTCAAGTGCGTGCGCCGCTGCGGGCTCGAGGTGAACGACCTGATCCTGCAGCCGCTCGCGTCGTCGCTTGCGGTGCTGACGGAAGACGAGAAGGACTTGGGCGTCGTGCTCGTCGACATCGGCGGCGGCACGACGGACATCGCGATCTTCGCCGAAGGCGCGATTCGCCACACGGCGGTGATTCCGATCGCGGGCGACCAGATCACGAGCGACATCGCGATGGCGCTGCGCACGCCGACGCCCGACGCCGAAGACATCAAGGTCGGCTACGGGATCGCGAAGCAGGCGCTCGCCGATCCGGACGAAATGGTCGAAGTGCCGGGCCTGGGCGAACGCGGCCCGCGCACGCTGTCGCGGCAGGCGCTCGCGGCCGTCATCGAGCCGCGCGTCGAGGAGCTGTTCTCGCTCGTGCAGCAGGTCGTGCGCGAGTCCGGTTACGAAGAGTTACTCAGTTCCGGTGTCGTGTTGACGGGCGGGGCTGCGATGATGCCCGGCATGGTCGAGCTGGGCGAAGACATTTTCCTGAAGCCGGTGCGCATCGGCGCGCCGGAATATGCGGGCGGGCTCTCGGACGTCGTGCGCAATCCGCGCTATTCGACGGCGATGGGGCTGCTCGTCGAGGGCAGCGCTCAACGGATGCGCGGGCGCAAGGTCGCCGTGCAATCCGGTTCCGCGGGGCAGATCTTCTCGCGGATGAAGGAGTGGTTCCTCAGCAACTTCTAACCGTTTTCGAAATTCGCGCCGGTGCCGGCGGCCGGCGCGCGACGGAGGGTTGCCCGATCTTCCGCCGAATAACGGCCGAGTAGCGGTTCTTTTCTTGACGGAGGCAACAATGGAATTCGAAATGCTGGAAACCGAAACCAACGGCACGATCATCAAGGTGATCGGCGTTGGCGGTGCGGGTGGCAACGCGGTGCAGCACATGATCAACAAGGGGGTGCAGGGCGTCGATTTCGTCGTGATGAACACCGACGCCCAGGCGCTGTCGCGCTCGCGCGCGCCGTCCGTCATCCAGCTCGGCAACACCGGCCTCGGCGCCGGCGCGAAGCCTGAGATGGGCCGTGCTGCGGCCGAGGAGGCGCGCGAGCGGATCGCCGACGCGCTGCGCGGCGCGCACATGGTGTTCATCACGGCCGGCATGGGCGGCGGCACCGGCACGGGCGCGGCGCCCGTCGTCGCGCAGATCGCGAAGGAGATGGGCATTCTGACCGTCGGCGTCGTGAGCAAGCCGTTCGAGTTCGAAGGCGGCAAGCGGATGCGCGTCGCGGAAGCGGGTTCGCAGCAACTGGAGGATCACGTCGACTCGCTGATCGTCGTCCTGAACGACAAGCTGTTCGAGGTGATGGGCGACGACGCCGAGATGGACAAGTGCTTCCAGTGCGCTGACGACGTGCTCAACAACGCGGTCGCGGGCATCGCCGAGATCATCAACGTCGATGGCCTCGTGAACGTCGACTTCGAGGACGTGAAGACGGTGATGGGCGAGCAGGGCAAGGCGATGATGGGCACGGCGACGGTCGCCGGCGTCGATCGCGCGCGCCTGGCTGCCGAGCAGGCGGTCGCGAGCCCGCTGCTCGAAGGCGTCGATCTGTCGGGCGCGCGCGGCGTGCTCGTCAACATCACGTCGAGCCGCTCGCTGCGTCTGTCGGAAACGCGCGAAGTGATGAACACGATCAAGAGCTACGCGGCCGACGACGCCACCGTGATCTTCGGCGCCGTGTACGACGACGCGATGGGCGACGCGCTGCGCGTGACCGTCGTCGCGACGGGCCTCGGCCGCGCGGCGAAGAAGCAGCAGTCGGCGCCGATGACGCTGCTGCGCACCGGCACGGACAACCAGCCGATCAGCGCGGCGCCGCAGGGCTACGCGGCTTCGCATCACGTGAGCACGGGCGACTACGGCGCGTTCGATACGCCGGCCGTGTGGCGCAATTCGCGCGAGACGGCCGCGTCGCACGTGCAGGCGCTGCAGGAGAAGGGTGTCGACACGTACGACATTCCGGCGTTCCTGCGCAAGCAGGCCGACTGACGCGCGCGCGAGGCAACGCGCCGCGCGGTATCGCGCGCGGCACGAGCCGACGTGACGGATGAAACGGCTGACGACAGG